>JAJFVL010000037.1 GCA_021371855.1 Bacteroidales bacterium | reverse complement strand
CGCCGACTTTAACGAAAGCCCTTCAGGAAACTGAAGGGCTTTTTTTTGTTACCAATACAAACATTTTTTCAATACAGGAGAATCCTTATCCCATAAATTACAGAATCCTACATAGAGGAAATCCGTAGAAGACACAGAACGCGTCATAGAATCCATTGACCGCAAAGAAAGAAAAGAAAAAACAATAGGCCACAGTGGGTGTTACATGAAATTATTTCTGAATCTTCTCTGTGTAACTCGTACGCATCATCTGTGGTCTCTGTGTAACTGTTTTAGTCTTTTAAAATATTTAATATGTATAAAAAAAAAGGTGTCCTTTTAAGACACCCTTTTATTTAAGTAATGGTTCTATTAATAAAACTTATACCTTTTATCAACTATGTTAGCTTCTTTCCTGAGAGCTTCATATGCTTCGTAGTTGCCTCTCATCTGGAACGTTGTTGTGAGACGCTCTTTTAATAAATTAAGATCTTCACCCTGAGGATTAGTCACATTATTTGCTACAAGCATATAAACGCCATTTGTACCTTTTACAGGGCCTGATACTATCCCCTGTTTTGCAACAGAAGCAGCTCCGACCAAGGCAGGTTCTGTCCCAACTCCTGGTACTGTGTATGACCTGAAATTGATCTGGGTAGCTTCCTGCAGTGTTAAGCCCATTGCATTGGCAATACTCTCAAGACTTTTCCCTGAACCATTGTTCTTGTTGAATTCAGTTGAAATAAGTTCAGCTTTCTTATCTTTTACCAGAGCAAACCTTACATCATTTCTAACATCTGCAACAGGTGCAATTCCCTCATTTTGAACCTTTGTACAATATGCAATAACAAATTTATCACCAATTTCGAAAACTGCCTGCTGGCTGTTATCAAGAACAATATTTCCTTTTTCGGTCTGGAACAAAGAAATAATAAGACTCCTTGGATTATCAAGACCTGGTAATGTTTTCTGTTGTGGAGCCACGTCATTAATGACACGTTTGTTCAATCCCTGTGCAGCTATAGCACTATTGAATTTATCATAAGTATTGTTTGTTCCGGCAAACTGACTGGCAACGCTGTATATCCTCTGGTTTGTTATTGAACCTGGAATGATTTTTCTGTCAATAAATCCGATATCATATTTCCTGGTATCTTTCGATTGAGCAAGTATCTCAATGATATGAATGCCGAATGTTGTTTCAGCTGTTTTTATATCGCCTTTTTTCCCTGAGAAACATGCATTATTAAAAGGAACAACCATTCTGCCTTCCGGGAACCAACCAAGATCACCGCCAATCTGCGCAGAACCCTGATCATTTGAATTTGCCAGGGCAAGACTTTCAAATGAAGTTCCCGATTTAATAAGCTTAATAAGGCTGTCAGCTTCATGGCGGGTAGCTTCCAGAGATCTTGTCTGGTTTGGTGACAAAAGAATATGGCGGACATGCACAGAATCAGGTCTGTCAGCAACTGCAAGCAATCGTGCTATTTTATATGATCCATCCTCAATATATGGACCGAAAATAGCGTTCATGTCTTCTTGCTTAACGAAATCCTTCAGATTGTCAGGTACTGCGCTTAACGGGGTGAAAAAACCTATATGACGCGTATCGGAAGATAGATTAATGAACTGGGCAGGATCAGATGCCGTGGCAAATTCTGCCTTGGTCGTGTTAATCCATTGTTCAACCTGTTTTATATCATCTTCTGAAGGAACAACATCAAATGTGACATATTCTATATCCCTGAGAGCGCTTCTTTTGTAACTCTGTTTATGCTTTTCATAATAGGCCTGTATATCACTTTCTGAGATTTTGATTGCTGAATCAGAAACTGATGAATAATTTTTCACTATGTAACTAAAATCGACAGTATTGCTTGCAAGGTTTTTGTCAAATTCAGCCTGCTTTGATGTCACATATAAGCCTTTCGAAACCAAATTATTATATTTAGCATTCATTCTGTCATTTACGATCTCATCTTCGAAGAAAAGCCAATATTTTTTTGCAGTTTCATCAACTTCAGTCTGTTTTAGAAAATTCACCAGGAATGATTTATTAAAAGTTCCGGTCTTCTGATCAGTAAATAACTGCTGAACTATCTGGTGAGGATTGTTTCCAAGGACCATCTCGTCTAATTCTTCTACACTTACATTAATTCCGAGATTCTTGTACTGGGAATCAAGAATTTTTTCTCTTACCATCTGTTGCCAGGTCTGTTCCCTGATTGATTCGGTTGTCGATTCATCTATACTCGATCTGCCTGATAACTTATATATCTCCATCAGGTTCTGCAACCTTAATTCATAATCCTGATAAGATATCTTTTGTCCACCTATTTCACCGATTTCGTAATATTTTTGTGCTTTCAGTCTCTGTCCTCTGCCATTTCCGAAAAAATCGCTCACAACAAATAAGAAAAGTGATAAACCAATAACTGCTGCAACTAATACTCCTGCTTTTTCGCGTAAAAATTGAAGTGCTGACATGTAATATGCTCTTTAATAATTAATAGAAATATACTTTTTTAATACAGGCGACAAATATAACAAATTTTCATTAAAACTCTGACCTGATAATAAATTGTATATTATGATTCATTTCAACAAAAACAGACTCTGATCTTACGTGAATAATAAGTCAGATAAGTTGCCTGAATATAAAAGAGCGGATTCATGCCGTAAATATTAAATTAAAAGTGAGGTTCATTGTTAAAATATTGCACATATTATCTCAAATGATAAAAATAAATGGGGGTATATTGAAAATAATTTAAATAAATATAAAAAAAGGTATTAAAAAAATGGGGGTATATTGAAAAAATCTATATGTTTGCAAAAAAAACATATAAAAAAATGGCAGAACTCAGATTTAGCGCATTAAGAGAAGTGTTCAACAGAGAACCTGTTGAAGTAAAAATACCTTCTAAAGTTGTCTCAGAGTACTATGCAGAGAATGTCTTTGATCTTCCGAAAATGGAACATTATCTGTCAAAAGAGGCATATAAGATAGTGAAACAGGCAATTAATGAAGGAAAATCATTAAACCGACAGGAAGCTGATATGGTTGCTACAGGTTTAAAGGCATGGGCCATCGAGAAAGGGGCAACGCATTATACCCACTGGTTCCACCCTCTTACCGAGGGAACAGCTGAAAAGCATGACGGTTTCATTGAATACGGAGAAAACCAGAAAGTTGTAGAAAAATTTTCCGGTGAAGTACTGGTTCAGTCTGAGCCTGACGCTTCAAGCTTTCCAAGCGGAGGAATTCGCAATACATTTGAGGCAAGAGGATATACTGCATGGGATGTTTCGTCTCCTGTCTTTATAATCGGAACTACACTTTGTATCCCTACAATATTCGTTTCATATACTGGTGAGGCTCTTGATTTTAAAGCACCTCTTCTGAAATCTTTATCACAGCTTGACAAGGCAGCAGTTGATGTCTGCCAGTACTTTGATAAAGATGTAACAAGGGTTATAGGTACACTGGGAGTTGAACAGGAATATTTCCTTATCGATGAGGCTCTCTACTATGCACGTCCCGATCTGGTTCTGGCTGACAGAACCCTGATGGGGCATCAATCGTCAAAAGATCAGCAGCTTGCTGACCATTACTTCGGTTCTATTCCTGAGAGAGTGATGAGTTTTATGAAAGACTTCGAGTGTGAGGCATATAAATTGGGTATACCTGTTAAGACCAGACATAATGAAGTGGCTCCTAATCAGTTTGAATGTGCCCCGATTTATGAGGAGATAAACCTCGCAGTTGATCATAACCAGCTGCTAATGGATATAATGAAAAAGGTGGCACGCAGACATAAATTCAGAGTTCTGTTCCACGAAAAGCCATTTGCAGGAATAAATGGTTCAGGGAAGCATAATAACTGGTCAATGGCAACCAACACGGGAGTAAACCTTCTATCACCAGGCAAAAACCCGAAAACAAATCTTCAGTTTCTGACATTTCTTGTAAATGTAATTAAGGCAGTCAATGATAATAATGAATTGCTCAGGGCTTCCGTAATGAACGAATCGAACTCTTACAGGCTTGGTGGTCACGAAGCTCCTCCGGCGATTATTTCTGTTTTCGTAGGCTCTTATCTGACAAACATGCTGGAGAATGTTGCTGCAAAAGTAACCGAAAGAAAAATGACTCCTGCCCAGAAGACCGAACTCAAACTTGGGATTGGGAAGATACCGGGAATACTTCTCGACAATACCGACAGGAACCGTACCTCTCCCTTTGCTTTTACAGGAAACAGGTTTGAATTCAGAGCAGTAGGTTCATCTGCCAATTGCAGTGCTGCTATGATAGTACTGAATACAGCTGTTGCGCACCAGCTTTTCCAATTTAAGAAAGATGTTGATTCCATCATTAAAAAGGGAAGAAACAAGGATGAAGCCATTTTCCAGGTATTAAAAAAATATATTCTTGAATCGCAGAAAGTATTATTTGAAGGTGATGGATATAGTAAAGAATGGCAGGATGAAGCCAGCGAAAGAGGCCTGTGCAGCATCTCCAGTGTTCCGGAATCAGTAAGTATGTATCTGTCAGAAAAATCAAAAGAGGTGCTCATCGGTACAGGGATCTTTAATGAAAAGGAACTCGAGAGTCGGGTGGAAGTAGAATATGAAAAGTTCACGAAGAAGGTACAGATTGAATCACGTGTTCTGGGCGATCTTGCCGTCAATCACATTATTCCTACTGCTGTCACTTACATGACTTCTCTTGTTGAAAATGTCAGAGGACTGAAAGAAATCTTTAATGATGTTGAGTATGAGAAGCTTGCAGGTGTCCGCAAAGAGTTGATAGTGACTATCTCAAATCATAGTTCATCAATCAAAAAACTGGTTAATGAAATGATCGAGGAACGTAAAAAGGCTAATGTGATTGAAGACTCTTATAAAAAGGCAATAGCTTATGAAAGTAACGTTAAACCGTACCTTGAAGAGATACGTAATCATATCGACAAACTGGAACTCATTGTTGATAATGAGATATGGCCACTTCCTAAATATAGGGAGTTGCTTTTCACAAGATAAACAGGTTGTTTTTTTTCATAATTCAAATTTGTGGAGGATCCTGAATTAAGGATCCTTCCTTATTTATAATAATTGTGGTTTGGACACGTTAATTTTATTACCGGAATCCCTTAAATTGATTATTTTTATAACCAAAATGAAGACGGAATTATGAAACCTCCATGTTTTCCAGAGCACAACTGATCCCGACTTGTCGGGAGAGCTCAGCGAAGCTAAACAAGAATGAAAATAATTTTTCAAAACATGAAGGTTCCATACGGCCATTAACATAAAAATTATTTACGTATGAAACGACTAATATTGCTCACTATATTATTGATTGCTCTGGTTATTCCTGAAGTTGCCGCTCAGAATCGAAAAGCTGACAAAGCCTTTGCTTCATTCAGTGCCGGGGAATATTTTGATGCAATAGATTATTTCAAAACCGCTTATTCAAAAACTAAAAAAGCTGACAGAAATTCCAGGTCCGAACTTGTGTTTATGATCGCAGAATGTTATCGGTTGACCAATGATCCGAAAAATGCAGAGACATGGTACAGACTGGCAGTCAAGTCAGCATATTCAAAACCTGAAGCACAATACTTGCTTGCCGAATCAATGAAAAAAAATGGTAAACCTCAGTTGGCAATAGATGAATTTAAAAAATACAAACAGATAGTTCCTTCAGATTCAAGGGCTGACCAGGAGATACGTTCCTGTGAACTTGCTCTCGAATGGCTCAGGAATCCCGAGGCGTACAAAGTGGATGAAATTAAGGATATAAACTCAAAAGAATCTGATTTTAGTCCTGCTTATGGACGCGATGATTTTGGATTGATTTATTTTACATCATCGCGCGACGATGCAGCAGGGAATAAGGTACATGGGGCAACCGGCCAGAGTTATACTGATATCTTCGAAAGTCGGTTGGACAAGAAATCAAAGTGGAGCACCCCGGTTCCTGTTGAAGCAATCAATAGCGAGTTCGAAGATGGAACTCCATCTTTTTCATCTGATTACAAAGAACTTTATTTTACCAGATGTGAAATCGGGAAGCGCGAAACAAAGGGTTGTATAATAATGTATTCCAGGAAATCCGGAGATACATGGAGTGAGCCCAAAAATATTGAGATCCTTCCTGATTCGCTTGTCGCTGCTCACCCTGCTTTATCTCCCGACGGTTCAACATTGTATTTTGTATCGGATATTGCAGGTGGCTATGGTAAAAAAGATATCTGGAAGACAACAATGGAAAGGGCAGGAGCCTGGTCAAAACCGGTAAATCTTGGCCCTGATATCAACACTCCGGGCGATGAATTGTTTCCTTATGTCAGGAAAGATGGCACATTATATTTCTCCTCCGACGGTCTGATAGGAATGGGGGGGCTCGATATTTTCAAAGCAAAACAACAGCCTGACGGAAGCTGGATCGTGCAGAATATGAAACCTCCGATTAATAGTTTTGCCGACGATTTTGGTATTGCTTTTGAAAATGAAAATGAACGCGGGATTTTCAGCTCAACCAGAAAAGGAAAAGGCAACGATGAATTGTATGCTTTTGAGTTACCTCCATTGAAATTCAGCGTTACAGGACTTGTCAAAGACGAAAAAACCGGAACTGCAATAATCAGTTCCCTGGTTCAGCTTATAGCCTCCGATGGATCAAACCTTCAGGCAGAAACAGGCAATGGCGGAGATTTTAAGTTTGATCTCAAAGCTGATGTCGACTATATCTTCCTTGCTTCAAAAAGAGGTTACCTTAACGGAAAAGAAAAAACCACAACCAAAGGACAGGAAAAAAGCCGGGAGTTCATGGTTACTATCTTGCTTACGGCTTTCGATAAACCCATCGAACTGCCTAATATTCTTTACGACTTCGGCAAATGGGACCTTAGGCCCGAATCGATGATATCACTTGACAAATTGGTTGAGACTCTTCTTGACAATCCTAATGTAACCATCGAACTGATGTCGCATACCGACTCACGCGATACAGAAGAATATAACCAGGATCTTTCCCAGAAAAGGGCTCAGTCAGTCGTTCAGTACCTTATTGATAAAGGGATTGAGGCTGACCGTCTTTTAGCAAAAGGTTACGGGGAATCTTCTCCTAAAGTTGTCGACACTGAAATCGCCCGGCAAAATCCATTCCTGAAATCAGGAACTGCACTTACCGAGCAATACATTAATACT
Organism: Bacteroidales bacterium; assembly: GCA_021371855.1. Lineage (GTDB taxonomy): Bacteria > Bacteroidota > Bacteroidia > Bacteroidales > VadinHA17 > LD21. The sequence continues at coordinate 74,163 of JAJFVL010000037.1, read as the reverse complement.
CTTCCAAATGAAGAGCAGAAGGAAATTGCTCATCAGATAAACCGCAGGACCGAATTCAAAGTGCTGAGAACAGATTATGAACCGCCTAAGAAATAAACTCTTACAGGAGTGGCATATAAATAGTAAAAATCATAAGAGACAAGCATTTTTGCTTTATCATTTTTTCTATCTTCGTGGTTTGATTTTATAACCCATGCCCACCGAATCGAAATACAGCAAAAGAGGAGTATCTTCATCAAAAGAAGATGTACATGAAGCTATAAAAAATATTGACAAGGGTCTGTATCCGAAGGCATTCTGTAAAATTGTTCCTGATTTTCTCGGAGGAGATAACGATTATTGCAATATAATGCATGCCGATGGAGCAGGGACAAAGTCATCACTTGCATACGTCTATTGGAAAGAGACCGGCGATCTATCAGTATGGAAGGGAATAGCTCAGGATGCCATTGTCATGAACATTGACGATCTTATTTGTGTTGGGGCTTATGACAAGATCCTTCTGTCGTCAACGATAGGGCGCAACAAAACCCATATTCCCGGTGAGGTTATTTCTGCAATTATTAATGGAACGGAAGAGATCCTGGAGGGACTGCGAAACCTCGGTATTGGGATATGGTCAACGGGTGGCGAGACTGCCGATATAGGAGATCTTGTCAGAACCGTTGTTGTTGACTCTACTGTCATTGCCAGGATAAAGAGGGAGGATGTTATATCAAATCACAATATTCAACCAGGAGATGTTATTGTAGGATTATCATCATCAGGGAAAACCACTTATGAAGAAGAATATAACAGTGGTATGGGAAGTAATGGACTTACTTCAGCCCGGCATGATGTTTTTGCAACATATCTTGCTTCAAAATATCCTGAAAGCCTCGATACAAACATGCAATACGATCTTATCTATTCCGGTAAGATTAAGCTGACCGACCCTGTTGAAGGTTTAGATATCGATGCCGGTAAGATGGTCCTTTCACCCACCCGTACATATGCTCCGGTGGTAAAAAAGATAATTGAAACCATGCGTCCTGAAATACATGGTATGGTTCATTGCTCTGGTGGCGGACAAACAAAAATTATGCATTTTATTGATAATATGCATGTTGTAAAAAACAATATGTTCTCTTTGCCACCATTATTCCGGATAATTCATGAACAATCCCAAACCCCGTGGAAGGATATGTATAAAGTGTTCAACATGGGTCACCGGTTTGAAATTTTTACAAAGCAGGAGAATGCCACTGAAATAATCAATATTGCAGCCGGGTTTGATCTTGAAGCAAAAATAATCGGATATTGCGAAGCTCATAACGGGAAGAAGATTACTATAAGCTCTGAATTTGGGACATTTGAGTATTAGGTTCTCTGCCACACTATATAACCAGGAGCCTTCCGCTTTTAGCTGTTTGTTTTCCTATTTCTTATTATCTTTGCACCCTGAAAAATTATCATGCTATGACAAATAATATTATTCTTGAGAAGCTTGATGGTGTTAAGTCACGGTTTGAAGAAGTTGGAGACCTTCTGACACAGCCCGAGATTCTCTCGGATATGAAGCGGTATGTCAAACTGAACAAAGAATATAAGGGTCTGCTCCCTATAGTCGAGTCGTACCAAAGATATAAGCTTGCTCTCAGTAATATCACCAATGCAAAAGAATTGCTTTCAAACGAAAAAGATGAAGAGATGCGCGAGATGGCAAAAGCTGAGATTGAAGAACTCTCCTCACGCATTCCCGATATGGAAGAAGAGATCAAATTGCTTATCATCCCTAAAGATCCTGAGGATGATAAGAACGCGGTAATGGAGATAAGAGCAGGAACCGGAGGTGACGAAGCAAGTATCTTCGCGGGTGATCTTTTCAGAATGTATAGTAAGTTCTTTGAATCAAAAGGGTGGAAAATTGATGTCAATAATGCCTCCGAAGGAACTGCAGGAGGGTATAAAGAGATAGTATTCAGTGTCACCGGCGATGGCGTTTACGGCGTTATAAAATATGAATCGGGTGTTCATCGTGTTCAGAGGGTACCTCAGACTGAAACCCAGGGTCGTATACATACTTCAGCCGCATCGGTGGTTGTGCTTCCTGAAGCTGACGAATTCGATATCGATCTAAAAATGGAAGATATCCGTAAAGACACATATTGTTCCTCAGGGCCCGGCGGTCAGTCGGTCAATACAACCTACTCGGCAATCCGGCTCACTCATATCCCGTCAGGTATTGTTGTCACTTGCCAGGATGAAAAATCGCAACTGAAAAACTTCGATAAAGCATTAAAGGAATTAAGGACACGACTTTATAATCTTGAATACCAGAAATATCTCGATGAGGTATCTACACGGAGGAAAACTATGGTCTCAACAGGAGACCGCTCTGCAAAGATCCGGACATATAATTATCCACAGGGAAGGATGACCGACCACAGGATAAATCTTACTATTTATAACCTTCCGTCAATAATGGATGGAAACATTCAGGAGGTTCTCGATAAACTTCAAATGGCTGAAAATGCAGAACGTCTAAAAGAAAGCAATATTTAAAAAGAGCGATAATGGATTATATTACTTTATTTGAGAACATAATTAAGAAGCACTCTTTCCTTTGTGTCGGGCTTGATTCTGAAATTGAAAAGATTCCTTCATTTCTCTCAAAATCAGAAGATCCGGTATTTGAATTTAATAAAAGGATTATTGATGCAACTCATAAATATGCAGTTGCTTTTAAACTTAATGTGGCATTCTATGAATGCAATGGTATAAAAGGTTGGACCTCGCTCGAATCAACTGCAGAATATATCAGGAAGAATTATCCTGATCTCTTACTGATTGCTGATGCAAAGCGGGGAGATATTGCAAATACATCAAAGATGTATGCAAAAGCATTTCTCGAAAATCTGCCGTTTGATGCCATCACTGTTGCTCCATATATGGGAAAGGATTCTGTAACTCCATTTCTTTCATATGATAATAAGTGGGTTGTTCTTCTGGTGCTTACATCTAATCCTGGCGCTGATGATTTTCAATATCATAACGAAGATGGGATAAGACTTTTTGAAAGAGTGTTGACTGTGTCACAAAGATGGGGTACCATTAATAATATGATGTATGTTGTTGGTGCAACACGCGCCGACATGTTGAAAGATATACGTCAGATAGCACCTGATCATTTTATTTTAGTCCCTGGCGTCGGAGCTCAGGGTGGAAGTCTTAAGGATGTTGCGTGTTATGGGATGAACAGCAAATGCGGTCTTATTGTAAACTCCGCAAGAGGGATCATCTTTGCTGACAGTACTGAAAATTTTGATAAAGTCGCCGGCCAAAAAGCAAGAGATATCCAGCTCGAAATGGAACACTATCTCTCCGAACACAACCTGATCTGATCTTAATCACGGCTTTTATTAATTTCATCCGTATGTAACTTATTTTAAAGGTTCCCGCCAAGGAGGCAGAACCGCACATGATTTACTTTGGTGGGTTCTCCCGACAAATCAGAGTTGGTTATGATTCGGATCAATTATGTGGGTTTCTTACAAAACAGATCTTCCTTTGGGGCACAACTCGGTGTCCCTCTGTGTCTTCTCTGTGTGCCTCTGTGAAAGTTCTTCCTGTAATTCTTAAAGGCACAGCGGATCCACAGAATACCACTGAGAAAAACTATAAATTATCTATTCTTTCTTCACTTCACTTCACCGGTTTCCCCTTTTTACCCTCATTTTTTATAGTTACCCCCCTTGACTCTTTAAGGCATTTTTCTTATTTTTATATTCTTGCTGCTTTATCATTTAATTCGTGCTAAAATGAAAGAGGAGTTTCTTCATTACCTGTGGAAATATGGTCTTTATGATCGTGATAATCTGTTCGATAACGAACGGAATAGAATTACGGTCATACATCCCGGTGAATATAACCATGATTCAGGTCCGGATTTTTTCAACGCCCGTATCTCTGTTGCAGGTACAGTATGGGCAGGGAATGTTGAGATCCACCTCAAATCTTCTCATTTTAATCATCACGGACACCATAATGACCCGGCATTTGATAATGTTATCCTTCATGTTGTACTGGAAAACGACAAAAAAGTTTTCAATACCAGGGGAGAGGAGTTGCTGACCGCGGAAATAGAATTTGACCCGGAGCTTTACAATAAATATATCTTCCTGGTTAACAATCCCTGTATAATAGCCTGCCAGGATGAGATTGCAAAGATTGATAACATTCTCATACGCCATTGGCTCTGTTCGCTTGCAATTGAAAGATTACAGAGCAAATCGGAGTTAATTCTTAAAATATTTTCAGAAACCGGGAATGACTGGGAAGAATTGTTTTACAGGTTATTGACTCGTTATTTTGGCTTCAGGGTGAATACCGAACCTTTTGAAAGGCTTGCCACAGCCATTCCGTTCAAAGTAATACGAAAACATGCCGATAACAGGTTCCAGATCGAGGCTCTGCTTTTCGGAACAGCGGGAATGCTCGGGGAGGGACTTTTTAAAGAAGCTCTTTCTGATAAGTATTACCGTGATCTGATTAAAGAATACAGGATTTTGTCAGCAAAATATGCTCTTCAACCTATACATGGATGGCTATGGAAGTTCTCAAGATTACGACCGGTAAATTTCCCGACAGTCCGGATATCGCAACTGGCAGCCTTGCTTTCAGTTGCCGGAGGTCTATTTTCCAAAGTGTTGGAAGCAACAGATATATTTCAGCTTAAAGAGGTGTTCAATGTTGCAGCTTCTCCTTATTGGGAAAACCATTTTGTATTTGGAAAGAAAAGCCGGAGTATTCCAAAGAACACAGGATCGCAGGCAACCGATATTTTCATTATTAATGCAGTAATCCCGGTCATATTTGTCTATGGCCGTATCAGGGATCATCAGGATATTTGTGAAAGGGCATTGACATTTCTTGAAAATATCAGAGCCGAGGAAAACATTATTACCGGGGAATGGGAAACAGCAGGTATCAAAGCTGAATCGGCTTTTTATTCTCAGGCACTTATCCAGCTCAGAAATGGCTATTGTAAAAAAAGACGATGTCTCGATTGTCGTATAGGAAGCAAGCTAATCAGCATGGGAAAAACGTTTAAGGATCATCAGGAACTTATCCTGGAACCATAATGGGATTAATGGGAGAATGTTTTTTATCTTTTGACGAAAGCCTGAATTTGTTTGACAAAGCTGTGAATAATTGCTTCGGTTAACGCAACTTTTAGCACTGTTTTTGCGTCTATATTGTGTTATAGCGACAATAAGTTTTCAACTTATTCTTTTCTGTAAAAATAAATTATTTGTGAACTTTGTAAAAAAAAAGCCAATTGTTTGATTATTTACATAAAAAAGCCTTATTTTTGCGTTCCAAAATTGGAGACTCGATTTATTTATGGATAAACAATATTTTAATTAGAGATATGTATTTAACAACTGAAAAGAAACAGGAGTTTTTCAAAACGTTTGGATCATCTGAGATAGATACCGGGACGGCAGAAGGCCAGATAGCGTTGTTTTCTTACAGGATCAATCATCTTACTGAGCACCTTAAGAAGAACAAAAAAGACTTTGGTACCCAGCAGGCACTGGTTAAGCTTGTAGGAAAAAGGAGAAGACTATTGGACTACCTGAAAGTTAAAGATATCGAGCGATATCGTGAAATCATAAAAGCGTTGAAATTACGTAAATAAGAGTAAAAAGGCAATTTGAAATTGCCTTTTTTCATACTATTTAAAATATTTAGTAATTTCAACTTTCATTAATCACCTATTTTATAATGTTTAATATTAAAGAGAAAATAATTGATCTCGGCGACGGGAGAACCATTACCCTTGAAACAGGCAGGATGGCCAAACAGGCCGATGGTGCTGTTCTGTTAAAAATGGGGAAGACAATGCTACTCGCCACAGTTGTGTCGGCTAAGGAAGCAAAGGAAGATACAGACTTCATGCCGCTATCGGTTGAGTACAAAGAAAAGTATGCTTCATCAGGGCGTATCCCAGGGGGATTTCTTAAAAGAGAAGCACGACCTTCAGATTATGAAATCCTTATTTCAAGGCTTATCGACAGGGCTTTACGACCATTGTTTCCTGCAGATTTTCATGCCGAAACATTTGTTACAGTCAGCCTTGTATCGGCCGATCTGGATATAATGCCGGATGCCCTGGCTGGATTGGCTGCTTCAGCAGCTCTTGCTGTATCGGATGTTCCTTTCGATGGCCCGATGTCAGAAGTACGGGTTGCAAGAATAAAAAATCAATTCGTCATAAATCCGACAGCCACACAACTTAAGGAAGCTGACATTGACCTGATGGTAGGTGCAACTTACGACAATATCCTTATGGTTGAGGGTGAAATGAAAGAAGTTTCGGAAGAAGAAATGCTCGAAGCACTTAAGATTGCCCACGAAACTATTAAGATCCACTGCAAGGCACAGATGGAATTTGCAGAAGAGGTCAGTTCTACTGTCAAGAGAACCTATTGCCACGAAACAAATGATGAGGATCTAAGGAAAAAAGTATGGGACGAGACCTATGAAAAATGTTACCAGGCTGCAAAACATTCAACGGCTGACAAACATAAACGTGAAGAAGCTTTCGAAGCTGTCATTACAGAATTCCTCAGTCAGTACACCGAAGAGAATCCTGTTGATGAAGCTCTTGCAAAAAAATACTATCACGATGTTTTGAAAGAGGCATCCAGAAGGCTGGTTCTTGATGATAATATTCGTCTCGACGGAAGGAGACCTGATGAGATCAGACCAATTACCTGTGAAATTGATCCTCTTCCTGCAACTCATGGCTCAGCACTGTTTACGAGGGGTGAAACTCAATCACTTACAACAGTTACTCTGGGTACAAAATTAGACGAAAAGATCATTGATGATGTCCTTAATAAGGGAACGGAAAAATTTGTTCTGCATTATAATTTCCCGCCTTTTGCAACCGGCGAAGCTAAAGCTGCACGCGGAATAAGCAGAAGGGAAATAGGACATGGAAATCTTGCTCACCGCGCACTTAAGAATATGATGCCTCCCGATGAGGAAAATCCTTATGCAATAAGGGTTGTCTCCGATATTCTGGAGTCAAATGGTTCATCTTCGATGGCTACCGTTTGTGCAGGAACTCTTGCACTGATGGATGCAGGTATTAAACTGAAGAAACCTGTTTCGGGAATTGCCATGGGTCTTATAACGGATAAGGATTCAAAAAAATTTGCTGTACTTTCTGATATTCTTGGAGACGAAGATCACCTTGGTGATATGGATTTCAAAGTAACAGGTACCCGCGATGGAATTACTGCTACCCAGATGGATATCAAAGTAGAGGGTCTCTCGTTTGATGTTCTTACAAAAGCTCTTCATCAGGCCAAAACCGGAAGATTGCACATACTCGATATAATGGCCCAGACAATATCTGAACCACGTCCGGAGCTTAAACCGCATGCTCCAAGGATTGAAATGCTGACAATACCCAAAGAGCTGATCGGCGCACTGATTGGCCCTGGTGGAAAAGTCATCCAGGAGATACAGCGCGTAACGGGCGCCACAATAATTGTGGAAGAGAAAGACGGTCATGGCGATGTTAATATTTTTGGCGAGAATGCTGAAATCATTACTGCTGCTCTCGACTGGGTAAAGAAAATTGTTACTGTTCCTGAAATCGGACAGGTTTATAAAGGGAAAGTTAAAACAATAGTCCAGTTTGGTGCTTTTGTAGAAATACTTCCGAATAAAGACGGATTGCTTCATATATCAGAGATTGAGTGGAAGAAAGTCCAGAAAGTGGAAGATGTTCTGAAGGAAGGGCAGGAAGTCGAGGTTAAAATTATTGATATCGATCCGAAAACCGGTAAGATCAAATTATCAAGAAAAGAACTGCTGCCGCGTCCTCCGCGTCAGGAAAAGGAAAAACAAAATCCTGAACATTCCCAGGACAACAAATAAAAAGGATCCCGCTGATGCGGGATTTTTTATTGCTATTTAATCTCCAATGTCTAAATTTGATTACTTATTAAGAAACGAAAGTTATCAGGGATGAAGATTAAGTACAATTATATAGTTATTGATGGAAATATAGGTGCCGGAAAAACCACCCTGGCCACCAGGATTGCAGAACAGTTCAATGCTCACCTGATTCTTGAACATTTTGAAGATAATCCCTTCCTTCCTAAATTCTATAACGATCCCGAAAAATATTCTTTTCCCCTTGAGTTGTCATTTCTGGCAAGCAGGTACAAACAGCTTAAGGAAGAACTTGCTCCACGGGATTTATTCAAGTCTTTTACGGTAGCAGATTATTACTTCATGAAATCGCTTGTGTTTGCAGCATCTACACTTAAAGGAGATGAATATAACCTGTACCGGCAGATTTTTTTTATCATTTATGGGTCACTTCCCAAACCCGATATCTATGTTTATCTTCACCTGGATACTGACAGACTGCTTCAAAATATTGAAAAAAGAGGTCGTATTTATGAACAATCAATAACCAAAGAATATCTTACGAAAATTCAGGATAGTTACTTCTCATTTTTCAGGCAGAATCCTGAAAACAAATATCTCATAGTAGATATTAATAATATTGATTTTGTTTCTGATAGAAGCCATTATTCCAAAATTATCGACACCATATTTTCTAACGATTACCCTGTTGGCCTCAATAAATTGATTTTATAATTTTTTTGTCCGGGATTTCTTCAATAATGATTATTTTATTTTAAATTTGCATTTATGTTAAAAAAATAAGAATATCGTTCATTACAAATCGATTATTTACAAGGTATCATAAACAAATAACATTTTAACTATGAAAAAATTCAGAAGCTATTTTATCCTTATTCTTGTCGCAGCTGTTATGTCAAGTTGCAGCGGACTGAATAAGATGAAGAAAAACTCAAACTTGATTAAGTATGAGGTTACTCCTAAAGTTCTTGAAGCTCATGCTGGAATGGTTACTGTAACAATAAAAGGGACTTTTCCTGAAAGCTATTTCGATAAAAAGACCACCGTTACTGCTACTCCTGTTTTGACTTATGCAGGTGGTGAAGTCGCTTTCGATAAAGTTCAGGTTCTCCAGGGTGAGAAAGTTCAGGCTAATAATAAAGTGATCTCTTACACGGGTGGTGATTTTACCTATACCAGTACAATTCCTTATAATGAAAAAATGAAAGTTTCGGAACTGATGTTGAGAGCAAAAGCTTCAAGAGGAGCTAAAAGTCTTGACTTTGATCCTGTTAAACTGGCTGATGGTGTAATCGCTACATCAACATTGGTTGCAAAGGAAGATAAGGCTGTTATTATGCCTGATAAGTTTGAGAGAATAATCCCTGAAGTTCAGACAGCTGACATCAATTATCTGATTAACCAATCAGATATTCTCAGTAAAGAACTTAAAGCTGAAGATATTGCTCTTCTGAAAGAATATATCAAAAATGTTAGTACCGATGCCAACCGTCAGTTTAAAACTACTGAAGTTAGTTCATATGCATCGCCTGATGGATCAATGAAAATTAATGAACCATTATCAAAAAAGAGAGGCATAGCAGCTGAAAAATTTATCAAAAAAGAATTTGCAAAAATCGATGCAGCTAAATCTTCTGATTTCTTTAATGAAAAAACCACCCCTGAAGACTGGGACGGCTTTAAGTCAGAAGTTGAAAAATCAACTATTAAGGATAAAGATCTCATTCTCCGTGTTCTTTCTATGTATTCTGATCCTGACGTTCGCGAGAAGGAAATTAAGAATATGGCTAGTGCCTTTGAAACTCTTAAAACAGACATCCTTCCCAAACTGAGAAGATCAAAAATGATGGTAAATGTTGACAAGATTGGTCGTAGCGACGAACAGATCCTTGCACAGATGAAATCAGATCCTAAGGTCTTATCAGTTGATGAAATGCTTTATGCAGCTACACTTACAAAAGATATTAACGAACAACTCAAATTCTATCAGGCACTTGCTGAAATTAACCCAAAATGTATTCAGGCAAAAAATAACGCCGGATGCACACTGCTTGCTTTAGGCAAAACAGATGAAGCAATTGCCGCATTTGAAGCAGCTAAAGCTCTTGAAAACAATGATATAGTTAAGAACAATCTTGGTTTCAGCTCTATCGTAAAAGGTGATTTTGCTAAAGCAGAAGAATATTTTAACTCTATGACAGCTGCAACTCCTGAATCAAAATTCGGTCTTGGAACTATAGCTATTACTAAAGGCGAATATGACAAAGCAGTAAATTACTTTGGAACTGAACCTTCCTGTAACCTTGCTCTTGCTCAGATACTGAAAGGTGATGTAAGCAAAGCAAAAACAACTCTTGAAAGTCTTAAACCTTGCAAATTCGGAAGGCCATCATATCTGAAAGCAATTGTTGGCGCACGTCTTGATGACAAAAATTATATGCTGAACAATCTTCGTGAAGCTATCGGATTTAAAGCTGATTGGAAGGCTTATGCAAAAACTGACCTTGAATTTGCCAAGTATTTCAATGATGATACTTTCAAATCTGTAGTCCAGTAAGAATTATAAATATTATAAAAAAAGCTGCCTCCTTATGGCAGCTTTTTTTATTTATTTGCCTCACCCCAAATCCCTCTCCGAGGGTAGAGGAACTTAAAATACTGTCTTTAGCGTTCTCGCGGTTATTGGATTTCGACTTTTAACGGTCCACCCCGGTGGGGATGAGGTTCTTATTCAGCTCCCATAGCACTATTCCGACACTTACTGCAATGTTGAACGAATGCTTGGTCCCGAACTGAGGTATTTCTGTGCAGCCATCGCAAATGTCTAAAACCTCCTGGGCAACTCCATTTACCTCATTACCAAAAACAAGAGCATATTTTTCTCCTTTATCTAATTGCATATCCTGTAATCCGACAGATCCTTCAGCTTGTTCAACGCCAATTATTTTATACCCTTCTTTTTTAAGGTCAGAAACAGCATCAATCGTTTTTGAATAATATTTCCATACAACCGACTCTGTAGCTCCAAGAGCTGTCTTCTGAATTTCCCTTTGCGGAGGTTGGGATGTTATTCCGCATAAGTATATTGCTTCGGTAAGAAAAGCATCAGCTGTGCGGAAAATTGAACCGACGTTGCTCTGACTTCTTACATTATCAAGTATGACAATAAATGGTGATTTATCTGCTTTTCTGAATTGTTCTACCGTCTTTCTTCCGAGTTCCCTGTTGAGAAGCTTTCGCATGTTTTTTATGCGAAAATAAATAATAAATCTGGTATTTGTTGTTATTTTGTAATCAGAGAAATCTGACAATATAAGGTTGCTCTTTTAATTAATCTGGCATAAAATGAATATTCATGAATTTCAGGGCAAATCATTGCTTAAAACTTATAATGTTGATATTCAGGAAGGATTTGTTGCTGAAACTCCTGAACAGGCAATAACGGTAGCCAAACAATTAAAGGAAAAATTCGGCTCTGAATTTTTCGTGGTCAAGGCACAGATACATGCCGGAGGAAGAGGCAAAGGGGGAGGGGTTAAACTGGCACGATCGGTCGCAGAAGCCGGTGAACTTGCAGGCCAGATTATTGGCATGAATCTGATTACACCACAAACAGGTCCGAAAGGGAAAAGGGTAAACAGGGTCCTGATTGCTCAGGATGTTTTTTATAAAGGAGAATCTGATCCGAAAGAATTCTATATTAGCCTTCTGCTTAACAGAAATAGCGGACGGTATATTTTTATGTATTCTCCCGAAGGAGGAATGTCAATCGAAGAGGTTGCCGAAAAATCACCTGAAAAAATCTTTACTGAAGAAATTGACCCGGGGATAGGTTTACAACAATTCCAGACACGTTACATCGCATTTAACCTGGGCTTGACGGGTATAGCATTAAAGAATATGCAGAAGTTTCTTTCAGGCATTTACGATACTTTCATAGGCTGTGATGCTCAACTGCTTGAAATTAATCCTGTATTGAAAACCAGCGATAACAGGGTATTGGCAGTCGACTGCAAACTTGTACTTGATGATAATGCCCTGTTCAGACATCCCGATCTTGTAAGTATGAGAGATATTAACGAGGAGGACCCTGTGGAAGTCGAAGCAGGAAAATCTAATCTTAATTTTATAAAACTCGACGGGAATGTGGGTTGCATGGTTAATGGAGCCGGTCTGGCAATGGCCACAATGGATATAATAAAACTTTCAGGTGGCGCACCGGCAAATTTTCTCGACGTCGGAGGATCAGCCAATCCTGAGACTGTAGAAGCTGGCTTCAGAATTATTCTCAGGGATCCCGGTGTAAAAGCTATATTAATTAATATTTTCGGTGGCATTGTCCGATGCGACAGGGTGGCAAATGGAGTTGTTGAGGCATATAAGTCGATTGGAGAAATAAAAGTGCCGGTAATAGTAAGACTTAATGGGACAAATGCAGAAGAAGCTAAAAAAATTATTGATAATTCCGGCCTTGAAGTTCTCTCGGCTGTCTCTTTCGCTGATGCAGCTGAACTTGTCACAAAAGCCTTAAACTAAAATAAATTCATTATAAATTTTTTACGGAATCAGTTCAAATTCAGTCACTGGTAATGAAATTTCATAAGTATCGTCTTTCTTTTTCTTTGAAAGTTATTTTTTCTGTTCTCATTCTTGTTTTATTAATCCTTATCATCAGTAAAAGCAATCATAGCCATTTAACCTCTTTTTTCAGCACACGCTGTTTAGATTATAGGCAAAAGGATTTTAGCAGAAGGTTGAATGACAGAATTGTTGATTATTCAAATGCCGCCAGAATGAGCGGAATTAAAGCCATTAAGAATAACAGTGAGTTGAAAGCCAGAATTTCGCAGGGTGAATTAGTAAAAGTAAAAAGTGGCAGAGAATATATAGTTGAAGATATGACATATAGTTCCCCGTATGTCACAAATAAAAGTAAGATCCTTATTGATGAAATAGCCAGAAGATTCAGAGAAAAAACATCACAAAAAGGATTAAGGAATGCCCGGTTTATATTGACATCGATGACCAGAAAAACAGAAAGTATGAAGAGTCTGAGAAGCAACAATTCAAATGCTTCTGCCAACAGTCCTCATCTATATGGTAATGCCTTTGACATTACTTATAAAAGATTTAAAGTACGGAAACTGGTCTTAACAAATTGTGATAAAAAGTTTTTAAAAGAATGTCTTGCTGAAGTTATCTGGCAGTTAAGACAAGAAAAAAGATGTTGGGCAACATATGAAAAAGGGCAGAATTGCTTCCATGTTGTCGGCCGGTAATTTTGGTTCAGTCTTTACATTTTATGCGAATCATCGCAATATGGTTTACTGCCTGATTTTCCACATAGGCAAAGCAAAACCTCGGAAGGAGAATCTTCAGTATTCTTTTTCACATCTGTCAGTGTGAAATTTCCAGTAATTTTCAATGGGCCGGACTCAATTACTTCAACAATTGCATGAGACTTTTTTCCTTTATTCTCTTCCATATATGAAATGTTAATCGTGAAAACCGATTTTTCTGTGTTGTCCGTCGCAGAATGGCTGACGGTTGCTGGCTCCACACCTGCAAATTGAAATCATGCTTTGTTGATACTCTTTCTGGTTGCCGTCATGGATCAGGGTGAAATGTCCTTTCAGAATAATTGGCCCGTCGGCTAAAACTTTAACTGACAGGGAATCTCCTTCAGGATAGGTTTCGTTTGTATTAAGAAGTTCAGGTCTTTTGAACTTAATATGATTCAGCTGATCTTCACCGACCTGCAAGTTTTTTTCCTCATCATTCCACTTCCAGGTAAGAGCTTCCGTTGGGCACAGATTTACAACATCAATAATCTTTTCAGTCGTGGCACCAGACATATCAACCCATGGTCGTCTTCCAGGATCGAAGACCTCAATAAGCTCCTTGAAACAATAAGTTGCATGAATACATGCCGATGGTTTCCAATATACTGTTATTTCATCGTTATTATATCTTCTGCCTCCGGAAAAGCGTTTATATTCTTTATCCATTACAACAAAATTAAAGTATAATTACCAGCTCAATTCATTCAGCTATCGGGAAAATAAAATTCCTGTTATTCATATAACCAGGTGATAGTCATTAAAAACATACTTTTTATCTTAATGCAATTTACTACTTTTTAACTACACACGTTAAGCATTGATTCAATGAAAAAATTTAAATTGCAGGGATTTTCTGTTTTTACAGGAGAAAATTCCTTTATTTTATGCCGGAAATTACATAAAACCTGGAATTCCTGTTAATTGACAGCTAAAAGGGGGAATTTCTTATAGATGTAATAATATTAATAGTTAAATTTGACTTATTGATGTTTTTGTAAACCAGGCGATTGTTCTGTTTTTATTACTTTATATATGGGTAGAGTATATTTTAGGGCCCGATATGAAATAACCAGCAAAAATTTTCTGTTTCTGGCGTTTTTCATTCCGTTGTTATTATTATCGGCACAATCCTATTCATTCGGTATTAATGAAATATTTCTCACAAAGCTCTCTCTGAAGCATGCTCAGGTTTTATCAGACTCTTCTTTTCATTTGTTTCTGATTCTCTTTGGTGCGACCATTATCCTGTGTGCCGTTATAATGTACTTCTCATTGAAACTTAAAAAGGTAAACAGGGAGCTGAAAGAAAGGGAAAATCAAATTCAGGATCTCAATCTTGACTTGCAAAAGCTAAATCGCCAGCTCTCAGATCAAAAAGGACTGATTAAAAAAGAACCTTGCGAATCAGATAAGCTTTATGAGATATTGGTCCAATCGGCGGATGATGGTATCTCATTTTACGACAGAGACTGGAACCTGAAATATGCCAACTCTGCATTTTATTCTTTATTCGACATCGAAGAGGACACATACAATAATCCAACCAATGGAGATTTAAAAGATACTGGAAATTTGATTTCCCGGTTAAAGAGAGAACAGGCTTTTTATAATAAAGGAATTTTTGAAACTGAACTCAAAATCAGGAATATAGAGGGGAAGTATCTGGATATTTCAATAAAGTCGGTAATGGTAAGAAATGATAATGGGGAGGTTATTGGGGCACTCACAATTTCGCGTGATATTACAAAAGTGAAGCAGACTCATTTAGATCTTATCAAAGCAAATGCAGAAGCAGAGGTAAGTAACAGGCTTAAATCGAGTTTTCTGGCAAATATTTCACATGAGATACGGACTCCTCTGAACAGTGTTGTTGGTTTTTCAAACCTTCTGTTGTCAAATGGAATCTCAAAGGAAAACAGAGAAGAATATGTTGAACATATTAACCATAACAGCGAAAAATTACTGCAGATTATCGGTGATATTATCGATCTTTCACGGCTTGAAAGTTCTCAGATAGAGATTACATATGAAGAAACTTCTCTTTGTTCAATTGTCAATGAGGTTGTTGATGAGGCCCGTCAGGCTATAAAACGAAATGAGAAACCTATCATTCTTATTGTCAAAAACCAGTTCGAAGACAGTGGTGATCTTATTTTTACTGACAGGATCTGGCTTAAACGTGTTCTAACCCATCTGATGGACAATGCAGTAAAGTTTACACTCGACGGATCTATTGAAATATCATTTTCACGTGAAGATGAAAATATCGTTTTCAGTATAAGTGATACAGGGGTTGGAATAAAGAAAGAGAATCTCGGGCGTATTTTTGAAGAATTCAGGCAGGAGATAGATGGCCATCATCGTCCATTTGAAGGGCTTGGTATCGGATTGACCCTTGTAAAAGAAGTCGTTGACAGAATGGGGGGAAAGATTTTTGTTCAATCAGAGAAAGGAATCGGCTCTGAGTTCAGCTTTTCAATCCCATACAGACCTGCCGGCAGCTCAAAAAACAAATTTAGATCAATTAACATTGATGATCAGCCTCTTGCGAATATAAACTGGAGTTCAAAAAAATGCCTTCTTGTCGATGATAATAAAGATGTACTTATCTATCTGAGCCGTATATTGGTCGATACCGGAGTTACAATAATTACCGCCCGGACAGGATTTGAGGCAATAGAGATAATAAAAACTACTCCTGATATCGATGTTATACTTCTCGATATGCAGATGCCGGAAATGAACGGTATAGAGACTGCAAAGGAGATCAGGAAAATCCGGAAAAGTCTTCCTGTTATTGCCCAAACAGCTTTTATTTTTGAAGATGATAAAGATATTATCCTGGAAGCCGGATGCGATGCCTGCCTTATAAAGCCAATAAGAAAAGACCACCTCCTTACAGTTATGTCAAGCTTCATCAAATCGAATTAAAATTACGACTCTCCTCTTTTTTGATCTGCCTCATCCCTCAGCACCTTTTTCCGTGGAGAAGGGGAGTAATGCATTCATTGTCAGCTTCTTAACATTGAGCCCCGGAGAGAGGGGTGGGGTAAGGTAAATTGAAACAGAGACTGGGCTTTGGGGAAAGTTCATAGGTAAATGATCCCTGTTATTGAGCATGAGGTAACCGAAATTTATTCTTACTTTGCATTCTCCTTTTAAAAATGACAAAAACCTGGTTTGCTGATATTATTTTACCCCTTGCAGTAAAGGGAAGATTCACCTACAGGATTCCTGATGATATCGTTGATATTGTAGAACCCGGAGTGAGGGTAAAGGTCCAGTTTGGCGGGAAAAAACTATGTTCCGGGATAGTATGCAATATACATAATAAACAACCACTTGTTAAGAATGTCAAATCAATAATTGCTGTGCTCGATGCTGTTCCTGCTATTAATAAAGAACAACTAAAACTTTGGCTCTGGATATCGGAATATTATTTATGCAGCGAAGGTGAGGTGATGAAAGCTGCCCTGCCTTCTGAAGAATGTCTCGATAGCTATAAACCAAGGATTGAGACGTTTATTAAGCTCGGCACAAAATTCTCCTGTATGGAGCTTAATATGATACTTGATGGGCTCAACCGGGCTCCGCGGCAGCAGGAAGTCCTTCTGACTTATATCAGGTTATCGGAGTATGAAGAAGGTTCTGAGATTAAAACGGTCAGCAAATCCCTGCTTTTGTCAGAGGCTCATTCATCTCCAAATATTATTGATTCTCTTGTAAGTAAAGGAATTCTGTTATCTGTACCGATTCCTGTTTCACGATTATCTGATTCTGATAGTTTTCAGGAACCGGTAAAGAGCCTGAGTGAAGCTCAGAATGTCGCTTATGAATCGGTTAACCTTCAATTCAAAGAAAAAGATATTGTTCTGTTGCATGGGGTGACTTCGAGTGGCAAGACAGAGATCTATATACATCTTATAGAAGAACAACTAAAGAAGGGAAAGCAGGTTCTTTATATGCTTCCCGAAATAGCCCTTACAACTCAGATCATCCTGCGGCTTAAAAAGCATTTTGGCGCTGTTACGGGAGTATACCACTCAAGGTTTTCTGATCGCGAAAAGGTGGAGATATGGAGGAGAGTTTCAGGAGATGATCCGGTGAATGGCTACAGGCTTATTCTTGGAGTAAGATCTTCTTTGTTCCTTCCGTTCGGTAATCTTGGACTTATCATAGTGGATGAAGAGCACGACAGCTCATATAAACAGCAGGATCCTGCGCCACGATACCACGCCCGCGATTCTGCAATAATGCTTGCCTCCATTCATAAAGCAAAAACTGTTCTCGGATCAGCTTCTCCATCAATCGAGAGTTATAATAATGCAGTAAACGGGAAGTATGGGTTGGTAGTACTCAAAGAAAGGTTCGGGCTTATTAAATTGCCCGAAATAGTAATTGCCAACACCCGCGAAGCATACCGGAAAAAGCTGATGGTCTCACATTTTACTCCGGAGTTGCTTAATGCAATGGATGAGGCACTGGGGAAAAATGAACAAATAATTCTTTTCCAGAACAGAAGAGGATTTTCACCTTATATTGAATGTTCCGAATGTGGATGGATACCTGTATGTGTTCAATGTGCAGTTCATCTTACCTATCATAAGGGAATAGGTAAGCTTGTCTGCCACTATTGCGGATATACCATTGGTGTGCCTTCAAAATGCGGTAATTGTCATTCAACAGGAATGGTAACCAGAGGTTTTGGTACAGAAAAAATTGAAGATGAGATAAAAATTGTATTCCCGGCTGCCCGGGTTGCAAGAATGGATCAGGATACAACAAGAAACAAAAATTCTTTTAACAAAATAATCCGTGCATTTGAAGACTGTCAGATCGATATACTTATCGGAACGCAGATGATCTCAAAAGGACTTGATTTTGAGAATCTTACAGTCGTAGGCATACTGAATGCAGATAACCTGTTAACCTACCCCGATTTCAGGGCGCACGAAAGGAGCTTTCAGCTTATGGAACAGGTTAGCGGGCGGGCAGGCCGAAGGCAGAAACAGGGGAAAGTTGTTATACAAACCTCTGATCCTTCTAACAGGATAATAAGGCTTGTCCTGAGGCATGATTATGTAAATATGTTCAGGATGCAGGCTGAAGAAAGGATGACCTTCAACTATCCACCGTTTTGCCGGATGGTTAAAATAAGCGTCAGGCATAAGGACCGCTCACTTGTAAATTATTATTCAGACATTCTCGGGCACGATCTGAAAGAAATATTCGGAAAAAGGGTACTGGGTCCTGAGTCACCTGTAATTTCCCAGGTTCAGCTGTGGTATATTAAAACCATCCTTGTAAAAATTGAGAGAGATAAGTCTCCTTCTAAAGCTAAACAAATTATTATTGAGGCGATTGACAGGCTCGAAAAAGAAAAGGGAGCCTCTTCGCTGAGGATATCAATAGATGTGGATCCATATTAACAGAGGCTGATCTTCGTTCTCCCTTTGCGCCATTACTCCGTTGTGCCCTTGCACCTTTCTTACCTTTTCTCCGGCTCCTGTTTTTATTGCCATAAAAAGATGCTAAATTTGGGTATTAAAAATACTTAGAATGAAAATTGAAGTTTCAAACGGTGAGATTATTGATAAACTAACGATCATCCAGATAAAGCTTGAAAGGATTAAAGACAAGGCCAAGCTTGTAAACCTGCAAAAGGAGTATGACGTGCTTATCAGCGTTTCTTCTTCGGTTATCAGTACAACAGACCCTCTGTATTTGGCATTATATGAGGTAAATTGCGACTTATGGGATATTGAGGATCGCATCAGGGACCTTGAACGGAAAAAAGACTTTGGAGACGAATTCATCTCTGTTGCCCGGTCTGTTTACTTTAAAAATGACAAGAGATCAGAATTGAAAAGGCAAATTAATATTAAAACATCTTCCGGTCTGATTGAGGAAAAATCCTACGAAAAGTACTGAAAATGCGTATCCTTGTAATAAGAACCTCCGCTATGGGTGATGTGACACTTACCACTCCTGTTCTGATCGGGATGAGGAAACAATATCCCGATATAGAACTGGTTCTCCTTACAAGATCTGCTTATAAACCTTTTTTCGCCTCAATCGATGGACTTCGTTTTTTTTTTCCGGATTTTAAGAATCAGCATAAGGGTTTATCCGGATTGAAACGCCTTTACAAAGAGATCAATGATCAGGCTAAAATTGACATGGTAGTCGATCTCCACGACGTTTTAAGGTCAAAAATTCTGCGATCTTTCTTTAGATTATCCGGAGTAACGATATCAGTCATTGATAAAGGGCGACCCGAGAAAAAATCAGCTATAAGGGGGGTGAGTAAAGCCAGATTAAAACATTCCGTGGAGCGTTATTGTGATGCTTTTTACAGAGCAGGGTTGCCGGTAACGCCGTCAGATGGCCCATGGATCATTCCTTCCTCAGAAGCTGCGAAAAAGGCCGGCATAATGATGGACACTCCGGGGGTGATGAACATTGGAGTGGCGCCCTTTGCAAAACATAGGCTGAAAATGTGGCCCGAAGAGAATATGGTCCGGTTGCTTGAATTGATATCTGAAAAGCATAAAGTGAAATTCTGGCTGTTTGGAGGGGTTGAAGAATCTGGAAGACTTGACATGTTTCAGGCGAAAATACCAGGTTCATTTAATACGATCGGCAAATTCAATCTCGATGAGGAGTTGGCTCTGATGAGCAAACTAGATATGATGATTGCTATGGATTCTTCAAATATGCACATGGCAGCTCTTACAGGAGTAAAAGTAATTTCAATATGGGGAGGAACAGATCCTTTATGTGGTTTTGGCGCATGGATGCAACCTGAAAATTTTTCTATCAGCATACCAGGTGACGAACTGACCTGCCGGCCATGCACTGTTTATGGAAAGGGAGAATGCAGAAGAGGCGACCTGGCTTGTCTGGTATGGCTGACACCGGAGATAGTTTATCAGAAGCTGGATAAATTAAAGATCTGGTGATTTAAAAATCAGGTTATTACTAATATACAATACATTTATTATGGATCGTCGACTCTTTACCTTGGCTGTTTATCTAATAATGATTCTGTCATTGTTTATCCAGGGATGCACAACCCATGCTCCTGAGACAAAGCCTGACCCGGTTGAACTTGTAAATCCTTTGATGGGGACAGATTCTGAATTCAGGCTATCGAATGGCAATACTTATCCGGCCATTGCATTACCATGGGGAATGAATTTCTGGACTCCGCAAACCCGAAATATGGGAGACGGCTGGGGCTATACATATAACGATAATAAGATTATGGGGATAAAACAAACCCATCAGCCAAGCCCATGGATCAATGATTACGCTGCTTTTTCCCTTATGCCGTTGACTGGAAAGATCAGGATCAGAGAGAACGAAAGAGCTTCGTGGTTCTCTCATAAAGCAGAAGTGGTAAAACCGTACTATTATAGCGTTTATCTGGCTGACTATGATATTACTGCTGAGGTGACCCCGACTGAAAGAGCAGCTATTTTCCGTTTTACATTCCCGGAAAGTGATTCATCATATATCCTATTAGATGGTTTTAATAAAGGATCAATGGTGAAAATAATCCCATCGGAACGTAAAGTAATAGGTTATTGCCGTAATAACAGCGGAGGAGTACCTGCCAATTTTCACAATTATTTTGTTGCGGTTTTTGACAGGGATTTCAACTCGGCAAATACCTGGCACGGGGATACATTAAATATGAATGACCTTGAGGAAGAGAGTAATCATGCCGGCGCTGTTCTGGGATTTAATACAAAAAGAGGCGGGAAGATTAACGTAAGAATAGCTTCTTCATTCATAAGCCATGAACAGGCAATGCTTAACCTGACGCGCGAAATTAGCGGCAAAGATTTTGAAACTATAAAGGGAGAAGGGAAAGAAGCATGGAACAGACAATTAGGCCGGATTGAAGTGGAAGGCGGTACTGCTGACCAGCAGAGGACATTCTATTCATGTCTTTACAGGATGATATTATTTCCACGCCAGTTTTTTGAAATTAATGATAAGAATGAGATTGTCCATTACAGCCCGTACAGCGGTGAAACTCTTCCCGGATACATGTTCACGGACAATGGCTTCTGGGATACTTTCCGGGCTCTGTTCCCGTTTTTTACCCTTATGTATCCCGATGTCAACAGCAGAATAATGGAGGGACTGGTTAATACTTATAAGGAAAGTGGCTGGCTGCCTGAATGGGCGAGCCCGGGTCATCGTAACTGCATGATCGGTTCCAATTCAGCATCACTTATTGCAGATTCATATAATAAAGGTATCAGAGGATACGATATTGAAACTTTATATAAAGCCATAATTAAGAATACAAAGGGTGTGGGCCCGGTTTCGTCTGTGGGCCGTTTGGGAGCAGACTATTATAATGATCTGGGTTATGTACCTTACAATGTAGGCATTAACGAGAATGCTGCACGAACACTTGAATATGCCTATGCCGATTTTTGTATCTGGCAGCTTGCAAAAGCATTGGGAAAACCTCAGGAAGAGATCGATCTTTATGCAAAGCGCGCAATGAATTATAAAAATGTGTTTGATGATGGCCGGAAATTAATGCGCGGCCGCAATTTTGACGGGACATTCCAGTCACCTTTCAGTCCATACAAGTGGGGTGATGCATTTACAGAAGGTAACAGCTGGCATTATACCTGGAGCGTGTTCCAGGATGTGGAAGGACTTGTCAATCTGATGGGAGGGAAGGAAAACTTCATCGCAAAACTTGATTCAGTCTTTGAGGTGCCACCTGTCTTCGACTGCTCATATTATGGACAGGTTATTCATGAGATACGGGAAATGCAGATCATGAACATGGGAAACTATGCTCATGGCAACCAGCCAATTCAGCATATGATTTATCTTTATAATTATGCCGGACAGCCATGGAAAACACAATACCGGGTTCGTGAAGTGCTTGATAAGCTCTACAATTATACTCCTGACGGATATTGCGGGGATGAAGATAACGGTCAGACCTCTGCCTGGTATGTCTTCTCTTCTCTTGGTTTTTATCCTGTCACACCAGGTACAGATGAATACGTTTTTGGTTCCCCTTTATTCAAAAAAGCGGTCCTTAACTTAGAAAATGGTAAGAAACTGGTTATTGAAGCCCCCGGGAACAGTAAAGAAAATATTTATGTTCAAGGGGTAAAATTAAACGGGAAAGCTGTTGCCAATAATTTTATCAGGCATAGTGATATCACCTCCGGAGGGAGACTCGTTTTCACAATGAGTAATAAACCTGAAAAGGAGAGAGGAACGAAAGAAGTGAATTATCCTTATTCGATGAGCACAAAATAGAGATTAAGCTCATTCTCTTGCCAGAAGGATCGCAAATCTTCAGGTAAGGTATTGCAATCCTTTTTTGCTAGAGTTTCAATTTTATATTAAACTTTACAAGGAGGGCAGTGAGCTGTACCATCAATAAAGCCCAGATCAGTGATCCTGCAATAACAACCAGGGGAATTTCCGATTGCTTATATATCAGTACCGGCAGACCTGTGCTCCAGATCAGATAGTACAAGATATCAGGAGCCAGATATGTGGTAAGGGAATTCTCTCCTGCAGGTTTTAGAAATGAAGCCCACCTTATATGTTTCGCAACATCAGTGATCAGGTAAAGGAGTGTGAAAAGTAACATGCTGATTCCGTTACAGATCAGCCCCCAACTTGGGGTTGCATGGATCTTTGAGATAATGAACCATTTCCGGAGAAAGAATCCGGCAGCTATGCTCAGGACGCCAAGGGAAACAATTGTCAGTACGGTTTTTGAGGAGCTTGTTTCTGATAGTTTTCTCATGATGAGAGATGTAAGTAATCCTGAAATGACAATTAACGGAACATTACCTTCGATAATAACGCCAAAAATTGGTTTAACCGGATTCAGTACATTAAGGAGATTAAGGCCTGACAGTATATTAAAAGCCAGGAAGAACAGGAAAGCTACGACAGTGTTTAATATATTATCGCGAGCTGCAAGGTAAACAAATGCTGCAACCAGATAACCCCATCCGATAAGTCCAAGTATACCCCACCAGCTGGTTATTAACGACCCGTTGTTCTCTAATTTGCCTGATTGGAATTTTAAAACGAGAATAACAAGAGTTGCAATTCCTAAAAGCCGGAGCCCCAGGAATGTAAAGTATTTCTTATCATTTTCAGGATATTTATTCCAGGTAAGAAAGACTCCGAGATACATAAGTATTGCCCAAAGGTTTTTACCTATGCCGGTCAATTCAGGATTCACCCTTCCGGAATTAAGCATAAGAACACCTATTATCAGCAGGCTTATGGTTCTTTTTAGGATATGTTTTGAAATGGCAAAAGTATCCTCACTGTTTGAAATTCTTTTTCCAATTGAAAACGGGATAGCCATACCTACCATGAATAAGAATCCCGGGAAAACCCAGTCGGCAAGTCCCATACCATCAAAATCGGCAGGTCTGTGTCCCAGCCATGTGGGAACTCCCGGCATGTAAAGATCGTTTACAAAAAGCATCAGGACAAGAGTCAGTCCTCTCATGATATCGATTGAAGCAATACGGTTGTTGGTAGCCATATGATTACTTGTAAATGTTGATGGTCAATATATGAAAAAAAACAGTTACAGTCTCTTTATTTTTTAATACTGTTTTTATCCACCATCTCCTGACGCACAATAATAATATCTGATAAAGTCTTTACCATTTTTTTTATCTCCGGATCATTGCTTTCCGACATTTTTAACCATGCCCCGCCTCCTTCATAATAGGCCACCTGACGGGAAGCCCAGACTCCATTGGCTTCAAACGACTTAATATAATCATAATACCGGCTTCTTTTTTCAGGTTTTACAATATTATTATCAAACTCCATCTCCATACCCATCCTGTGCTGATTGGCAAAATGGCAGGCATCGTCTAAACACTGATAAGGGATTTTTGTACTGAAAAAGTAATTGGGTTGCTGGTAAGCAAGATCAAAACCCAATGACGACCATTGTTCTGCTCTTTCGGCTTTCCAATAAGGGATCCAGTACAATTTCATATCTTTTTCCTTCAGATATTCTTTTACTTTGGGAATAATCGCATAGTCTTTGCCGGCAGATTCATGAACCCAGTAAAAGCCTTCAAGCTGAATATGTTTGTAATTCTTTTTTCTCCATTTATCCAGAGTCTTATCAATAAACCAACATGCTACTGCTATCTGATCCTCGGCTTTATTGAAGTCAATTTTTTGACCATCTAAATCTCCCCACTCCTTAAATCCCTGGACAGGGCATGGTATGCTTATTATCACTTTGCGGGCACGGACTGGAGTCTTTCCTTTCATGGACAGACTATCGAGAATTGCCTCGAGGGCATCAGGTCCCTTGCCCTGCCCGAAATAACGATCCAGAAGCCACTCCCATTGTTCTTTGGCAGCTGTTTTATATCCAAAACCAGGGTCCCATTCATAGCCTTTAATATTATCGAATATCTCAAGAAACAGAAAACCATCAAAAAGCCAGTGGAAGCTGCTTTCCCCATCTGTATAGACATATGGTTTCATCTGATTTGTGTTCCAGTCAGGACGGTGAGTAGACCCATGATAAATTAACACCAGATCAGAGATATTCGATCCTTCTTTGTCCGGTATATTCTTATTTTCAGGTACTCCGGTATTTTTACATGATATAAGAAAAGAGCAACAAATAATTAAAAGCCCTGTAACAATAATGAGATTTGTCTTTTTCATTCATTAAGTATTAATCAGGCAGGCAATTTAACAAATCTATTTTTAGAAAAGAAGTACTATATATATTGCGTGTGCGAGACGCGTTATTTACGACACAATCTCGGAATTCTAACAGAGACACAAACTGTTAAAATATGTTAAATTATCATATATATATTGTTCTGTTTATGATTTTTTATTTTTATTTTTGTTTTATAAAAATATTTAATACGCTATATGTCAGTTATATATATCACTTTTTAGTAAGGTAATTTCTTGATACTATTTATAACAATGAAAGTTTTTCATTTTCATAACTGACTCCAGAAGATAAGATTTAAAAGAAATTATATTCTATATACTATAAGAGGGAGTATATAGGTAGTAGAACTAATCTCTCTTTCTCTTAAAAACAAAAAATATTATGTCTAAAGTTTATTCTGATTATGTTGCCAAAGCTCAGTTGCTGTCGGCTAAGATGAAAAAAAACGTTGCACAGTTAAAAAACAAAGGGATTGATGAACAATTTATTAGTAAACTGGAATCGGACAATGGTTTAGCTGCAACCTATAATGAAGAGATTGATAAGCTAAAAGCTGATATCAAAACCAAGACTCGTCAGGCAAATATTAAATTGAACGAGGTAAAAAGACAGGTGAAGGAAGCTAAAAAAATCATTAAAAGCGATTTTGATAAAAAAAGCTGGCCGGAGTTTGGCATTAGTGACAAAAAGTAGAGAATTAAATAAACTTCACTACCTGAAGTTTGGTCTTTATTTTCAGAAGAAAGAAATTTATGGAAACAACAATAAATATCTCTGAAAGAATTATCACAAGAAAATACTTTTAAATTATTTGTGATTTGCCAAAAGAAGAACGTCCATACTATTATGGGTAGTAGTTGGGAAAATTAAAAGTAGTAAAAATTCTGTTGACAGAAAACGGTTAAAGGTAAACTTCTTAACCGTTTTTGCTTTTTATGCTCTTGTTAAGAAACATAAAGCTATATCACCATCTGATCATCTTGAATTTTAGCCTGTTTTTATATCTTGTACTTAGGGATAGCAGCAATATGACTATTCCGGCAATGGCAGCATATCCAAATATTTCTTTGATAGAGACAAGGAGCGCCTGGCGCTGAAGTTCTTCGATAATTTTGTTGGATGATATTGATTGTAAAATTGGATTTTGGAGGTCAATTTCAGAGCCAAGGGCTATAATATCTTTTTTTGTACATATTGCAAGAGCCCTTCCAATTAAGGCTGTTCCCAAAGGAGTTCCCAAACAAGTTCGGGCAAAACCCAAAATTGTTAATGCCTGAAAGAATGGCATAAAAGGGATTGTCCGCGCTGCATAAACGGTTAGTACTACATAAATAACAACATTACCTGCACCTCTTAAAAATAGAGGCAGATAAAGTAATTCTTTGTTAGTAGCAGGAGAAATCAGGAAATACATGCCAATGATGTAACAAACGATAAAAACAAAGCCCATGCCTGTCACAAGCTTATATCCAAACTCCCATTTTACCATTGCTAAATATGAAAAAATTGCACCGGCAATAATTCCTGCTAACACTGACCAGTTTAAAGACAATGTTGTTAATATATCATAATGCAAAATGGCTCCAGTATAAGCGTTTTGCAAAACATTGGGTGTAGCCAGCAGCAAGCACATGGCTGTGAACAAAAATATAATTGTGTTTACATGCCGATGATTGAAAACATGCAAGTCGATATATGGATGCTGAATATATTTTGTCCTCCATAATATCATACCAAAAACTACAATGGCTCCTATAATTGCCATTCTGATATATTCTGAATCGAGCCAATCATAATGCTCTCCATATATCAAAACAAAAATAATAAGCATTATAAACAGACTCCATATGAAAGCACCAAGCCAGTCAATACCTGTCAGTGGTTGTGGAGAAGCTGAACGAATATATCGTAGTAGAAATACACAACTGATCGTAACAACCGACAACATCCCTATAGCGAACAAATGCATATATTTCCAACTATAGAAATATGAAATGTATCCGGCTGTGATTCCCGATAATTGAATACATCCTAATACTACCATATATACTACAGGGAAAAATTTTGCAAAATCGCGGGTGGGTGTGATTTTCAATTGAATGGTTGACATACATTCAAAAAATCCCATCACTCTTAGAATTCCTGCAAAAAAGCAAACTACTACCAGAACAGGTAGAAAACGAGTGCTCATTGAAATAATGTTACAGATAATCAACCCCAATGAAGCTGTAAGTATAAGTGTTTTGTTTGTGAACCGGAATTTCAGGCGAAATAATATCGGGAAAATAATAGTCATGCCAACAAAAGCTGAGAACCCTAATAACATTACATCTTCCTGCAAAAGAGCAATCGAACCAACCATCTGGCTTGCAAGGGCTACATAGATGCCTCCCGAAAGATGGAATATAATGCCCCATATAATATAAATCCAGAAACGTAATGGTTCGGGAATAAAATCCTTAAAAGCCACAAGCCGGTATGGTTTATTGTCGACTACTTGCATAATGATTAGTACTTTACTTTACATTCTACGTTCATACCATTCCGAAGATGTTTCAGTTTTTCAACAGAATTATCTTTCGCAAAGCAAATTTTAACAGGAATAAGTTGTTCGACTTTAACGAAGTTTCCTGCTGAATTATCTTGAGGGACTATGGAATATTGAGCCCCTGTGGCATCAGATATTGAACCGATAACACCTTTGAATTTTTCATGGGGAACAGCATCCGCTTCAATCTCTACAGGCATACCCTCAGTTATATGAATCATCTGGGTTTCTTTATAATTTGCTATTATCCATTTTTCACCGCTGTCCACAATAGACAATAATGATTGTCCCATTTGTATCAACTGTCCTTCCTGAATGGCTTTGCGCCCTACAACTCCATCGCAGGGAGCTGTGATGACAGTATATGACAAATTTAATCGTGCCAATTCAACTGAAGCGCTGGCAACAGCAATATCGGCTTCCCGCTGATTCATACGCTGGATCTGTTCTACTTTAACAAGAGAGGTAGACTCTTTCTGTCTGACAGACATTTCATATTTTGCTTTCATAGCCTCATACGAGGCCTTCATTGCTTCATATTGCTGTTGGGTTACAGCATTGTTAGCCAATAGATTCTTATATCGTTCATAATCATTCTTAGTGTTGTCAAGCATTACACGAATTTCTTCAATGCCTGCATCCGAAACAGAAAGATTATTTTGGGTGGTAGAAATAGTTGTTCCCATTGCAGTTTTTCCGATCAGTGCATTTTGATAATCAGCTTCAGCCTGAGCCAACCGTAAACGAAACTCTGCATTTTCTATTATTACAAGAGTATCGCCTTTATGGACAGTCTGATACTCATCAAAGTTGACTTTATGAATAAAACCCTGTACTCTGCAATTGATGGGGACTATATGTTGACGAATTTGTGCATTATCGGTGTATTCTACTTCACCCAAATGGATAAAACGAGAACAAACCCAGATTAATCCACATAGAATAACAACAATGATAACACTTTCTGATACTATTCTTTTTAATCTCTGATTCATATTTCTATTTGTTTATAATGTTCCTGTAATATGTTTTAATTTATAATAATTGAAAACGATGTTGATTCTGGCATTTGCAACCTGCAATTCAGCATTTAGTTTTGTATTACTGGCATCAAGCATTTCTGTTATCAGTACCAGGTTATTCAGATACCGGTAATTGATAACATTATAATTTTCAGTAGCCAATTGGAGACTCTTTTCGAGCGTATGTAACTTATCAAATGATTCTTTGTATTTAATAAATGTGTTTTGAACATTCAGCATCGATTGTTCTTCTATTACACTTTTCGTATCAGTTGCAACATCCTGTTGGTTTTTAGCCAGATTAACACATCGTTTTGAGGTATATAGCGATGATATATTGTATTTTAACCCCAGTCCAGCATACCAATAATTTAAGTTTTTGTTTATTGGGGGCACTTCTATAGTTATAGGGCCATTAAAATTATTGGCAGCGATCAGAGCAACAGAAGGCAAATAACCAGCCTTAGCAATCTTAATGTTTTTCTCTGCTACTTGTAAATTGATAGTAGCTGATTTTAATTCCGGCAAATTTAGTTCAGCCGATTGCAATAAATCTACCTGATTTGCATTGTCTAAATCTAAATTTAGGATTGTTGAGTCTGGTTTTATTACAGTAGAATCTGGCATACCTAATATTGTTATCAATTGATTGTTGAATATTTTGCAATTGTTATCAATCTCAATCAATGCTAGTTCTATGTTCTGAAGCATTAATTCATGCCGGGTAACATCATTACTTAACGCCATTCCTTCTTGTTGTTTTGCCTTTATCTGTTTGATTAACAAGTTGATTTGTTCAATGTTTTTGACATAAACTTCTCTCTGATTTAATGATTTGTACAAATCAAGGTAATAGCCTGTCAAAAGAAACCTGACATCCATTTGTTCTTTTTCGAAGTTTAATTGGGCTATTTGTTCTTCCAACTTAGCTTTTGCAATTCTATTTGAGATCGCACCACCTGTAAAAATCACCTGGGAGGCCTCCAATGCAAAATCGTTCCCAAAATGAGGCATAGGAGCTGCAGTTGAATTTGTGAAGTCACGATCCATGATTATTCCATCTCCGAGATAAGAAGCAGAAATAGAAGCTCCAACAGATGGCAATCGGGAATTCTTTATTACGTCGGTTTCTTTTATTGCTGATTCAATGTTTGTTTTTGACAATTTTAACTGTTTGCAGTTTTCCGTAGCCAATCTGAACATTTCGTCTAGAGTTAAAACTCTGATGTTGCTGCTTTGAGATGACAAATTCTGATTACACAGCAGTATGAACATAACTGCTGTGAGCAAATGTAATTTACTCATTTATGTATATTAATTTTAAATCGTTTTTTTGAGGGCCGTACGTAATTATCTAGCCTTATTATGACTAATAATTCTTTTTAATCATTTTTATTATTGATTGTTAATATCAACGATTGCTATGCGCAACTAGTGCATTAAAAAATATTACAATTCTTGTGCACTGTTTTTTATATGATTTACAACTTTGCAAAAAACCTCTATCTCTGATTTTGAAAGACCTTTTAAAAGCTCTTCGATTAATTGAAATTCAACTTTTAAATATTCAGATATTACAACTTCACCTTTTTTTGTTACCATAAGATAATTCTTTCGTCTATCCTTAGTATCAACAACTCTCCGAAGCAATTCTTTTTCTTCCAATATGTCTGTTAATCTCAATATTGTTGACTTATCTTTCCCCATAAAGTTTGCCATGTCTTGTTGTATAGCATCATCCTTTTGATTATTTATTGCATAAAGAAGAGCAAATTGTTCCACAGTAAGCTTGGTATTGGGTTGTTCGCCGGTGCGTTTTTTAAGTACCCGGAACATTTCTGTTGTCATTTGTCCTACAATTTGACCCAGCAATGGATAATCTTTTTGTTCCATCTTATTATATTAAATAATTTGCAAAGATAAAATAAATAGTTGATGTACGCAACTAAAAATTGAAAGTTAAAAATATAAATTATTATTTCACCGGATTAAATGTTTTTACGAAATTATTTTCTGGATATTATTTTTAGATTTTCTGAGATAATTCAGATGGTTTATTACAAATTTAATATCGCTCCATGACACTTTTTCTCCCAAAGTCGCTTTTACAGGGCCCATTTTAAAATCATCGGTTCCTTCAAAATTATTCGTGATCAGTTTTGTTGTTTCTGGTGACACAAATTCGCTGATCGATATATCACCAGTACCTACATAATATGCCAGATGACTTTCAATAGTAATTATATTTAGATTTCTCTCTTCTGCGATTTGTGAAATTGTTTTACCTTCCTTAAAAAGATCGTAACTTATTTTTTTAGTATTTTCTTTAACCCTTTTTTGAACCTTTTTTTCGGGAAGGGGCTCAGCAGGAGGTTCAATGTTTTCTCCTTTGCAATACGAAATAATAATGTTTAAAAGCTCTTCTCCAAAATTCTCAGTTTTTTTATTTCCCATTCCCTTTACCTGTTTAAGAGCAGGCAACGACTGCGGGGTAAAATTGGACAGCGTAACCATTGTCTTTTGTGGTAGTATCATGTAATGCGGGAGTCCCATTTCTCCAGCCTTGCTGTTGCGCCATTCTTTAAGCAGTTTGAAAAGACCTGGGTGCTGAATGGTCCCTGTATTCCCACTTACCACCTTAGCATCGTGAGATCTGACTACAGGCAGTTCAATAGATGCCTTAGCTTTTGCCTCAAGATATTTACTGACTGTAAATCCTGATTTTACAGCATTGAGGCAGGCTAATTTTGTGGCACCCTCTTTTCTTATTCGTCCCAAAGCCTCAGAAACAGATTTGCGAATTGCTTTATTATCTGTTTCCACTGATAAACCGCCCAGAATTTCTTTCAGGACATCTTCAAGTTTAGCGGAAAAGAATTCACTTGCTTTTATTACCCGTTCCTGCAGAAGATCATTTGATTCAGCATCAATTTCCTTGTTTAAGAGTCCATTTAATTGAGGCCTGAATTTTTCAGATACTTCAATAAGGTCTGTTTTGATGCAGTCTGAAGCTTTACCGAGTATCTCTTCAGGTTTTCCCAGTATGCTTTCATGATGCTCATTGATTACCTTAATGCAATAGTTTATGTTACGTGCAAGTTGGTTGAAGTCGAAAAGCTCTTTGAGCAAAATCTGCTGGTAAGCTTTTACCGATTCAGCAAGTTGTTGCCGGTCGGGCTGGTTTTCTTTTGCTTTGCTGACAAAGTCTGAAATAATATGATCATCAGGTATGCTTCGCTGATCGATCCTGGTGCTAAGTACCAAACCGGTCAGAGTGCGGCACCGGCTGAGCGCTACATATACCTGTCCGTGGGCAAACGCCGATCGTGCATTAATGACAGCCCTGTCGAACGTGAGTCCCTGACTCTTATGAATTGTTATTGCCCAGGCTAACTTGAGTGGGTATTGAGTAAATGTTCCTATTACTGTCTCCTGAATTTCTTTGGTCTCTTCGTCGAGAGAGAATTTCATATTCTGCCATTCTTCCTTGTCAACTCTGATGTGAAAATCATCGTCAGGACATTTGACAACAATGATATTGTCCTCAAAAGCTGTTATCTTTCCTATCTTACCGTTAAAGAAAAGCTTATCGCGCGAAAGGTCATTCTTGACAAACATAACCTGGGCGCCTTTCTTCAGAATCAGCTCGCTTGCTGTAGGGTAAGAATACTCCGGGAATTCATCTTTTATAATTGCTTCAAAGGAATGAGGGAGGCCGGGAAGCTTCTCAAGTTTTGAATCATTAAGCATCTGGGCCTGATTATTATGGGTGGTAAGGGTTATGTATCCGCCGTCAGAATCAGGATCAAAATCAGGAATATATCGTTTGTTAAGTTCACTTAGAACATCTGAGTCCACATGATTATCACGGACTTTATTAAGCAGGTCGATAAAGACCTGGTCGTTTTGCCTGTAGATGTGGTTCAGCTCGATGGTCACATAATCGGTACTGCAGAGAGCCCGGCTTCCGAAGAAGAAGGGAGAGTCGTAATATTTGTCAAGTATTTCGCGGTCTTCATCTTTTACAACAGGAGCAAGCTGCTGGAGATCACCAATCATCAGCAGCTGAACACCACCAAACGGGAGATAACGGTTTTTGTATCTCCTCAGTGCAGAGTCAACGGCATCGAGTGTATCTGCCCTGACCATGCTTATCTCATCAATGACAAGCAGGTCAAGACTTTTGATTATATTGATCTTTTCGCGGCTCATTTTATAGCCGGGGGGATCTTTTTGCTCATGCTGATTATCAGGATTGTTTTCTTTCAGGTAGAATGTTGGAGCATATGGATGAAAAGGCAATTGAAAAAATGAATGTATGGTGACCCCTCTGGCGTTTATTGCTGCCACTCCGGTCGGGGCAACAACAATCATTCGCTTTGGAGATGATTTTTTCAGGTCGTGCAGGAAGGTAGTCTTGCCCGTACCTGCTTTTCCCGTTAGAAAAATGTTACGGTTTGTAAATTGAACAAAATCAAAAGCTAACTGCAGTTCCTGATTCGCGACAGTTTCCATACTATGTTCCACACATTTTATTAATCAATAAAAATATAAAAAAGAGTTCAGTCTGAGGTTATTCTCATGGGATTAAATAACTCTATGCAATCATAGCAGAGGCTTTGGAAAATCCATATCTTTATTGTTACCTCATCCTCTTCCTTATTATACTCCACGATTTTGTTATAAGGAAGCTCTCCTCCATATACCCGATCATCTTTTCAAACCTCTTCTTGGGTACTGCGAAGGTCAGAATGTTCTCCGGGACACATTTACGTGCTGAGGGGTCGAACATGCCGATGACAGCCCTCTGCCGTTCCGACATGCCCTCAAGTAACGGATGATAAACTATTGAGCTGCAGCCTGACCCGAAGGGTGCGATAGTCCCGTTAGGTTCCGTCTGATCGAAATTCGCCAGGGTGAACAGCCCGGACAGCACATCCGGGCTGGCAAAAAAGATGACAACCTCGGGATTATCACTCTCCTCAAGCTTGTCCCAGCGTTTGAATACGATGTTTTTCCCTTCGCTGTGAAGCGGCTTCAATTTCGCCATCAATTCGTTTACCATTTCAGGGGTCCTGATATACCTCTCTCCTTCCATTATGGCATTACCGCACGACAGGAAATATTCAAAACCGGGGCGCATCTTCTGATCATAGCCAAGGTATCTTCGCGCACCTCCGCAAGCCAGGTTCCCTTTATTATAGTAAACCGATTCACCATTGTTTATGACCTTTGCCAGCTCACAAATGATGCAGCTTTGTCCTTTGGGTGTCTCTGCGCGCTCAGCACCGCCATCACCCTCTATGTAATAAAATGTTATCGGCAGCCCGGCATCTCCGAAGTATTTCTCCCACAGTATTATGAACTGTTCTTTCAATTCTTTTTTCATGATCTTTGATTTTTCCTATATGAAGATATTAATTTGTATTCACCCGTTAACATCATAATCTGGTAAAATTATCCGTGTATATTGTAAAATCGGTACATGCATTGATCTTATATTTTACCCCATTTAGATGGATTGTTGATGATATAATTCCTTATTCGGATCAATTCAATCTGGGTGCGGATGATGTGGTCATAATATTTTGATTGCCATGCAAAACCAGGATCCATAATTCGGGCACGGATGGTTACCGCCGATTTAAACCCACGGATAATTGATGCCAGGTTTTTGGATTGCGGGACAAATGAATTTTTATTGACGGATGCGGATGTGGGGGTGGATGCGGACGCGGATGCGGATGCGGATGCGGATGCGGATGCGGTAGAGACGCGATGCATCGCGTCTCTACATTGTGCATCATTGTAATTTCGTTTACATTGGTTATACCGGTTTTCACCGATGATAATTATCGCATGAAAATGATCCGGCATTACAACAAATTCATCCAGGATTATATTCATATCCTTTCTGATTTCCGGTGTTTTCAACCATTCATCATTTGCAATTTTCCCTATTGCCGAAAGGACTATTGTCCCATTTATAATGTTTCCAAAAAAAGGTATTTTGTTTTTTGTACAAATGGTAACAAAATACCTCCCTGCCGATGAATAATCATATCCACGGCATCTGATTGAACCAATATGGTATTTATTTTTGAAAAGGGCACACATAATCTAAAAATACAGCAAGCAATTGCAATTTAAGAAAATCCTGAAAAAGAATGACATACTATTTTATTTTATGGATAAAGCCATAATTTTGCTATCAGGACCAATCGTAAATTAAACCTTATACAGGTGTGGATTGTTTGTATTTTTAGGTTATAAGAAAATCATAAACACAATACCATGGATAAAATAATCAATGATCTTATTGCTTATTCAGACGAAGGCATAATGAGCAAAACCGTTGAAAAGACGGAAAAGCTGGATGTCACATTGTTTTGCATGGCAAAAGGGACAGAGATCTCCGAGCACACCTCGCGCAAACAGGGGTTTGTATATGTTGTTGAGGGGGATGGCATCTTCAATCTTGAGGGGAAAGAGATCAGGATGCTGCCCGGAACATTCATTTACATGACCGAGAATGCCGTTCACTGGATAAAGGCAAAGGAGAATACAAGCTTTATCCTTGCGCTGGTGAGTAACAGCTGATAGCAGAAAACCAGCAACAAATCGGTTCAACAAATCAGCCAAACTCAATATTTCAGGTTTTATTCCATTTAATTGGGTTATCTCTGATATAATTCCTGATTTTTGACAGTTCAATAGAAGTTCGGATTATGTGGTCATAGTATGATTTCTGCCATTCAAAATCCGGTTTAGTTATATGGATGGTTTTTGTGACAGCCGATTTGAATGATCGGACAATTATTGGCAACGATCCGGATGATGGGGATATTGATGACATATGCAAATTTTTTATTTCCCCGGGAGTCCCCGTCAACAAACCATTATCGAAGGAGGATGACCCAATGAAATAATCATTTTGATTTTTTTGAATTTCATTAATAACGATTATTGCATGAATATGATCGGGCATTATCACAAATTCATCCAGACTGACAAATGCGAAATGCACCGGGATCCCGATCAGCATTTGTTTTGCAATCGCCCCGATTTCCGAAAGGATCATTTTCCCATTTTCAATTTCTCCGAAATAGTGGTTTTTGTTTTTTGTACAGATAGTAACAAAATATGCCCCCGGAGACGAATAATCATATCCCCTGTATCGATCTGGTCCTATACGATATTTATTCCTGAACAATCCACACATGATTCAGAAATGCAACGAATAATTGCAATTTATAAAAATCCTGAAAATATAAAGACCTGGAAAAGACCTTCTCATGCAATAAAATCCGGCATTATAAAATGAATTAGCCTTGCCAGAAAAGTTATATGGCAGATATGACAAAGCTCAATGCTCAATGCTCAACTCTCATGGCTCAAAAGGTCTTGCAGTCTCTGAAACTTTTATCTTTTTACTTTTGTCTTTTGTCTTCATTATATTTGTAATCGCACTCAACCTGTCTGAAATAAATGACAAGAAAAGAACTATATAAATCCCTGCTCTTCGGTGTTGCCGTTGGCGATGCCCTTGGTGTGCCTGTTGAGTTTAAGAGCCGACAGTACCTTAAAGACAATCCTGTCACCGGTATGATTGGCTACGGATCGCACAACCAGCCACCCGGAACCTGGTCAGACGACAGCTCCATGACATTCTGCCTTGCCGAGGCGTTAACCCAAAACTTTGACTTAAACATCATCGGGCAGAATTTTATAAAATGGTTTTTCAATAATTACTGGACAGCAACAGGCATTGTCTTTGATGCCGGAATGGCAACCACTGTTGCCATATTGAAGCTTTACAGAGGGGAAAGGCCCGATCTTGCCGGAGGCATTGATGAATCGTCAAATGGTAATGGATCATTGATGAGGATAAGCCCTCTCGTCTTTTACATTGCACAAAAACCAGCAGTCGAAAGGTTTGAAATAACACGACAGGTCTCTTCCATCACCCATGGTCATATCAGGTCGGTGGTTGCATGCTTTTACTACCTTGAATTTGCCCGGCAGCTGCTCACTTCAAAGGATAAATATCAGATATACAGCAACCTTCAGACTGAGGTGACAGATTATCTCCTGGCTTTTTCTGTAAACCCGGCAGAAACAGCATTTTTCGACCGGCTGCTTAAGGGCAACATATTTGATCTGCCGGAGGATAGCATCTCCTCAACAGGTTATGTTTTACATACCCTCGAGGCGGTTATATGGTGCCTGATGACGACTGACAGCTATAGTGATGCAGTCCTCAGGGCTGTCAACCTTGGTGATGACACCGACACCACTGCAGCCGTTACGGGAGGGCTGGCAGGATTGCTTTATGGCTATGATTGCATCCCCGCAGAATGGATTAAAACACTTGCCCGGAAAGATGATATTGAGGAGCTGGCAGAGAGATTAAACACGAGAAATAGTTGAAACAATCAGTGATCGCTTGCTATATTCCCGGTTCTTTAGAACTTTGCTCTTTTAATACTGTTGACAAAAAGCTATTTCAATTCGTTACATTGCATATATCAATCATCAAAACCCGGACGCAAAAACTGCTTTGCCAGCGGAAAGGTGATCTCTGCCTGCCTGCGTATCTCTGCAAGGGTTATCAGAAATGGAAGAATCTCATCTTCATGATCGTTCATGTTTTCCATTACTACAGACCATGCACCAATAAGTCTGTCGAGAGCTATCAGGGCTATTTTAGCCGAACCATTCTGGTCAGTCTGTATTTCTCCGCGATCGTGTATATCATCAGGTATCAAAGCCCTGTATATTTTGGCACTGACAAAAAAATTGTACCAGTAGATGGCTTCAACAGCCTGTGCAAAATGCATATTTTTTTCTGATAGCACCAATGTTGAGACATCATGTATTCTTTCTGCCGGTTTGTGTTTTTCAAGCCATTTATGTGTTTCAAAAGCTGCGTTATAAGCTTTTTTATGAAGAGGGTGATCGCGGGGATCAGGTTCTTCAGGGGTTTCCATCGCTGCTATTTCAGCAGGATCAATACCCAGCTCCTCCATCTTTTCATTTATCATGAGCATTGTTGCCTCAAAGACGTTGCTGAGATATTCAAACAGATCCGGAGAATCGGCATCAGGAGCATCTTTCGAAGATTTAAAGTTGAGGCAACGGCTGGTGAAGCTGCAATGTTCACACCACCTGTCGCAATAATTATAAATACCTTCAATAAAATTACCTTCTCTTGCAAGCCGGTGGAGGTGGTCTTTCATTTCCGACGGAGTAAGCATAGCGATATTTTATTTATGTTGCGAGACACAGGCAATTTAATAAATCTTTTCCGGAATGAATATTAATATTATAACATTGGTGGGCATTTAAATCCCACTTATTAATCCTTTTTTAAAAGAGATAATAACACTATTTTGGATGGACAAAATAAATCTTAATAATCATGGCTGAATTTCTAGACACACAAGGAGTATCTTATTATCTTAAGAAGTTAATTAACAACGCATCTGACAAGCTTTATCTTATTAGTCCTTATTTGCAATTGAATAATCAGCTTAAACTTTCGCTTGAAGACCGACACAAGTTTTCTATTGATATTATTCTGATCTATGGTAAGGTTACAGATATTAATCCTGAGGATAGTGAATGGCTTAAAAACATGCTTGGTATAAAGCTAATGTTTCATAAAGACCTTCACGCAAAGTGTTACTTTAATGAAAAAGAAGCAATTGTAACTTCAATGAATCTCTATATGTTTTCTCAACAAAATAATGTAGAGATGGGTATTTATATATCTAAAGAAACAGATGAACAATTATATAAGCAAGTTGCTGATGAAGTTGATAGAATAAAAAGAGGTAGCGAACATCGCACAATTTCTGTACAAAAAGTTGAAATACAAAAAGAAGAAAAATCAATAAAGGAGCTGACTAAAAAGAAAATTGAGAATAAGGAGACAAAAGATTTCAAGGGATCAAAAAACACTGGCTATTGCATCCGTACAGAAACAGAAATTCCTT
The DNA here is from genome assembly GCA_021371855.1 of Bacteroidales bacterium. Taxonomy (GTDB): domain Bacteria; phylum Bacteroidota; class Bacteroidia; order Bacteroidales; family VadinHA17; genus LD21. The sequence goes on along the minus strand of JAJFVL010000037.1, from coordinate 35,554 downwards.
TTAATCTTGAAAAGCCATTCAGCCGTGAGGCATATAAAGAATGGAGTAAAAATGGAGATATAAAATATCCGGAAAATTATTGTCACTTCTCTGGAGAGCCTTCTTATGGAGAAACCTGTTTTTATAAGCCAATTCTAAAAAAGAACTGGAAAAAAGCACAAGAAAAGTACGATCTGTAATGCATGCGATTTATTGAAATATCCGGCACTATGAACTCTGATGATTTTCTCGATTACTACAATAGAATTGATCTATTTTTAAAAAAATCAGGCAATCACGATCCTGAAACATCTTTTTCTCAAAAAGTAAAAAAATCATCCAATGCTGTGGTTAAGCGATTCAAGGATGATCTTTTATCATTTGGAGAACTACGGAATGCAATAGTACACAACCCAAAAATCGATGGCAGAGCAATTGCTGAACCTCATATTGAGATTGTAACAAAAATTAAAGAGTTATACGAATTTATTACTAATCCCAAGAAAGTAACACCTCGATTCCAATTTGAAGTATTTGGGGCAAATGAGAATGACTATATTAATGATATTCTGATTGCAATGAGAGAGAGGTCATATTCTCAGATACCAGTTTTTAATGAAAAAAATGAGGTTATAGAAGTAGTAAATTCTAATACAATTTCGCGCTGGTTGTCTACTCAGCTTGAAGGGAATGGAACTATTATAACAGAGAACGTAAAAATTAAAGATTTGATTTCAGAAGTTGAGTTTCCAAAGAATTACAGATTTATTTCACGCAACACTTCAATTTTTGAAGCATTTGATTTTTTCACAAACCAAATTAATTCTAAACAAAGGAATCTTGATGTACTTCTCATTACAAATTCAGGTAAACAAAGTGAAGGGTTATTGGGCCTTGTTACAATTGAAGATATCGCAACAGAGGTAAAGTGAATCATAATCTAGGGAAGGCACTTGACTTTATAAGCACAAAATAACTGATATTGTTACGTGTAAAGTTTTTGTAATCAATAAGTCAATTTAATTGACAAAAACCTCATTAAAAATATTCTTCCGTTAATAAGTTGGTAATTTTCAAAGCTTTTCTCACACTTTATTCGTTAGGAATTCTTTACATTTAAACGTCAAATCTACTAACATGCTTATAGATAATAAGAACGAACTGACTGCAGGCCAGGAAAAAACAATATATAGCTACTTGATTAACAATATTTCAGAGGACGGTACTTTTGATTTTGTTACCGGATACTTCACTATTACAGCTCTTTCTAAACTAAATGATAAAATTCCATCTCAGGTAAAATATAGAATTATCCTCGGCGACTTATTCTCTGTAAAGCCAAACAGACAGAATATTGTAGACCTTATTAATCAGAAACATGAAATAAATGAGGTATTTCATTTAAAGGAAGAATGTGAAAAAGCCGTAAGCTTTCTGAGGAGAGATAATGTTTTTTTAAAAACTGTTGATAAAAACTTTTGCCACGCCAAGACATATATCTATCATAACCCGGTAGTCTCAAAGCATAAAGACAATTTTTATATAGTCGGCAGTTCCAATTTCACTGATGCAGGAATAGGCCTCAAGGTATCCTCAAATATTGAACTTAATAAACTTGTAAGTGGTACTGATGCCGGTTTTGAGAAGGCAGGAGAGTGGTTTGAATTATTGTGGAAGGCCGAGAGTACAAAAGAATATATTTCAATTGATGGTAAACATAACCAGTCGTGTAGAGAGTTTCTTATCAGTCTGATCTCAGATTTCTTTGAAAAGTATGAGCCTTTGACTTTGTATTATAAAACACTTTACGAATTATTCAAAGATGATTTTGATCAGTATGACTTAGACCTTAAAGCCGGAAAGGACATACAACACCTTAAAGACACTGTCATATACAATAAACTGTTTTTGTTTCAGCAAAAAGGTGTTTTGAGCCTTATAAGAATGCTTCAGAAATATAATGGGGCCATACTTGCTGATGCAGTAGGCTTGGGAAAAACATGGTCTGCCCTTGCAGTAATGAAATATTTTGAGCTGCAGGGATACAAAATACTATTGCTTTGCCCGAAAAAACTATCAAATAACTGGGTCAGATATCTAAAGGACAGAGGCTCTATTTTTGAACCTGACAAATTTGATTTTTATATAAGGTATCATACTGATCTGTATGGCAGAAGGATGACAAAGGATGGAATGACCCTTTCAAATTTCCAAAAATTTCAGAAGTTATTGATTGTCATTGATGAAAGTCACAACCTGCGCAACGATGCTTCAAATCGTTACAAATATCTTATAGACAATATTTATCATCCTCTGGGCTCCAGGGATATTAAAACATTGATGCTGTCAGCTACTCCGATTAATAACAAACTTACAGACATCAGAAATCAATTCAAACTTATAGTACACGGACAAGATACCGGCTTCAGGGATGTTGAGGGGATAGAAATCAAATCGCTTAACCGTAAGTTTGGCGATGCCCAGAAATTTTTTAATAAATGGCAATTCGATGAAGACCGTAAAATAAGTGATCTCAGGGCAAATATTCCTGATGAAATATTCAAACTTATCGATTCAACAGTTGTAGCCAGGACTAGGGTTCTTATTCAGAAGCATTTGAAAGAAGATCTGCATTTTCCCAAAGTGGAACCACCTCGGAATATTCCGGGAGATAAAATAGAAATAGGAAAGTATAAAACTATAGAATCGTTGTTTGAAGCTATTGAAACAATTCATATGACAGCCTATAAGCCGGCTTTCTATATGAAGGAAAAAGAGACCAAAGATGCATTGGAAAATGAAAGATACAGGCAAAAAGCGTTGGCTCGCATAATGTATATTCTTCTTGTTAAGAGAATGGAGTCAAGCTGGTATGCCCTGTTTGAGACAATCACTTCCATTTACGAATATCACCAGGTAATTTATAAGAGAGTATCTGAGTTCCATAAAGATAAAAAAGATGATGATGTTAACCTTTTTACTCTGACTGATGAGTATTCTGAGATTGAAGATCTGGTTTCCGACCTTGATTTTGATGGAATTGATGAGATTGGCAAAAAATCACCAATAAAAATCAGCGAAATAATTTATCTTGAGGACTTTGAACATGACCTTGAACACGATATAATAGCCCTTAAAGAGCTTCATGAAAGTCTGGCTTTCTTAAATAATGGAATTAAAGAGGAGCTTACAAAGAAGCCAAATCACCACTCCGTTGACACCAAGCTTCACAAACTCATAGAACTGATTGTTGAAGCCAGAAAAGAAAATCAGGATAGAAAGATTATCATCTTCAGCGTGTTCAGAGACACTGCAAAATATCTTTATGATCAGCTTCGGGAAAGAGGATTTGATAAAATGGCTTTAATAACTGGTACAGAAAACCAGTGTACATATAAAATATTTGATAGAAGAAGCAAAGATGATTTTGAGCCATTACTTGAGCGATTTGCTCCTGAAACAAAACTTTACAGAGAAAAAGACTGGTCAGAGCTCTTTGAAAAAAACAATGTTTCAGAACCTAATAACTTCAAAGAATGGAAAAAAATAATTGAAAAACTGGATCCTGAGACTGATAAAGTGCTTAAGGAGGATGTTAACATATTGATTGCTACTGATTGCCTGAGTGAAGGTCAAAACCTCCAGGATGCCGATTTTCTGATAAACTATGATATTCACTGGAATCCTGTAAGACTTATACAACGATTTGGCCGAATTGACCGTATCGGATCAACTCATAAAAGCATTTATGGCGTAAACTTTTGGCCGGCAAAAAATGTAGACGATTATTTAAAGCTTAAAACCAGAGTTGAGTCAAGAATGGCTGCCGGAGCGCTCGTTGGCACCGAGATTCAGACTATTTCAAAACAATTTGAAAGCATACTTGATGATAAGGACAAACTGATTTCAAAGCAGGCAGCAAAACTATTTAAACAGCTTGAAATCAGCTGGGAGGATATTGAAGAGAAATCCGGTTCATTCGGATTCAACGATCTTTCTTATGAAACATTCCGTCAGGAGCTCTTTGACTTGTTCAGTAACCGTCGTGAGGAACTTGAGAAGATACCAAATGGCGTTTATACAGGCTTCAATGCACTTGTTGAGTCAAAGGTACATGCCTTTGCTCCCGGTCTTGCCGGACTTATTGGTTACCCCCGAAAAGAAGAAGGTGCAAAAGATCATAGATACACAAGCCTTGAACTGTTTTATGCCTCATCTGATGGCAAGTTCCATATTCTTAATAATATGGAGGTCTTATATGCTTTGCGCGACCATAAAGATTGCAAGCGTTTTGTGCCGTCATATGTAGAAAAACCTGATGAAGAAACAATAACCAAGCTTAAATCATTCATAGAAAGCTGGATGAAAAAGAAATTCGGACAGGAAGAACGTGAATTGCTGAGTGACATTTTTAATGGTGGCACAAAAAAATTAAAACAATTTGATGATAATATTCCGGAAGAGCGTTATCATCTTGAAAATTATGATTTACTGACATGGTTTGTTGTTTCAAGAAATAACAGTTTTTGACATGACAACTGATTCCACAAAAAAGCTCTTTAATGAAATAAAAGAGATTGTGACTCATTCTCGCCTTGTTGCGGCCAGGCATTTCAACAATCTTGTTGTTCGGATCAACTATGAGATAGGACGATTGATAATCGAAAATGAACAAGCAGGGGAAATCCGCGCCGGTTATGGGCGGGAGACATTAATAAAATTAAGTTATAGCCTTACACAGGAATTTGGGCGGGGCTATTCAGTTGATAACCTCGAGTTAAAGCGAAAATTCTATATTACTTATAAAAACAGAATTTCCGAATCACTGATTCGGAAATTGAGGGGTAACGAAGACTCCGAAAGTATCTTAAATAAAGATTCAAAAGGTCAAAAATCCGAATCACTGTCTCGGATTTTTGAAGAGAAAGAAAATCCATTTCCCCTTTCATGGACTCATTATATCCAATTGATCAAAATGGATGATAAAGAAAGAAACTTTTACGAGGTAGAATCTATAAATAATAATTGGTCGGTAAGAGAGTTGTTGAGACAGTATAACTCTTCTCTATTTGAAAGAGTCGCTTTGAGTAAGAATAAGGATGAAATAGTCAGGCTTTCAAATGAAGGGCAGGTTTATGAACGTCCTTCAGATATTCTTAAGCAACCATATATCCTTGAGTTTCTTGGTTTGAAAGAAGAACCCTCTTACACAGAATCACAACTCGAACAGGCAATTATTGATAAAATCGAATTTTTTCTTCTGGAACTTGGTAAAGGGTTTCTTTTTGAGGCAAGGCAAAAAAGGATATCTTTTGAGGATGACGACTTTTATATTGACCTTGTATTTTATAACCGGATGCTTCGCTGCTACGTCCTGATAGATCTGAAAATAGGAAAGCTTACTCATGGTGATATAGGGCAGATGCAAATGTATGTAAACTACTTCGACAGAATGGTGAAATTACCTGAAGAGAACCGTACTGTTGGCATAATCCTTTGTAAACAAAATAATAAAACAGTTGTGGAATTCACTCTTCCTGAAGGACAGGATCAGATCTTTTCACGCGAATACAAACTTTATCTGCCAGATAAGGAAGAACTTAAAAAACAACTCAACTTTAATACCTGCAATTAATGGATCTTTCATTTTTTCAAAATCAGAATATTCTAAATTCCGGAAACCGTTTTTTTAAAGATATACTCGGCATCGATCTGGCACCTGCAACAAGATCAGAGATTAATATGCACGAGTTTCTCAAAGATTTTCTTGCAGACCAGGCTCTGCTTGATAAAGTTGCCGATGCAAGATTTATAGGACTTGTAAATGATCTCTCCATTGAGGGTAAAGACCAGTCAGAGGATGTTGACAACTCCCTACAGAACACAACTGAAGATTATGATATGCTTCTGGTATTTGGAATGGAGTTAAAAAATGGAATAATCCCTACCAAAACAGATATCAGTCGACTTACCCGTGCCCTGAATCGGAGGTCTTTTCAACGACCTGTTGTATTGCTTTTGAAATATGAAAACAAGGTTTCTTTTTCAGCTGCCGAGCGTGGTCAGTATAAGAAGCCGGGTCAGAAAGGTGAGAAAGTTGGAAGAATAAGTATTCTTAAAGACATTCATTTTTTTAAGGTACATGCCGGGCATCAACGAATCTTGCTGCAATTAAAAGCAGACAGCTCAATTAAGTCATTTAAAACGCTGTATGAAAGATGGAGACAGGTTTTTGACTTAAAAATTCTAAATGAAGACTTTTATAAGCGAATTTCTTCCTGGTATGGAAGAGCAATAAAAGAATCCAAATTCCCTTTCAGGTATTATGGGACACTGCCTGAGAATAAAGATAAAAAAGAGAATGAACTGCAGGAACTTGCCAACCAGGTTGCCTGCATAAGATTACTTACAAGGATTATTTTTGTTTGGTTCCTGAGACACAAAAGAAAAGGAGAAAATGAAAAATTAATTCCCAAAAAGCTGTTTGATAAAGGATATCTTGATACTATACTTAATTATTCCGATAAATATAACAGCACCTATTATAAGGCAATTTTACAGAATTTATTTTTTGCCACTTTTAATACTGGTATTGATTCAGAACAACGCAAGGTTAGCAGCAAAACACGAGATGATCATAAAATGCCCCGATTCAGGTACCAGACCTTCTTTTTTGATCATGAATCAGCATTTAAGGAGCTCTTCTCTGATATCCCATTCTTAAACGGAGGCTTGTTTGAAAGTCTTGATCCTGAACACTCTTCCTTCAGAATAGACTCCTTCTCAGACCCTGACCCTTCTCATCCTTTTGCAAAAGAAAATGATCTCGTGGTTCCTGATCATCTATTTTTTGGAAATGAAGAAAACGAAGGACTATTTTCAATTTTTGAGAGTTACTATTTTACTATTGAGGAAAATACCCCTCTTGATCAGGAGATAGCTCTTGACCCTGAGCTTTTAGGTAAGATATTTGAAAATTTGTTGGCAGCATACCTTCCGGAATCGAAAACTTCAGCACGGAAAAAAACAGGCTCGTATTATACTCCCCGTGAGATTGTCAACTACATGGTTGACGAAAGCCTTATAAATTACCTCTATGAAAAAACTAATGATAATGCAGATCAATCAGACATTAATGTTATTGAGAAACTCAGAGTTCTTTTCTCATACGACTCTGAAGAAAATCCATTTGCTGAAGATGAAATATTCACAAATAAACTGATAAAGTATTTAAGTGAAATAAAAATTCTTGACCCGGCCTGCGGTTCAGGTGCGTTCCCCATGGGTATGTTGCATCAGATAGTTCATGCATTAAGTAAACTTGATCCGGGTAATAAGCGTTGGGAACATGAACAGCTTGAGCTGCTTCTTAAACCAAAAATGGATGACCTGATGATTGCCGGAAAGATATCTTCTGAAAATGCGCGTACCGAAGCAATAAAGCTGCTCAATTCAGAAATTGAAGAGATAAAAGAGACCTTCAGAAAAAATGATCCGGATTACACCCGAAAATTGTATTTAATACAAAATTGCATATTTGGCGTAGATATTCAGCCTATTGCTATCCATATTTCAAAGCTGAGATTTTTTATATCACTGATGGTGCATCAACGCATTGATGAAAACGACAGAGAAAACAACTATGGAATAAAGCCACTGCCAAACCTCGAAACAAAATTTGTTGCTGCAAATACACTGAGACAACTCAAGGCGCCAACTACCAGAACTAATGAAGTAATAGATATTGAGAATTCTCTTAAAGACCTCCGTAAATCATTTTTCTTTACAAGAAACAGACGCGAAAAACTGGAACTTGAAAAAGAGGATGAAGAATTAAGAAAGAAGCTACAGTATATTCTAGAATCTCTTTTTGATAATGATAACAGACAATACGAAGCAAAGATCGAAGATCATCAAAGCAAAATAAACCTTCTAAAGAGGGCATTAGAAAAGCCGGCAACTAAAACTCAACAGAAGACGCTGATTAATAAAGATATTAAAAGTCTTGAGAAAAGAATAAACGACCTTAAAAAGGAAATATTAAATCATAGTCAGGTAAATACGCTTGCTGGCCAGATCGCTTATTGGAATCCTTATGATCAGAACAGTCATGCTGAGTGGTTTGATCCTGAATGGATGTTTGGTTTTGACCCACAGGATGGATGCTTTGATATAGTAATTGGTAATCCTCCTTACGGTGGTTTTAAAATTGATGAAAACATTTGTGAAGCATTATGCATTGAGAGCAAGGATCCGTACGGTGCCTTTATTGCCCATTTTCTGGGCTCAGGAGGCCGAAAAACTCCTTTAAAGAACGGTGGCATACTTGCTTATATAGTTAGTGATACCTTCATGACCATAAGAAGTCATTTGCCGTTGAGAAAGCAAATGATGGATAATTATGTTCAAAAGATGATCCGTGTTCACCACGACACATTTGGCGCTACTGTTAATACCGCTGTTATAATCTGCCGCCGGAATGAATTCCCGAAAGATGAAAACGGACAGATAGTAAGAACATTTGACAATAACCATATCTGCCAGATGGTTGACCTTACAAATGTTAGCATCCATGAAAACTATAACCGGTTCATTGAGATTCTTAACCTTACACTCGAGCAAGGTAAGAACGGGCAGGTAAGCACACCCGAGTTTGCTATTTATTCTTATCCTCAGAAACTCATTTTATCAAATAGCAACCTGCCATTCTTTGTGGCAAGCCCGAAGCTTTTTGCTTTGATGAATGATGGCAATGATCCTGATAACAAACCCGTTACTGAACTTCGTGAAATTGACGGGAAACAGGTTCAGGTACGTAAGATATTGATTAATGACACTGAAATTGAAGTTGTAAAATTAGGTGACATTGCAGAAGTAAGGCAAGGATTGGCAACTGGTGATAATCCCTCTTACCTTTTTCAGAAACCTGAAGCCAGGGGTAATTACAGGAGCATTGATGATTACCGGCAATATCTTCTGACTGAAGATGATTTGAATAAAATCAGGAATAATGAAAAGTTACGGCTTGAAATAATTGAAAGCGGAATTTCAAAAGATAACCCTGAAAGCAAGCTTTATTTCGATGGCAGATATATTGTGCCTTATGATAAAGGTGGTGAAAGTGATGCAGGCGAGGGCTGGATGCCAAATTACTATGTGCCGACAAACTACTTTATTGACTGGAGCGAATGGGCTGTCAAAAGGATGAGCACATACACTATTGAACAACGTATTGTTGAGAAACATGAAGAAAAAGAAATAAAGGATAATTATAAAGCAACTACATGTGCCGTATTTCGCAGTCCAGAAAAATATTTTACGCCATCAATTAGCTTTTCACGAACTGGCGTTTACAGCCCTAGCTTTCGTATGGGCTCAATTTCTGCGTTTGATACAGAGGGCTCAATGATATTCCAGACTTATTTTCAACAAGAAGAATTATTAGGATTGTTATCATCGGTTTTTTGCAGATATCAACTTAAAAATTTCATTGGTCACACAGTGCATACTCAGGTCGATGAACTAAAGGAATTTGTTTTGCCCATTAAAATGCCTGGAGAAATTAAATCAATAGTAAAAACAATAATCTCAAATCAAACACTCGACAATACTTATGATTATGCCAGTAATGAGCAGATTAGAATAAATAAATTAGTTTATGAAACTTATGGTATTAGTGTTGATGATATTGCAGAGATTGAGTATTGGTTCAAACGTCATTATCCAAAGTTAAGTGCAGCGCAGAAGGCAAACCTGAGGAAGCTGGGGAAGAGTGATGATTATATGGTGCTGTATGGATTGAAATAGCAGACTTAAAAACCCGCGAAATAAAATTTGCACAGATGAGAAACAGTAATTGGTCTTTCTATCAACATGTCCAACCCGCTCTTCCCCTAAGAACAGCGCACCCGTGCGGTTTTTCGCTTTTTATTGGCGGTCTATTTTAAGTCTATAATGTATAATAAGTGATATTCAGGAGCTTAAAAAGCCTGGGATAGATCTGAAAACAGGAGTTAATCCGAATTCTTTTTTTATCAATTTAGATTGCATTTTACATTCAGGTTTTTCAAGGCCGTGGGCCTGAGACAGATTATAGGTCACCCCCTGCAGCAATCCAGCCACAATAAAAATGAGCTCATTAAGGGTAAAATAGGGTCTTGCCCTAAGACTAAGACCCTATAATCCATTACTTTTATTCTCCGGATGAAAAAGGAGTTAATTATAATGAGAGTGAAAACTGAATTATGCTCTACCGTAATGTAGCACAGAAACAGAAATTTTTCAAGCTTCAATCATTTTAAAAGAATTAATTGACTCGGAAGTTGAAATATCAGAATCGGATGATTAATTTTATCGTAGCGATACAATCAATAAATGATGTTCAATAAATAACTAATAGATGTCAGAACTTAAATGGAAAGATGCAGTATTGAAGGTTCTTGAAGAAGAAAAAGGTCCTCTTCACTATACAGAGATTGCTGAATTAATAGCTGAAAAAAAATATAGAACTTCTCTTGGGGCAACCCCTCAGGATACTGTTAGTGCAACTATAACTACAGACATTAATACAAATAAGGAAAAATCTGTTTTTGCAAGAGTTGAAAAAGGCAGATACATTCTTAGAAGATTTATTGAAGAAGATATAAATTTGCTTTCTAATGATTTGAGCAGTAATCCTGGAATGAATTCTGATTTCAAGAATGTTAAGTCTAAAATTATCAATGCATTCGGTATTTATTGGAACAGAAATTTGATCAATTGGAAAAACAATCCTGATTTATTTGGTGTTCAGCAGTTGGGAGCAAGTAAGGTCAACTTTAAGGAAGAGATAGGGATATATCTGTTGCATGATAATCGGGAAACAATTTATGTTGGACAAGCAACAGAACAGTCATTAGGTCAAAGGTTAAGAAATCATACTATTGACAGATTAGGTGGTCGTTGGGACAGGTTTTCATGGTTCGGTTTTTATCCCGTCAAAGAAGATGGTACACTAAATAAGGAAGTTGAAAATGAAAAGATTAGTATTCAAACATTAAACGATCTACTGGAAGCTATTCTTATTGAGAGTCTGGAACCCAGACAGAACAGAAAACAGGGTAATTTATTTTCAGGCCTTGAATATTTACAGGCAGAAGATCCAGAAATTAAAAAACGTCAAAACGCGCAGCTTCTTCGTGAACTTTCCGAGAAGCTGTAGAATTGTTTTAATGTTCATATCTCGACCTGACCAGGTAAAACTTCATGGACAATCAAATTCGCCTTGCCGCCTTCGTCTGGCTGAAAAAGCAAACAGAATTTTACGGAGACTCTCTTCCCCGGAAAGTTCTGGAGGAGGGCTTTGACTATTTTGGAAGGACTATTCGCCTTGTTGGACCGCAAGGCATCTGGAAACCTAGCCCTATGGAGTTGCCATTGTCAATAACGTCAATTATGGGCGGCCCATATAGCGATTCTGTTGACGATCATGGATTATTGAACTACAGGTATCGCGGTACTGATCCAATGCACAGGGATAATGTCGGGCTCCGTGAGGTGATGAGGCACAGAAAGCCATTAGTTTATTTCTTCAATATTTTCCCGGGTAAATATCTGGCATCCTACCCGGTTTATATTGTCAATGATAACCGATCTAGTCTCACCTTTACTGTTGCCGTTGATGACATTGCTTACCTTCAGGCTGACAGAGTCGAGGATTCATTCTCAGGGACCGAAAGGCGTTCATATATTACTCAGACAGTTCTTTACCGGGCACATCAGCGACAGTTCAGGGAAAGAGTCATTGCAGCATACAGAAATCAATGTTCATTATGCCGGCTGAGACATACTGAACTCCTTGATGCAGCTCACATAATTGGCGACAGAGAAGAACATGGAGATCCAATTGTTCAAAACGGACTCTCATTATGCAAAATCCACCATGCAGCATTTGACAATAATATTATCGGAATTAATCCGGATTATCAGGTAGTGGTTCGTCAGGATATACTTGAAGAGGTAGACGGACCAATGCTGAAATACGGTCTGCAATCACTTAATAACATCAGGTTAATTCTACCTGGTCATAAGCATGACTGGCCTGACAGAGACCGCCTTGAACAAAGGTTTTCTGATTTCAGAAAATCAGTATAGCCTAAAAATGCCGCTGACCTATCCGGGATGTTTATTCTGATCATCTGAAAAACTTCTGTAAATTGTACAGATGGAGTCAGGGAGAGCTGACCACCAGATACCATTTATCATTATCGAGGTCATGTTTAATCAACCATTGGCTACCGTCTGCCATCTCTGCCTTGAAGTAATCCGAGGCAGGAAAGTCAGGTGTGCTCTCCCTCTGATACCACCGGTCAGTTATCTGTATGACCTCAATCCGGTTATTATCACGGATAATGTATTTCGGATATTCATCAGCTTTATATCCTGAATGACATTCAGCAATAATGGGAATCAGCTCAGTTATCATGGTGGAGAAGAGCTTCAAACCGTCAGTTAATGATAATAGTATTTCCTGCCCCCAGCTCAAAGTAGTTATCTCCAAAAGCCTCATTGAACATCTTTATCTGCTTTTCGCCGGTGCAATGAGTGGCACCGCATTTCACAACACCCAGCGACTTCATGTCAGCGATAATCGAATCCATCTCTTTGTCTGTTTTATTCAGCAGATGAAAGCCCCCGAAGACCATGTAAATGTTCTTATTAAACTTCGACTTCATCTCTTTAAGCATTTCAATAATACCCGGATGCGCACAGCCGGTCATTACCACAAGCCCTTTCTTTGTGTCCAGAACCAATGCCTGCTCCGGTATAGAAAAGTCAAACTCCCCGGAAGTATAAAGATGCCTGCATATCATAGCCGGATCTTTTACCAGGAGTGGCGTCAACCCGTACTTTTTCAGATCCTGTTTGAATTCTGCGGAGAATGAATAAGGAAAAACTACCGGAATTCCTGTTTTCATCTTCACAAACGAGGAAAGACCTCCTGTATGATCACCATGCTCATGAGAGAAAACGAGTATATCTATCTTTGAGATATCAAGCCCTGATTGCCTGAAATTGGAATCGAAGATCTCTGGTTTGGTCCCGGTATCAAAAAGTATCTCTTTGCCGAGACCCATGATGACGACAGAGAAGCCCCAGTCGGCCTTCATATATTTCGACGTTGAATAATTGTCATAGATCACCTTTACAGTGACCGGACCATTTATTCCGCTTGTATCTGAGACACCTCTCAGTCCTTCCTGGTTACTGAGGAATGCATAGTCCTGTCCGTAGCACTGAATGCTCAGTAACAGGATTATGGTCAGTAATGAAGAGTGTTTCTTTGTTTTCATAACATAAAGATAAGACAACTTCCGTTAGAAGTCAATATTGACTTTTCATGGTTACGGTGTTCATTACATGCAATGTCCCCGGTATTGGTAAGAACAGGTAAAAGTGGTTCCATATTGTATGAAAAAATCCGCCGGGAACTGCAGATCAACCGCAATGAAAAACCGGATTTTAAGGGAAATTGATAATGAGATAACTTTAAGATAGCAGTGAAAGCATCGGACATAACGATACGAGTTGTCTTTTTCAGGATAGGCAGATAGCCTAATGCCTTAAGAAATGCGATTATGGCTTATCCCCATTTAGCAGTAAAATGATTACAAAATATTGAAAGATATTATGAGCTTAAGGTGTAAAGAATATTTTATGTAAGTTTATAAGCAAAAAAGGTTACGATAATGGCAGAAATGTCAAAAACGATCTTGCCGGCTGCGGGTTGTTTCAGTTTATTGTTATATTACACGGCGATTATGTAACAGGAATGGGGGAGAGGAGACGCGATTTCGGCAGGCAGATAGAGGTGAGATGCCGGGATTGCACCGATATCATGTAATATCTAAGTTTATAATTGATGAAGAGTATAAGAAAAATTGCCGGAACAATATTGTTTATAATTTTATTGTTTCTGATGCTAAAAATAATATCAGCTTTGGGAAAAGTGATGGGACTGATAATGCTTTTGTTACTAATCCTGATATTTGGAGGTTTGTTAATTAAAGGGTGACAGGTGGCGCCACTGAATTGCTTTGTCCTGATAAATCTACGATCCTAAAGATGGATTTCGTCCTGTAAAAAGTGAATTATTTGACAAGATGCAGAAAAAAACTCTCTTAAAACTGATAAAAGAATCCCCATATTGTAATGAATCAGGGTTCCGTTTAGACTAAAATGCAATGAAATTTTAATCTTCTCATTCTCTTTGGTCCTGAATTAGAAATGATTTGTGGGAGAATGAATTATTGCTTAATTTTATTTACATGTAAATTATTTGTTTGAACTGAAGTTTGACTCTGATTCTACCGGTTATGAAGACAAAAACACTCTGGATTGGTTTTGCTGTTATTACCCTGGTCTGTTTTGCTGTTCTTGGATTTTTCGGGCATGAGATTTACAGACAAAAACCACCGATACCTGAAAAGATAATTGATGAAAGCGGTATTGTGCTCTTTACATCACAGCAGATTAAAGACGGTCAGAATATCTGGCAGTCAATAGGCGGACAGGAACTTGGCTCCATATGGGGACATGGAGCTTATGTTGCTCCTGACTGGTCGGCTGACTGGCTGCATAAAGAATCATCATTTCTGCTTGAAAAACACTCATTACAGGAGTTTAGTTTGTCATTCGACAATCTGAACAAAGAACAGCAGGCCATGCTTAAGGTGAGGCTTCAGGATGCCCTGCGGTCAAACACATATAATAGCAAAACCGGGATCCTTACTGTTTCACATGAAAGAGCAGAAGCTATTGAAAGCAACTGCAGTCATTTTAAGGGACTATTTATGAATGATCCTTCACTGGATAAGGAAAGAACTTCCTATGCTATTCCGGCAAATTCAATAAAAGATTCCGGCAGAATGCAATCGATGAATGCTTTTTTCTTCTGGGCTGCCTGGGCTTGCATAACCCAAAGACCCGGATCAAACATCACCTTTACGAATAACTGGCCGCCCGATCAGGTCATAGGCAATACCCCATCAGCAGGAATTGTCCTTTGGACCGGTTTCAGCGTTATAATGCTGCTTGTAGGTATCGGATTGCTGGCATATTATAATGCAAGAAACCGTTCGGATGTTCTTGATAAATCATTGCTGCCTCAGAATGATCCGCTTGGAGGGCTTAATCCTACACCATCAATGCAGGCTGTACTGAAGTATTTCTGGGTCGTGATTGGTCTGATCCTTTTGCAGATCGCTTTTGGAGTTATCGCAGCTCATTATGGCGTAGAAGGGAATGGATTTTATGGGCTGAAGCTTGACAATATTTTTCCCTATTCAGTTGCGAGAACCTGGCATGTTCAGCTTGCTCTTTTCTGGATAGCTACCTCATGGCTTGCTGCAGGACTTTATATCGCTCCGGCAGTATCGGGAGCTGAACCAAAATACCAGAGGCTGGGAGTAAATGTATTATTCGTCGCTCTCCTTATAATTGTCATTGGCTCAATTGCCGGCGAATGGATGGGTATAATGCAGAAACTCGGATTGGTACAGAACTTCTGGTTTGGTCACCAGGGTTATGAATATGTGGATTTAGGAAGATTCTGGCAGATATTTCTTTTCGCAGGTTTTATTATCTGGCTCTTTTTAATGTTCCGTGCATTATGGCCCGCACTCATCAAGCCGTCTGAAAGCCGGCAGTTATTGATAATGTTTATAATAGCATCGGTTGCAATTGCCGGGTTTTATGGTGCAGGGCTGATGTGGGGAAGACAAACCCATTTATCGATAGCAGAATACTGGCGGTGGTGGGTGGTCCATCTCTGGGTTGAAGGTTTCTTTGAAGTATTTGCTACAGTTATAGCTGCTTTCCTGTTTGTAAGAATGGGATTGCTGAATATAAAATATGCTACAACCGGTGTCCTTTTTGCTACTATAGTATATATGACAGGCGGTGTCATCGGGACATTCCATCATCTTTATTTTGCAGGAACTCCTACTGCCATTATTGCCCTTGGTGCATCTTTCAGCGCTCTTGAAGTTGTGCCGCTAGTATTCATGGGATTTGAAGCCTACCATAATCTTCAGCTTAGCAGGGCCACAGCCTGGGTAAAATCATACAAATGGCCTGTTTACTTCATTATTTCGGTAAGCTTCTGGAACCTTGTCGGGGCAGGATTGTTTGGCTTCCTTATTAATCCTCCCATAGCTTTGTACTATATGCAGGGGCTGAATACCACTCCCGTTCATGGCCATGCTGCACTTTTTGGTGTTTTTGGTATGCTGGCAATTGGACTTATGCTGTTTGTACTTAAAGGGCTAACTATCAAATATGTCTGGAAGACTAAATTATTAAGTATTGCATTCTGGTCTATAAATGGAGGATTGATGTTAATGATTCTTATAAGCCTTCTTCCTGTGGGAGTCTTACAAACCATAGCAAGCATTAAACTTGGAATGTGGTATGCCCGCTCAGCCGAATTTATGCAGGATCCAACCCTTCAGTCGTTAAAGTGGATGAGGATGATTGGTGATACTGTATTTGCAATAGGAACTGTTGCACTTGCATTATTTATGGTTGGCTTGAAAACCGGCTGGTCGATCGATAAAACGAAAGAATTATATCAGAAATAGCTAACTTACTTGGATAGAAATTTCTTCAGACCTGCTGCATTGTCAATTGTTTCTTCTTTAGGAAATCAGAATAAAGGAATTGTTCTATTCAAGCTTTATATCTCCGGTCCTATAACCTGAACTTTTTTATTCAAAAATTGTTTCTCCTCAAAACAAGTTTTATGAAAACACAACCAATACCAAAGGGATACCATTCAATAACTGCCTATTTAGCAGTTAAAGGTGCTGATAAAGCAATAGATTTTTACAAAAAGGCATTCGGTGCAACTGAGGTTGGAAGGGTTACAATGCCCGATAGATCTGTCGGTCATGCAGAGCTGGAGATAGGTGATTCAAAAATAATGCTGGCCGAAGAGAACGAAAAATGGGGCAACCTCAGCCCACAGTCTGTCGGAGGCTCACCGGTAACCCTCTGCCTCTATGTTAAGGATGTTGATAATGTATTTGCTCAGGCCCTGAAGGCAGGCGCAAAAGTAACTGGAGACATGGCTGTAAAGGACCAGTATCATGGTGACCGCACAGGAACTGTTACTGATCCTTTCGGATTTAAATGGACAATAATGACTCATATTGAAGATGTCTCTTTTAATGAGGTCCAGAAACGAACCGATGCAATGTTTTCGAAAAAATAAGTAAAATTTAATACTATGGCACATACAGGTACATATCTCAATTTTCAGAGAAATACTGAAGAAGCTTTCAACTTCTATAAATCTGTTTTTGGTGGTGATTTTGTTGATGGAAAGATCAACCGTTTCAGCGATATTCCCCCGATGGAGGGTATGCCTCCGTTAGCAGAAGAGGATAAAAATCTGGTAATGCACGTCTCTCTTCCGATCCTCGGAGGTCATCTTCTTATGGGAACAGATGCTCCCGAATCGATGGGATTCAAAGTAAATTTCGGTAACAATGTTTATATCAGTCTAAATCCTGATACCAGGGAAGAAACAAAGCGGCTGTTCAAAGCACTTTCAGAAGGAGGAATAATAGAGCAGGAATTACAGGATATGTTCTGGGGAGATTATTATGGAAGCTGCACAGATAAGTATGGTGTAAAATGGATGCTTAACTTTTCAGCGAAGAACAGTTAATCTTTAAAATATGAAAAACATGATCTATCCTTGCCTCTGGTTTGATGGAAAAGCAAAAGAGGCAGCAGAGTATTATTGTTCTGTCCTGGATGACACTGCAATTACAGACGAAAACAAATTTGCAGTAACATTTAAGGCATCAGGTCAAAAATTCATGTGTCTCAATGGAGGACCTGAATTTAAAATCAATCCGTCAATCTCATTTTATATAATTTGTAAATCGGAAGAGGAGATAGACAGACTATGGAAGAGCTTTCTGCAGGGCGGATCTGTATTGATGCCTCTTGACAAATATGATTGGAGCAGTAAATATGGATGGGTGAGCGACAGGTTTGGTGTAAACTGGCAATTATCATTTGGCGGTATTGAAGATGTAAGTCAGAAGATCTCGCCTGTGTTAATGTTTACAGGTACGCAGTGCGGTAAGGCAGAGGAGGCATTTCAGTTCTACACTTCGGTATTTAAAAATTCAAGGGTTAAGAGTATCGCGAGATATCTCAAAGGAGAAAATGATGTTGAAGGAACAGTGAAGCATGCACAGTTTATCCTCGGCAATAAGATATTTATGTCAATGGATAGTTCATTCAGCCATCAGTTCAGTTTTAATGAAGCTATTTCGTTTGTGGTGGAATGTGACACCCAGGAAGAAATTGATTACTTCTGGAATAAGCTGACTGAAGGAGGTGAGGAGAGTCAGTGCGGCTGGCTGAAAGATAAGTATGGCATCTCATGGCAGGTTGTTCCGGCAATCCTGGGTCAGCTTTTGAGAGATGCTTCCAGAGTAGAAAGGGTAACTGCAGCATTCCTAAAGATGAAAAAGTTTGATATAGAAAAACTGATAAATGCCTGAGGTTCCGTAAGAACAAATACTTTATAAAAGTACCGGTTTCGTGTTTTCTTATCCCATTATTTTTACTCTTCCAGGAATTCTCTTAAGGCAACTGCATTGTTAATTTTTTCTTCTTTGGATGAATAGAGCAGGGTAATTGTTCCATGCTCCTTCTCAAGCTGTTTTAGCTTGCTTAATTCATTTTGACTCTATAATGTTGATTGAAATTAACCTGAGTCTTTAAGCAAATAAACCTTATACGCCATCGATTTTGAGTGGCTTAAAAATCAGAAAACATGTTCTCCTGTTCAGGTGACAAATGATTCTTAATCCTGCGTGTCCTGCACCAACTACAATTACATCTGAAATGGAAGCACCCATATCTATGTTATTTAAGGTCGTTTATATATAGCCTGTAATGCTTATGTCGCCGATGTCACGGCTGGAGGACTTTGACCGATTGGGAGGGCATCACTCTGGCGATCACCATTGTGTATAGCTTTTTCAGCCTTGATCTGGCGATTGATGGTACTTGAAAGAAATTAGTCGGGTTTGCTCATGGTCGTCTCCTTCCTTTTTATTACTCCTGATAAATATTTTGAAACAATTCAATGCTGATTTTGTTCAAAATAATACTGTTATGGAAATCTAAAAATGCTTGTTTATCTACACCGACAAACGACCCCGACTTGTCAGGGGAGCTCAGCGAAGCTAAACAGGAATGAAAATAATTCATTAACAACCGATCGCGACTTTTATGGAGAGCTTTGCTGGCGCGGATTTGTAATCCGTGCTTAGAAAAAAAAATAAAATGTTTTAAAATGGATATTACATGGATTGCAACAAAGAAAAGGCACGGATTGCAAATCCGCGCCAGCGGCGTGATCTGAAAAAACTTCAACTGATCTTTCAGACATTATCTGATTATAATCGGTTAGGTATGATACAATTCATTGGCGAAAAAGAAAGGTCAGTCGGAGAAATTGTGAAAGAAACAAAACTCTCGCAACCTCTTGTATCACATCATTTAAGAGTATTAAAAAATAATGGGATTCTTGAGACTAAACGAAACGGGCCATTTATATTTTACTACATAAGAGATAAAAAAATCCTTGATGCAATAGATCTTTTCTCAGAGATTTTTAAGGATTCTGATATAAAAGACAAAACAGGTTCCGGATTATGTTCCAACTGGATAAGCAGTAATTTCAATAAAACAATATAGGAGGACCATGCTATGTCAATCAAAGAAAAAGAAAGATATGATGTCAGTCAGATGGGCAAAATGATGGGTAATAATCCCATGATGGGGATGATGTCAATGATTAATCACAATTGGCGCAATCAGCATTTGCAGTACCATATTCAACTTGAATAGTAGTGTGCCCAATGTTAAACTGCTCTCTTAACTGGTGCTGAATGTTAGCAATGAATTCAGTATCAGTCAGTTTTAGTGTCGTAAGATGCACAGTAAGAGCAGCATCCGTAGTACTTAATGCCCAAATGTGCAAGTCGTGAATATTTGAAACTTCGGGCAAACTTGAAAGATATTCACGTACGGCTTCAATATTAATATTTTTAGGTACAGCATCGAGTGCAAGGCTGACGGAATCAATTAACAGATGGTAAGAACTGTAAAGAATAACGACTATGATGGCAAACGATACTAACGAATCGAACCAAACAATGCTTGTAAATGCCATAATAACACCTGTAACCACTACACCCAATGAAACCAATGTATCAGCAATAAAGTGAACAAATGCACTACGTATATTTAAATCCTGTTTTTTGCCTTTGAGGAAAAGCCAGGCCGTGAACCCATTTACTACAACACCAATGGCAGCGACAATAATTACGCTTTTCGTATTAATTACCGTTGGCTTACTTAATCTGTCGATTGTTTCCATCACAATAAAGGCAACAGTCACTAATAGGATGATGCTATTAATCAATGCAATAAGGATGGTCGACCTGCGAAATCCATAGGTGAACCTCAATGTAGGCTTACGTTGAGAAAGCATTACTGCAATCCATGAAAATATCAATGCCAGGACATCACTAAAGTTATGTCCTGCATCTGCAACCAAAGCCATTGAGTTTGAAAAGAAGCCGTAAAATACTTCAATAACTATAAATATGATATTAATTGCGATACCTATTTTAAAGGCATTTCCCAGATTAATACTGTGATTATGAGAATAATTATGTTCCACAATTTCATTATTTAACTATCGATGACTTATTTCTCCTGCATTCTACTTTGCTGAAAGCAGATTTAATGCCACTTTCACTAAAACTATGGTTGATTTAACTTTAACCTTTTCAGGCTGTACTATATAACGGCAAAAAAATCTATCAAATTTACCACCATTAAATTATCGGAGTAAACATTGATAAAACAATGTCGTTTAGTCAGGGAAAAATAGTAAATAAATTACTTAAAACAAGTCCTTTGAAAAGCTTATTATTGGTGATGTTGATTATCTTAGGGGTATAATAATAGCCACTATTGTAAAGGTGTTAAAGAGTCAAAATATCGTGAAAACTCAATTTGTCACATAACCAAAACCATTGAAGATGAAGAATATAACTGCCATTCAAAAGACGGCTTTACAGAGGTATTCTCACGAGATCGTAAATTAAATTTCAAAACAACAGTGGTTTTCATTTCAAGAGGTGTCAAAAGTTCCCTGCAAAGGGAGTTGGATTCCTTCTATAAAGAGATAACGGGAAGGGATTTTAATATTCGGGAAGTTACCAAAGGTGCATTCACTCAAGCCCGGTTAAAGCTCAGCCACGAAGTTTTTATCAAGCTAAACCAGAGCGTGAACGACACTTTATACTCAGAGGCACCTTACCTGGTATGGAATAATATGCGATTATTGTCTGTTGATATTGCTGAATACTATGACGAAAAGAGATTGTGTAAGGCGTGTGAAGTGACGTATATCAAGTTATAAAATTATAAATATGACTAATCATATATTCATTTGGTCTTTGTTAGTATACGTTCTTACAGGGATTGTATTCCTGTTTTTTCCACCAATAAATGGATTTTCAAATATTATCAGCCGACAAGATTTTGCAGATTACAATTTTTTTCAAAAACTCGGTTTCGGAACTCTCGTATCAATAGCTATACTATTGTTAATATGCATATTCATTACGCTGTATCCGCTTATTTTTTTAATTCGATTCATAATGCTTTCAAAAAACTCCACTAAATCAAAAAAGAATAGTGATAAAGTATATCATGAGGAAAAAAATGACACTATTGAAAGAAAGAAGTTTGAAGGCATTGAAAAACCTCGATCTCAGAGATTTAGCATAGAAAGGTTGCCGTTTGAAATCGAAACAAATCAAGTATTCTATATTGAAAATTCGTTTAATCCAATCACGCATAGTTATTTCTCAAAGAATATTGAAAAAGTCAACGATGTATTAAATCATTATCGTAAAAGCTATCAAAAGAAATACGAAGTAGTTTTCTTACCTAAAATTCTGGAGTCTTGGACTACAAATTTAACTGATTTTAAAACCGTTGCTGATTACAATATTCCAAATATTTGTTATGATGAATTAAAAACCCATCTATTGGAAATAAATCAAATACCATTATTAAGTCTTTCAAATGAGATATTAAGGTCATTAAATTTCAATGGTGAAAAATATAATGGGTTTTTACGGGCAAGAAACGATGATTCAGAGGGTTATACACACATAGAGTTCCGATATTTTGAGATAAATCCTCAGACTGAAGAAGAACTTGAGAAACAATTATGGTATTATGCCTATCACCTTGAGGATCGAATGGCAGATATGCATTTCATGAAAATGTCTGAACGAGACCTTGAGCGAATGGGTTTGGTTGATGAAAGTGCCGATTTCAAATTTCATTATGAAGCTCACAAAATTGCAGAAGATATAAAGCAAAAAATTGAAACGCTAAGACAAACGGGGTTCTACCACCTGATATTAAATGTCATATCAAATGAATTATCAGACACAGAAAGAAACAGCCTCAATAAATTTGAGACGATTAACTTAAATCCGAAATTAAGCCATCTTCTTATTACTAATGATTATGAGATTATCTTAACAGACTACAGAAAAGAAATAAAGATAACTCCATTGCAGAAAGCTGTATATTTTCTTTTTTTAAGACATCCTGAAGGAATAGTGTTTAAATATATTTATGATTACCGTGACGAGTTGCTCGAAATCTATAAGAACCTTATGTATTTTGATGGATGGGAAAATGCGATTGATAGTATAAAAAACCTTACCGACCCTACAAATAACTCAATAAATGAAAAATGTTCAAGGATTAAAGAAGCGTTTGTTTCCTGTTGCGATGACAATATCGCCAAATATTATTACATAACTGGTCATCGAGGAAATCTAAAAAAAATAATGCTTGATTCAAATTTTATTAAAATCGAAAATGAAATTCTATTAACAAAAACAAGTAAAATACCATTAACAAAATCAAAATCAAAAGCAGAGATTGAATCTCTGGAAGAGAAATTACGAAAACTGTATGATGAATGTAAAAAAATGTTTTCTCAAAAGGAATACATTAATGCTATTAATGGTTTTACTGAAATTATCTTGTTAAGTCCATTTCATTATAATGCATACTTCTATAGAGCAATATGTCATTCAAATATTGGTAATTATTTAGAAGCAGAACAGGATAACAACCATGCGATTGATTTGAACAAGAAAGATTCCCCATCCTATCATAATAGAGGAGAGGCTCGTTTAATGCTTAAAAAGTATACAGAAGCTATAGACGATTTTAATTACTATATCGATAATATTGAAGATTCGAGTGATGATTCATATTTTTTACGTGGGATAGCAAAAATGGAATTAGACTTGTTAGAATCGGCTTGTCAGGATTGGTATATTGCAAAAGAACTTGGTCATGATGAAGCAAATAAATATCTTCAGAAATATCCTAACATTAAATTTAAAAAGATAAAGATTCCCGAAAAAGGGAAGAAATAATTTTCTGCAAGGTTGCAGAAATCGAATGTGCGGTTTGTTCTGGCTTACTTTTGAAGTGTTATTAACCACTAAAAAATAAAAGTCATGAACAACTATCAAAATGAGATTCAAAGAATCTTTAATTCAGCAAATTCATCAATTAAAGTAGCCGTTTCTTGGTTTACAGATGAACTACTTCTTGAGAACCTTATCGAAAGAGCAAAACAAGTATCTGTGGAAGTACTTCTTTCATCAGATGAAGTAAATGTATTGAGACATCGCCATTTTAGAAAGCTGATAGGCTTAGGGGCAAGAGTTCAAAAACTTGGCACAAATAATGCCCTGCAAGGAGAATTTATGCATAGCAAATTCATCATAATAGATGAAGAAGAAGCTTATGGTGGCTCATATAATTTTACATCTAATGCAAGAAGCAATTTTGAAAATTTTAAATTGTATTCACAAGATGAAGTTCAAAGTCTGAATAATAACTTTAACGACTGGATATGTCGTAGTATAGATTTCTTTGCTGACTTAATTTCGCCAGAAAAAATAGTACAAGAAATAAAAAGAAAGTTTGCTTATGATGAAAAACGGCATCAACAATTGGCTGAAGAAATACAAAATGGGTTTAAAAACGATGAAGATTCGATAGTCCACTACAAACTGGAAATGGTAAAATCTGAAGTTAGAAAAGAAGAACTGAGGACTATAACAAAATCACTTTCAACAGGCGCAATAGGAATAAATGAAAATGGGAAGGTTGTGTCAAATTCTAAAAATTCTGGTTATGTCAAACCTCATAAATTTTATGGTGGGAGTTTCTTGTCAGTTTTTAATGGCAAAAAAGGACCAAATTCCTATGCTATTTCTTTTTTACAAAAGAAGAATATCGAGAACAAATATAACTTTATAAAATGCAGAATAATCAATGATTCATTGATTTGCAAGGGTATTTTTAATACCAGACTATCAGAAACATATACTTTCAGAGTGGAATATAGGGCAGGTGAATTTCCTCAAGTTTACATCCTCTCTCCAAACCTTGAGACAAGTCCTGAAATCCATGTATATAAAGAAGGAAGTCTTTGTCTTTTTTATCCACCTGATATAAAATGGAAAGACACAACTAATATTGCCGAGTACACAATACCATGGTTGATTGAATGGATTTATTTATATGAGCTTTGGAAATTAACTGGGAAATGGGAAGCATCGGAAGAGAAGCATCATAGAAAATATGAGAAAGTTTGAAACTGATGCAGTTAATCAGATATTCAGGTCAGTGATGGAGATAAAAATAAATATTTCTGATAATGATACTAAATATTATAGATTATCAAAGAGTGATATTGATAATCTATATATTATCAAAGATTTAATAGAGTCATTGATATACCTTAATGAATTATCAGATGAAGAAAACTAAAGAGAGAGGACTTCAATTCCTTAATTGCATTCGTCTGATTCAATAGTATTCTTCTTAAGTTGTCCACCAAGTGCGGTTAAATTAAGTGTAGGTAAATTAATCGCATTTATGCCAGATAAAGTAGTCAGAGTGGAAATGTAAGCTCTTACATATGGGAATAACAAGGCAGGTGCATTTATATAAAAATACTGGTCTAAGTGCTCAGAACTTATATCTGAATCAAAATAGAAATCAGCAACAATAATAATTTCGATTAAAAAATTCTTGTTTTCGTCTTCAATAAAAACACCAAGTTGAAGTTTAAAACAAGATTTTTCCTTGCTGATTGTTCCCTTTGGCTCAAACTTAAGATTAATGGTACTTGACGGGTTATCTCCACTTAATTCAAAATGGGACTTAATTATTTTATAATTCTTAAACTGAAATTTTGATGCTTTTGATAGCTCTTCCATAATTCTTATGCTGCTAATGCATACTCAATCTTAAACTCAAAGTTGGTTTCGACCAAGCCAGTCATGTAAATAGCTGGTTGAGGAATTTGAAAATCCAAACTAAATTGATTTGTGTTAAATACGAAGTCTGGATTCTTTATCTCAGTCAAAGAATTTTCCGAAATAAATAGAATTGTTTCAGGAGAGAAGAGATTATCGAATTCATAACTGAAATCAGCTTCATATTTAATATAATCCTGATTAGATGAGAAACAATCTAAAGGACGTACATCAATAATATGTGTTGATGTGTGTTGATTAAATTTATATTTAAATGAAAGCTCAGGAAAAATATTTCTAAGCTCGTTTAAACGTCTTATTATGAAATTTTTTGGGGTCATACATGAAAATTTTTACTAAGGAATAGTCGAATTTCATTGGCAAATAAAAATGCCTTTTCTCCTTTATCCAATGAAATTTCTACGTTGTCATAATCTGATTCTTCACGAAAATTTTTCAGGTCTTTAATTTTATTATTAAACTCCCTATAAGAATCTCTTCCCAAATTTGTTCTTATTTCGTCAGAAACATATTTTATTACAAAGGCATGCGTGCTTAATGTATTGCTTGCAATTAATTGCGAAAGTTTCTCATAATCTACACCAAAAAAATTATTAATGGTAAACTTCAGCAGTTGAAAACAACCATAGTAGGAACAATGAACACTCGGAGCGTATAAATTCTTACTAATTAACAATTGAGCAGCTTGAAAATTAAATTCTGACTTCTCTTTTAATTTACTCATACCTCAAATTGACCTGCAAAGGTAATACAAATTTAAAGATAAAAGTTTTTCTAATCAAAAATCATTTTCGTGAGATAATATTTCATTATTATTGTTAGTGTTTAAAATTTAATAAATCATAGTTAAATCTAATATGTGAAATGTATATAACCACATGACCCATTCCCTTAATAAATCAGGAGAAAATCTGAAACACATACCCAGAGAAGCAAGAGAGATTCTCAATTATCGTTAAAAATGGACAATTTACTGCTAAAGTGGTAGAATCAGTGAAGTGTATGAAATAGGAATGCATTAGAGTTATAATAAAAAACCCTGCCATTTCTGACAGGGTTTATTCTTAAAAGGTACAAAAAAGTACAAATAATTTGTAACTTATTGACTTTCAGTACCTAAAAGTCGGGGTGAGAAGACTCGAACTTCCGGCCTCTACGTCCCGAACGTAGCGCGCTACCAACTGCGCCACACCCCGCAGCAAATTAATTTCAATATTTTTAAGAACTTCCGGCTTCGGAGCTTGTCCCGACCTGTCGGGATCCCGAATCCCGATAGATCGGGACTACCAACTGCGCCACACCCCGCAGTAAATTAATTTCAATATTTTTAAGAACTTCCGGCCTCGGAGCCTGTCCCGACCTGTCGGGATCCCGAACCCCTTGCTGATGCTGTAAAATCCTATTATTACTCCTTCAAATAACTCTTTCTCCTCTATCTCTCCCGAATCCCGATAGATCGGGACTACCAACTGCGCCATAGTCCTATTGATATCATCAACCCGGTGAAGCAAAGGTTCTGATGGCGGTGCAAAATTAACAATTTTTTTAATGTTACGACACATGCTTTCAAAAGCTGTAAAAAAAACCTTCCCGCGAAAGGAGGAAGGCTTCTTTCCTAAAATTGTCGTATGCTTGTTTTCAAAGGTAATGCATCAGATACCAAGTCCTTTCTTGTATTTTTCAAATGATAATTTCTCCGGTTCAGCACTCCATCCTGAAAGAATTCCTCCGTAAAAGTAGAAAGTCACGTCAAATACAACTTTACTGTTCTGTTCTGTCACCTGGTAACATTTTGTGGCGCCATATTCTTTAATCAGTTTATATTCGCTCAAATTAAGATTTGCCTCCTTGCTGTCTTTAGTGAATTGATCGGCTATTGCTTTTCCGACAGGGAGAAGCTCCGGGTTTCTCCTGGGTGCATTTGAAAGATGGCTGATATATTCTTCAGCAGAATTTCCCTGTAAAGCATTTTTTGACACAAATTCAATAGTTGCCGGATCGATTTTCTTCAGTTCAGGAAGTTTTAAAGCTTTTGCCAGGCTGAGTTTAGCCATAATATGCAGATTGACAGCATTCATAATAGCCGTTTTTTCAAACGGATTTATGTTTACAACCCTGGCGACAGAAGCTGCAGGATGTGTTTTTGCAGCTGTTCTTGCTGCTCTTGCACTATCGGCATAGGATTTGAACTGTTGCCGTATTTCCGGTGATCGCAAACTTCCTACAGTAAAGATTGCAATACCTTCGGCACCGTTTTTCAGAGCTTCATCCATACATTTG
The DNA here is from genome assembly GCA_021371855.1 of Bacteroidales bacterium. GTDB lineage: Bacteria > Bacteroidota > Bacteroidia > Bacteroidales > VadinHA17 > LD21. The sequence continues at coordinate 7,820 of JAJFVL010000037.1, read as the reverse complement.
AACATGATAGGACCATTGGAGCCTGTCATACCGCAATATAGGGTAGTCATCGGATTTTTGTCTCTTACATTCTCAATTGTACAATCTGAGATGAAGCTTATGTCTCCTGTATAAAAATTATGGTATACCATCGGGAACACAATGTCAAGATTCCATTTTCCCCAGTCCTGGCGAACCATATTTCTAGACATTGCAGGGGTGGGGAATGGTGATGCTGCCATAACCTTACCGTATGAATGAACCACTTCGGCAATCTTATTGGCAACTTCTGTGATCTGATCGCAACGGAACTGAAGCCATTTCTCATCCGTTGAAGGATCTTCAAGTTCGCGGGGATCGTATCCGTATTTCTCCTTGAATAATTTGATTATTGCGGGGTGATATCCATAATCAAAATCAGGGTACTCTTTATCCTGAACAATACCATATCTCGACCAGAGGGTGGTTGGAAGAATGACGTCCACAAAACGATGATAGTCGATAGCGATACCATTTAACCCCTCAACTTCACAATAGGATTTTATTTTATTTTTGATATACTCACGTACTTCCGGTAAAGCCGGACACATGAACTTGTAATAATCCACGTAAGCTTTGTGGTCGGCAAGGCTTTCACCTTTCCTGTTTACGCTGAACCAGTCGGGATGATTTTTAATTATGGAGTCACGTCCGTGTTCCGGATTCATTGTCCATAACCATGCATAAACCTCAATCCCGTGCTTTTTTGCAACAGGGATTGCTACACGGTAATCATCAGGTGTTGGAGCATTAAGTATAACACCATCTATACCCGTTTCATTCATTATACCACAAACCGAATCGAAATTCATCCCGGGACGATAATCCATCCAGGTCCAGAACATAGGATATTCAGAGCCATTCTTTATTTTGTCCGAAGAGCAGGCAACTAAACCAGTAACTGCTATTAACAGAACAAGAAATTTTAATTTTTTCATGGATTTAGATTTTAATTATCACATGTTAAATATTAAAAATCATTCAGGTTATCAGACCTTTGGTTTAATATGAACTAATCCCAATAAACATATTGCAACGATAATAACAAGAGCAAACAGAGACAAGCGATATAATCTGTTTTAATGTAATCATAGCAATTATGATATGGCAGACTTGTTACCTAGTATTTCCAAAAGTCCTTTTTTAAACTCTTTTAAGTAATCGGAATCAATTGAACGATCAGTAACCGGGGCTTCGACTTTTTTACGGGTAAGGATTTTAACCGGCGCCTGACTCAGTACAACTATTTCATTACCGAGGAGAAGAGCTTCATCCACATCATGGGTAACAAAGATCACAGTTCGCTTATCGGCCTGCCAGATCTGTGAAAAAGTTTGTATCAGGTTTAATTTCAGTTTAATATCTAATCCCTTCAGGGGTTCGTCCATCAGAATAATATCGGAAGGGTAGGCAAAAGCCCGTGCTATTGAAACCCGCTGCCGCATTCCTCCGCTTAGCTTTGAGGGGTAATAACCGGTAAAGGCTTCAAGTTCCACGAGCCTGATAAACCTTGTTACTATTTTTTGTCGTTCCGATGCCGTAATATCGTTGCTTATTACAAATCCGATATTGTCCTCAACGGTTTTCCATGGGAGCAACCTGGGATCCTGAAAGATATATGAAATTACCTTCCCGTCAAATCCGATAAGTCTGCCGCTGTCGGGAATAAGGATTTTACCAATAATATTTAACAGTGTGGTTTTCCCGCATCCCGATGGGCCTAGAATGCAGGTGATTGTTTCTTCAGGAAAACCGATACTGAAATCACTGAAAAGTGAAATCTCATCAAAATCTTTATATAGACCCTTTATCTCTAAACTCATGATCAGAATCTCCAGACAATAAGTTTTCGTTCGCTCCATCGGATTGTCTTTTCGAACCCGTAACTGATAAGAACAGCTAAGATGGTCCATGCAATTACGGCATCTACATTTAAAAATGTCTGTGCACCCTGCATTACAGTGCCAATCCCATATTTTGGCTGGCTTAGCACCTCTCCTGTGATTATAGCGCGCCATCCTATGCCCATAGCGCTTGAGGCACCACTTATAATAAATGGTAATATGGCAGGGATATAAACCTCTCGTACAATACGTCTCTGACTTACCTTATAAAAAGTTGCCATCTCTATCAGGTCACGATCAACATTTCTGATGCCGTCGCTCACATTGGTACAAATGAAAGGAAACATTGTCAACATTCCTATAAACACCGGCACCAGACCCGGATTAAGCCAGATTAGTGCCAGAAGGATGAGTGAGATTACCGGTGTTGAACGGATAACTACCAGCATCGGGCGAATAAAGGCATTGAAATTTTCATTTATTCCGGCAATGACACCAATGCCTATGCCCAGAATAACCGATATCACAAAGCCAATAACACCGCGCAGAATTGTTGTCCCGATAGTTGCCAGAAAAATTTTGTCACCAAATAGTTTAATTGTTTTTATCAGTGTTGTTTCGGGCGAAGGGAGAATGAAATCAGATCCAAAATGCACGGAAAGTGTCTTCCATACAGCCAGCATGAACAATACCGAGGCCAGGCTTAAATATCGTTTCTTAGTAATAGAAATCTTCATCTGGCATTTTTCCTCCAATTATATCGGGATTCATCTGATAAAATACGCTCAAAAAATCTTTAATATCAGATTTTGCATCACGGGCAATAATGAACTTAAGGTTTGAACGCGGGATAGAGCTCAGGGCAACTTTAATGTCGGGTAATATACCATATTTTACAATAAGCACAGCGGCACTGTCAGGATACTGATTTACCCAATTAGCGGACGATCTGTAACCCGAGATTATTTTTTCCACTGTTGACCTGCTTCTGTTTATGATACTTTTTTTTGCCATGAATGCTGTCAGAGCCATAGGCCTGCCCTGGCACTTTTCCCATTCTACATTCAGATCAATCACCGGTTTTACCGATTTGTTGCGTGCCATCGCCAGGCTTGCCATTGGTTCGGAAATAACTCCCAGAGGGGCCTGTCCGGCTGCAACCGCGTTGGCAAGGTCAATGTGTGTGGGGAAACTGTAGTCGAGAATGACATCTTTTTCAGGTTCGATGCCATTTTTTTTAAGAAGGTAACGGACAAGCACATCAGGCGTCATCCCCTTTGCCATAAGATATACACGTTTGCCTTTCATCTGTGACCATGTTGTAACGGTCGAGTCGCTCCCGAACAGAAACAATGATCCCCAATCAGGTACACCAATCAACCTGTAGTCTATGCCTTTATTATACATAATTGAAGCCATGTTGGTTGGAAGGATTGCAAAATCGGCCGAACCTTCGAGCATCATTTTCCTGACCTGTATTGGTTCATTAAGTATTTCGACACGCACGGTTGCCCCTTTGGTATTCTTCAGACTGTCAATAAGTCTTATCATCCCCATTGAGGAAGGCCCTTTCAGAGTGGCAATGGTATAAGCGGAAGTGCTATTTGAGGTTGTATTTCTGCATCCAAAGAATAAATATACTAATGCTAACCCAAATAAAAATCTTCTGAACATTATTTCAAATCTTTTTACAAAACTATCTAATTCAGGGGATTTCCAAATCACTTTTATTTTGTTTCGTAAAGATAAATTATCTTTTGCGAGTTTTCTTTTCTAAATCATGAGGAGTAACTGTCTTTCATACTGATTCTCCTCTGTACTTTTTTGTGCAGCTCTGTTGCCATCTCTGTTCCTCTGTATCTCCTCTGTGTCCCTTTGTATTTTCTCTGTGGCTCTCTGTGTCACCTCCTGATTTCCTCTGTGTCCCTTTGTATTTATTTGTATCTCCTCTGTGGCTCTCTATGTCACCTCCGGATATCCTCTGTGTTCCTCTGTGCATCCTCCGGATTTCCTCTCCCGATAGATCGGGACAAGTGTGTAAGTTCTTCTTCTTTGCCTCGCTTTGCGATTAAACTGATATTTTGCAATCTTGTAAAAAATCATTATTTTTGCTTCGTTAATAAAATGTATTAACATACTGCGATTTAAGTATTTTCTGAATCAAGGTTTAATAAATTAATCATAAATCCAATCCGGAGGTATTCTGATGGAAAAGAGAGTAGGAACAGCACTAATTCAGGTTGAGAGCCGCGAAAGCGTTCAGCAGTTGAACGAAATAATCTCAAAACATTCCCAAATTATAATTGGACGTCAGGGGCTGCCGCGCAGCAACGGTCAAAGCATAATTTCTCTTGTTCTTGAAGGTACCACCGATCAGATTGGTTCCCTTACAGGCCAGTTGGGCCGTCTGAAGGGTATTCAGGTGAAATCAGTACTTATTAAGAACATGCAAGATGAATGAATTCAGATTTTTGACTGCCTTATGTGCAGTAATGTTTTCCATAAATTCTTATGGACAGGTTTTTCGTTTTCAGGGAACTGTCCGCGATTCGGCGGACCATAAAACGATTGAGAATGTGGTGGTGGAAGTCATCACTATGAATACAACTGATAAAGGGTCCTTTACTGCTGTTACAGATATAAAGGGCCGGTTTAACATTGCCCTTCCGGCTGGTAACTATCGTATGGCATTAAAACTGTTAGGCTATACTGCCTTATCACACGAAATAAGGATTAACAGTGATTTACAACAGGATTTTATACTCTCATCACAGGACATCCCTCTGGGCGAAATTGAAGTTTCGAGTCTCAGGATCAACAGGCAGGTAAAAGAGTTACCAATACCTTTGGCTGTTATTGGATCAAACAGGTACCAGAAACTATCATCAATGACTCTTTCCAACGTCCTGGCTGCTGAGCCGGGAGTTGCTATGGGCGGTGATGGGGTATGGGCTACCAATGTCAATATCCGTGGATTAAACGAAAACAGGCTGGTTACATTGATTGATGGCGACCGGGTGGAAACTGCTACCGATTTAACTGCATCACTCAGCATGATAGATGTAAACGATATAGAGCGTGTCGAAGTTGTTAAGGGTGCTCAGTCTTCACTTTATGGCACTGGAGCCATGGGTGGAATTGTTAATATTATAACCAGGGACGGGCACTTTGCCGGCAAGCCTTATGTGTCGGGGAATGTCATCTCCGGTTATGCTTCGGTTAATGATCTCTTTACAGGTCATGCAGACATTAATACAGGTTCGGATAAATGGTACTTCAGGGTAAGCGGCACACACAGCGTTGCCGATGATATTCGTACCCCGGAAGGAATTCTGCCAAACAGCCAGTTCACAACTAACAATGTAACAGCAAAGGTCGGATTAAAACCGTTTGCCAATCATCTGTTCAAGATACAATACCAGAACAACTGGTCTAAAAATGTTGGTATCCCCGGAGGTGAAGCATTCCCCGGACCGGCAGAGGCAACATATACCGATATAAGCAGACAGTTATTATCTGCCAGCTATGAAATAAGTAATATTACTGACAAGCTTTCCTTGCTGAAACTAAGTTATTTCAACCAGTACATCCAGCGCGATGTGGCCATGATTCCCAATACGGTAACAGAAACTCCGGTTGCTGCAGGGAAACAGCGTGTAACACCCCAGTTGGTTTCTCCCATAGGTGACCATATGACCAATGGTGCACAGCTGCAAAGCACATGGAACTTCTCTGAAAATAACACTCTTATTGCAGGGGTGGATGTATGGTCACGTAAGGTCACAACAGAACGGACTAAGATCATTAAGTCTGAGGTTATAAATACAGCAGGCGATGTTATTAAGACTAATAACCTTGTGCGTGGAGAGACTCCAATCCCTGAGTCATCATTTGGCAGTGCTGGTTTATTCCTGCAGGATGAGGCACACTTGCTCAATAATAAGCTTACCCTAATTGCCGGAGGACGGTTGGATGGCATCCATGTTAAAAACGAGGCGGGTTATGATATCGATTACCTTATTGTAAACGGGGTCAGAAACGATACTCCTCCAAACCAGCGGATAACCTTTGAAAAAGGGAGCGAGAACAGCATTTCATGGAGCGCAAACACCGGCATACTCTATAAACTGTTTAAAGATATAGATCTGTCACTCAATCTGGCCCGTTCATTCAGATCTCCATCGCTTGAAGAGCGTTTTAAATATATCGATCTGGGAAATTATGTTCGTCTTGGTGACCCTGACCTTGATCCCGAAAGCGGTTATTCGGCTGACCTCGGATTAAGAGTATGGAAACCAACTTTTAACTTTCAGGTTGACGGTTTTGTAAACCGGCTTTCCAATATGATTGTCGAAACACCTGGAGAGTTTGTCTATACTCTCAATACAGGAACATTACAGGGGACAACTGATACTATTCCTGCTTTTATCAATGCCAACGTCAGCAAGGCTTTGCTCTATGGAGTCGATTTTGGATTACAATATAATATTTACTCGGACCTTGTTTTATTCGGTTCCGGATCTTTTGTCAGAGGAAGAGACACGGAAGCTGATGAAGATCTACCCCAGATCCCGCCTTTTAACGGACGGTTGGGCATGCGTTACACCTATCCAAAAATCGGTTCGGCCGAGATCACTGTAGTTGGTGCTGCCAAACAGGATAAGATTGCCGATGGTGAAAAGGAAACCGGTGGATATACCTGTCTTGATCTGGCTTTGAGTTCTCCCAGAATCAGCCTGGGCCCGGCCAGAATGCAGATATTTGCCGGTATTGATAATATAACCGACCGAAGCTATACAAATCATCTTTCCACAAACAGGGGAAGCATAAGTGTTGAACCCGGACGTAATATTTACATGCGGCTTTGTTTATCTTTTTAGTTTAAAAAGTGAGTCCTGACCCTAAAAAGTCAGGATTTTTTTTTACCAGTTGCCTTTCTACCTCCTTGTCGTCCGTAGCCTTGTTGAATGAGACCTCCTTTCGCCCTCCGCCCTCCGCCCTCCGCCCTCCATCCAATATATCTCTCGGTGTCCTCGGTTCTCTTGGTACTCTCGGCGTTAAATTTCTCCCTTCTCTCTCTTTTTTCCCCAGTTTTTCTATCTCTTATTCTCCCTTCATTTTACCTTTTTTATTGCAAAACTCCTTGTCTTTTTCCTTGCAAAACTCCTTGTCACAAATTGCCCATTTTTGCCACTTTTCGTACGACAAGCAGTTTTGCAAAGTCACTTTCCTATCTCCTTTTTTTCCATCACTTTACCTACCCTAATACCACCACCCCTCCTTTGCAATTTCCCTTGTCCCCCTATATTTGCCCTAAATATGGATAGTAAAATGGGATATTTTTTTCCTTTACCACTTAGTTCTCTGTGATAAAACGCTTGACTGGAATTGTAATTACAAAAAAAGGAATACGAAGGAAAAGGAGAATAAATGTGCGGAATAGCAGGGATATACTGTTTTAACCAAGAATCAGTTAATATAGCTAAAAGAATAGATAATTATTCAAATGGCAAGGATACTCTGCCCCAAAATGCGTATAGTTTTAAGCAGAAAAGCATAAATGCATTTTTATTAAAAGCAATGACGGATGCTATTAAGCACAGAGGTCCTGATGATGAAGGTTATTTGCTAAAGGATAAGAATGGAGTAAGATCTTTTTCAGGGACAGATTCAACCGCAGAAATAAAATCTCTATATCCTATATTGACGAATGATTCTAATTTTTTGGCAAATCAAGGCGGGAAAGCGAAAGAAAATTATGCTGGTTGGGAAAATATTATATTAGGAATGGGTTTTCGACGATTGAGCATTTTGGAATTGAAGCCAATTGGCCATCAGCCGATGCTTGATAGAGAACTTGGCATCGCAATTTGTTTTAATGGCGAAATATATAACTATCTGGAACTGCGGGAAGAACTTAAGGCAAAGGGTTATAAATTTTTCAGCAATAGTGACACG
>JAJFVL010000029.1 GCA_021371855.1 Bacteroidales bacterium | reverse complement strand
CTACCTTATTATCGATGTATGGCAATGTAAAAAATGGTCTTTCTTTTTTGTGGTAATAGGGATGAATCCAATAACAATATATCTTACTGAAAGAATTGTTAATTTCCATTCAGCAACCAATTTCTTCTTTGGTGGATTTAATGCTCTTCTTCCTGAAGTCTGGGCACCGCTTATCAATGGAATCGGCTTAACTGCAGTTGCCTGGGTATTCCTGTATATCTTATATAAAAAGAAAATATTTCTTAAAGTATAATATATCCTCTTCTTACCTGAACAGCGTACATTGTTGAAGTCTGGAAATACATTAACCGCAGATAACGCAAAGTAAAGATCATCAATTTCTTAACAGTGTATTTGCTTATTTAATAGGAGTTATTCCCAGAGTCACTATCTCATTAGGTTTTATTTTAATTTGTATCGTTTTACCATTAACCACCGGTTTAGTTACATTTTCGAGAGGTAATTCTATCAGGTTAAGTCTGCGTGCAGAACTTGCATTCACCGGGATCTTCATATTTACGACAGTCTCTTTTCCTTCAACTTCCGACAATCTGATTATCAATTCATTACCTTCTTCGGATTGCTTTATTCCTGTCAAAACCACCCCGGGAGCATCTACTGAGAAAAACGAAGTTTCTTCAGGACGCGTAGCATGAGCTTTCACAAGTGCAAGAGAGGGTGGTTCTGATGCATATACGGGAACATTAAAATCTTCTCCTTCAGCCCATACTCCATTCTTCCAATCGCCGGAGTGAGGAAATAATGAATAACTGATATTGAATTTGCCAAGGTTTGGATAAATATCAGGATTGCCGGCTGATCTCATCAGAGTAATTCTAAGATCACCATGGTTATAGGAATGTCCGTATTTTGTTTTATTAATAAGGGCTATCCCAACTTTGCCATCAGTTACATCGACCCATTTTTGTGCCGGAACCTCCTGCCCATCTTCTTTTTCAGCATTAATTCCATAAGCATCCGCATGTTTTAAATAGGATGGCGCTTCCTTTCCATTGATTTTCCCGTCAACAGGCCTTTCAACAACAGCAAACGGAACTTGTGAATAGAACCTGGGATTATCAATAGCAATAGGAAAGATTGCTCTTAACATGGGAGAATCGGTAGAATCACTACCTGTTTCGAGCCAATGTACTTCCATATCATAGTCGATACGCGGATAAGAACGATAAAGATATGTGCGTTCGACAAACCTCGATTTACCCCATATCTTAACTGTCTCTATACAAGCTCTTACGGGTCCTTTTTCAACAATCTTCACACTGGCAACATTCATTACATCTTCCTGTCCGACAAATTTATTTATTGTCCATGATTTCATCTCTCCCTTCCTGTCTTCAAGTGAAATTCGCAAAGTGTTGAGCTGCCCTCCTTTTCTTACGTACTCTTTTTCAGTGCGTTTGTCAAAGAGGCTGACAATACCTCCTGTCTTCATATCAAACCTTACTTTGAAATAATCTGTTTCGAATGTATTGTCAGTAAATGGAATAGCTTCGTTAAATTCTCCCGGTCTGGTCATATCAATGTAAAAAGTCTTATAACCGCCGGCCGGCATATTATCGACAATGAACTGTACTTTGGATGTAAAACCGGGAGGTGTCGATTTTCCCCAGACAACCTGGGCAGGGAAAGTTTTACCCGATGCATCCCGGACCAATACTGAAGGAACATTACCCTGTCCTTTATCTACCGGTTTGATATTTTTGGAACCATAAAAATCACCCCAGCTTGCAAGTTTAGCAGTCGCAGGTTCTTCATGTGAATATACATTTGCCTCAACAACAGCTTTACGGCTATCAGGTTGAAGATTAAAAGCAACCACAGGTTGTCCCAACCCGGTTTGGAACTTAACTTCATCAGCCATTTTACGGAAAGCATTATTCCTCAATTCTGTGGTCTTACGGAGAACCTCATTATAACGGGCAACAGATTCTTTATTTGATTCGTTGATTGCCGAACCTGGAAGAATGTCATGAAACTGATTGAAAGTCACCGAGGTCCACAGGTCGTGGAATGCTTCTGAAGGATATTTATCGCCACAGAGCCAACGGAGAGTATTGAAAAATTCGCCTGCATAAAGGGCATTTTCACTGTTCCTGTTACCAGCTTTAATATCCGCTACATTTGTATAGCACCCTTCAAAAATAAACTGCATTTCGCCACGATGAGTCGGACGGCCTTCCATCTCTTTTGATGATTTTTTAAAGAAATCACCTGCTGTGGTAAATTTTACTGCCGGATATCCGGGTGTTTTGTCAAGCTGATGAACCATTTCGATATTTGCGCGTGTCGGACCACCTCCATGGTCGCCAACACCTGTAATTTGCAATATCCGGTGTTTGTAGGGAGAAAACTTGTTTATCTCTTCCTTTAGTTCAGGGGTGATATTCCCATTGTAAGTATCATTAGCGTAACACAACACTTTTGAGGAATCGGGAGCAATCCACCAGAATGTTCCCCTGTAAGGTTTTGTACGGTGAAAATAGAAATAATCGCACCCTGCAAGCTTAAGTATCTGTGGCATCTGTGAGATATGACCAAAGTTATCCGGCAGCCAACCGATATTGGCCATTTTTCCAAAACGGCTCTGAAAATACCGTTGTCCTAAAAGGAACGAGCGGGTTATTGCTTCACCCGACGACATGTTCATATCGCCCTCCGTCCACATACCGCCGCCAAGCTCCAGGCGACCCTCTTTTACATATTTCTTTACCTGCTCAAAAAGAGGGGGATCGACCGTCTCTACAAAATCATAAACAGCTGCCTGACTCTGGATCATCGTATAATCAGGAAATTCCTTCATGAATGCCACAGTTTGTCTCAGGTTGTCATTCGCCATCTGCATGGTTTCGGAATATGTCCAGAGCCAGTTCATATCCATATGTGCATGTCCGATTACCTGAATTGTATCAGCCACCGGCACATTCTTGCTCTTTACAACAGTCTTCTGTCCATAGACGGAGGAATAAGAGCTTGTTATCAATAGAATAAAACCCAGGAAAATATACTTTTTTCTCATGTTAATATTTTTTTATAAAGTAATACAGGCTTCTTAAGCACAAATTGTTTAATGTTCTGACCTCTTTAAAATTCAATTTCAATAAACTTTACTTCATATGGTTTTAATTGAACAGAGGTAACAGGTTGTCCTATCTGTTTTCCTGTTGCATTTACTTCAATCATTTTCCTGATTAACCTGTTTGGGATACCTGAGGACAATTTAACATCGGCAGGTAATCCTTCCAGTTCACGAAAATGGAGGATAACAGTTGCATCGTTGTTAAATGCCGGACGGCTGTTTACTAACATGGCATTTGCCGGGCCGATAATTTTAAGTGTCGCATTCGATGGTGTTTTTAGTTCGTTCGCACCTGCCGGGAAAGTTCTTGTGGGGAAAAGATTCCTTTCATTCCATGCATATTTGGTTGCAAATGTGTTGGTTGTATCGGCGGTTGACGTAATCTGATAACTCCAGCTGAATCCCCCCTCCTGGTACGCACGGAAATTGGTAAACCAATAATTGTTCATCACCCATGAATAGAGCCAGGTCTTTCCTGGTTTTGGGTAACGTTCAAACTTGCCCATGTTAAAGTCGCTGAATTGCCAGAGTGGAACTTCGTTACTGACCACAACGATCTGACCTGTCTTCCCGCGTACTGCAACAAAGTTCTGTGCCACATTCCAGTCAGATGATGATCCCGGGAGTTGTTGTCCCTGGGTAAGAGATCCGCCGATAGTTTCAAATACTATTCTTGAACCGGGAAGTGAGAAAGGGAATGCAACGTAAAGAGCCTCAGGATCGGTAATTATCAACTTATGTGCCGTATACCTGAGTTCGATCTTCTTTACATTCTTATAGAGTCGTATCTCCAGCTCAATACCTTTTTTGTTCCCCTTTTCAAAACCTTCAATGTCCGAAGCAATTCTGACACTTTCCCATACTGCTCCATTTGTTCCATTATTTATTATTACATCTGAAACAGACTTACGTATGAAAGGAGCCACATCACGTTTTTCAGATGTTTCCCGTACGGGTTGCCCAAGATTATAGGAATTATAACTGTCAACAAGCTCCTGGCTCAGCTCTTTATCAACCAGGCTGCTAATCGCACCAGTAGTCTTATTAATTACTATTTTATAAAACCTGTTTTCCAGTATTTCATTATTTGTTCCTGTTCCTGCCTCTGCAAGCTGATCGGTAAGCTCAATCTTCAAAGCTTTATAACCCATTGCCGGAATATCGTTTACCTCAATCATCCAATAAGCACCTTCAGCACGTCTGGTCAGTAACTGTGAAGGAACCTCTTTACCTGTTGTAAGATCTATTATTCTGGCTTTGGTCCTGAGAGGCAAGATTTCATAATCAATAAATAAATTAATATCTCCCGAGCGAGTCCATCCCATCGAGTTAATGACATAAATTACAGGAAAATCAGCTTTTTTAAGAAATGGCTGAAAGCGTGCCAGAGCTTCTTCATTCAATAATGTGACCTTCTTAAGAGCCTCCCATGAATAAGCCCCTTTTTGTAACCATTGTTTGGTTGTATTCTCTGAATATGGATTGCTGATGCTTTCATCAGCTCCGCATGTATGCTCATCGAAAAATATAACATTTTCGCTTATATGATCCATCTTTTCTTCCAATGACGTACTTAGTTCTCCTCCCATCATGGAGACCATTGCAAAGAGACCTTCGTCAACCTGCTTCATGTTTTGTGTTTTTCTTACTTCAGCAGTCTCGCGCGATGTCGAACCATACCCATCGGTCCACCAGTCAAGCCATGCATTACGACAGGCAGGCAGCTTTGCTGCAAAATTCTTCTCCACATATTCAGGGAATTCACTTGCTGTTGCGAGCCTTAGTTTAGGATACTCATATTTGGCATTCCATTGTTTCACAAGTTCGCAGGCTGCTGTGGAAGGAGGAGAGTTATCGGTGACGTAACCGGAAAACTGAATGCCTATCCTGTCAAAAGGATAGCCTCTGTTATCCAGATCGGCTATGTGCCACAACATATTCTCCGGTTTGATATTCTTGCTCTCTATACCAAAATTATTGCCAGTCATATAATGATCAGCACGGAAAGCGAGCAATCTTTCTCCAGACGGTGCTTCCCACCAAAAAACTGTTGGTTTATCGTATGGGAGTATTGACCTGGTCTCGTTAATCCCCATTATCAGGTATTTCACACCTGTATTTTTAAAATAGTCCGGCATGCACCATGCAATGCCATTGACGTCATTCTGCATTGCTGTTTTAACCGGAATACCCAATTGCCCGAGCTCCTTCAGAGGCTGAAGAAAATCATACATTACATTTTCATCTGCTATTTCTGCCATATTGCAATACATTCCGGTCACTTCGATGCGTCCTTCAGTAATTCTCTTCTTAAATCTTTCAATCTGGGCAGCGGGTCTCGAACGGAGGTATTCCCTTGTCACCCATGAAGATTCGCATGTCCACCTGAATTTTGCGTCATCAGGCAGTCCATCCGTCTGATCACAATAATCCAAAGCATAATCGATATAGCGCATATGTTCTGCAAGAATTTCCGATTGCGGACGGGTATAGCCAATATCAGTATGGGAATGCTGAACAAAATAGATCTCCCATTTCTTAGGTGGAAGAAGAGTAAGAGGGTACGAACTGGCAGGACTATTACCTATCTTCACTGAGAAAGTAATCTTTTTTGGACTGGTCACGGATGGAACGGTTAACAGGAACCTGTTCATTCCTTTTCGTAAATCAGCATTAAGTATCACATTTCCCTTTTGGGAGATAACAATCTTTCCCTCCTTTTCGGAGCGATAGCTGGCGACAACCTGCTGAAAAGATTTTTTTCCTTCTTTAAAAAGCACCGGTGCATTAAGAAACATCATCTCTGACGAAGATGGATTCTGTCCTTCTGACTGCAATAAACATGCTGGTATCAGCAACATTATAAAAACCGTTGTCAATCTTAATTTTTTCATCCGTAAATAATTTTTAGTTTAAGGTTGGAGGAACCTCCATGTTTTGAAAAATTATTTTCATTCTTGTTTATGTTTTGGAAAAAATGGAGATTTCACAGGATTATTTTTATAATATTTCAATGCTGGTTCGTCTAGAAAAAGCAGAATTTTTTCCTACTTTTTTTTCGTATAGCTCAACAAAAGGTCAACAAGGTTTTCAGCTGCTTTACGGTTTTCGAAATTCTCCGGGAGACGGTCATGATCAATATATTCATTATATATCCATGGATCGCCTATTGCAAAAACATACCCTTTTCCGTATCTGTTTTCTGCAAAAAGCACCTTCCCGTTTTCAGTCAGTACTGCTTTTGCAGTTCCCGACAGATTAATATCTGAAACCTCTTTGATATATATCTTATTAACACCTTTGAAGAGAGGGTGATCAGGCAGATTTTTACATGCGCCCATTTCAAATTCATTTCCTGTAACCCGTTTGAGTGTAACATGGTTAAATGTCATTCCGAATTGGGTCATCAGCTTATTAAGGTGGGTGAATTCGCAATTTGGTGCATCATTTGCCAATATTGCCAGAGCCCCTCCTTTCTTAACCCAATTTTTTATCGCTTTAATATCTTCCGGGGCAAGATAGTTTGGACTAGTTGATTCTGTAGTTGAATCGGGATCTACTATAATGTAAACATTGATTTTACTTAAAACGCTTGCAGCAGGCTTGGTTACAGTGGTAATCTTTGCTCCCCTTCCGGTAAATATTTCTCCCAGGCGGGAATAACCACTGAATTCTGTATCAGACCAAAGGTAGTGGAAGGGCTTTCCTGTTTTGGCATTGGTTTCATGGTTAAACCAGTTATCCAGACCAACAACAGGCTGGCTTATTGCATTTTGTATAACACAAAAACAAGCTAATAATAACACTATTATACCACGTCTTCTGAAAGTAATTTGCTTCTTCATAATTATTATAGGTTTATTCTTTCAAAATTAAAAAACATATATGATGATTCCTTTATGTACAAGGATAATAATTTATTGGAATGAAGATAAATATCAGATCATCGTTTTTTTTTACGCAGCAAAAAGTTATTTTTAAAAATAAATTCACAAAAGCAGACATGAAGAATATTTTCTTCTTTTTCATTACAGCGATCATCAGTCAACTGACTTTCTCACAGAACGGTATCAATGCAATAAAGCCCGGCGAGATATGGCCAGATACAGAAGGGAATCATATTAATGTTCATGGCGGCGGAATATTATTTTATAAAGGAACATATTACTGGTTCGGTGAGAAGAGATTGCCTTTATCTGAAAAAGACAAAAGCTTATATGGAGTGGGCTGCTATTCATCACAAGATCTTCATGTTTGGAAAAATGAAGGGATCTCGCTGAGAGTCATAAATGATACATCAAATCTCCTCCAACCTGGATGTTTAATTGAGCGTCCGAAAGTCATATATAATAAAAAAACCGGTAAGTTCGTGATGTGGTTTCACCATGAACTTAATGGGCAGGGATACAATGCTGCAATGACGAGTGTCGCTGTAAGTGACAATATTACAGGTCCCTACAAATACTTAAGAAGTCTCCGTCCTGATGCAGGAGTATGGCCTGTGAATTTTCCTGAAGAGTACAGGAAATCCTCTCTGAAAGAAAGTGACCTGAAAAGAGGTTCTGAAGATTGGAAGAAAGCTGTAAAGGAAGGCTTGATTGTTCGTCGTGATTTTGCCGGAGGACAGATGTCCCGTGACATGACTCTTTTTATTGATAAAGATGGAAAAGCGTATCATATACACTCTTCAGAAGAGAATATGACATTGCATTTTTCAGAACTGACAGACGATTACCTCGATTTCACTGGAATATACTACCGTGTTCTTCCCGGAGATTCGAATGAGGCTCCGGCTTTGTTCAGAAGAAAAGGCAAATACTATATGTTTACTTCCGGAACAACAGGCTGGAAGCCAAACCCGGGACGAGTTTCCGTTTCAGAAAAAATATCGGGTAAATGGACCCCACTTGGTAATCCGTGCAGAGGAACAGATAATGAAAACAAAGTGACATTCAATTCTCAAAGTACAAATGTTTTGCAAGTGGAGGGAAAAAAGGATGCTTTCATCTTTATGGGCGACAGGTGGAATCCTGAAAACCTTGCTGACAGCAGGCATATATGGCTTCCGGTTGAATGGGAAAACGGAAATCCTGTGATCAGATGGTATTCTTTCTGGTATATTGAAAAACTAAAATAAACTAAATTCATATTCATGAAAAAACTTACTTGCATATTCACAATTCTATTTAGCCTGATCATAACAGGTAATAGTCTTTACGGACAATGGGAAAAGCTTATCGGGAAAAATCTAAGCAATTGGGAACAGCTTAATGGGACCGCCACTTTCAAACTTGAAAAAGGGATTATTACCGGAACAACAGTTCTGAATACTTCTAACTCATTCCTTTGCTCAAAGAAGAATTACGGGAATTTCATTCTTGAGTTTGACACTTGGTTTGACCCGAAAATGAACTCAGGAGTTCAGATCAGAAGCGAGAGCAAACCCGATTATCAGAATGGAAGAGTACATGGATACCAGGTAGAATTGGATCCCTCTTCAAGAGCATGGTCAGGAGGTATATATGATGAAGCCAGAAGAGGCTGGCTATATGCTCTCGATCAGAATCCTGCCGGACAAAAAGCGTTAAAGAATAACGACTGGAACCACTACAGGATAGAAGCAATCGGTAACTCTATCAGAACCTGGATTAACGGTATCCCCTGTGCAGACCTCATCGATGATATGACTCCTTCGGGATTTATTGCATTGCAGGTCCATTCTATCGGAACTGATGCCAGTAAGGTCGGTTTACAGGTTAAATGGAAGAATATAAAGATAATAACCAGGAATCCTGATAAATACAAAACTCCTTATACTCCTGTTATTCCTCAAAACAGTTATCTCGACAATGCGCTTTCTGACAGAGAATTAAAAGAAGGATGGAAGCTTCTTTTCGATGGAAAAACCACTTCAGGTTGGATGAATGCGGCTACAAAAAATTTCCCTTCAAGCGGCTGGGAAATTAAAGACGGAATACTTACTGTCAATCCTGAAACTAAGGCGGCAAATGGAGGCGGAGACATTGTAACTACTTCGAAATATAAGAACTTCGAACTTATAGCTGATTTCAAATATACAAAAGGTGCTAACAGCGGTATAAAATATTTTGTTGATACCGAAAAAGACAATGGCAAGCTTGCTTCCATAGGTTGTGAATTCCAGATTCTTGACGACAGAAATCATCCCGATGCCAAATTGGGTAAAGCCGGGAACCGAACTCTGGGAGGTCTTTATGATCTGATTGCTCCTGTAAACAAAAGAGATAATGGAGCTGACAAATGGAACAGGGCAACAATAATTGTTAAGGGAAATCATGTTCAGCACTGGCTTAACGGGCAGATGACAGTTGAGTACGACAGAGGCATACCGGCATGGAAAGAACTTGTTGCCACCAGCAAGTTTAAGACATCTCCCGGCTTTGGTGAAGTTACTGAAGGACGCATTCTTCTCCAGGACCACGGAAATGTTGTATCATTTAAAAATATTAAGATCAGGGAGATAAAATAACAGGTTCAGTTTCAATTACAGGGTTCATATTCCTGGGAGAAAATAATTTCTTCAGGTTATGAACCATCGTTAATCTTTTTAAGTAAATCATTACCAGTTTCAAAACAGTTAAAATAAACTCCTATGAAATTCCTCGAACTTAAGCACCTGGTTATCATTTTGTCCCTGGTATCAAGCCTGGCTCTGCCCTGCTCCTGTAAAAGAAATATTATAGATGAGGTAAAGGTTCCTGACTTCAATACTCTTTCGTCTCAGTTCAAAACTCCCCCGAAAGAATACACAACAGCTCCTTTCTTTGTCTGGAATGCTGAAATTACAAAAGAGGAGATAGACAACCATCTGGTCAATTTTAAGAATGCCGGTATCTCACAGGTTTTTATACATCCGCGCCCCGGCTTAATTACCGAATATCTTTCAGAAAACTGGTTCGGGCTTTATAAACATACTGTCGAAAAAGGGAAAGAACTGGATATGAATGTCTGGATATATGACGAAAACTCATATCCCAGCGGCTTTGCAGGCGGACATGTTCCGGATGAAATGCCTGAATCGTACAACCAGGGACAGGGACTAAAAATGACCCGGATTGAGACTCTTCCCGATACTTGTGATAAATATTATCTGTGCCTGAAAGAAGAAAACGGAGCTTACACCGATATTACCTCCTCGCTCTCAAATGAAAAAGGAAAAACAGGAAAATATATTGCCTTCTCAAAAACATATTTAAAAAAATCAGACTGGTTCGGCGGCTTTTCGTACGTTGATCTGCTCTATCCGGGTGTTACCCGGAAATTCATCAAAACAACAATGAGTGGCTACGAGAAATATCTCGGTACAGAATTCGGAAAAACCATTCCGGGAACGTTTACCGATGAACCTCAGATCAATTCACCCGGCGGTATCCGCTGGACACCCGACCTGTTTGATGTATTCCTGAAACAATGGCATTATGATCTCAGGACCCAGTTACCTTCTTTGTATGAAGAGACAGGTGACTGGAAGAAGATCAGACATAATTATACACAAACTCTGCTGCAGCTTTTTATCGACAGATGGGCAAAACCATGGAATGCTTATTGTGAAAAAAAAGGACTTAAATTCACTGGCCACTACTGGGAACATGAATGGCCCAACATGCGCCCCGGAGGCGATAACATGGCAATGTATGCATGGCATCAGTTACCGGCTATTGATATGTTGTTCAATCAATGGAACGATACTTCCACAAACGCTCAATTCGGGAATGTAAGGGCTGTTAAAGAACTGGCCAGTGTCTCCAACCAGACAGGCAGACAACGAAAACTGAGTGAGACTTATGGGGGATCAGGCTGGGAGCTGACATTCACCGATATGAAACGCAATGGCGACTGGGAATATGCACTGGGGGTCAACCTTATGAACCAGCATCTTACATATTTCACTCTTGCCGGTGCCAGAAAATACGACTATCCTCCTTCCTTCGACTATCATGAACCCTGGTGGAACGATTACAAATATCTCAATGACCATTACGGAAGACTATCTCTGGCTTTGTCAGCCGGGAAACAAATAAACGACATACTTATTCTTGAACCTACAACTTCGGCCTGGTTATACGATTCTTATGTGAACCGGAATCAAAAGTATTCTGAAATAGGACAGACTTTCCAGACATTTGTTACAAAACTGGAAAAAAACCAGGTGGAATATGATCTTGGTTCTGAAAATATAATTAAGGACCAGGGCAGTGTTTCAAAAGGGAGGCTTCTGGTAGGAGAGGCAGGATATTCAAAGGTTGTTATCCCTCCAATGACAGAGAATCTGGATTTTGCTACATATAATCTTCTGAGAAAGTTTGTTGAGGGCGGAGGTACCTTAATTGCATTTTCAATACCAACCCTTATTGATGGTTCTCCAAGCGAAACATTGAAAGAACTCTTTAATATTAAATCGGATAAAATCATCATTATAGAACAGTTAACTTCTGAAATAATTTCAAAATATTTCGCAAATACTGATCTGGATTTTGAAGGAGTTTCCGGAGGAGACCTTTACCATCATCGCAGAATGCTTGATGATGGACAGTTGCTTTTTCTTGCAAATTCAAGTCTTACCGGAACAGTTAACGGCTTCCTGAATACCAATGGGAAATATGCCATTGAGATGAACACCTTTACAGGTGAAATTTATAACTATCCTGGCCAGCAGAATGGAGATAAAATCAGTCTCTCCTACTCTATTCCTCCTGCAGGCAGCCTGTTGCTTTTCGTCTCCGATAAAAAACAGTCAGATAACCAGGCTCCGCCAAAAGCCAGGAACCTGAATCCGGTTCAGGCCACATCTCCTGTTAAAATTTCAAGAGATGAAGAGAATGCACTTATGATAGATTTCTGTGATCTCCTAATTGGAGACCAGCTCATAAAAGATTTACACACAAACCATGCTGCTGACACAATATTCAAATTTCATGGATTCAAAAACGGTAATCCATGGAACACATCCGTTCAATTCAGGACCAATATTGTTGACAGGGATACTTTCGGCCTGAACACGGGTTTCACAGCAATTTATCATTTCACTGTCAGGAATAAATTTGACGTCACCGGTTTGAAAGCTGTTGTGGAACGCACCAATTTATGGACGGTTTCTGTAAACGGAATTGAAGTCAAACCCGAATTGAACAAGTGGTGGCTCGACAGATTGTTCGGCGTTTTCAATATCGGAACTATCGTCAGAAAAGGAGATAACACCATTTCATTGAAAGTCTCTCCAATGAAAATTCATGCGGAAGTAGAACCTGTTTATATAGTAGGTGATTTTTCAGTAAAACCGGCTGAAAAAGGCTGGTTTATTGAAGCTCCTGCCTCCGGTTACACTACAGGCAGCTGGAAAACCCAGGGCCTGCCATTCTATTCCTGGGGAGTCACTTACAGCAAGGAATTCAATATTGAAAAAACTGAAGGAATATGGAAGGTTGGTCTGGGCAACTGGAACGGAACCATTGCAGAAGTATCTGTAAATGGACAACATGCAACTCCTGTTGCATTTCCTCCATACCAATCAGATGTTACAGCCCTGATCAAACCCGGGATGAATAAAATAGATGTAAAGGTGATTGGCAGTCTGAAAAACCTGATGGGTCCTCATCATAAAAACCTTAAACTGGGTCTTACATCTCCAGGGTCTTGGAGAAATGTGAATACTTATCCGGCGGGCAAGGATTATCAGATGCTGGATTATGGGCTGTTCGAAGAGTTTGTCCTGTACACGAGTGAATAAAAAGCCGCAGCTATAATAAGTGCTGGTCTTTAATCAATTTTCGACCGTTTTGTTCTAATGTTCCATAATTAACTAAATATCAATTTGCTATTTTAGAATTGTTGGAAGAATGAAATAAATTTTTACTTTTGAATTATGTTAATAGTTACCCTTAGTATGATAAATGATAAAAGGTAACTTCTGCAATAGGGATGCAGGCTACATAATTAGTTTTAAACTTAATAATTATTTTATGAGAAAATTTCTGACAATTTTTGCCGGTACCCTGGTTACCGGGAGTGTGCTTGCTGGCGGATTGGTTACGAACAATAACCAGAGTGCTATGTTTACACGTCTTCAGAATCGCAATGCCTCTACCGGTATTGATGCTGTTTTTTACAATCCGGCAGGATTGACCAAACTTGGTGATGGTTTTTACGTTTCACTTAACAACCAGATAGTCAAACAGACAAAAACAGTGCGAAACGATTATCGATTTCTTAGTGGCACTCCTGTCGATTATGTTGGAAAAGTAAGTGCTCCTGTCTTTCCTGGTGTTTATGTTGCCTATAAAACAGGAAAACTGGCATTTTCTGCCGGATTTAATCCTGTTGGTGGCGGAGGTGGTGCCAAATACAATGAAGGTTTACCGTCATTCGAAATGAATATTGCCGACCTTGTACCCCTTGTATCAGGTTTTGGTATAAATACAACAAAATATAGTGCTGATATTTTCTTCGAAGGAACTTCTGTATATTTTGGTTATCAGGCCAATATGTCATATGAAATCAATGACATGGTCTCTGCCGCAATCGGGGCGAGACTTGTCTCTGCTAAAAATACATATAACGGATTCATAAAGAACATAATGATAAATCCCGTTTATGCCGGTAATCCATCAGGAGCAATGATGTCTGCCCCATCATTTTTTACCAGTATCGGACAGGCCGGATACGCAGCCGCTACCGCTGACAGGGAAGTTGATGTCGAGAAAACCGGAACTGGTATTACTCCAATCTTAAGCTTAAACATTACTCCTTCAGAGAAACTTAATCTCGCCATTAAATATGAATTCAAAACAAAGCTTGATATGACAACCAAAGTCAGTGACAACAAAAGTGGTGGAATTTTCGTTGATGGAAGCAAAGCGATAGCCGATTTACCAGCAATTATTATGGCCGGTGCCGAATATAGACCTATGAATAAACTTATGATAGCCGGTACCTTCAACTGTTACTTCGATCAAAATGTCGACTACGATGGTTCAGAGTCAACTGATGTTGATATGATTGACAAAAATTTTATTGAATATGGTCTGGGTGCTGAATACGGAATCAGTGAAAAACTCCGGATAAGTGCAGGTTGGCTTGCAACCGCTACAGGTGTAAACAGCAACTATCAAAGTGATCAGACTTACAGCACAAACACCAACTCATTCGGTGCCGGATTTGGATATCGGATCTCCCCGAAGATTGATCTTAATCTCGGTGGTCACTACACTTTCTATGACGATGATACAAAAACTTTTAATCACATGCTTGGTAGCAATCCTATCCCTGCAACAGAAACATACAGCAAAAAGACAATGATCATAGCTGTCGGACTTGACTTCTGCTTTGGGAAGGAATAAATATAAATATTGATTTAAAGAGGCTGACAACTAAAGAGTTCAGCCTCTTTTTTTATTTCAGTTTTTGATTCAAATCAATCCTTGAATCTGATACCTGAATAATCAATATCTCCCTGTAACCTGCAAATATTTCACCAGCTTGACTTTGTAACCTGAAAGAGCATCAGCAAGGTTATCTTTAGTTTGCTGCACCATAGCCTGGGCCTCAAGCATATCTGAGATATTCACTATACCTGCTTTATAATTATCCCTGTTTATCTTCAGACTCTCTTCGGCCTGCGTAACAGTTTCACGGACAACTTCGATCTGTTGATATGATTCTTCCAGTTCGTTCCATGATTTCTGAATCTGAAGCAAAAGGAGTTCTGAATTATTCTTGCTGTTGTTTCGTGTTATCTCTTCCTGATATTTTCTTGCCTTCATGCTATGGGAAGCATCCCACCAACCGGAAATGGGTACACTTATAGAAGCAAAAATCATGGAATTGAAAGTCCCCTCATCTTGTATATCGTAATACAAAGTTCCAACTCCAACGCCAACCTGCGGTAAATACTCACCAATTTTCATGCGGCTTTTAAATTCTTCAGCCTTAATACTGTACTCAAGTAATTTGTACTCTTCACGGTTCTGAAGTGCCTGGACACCATTAATGTATACCTCAGCTGGCGACTGTGAAATTCCGATAGTGTCGGTAAGTATCATTGACTCATCATAAGGTATCCCAAGATGCTGACAGAATGCCATAGATGCTAATTTGATCCCATTTTCAAGCTTCATCCTGGAAATCCTGGCATCACTTTGTTTTAATGTCACTTTCAGGACATCGTTCCGGTTAATCAACCCGGCATTATATGCATCGTTGGCTTCGTTATAGATGGTATCCAGAAGCTGCTCCACCATAGTCAGGGTTTTCTTTTTCTCATTAAGCGATACAATAAGCCAGTAGTTTTCTTCTGTTTTGAGCTGCACTTCATACTTTGACAAAACCAGTCTACTCGTGCTCGCGTCAACACCTACTTTTGCCAGATTGTTACCGGTAATAATACGTCCCCCGGCAAAAACAGGCTGAATGGCAGTAATGGTTCCAATATAACCATTATCAATCATCGACATTGAGACTCCTGGAAAATAGGCAAACTGAGTCGGAGTCAGCAGATTCACCGGATTGCCATCATACACAGGCAGATTTCCTCCCGGGAAATCTATATTCAGGAGCGGCTCGTTAAACCTGTATACAATAGCTGAACCACTGACCTTCGGAAAATAGCTGGTGAACGCTGATTTTTTGATTTGTTTTGAAGCGAGTAATTCCAGATTTGAATTTTTTACCTGATTATTGTTTTCCAACGCAAGTTTTTTGCATTGATCCAGACTATAACCCGTTTGTGCATATGATGTATAAAGACCGCCCAAAAGCAAAAGAATTATTATCATAGTAATTTTAGGTATTCCTTCTGCCATGTTTCCAGATGATTGTTTTGCACGTTTTCTATCAATTCTTTCAAATGACAACCAATAGGCAACAGGAAGAATCAGCACCAGTAAAATCATCGCCGTTATGGTGCCAAAACATATCACTGTCCCCATGGGACTCCAGAGCGGATTTGAGCTGATGATCATTGGGATCACTCCCACGGAGGCTGCTGCTGATGTAAGAAAAATCGGGCGCATTCTACGTTTACCTGCTTCGATAGCAGCTTCTTTCACCTTCATATTATGATTTATACGCAACTCTTCTGCATAATCGAGCATGATGATACCGTTACGTACTAAAATACCAATTAAGCTAACAACACCTAATATTGCAGTTATTCCGAATTCCATTCCTAAGAGCAAAATCCCAATTACACCGCCAAGGAAGCTGAGTGTGGCCGAAGTCAAAACCAGCAGTGCCAGATTTATTTTACGGAAGTGGAACAGCAGGATCATGAAGATAATCAGGATACTGATGATAAGACCACTCATGACCTCGGGAATAGTTTCTCTGTCACTTTCATAAGCACCACCATAGCTTAGAGTGGTACCTTTTGGCATATCATACTGATCAGCAATAGCTTTGACATGAGGGAATATCCTGTTTACGTTCTCTCCTGCTCCAATATCCGCCATAATGGTAAGGGTTGGTACACCATTGCGTCTTACAATCTGACCCTGGTTCCAGTCAGGGCTGACCGTGGCAATCTGTCTTAAAGGAACAGAAACCATCGGAATAATTGAATGAATGTACTCGTTGTTTATATCTTCAAATGATTCATTTCCAACTGTCATTGTCTTCAGTTTCACAGCAACCGGGTAGTCGTTTTCCCACAGAGTGGTGATGGGAAGTGCACTGAACCGGACAGCCAGGTTTGTAACCACGGTAGTTTTGTCAATACCCAGTCTGTTTGCTTCAACCGGATTGATATCAATACGTGCAGAGGGTTGCATCTCGCCGAAATTGGTACGTACCCACGATATTCCCGTTACAGTCCGCATCTGTTTCACCAGTGAATCACTTACCTGTTTCAGGGTTGTTATGCTGTTACCTGTAATCCTGACCTCAATAGGGGCCGCCACCGGTTGATAATCTAACTGTTTGAAGCGCACATAAGCATTTGGAAAGTAATTTGAATACTTCGATGAATATTCTCTGAGCAATATTTCAGTTGTTCTGTTTGAGGTTGTATTTATGATGAACTGGGCGTAATTTTTTGCAGGCACATTAGGGGCATAGGTAGTATGAAACCTGGGGGAGCCGGTACCAATAAATGAAGTGACAGAAGTTATCCGTTCGTCCTTGCCAAGCATATGCTCAAGACTATCAGCTACCTCTGCCGTTTTATCCAGTGAACTGCCCTGGGGCAGGTAGATCTCAATGGCAAACTGGTCGCGTTCTGCAACAGGCATCAGTCGCTTAGGGATCCTGGTATATAAAACAATTGCCAAAAGAACCGAAAATATACCGAAACCAATTGTCAGCTCAGGTCTGTTAAAAGCTTTATTAAGATGCTTTTCATAGGCGCTCTGTATAAAATTAAGCATATTGAATCGCTTCTTTTTATTGCTCTCCGGCTTTTTAAAACCTTCCTTTATGAAGCGATACTGCATATAAGGGATTACCATCATAGCCACAAGCAATGATATGCCCAGAGTAAGTGTTACCGTCCAGGGGAACAGTTTCACAAAGTCGTTGAAAGTTCCTGTAAGAGTGAACAGGAATGGAAAGAATGTGATACTGATTGCAAGTGTCGCCGAAAAGATAGCTTTAAAATATACCTTAGCACTTGAAATAGCGGCTGGCCATCTATCAATGCCTTCATCAAGCTTTCCCATATAGCTGTCAACAATCACAACGGAGTTGTCTACGATCATCCCCAACACCACAATCAGAGCAGCCAGAGTGACTGTATTTAGCTCTATTCCAAAAACATACATCAATCCCAGGGATATAAAAATTGTTATGGGAATTGATGATGCTGCAACAGATGCCACCCTTAAGGGTAACAGTAACATTGTCACCAGAATGACGGATAATATGGCAAATAACAGTTCAAAAAGAAAAGTCGAAACAGAATTGCCTACAACCTTGGGTTGATCAGCAATACATGAAATAGTTACTCCTTCCGGCAACTCCTTCTGAAAATAATGAAGCACCGCATTGACCTCTTCACCATATTCGACTATGTTATTTCCTTCAAGCATTTCCATCGAGATGAGGAGACATTTTTTCGAGTTGTTCAGGATATAGCTATCCGGATCAGGATACTCTCTTACTATAGTGGCAACATCTTTCAGCCTTATCATGTGACCGGCAGGATCGGAATAAATGATCTGATCGGCAATGTCTTTTTCCGTATTGTAAATATCCGATACATGTACAGGTGCCTCTATTGAGCCATTATCCAAAGATCCTCCGGCAGCCGTTAAACCATGGGCAAATAAACTAGCTGAAAGCATGGAAGAACTGATTCCATATTTTTCAAGTTTATTCTTTTCGAGGGATATGCTTATCTGCTCTTTCTGCAAACCATAATGTCGTAGCTTTGATACCGATTCAATCTGTCTGAGCCTGTCTTCGAGTATGTTAAGATAGCCTTCGAGCTCCCTGTAAGATTTGTTATCTGACTCAATAGAAATGAGTAAGGCCGAAGTTTCACCGAAATCGTTATCGGCATATAATGCAAGAACACCCATCGGTAACCGTGATCTGAAGTTATTAAGCCCGTGTTTCAACTTTGACCAGAATTCGTCAGAATTTTTAACATTACCGGTGAGCTCAACGAAGATGATCATCACACCATCTTTCGAAATTGAATAGGTTTTCTTCTTGTCAATCTCTTTGTAACTGTACAGATAACGTTCCACCTGGGTGGTAAGTTGTTCCTCAACCTGGGCTGATGTTGCTCCCGGATAAGCGCCTATGACCAATCCCTGACGAATGGTAAACACCGGGAATTCCTGCCGGGGCATCTTAAAAAGTGCAAACACACCCAGCCCGACCAACAATACTATGGACAAGAACACGATCTGCCTGTCTTTCATGGCAGATTCCACAAAAGAGATCCTTTCTTTCATGATTACCGGATTATTTTAACGGATGTGTTTTCGTCAATTTTCTGATAACCTTCCACAATCACCAGGTCCCCTTCTTTCAGTCCGTTAGTGACAATAATATTCCCGTTACCCCATAGAGAACCTGTTTCAATGATCTTCCTGACAGCCCGGTCTGAAGACTGGTCTGCAATGTAGACATACTTCCTTTCATTATTATCGATCTGGACCACCTGTTGGGGAACATAAGCATAATTACCGGTTGAACTTTTAGTGAGCAACACATTGCAAACCATTCCCGGATTCAATTTTTCATTGATGTTTGCAACAGCTATTTTTATGTCATAAGTATGTGATAAAGGGTTGCCTATTACCCCTTTATGCTCTATTTTTCCGGTGAAAACCTCGTTCTTCAGAGCTGCAACCCTGACAGATGCAGCCTGGCCAACCTTAATCGAAGCAATTTCGTTTTCAGGCACAGACACTTTAATAAAAACTTTATCAATTTTCACAAGAGTGATAACCGGAACTCCCGGTATGACATTCATGCCCGGTTCTATTGATCTTTTGCCTGCCAGGCCGCTTACAGGTGAATAGAGAACACAATCTTCAAGGTTCTTTTTTGCAATCCTTACCAAAGACTTTGCTTGTTCCAGGCCGGTTTCTATTTCAACCATCTTTACCTCAGGAAGGCTGCCGTTTTTATATACTGACGACAACCTCTCATATGCATCCTGTGCCTGCTTCTCTTTTGCTTCGGCCACCTGGTATGCATTCTGAAAGCTGGTACTGTTTAACGAAGCCAGCAATTGTCCTTTTTTTACATGTTCTCCTTCATCCACTGATACCTTTTCGACAGTGCCGGCAATGAGAAAACTAAGCGGAACCGACTGTGATTCTTCAACAACCCCTACATAACTATACTGAGAACTATCAGGAACAAATCTTACTGCCTGAACTTTTACTGGTTTATTTTGGTCTGTGACCATAGATTTGTTTTCCCTGCCGGTACATCCTGTCAGGAATAAAGCCACAGCACCAAGAACTAATGTAATCTGTAAATATCTCATAGCCTTTTATATTATAAATCAAATTTATGAAAGCCGCATGATTGATCCAAATCATAAACACGAATGAATACAATTCATTTTTTACAGATCCCGACTTGTCAAAAGAGTTCATCGAGTTTAATCATGAGCGGTTCCATCCAACCTTAAGCTATAAATTATTTACGGATAAAATCTTTAAGAAAAAATTATTGTCTCAATCTTCCTGGCAACAATTCAATTAAGGTATTAAGTCTTTCAACTTAGCTCAGGAAATTATCCGGGAACTATTTCTTAATCTGTTGCTTCTATCTTTTCCTCAGGGTCTCATGACTTTTAAGGGTACAATTTGGCGCAACAACTGACTGAGATTCTGTGTAACTTTGTGTTATAAATTGTGTTACACAGAGAGACACGGAGAAGTCATAGTGTACCACGGAGGAAAGCACACCAAACTGGGGAATCAACTGAATGTTTAAATTTTGTAATGAAATTGTAATTTCACTATTTGGTAATTGCGATTACCTTTGCAGCAGACAGAATATCAGCCATTACCAAAAATTATTAACTAAATCAAAAGGTTATGGACCTAAAAGGCAAGAAAATTCTTATTGTAGACGATGAGGAAGATCTATGTGAGATACTTCAGTATAATCTCAGCAATGAAGGCTATAAAACCGATGTTGCACATTCTGCAGAGGATGCATTAAAAATGTCTCTTACTGATTATGACCTTCTTATTCTTGACGTTATGATGGGCCAGATGTCGGGTTTTAAGCTGGCCGACAAGCTCAGGAAAGAGATGAATATTAATGTGCCTGTCATTTTTCTTACAGCTAAGGACACTGAGAATGATCTCCTTACAGGATTCAGCCTTGGGGCAGATGATTATATAACAAAACCATTCTCAATCAAGGAATTAACAGCCAGGGTTAAAGCTGTGCTTAAACGAACTCATACAGGAAAAAGTAAAAATCAGCTATTTTTAAAATTCAACGAAATTGAGCTCGATACGACCCGGAAAAGACTAATCATCAATAATGAAAAGACTGAACTTACAAAAAAAGAGTATGAAATTCTGAAACTCCTTCTGGAGAATCAGAGCAGAGTGTTTTCAAGAGAAGACATCCTGATGAGAGTATGGGGTGATGACGTTATTGTTACCGACAGGACTGTCGATGTTAATATTACCCGGCTGAGAACAAAACTTGGCAAGTTCGGCCAGAATCTTAAAAACAAAACCGGATACGGATATTTCTTCGAACTGTGATAAATTAATCCAGATTATGACAATAATGAAAAATTCTCTTAAAAATACTCCGGTAAACACCATCGATATCGTCAATGAACAGGAAAAGCTTTTCAGCCATCTGAATGCTTTAAATGAAGGAATAGCTTTTTTCTCAAGGGATAAAGTAAAAATCCTCAATAACGATCATTTTATTCAATTGATGAGTATGATTTCAGGCGATCTGAAAATATTTTCATCCAATGTTTTCGAAATACAGGAATTCAAAGAAATAACCAATTTTATTGAAAAATATTCAGGAGAAGAGATAAGCAGTTCCGATCTTCCAAAAACAGAATATCAGATTACAAAAGATGGCAGGTTCTTCCGAATACAATGTGTAATATTCAACGATAAAAGCTTCGAGATTATTCTGAGTGATGTCACCAAAATGGGTAAGAACAAGCTCATCAAACAGCAGATGACCTCAAATATTGCCCACGAACTTAAAACACCTGTCGCATCAGTCAAGGGATATATCGAAACTCTGATAAACAACCCCGGGATGGAGCAGAAAAAACAGAAGTATTTTCTGGAAAAAGCTCTTGCGCAAACAGACAGACTGACAGGTCTGATAAACGATATTGTTGTTCTTAACAAGATTGAAGAAGCGAGTACATCATATCTGATCGAAAAGGTGAAAATTAAAAAAATCATTCGTGACGTACGTGATAATTTCAAATCTTCCATTGAAGCAAAACAGATGAAGGTCGAAATTGATATTGGCAATGATGTTGTGGTTGCAGGTAACAAGTCTCTCGTTCTTTCAGTTTTCCAGAACCTAATTGAAAATGCAATCATTTATGCCGGAGACAACACCACTATCAGGATACTGGTATTTAATGAAGATAAAAAGTTTTACTATTTCTCATTTTCAGATGACGGCATAGGTATACCGGAGGAGCATCTGGGCAGGGTATTCGAGAGGTTCTACCGGATCGATTCCGGAAGATCACGGAAAAGCGGAGGTACCGGTCTCGGACTCGCTATTGTAAAAAATGCGATCCAGCTTCATAAAGGAGAAATATCAGCAAGAAACAGAACGGGAGGAGGAACAGAGTTCCTGTTTTCGCTGCCTAAGCAGGACTAACAATCATAATATCAATATAATAATTATTTACCCGATCGGGGATCTTTAGTCATTTGTGCGAGTTTTTTCATGATGATCCGTCCCCGGGCCAGTATGCCTGCCGATCCTTCCCCATGAAGCATCCTGACAGTTGCTGCCAGCTCATTTGCGAGCTCGGGATATATCACAGCAAGTTTGTACAGAATTTCCATCGAATATGCTTTTACAGCTATTGCCGAAAATCCTGATTTCAATGTTGTGAAACAATAATCGGCAAGAATTCCCTGATGTTTTTTGCTGAGTGTATTTATGTCGCTCAAAGATAATATCCTGAGAAAAGATCGTTGTGCACTTTCACTTTCAAGTTTATCAAGAGTTTCGATTATGTCCGGAAGATCCTGAAAGATCATTTCAGGGTGATTATCGCAAACTTTAGCCAGAGCCCACGAGGAATGGAATGCAAGTCTTTTATCAGATGAATAAGAAAATTCAATAAGTTTCTTTAGAACAACAGGATTCTCTATTGCCGAAGTCGCTACCCATTCAGCCTCCTCTGTGCTCCTCAGATTATTAATCATTGTCTGAAGATCCTTATAATCAAATTCTGCCGGAGCAGATAACTCACTGGTCTCCATTTTTAGATCTTTCCCAATCCCATATCTTTCCAGGTAGCTTCCGGCTACAAATACATCTGCCTCTGAAAAATCGACCGATCCGAGATCTTCAGGAAGGACCCATTTATAAGCCAGATGCTCTGTCAGTAAAGGCAACTCATCGAGAGTGTCACAGATAAAAGGTATCAGCCTGATCTGTTTTATTTTATAGTCATACTCAACATAAGGCAGCCTTTCGCAAATCACAATCTCCATCGACAGTTCCTCTTCCACTTCACGTATAATGCAATCCTCATCAGTCTCCCCGGGAATAATCTTCCCTCCCGGGAACTCCCATTTCAGGGGATGATCAGTTGCCTCTCCCCTTTGGACAACCAAAACTTCATAATCTTCATTCCTAATAATTGCGCATGTAACTTCTATCATTGTAATCAGGATAAGAGATCTTCATAAAGCGGAATCACCAGTAAAAATTCATATTTATTTTCACTATGATCGATCCTGCAGGCATAATGGTCTATTCCATTGGTAACCACAATATAAGGCACTCTAAGTCCCATATTGTAACACACAATCTGATCAAATACTTTATCATCAATCTTAACATCAGGCGATTTGCATTCCACTATCATAACCGGTTCTCCCTGCCTGTTGTGCACCAGAATGTCAACTCTTCTTTTTAATTTATTGAGCCGGAACATGACTTCAACTCCAAGAAGGCCGACAGGGTATTTCCCTTCATTAACAAGATACCGGATGAAATTTTGCCGGACCCACTCTTCGGGAGTCAGCTTTACATATTTTCTCCTTACCGGATCGAGGATCATCTCTTCGCCCTCTCTTCCGGATATTTTGAACGAATATTGAGGCAGATTTAACTGTTTCAACTTATTTTGTATTTTTGATGGACAGAATTGTTAACCATACAAATGTAATACAAAGGAAAAAGATGGATTAAGTATTATTAAATAATTAACAAAGGTTGTCTGTTGCTTGTTACAACTACTCACCCTCAGCCAGCAACTTCCACTAAATAATTTTGAATCCTGCACAAATATATTGAGATAATCATTAACTGAATGAAGCTGATGAAAACCAAAGAGGAAATTGTTAATAACTGGTTGCCACGGTACACAGGAAAATCTCTTGAAAGCCTGGGCAAGTATTTTCTGCTGACCAATTATCTGTATTATGTTGAACTTTTTGCCAAATGGAACAACGTACCGGTTGATGGAAAAGACAAAAATATGCCAAGTGCTACCGCTGACGGAATAACCATTATTAACTTCGGGATGGGAAGTCCTAATGCAGCTACCATAATGGATCTGTTAAGTGCTGTAGCTCCAAATGCAGTTCTCTTCCTTGGTAAATGCGGAGGGCTGAAAAAGAAGAATACACTGGGAGATCTCATACTGCCAATTGCTGCAATAAGAAGCGACGGAACATCGAATGATTATCTCCCGAATGAGGTTCCTGCACTTCCTGCATTTAAATTGCAAAGTGCCATCTCAGCAACAATAACCCGATATAATAAAGAATACTGGACAGGCACGGTATATACAACAAACAGGAGGGTTTGGGAATACGACGAAAGATTTAAAAAGTATCTGGTAAAAACCCGTGCAATGGCAATTGACATGGAGACTGCCACTATTTTTACCGTTGGATTTGCTAACGAAATACCTACGGGGGCTCTTCTTCTCGTATCGGATCAGCCCATGATTTCAACAGGTATCAAAACTGAAGCCAGCGATCATAAAGTCACAGCTGAATTTGTTGAAATGCACCTTAAAATAGGTATTGATTCCCTCAGGGAAATAAAAAATAATGGCGTGTCAGTTAAACACTTAAGATTTTAATAATGGCAGTTACGTATGAAGAAATAATTTCCGATCTTAAAAAACGGATCTTTAAGCCTGTTTACTTTCTTGCTGGTGAAGAACCTTATTATATTGACCTCATCACTGATTATATTGAAGAAAAGGTTTTGACCGAAGCTGAGAAAGCTTTTAACCAGCTTATCCTTTATGGAGAAGATACCAGTATTCCTGCGATAATCGATACTGCAAGACGGTTTCCAATGATGGCCAGTCATCAGGTAATCATTATCAAAGAAGCCCAGTCACTTAAAAAACCTGAGGATCTTGTAATATATCTGGAAAAACCTCTCTTATCAACCATACTTGTATTCAGTTATAAGTATAAAACACTGGATAAAAGAACAAAACTACATAAATTACTGGAGAGCAACGGAGCTTATTTCGAATCGCCAAGAATCCGCGATTATCAGATCCCTGCATGGATTGAGAGATATCTTATGACAAAAGGTATAAAAACCGATCCAAACGCCGGTGCAATGCTGACCGAATACCTGGGAACGGATCTGCACAAAATTGTCAATGAGCTGGATAAGCTTATTATAACTCTGCCGGTTGGTAAACCTGTAATTACAACATCACTGATAGAAAAAAACATAGGAATAAGCAAGGATTATAATAATTTTGAACTTCAGAAGGCTGTCGGGGAGAAGAATATACTTAAAGCCAATATGATTGTCAATTATTTTGCCAATAATCCTAAAGATAATCCCCTTACTCTTACCATTGCCTCACTTTTCGGACTCTTCAGCAAACTACTAACCTATCATTACCTCCCCGACAAATCGAAAAATAATGTTGCGGCAGTACTGAAAGTTAACCCCTATTTCGTGAAAGATTATGAGAACTGGGCATCAAAATATAATGTATCAAAGACGGTATATATTATCGCACTGCTGCGTACCTTCGACATGAGATCGAAGGGATTCGGAGATTCTGGAACTGAACCAGGGGATTTGTTAAAGGAACTTGTGTTCAGGATACTTCATCTGTGATTTAATTCATCTCAGGTGAATCGGGAAAATCAGCCCACATCCTGTATTTGTTTTTAAAGCTTCTCAGCACCCGCTTCCAGGTATCATTACCCCTGTTATTCATTATTATATCGGACGTTACCTTTGCAATTACCCATGAGTCCTCCTTAAGCTCACGCTCCAGCTGGCCGGCGGACCAGCCTGAGTAGCCAAGAAAAAACCTGATCTGTGATTGACTGATCTGCCCCATTTTGATCAACTCCCTGATAGTGTCTATATCGCCTCCCCAGAAAATATTTCCTTCCACAAGTACACTCTTCGGGATAAGATCTCCTAAATTATGCAGATAGTGAAGAGTATCTGGCGCTACTGGCCCGCCCATATTGAGGTTCTCGTTCCAATCTTCGAATCCTTCAAGAGCAGCATTGAGTTTAAGATCAAGTTTTTTGTTCAGAATAAAACCAACCGATCCCTGAGGGGTGTGATCAGTGAGATATATTATGCTCCGGTTAAAGAATGTATCGGGCAAAAACGGCTCCGAAATGAGTATCTTACCTTTTTCCGGAATCTTATCTTCCGGCAGTATGGCAAACAAGTCAAGTTCCGGTTGCATAAATAAAAATAATAATTATGAAAATATACAAAAAAATAATTAATTAAAAGCTATATCTCAATTAATTATTATCCTATTTTTATCCAAATTGATAAATGTTTATATGCAGAGAAATATCTTACGGATAATTGGTAATAAAGCTATCCTTAACATTCGCGAAAGAATGTGCGAGACCCCTGAAGAATTACTGGCAAGTGAAAAATTCCGTTTGGTATTGGATCATTGTCTTGAAAATCTCAGGCTGAAAAACTCTCCCTTGTTAGAGATTTTCGGGAATTGCAAAATCAATAATGAATCGGTCGATGACCTGGTCAGGACACTTTCGTTTCTGACAAAACATGAATATAATACTGTCCCTCACATTTTCGGGAAATCACGGACTTTTCTTAATGACCTTGGCAAACTGGCTGGTTTTATTGATTACCTTTATGACTATTGGCGTCATTTTGACCGTTTTATACTAAATGATTCTGAAGGGGACCGGCTGGACAAGAGGCCTTATCGTACTTTTAATGAGACGATTGAACAGCTGACACATCTTATCCGTACAGTTTACCGCCATATACAGGAAAATTTATCAGGGAGTCATCCAACTGTTTACCGACAGGTTCCGGCAGGAGCCCAGATGGCTGTCATCTCTTTGCCAAAAGATATTGCATATAAAGGTGAAAAGTACAAAGTACTGAATAACGTACCTGTTATACGCCAGATGCTTATTTACCCTCCCCTCGTGATTCAACAGCCTATGAATAAAAGGACAGGACAGTTTAAACGTATCGGTCAGAACCCGATTGATCTGATCGAATTATCTTCAGGGGAATGGATCTGCTATCCGGCAAAAGTTGGCAAACTGCTTATTATGGTTTATTTCCATATCAATTTTTTTGAACTTGGTTTTTCGATGTGTAACCTGTTCGAGCTTGCAAATGATACTGATCTTGAAAAGAAACCTGATGCACTGTTTATTTATGGTGTCCCGGGATTTGTACTGGATGGTCTTTCGGAATACTCTACCGTATTTTATGATGATGAAGAGAACGGGATTTTCGTAGGGGCAATACCAAACAGACCTGAATTTGGATATTTTGGTTATCTGAAAAAGATGGTGCTTACCCTTCATAACTCTATAACTATGAAATCGGGAAACATGCCTTTTCATGGTGCAATGATAAAGATTCTTCTGCAAGGGAACAAAGAGGCAACGATACTAATGATGGGCGACACTGGTGCCGGTAAATCCGAAACTCTTGAAGCTTTCCGTATACTTGGCGAAAAATATATACGTGAATTGACAATTATTGCTGATGATATGGGTTCCATCGAACTTGATGAAAATGGCTGTCCTTTGGGGTATGGCACTGAGATTGGAGCTTTCCTCCGGCTCGATGATCTGCAACCGGGTTATGCCTATGACCATCTCGACCGTTCAATCATCATGAATCCCAGCCAGGTTAACGCCCGTATAGTTTTCCCTGTAACTAACTTTGAGACTTTGACAAAGGGCCATAAAATCGATTATATTTTGTACGCCAATAATTACGAGGAAATTGACAATGAACATCCTGTCATCGAAAAGTTCGATTCTCCGGAATGGGCACTTGATATATTCAGAGAAGGAGCTGTAATGAGCAAGGGGACAACCACAACAAGTGGTCTGGTGCATTCCTACTTCGCAAATATCTTCGGACCTCCTGAATATAAAGAGGCCCATGAAAAAATTGCAGCAAAATATTTCGCAGCCTTTTTTAATAATAATGTTTTTGTAGGACAGATGCGAACCAGATTAGGTATTCCGGGTTACGAATCAAGCGGACCCCGTGAAGCTGCAACTGAATTACTAAGGATAATAGGGGTAACAGAATAATGTGCATCTGTATAATAAAAGAAGAACCTACAAAGAGGAGCCGACTCTGTAAAACTGTTTTTTTAAGGAGATGTTATTTATCTCCAGCCTCGGAAACAAATTTTTTAAACGTTTCTGAAGTCCAGGTTTTAAAATTACCATTCTCATCCGAGAATATAAAGTAGGCGCTGAACTGTGGATGCGTTTTAATAAACTCAATTGCATCATCTGTACCCATTACCATGCAGGCTGTTGCAATACCATCTGCCATACCACATTCATCAGCAATTATCGATGCACTCAAAAGTGTGTTCTTTGCAGGATAGCCTGTCTTTGGATTGATTTCGTGGGAATATTTAACACCATTTTCAACATAAAATTTTCTGTAATTTCCAGATGTGGCAATTGCTTTGTCGCTTATCTTAATAATAGCCTCCAGATTTTGTCCCGGGGACATATTAAAATCTTCCGGCCGGTCAATACCTATTTTCCATAGATCACCTCCTTTGGTACCTTTTGCCCTGACTTCTCCACCTATCTCGACCAGATAATTTTCAACCCCTCGTTTATCAAAATACCTACTGACTACATCCACTGAATAACCCTGCGCTATTGCATTAGCGTCCAGATACATATTAGGATCGGATTTTATCACATGTTCGTTGACAATTGATACTTTATTCATTCCGACGAGTTTAAGAAGACTGTCGCGTTTCTCTTCGGTAAAACTCTTTTGTGAATCCGGACCAAATCCCCAGGCTTTAACCAGCGGCCCGACTGTTATGTCAAAGGCGCCTCCTGTCATCTCAGATATGATGGCAGATTCATTGAAAACTTCAGTAAAGTAAGAGTCAACAACCACTTCCTCATTGCGGTTTACCTTCGAAATTATTGATGAATCCAGGTAGATGGACATCGACAAATCAAAATCATGAAGTATTTTCTCAACATCGGTTTTAATTTCAACTGGATTTAAATCTTTTTTGTTGTCGAAAACAATACTGTAAGTCGTTCCCTGTATGAAGCCTGTGAAATTTTCAATGACAGGTTTCTTATTTATGCATGAAGGAAGGATTGTTAATAACAGGAATACTATCGATAATAATTTATTATTCATCTTGTTCTTTATTTATCATCCGGATTAAAATGCTAATGCAATCTTAAATAATATTTATGTCGGTACAAACTTTTTTAAACGATATTGTAAAATTATTAGAATTCTGAAGGAATATGCCGAGCGGATTGTCTCCTTTTTTAGAACACATTTACATAAATGTACCCTGAATAATACAACAAATACTTAATTTTAATGTTTTAAAAGGCAAGACTATATTTTTATTTTTATGAGAATCCTGTTCATCACTCTTTTCTTAGGCAGTTTCCTGTCTCTGCAGGGGCAGCAAGATTATCCCGATTCTGTTCTATATTCAAATCATATATATAATGATAAGATAAAAACTGTACAACTCTATAAGGATGGTTGGAACCTTTCCTATCCTATAATGAAACTGAATAGCGATGATAGATTAATATTGCATTTTGACCTTCTTGATGATCACTCTGTTACATATTATTATACTTTTATCCATTGCGATAAGGACTGGAACAAATCCGATGTTTTCCAGGGAGATTATCTTGACGGATATCCCGAAAATCCTATTGAGGACTATGAAGCCTCTTTCAACACAACAGTCAATTACTTTCACTATAAACTCAGTTTTCCAAACGATATGGTAAAGCTGAAATTATCCGGTAATTATGTCCTTATGGTTTACCAGGCAGACAGACCTGAGGAACCGGCAATAACACAAAGATTCATT
This sequence comes from Bacteroidales bacterium, assembly GCA_021371855.1. GTDB lineage: Bacteria > Bacteroidota > Bacteroidia > Bacteroidales > VadinHA17 > LD21. The sequence goes on along the minus strand of JAJFVL010000029.1, from coordinate 271,745 downwards.
ATAACTGAGGATGCTGCTAAAATCGATATAAGCATGCACCGTCCTCTTATGACAAAAGATGATAATTCTTTTCAACAGATCGACTTTATTGTAAATTACTCCGGGATCGATATTAATGATCCTTACCGGAATATTTATTCTTATATACTTCAGAACGGAAGATGGGGCAATGCCCAAAAAAACATGAAACCCGATTTTACCGGAAACAATGAACTTAAATATAATTCGTTATCTGATAGAAATATATTCAGGGGAGGAAATGAATTCCGTTATTTTGATACCAAAAGCATTAAATACAAGTCTGAATATATCAGCAGAATCGACTATGCTGCTCCCAGCTATAATGTTTTTCTCAAGCCTTCAGAAGACAGGGAGTTCAAACCATACTTCTACTGGAAGGATTTTAACGGGAAATATTTTATTGCCATTGAGGACAGAGAAAATTACGATACAGATGCAGATTACATCTATGTCTATTTTACTCTTCCATCAAAACAGATGATCGCAGGAGGAGATATGTATGTGTCAGGTAACCTGAACAACTGGAGCCTGGATAAAACTAACCGGATGATTTATAATTCTGAAAGAGGAGAATATGAATGTACAATGCTTCTGAAACAGGGCTGGTACAATTATGAATATGTTTTTCTTGAAGATGGTGCATCGGATGCTACTGCTACAATGTTCGAGGGCAGCCATTATGAAACAGAAAACGATTATATTGTTCTTGTTTACTACAGGAATCCACGCGATCGTTACGACAGGGTAATAGGTTCGGCTATAGCCAACACTCTGAACAATCTTACTTATTAATGGTTTTTATGCTTGTCGATACCATACTGCATGTAAATAGTATGCTTAAGAGTTTTTAAAATCTCGGTCATGTATTCATCAACTGCTCTTACCGAGCCGGGAAGTGTATAAATAAGCGCTTTCCCGATAATTCCTGCAACACCCCTGCTCAATAGTGCATCCGGATTTTCAGCACCATATTTTATCCTGATATATTCCATTATCCCCGGTATTCCTTTTGTGAGAAGAGGAGTGACAGTTTCAACAGTGATATCCCGTGGACCAATTCCTGTCCCGCCAGTGGTTATTACAATATTATATATTTCCCCTGCACTCTTTAGATTCTCCCCTAAAACTGAAGCATCATCAGGGATAAGGATCGTTTTAATATTAAAATCCCAGTTAAGTGTATAGAAAAACGTTGATAACATCTCTTTAATTCTGGGGCCGCTAATATCGTCATACTCACCACTGAATGCTCTGTCGCTGAGAGTAATGATCTGTACTTTAAATTTTTCAGGAAGGTTCATTTTTTAGTTTTTTCTACAAGACTTATATTATCAATGACCATTTTTTTATCTGCTGCCTTGCTCATATCGTATATTGTAAGCAGTGACACACTTACGGCTGTCAATGCCTCCATTTCAACGCCGGTTTTGCCTGTACACCGCACTTCGCTGTCAACTCTCACTCCTGTACTGTCGATAGCTACATCAACTCTGATGTTATCCAGAACGATATTATGGCATAACGGGATCAGGCAGGATGTTTGCTTGGCTGCGCTTATCCCGGCTAACTGAGCTACAGTCAGCACGTCCCCCTTCCTCATATGATTATCGTGAATTAGTTTCAGAGTACTTGCTGCAAGAGTGATGTGGCCGCATGCTCTGGCAATTCTGAACTGTATTTCTTTGTCCCCCACATCGATCATTACGGCTTTTCCTTTAGCGTCGGTATGCGTCAGTTTTTTCATAATCGGTTAACCTCCTATATTATAAAATGTACCAGTCTGATTTTTTGATCCGGTTTCCGGTTTAAAATCCACTGCCATCTTTAAAGCATTCTCAAAGCCAAGCTCCCTGATATCAAATTCAATATTACTGAAAAGACATGGTTTGAGTTTCCCGTTTGCAGTGAGCCTCAACCTGTTGCAAAATGAACATAATCCACCTGTACCGCCATCGACGGTTGAAAAATGTCCCTCAAACAGGTCCATTTGGGTTATGTATCTTATTTTCAGATTATTATTTTCACAAAATTGAGCTACAGCAATTGCATCCTCCTCTTCCTTCGATTCCTTTATCACACAATTAATTTTGACAGGAAGAAGACCGGCACTTACAGCAGCATCGATACCTTTAAATACATCATTAATATTTCCTGTACGGGTAAGGGTTGTAAACCTGACCGGATCAACTGTATCGAGACTGATATTAACTCTGTGCAGGCCTGCATCCTTCAGTTGGTGGGCAAATTGATTCATCAACACACCATTTGTTGTCATCGAAAGGTCATTGATCCCTTCTATTTCAGATATCATTCTGACAAGAGTTATTATTCCTTTTCTGACCAAAGGTTCTCCCCCTGTAATCCTGACTTTTGAAACACCGTTTGCCACAGCAACCTTAGTAAAACCTGCAATCTCATCAAAAGAGAGGATATCTTCATGACGGAGTAAATGGATACCCTCCTCAGGCATACAATAAGTGCATCGCAGATTACACCTGTCAGTGACTGAAATCCGCAGATAATAAATTTCCCGGTTAAACCTGTCGTACATTTACAATTTCCCCTTTCTCAATGCTTTTTTTTCCGACCGGAATTGCTATTATGCCATCGGCAAGTGCCATGGCAGATATATGTGCCGACCCATGATATTCAACAGGTGATACTGATCCATCACCTGTAATTACGACCGGGAGAAATGCCATCCGATCGGCATTCCTCCGGTTAAAAGTCTCACTAACGGGAAGATCTATTGTCAACGGCTCCCATTGATGGCCCATCATTTTGCATATAAGCGGCCGTACCAATAGTTCGAACTGGATGAAAGATGAGACCGGATTACCCGGAAGGCCAAATACCAGCGCATCAGGATGTGTACCAAAAGTTGTTGGTTTCCCCGGCTGAACATTAACCCCCGAAAAAAGGATGCTGACACCCGCTCTTTCAAGAACAGCAGGGATAAAATCAAAATCGCCCGTTGACACTCCTCCTGATATAAGCACAATGTCGTTTTCAGAAATGGCAAGATTAATAATATTAAATGTGTCCTCTTCATTATCACGGGCAATGCCGTAATATCTTCCACTGGCTCCTGCCCGCTGAATCTGTGCCATCAGTAGCGAAGCATTAATATTCCTGATCTGGGATATTCCAGGCTTTTCAGCGGGTTCCACAAGTTCGTCACCCGAGCTTATTATTGCTACTACCGGCATTTTGCCGGCTACAACAGATGTACAACCAACTGCAGCCATTACTGCAATATCTTGTGGTTTGATCATTTTCCCCCGCTTAAGAACAGTATCCCCCGTTTTAACGTCCTCCCCCTTTGCAGAAATATTTGTTTTTGTAAATGGCACCGTGCATTTTACTTTCCCGGAAGGTAAAATATGAGAATCCTCAACCATGAAGACCATATCTGAACCATCAGGAATAGCAGCTCCTGTCATTATCCTGGAGCATTGATCAGCCATGATAATCTTTTCAGGATATTTCCCGGCTGGTATTGTTTCAATTATCTCCAATTCAACTCCCAGGTCGGCTTCCCGGCATGCAAACCCATCAACAGTTGCCTTGTTAAAGGGAGGAAGATCCATATCACTTGTGATATCATCTGCAAGTACCCTGTTGAGTGAATCACTGAAAGAGATTGTTTCTGTACCGGTGCTGAAAGCAGACTTCATTACAACATCCAGGGCTTCTTCAAATTCTATCATCTTAATAATCTGTTATTTATTGCTATATTTTACTTCAGAAACTCCCCTCGTCTTCTCTCTGCTTCGCAATCAGGGGGTAACTTTCTTACTGCCTACTGCCTACTGCCTACTGCCTACTGCCTACTGCCTACCACCTGCTACCTACTTTTATCTTTTATCTTTATTCTTCCACCTTCAGGGCAGTAACAGCTTCTGAGGGGAAACAGATCCAAACCTCCGATAACTCATTTATCTGCAGCTGTTTAAATGTGTCAACAGATATATCGACATAAAATGTTTCGCCTGTATCAACTGCAATTTCCATACCTGATTCAGACGGAACGATCTCTCTGACAACACCTTTGAAACAATTTGCCGGATCTGTGGAAGGCATCTTGCTAAATATCCTGATATCTTCACTCCTGATTATCAGCATTCCTCGAGCCGGATATGAATTTCCCTGCAAATTAAAGACCAGATTATCTTTGCCAAATGCTTTCCACTCCCCATTTACCTTATGGAATTCTACTCTGAAAAAATTCCTGATACCGGAATATCTTGCCACAAATTTATTTACCGGTTTCCTGAAAACATCTTCAGGATCCCCCTCCTGTATTATTCTTCCGTTATGGATCACTCCCACCCTGCCCGCGAGGCTTACCGCTTCCCTGTAATCGTGTGTAACATGGATTATTGTAAGCCCCTGCCTGTTAAGATGACGCAGTAGTTTTTTAACATCATCCTTAAGATTTGCATCAATCGAAGCCATTGGCTCATCGAGTAGAAGTAACCTGGGTGAAGTGATAAGAGTACGTGCCAGGGCTACTCTTTGCAATTCTCCGGATGAAAGGTAATGAGTGTTCCTCTCCAAAAGATGAGAGATATTCAACTGGGTGGCAATTTTGAGGACACTTTCTTTCACCTGGATTTTATCAAGTTTCCCTGAATTTAATGAATAGGCGATATTTCCAAAAACAGTCATATTGGGGAATATCGCATAATCCTGAAAAACCAGTCCAATCCTTCTTTCCTGTATTTTCTTATTCGTAATATTTTCACCGTCAAGCCAGATATCACCTGAATCAGGTCTGTTCAATCCAGCAATGAGTTCCAGTAATTGTGTTTTTCCGGAACCCGATCTTCCGAGAAGAATATAGTAGGTTCCTTCTGATATCTCAATGTTTATATCAATTAAGCGGAACTTGTCAAATTTCTTTGATATGTTTTTAAGAATCAGCATATTTCTTTTCAGTAACACTTGTTACTCTCCGTACAGACAACAGTCTCAGTAAGGTAAAAACCACCAATGCTATGATAATAAACAATACTGCTGCAGGACGTGCATATGATAAACCGAAAGAGTTGAATCTGTCGTAAATAAGAACCGGTGCAATCATAGGATGGTATGCTATAATTACAACAGCGCCAAACTCGCTCATCCCGCGGGCAAACATCATCACAAACCCGGTTGTTATGCTTCTCCATGCCAGAGGAAGAGATATTGTAAAAAAGACGCGGGCAGGACTCGCTCCAAGATTAAGACCAGCCTTCTCGAGACGTTCAGGAACCGAAGCAAAACCATCACGGGCAGAGTTAATAAGGAATGGAAGGCTCACAAATGCCATTGCAAGTGCAATACCTCCGGAATTATTTACCAGGTTGAGACCTACTAAAGAAGCTGCTTTTCCCAGGAAACCATCTCTTGAAATAAATCCAAGAAGGGCAATACCTGCTGCAGTATGTGGAAGTACAATCGGCAGATCTATAATCCCATTAACAATGTTTTTCAGAGGAAATGATTTGCGTGCAAGCAGCCATGCAAAAGGAACAGCTGCAATTGCAAATACAAAAGTTGCGGCAAACGATACCCATACTGTGAGCCACACACTTTCCTGAACCTCTTTATCTTTTGCTGTCTCAAAGAATTCTCCCAGCCCTGTTTTTAAGAACATTCCAAGAAGAGGTGCTATCAGGAACAGAAGAACCAGCGATGATAAAACCATAAGAATCCAGTAGAAGGGACTATTCCTGTTCATAAAAAGCTCAATTAGGTTCAATTCCAGACAGCTTCTTCAATAATTTTAAAGGAAGTTTGTCAAGCCCATCAATCAAAACCGGGATAATAGGATCCTGACCATTCTTTTTGAAAATCTCCATACCCTCTTCACTCAGCATATAACATATAAAATCAACCGCTTCATCCTTATCAGGAGCATTATCAGGCACTGTCATGCTGTAATTAATATAGTCGCCTGTGACCTTCATTTTTGTTCCGGGTTTGCTTCCGATAACATCAAGTGAAACAGTTCTGTAAATTTCTTCTTTCGACGGATCAGACAGGTTTATCTCATCTGGTAATTCAATATATTTTAATCGATGCTGAATTGCAACTGACTTATATTGAAACATATAATCAATTGAATTTGATTCAATAAGAGCTATCAGGTCCGTTTCTTTGGGTCTTATAAAATCAATATTTTTTGATGTCATCTTCTCAGTCAGTCCCTCTTTGTTATAGTACCTTTCGGCAAGCATGAATGTAAGCACCGTCCTATAGCCGCAGGGATCGGAATCAGGATCGGATCGGGAATATATCACATCATCCTTCATGAGAATATCGATCCAGTTTGTTGAATTTATTTCTGAAGAATATCTTGATTTTTCATGATAGGCAATAACTATTTCATTGGTCGCAAACCGGATGCTCCATTTTGTGTAATCAGGAATCAGAAGTTCATTTATCACAAAATAATCAGCTGAAGCTAAAATGTCGCATGGCTTTTTTAATTCAGTTATTTTCCTTGCACACACCAGACTGCCTGCCGGTTCAAGCAGAATTTCAATACCAGGATTTTTCTTTTCATACAAGCTCTTAAGCTGTTTGAAAGGAACTGAAAGACTACCTGCATGGAATATTATTATCTCTTTTGTTTTTCCGGAATGTGAATTTCCACACCCGGAGAAAAGAAAAAAGGAAAGTACTGTAAAGAGGAAAATCGTTTTCATATTGTTCACTGGTAGTTTTTCACGACATCTATCACTTCAGGAAGGTCCATTCCGATCCGTTTCAGAAACTCTATTGTAGGTACCCCATTGGAATTCCAGCCACGACGACTATAAACAGCATCTTTAAGAAGTTCAAACTGATCCTCCCTAAATTTTCTAAGAACCTTCATCTTTTCCTCCGTGGTTTTTCCTTCCGGATCAAATCCAGCCATTTCCTTTAGCTGTTTATCATAACGTTCAGCACGTGATTCGTATTCTTCTTTTGTAACAGGACCTGCAGCCCGGTAAGGTTGCCTGTCGTGGATACGTGTCCCAAAACCGCGTCTGAGATTAAAAACCCTCTGAAAATTATACACCCGCTCTGAATCCTCTACCAGACGTTTTTTGTCGAATTCACGTCCGGTAACTGCCTTATATATAGTGACATAATTATCGACATGCTCCGGCACTTTAGCAGGTTCATCGGTTTGTGCATTGCTTTCAGGCTCAACATCGTTCCAGGGAAGTTTACATAAACCTACAAGTCCGAACCAGGTTCGGAACATCGGGAAATAATGAAGAGCCTCCGCTTTGTTCTCAAATGTCGGGATCTGGTTGTTGACCATATCCATGAAGATCAGCCATGCTTCATCATGCTGCGGACCTTTGTTTGTCAATGCAAAACCGCCCTGTTGGGCAAGAGATTCTTTCGGCATGTACTGGGAATATTCAAGCCCTTTATTTTCCATCCCGATATCATTAAGAAATTCCGGATCGCCCCAACCGTTTTTTATAAAAAGTTCTTTCATTTTGCGAACTCCTGTCCCGGCTGTCTTTCCAAAACCCTCGCCACGGGCCAGTTGGTGCAACATTTCGAGGGCAGCCTCAGAATTGCCAAAGTTAAGATCGAGCCCTCCCGTTCTTTCCCTGTTTAAAATGCCATTCTGAAAACATTCCATAATAAATGCAGTGAGAGTGCTCCATGTAATGGTGCATATCCCATATGTATCGCAATAGAAATTTGTTTCTATAATATATTCCGGATCAAATATTCCGCAATTGGAACCAAGCCCGGCAGCGTTTTCATATTCAGGTCCGTCAACAAGCACTATTTGTCCTTTATAAGGGCCTGTTTTCAATATAAAATCATCAACTCCCTTACTACACGACATATTGCAGCCAATCCAGCAACCGTCATTAATATTTTGGGTGAAATTCTTTTTCCATACTGATGAATCGATTTTCCAGGCATCAGGATGGCTTCCGTATTTGTAGTTCATCACCGGAAGAAGATCGTGGTCGTTCATTATCTCAACCAGGTGGGCTGTTCCTGTCTGCCTCATCTGGCATTGCTTGTCGTCAAGATCCCTCATCTCCTTATTGAACCGTCTGCCCCGTTCCGTAATAGCTTCCAGATCAACAACATTATTAAGATTCCCTTTCACCCCGGGAATTTTACACACAAGAGCCTTGATTTTTTTATTTCTGAATACCGTACCGATACCACCTCTTCCGGCCTGCTTCAGGCGCACCTTTTTGCGTTTCGGATCATAAAAACTGAAGTTCAGCATTCCGATAAGGGAGTGTTCGGCTGCAGAACCCGTTGATACAACCCCGATTAATTTCTTCTCATTCTCATTATCAGCAAAAATTTCCGTCAGCTGTTCTGCCAGTAAATGGCTGTCGGTGGCTTCTGCAGGAGCTTCAAAGATTTCAACTTTATGATTTATACCATCGATGAATACGACAATATCCTTTTTCGACTTACCCTGTATTTCAAGAGCGTCAAATCCTGAGAACTTCAGGAACGGTCCGAAAAATCCTCCGACATTACTGTCCATGACCGAACCAGTCTGGGGTGAAAGACTCACTACCAATGATTTTCCTGTTCCGGAGTACTGTGTTATTCCTCCAATCGGACCCGAAGAAATGATTATCTCATTTTCAGGATCATTCCATCGTGTGTCAGGTTTTGTAGCATCCCAGAGAAGTCTTAGACCATAACCCTTCCCCCCGATGAATTTTTCTTTCATAATGAGAGGAACGTCCTTTTCCCTGATTTCAGTAGTACCAACGTTAATATAAAGAATCTTGTCAGTATATCCCTTACTTAATGGAGTCCATTTGTAGTCCCATTTTTTTAAAAGCACATGGTGCTCTTTTATTGACTTAATGTCCATATTCCATCCGTTTAGGTTAATAACCCGGGAAACAATGCCAAATTCAAAGATATTACAATAAGATGAGTTATAATATGATATTAATCAATATACTAGGAAATGGTTAACAATTAAGATTGGATAAATTTGATTTTGTAAGTACCTTTATGATCAGAATTTTGTCAAAAATGAATCTTTCAGAAATAAGATCTCATCTGGGAAAATTCAGAGTAGGGATAGCCGGAGCAGGCGGCCTCGGATCAAATTGTGCTATTGCATTGGCCCGAAGCGGGGTGGGCACCCTCGTATTATCTGATTTTGATATCATTGAAGAATCAAATCTCACCAGACAATATTATTTTACCGATCAGGTTGGGATGTTGAAGACAATCGCTTTAAAAGAGAATATCTCCCGCGTAAATCCTGATGTCTTTGTAATCGTTCATCAAAAAGAACTCAACAGGACAAATATTGCTGAGATATTTTCCGGCTGTGATGTAATTGTTGAAGCATTCGACAGTTCCGATATGAAAGAAATGCTGATTGAAACAATTAACAGCAAAATGCACGGCATACCGCTGATCATTGGATCAGGAGTTGCAGGCTGGGGAAGAAACGAATCTGTCAGATGCAGAAAAATAGATGATACTCTGTATGTATGCGGCGATGAATCGTCAGAAGTGTCAGACAATTCACCAACAATGGCCCCAAGGGTTGGGATTGTGGCCAACATGCAGGCAAATATCGTAATCGAAATATTGATGAAAATGAGCTGAGTGCCTAATTTACAGGAAGATGAAGATAATGCTAAATAACAGGAACGAAGAATTCGACAGAGAAACAATAAGTGTAAGTGAAATGCTCAGCCTCAAAAAATTCTCTTACAAAATGAGAATCATTAAGATAAATGGGGTTCTTATTTCGAAGGATGAATACGATAATACTATTATTCATGAAGGCGATAATGTTCAGATGCTATATCTGATGAGTGGAGGTTAAAAAAAAAATTGTAGGTTTGCACAATCATGATCAGATTAAAAATAGCAGATAAAATTCCGGTAGCATTCAGAAATAAATACTTCCTGACCATTGTTATTTTTGTGATCTGGATTCTTCTCCTTGATTCAAATAACCTCATAGCCCGATACAGGCAGATCAGGGAACTACACAAGCTTAAAGCAGACAAAGAGTATTACAGTAAACGTATCGAGACCGATAAGCAGAAGCTTCATGAACTAAAAACTGATGATAATAATCTTGAGAAATTTGCCAGGGAGCAGTATCATATGAAAAAACCTGATGAGGATTTGTATATTATCCTTACTCCCCGGGAAGATCGTCAGATTACCCGAAGGAATAATTAAACAGGACCCAGGGAAACCTGATAATACGACTCAATAACTTAGTAAAAATAAAACATATCCCCTGTAAAAATAATCACGGATTTTTTTCCATCATACGGTAATAAAGGAGCAGGTCAAGAGGATCCTTTGACCCAACAACGACACCTGAATTTTCAAGTAATCCGGAAGCAGAAACCTCAACAGGCTTCTTTTCAAAAATTCCATTATGAACATAATTCAGATACTTAACTATTCTGAACATATTAAACCATCCAAAAAAGCGCTTTTTAAACGACTGAAATCCCGAGGTGTTATTTTTAATTTCCATCATTTTCTCTGACCATTCATTTGCGTCGATAAATGATTTCAAACCATGAGGAAACGATTTATAGAATAAATTCAATTCTTCAGCGTTGCAACTATAAATTTTTTCGGTCATGTCAAAAAGAGTGCGGAGCTCTTTAAAAGCCAGGAAATTATATGTAAGAAAAGTAGTGCTTTTTTCTGAAATCAGCTTTTCAATTGAAGCGCCGGTGCCAAACGGGACCCTGAACGATGGCCTTGGTGAGGGATAAACTGTAGTGGAACAAAGATTAAAATAGCCTCCGGAAGGAACCAGTTTCTGAATAAAATAAAAGTCTTCACCTGCCTGCCTTTTGTTCATCCCGCCGGCTTTTACATACAGAAGTGCTTTTACAGCCACTGCTGATCCGACGGTGTGGAAAACATATGGAAAGCCAGAAAAAGCAAGTCCCTGAAAATAATAACGAAGGTGCAACTCGTACAAAACAATTGATTTGTAAATATTCTCAGGAAAATCATTCCCTGAGAGAGGATGCTCAAAATATATTGAGCAGGCAGTCCTCTCCTTTTTACCTGCGAATCCATTATAGACCGACACAAAATAATCCGGGTCGACAAGGCAATCAGCATCAAGGCAAAGGATGATTCCCTCCGGATTATTTATTCCGTTGAAACGACGTACTGCTTCATCCATCCCTGTCTTCCTTGCAAGACCTACACCCCAATGGTTGAAAGAGGCCCCTCCGGCCAGAAAAGTAAAAAGCCGGAAGAAACAATTTTCATGCCCTGTCTTCCAGCTTTCAATATCTTCAATAGTTGTTTTGTTGTTTTCCAATACCTCCTTTGCAGCATATGCAGGAGCATTCACAACAATAATAACTTCAACCCTGCACTCCGGTTCTCTGCACATATTGAGAGAATCGAGTAACCTAGTGATGTTTGGTTCATTGTAGGAAGGAACAACAACAATTATCCCTGTTTGTTTATCAGGTGCCTCTTTGATTATTTCAGGGAATAATACCCTTTCAGAAAGATAGGCTGAGGCAAAACCCATTGGTCACTATTTCTTTTCAGTCTGATATTTCTTATTAATACCTTCGAGAACACGTTGAGTAATATCCAGGGTATTATCACTATACAGAACTACGCTGCCAAAGCTTTTTCCAAAAATATACTTATAGTTGTATTCCGACTTGTGTTCCTCAAGATAATTTGTAATATATTCAAGCACCTGGCGGTTCATTACCTGTTCTTCTTCAACGAGATTTGACTGAAGTTTATCACGGAGAGAAACCAACTCCTGCTGTTGCTGAACAAGCGATTGCTCTATTTGTGCTGCAGTTGCCCGGGTAACCAATCCTTTGTTAACTTTATCCTGATAATCTCTTGCAGCTTTTTCATATTGACCACCTTTCGAATTAAGTTCTGCTTCAGCGCTTTTCTGTTTCGTCACCAGATCTGCTCTTTTATCAGAGAACATATTAAAATTGATAATAACAGAATCTATATTAACATATGCAATTGAACCTTCAGGCACTCCGGCAACAGAACCTGTGTGACTACTTTTTTTGCCTCCTGAAAAATGCAGAAAATAAAGAACTCCAATTGCTAAAAATATAACAGCATACAGAACTATAGACAGTTTCTTCATCGTGAATTAGATATTTGTTAAACATAAGTCTGCAACAAATATAAACAAATTAATAAATGAGACTACTTTGAACAAAATATTTTAGTCCTGGAAAATATTTACTGCTCCACATTTAAAAGTTGGAGTCGCTGAGCCCGACATCAAACAGATGAAAAGACAGAAGGAAACAATGCAGGCTAGAATTCAGGGCAGGGGATTGCCCTGAACCGTTTGTTTCGCTGACCAAGGGTCAGGTTATTGAATTCGTAGATCAGGGAGATCTCATGAGCACCTCCTGTTGAGCTTATCAGATTTGAAATAGTAAAATCATAACTGTACCCTATATGAAGTTGTTGGGTTTTTATTCCGATCAGCCCGATTATAGCGTCACCGGCCTGAGATGTAGCAAAAGGTATTCCCCTGTACCATAATCCGAATATAACAGGATCTTTATAATAATATAAGCCAATGTCTGTCTGATAAAATGATTCCTGTTTCTGGAAGTTTAGGGCGACAGAAAGTACCTCCTGCATCTTTTGTCTTAAACGTGTCTTTTTCATGATCTGTACACCTCCGTACAAATTAAATTTTACAGGTACTGAAGCATCCTCACCATAAAACGAAGTTTTTGGAACCAGAAGATGATCAATTGTAAATCCGCCCCATATTCTGTCGTTGTAAACGAGAGCGGAAGCGGCAAAATCGACATCTGCCACATTGTTAAAAGGGGGTGGATTTACTGAAGGCGTAGTTCCGCTACCTGTTATCTGGCTGTTAAAAATAAGTCTGTTAATATCCAAACCAAGGTAATAGAACTTGAAATTAACGCCCGGTCGTATATGCCACTGCCTGTTAATGTTAAAGTCGTATGAATAAAGCAACCCTATATTTGTTGTACTAAGATTTCCCGATCCTGCAACATCATAAGTTGCAAGTACGCCAATACCTGAGTTGAAGTCAGTCAATGCTTTATCAAAAGAAATACTGTAAGTATGAAACACACCAGGAACGGATGGCCATTGATTCCTGTAATTTAATCCAAAACGGTATTCTTCAGTTGCTCCCGCAAAAGATGGTGAAAGATATAAAGAGTTAGCATAGAACTGAGAAAAAGTCGGATCCTGACCATAACTATTTGTAATAATGATTAATAATAGTATGATAAAATGTATAATCCTCTTCTTCAAGACAGATCGGTTTAGTTATACCCTTACGAAAATAGTTAATTGATATTTAAATTACTTACTATTTGAAGAAAAAAACTCCGCCAGTTATAAAGATTTTGACGAATGGCGATTAACACAAACGTGCAGACATAAATATTCAATAGATGCGATGAATAGAAAAGGAGGAACCAATGTTGGACCCATAAAATAGCAGCTGCAGGTAACGGTGATCGGATATATGAGCCTTCAGAATCAGTTTCGGAGAAGAATAACATCTCCTAATTTGGTAAAAGGTTCTCCATTAATAAAATTGCCACGGACTTTCCAGATATAAACGCCCGGATTGCATAACTGTCCATTGAAATAGCCATCCCATCCTGTATATATATCGTTGCTTTCAAAAATAAGCAAACCCAACTTACTGAATATCTTCAACTGATATTCGCCAACACCCGAATTGGCAGGATGAAATACCTGAGCAGCTTCATCGCTTTTTGAGGAATAAAAACCACCTGTGGGGCCTCCTGTGCTTGGTATAAAAGCATTTGGGAAATCAATAAAATACTTTGAATCGGAAAAGGCATTTACAACAATAAGAGAATCCGAACATCCATATTCTGAAGATACAATAAGCCTCACATTGAAGTTCCCGAATTTTTCATACCTGTGAGTGGGCTCAAATAATTCAGAAGTAGTCCCATCACCAAAATCCCAGTTGAATTTTACTGCATCTGCGGAATAATTAAGAAAACTGATCTCATCATCCGGCAGATTGGCTTTATCCGGAGATAACTCAAAACGGGCTGATGGTTTAGGATAAACTGTTATAATCTTAGAAGAAGTTTCCCGCAATCCATCCGGACCAAATACTTCAAGAACAACTTTGTACTCACCTTCAACATCAAATATCCATCCGGGATCCTTTTTGTCAGAAGAACCCCCATCTCCAAAAGTCCACCGGCATGAATCAAAATCAACAATTTTATTATGAAATAGTATTTTTAAAGGAGCACAGCCTTCTGTAAAAGATGACTCAAAAATGAGTTCTTCTGATTTATTGCCACCCTGGAGTATAGTGTTTTTCTTTGATGGTCCTGTAAATAATCCTTTTTGTGTGAAGGAATCATTCGTTCCGGGATGGGTAATAATGGCATCTGTTCCCTTTGATATCCTTGTCTGGACCGGTTTGTTTACAGCTGAAATTTCCGGTTTTATAACTGGTTTATTTCTTATTGATCCAGTAATATATTTATTCGGCGTTCCCGATTTTTGAACAACGGCATTTTTAATCGGATATGTTATATTTATCGTGCCAACAGTATCGCGATGTTCGCCTGGAATATTCAAATCAGGTAATTTATCTGATTTCCCGGTTCCCGAAGAAAGAATTATGGCAATTGAAATCCCTGCCACAAGAATTCCCCCGAGATAATAGATATTAAAACGTGCGGGATTGAAATGAAAAAACTCACGGATAGCAAGCTTGTGCATCAGCCTGGCATTAACTGAAGCATCAGGAATAACTTCAGCACTTTCAAGCTTCTGCCTGAATAATTCCCTTACACTTATATCATGCTTTTTTGCTTTCAATTATTTTAATCTATTACTTCATATTCCCGTTTTTCAGAAAGGCTGATTTTTATTTTACCCAGTTTTTCAAGTTTATTTCTTATTACAGCTTTTGCTCTGCTATACTGCGATTTTGAAGTGTTGGTATCTATCCCAAGAATTTCAGCGATCTCTTTATGCTTATATCCTTCAACAGCATAAAGGTTAAACACCATCCTGTAACCTGCAGGTAACTCATTAAGGACTTTATAAAGTTCCTCAGAAGAAAACAAATCTTCTTCAAAGCTTGTTGTTCCCGTTTCAACCGACACGTACTCATCAATATCAACATTATATCTGTACTTCAGGTTTTTGTGATAATGAGTTATTGCAGTATTTACAGCAACTTTTCGTAACCAACCTGTAAAAGAACCTGTTCCGCAAAAATTTTTTATATTAAAAAATATCTTCAAAAAACTATCCTGTAAAATATCCTCGGCCTCAGCTTTATTGCTTGCATATCGTAAACAAACACCCAGTAAATATCGAGAGTACTTATCATACAACAATTGTTGCGCCTTCCTTTCATGTTTAGCGCACCCCTCTATTATTTGCCTGTCGCTCATCATAAACTGAGTACAATTTCAAGACATGACATTGGAAAAAATGGTTGCATTGCCTGAAAAATTTCTCTAAAATTATAAAAATCGTGAGTTTTTAATGCTTCCTGAATGACAAAGGTCATTAAAAAATTCATACGTATCAGGTTAATTAGCATTTTAAAACTGGAATACAATAATTTTAATCTTACCTGATACATTCCATACTATGTTCAACAAATTCATCGGGGCAATTTTGCCCTATTTCCCAAAAAAATTTATCTGGATATTCTCTAAAGCTTATATATCCGGTGAAACTATTGATGATGCAATGTACGCAGCAAAAGATCTGAACAGCAAAAATATAAAGGTAACTTTTGATGTTCTCGGAGAATTCATTAAGACACTCGATGAAGCTGAGTTTAATAAAAAGGAATATCTTGACCTTATTGATACCTCCTTCAAAAACGGTATTGACGGAAATTTCTCAATTAAACCGACAAGTTTCGGGATGCTTATAGATAAAGAAGCATGCTATAATCATTGCAGGGAGATCGTTGCAAAAGCAGCTAATTATAACAGCTTTATACGGATCGATATGGAAGATTCTCCATGTACAACCATGGAAATTGAGCTGTACCGGAGGCTCAAAGTTGAATTTCCAACTAGTGTTGGTCTGGTGATTCAGGCTTATCTTAAAAGAACCCTGGATGATATAAAATCCATGATGGATATGAACAGTGAAGCAGCACCTCTGAATTTCAGACTATGCAAAGGGATCTATGTCGAACCGGAGGCAATATCTTATAAGAAATATGAAGAGATCAATCAGCATTACCTTGAAGATCTTGAATTTATGTTCAGGAATAAAATACGCATAGGTATTGCCACCCACGACAAACCTCTTATAGAAGGGGCAAAAGAACTGATTAAAAAATATAATGTCCCGAAGAACATGTATGAGTTCCAGATGCTTTATGGAGTCACACCGGGGCTTCGTGAAGAAATGGTAAAAGAAGGAAATGACATGAGGATTTATGTTCCATTCGGAGAAAAATGGTTCGCCTATTCAACCCGCCGTCTGAAAGAAAACCCGAAGATGATAAGCCACATAATAAAAGCAATATTCGTAAGGGGATAAATCTTACTTTTTCCGATTCTGAGTTTCAATGTATTTCTTATGTATCTGATCTACCTCCTGATTGGTAAGATGAGGGTTCATCTGTTCTGGTTGTCCGGGTAATCCCTTAAGGAGCAGATAAGCTGCAGGGATCAATAATAAAGGACTTATACTGACTATCTTTTCAGAAGGGATACCTCCTCTTTCATAAGCATCGATCTTTTGTTTTTGAACCAATAACGCGTAGTTATCAGTAGGGGTTCCAAGGCTATTCTGGCTATTTCGTCCCTGATAGCCTGACACCGCAACATTATACCTGGCATTATCAAAGGTTGAAGGTGTTTTACTTTCTGCATTCATAATTTCTGATCTAAGGTTTGTGAATCTGGGAATTATCACAACCTCCCCTATTGATACTGTATCGCTGTGCATGTAAATCCCTGCATTGAATTCACGGCCTTTCAAAGTATCGCTTACAAGAAAAACTGCTGGCTTGTAACCAAGACTACGAAAAATGACGGTATCGTTCTTATTAACATAAAACAAAAATGATCCATCTTTACCACTGATAAAAGAAAAAAGCCGGTTTATGCTTATTTGTGAATTGGCAATAGGAGCAAGAGTAGATGCATCCATCACCAAACCACGAAAAGTGATTTTGGTTCCGGCATCCATTTTTTTCTGACAAAAACAAAAATGAACCGTAAAGCTTAATAAAATTAACAGGGAAATTCGCTTTATCATCATTATGTGTTTATAACTTAATTATCAGTTCATTTAAGTTCCTTTTCGGTACATGATGTATATTTTCATTATCCCGCCAGTACTTCACATCTCCATCTTTAATATCATCTATCTTAACTTTCTCCACAGGTTTACCCAGCGCCAGAATTAATAATATATCATACTTCTCAGGGATTGAAAGTTCGTTCCGCAGCTTTTCACGTTTTACAGATGCTATCATACATCCTCCCAGCCCAGCTTCAGCAGCACCAAGCATAATACTTTGAGCTGCAATCCCATGATCTACACCGAATGTCTCTGTAATTGTTCTGTCGCCCAGTATAATAATATATCCCGATGGTCTTTCTCCCTCAGCAGGACCTTCCCAATCCTTAAGGTAAGCTGCCCAGATAAGCGAAGGGAAAATCCTTTTACAATCTTCCGGAGTGTTATAAATCAAATACTTCAAAGGTTGCCTGTTTGCACCTGATGCTGACAGCCTTGCAAGATCAATGAGATTTTCAAGAATCTGTAAATCAACATGATGCAATTCATCGAACCGACGGTACGAGCGGTTTTTTAAAATCAGGCTTTTAAGTTCCATTTTCAGCTATTTTATATATATACAAAATTAGTAAAAAAGGAAATCTCAGCAGGATTCTGATTCAATATAATGAAAACCGTTAATACCTGTTCGCTATAAGATCCCAGTTCAGGATCTCCCAGAATGACTTTATATAATCAGGTCGTTTATTCCTGTAATCAATATAATATGCATGTTCCCAGACATCACATGTCATGAGTGGCTTTAATCCTTTACGGATAGGATTACCTGCATTTGATTCCTGGATGATCTGTAATGTTCCATCTTCTTTTTTTACCAGCCATGCCCAACCTGCGCCGAACAGAGTAGCAGCAGCCTTACTGAATTGCTCCTTAAAAACATCGAAGGAACCGAAAGAAGCATTAATTGAATCGGCAAAAATTCCTTCAGGTAACTTTCTTCCGCCAGGTAAAAATGATTCAAAATAGAAGGTATGATTCCATACCTGGGCAGCATTATTGAAAATACCGCCTTCAGCTTTCTTAATTATAGATTCAAGGTCAGCCTTTTCAAACTCGGTACCCGGGATAAGACCATTCAGATTGTTGACATAAGTCTGATGATGTTTACCATAGTGGTAATCAAGCGTTTCTTCACTTATATGTGGGACAAGTGCGTTCAGCTTGTACGGAAGTTTTGGTAGTTCGAATGCCATGATTTATATATTTTTGGATTAATAGTTAATGTTTAAACAAATAACTACCGTCTTTGTTCAAAAATAGGCATTTTAATCATGAGACTGATCAATCCTTTGTAAGAAAAATCCTCTCAGGTAAAGGAGGGATAATTCCCTTTTCACAGGCAATTCTGAACATCTCATGTATGGCTTTCTTCCCATTTTTCCCAAGGCTAACAGAATACTCGGTTACGAAAAGCTTTATATGATTGTTCATAACTGTGCTATCCATCTCCTTTGCATTGCTGGCAACAAAGTCGTACGAAGCCAATGAATCAGTAAAAGCATATTCGAGACTCCTTTGCAGTACCCTATTAACTTTTAATGCAATTTCTTCAGGAATATTCCTGTTAATGACTATTGTTCCAAGAGGTATTGGCAACCCTGTAAGTTGTTCCCAGTACTCTCCCATATCCGCTATTTTTTGAAGTCCATTTTTTTGATAGGTAAACCTTGTTTCATGAATTATCAGTCCGGCATCTGTCTCATCGTCAAGCAGAGCTCTTTCAATATCAGAAAACAGGTATTCTGTTTTATTTTTTGCTTCAGGCCATGCAATACTGAACAGGAGATTTGCTGTTGTATATTTACCAGGTATTGCAATTCTGGCATCTATCAGTTCATTTGGGCTTATTTTTCGCTTGCTTATCAGTAATGGACCATTTCTGTATCCCAGAGCACTTCCCGAATCAAGTATCTGATAATTCTGTGCCGCATATGCATAGGCATGAATACTCATTTTCGTTATATCAATATCTGAAGCCAGAGCCTTACGGTTCAGTTGTTCAACATCAGCAAGAAAATAATCAAATTCCAGTCCTTCCGTATCAATCCTGCCATGAACCATCGCGTCAAAAATAAATGTGTCATTCGGGCATGGCGAAAAACCCAATGTTAATTTCATCTTTTCATTTAGGAATTAATATAATTTCATTAAGCTTTTCTGACAGGTTATCAATGGCAAGAGATATGTTCCATTTACTTCTATCGCGAAGTTCAACCTTGTTTGATATAGCCCTGAGAGCCAGAAAAGGGATATTTTCCCTGGCACAAATATAAAAAAAAGTTGCTCCTTCCATTGTCTCTATGTCAGCATTAAATTTTTTTAATAATTTATCCCTGGTACCTGCAGAACCTGTAGCGGTATTAACTGTAACAGCCCTTACAGGTTTAATAAGGCTTTTCATCCGGTCATTAAACATGTTATCTGAATAAAGAAGACCTTTCCTGAAAGGGAACTCATCAGCATCGCATAATCCGGCCTCACTCAATGTGAGAAACGCACCGTTGTCTTCAATTCCGGCATCGGCAAAACAATCAGACAGAGGCATAACCACATCTCCTATCCGGTACTCGTCATTATAACTCCCGGCAATCCCTGCATTAAGGGCTAAATCGGGTTTTTTATTTTCAGAGATCCATTGTTTCAGGGCCCAGGCTGTTGCGATAGAACCTACTCCGGTAATGAGGAGGGTTATCTCACAATTTCCCGACCTGTAACCGCCCGAAACTGGTATCAAGCCTTTGATCCTTCTCAGGGCTTCGGCTTCAACAGATGTGGCTGTAACGTATAATATTTTAAATGACATAGTTATACAAGAAGAAATTTTGCCGGATTAGTTGTAAATATATTGCTTTTATGAATTTAAAAGATCAAAATTATTGGTTAATATTGTAACAAAAATAGATGGCAGAATGATTTATCTGACACGTAGGGAAAGATTCTGTGCTGCACACAGGATGTTCAGGCAGGATTGGTCCGACGAAATTAACTTAAGAGTATTTGGAAAATGCTCCAATCCTAACTGGCATGGTCATAACTATGTTTTATGGGTCACGGTTAAAGGGGAACCTTCAAGTGATCATGGTTTTGTAATGAATATCAATACTCTTAAGCAGATAATTTCCGATAAAATTATTAATAATATCGATCATAAGAATATTAATCTTGAAGTTGATTTCATGAAAGGATGGATTGCCACAACTGAAAATCTGGCTGTTGCAATATGGAATGAACTCGAACCTTCTATTGAGAAAGAAGGAGCACGTCTCCATTGTGTTAAGATTGAAGAGACTGAAAATAATTCGGTAGAATATTATGGCAAAGACTATTGAGAAAGTGAACGACGGATCGGGAATGACGCCGGATGGATATAATAAAATTGAGACATGGGATGCCGACACTATTGAGGAAATGGCATCATTATATCACAGGATCCTGGAACTAATGGGTGAAGATCCGAAAAGAGAAGGGCTTTTGCGGACCCCGTTAAGAGTATCCAAAGCCATGACTTATCTGACAAGCGGATATAATCTTAATCCTGAAGAGATACTCCGGTCTGCAATGTTTAAAGAGGAATATAAACAGATGGTTATTGTAAAGGATATTGATATTTACTCGATGTGCGAGCACCACATGCTCCCTTTTTTCGGAAAGGCTCATGTTGCATATATTCCTGATGGCTACATAACCGGATTGAGCAAGATAGCCCGTGTTGTTGATGCATATTCCAGAAGATTACAGGTACAGGAACGGCTTACGACCCAGATAAGAAACTGCATCCAGGATACCCTTCATCCCCTGGGAGTTGCGGTTGTAATTGAAGCTCAGCACATGTGCATGCAGATCAGGGGGATACAGAAACAAAACTCGGTAACAACCACATCGGCTTTTACAGGTATATTCCTCGATCACCTCAATACGCGTGAAGAATTCGTTCATCTGATTGGATCAAGACTGCACTAAAAACGTATTTTATGTTTTAATCTATTAATTATTCCAGTTAAAATTAAAAACTAAATTATGAAGGCATACGTATTTCCCGGACAGGGAGCACAATTTATCGGAATGGGGAAAGATCTTTATGATAAATCTGCAATTGCAAAAGAGATGTTCGAAAGAGCCAACTCAATTCTTGGTTTTAGTATCACAGATATGATGTTTGCCGGAACCGATGAAAATCTGAAACAGACTAAAGTCACTCAACCTTCAATATTTCTTCATTCAACGATTCTATCAGCTGTTCTTGGAAATTCATTTAAGCCCGATATGGTTGCAGGACATTCACTTGGAGAATTCTCGGCACTTGTAGCAAATAAAGCTCTCTCTTTCGAAGACGGTCTTGTACTTGTTTCAAAAAGAGCAATGGCAATGCAGAAAGCCTGTGAAAAAACTCCGTCGACAATGGCAGCTATTATTGGTCTCGATGATAAGATTGTCGAAGAGGTTTGTGCTTCCATTAATGAGATCGTTGTCCCTGCTAATTATAACAGTCCGGGACAGATAGTCATCTCGGGTTCAAATGAAGGGATTGATAAAGCTATTGAGCAGTTGAAAGAGAAGGGTGCAAAAAGAGCTCTTAAACTGTCAGTCAGCGGGGCTTTTCACTCACCTCTTATGGAATCCGCCCGTCTGGAACTCGAAGAAGCAATAAAAACCACGACTTTCAGGAAGCCGATATGCCCTGTCTATCAAAATGTCAGCGCCAGACCATCTGTAGAACCAGAAACTATAAAATCAAATCTTGTGTTACAACTGACATCCCCTGTTTTATGGACACAAAGCATAATAAACATGATCTCGGACGGTGTAACCTCATTCACTGAGGTAGGTCCGGGCTGTGTGCTTCAGGGACTGATAAAGAAGATAGATAAAGATATTATTACTGAAGGAGCAACCATCTGAGAAAGGTTCCGGAAGCTGTAGATGCAGGAAAGGCTGTGGAAGCGGTAAAAGTATAAAGGTTTTAACCCACCCCACCCCACTCCACTACTTCGCTTTCCATCGACCGACAAAGGCTTACCGGCGGCGCTGTGAGTAGCTTCAGCGAAGCAAAACCAGGAGTTGAATCAAGAAAAGTACCCTGAACTCTGCGCCCCCGTATCTTTGGTCCCTTATTTAAACTTCAGGGTAACATTCTGAAATACTGACTCATTTAACGATCGTGAGACAGGACAGTTTTTAACGCAATATTCCAGAATTTTTTTCTGCTTATCTGTATAAGTGTTCCCTGTAAAATCGAACTCAATTTTAATTTCCCCTATCTTCCTTGGGTTTTCAGTCATGATCTTAGTGATCTTGCATGAGCTTCCATCTATAGAAAATCCATTTTCTCTCGCTGCAATACCCATAATAGTGAATATGCAGCTTCCAAGTGCTGAAGAGACCATATCGGTTGGCGAAAAATATTCACCTTTTCCTTTATTATCGACAGGTGCATCAGTCGTTATCAGGCTACCTGAATGGATGTGAACTATTTCAGTCCTGAGATCACCAATATATTTTGTTCTTGCTGTTTCCATTGTATTATATCGTTTATTAAGGAGTTAATAATTCTTATTGTCTGAAGCACTCAAGGCTGGTTTCATGATCACCCCCTTATGTTTCTTTCCATCAATCATTACCTCGAGGGGATTCTCAAACCTGATGTGTCTTATAAAATTATCTTCGTATATAGCTTCAAGTTTATTAAGATATTCAACATCATAATAACCCTCTTTAATATAAGGATTAATTGTAAAATATCCTACCCTGAATGAGGTGAGATTCTGGAAGAAATGAGTTCCCTGGCTTGGATCTATCCTGTAGTTCTTTAATCCCGATTCAATGATAATTCTGGCTGCCGATATCTGTGGCCATTTAACCGGGATCCCAAGCCATGGGTCAGCCGATCCCCATCGTCCGGGGCCGATAAGAACATATCCGATTCCCCCTTTCAGGAACAATGCGTTTATCTTCTCAATCTCAGTTGCCACATTTTTATTATTTGCTGCATTAAAAGATTCCGGTTTCACATAAACAAGGTCATGAATACCTTTAAAGACACCATTTCCGAGAGCTGACTCGGAATAGATAATTGACTGTTCTGTTTTAATATGATCGAGATTGATACTATGTGCCTCCTCTGAATGTACTATAGGTCTTATCTGCAGAAAGTTGAAAATTTTCGGAGTACCGGCCGGTGTTTCAAGGTTTGCAGCAAATTCCATTTCAACCGGATTGTTCATTTCCTTCTGTCCAATCTCAAGAAGAGTACTTACAATTTCAGCCAAAGGGAACGTCTTATTTTGCAATATATTTGAAAAGGTAATTATCCGCTGCCCCTGATAAATTATTCCATCACGTAGCATATTATTATTCCTGTCGTATGTTGATGCAACATATTTCATTGCAGTTTCATTATTCGCATCTTTAATATCAATCTTAAGGATATTCACGCCATCATCAGTTGAAGGAACAAAACTATTATAATTAAGATCGAGTGCACAAAACACTTTTTGAGTATCCCTTATTGCTTCGTTGGGCGATGAAAGCTGAAGAATTTTTTTTGGATACTTGGGTGAAAACCTGAGAGATATTCCTCCTTCAACTATCAGTTTTCCAAGGCCAAAAGCAACATTCACAATCCCATCTTCAGCTTTCTCTGAGCCGATCGGATAGTAATTTATAGATCGTGCAACACCTGACAATGTCGGATAATAGATTCCACCATGAGAGTTTCCGCATACCTCCTGGAGAATAATACCCATCCTCTCCTCATCAATAACATTGGCAGTAGCAGTCATGTATGCCTTGCTCGCCTTGTAATAAACTGAAGCATAAACTTCTTTTATCGCATCGGATAACATTTTAATCATCATCTTATTATCCGAAATCCTGGGTATCATATAAGTCGAATAAATACCAGCAAATGGCTGATAATGGGAATCTTCAAGCTTACTGGAAGAACGGATGGCAATCGGGAAATTTTTTGAAACAGCCAGAAATGCATATAAATCCTGATAAACATGACCAGGTAGTTCAGCATTGATAAACCTGTTGAGAATCTCATCATCCGAGAGATCAGACAGTGCCACGGAATAGAGATTGTTGTGATCCATGAAATCATCAAAGATGTCGGTACTTAACACAACGGTTCTCGGGATAGTGATAAGCACACCAGGAAACTTATTGAATAATTTATTGTTTTTTATTATCCTGTTTATAAAGGCAAGTCCCCTGGCTTTCCCTCCGATCGAGCCATCCCCAATGCGGGAAAATATCTGGTATTCATCAAAACTAGTCTTATCAAACTTCGCTATAACTCCCCTGCCTTTTCCGAAGCGGAAGCTCGATATTGCTACATAAAGAAACTTCCGTAACTCATCCATAGTATTAAAATCCTCTTCCCTTATGTATTTAAACATCTGGGCGACAGGGAATAACGCTCTTGCATTTAACCATTTTGAGAAATGATTCCTCCTGGCATGGAATCTAAGTGTACTGTCGGGGATAGTGAGTAATTTCTGTTGAAGGCTCTGCAAATCGGTAGCAGTGGCAATAGGCTCAAGGGTATCAGGGTTCCTGAATACAAAAGGTCCAAATGCAAGGTGCTGAATAATGAAGTTCCTTAATTCAAGTGACAATGATTTTGAGTATTTATTAATAAACCCTGCTCCAAGCTCTTCTGCTATCTTCTTATGTTCAATACTCGATGACTGTAAGAGGAAGGGGACCTGGTCATCATCGGCCATTACCAGTTTGCATAATTCTATACCCGCATTTTCGTCCTGTTCATTATCTCTTTTATAGCTGATATCAGAAATTACTCCCAGAACATTATTCTTATATTTTTTATACAGGTTGACAGCATCATTGAAATTGTTTGCAAGAAGTATTTTGGGCCGTCCCCTCATTTTAAGAGTCCTTTGATGCTCATTCAATGCTTCACGCTGAAAATCAAGTGATTGCAAAAGCACAATCCTGTAAATATGCGGAAGGTATGAAGAGATATATCTTATTGAGTTTTCAACCAGGATAATTGCCTGAACGCCGACATTTTCAATATCATTTTCAGCATTCATCTTATCTTCAATCAACTTAATTATTGCCAGAATAAGAGATGCATCACCAAGCCAGCAGAAAACATAATCAATAGCACTGAGATCCTCCCCTTCAAGACGGAGAGACACTTCACGTGAAAAATAAGTAAGCACCACTATGGGGATATTTTCATATTTCGACTTGATCTTTTTTGCAAGGCCGAAAACATCCGTACCCTTAAGGCTCAGCATTGAAATGACAAGATCAATATTCCCATCCTGCAATATTTTGAGAGCATCGTCAGCATTATCGGTCTGGACAAATGTCGGAGGATATGTCAGGTTAAGAGAAGCATATTCATTAAATATCTGCTCATCAATTCGGCCATCTTCTTCAAGCATGTAATTATCATAATTACTGCAGATAATGAGTACACGATGTATTCGCTTCTGCATCAGAAGGTTGAATGATGTGTCGGTAAAGTCATATTTTTGCAGATCCAATATTTCGTCAGACGTAGTCATATTCCTATTTTTTCTTTATACAGATATTGCAGCCATCCCTTTCTTACCATCCATGAGTATCAGCAGAGGTTTATCAAACCTTATATGACGGAAGAATTTTCCCTTTTCTATAACCTTTTGACTTTCTATTTTTTCCCAATTAATTGTATCATTGCGCATAGCCATGTCGACTGAAAAATAACCGATATTCATAGAAGTGACATTATGAAAGAAATGAGAGCCAAGTGATGCATCTATGTGGAAATCAGGCAAGCTGATTTCCACAATAACTTTAGCGTTCGAAATTTGCGGCCATACCACAGGGATACCGAGAAATCTGTCTTTTGTTCCCCACCTTCCGGGCCCCAGAAGGACATATTTACGGTTTTCCATGATCATCTTCCCGTTAATCATTTCAATTTCGCCTGCCATATCGTTGGTAAGCATGTTATTAAATTTGTCCGGTTCCAGATATATAAGATCAGTTATATCATTAATAACTCCGTTCCCCATGCTTTTATTTGATAAGAGTACCAGGTCATTTATACAAATCTTTTCCGGATCAATTGAATAACCTGCACCACTTCCAACAAGTGGTTTTATTTGCAGAAGATAAAAGGAAGTATTTCCGGCATCATCCTTTGTAAGGTCTACAGCAAACTCTATCTCAACCGGAGTTCCAAACGCTTCACTAATTATGCCCAGCACAACTTTGAGAGTTGATGCCAGTGGCATGTAATCATATTTCAGGATATCTGCAAAATTAATTACACGGGGACCAGGGATATCCAAACCGGGAATTATTGTATCATTGTTGACGTTTAATACTGAAGCAGAATGTTTTATAGTACCATGCCGTTCGGCATCACTTATATCAAGATTGACAAGTCCGGCAGTTTCCCCTTCAAGAAGATTAAGCTCTTTTTTTGCCATATCGACAGCATAAAAACGAACCTGGGAGTTCTTATAAAGGTCATTCTGAGAGATGATATCAATCGATGGGTAAGCCGGTGAGAATCCAAATGCCCTTTCTCCTTCGACAACATACTGCCCAAGACCAACTGCAATCACTGCAAATCCATCCTGTGGCGTCATATGTGCTATCGGGTAAAAATTGAATGACTGGGCGGTCCCGCTGATATGCGGATAAAACGTATCTTCAAATCTGTTCCCGACAACCTCCTGTATTACAATGGCCATCTTTTCCTGTTCGATTTTGTAGTTAATAGCCTCGAAATAGGTGCGGGAATTTTTTGAATAAATTGAAGAAAAAACAAGTTTAATAGCTTCAGATAACTGTTTCAGCCTTACTTCAGGATCAGGATCATTATTTGGAAGAAGATAGGTCCCGAAAATGCCTGAAAATGGTTGACAAATCGAATCTTCAAACAAACTCGAAGACCTTACAGCCAGTGGTTTAAAAAGGTGGCGGATAAAAAACCTTAATTCTTTTTCGAGGGTAAAACTCAGGCTTCCCTGAAGAAATAATTTCTGAATTATATTGAAATCTTTCTCTCTTGTTACCTTGTCCCACAAATGGTTCCGCTCCATGAACATATCAAATTCATCTGTGCCTATAATAGCAGTTATCGGCATTTTGATATTTATACCATGTAAAAGACGGCCAAGTTCAAAACTATAAATAAGGGTATTTACAAAAGCCAATCCACGTCCTTTTCCTCCCAGAGAACCTCCCGTAAGACTTATGACATTAGTCTCATCAATTACAGCCGATTCTTCAAAGTTAATCACCCTTCCTTTATTCATTTCAAGGCGTCGCTTGTGGATAATATCGACAAGAAATACTCTGAGATCTTTAAGACTGTCGAAATCAGATACCTTCATCGGATTTATCTTTTTGGCAATTTTCACTTCTCCTCTTGCCATTAACCAGAGTGAAAAATGATTTTTCATTGCATGATAAAAAAGAGAATCTTCGGGAATAGTCTGGAGGTATGTTTCGAACTCCTTCATCGATTTTGCAACTGCAATCTGGCGGCCGTTAGTATCCCTGTATACAAAGTGGCCGAAGCCAAGATAATAATTGATAAACGACTTTAAATCCTGCAAAAGGTTTTCAGAGTTCTTATTAATAAAAATTGATTTCAGTGAGTGTGCATATCTTGCATTTTCAGGGTCGGATGATTGAAGGAGCGTAGGAAGGTTTGGAAAATCTGTTTTGACATACTTAAGGAGATCAAATCCTGCCGTATCGTTCATAACACCATTTTTCGAAAATCTCATGTCGGAAATGACACATAACAGGCTGTCCTTATACTTATTATATATAGTAATCGAATCTTCATAATTTGTGGCAAGCAGGATTTTAGACCTTGCTCTCAGCTTCAGTACTTTATACAATTCATCAGTCGAAACATCTTCTATCAGATTCCTGGTTTGTTCCAATACAAGAGTGTAGAGCATCGGAAGATAGCTTGAATAATACTCTGCAGAATCTTCAACTATCAAAATAACCCTTGTTAATCCCTTTTTTGTATCATTTTCAACATTTACCCTGTCTTCGAGAAGGTTTACCATTGCAAAAAACACCTTCGATTCACCCGTCCATACAAAATAATTATCGAAAGGAATACCCAGAGATTTCTGCGCTTTTACAAATGGCACTTCGGCAGGGCTGCTAAGAAGAAGGTATACAGGCAGATACGGATATTTATCCTTGATTTTTTTACAAAGCAACATCGGGCTTTCTTTATCCACGCCAATCATAATAATTATCATATCATAATGTCGTGTTTTCAGATGGCTTAAAGCCTCTTCTTCACCGGAAACACCGGTGATCCTCGGGATTGATGTAAGGTTCATCTGATTGTACTCACCCAAAATATGGTCCGAGAACCGGCCTTCCCTCTCAATCGAATAGGCATCGTATAGATTGGCAACAAGAAGTATCTCTTTAACTTTAAAGGGCATAAGATCGTGAAAAACATCCCTTTCAGCGTTGTATCGTTCAAGAAACTTCTGAAGTAATTTCCTGCTTGAAGCATCTTTTACATCGTCAACCTCGATTTGAAAATTCTGGGTTGGTCCCAAAACATCTCTGGCTGTATAGCTATTAATATAACCGGTTAACAGGCTTCCTATATTCCGGATAAGATTCCTTTCCTCTTTAAGGAATGGACCTTCATCTTCCGTTTTAAATTCGGCAGTGTAAAAAACCTCAATTGATCCTTTTTTTCCATCGATCGTAATAAATTTATGAGTCATTTTCCAGTTTGTTTCCATGAAACCGATCGACTCAAATTCTTTTCCCATAAATTTGATACGAGCCACAGTATATTCAGGATATTGCCATGCAGCTGGCAAAAGAAGCGCAATCTGCTGAAGTGATTCTTCAATGGGTTTCCCCTCTTCCAGGATAGAGGTAGTGTGGTTGATACATGCTAACTCCTTCAGCCTCTCCTGCTGATCGTGGAGCAAGCGGTTATACTCATGATTATTATGATTCAAATCATCCATAGAGGAACATCGTTCGTATCAACTTTTAAAATTAGTAAAATAGTTTCAGATAATGAGATACAAAATTAACTCAACCCGCCATTTGATGATACACGAATCTACCAATATGTACAACACTGCCGGAATAAATTTGAGAATCCCGGCAGCGTGATAAAAAAATAGGTTAAGTAAGCTTCTGCTTATTCCACTTTCCAGGTAGATCCGTTATTCAGCAGATCATCCATGCACTTTATGGTTGCCTTCTTTTGTACCGATCTGATCTGTTCCGCCACTGATTCTTCATATGTAGGTCCGTCTACTGATCTGATAATTCCCAGAGCTACGGGATATTCAGGATATCTCATATTTGCAAGCATATAATGGATGCCAGGATTTGCTTCATATGCATCATGAACCAGTATCTCTTTTTCTGAATAGCCATTTTCGCCAAGTTTGACAACCTTGAGTTTCAATCCTTCAAGGACAAGACCTTTGTCGTTATCTTTTCCAAATATCATTGGCTGACCATGCTTAAGGATCAGTGTACGGTCATCTCTTACATCTTTTGTGGCAATTGTGTCGTGAACACCATCATTGAAAATGACACAATTCTGGAGAACCTCAATAACAGAGGTACCTTTATGTTTTGTTGCTTCAATATAGATCTGAGTCGAAAGGGTAACATTTGCATCGATAGTACGGGCAAAAAATTTACCTTTTGCTCCAATCACAAGTTCACCAACTGAAAAGGGCTCTTCAATTGAACCGAATGGGGAAGTTTTTGTGACTATTCCTTTTTTTGAAGTTGGAGAATACTGACCTTTCGTGAGTCCATATATCTCATTGTTAAATAATATGATATTGATATCGACATTCCTGCGGACTATATGTATGAAATGATTACCACCAATTGCAAGAGCATCGCCATCGCCGGTAATCTGCCATACGGAAAGTTCTGGATTGGCAATTTTTACACCCGTGGCGATTACAGTTGCACGACCGTGAATGCCGTGAAAGCCATAAGTAGCCATATAATATGGGAACCTTGAAGAGCAACCTATTCCGGAGATGAATGCGACTTTCTCTTTCGGTATTCCCAGCTCTGCAAGGGCTTTCTGTACAGCATTTATAATTGCATGGTTGCCGCAACCGGGGCACCACCTTATTTCCTGATCACTTTTGAAATCTTTCGGAGAATATTTATTTGCCGTTGCTTCGCTCATTTTATTTACCCTCCAGCATTTTAATACATTTCTCTTTTATTTCGTCTATTGTAAAAGGATGTCCCTGAACCTTATTCAGCTGATCATACATAAACTCCGGATATTTTATCCGCAGATAGTTTGCAAACTGTCCAAGATTTAGTTCGCAGACAACAATCTTTTTGAATTTTCTGAAAACATCTTTGACATTTTTCGGCAGCGGATTGATATAGTTGAAGTTGACGAAACTGATCTTGTACCCCTCTGCCTGCAATTCTCTTACTGCCGTAATCAGATATCCATACGATCCTCCCCAGCCCACAACAAGGAGATCACCTGAATCAGAACCATGAACAACAATATCCGGAATCTCATTTTCAATCTTCTGAACCTTTTCTGCTCTTAAACTGACCATTAACTCATGATTTTCAGGTTCATATGACACTTTCCCCCGGGCAGTTTTTTCCAGTCCCCCGATCCTGTGTTCCAGTCCGGGTATTCCGGGTATTGCCCACGATCGTACAAGCTTCTCATCATCACGCTTATATGGCATAAACGGAATATCATTCCTGTCTGCAAAAGGTGGATTTATTTCCGGAAGATCTTTCATTTCCGGAATCCTCCATGGCTCAGTGCCGTTTGCCAGATAACTGTCGGACAGTAGTAATACAGGGGTCATATGCTCTAAAGCTATCCTCGATGCTTCAAACGCAAAATCAAAACAGTCAGATGGGGTACTCGACGCAATTACAACAACAGGACATTCTCCATTGCGCCCATAAAGGGCCTGCATGAGATCAGATTGTTCGGTTTTTGTCGGCAGCCCGGTTGAAGGGCCGGCTCTTTGCACGTCAACAATTACCAGGGGAAGCTCTGTCATTACTGCAAGTCCAATAGCCTCCGACTTAAGCGCAAGACCAGGACCTGATGTAGATGTAATCGCGAGATTCCCGGCAAAGCTTGCACCAAGAGCGGTACAAATACCTGCAATCTCATCCTCAGCCTGAAAACTTATAACACCCAGATCTTTGCGGGCAGCAAGTTCTTCGAGTATACCTGAAGCAGGAGTTATGGGGTACGACCCTATAAAAAGTTTCAGATCCGCCTTCTCAGCAGCAGCAATGAAACCCCATGCTGTCGCCACATTACCACAGATATTCCGATAAGTGCCTTTTGCATTCTCCGCAGGTAGTATTTTATAAACGGGATTAAGCGCCTCAATTGTTTCGGCATAGTAATATCCGGCCCTGAGAGTAATCTTATTAGCTTCAGCCATACGCGGCTTTTTCTGAAACTTCTTTTCAAAGTATTTCTCAGTATAATCAAGTTTACGATTGAAGAGCCAGTAAACCATTCCCAGCGCAAACATATTTTTTGTCCTTAAAACAGATTTCGGGTCAAGACCAAAATCTTTAAGGGCTTCTTTCACCATCGATGATATGGGTGCATCAATAATGTTATAATGATCAAGCTTTTCCTCACTAATAGGATCTTTTTCGTAGCCGGCTTTTTCAATATTTTTTTCGGTAAAGTTGTCTTTATCAAAAATTATTGTACCTCCTGGTTTTATCCATTTGGCATTTGCTTTAACAGCTGCGGGATTCATTGCAACAAGAACATCTGCATAATCTCCCGGAGTATAAATTTCTGAGTGGCCCACATGAACCTGAAATCCTGACACCCCTCCGACAGTTCCCTGTGGTGCCCGTATTTCAGCTGGATAGTCTGGAAATGTCGATAAGTCGTTACCAAACAAGGCAGCAGTGTCAGAAAACAATGTACCTGTAAGCTGCATTCCATCACCTGAGTCACCTGAAAACCTGATAACCACTTCTTCCCTTACGATTACCTTTGATCTTTTCCCCATGGCCCCTTCGAATTTATTTTCAATACAGTATAAAAAACCAGATACTAACTGCTTATAATTTACAAAATTAAATCAATTTAAGGTTGAAATTTCGCATAAAAAAAAATCATGCTGCATGATTTTGATCATGTTTATCTCTTAACTCCCTTTTCATTGAAAGTCTTCTTATTTTTTACATCATTCGCAAGACCCATTATTCCATTATAGCCCCCGGATCCATTGCCCTACTTAGGGGGAGAAAATAAGGGCATAAAAAGGAAGGTGGGGGTGGATTGAATAAAAACATTTTGTAATGTAATCTGCAAAAGAGACAGGTTGGAATCAGGAGAATCCCAAGAAGAGTTATTAAAGTAAAGTGAACAGAAAAAGATTAATCTGCGATTTTTTCAGTTCCAGATATCAGCTTTCTTAAGGTTTATTTCTCCTTCAAAAAACATTCTGGCGATCTTTTCAAAATAAGGTGTATAGTCGGAAATAAAAAACTGGTCTTTTACAGTTCCGGAATCGTTCAGAAGGCCTTTTTTTTCCAAAGCATCTCTCAGGATCATCGATACCAACCTTGCAGAATCAAGCACATCAACATTAAAATTGAATATTTTGCTTATCTGATTCCTGATTATAGGATAGTGGGTACAGCCCAGTATTAATGCCTGAATTCCGGCAAGTGATTCATTAGTGAGATAAGTGCGAATTATAGCATTACTGATATCATCGAAAATAAATCCCTCCTCAATCATTGGGACCAGAAGTGGTGTTGCCATTGAGACAACAGAAGTCGATGGCGACTTTTCCCGGATTTTTTTTTCATAAGTTCCTGAACTGATGGTCCTCTTCGTTCCAATAACTCCAATTTTGCTATAGTTCTTTGTGCCCAGATAATCCACAACCGGATCTATGACGTCAAGAAGAATTGCTTTTCCTTCAAATTCTTTCTTAAGGAAGTCGAAAGCAGAAGAAGATGCTGAGTTACAAGCAACGAGGACTACCTTTGAATTGTGGTCGAGAAGGAATTCAGTAATACGCTGTGAGTAGTACTTTATTGCTTCAGCTGATTTATCTCCATAAGGAAGGTGAGCTGTATCGCCAAAATAGATCAGACTCTCTCCTGGCAGGATCTGTTTGATAGCATGGGCAACTGTTAGTCCTCCTACACCCGAATCAAAAATACCGATTGGTTGATTTTTCATTGCATTGGCATATTAAAAAAATGACCATCCTTCGTAAGGATGGTCACCGGTCTGATATAAATTAAATTACTTTAAACCAAGTTTTGCCTTTGCAAGAGGCATGATGTTAGTACTTTTTGTCTCATCAAAATAAAGAAGTACACCTTTTGCAACATCAAAAACATACACGAATCCATTTTCTTTTCCTACCTCCTTAATTGCTTTATCAACTTTTGCCATAACAGGTTGAAAAAGTTCGGCCTGTTTATCCTGTAGCTGTTGCTGTGCATTATTCTGAAATTCCTGTATTCTTCTCTGTAAATCTACAAGTTCCTGTTCTTTGGTCTGTTTTACGATATCAGAAAGGTTTTTACTATCTTTTTGATATGCTTCGTTCTTATTATTCAACTCAACAGACATCAGTTCGAGGGCATTAATAAGATCTTTTCTGAATTTCTCAATCTTAACAGTGGCCGAATCATAATCAGGTAATGCCTGGATGAGTTCGTCGCTGTTGACATGACCGAATTTAACGTTTTGAGCCATTGCGCTCTGTCCCACAAATGTAACGATAATCGTAATAACTAATATTCCAATAAATTTTCTCATTTCAATAATTTTATTTGACAATTAATGCAAAAGTAATTAATTAATTTTTATAACCTAATTTTTCAAGAATCTGATCGCTGATGTCAAATTTAGGATTGGCAAAAAGGATGTTGCCACCGGCAGCAGTATCAAAAATGACAGCATATGCTCCTTCAACAGCAATTTCCTTTATCGCTTTTAAAATCTCATCCTGAATAGGTTTGACAAGCTCTTCCCTCTTTTTAAAAAGATCTCCTTCCACACCAAAGTACTTATTCTGAAGCTCTTTCATCTCCTTTTCCTTTGCAATTATAGCTTCTTCCCTTTTGGTCTTCATATCCTGAGAAAGGAGTACTGCTTCGCTCTGGTACGATTTGTACATCTTATCAACTATGGCATAGCCATCTGAAATTTCCTTTTCCCATTGTTGTGAAAGTTTATCGAGCTGCTCCTGGGCAGTAGTGAAAGCTGGAATATTTTTCTTTATATATTCTGAATCAACAAATGCATATTTCTGGGCAACAGCTATAGCCGAAGTCAGAAATAATACTCCTATTAAAACACCTATTTTCCTCATACCCTTAAAATTAATTTACTTAATTAAAACTGTTGGCCTATAATAAAGTGAATTTGTGATTTATTTGCATTGGGATAAGCTTTTGGATCGGGAACCTGGTCGAAACCGTACCCCCAGTCAATACCCAGCAATCCGAACATCGGAAGGTTTGCTCTCAGTCCGACACCTGCCGCACGATTCATTTTGAACGGATTATATTCTCTAAGCTCATACCATGCTCTACCTGCTTCAGCAAATACCATACCGAAAATTGTTGCCTGTTGGCTTAGAGAGAACGGATATCGTAGCTGAATTGCCATTTTGGAATATACGTTACCTGATGCGGCACCCCTTTTGGGATCGTTTGGAGTAAGTGATCCGTTAGTATATCCATTCATCGGAATCACCTCACGTCCGTAAAAGCTGTAACCGGTCATCCCATCACCACCCACGTAGAAGTATTCAAAAGGAGACGGTCCGATATTCTTATCATAGTAACCAAGGTATCCAAATGCGAAACTGGCATTAAAAACCATCTTATCATCTTTTGTAAGCGGGTAATAATAATCTGATTTGAATATCCATTTATGAAATTCGATCCACTTGTACTTTTTTTTGTCATCTGCATTCGACATATCCCTGCCCAATATTGCCGAATATGGCGGAGTTGCCTGCAAGGAAAGGGTGAATGAAGATCCGCTTCTCGGATAAATAAGGTTAGGACTTGTTGAGAACCTGGTAAGTTTAGCGGTAAAACTCAGGAGGTTGGATGTTCCGTCGCTGAAAAGAAAGTTAACATAATTATATCTGTTCAGGTCGTATCGCTGATATCCGATTTCACCATAGAGGGAAAAATAATCGTCGGGCCATTCAAGTCGTTTTCCCAGACCTAATGTTGCTCCGTAAATGGTCATTGATTGGTAGTTGTCACTCGATTTTTTTGCTCCGTTTGTCATAAGAGACTTGTATATTGAAACCGAGAAAGTATTTGGCTTTGTACCACCAAGCCATGGTTCAACAAAAGAGATATTATATGACCGGTATATGCGTCCGTTTGATTGTGCCCTGATACTTACCGACTGACCATCGCCGGAAGGATAAGGTCTCCACTCATTCAGTTTGAAAAGATTGCGGGCGGCAAAATTATTGAATCGCACGCCAACTGTACCAACCAGCATGCCGGCTCCCCAACCGCCAGATATCTCGAACTGGTCGTTTGCTTTTTCCTCAAGCTTATAAAGAAGATCCACAGTCCCGTTTGCAACATCGGGAAGCGGTGTCGGATTTATCTTTTCAGGATCGAAATGTCCAAGAACTCCTAATTGTCGTATTGATCGTACTATTTTATCTTTGCTGAAAAGGTCCCCCGGCAATGTGTACAGTTCACGGCGGGCAATGTGCTCATTAGTTCTGGTATTCCCGGAAATTATAACGTTATTCAGATAAGCCTGATCGCCTTCATAAATTCTGATCTCAAGATTAACCGAATCGTTATTTATTTTAGCTTCAACAGGGGTAAGACGTGAAAACAGATAGCCATAATCCTGATATAATGCACTTACAGCATCCTGGGCACCTGCTGAACCATTCAGTCTGTCGTTGATAAGTGACTGATTATATACTGATCCTTTTTTCATATTGAAGACCCTGTCAAGATCCTCCTTCCTGTAAACACTGTTCCCTATCCAGTCAACATCGCCAAGAAAATACTGTTTTCCTTCATCAATTTTTATGACCAAAGCCACCCGGTCTTCCGAAACCGGATAGACAGAATCTGAGACGATTTTAAAATCCTTAAATCCGTTATCATTATAAAAAGTAGCCAGTTTTTCTTTATCCTCAGTAAATTTTTCATCAATGAATTTTGAAGATCTGAAGATATTCATATTCTTTTTCTTGGTCCCCTTCATCTTCTTGGCCAGTTTTGAGGCCTTGAAATACTCATTCCCCACGAAGGTAATTTCCGAAATCTTTACTTTTTCTTTTTTATCTACATTTATATTAAGGATAACATTGTTTGGTTGATTCGGGTCCTCTTTCTGCACAAAATCAACCGTGGTGTTAAGAAAGCCTTTTTCAAGAAAATGATCCTTTATTATTTTGCTTGCTGTATTTAATAAATAGGCCGTTACCTGTGAGCCAACCGGAAGATTTATCTTTTCAACCAGATCCTTGGTTTCAGAACTTTTTAATCCATTCATTCTGACAGACGATATTCTTGGTCTTTCCTGGAGAAATATGTCAAGATAAACAGAGTCTGATACAATTCTTGTGATTGAAATTTTCACATCTGAAAACAGTCCCTGCTGCCATAATTTTTGAACAGCAGTGGTGATGGCATCACCCGGGACAGTTACTTCCTGTCCTGATCTGAGTCCGGAAATTCCGATGAGAGCATTTGTATCGAGATATCTTATTCCGGTAACGGTAACTCCGCCGATTGTGTAATCTTCAGACGACATGAAATCAACAATTTCCTGTTTTTCCTGCGCATTCAGCGAGAGACTCATCAGAGTCATAAATATTGCGATAAAACTTCTTTTTATTCTTCTGATCACCATTATTATATCATTTTTCCAAAACTTGTTCACTCGTTTTTCCAAATCTTCTTTCTCTCCTTTGGAAATCAATTATAGCTTTATAAAAATCTTCCTTACCGAAATCAGGCCAAAGCGTATCAGTAAAGTAAAACTCAGTATATGCGAACTGCCACAAAAGAAAGTTACTTATTCTCAATTCTCCACTGGTTCTGATCATTAATTCCGGATCAGGTATTCCATAGGTAGCGAGGTATTTCTCAAAATCATTTTCAGTAATTGAATAGGGATCAAGTTTCCCGTCAGCAGCATCAATAGACATTTTTCGTGCTGCTTCAGTGATTTCCCAGCGGGAGCTGTAACTGAGAGCTACAATAAGTGTAAGCCTGTTCCCATTAGAAGTCATGTTTATTGTTTCAAACAGTTTTTCCCTTAAGTTTTCATCAAGCCGGTCGACATCCCCTATTACCTTTAGCCTGATATTGTTTTTAACAAGAGTCGAAGCCTCATCATTCAGAGACTGGACCAAAATTCCCATTAATGCAGACACCTCCTCATCAGGTCTCTGCCAGTTTTCAGTTGAAAAAACATATAGTGTAAGATATTTGACCCCTATTTCAGCTGCAGCCTCAAGTGCTTCTCTTACTGCATTCACCCCCTGCCTGTGTCCAAATATTCGATCAAGGCAACGCTGTTGTGCCCATCTTCCGTTTCCATCCATAATTATTGCCACATGTGAAGGCAATTTTTCAATGTTTATTTGTTCCCGTAACGGCATATACTAGCGTTTCCTTTTATTAGAATCCCCATTGCTGTAAGCAGGACATCCGGCTAATTTGTTATAGAATTTCCAAGTAACTGCTAATCCTGCAAATGAATACCAGTCATTGTTATGAATCCAGGCATAATCAGACGGATCAACCATATCTTTTAAGCCGTCAAAGTTATCATAAAATGTTTTACGAAAACCATATTCTGCTTCGAAACCCATATTTTTATATATATTGACCTTAAAACCAAGGGAGAAAGGGATAACTGGGATACATGCAAAGGATGTTGTGGTAACAAATGCTGCTCCGGCTCCCGCAGCAAAATAGGGAGTATAGTCCCATAGTTTTCCTTGTGTGGTATATGGCAGGAAATTGAACTCAAACTGGAGAGCCCATTCACCAACAGTTCCTGAAAATGAAGAAGCTCTTGCTCTTTGAAAACTACTCTTGAAATCAAGATCATTTGCTTTCAGTCCGCCTATGAAGAAATTAGCCCTTAAAGCTTCTCTGGGATTAAAGTTATACCGGTAGAATACCCCTCCGGCAGGCATAGGTGAATAAAGCAATCTGTCAGGATTAATATCTCCAATATATGATGAAGCACCAGCAAAAACACCATAATCAGAATTTCGCTGACCCGATAAGGAAAGTGGAAGAAATAAAAGCAACAAAAACCAAGATAATCTTTTCATCAGAAATAAACCAGCTCATTATCATCTGAAAGAGGGTCCGCCATTCGGCCCGGTCTTCAGCTTATAAGTAATAGTAAAGTTGAAAAAATAATAAACGTCATTTGCGCTGGAATATTGTGAAGTATAGCCATCAAGGTAATCAGAAAATGAATATCTTCCGCCTACCTCAACTCCAAAATTAAAATCGGGAGAATACACCAGTGTGGTTCCTAAACCAACCGGAATAACAGCAGTAAATCCGCTTTTATTCAAATTGCGATCTAATAATAAATCATTCTCTTTAAGAGTATAACTCAATCCTCCTATTCCTGTAAAAACATAAAAATCGAGTGTTTTGAAAAACCCCAAAATACCAGGATTTCTCCCTTTGGAGAAAAGATAGCTGTTTTCAGCACTGTTTTTTATAAAATAATATTCTCCAATAAGAGCAGGCTCGAAAATCGAAATAGTGGATTCAAATTCTCTTCCCTCATTTGATCCTCTTTCGTCAGTAGCATGAAGTATACCGTATGTAAGACTTGCCCTTGCATTAATATTCTGGTTAACACGGTACTTCAGATTAATATTAAGATTAAAACGGGTTTGTAAATAACTAATATCACGTATTCCAAGGATATTTTTCTTCCTTGAGAATCCACCTACATCTCCAAAAAAGAAAGAAGGTCCGACTCCTGCAACTGCTTCATATTTTTTCATCTTCCATAATTGAGCTTCAGAAAACGGACCGAAGAGGCAAATAAGCAAAATGACTAAAAGAGGCCTTTTCATAAAAATGATATTATTGTTTCTAGTACAAATATACTAATCAATTGTAAAACACTGTTAAAACACGATAATTAATTACCTCAGTTCCTTCTGTCTGCACCCCACATGAGTTTATTCCGAAGCGTACTGAAAAAATCCAGCCCGTTCAGCATAACTGTTTTAAGTTTAAGCGGGGCTTTAACTATATGTATCTCCTGGCTGAATGGCAACCTCTTTGATCTGAAATCGCATGTTGCCAGATATTCATCACTTCTCCCCTCCATAACCATCTTCAGCCTGCTTTCGCCTGAAAGTATAATAGGCCTGATAGTCAGGTTATGGGGTGATATTGGTGAAATAATTATGCTTTCATCTTCCGGTGATAATATCGGGCCTCCTACACTGAGGTTATATGCGGTGGACCCCGTAGCGGTGGAAATAATCAAACCGTCTGACCAATAAGTATTAAGGTATGTACCATTCACATATACATTAATGGTTATCATACTGAAGTCGGCCTTTTGAATTGTTATCTCATTCAGTGCTGATGAAGATTTTTCCTCAAATAGTCCGGCAGGCTGTGTGATTTCCAGAAGACACCGTTCGATTATTTCATATTCACCCTGACATAACATGTCAATTGAGCGACTTATCTCCTCGGTCGAAATATTAGCAAGAAATCCCATACGTCCGGTATTGACACCTGCAACCGGAATTCCAAAGTCCTTTACTTTAAGAACGGTTTCCAGGAAGGTACCGTCACCACCGACACTTAAAACCAGATCAGGAAATCCTGAAACAGCCGAAAGATCGCTAAACCGTTCTATCAATTCTCCAACCGGGCCAATAAATGAATCTCCAGATCTCTGATGGATCAGGATCTTTATTCCCCTTTTGCAAAACTCATTAACAAGTTTGCTGACTCCTTCTTTGGTCTTTAAATTATTGTCCTTACTGTATATTGCTACTCTTTCCAGCATGTTCTCAGATATTAAGATATTTCATCAGAAGGTCAAATCTTTCTGAATAAAAACGGTCCAGTGAGTCGTCAGGTGTAACCCATGTTCTGACCTCATAATTGTATCGCTCAAATGTCCTGACTATTGAAATAAGGTCGCTGGTATTTACTTTAATTGTCACTTCCATTTTTGTTGATTCGGGAGGTGAAGTGATGTACATGCTCAGGACTTTGGCATTATTGCTTTCGACAATCTGAGCTATTTGCGTAAGGGAGTAATCTCTTTCAGTAAGTTCAAGTACTATTATTCCGCCAGCCTGATCAAGTGATGATATAGATGCTATGTGACTTATCAGATCAGATGTTGTTATCACTCCTTTGAAATGGTTATTATCATCCAGAACAGGGACGACTGAAAGTTTGAGCCTCGAAGCGAGACCAATGACCTCAAAAATATGCTGATCTTCGGTAACATAAGGTTTAAATAATGTAATAGCATGATTACCGATTGGCTCTTCAGGTTGATTCATATCATAAATATCTGTATCTGATATCAGACCAAGGAAATCCTGATTATTTACAATTGGAAGATGCGATATTCTGAATATCTCCATCCAGTTCAATGCTGTTTGCCCCAGATCAGACGTCTTCAGGGCCGGGATAACTTCTGATATTAAATCCTTAGCGACCATAAAACCATTTATTTTCAACTAAAATAGTAAAAAAACTATAGTTGTTGTAATTTTGCATCACAATAACAATAAGAATAAATCTTACATTTATCAAAATGACAAAGTTAAGCGTTAATATTAATAAGATAGCAACTTTAAGAAATGCCCGGGGTGGAAATGTGCCAAATGTTCTGACGGCAGCCATAAACTGTCAGATTTTTGGTGCCGACGGGATAACTGTCCATCCCCGACCGGATGAAAGACATATAAAATATAAGGATGTAATAGAGATTAAACCCATAATTACGACTGAATTCAATATTGAAGGATATCCTTCCGAAAAAT
Organism: Bacteroidales bacterium; assembly: GCA_021371855.1. Classification (GTDB taxonomy): domain Bacteria; phylum Bacteroidota; class Bacteroidia; order Bacteroidales; family VadinHA17; genus LD21. The sequence goes on along the minus strand of JAJFVL010000029.1, from coordinate 230,322 downwards.
TTATCAATCTGGTTCTTTCCGTTAAACCCGATCAGGTAACCCTGGTGCCCGATACTCATGATGCTATAACTTCCAATGCAGGCTGGGATACCCTGAAACACAGGATATTTCTTACCGATTTAGTCTCTACATTCAAAAAAGCTGGGGTCAGAACCTCTATTTTCGTTGATACTAATCCTGTGAATATTAAGAATGCCGTATTGACAGGAACGGACCGGATTGAGCTATACACCGAACCATATGCGACAGGCTTCAGCCAGAATGCTGATGAAGCAATCGAACCATTTATCAAAGCAGCTACTATTGCCCGTGATGCGGGGCTCGGTTTAAATGCCGGACACGATCTTAACCTTGATAATCTTAAATTCTTTTATCAAAACATACCATGGATTGACGAGGTTTCGATCGGCCACGCCCTTATCTCTGATGCATTGTATCTGGGCCTTGAAAATACAATACAAATGTACAAGCGGCAATTAGCCTGATATCGGCTGGATGAAACTGTTTTACAGAAAATATGGCTATGGGCCGCCCATGGTAATTCTGCATGGTTTATTTGGATCGTCTGACAACTGGGTATCGATAGCAAAAAAACTCAGTGACAGTTTTACCGTTTATCTGCCCGACCAGAGGAATCATGGTCAGTCTCCTCAAAGTGACGTTCATGATTATGATTCGATGCGAGACGATCTCTTTGAACTAACAGCTGATTTAAAGTTAAATAAATTTTTCCTTGCAGGTCATAGCATGGGGGGGAAAACTGCGATTGCCTTCGCTCTCAAATGGCCCGGAATGTTAAATGGACTACTGATAGCTGACATATCCCCCTTTACAAGCAGGAACCAAACACATACTGCTTATGATCAGCACCTTACAATTCTCAATACTATACAGTCAATTGATCTTAAGTCTATTTCGGCACGGAGCGGGGCTGAATCAATCCTGATTGAAAAAATTCCATCTGAAAAGGTCAGAGCCTTCATTCTAAAAAATCTGCAAAGAACTTCCGGGAATAGTTTTACATGGAAAATAAATGCTCCTTCTCTTCTTAATAATCTGGAAAAAATAATGCAGGGTATTGATCCTACAGAATTTACCGCTCATCCGGTAACAGGATTTCCGGTTACCTTTCTGAAGGGGGCTAACTCTGACTATCTTCCGGCTGATGATTTCAATGATATTCAAAAAATATTTCCGGGAGCAGAAATTATTGAAATACCAAATTCCGGGCACTGGATACATTCCGATTTTCCCGACGAGGTTGTAAAATATCTGAAAAAGCTTTTAATCACCTCAACCTAAATTTTTTATATCTTCTTCTTGCTCTCCTTCTCAACTGGGAGAAGTGGTCGGGGAATGAGGTAACTAAAATTTACAGAAACGTCACAGATTCAATTTTGTCATCTTCTATCCCGGGCAGGTTCATAAAACGCAACAGCACCCTTGCGATTGCCAGTACATCTTTTTCACAATAGTGTGCGATCCGTTCGACATCACTTTCGCCATAATAGATTCCGGCAACCATGCTACCGTCAATATCATCTTTAGGGGTAGGAATTCCCAGAATTGAAGTAAGAAGGTCGAGTGAGGTAAAATTCTTATAGTCACCAAATTTCCAGAGGTCCATTGTATCCAAAAGTTTAATGTCCCATGGCTTTTTACCCGCATTATCAAGGATTCCGGGGATATTAAGTCCGTTGATTATCATCCTGCGAGCAATATACGGGAAGTCAAATTCCTTACCGTTATGCGCGCACAGAACCGCCTCTTTTTTTGATCCGGAGAATTTTGAAAGCATAGCAGAAAAATCACAAAGAAGTGATTTTTCGTCATGTCCGTAGAACGATTTCAACCTGAAACTGAATGGATTCTTATCTTTAACAAATCCCACCGATATGCATATAATTTTCCCGAATTCCGAATAAATACCAGCGCGTTCATATACATCACCGGCAGCCTGATCGGGAGATCTGAATTGTTTTGATTTCTTATCCCAGAGTGTCTGCATTGAAGGATTAAGAAGTTCATATGATGACACTGCCGGGACAGTTTCAATATCGAGGAACATTACATCTTCCACCTTTACATTTTCAAGCATAACTTTATGATTTACCTTTTAATAAATGCTTTTCAATTATTGAAATCAATACTTCTATCCCAACCTGGTTCTCTCCACCTCCAGGAATAATAATATCGGCATATCTTTTTGATGGCTCAATAAACTGAAGATGCGAAGGCTTTACCGTATCATTATATCTTTCAAGAACTTTAAGAACTGACCGTCCACGTTCAACAATATCACGTGTAATAACTCTTCCAAGCCGGTCATCTGCATCAGCATCGACGAAGACCTTAATATCAAACATGTTACGCAACCTGATATCGGTCAGGATAAGAATCCCTTCAACAAGCACCACTCTTGCCGGTTTAACAGTAATTGTTTCTTTTGCTCTTAAGCATGTAAGGTAAGAATATACCGGCATCTCTACCGGCTCCCCCTTTTTCAGCTGTTTCAGATGTTCTATCAGCAAAGGGAACTCAACTGAATCAGGATGATCAAAATTTATTTTTTGCCGTTCCTCAATAGGGATATTACTGTTATCCCTGTAATAAGAATCCTGCGGAATCACAATGACCTCACCATTAGGGAACACGTCCATCACCTTATTTACAACCGTCGTTTTTCCGGAACCAGTACCTCCCGCTATACCAACTATCAGCATAAATTTGTATTTTTGTATAATCAATTATCAAAAATAACAATTTGTAAATAATAAGTGCTTAAAGTGTGTCAAAGTTTGAAGTACTTAAAGTTGAAGAACGTTATATCAAGGATAATATTAACTTTAATCACTCCAGGCACTCTTAATTTGTTAAATATATGGCAGAAATATATCCTTTGAAGTTTAAACCGTCATTAAAAGAGAAGGTCTGGGGCGGAAATGCCCTTGTAACACGTTATAATAAGAAATCTACAGGTTCATCACGTATTGGTGAGAGTTGGGAACTATCAGCAGTTTCCGGAAACCTTTCAATAGTCAATAACGGATTTCTTGCAGGAAATAACATTGAAGAACTTATTGAAGTTTACATGGGCGATATTACCGGGGACACTGTTTTTGAAAAGTTCGGAAACGAGTTTCCCCTGCTTATCAAGTTTATTGAAGCAAGGGAAGATCTTTCCATCCAGGTTCACCCTGATAATGCTCTTGCAAAGAAGAGACATAATGCTTATGGAAAAACCGAAATGTGGTATATCCTTGAAAGTGAGAAAGGATCAAAACTTTATACAGGGTTCAGGGAAGGGGTGACAAAAGAAATTTATCAGGAGGCAATCTCTGAAGGAAAACTTCCTGATATACTAAATGTTGAAACCGTGGAAGCAGGCGATGTATTCTTCACTCCTGCAGGCCGGGTGCATGCTATCGGAGCAGGAACAGTTCTTGCTGAAATTCAGCAAACTTCAGACATCACTTACAGGATATTTGATTGGAACAGAAAGGATTCAGGTAAAGAAAAGAGAGAGTTACACACAGATCTGGCTCTTGATGCCATTGACTTTTCAGCAGCGGGAAAAAACAAAATCAGAAAAGACCCTGAGTTTAACAATACCGAGAATCTGGTAAGTTGTGAGTTTTTCGACACCAATGTTCTCCTTTTCAATACGGCAGTAAATAAAGAATATTATTCCATCGATTCGTTTGTTGTGTATATTTGTATTGATGGTGAATTCACTATCAGATGGGATGGAAAGAGCGAAAAGGTTTCAAAAGGAGAGACGGTTCTTCTTCCTGCCACTATAAAGGAGGTGACTCTTGAACCTGTATCAGAAGCGCGATTACTTGAGATTTATATAAATTTTCCTGACTGCTATTAACAATTAATACCTTAATTACTATGAAGACATTTTCTGGCTCACTGATCATAATATTATCCATCTTGCTTTTTTCAGGATGCAAGGGAAAAGGAAGTATGAAAAAAGATTTGCAGACCGGCAATGACACTATTACTGTTCCTGATACCGGTTATACCGGGATTAAAAAATATATGAGCGGCAAGTATATTGTCAAGGAAGTTACCTTCAAAAACGGTGTGAAAGAAGGATTGATGAAATCATTTTATCAGGATGGCAGGGTACGGCAGACTTTCTGGTACAAAAATGATTTAAAGGAGGATTCATCAAAATTTTATTATCAGGAAGGACAACTCTTCCGTACAACACCTTATAAAAGAGACACAATCGATGGCATTCAGATACAATATTACAGGACCGGCAAGCTTAAAGCCAAAATTGGATATTCAAAAGGATTACGCACCCCTTATCTCGAAGAATTTACGCAGGAAGGGAAAATGATCGGTAATTATCCCGGGTTGGTTGTCAATATAAAAGATGAATACCGTGCCAAAGGTGTATATAGGATCTCCCTCGAGCTATCAGATATGGCAATGTCAGAGAATGTCAAATATTACCGTGGCGATCTTTCAAAAGGTGTGTTTGATACCGCTCATTGTAAAGTAATTAAAACAATAAAAGGAGTTGGATATCTGGATCTCAGGAAAACCGGATCCCGGAATACAGGTTCTGTTGGCGTAATTGCAAGTGTATTGACCAATTTTGGCAATCGTCATCTGATTTACAAGAAGATCGAGCTTCCCTACAACGATCTTAATTAAGGCAGAATGATGATAATCCGTTCAGCCACATTCATTAAAAGCAGTCCCACATTAAAAGATTGTCCGGCTCCGGATAAACCTGAATTCGGGTTTATCGGCAGATCGAATGTTGGCAAATCATCACTTATTAACATGCTGACCGGGTGGACGAAACTGGCAAAAATTTCTGTCCAGCCCGGGAAGACAAGGACTATTAATCATTTTTCCGTTAATGACAGCTGGTACCTTGTAGATCTTCCGGGTTACGGTTACGCAAAAGTACCTGTAAAGCTTCGCGAGAAATGGATCATAGCGACCAATAATTACATTCTGAAAAGAGATAATCTGGTATGTTTGTTCGTGCTTCTTGATTCCAGACTCAAGCCGCAACGTTCCGATCTTGACTTCATGGAATTTCTGGGAATAAACCATATACCTTTTGCAAGAGTTTTTACCAAAAGTGACAAAATTGGCCAAACTGTTCTGGAGAAATCAATAATTCAATATAATACCGAGATGCTTAAGAACTGGGAATCGCTCCCTGCAACTTTTATTTCATCATCGGAAAACGGCACAGGAAGGGAAGATATACTGAACTACATAGAAGAATCTATTAACAATTGCAAAAATAGCATTTGATTTCGGCCGGATTTTATAATTTTGCACCCACATTCTATCAACAATAATGTATATCTAATAATCAGGAAAATGTTCGGAACAGCACCAATGAAGCTTTTTTCATGCAGAGCTTCTCAACATCTGGCTAAGATGATTGCAGACAAGTTAGGAATTGAACTTGGGAAAAGTTCAGTTACATGTTTCAGTGATGGAGAATTTCAACCATGTTTTGATGAGTCAGTCAGGGGCTGCATGGTATTCATTGTTCAATCGACAAATCCTCCCGCTGATAATATGTTCGAACTGCTTCTTATGATTGACGCTGCAAAAAGAGCTTCTGCCTACAAAGTTATAGCTGTCATTCCATATTATGGTTTTGCAAGGCAGGACAGGAAAGACAGACCAAGAGTCTCAATAGGCTCAAAATTATCAGCTGATCTCCTTAGCGCTGCAGGTGTCGACAGAGTAATCACCATGGATCTTCATGCTGATCAGATTCAGGGTTTTTTTAATGTCCCGGTTGACCATCTGTTCGGCTCCGCAATATTTGCCCCTTACATTGCCGGACTAAAGCTTAAGAATCTTACCATTTCAGCTCCCGATATGGGAGGGTCAAAAAGAGCCAATGCCTACTCAAGGCACCTTCAATCGGAAATGGTACTTTGCTATAAACTCAGGAAAAAACCAAATGTAATAGAAGAGATGTCTATCATAGGTGAAGTGGAAGGAAGAAACGTTGTTATTATTGACGATATGGTAGATACCGCAGGCACGCTGGTTCTTGCAGCAAATATGATGAAAGAAAGGGGAGCTACAAGTATCAGGGCTTTTGCCACACATCCTATACTTTCAGGTAACGCAATAGAAAGGATCAATGATTCAGCACTTGAGGAACTTGTCGTTACCGATTCAGTCCCGTTCATAAATACTTCCAATAAAATTAAAGTGCTTTCAATAGCAGATATTTTTGCTAAAACTATCCAGGCAGTAACCTCAAATCAGTCTATAAGCAAGAATTTTGTATTCTGATTCCTTTATCCTATATTTGCAGGCCAATTTTTTTATTAATGTCAAACGTGTAATGGGGAGTTATCGATGTGATAACTTTTAGTAGCACAATAACTTTTAGACAAATGAAAACCATAGAGATCAACGGATCGTTCAGAACAGAATTAGGAAAAAAGAGTTCTAAACAAGTCAGAAAAGCCGGGAATGTGCCATGTGTTATCTACGGAAAAGAACAGAACATTCACTTCGAGGCACCTGAGAAAAGCTTCAAAAATCTTGTTTATACAGCCGATGCCCATCTGGTTAAACTGACCATAGCTGATAAAGAGTATAAAGCAGTGCTGAAAGATATGCAATTTCACCCTGTAAACGATAAAATTTTGCATGCTGATTTTATTCAGATATTTGATGACAAACCTGTTGTTATCAGTATCCCGATTAAAGTTTCAGGCGATTCAGTAGGTGTTATAGCCGGAGGAAAATTGAGTATCAAGAAAAGGACTCTGAAGGTAAAAGGTTTAGCTAATGACCTCCCTGAATTTCTTCCGATTGATATTACTGACCTGAAGATTCATCAGGGAATCAAAGTTGGAGATTTATCATTTGACAAGATAGAATTACTTGATCCCAAGAAATTATTAGTATTGACAATTGCCACTTCACGTGTTGCACAGAAAAGTGAAGAGGAAATTGCTGCTGAAACTGCAGCTGCTGCTGCACCTGCTGCTGCCGGTGCTCCTGCTGCAGGTGCTCCTGCTGCAGGTGAAAAATCAGCTGAAGGTAAGACTAAATAGGATCTGATAGTTTCCTGTTTTAACAATCAGGCTTGATGAAATATCTGATAGTTGGCCTGGGTAATATCGGAGAAGAGTACAAAGATACCCGTCATAATATAGGATTTACAGTATTGGATGCTATGGCTATAGCATCCAATGCTTCTTTTACGGACATGCGTTACGGAAATGTTTGCCGGATAAAATACAAAGGCCGTGAACTTATATTGCTAAAACCCTCCACTTATATGAACTTAAGTGGTAATGCAGTGAGTTACTGGTTAAAGAAGGAAAATGTTCCTGTCGAAAACATGCTTGTTATTGTCGACGACATTGCCCTCCCTCTCGGAAGTATAAGAATGAGACCTAAAGGAGCTGACGGAGGCCATAACGGACTTGCTCATATCAGCAATATCCTCTCTACCACTGAATACCCAAGGATCAGAGTTGGTACAGGAAATGGGTTCCGAAGAGGATCACAGATTGAGTTTGTTCTTGGGAAATGGACTATGGAAGAAAAAAAATTTTTGCAGGAGAGGATCCCCATTGTGATCGAAATGATCAAATCTTTTGCTTTTGCAGGGCTGGAACTGACTATGACGTCTTTTAATAAAGCTGGGAAAGTACCTTCAAAGACAGAAAAGCCAGAACCAGGAAAAGATCTTCCGAAATAATTCAACAAATGTCCGATAATAAGCCTATACGGATCGATAAGTTCCTTTGGTCGGTCAGACTATTTAAAACAAGGAGCATTGCGTCGGAAGAGTGCCGGAAAGGCAGAATAATAATTAACAATATCCCTGTAAAACCATCCAGAATAGTTTTAAAGAATGAAATTATTACTGTAAAGAAACCTCCTGTTATTTTCACTTACAGAGTGATCGAACCTATTGAAAATCGTGTTTCAGCAAAGCTTGTCGAACAATTCATTGAGGATCTGACAACTGAAGAGGAGAAATCTAAACTCGACATCCGTCAGTCAATTGGTATCGGATTCAGAGATAAAGGAACAGGCCGTCCGACAAAAAAAGAAAGAAGAGAGATAGATAGACTGAAAGAGGATTTTTACGACTTGTAAATGGTAGTATAAAGACGTAATATTCTTAAAAATATCAATATTTTTTTTCTGTTTTTATCAGCTACATCCCATTTTTTCTAACTTGCACCATACAGGTTTAAGCCATTTGTTTTATCTAAATCGGCAGAAAAATATTTTTTGGGTTTTATGGGCAAAGAAAATATTGAGAAGTTTTCGACCAGATATGCACTCTTCAAGTCATTTTCAGGTTTCTGGCATAATAATGTTTTTTACAGAAAAGTCATTGTTCTCGGAGCCGAGAATATTAATCCGAACGATCATCTTATTTTCGCCCCCAACCATCAGAATGCGTTGATGGATGCACTTGCTGTTCTTTACACACACAAAGGGCAACCTGTTTTTCTTGCCAGATCAGATATTTTCAAAAAGAAGACAATTGCCAGTATCCTTTATTTTTTAAAAATTCTGCCGGTTTACAGGATAAGGGATGGATTCAGCAGCCTTAAAGGAAATGATGAAATATTCCATAAAACACTTGATGTACTAAAACATAAAAACGGACTTGTGGTACTGCCTGAAGGAGACCATGCGGGATTCAGAAGGCTCAGGCAACTCAAGAAAGGTATATGCCGGATTGCTTTTCAGTCGGATGAAGCAACCGGATTTAATCTCAAAATAAAGATAATTCCTGTTGGGATTGAATTTTCAAACTACAGCAGGTTCAGACAGGTTCTGACTGTTGTGTACGGAAAACCGATTGAGGTATCGGAGTATTTCGAACTATATAATGCCAGTCCTGAGAAAGCGCTTAACGAGCTGAGAGACAGGCTTTCATGCGAAATGAAGAACATCATGGTCAACATTGAGTCCGAAGAGGACTATGAAGCAATTGATGAACTCAGAAGTATAATAAATGGCAGGTTCAGCGATGATATCAAATTCCCGAAACTATTCCGCGACAGGATTCTGATTAATAAAATGAACTCGCTGAAATCATCAGAAAACCCGTTATATAAAAGAATTTGTTCACTGAGTCTTCAGGTAAAAAAGGAATCTAAAGAACTAAATATCGGATACAGGTTGTTACATAAGAAAAAACATCCCTTAGGTTGGCTTATTGCAGGAATGATTGGTATTATTGTTACACTCCCACTGTTCCTTTATGGAAATATTTTCAACCTGACTTTCCTCGAAATTCCCAATCTCCAGGTACGGAAAATAAAGGATCTACAATTCCACTCTTCATTAAAGTACGGAATTTCTCTTGCCCTGGCACTTGTTTTTATTCCTGTATTTTTTATTCTTTCTCTTGTCATTTTTTCTCCATGGTGGTTCGGATTGCTGGTTTTTATTTCACTACCCCTGTCTGGACTTTTTGCCTGGAATTATTATCTCGTTTTCAGAAGAATAATGGGAGGATTCAGGGTAAGAAGTTATATAAGACAAAAGAACCGGAGATTCAGTCTTCTCAGAAATAATTATACTGAACTGGCCAATCTGGTTGCCGGATTATAGAATACAGATTATGGCCCGGATGAAAAAAAACAAAATATTCAAAGGAAAAGTAGTCTGGATAACCGGTGCATCATCTGGAATAGGGGAAGCTTTGGTTCATGAGTTTGCAGAAAGAGGGGCAATAGTTTTGGCATCGTCACGGAATCTGACACAACTTGAACTGGTAAAAAATGCCTGTGCTGATAATTCTCAAATGGTTCATTGTATCCCATTTGATCTCTCCAATACCTCTGGAATTGATAAAATAGTCATGGAACAGATCGATAAATTCGGAAAGATTGATTACCTGCTTAACATCGGAGGAATAAGCCAACGGGCAAGAATAGATGAAACACCTCTCTGGCTCGACAGGAAGATATTTGAGATTAACTATTTTGGGACTATCGCTCTTACCAAAGCCGTACTGCCTTATATGATTAAACAGAAATCTGGTCATATTCTGGCAACAAGCAGCATATCAGGAAGATTTGGTTTCCCGCTCCGGTCAGCATATTCGGCATCGAAACAAGCCCTTCATGGATTTTTTGAGACGCTTTATCTCGAGAATAAGAAATATAATATACGGTCATCCGTTATCATTCCGGGAAGAGTGAGAACTGCTATTTCCTTTCATGCTCTGGATGGTGAAGGCAAGGAACACGGTAAACTCGATAAAGGGCAGGCCAACGGGATTTTTCCTGAAAAAGCTGCCGGAATAATTATCAGGGGCATAATAAACAATAAAAGGGAAATTCTGGTAGGGAAAAGTGAATTGTTCCTTTTATATATCAGAAGGTATTTACCTTCGCTTTTTTTCAGAATTGCAGATAAAATTAAATCCACATAATTGAAATTTCAAAATCATAAGACAATGGGGTATATAATCAGCGGTATTCAGCAAATGGGCATAGGAGTTACGAACATAAAGAAGGCCTGGGACTGGTATATTGATCAGTTCGGAATGGACTGCCGTATTTTAGAAGATAAAACTGATGCTAAACTGATGTTGCCCTATACAGGAGGAGAGCCAAGACCCAAACATGCTGTACTGGCTTTGAATTTACAAAGTGGCGGTGGTTTTGAAATATGGCAACATACGGGAAGAGAACCTTTGAAGATTAAAGAAGAGATAATGATTGGGGACCTGGGTATTATTGCCTGTAAAATAAAAGTAAAAAGTATCCAGGAAACATTAAGTTCATTTAAAAAGAGAGGGATATCAATACTCGCTGAATCAGCTTCAGATCCCTCTGGGAAAATGACTCTTTTTATTAAAGATCCGTTTGGAAATATTTTTCAGCTTGTTGAAGCGACCGATTGGTTCTTAAATGAAAAAAAAGTTACCGGTGGTTCTTATGGAGCAATCATAGGTGTTTCAGATATTGAAAAATCGAAGGTTGTGTATTCTGATATACTTGGTTACGATGAAGTTGTGTACGATACTGCCGGCAGCTTCAATGATTTATCAAGTCTCCCGGGCGGAGATAAAGAATGCCGCAGGGTGCTTCTAAAAAGATCAAAACCATTCTCCGGTCCCTTCAGTAAAATTTTCGGTCAGAGTTTGATAGAACTTGTTAGTTCTGTCGGCAATCCGGGGAAAAAGATATATGAAAACCGCTTATGGGGCGACCCGGGATTTATACATCTAAGCTATGACATACAGGGTATGGACGAGTTGAGAGACGTTTGTGAAAGCAAAGGTTTCCCATTCACTGTCGACAGTAAAAAGAGCCATAAAGGCAATAGTTTTGATATGGGTGAAGCTGCCGGTCACTTTTCTTATATAGAGGATCCCGATGGTACGTTAATCGAATTCGTGGAAACGCATAAAGTACCTGTAATTAAAAAACTGGGATGGTACATTGATCTTAAGAAAAGGGATCCTGAGAAATCACTTCCCGACCTTGTCTTAAAGGCGTTAAAATTTTCAAGAGTCAGATAAACAACCCTAAATTGTAGTCCTAGGTTCTGAGCGCCGGTTTTTCGGCACTTTCTTCAACTTTCTGTAATACTCTCATTACATTGCCACCCCATATTTTCTTAATATCCTCTTTCGAATATCCCCGGCGTAGCAGTTCAACTGTAATGTTCTTCAACTCAGCAACTGATCTGCAATCCTCTACTTCTCCCCCTCCGTCAAAGTCAGTTCCTATCCCAACATAACCGACCCCAATTATTTGAACAACGTGATCAATGTGATCAACTATGTCTTTGACAGTTGGATACTTTTTGTATGCCAGCTGAATTTTTCTAAAATCTCTCCTAAATTGCTTTTTCATTGTGTCGGAAAGAGTGTTAAACTCGCCGTATCTGCTTCTAAGTTCCTTTATCTTTTCGTCCAGTTCTGGATTTGGATCAGGAGTTTTCAGATAATTGCCCAGGATACAAATCTGTATTACACCACCGTTTTCCTTCAGGGCAAGGAGCATATTGTCAGTAAAATTCCTCGGACTGCCGCACAAAGCCCTGCAAGATGAATGAGATGCAATAACAGGAGTAGTTGTTACCTTAAGAACATCATAAAATGATTTATCGGAGATATGCGATACATCGATCATCATTCCAAGACGATTCATCTCTTTGACGACCTTTACTCCAAGTGGGGAAAGACCATTGTTTTCAGGACCTGCCGGATCAGTCGAAGAGTCACAGATGTCATTGTTCCTTGTATGGGCAAGAGTTATATATCTTGCACCAAGATCATAATATTGTTTTATCCTTGAAATATCATTGCCAATGGGGTATCCATTTTCAAGACCAATAAATGCAGCAATTTTTCCATCTTTTTTTATCCGGTATGCATCATCAGGAGAATATGCTATTTCTGCCATTTTGTTGTTTTTCCTGACATTTTCATGTATTGCAGCGAAATTATCAAGAACCTTTTTATGTGCTTTATTATATGATGAATCGTTTCTTGGACCTTGTCCGATGAAAACTGCAAAAAATTCAGCGTTCAGGCCTCCTTCTTTCATTCTTGGAAAGTCAACACATCCATCATCATGTCTTATTCCCAGATCAAAACCGGGTTCGGAAAACCTCATAGGGGTATCACAATGAGTATCCACAGTAAGTATTGATGAATGAATCCTGTCTGCCTGTTTAATTAATCGTTCTTCACTATTTCTGCAACCGGTAAAGAATAAAAGAACTAATGAAACAGTGACTATTATTTTCATTTTTTATACTTTTTTCAGGCGAAAGATAATTAAAATGATTCCTGCGTTTTTAAAATTCTGAGTATTTAACCTAATTTAACAATGGTGTAAAATTGTTTTGGATGAATTACAGGTTTCCTGTAGCAAACAAGCTTAACAGGATAAGTATCCCAATCGAAATAATAGCTAAACCGGCTATTTTGTTTAATCTTACGATAACCCGGAGTCTGATTTTCTTTTTGAACCTGCTTACAAAATAGCTTAAGAAAAACCACCATGTGATGGCTCCGATAAACACTCCCGGGATCAGGAAAAAAGGGACCAGCTCAGGTCTCAGATTACCCGCAATATTTATTCCTGAAAATAAGGCTATAAAAATTAAAACAGTATAAGGATTTGAAATCGCAAGGGCAAATACCGAATAATAATCACGCCACAGAGATTTGTTGGCTTTATCCTTATGTCTGATATCTTTTACCGGGTTTGACAAAAAAACTTTTAACCCGACCGCGATCACTAATATACCTGCTATAATGCTTAATATAAATCTTTCTGCTTTAATAAAACTGATTATGAATGAATAACCTAAAGAAGCCAGCATTGCCAGTGTGGTATCAGCTGAAGCTAGTCCCAATCCTGAAAAGAATCCGGAAAGGAATCCGCGTTTTATTGTTCTGTTAATCAGAATTATACCTATTGGTCCTAATGGCATCGATACAGCAAGCCCCAGTATTATTCCTTTTAAGACTATTTCTACTGCAGGGAGCATCTTATCTGATTTTAACTGACAAATATAACAAGTTAATCTTCCTCACAAATGTTTTAATAAATTGAAAGTATTACAAAAATACTCACAAACTATCACATCTTCTGCTATTTTTGTTGGTTTGTTGAAAATGGGTGAAGGGAAAAAAATATGGCACTGGATAGTTTTGGCGGTTTTGTCATTAATATGGGGGACAAGTTACATATTAATGAAGAAAGGGCTCGAGTCCTTTTCATTATACCAGGTTGGAGCCCTAAGAGTTATCATCACATTAATCTTTTTGTCACCAATCGCTGTACATAGTCTGCCCAAACTAAACAAGGAAAACTTCCGGTCGGTTATTATTATCGGATTTTTAGGCAGCGGAATCCCCGCATTTCTTTTCCCATTAGCCCAATCAAGAATAGATAGTTCTCTTGCAGGCATGTTAAATACATTAAACCCTGTCTTCACTCTTGTTACAGGTATCTTATTTTACAGACGTAAGGTAATAAGATCACAAATTGCCGGAGTTACTCTTGGGCTGATTGGAGCAATAGGACTTCTTTATAGCGGATCGTTTACTTTTAATTTTTACGGGTTGTTTGTGGTCCTTGCCACAATAATGAATGGTTTCAGTTCAAATGAAGTCAGCAGAGTGAAAGGACTTAACGGATTACAATTAACAGCCCTTTCGTTCTTAGTGTTCAGCCCTTTCGCAATAATAATTCTTCTGAATTCAGATTTCCATGCTGCGATGGAAACGGAAAACTGGCTCAGAAATCTCGGATGTATCGCCATACTTTCAATTATCGGAAGTGCTTTGGCCAATGCTTTATTTTATAAACTTATACGAGAGACTTCACCTTTATTTGGAGCTATATCGGCATATTTTATCCCGATTGTTGCTACATTATGGGGCCTCGCGGATAACGAGCATCTGACCTCTTCGATGTTTGTTTCTGTTACAATAATTCTTGTGGGTGTTTATATCATTAACCGACAGGAAATTTTGAAAAAAATCAGGAAACAGGATAAATGAATAAATATACTATTGTCAATCTTTCAGTTATTGGAGGCATTCTTTCAGGGCTGGCCTGGTGTAGCTGGTGCTCCGGACTTATTTTACTGGTTGCATTTGTTCCGTTTTTGATAATTGAAGACTATCTGTTCAAAAATCCCAAAAGGTTCAGTTCCAATGCCTTTTTTATTTATCTCCTTCCCGGATTTGTCATTTTCAGTATCATTGCTCTCGGATGGATGAGAGTTGCCAGCATTACGGCAGCAATATGTGTAATTATGGGATTGTCATTTTTAATGTCATTTACCTTGTGGCTGGCTCATATTGTACGACTGAAAGCAGGTGACGTTGCAGGGCTTATTTCAGTGGTCTCATTCTGGCTTGGCTACGAATTCCTGAGTCTCAATGTCAACCTTATAACTCCCTGGCTGAATCTGGGTAATGGGCTTTCAAAAGATATCATGTTCATTCAATGGTACGAACTGACCGGGACCTCCGGTGGTTCACTCTGGATTTTGTTATCAAACATCTTCATTACTGTATTTATTGTTAATTCCGCCTCAGGGAAAAAAATAAATAAATTATTTTTAGCGATATGGCTGCTGGTTATTATTATTCCATCAGCTTTATCAATAACAAGATATCATACCATAAAACAGAATAATGATGGCGCCAGTGAAGCAGTAATTATTCAACCCAACATCGACCCTTATACTGAAAAGTTCACCATTCCGTTTGAAAATCAGTTGAGGAGAGTAATCGTACTGGCAAATTCGGCTGTTACAAACAAAACCAGATGGATCATTACCCCTGAAACAACCGTTGATGATCCTGTAAACCTGGATGACCTGGCAAATGATAAATATATCAAAATGGTCAAAGAGATGATGACACTGCATCCTTCCGCTTCAACGGTTACAGGGATGGTAACCTGCAGATTATACCCCGGTTCGGGAAAAGAGCCTACAAAGAGTGCAAGAAAGATTGATGAATCAGGTCTTTATTATGATCACTTTAATTCTGCTCTTCTGATTGATACCGGAGAAGTTACCGGAGTTTATCATAAGTCGAAACTCGTTCCTGGTATTGAAATGCAGTTTTCAACCGGACCCGGGAGAATTATCAGCAGTATTCTTCCCTATCTTGGCGGCACAAAATGGGGTTACGGTATTCAGGAAGAAAGGGTTTGCTTTGAACATTCCGGTACATTGCAAAAAATTGCTCCGGTGGTATGCTATGAATCTGTTTTCGGAAAGTATGTAACAGACTATGTAAAAAAAGGGGCCGGGGCCATATTTATAATCACAAATGATGGCTGGTGGAAAAATACAGAAGGATATAAACAGCATCTTTCATATGCTTCTTTACGGGCGATAGAAACCCGCCGACCGGTTGTAAGGGCAGCAAATACAGGGATATCATGTTTTATTGACATAAAAGGCAAAAGGAATAAAGAAACCGGATGGTGGACTCAATCGGTTCTGAAAGCAGACTTTTGTACAGAAACAAAGATAACTCCATATGTTAAATACGGTGATTATCTGATGCTGATTTCTTCATTGATCAGCGTATTAATTCTTTTATCTGTTCTGGTAGTAATGCCGGTCAGAAAGAAATTATTCAGAAATTTTGCCTGCAAATAATTTCACTCCCTCGTCTAGCCATTTTTTATATTCTTCAATATTCATATTGGCAGGCATGGGGTTATTCAACGGATTACCTTCATGATCAGTAATTACATATAATGGAAGTGCATTGGTCTTGAATTTTGAGATCTCAAGATCTTCGTTTTGTTTTCCTATGGTTTTCTTCTGTTTACCATCAATGGTGGATATTATCCATTCATTTTCAGGCAATTGAGTCCTGTCATCCACATATAATGCAACTATTACAAAGTTATCCTTTAGTCTTCTGAGTACTTCCTGATCGGACCAGACCCTGGCTTCCATCAATTTGCAGTTGGCACATGCATGACCTTTAAAGTCAATTAATACTGGTTTCCCCTGTTCTTTTGCACATGCAAGGCCTTGTTTATAATCAAAATATCCTTTAAGCCCTAAGGGCATATCAAAGATATCTTCATGCTTTGGTTCAGAACATAATATGCTTGTAGCAGCCGTATTAATAACAGGGCTTGTATAGGATCTGCTTTCAGAAATCAGCTTTGGAATATTGAGTTCGGTAGTTGTGGAAGATGGCAAAAAAGAAGATAATCCTTTCAGAGGGGATCCGAAAAGGCCTGGTACAAGGTACACCACAAAAGAAAATACAATGATTACCAGGAATAGACGGAAAGTGCTGATATTCTTTAATTCACTATCGTGAGCGAACTTAATCTTCCCCATAAGATATAATCCCAATAATGAAAAAAGAACGATCCAGATAGCGATAAATAAATCCCTCGATAATATTCCAAGTGAATAGACACTGTCAATTGTCATAAGGAACTTCATACTGAAGGCAAGCATAATGAATCCCAGAACCACTTTTATTGAATTAAGCCAGCCTCCTGATTTTGGTAATCGGCTCATAAATGAAGGGAACAGTGCAAAAACCGTAAATGGCAAAGCAAATGCAACACCAAAGCCAACCATTCCGATAGTTGGCCTTAAAACATCTCCGCTTGCAGCTTCAACAAGCAGAGCCCCGATAATAGGACCTGTACACGAAAATGAAACGATCACTGTTGTCAGGCCCATGAAAAATGAGGCAAGAGTACCTCCCTTATCAACCTTTGAGTCAGCACCTGAAACCCATTTGTTTGGCAGAACAATCTCAAATGCACCAAAGAATGAGGTTGCAAATACCACGAATAAAATAAAGAACAGCAGATTAGGGATCCAGTGAGTGCTTAAAGTATTTGCAAATCCGGCTCCTGCACTTGTAAGTGAAACAATAATACCCAGAGAAGAATAAATCAGGACAATTGAAATACCAAAAATAAGTGCTTTAAAAACTGATTTGCTCCTGTTTTCTGATCCCCGGGAGAAAAAAGCCACAGTCATTGGAATCATTGGAAAAACACAGGGTGTCAGAACACCCGCAAAACCTGCAAGTAAAGAAATCAGGAAAAATTTTAACAATCCTCTCTTTTGAGGTGGCTGACCCGATAAAAGATTGCCGGCATCAGCAGTCACCCGATCCGCTGCTTTATCTGCATTACTGATAATGAATTCAACATCTTTCGGAGGAGAACAGGTGGCATTGTTGCAAGCCATGAAGTTTACAGCTCCTTTAACCGTAAAAGACGATCCGGCAACTGCAATCTTCTGACGGAACTCAGCTTTATTACTAAAGGTTTTAATTTTAAAACCAAAAGCCTCATCAAGCAATTCGACAGGTTTCGTGACTTCAAATGTATTTCCGACAAGTTCATACCCGGGCAAAGAATCGAAGATGAAAGATGTCGGAATAGGTCCGCCATTTGGAACATCCATAGAATAAATGTGAGAATTCTCGTCAATGGAAGCTGTAAATATAAGTTCATACTGTTTTTCTCCTTTCTTCTCATAACTGAAATCCCACGATACCGGATCATATATTTGTGATGATGCATAAGAAGCAATAAGGAAAAATGATAAAACAACAGTGAGTTTTCTAATCATAGCTTTGGTCTTATAATTACTATAAAAATAATGAATCACATCTTTATATGATTAACTGCAGTCAGAATATCTTAAAAAAAACAGATTTAAGTCAAATCGATTTCATTATCATAGCGATCAAAGAAATGATATTCGAGCATATGATATGACGTAGCTGCCTGAACCTTAAGATGTATTTTATATTTAAGATCCCATTTCAGACATATGGGGAAGAATCCTTTTTTAAGGAATGAAGCCACAAATGGGTGGACATTAAGAATAAGCTTCCTGGTTTTAATTTTATCGACGATATAAGAAAGACCGCTTTCGAGTTCATCGGTAAAGAGTATTGTCGGTTTCGTTTCCCCGGTTCCATGGCATGAGGGGCATTTTTCGTTGACCACAATGCTCATTTCAGGTCTTACTCTCTGCCGGGTAATCTGCATCAGTCCAAATTTGGTAAGAGGAAGGATATTGTGCTTGGTTCTGTCGGTTGCCATCACTTCCTTCATTTTATCATAAAGCATTTGTTTGTTTTCGGCCGATTGCATATCGATAAAATCGATAACGATAATACCGCCCATATCTCTGAGTCTCAACTGTCTTGCTATCTCTGTGGCAGCTTCCATATTCACTTCAAGAGCATTTGATTCCTGATCATTGCCAGACCTTGACCTGTTTCCACTGTTGACATCAATAACATGAAGGGCTTCGGTATGTTCTATAATCAGGTATGCTCCATGCTTGTAAGAGACTGTTTTCCCAAAAAGAGCCTTAATCTGTTTATTTATACCAAAATAGTCAAAGATGGGAAGTGAATTTTTATAAACTTTGACGATTTTTTCTTTCTCAGGTGCAATTTCTCTGATATACTTACGGATATCATCTGCCAACACCTCATCGTTGATATGGATACTGTTAAAAGTAACATTAAGCATATCTCTGAGTATTGTCGAAGTTCTGTTCATCTCACCAATGAACAACCGTGGTGTCTTTGTCTCTTTCTTAATTGAATAGAAAGCCGATTCCCATTTACGGACTAGCTCCCTGAGTTCGGCATCAAGAACTGCAACTTTTTTACCTTCTGCAACAGTCCTGACAATAACACCAAAGTTCCTGGGTTTTATACTCTGTACAAGAGTTTTCAGACGGCTTTTCTCCTCAGCGCTCTCAATTTTTGAAGAAATCGAGACCTTATCAGAATAAGGCATGAGCACAAGATTCCTTCCTGCAATTGAAATTTCGGAAGCCAGTCTTGGTCCTTTAGTTGAAATGGGTTCTTTTGTAATCTGAACAATAACTGTCTGCCCTACTGTCAAAACATCTGATATTTTACCATCTTTATCAATATCAGGTTCGGGTTTGAATTTATGGACAGGTACTACTTTTCCCTGTTTCTGGATAGCAGAAATATAATATTTATGCTGAGTCCTGAACTGAGCTCCCAGATCAAGATAATGCAGAAACGCATCGCGTTCATAACCTACATTAATAAATGCAGCGTTCAGCCCGGGCATAATCTTTTTTACCTTCCCAAGGTAAATATCCCCTACTGAGAATTTTATATTTCGCTTTTCCTTGTTTAACTCAATTAACTGCTTGTCTTCCAACAACGCTAACGAAACCTCGGAATCACCAACATCAATGATTAAATCCTTGTTTGCCACTTCACTATAACAATCTGAGTTAAAATGTAATCAGCAATTTTAATATATTGAATACAACAAACCTAAAGACCATCAGACCTTTAGGTTTGCTGTATTCAATAAATGACCACTTGCTGATCTGCTATTTCTTTTTATGTCTGTTCTTCCGCAAACGTTTTTTACGTTTGTGGGTGGCCATTTTATGTCTTTTTCTTTTTTTACCGCTTGGCATAGAATTATTTCTTAGTGTGTGATTTAACTTTAGTTATGAAAGATTTTGCCGGTTTGAAAGCTGGAATATTGTGGGCAGGGATAATAATAGTTGTATTCTTGGAAATATTCCTGGCTGTTTTCTTTGCTCTTTTCTTAACAATGAAGCTCCCAAATCCTCTGAGATAAACGTTATTCCCTTTTACCATAGAATCTTTAACAGTTTCCATCAGGGCTTCAACAGTTTTTTGTACTGTCACCTTTTCAATACCAGTGTTCTTGGCAATTTCATTTACAATGTCTGCTTTAGTCATTTTTCGTGAAGTATTAAATTCAACAAATTATTTTGAGTATGCGTTTTTTTCAACTGTGCAAATATAAAAATATTATTTATTAAAATTGAAACACTTACAGAATAATTTTTTTCGAAAGATTTTATTAATGCCTTAATTCCAATGAAATAGATAAATAGTATCCGGGCCAGGAAGCAAAATAAAAATGGAAAGAAAAACTCAATACATTTCACACAATACTGGCAGAACGTATCTTCGTCAATTATTAAGGGCAATGGTTGTACAAAGCGGTTTTTTTCTGTAACTTTACAATATAGTAATATTTTTATTAATAAACATACAACTAAATGTCAATCAATAAAGTTATACTTGTCGGAAATGTAGGGAAAGACCCCGTAATCAGGTATTTCGACAAAGGTGTTGCAAAAGTGACTTTCCCACTTGCTACAAGCGAAACTTACACCAATCAGCAGGGAGAAACAATAACTTCAACAGAGTGGCATAATATAGTTTTATGGCGTGCCCTCGCAGAAGTCGCTGAAAAAACTGTAAAAAAGGGTGCACAGGTTTATATTGTCGGCAAAATCAAAACCCGGTCATATGTAGATAAGGATGGAGTCAATAAATATATAACCGAAATACTTGCAGATACGTTCCTGCTGCTTGATAAAAAACAGGTATCAGCCAACGCTTCCACGCAAACTGATACCGTGAAAAACGGACAAAACGAAAAAGGAACTTCAGGTTCAGCTGTAAATGAGCCATTTTCAACCTACCAACCCGACAAAGGAAATGGAACGAGTGATGATTTCGGTTCAGACAATTTTCATAAAAGCGTGCCAGGCTCAGGTCAGAATGAGGATGATCTGCCTTTTTAGTATGTTTGATTAAGAGAAATTCAATTGGAACCGGAATATCCACTTTCCTATATTTCTATTATTTCAGGTATTACTGTGAATGCTCCTGATTTTAAAATTATTATTGGACTTATATTTCTTCTCTTACTTCTCTTTGCATCAGCTCTAATGTCAGGAGCCGAAGTTGCTTTCTTCTCATTCAGACCTGAGGATATCGAGAAATTCAAAACCAGTAAAAGCAAACAAACACAGAATGCACTGAACCTTTATAACAATCCTGAAAAATTACTAAGCACAATACTTGTTGGTAATAATACGATTAATATAGCTATTGTTTTACTGGCGGCTTATCTCAGCTCAAGAATGTTCGATTTCAGCTCAGAACCTGTTGCCGGCTTTATTATTAATACTATTGTCATTACATTTCTACTCCTGTTTTTCGGGGAGGTTATGCCAAAGGTGTATGCATCAAGAAATCACATAAAAATGGCCCTATTCATGGCCCGTCCTCTTGTAGCTCTTCAAAAGATTTTCCACCCTGTTACATATTTGTTGATCCGTTCTTCATCGTTTGTGAAAAAAAGAACCAAAACCCACAGAGCCAACATCAGTATGGATGATCTTTCTGATGTGCTTGAACTGACATCCGATGAATTCAATGAAGATGAGAAAATTCTCAAGGGAATTGTCAATTTCGGAAACATCAACGTCAGCGCTATTATGTGCCCAAGAATTGATGTAACAGCAATCGAAATAAAATCAGGATTCGACTTAATAGTTCAGACAATAATCAGTTCGGAATTTTCAAGAATTCCTGTTTATTCAGGTTCATTCGATAATGTGAAGGGTATTTTGTATGCAAAAGATGTTCTTCCATATACAAATAACCGGGGAAATTTTAAATGGCAGGCTCTGCTCCGTCCACCCTATTTTGTCCCTGAGACAAAAAAGATAAACGACCTTCTTAAGGAGTTTCAAACAAGAAAGATACATATGGCTGTTGTGATAGATGAATATGGAGGAACTTCAGGGATAGTCACACTTGAAGATGTGCTTGAGGAAATTGTTGGCGAAACAAGCGATGAGGAGCATCTGCTTTTCCGTAAAATTGATGAAAAGACCTATATATTTGAAGGAAAAATTTTACTGAACGACTTTTGCAGGATTATAGACATAGACGAAACCCAGCTTGAGGATGTCAAAGGAGAATCTGAGACGCTGGCTGGACTGCTACTTGAAATTACCGGTGAAATACCACAGAAAGATCAGATCATAAGATATGGAAATTTTGTTTTCAGAATTGAATCTGCCGACAGGAGAAGGATAAAAGAGATTTATGTCGAAATAAACAAAGATGATAGTGATAATAAAAAAAACTAGCCTTTTAACCCTCATGGTTTTGTTAACTGTTTCTTATGGATGCAGAGAATCTGCTGTTCCAAAACCTAAAGGCTATTTCAGGATCGATCTTCCTCAAAAACAATATATTCCTTTTAACAGTCAGCCCCGGGAGAATGAAAAAATGCCATTTTCTTTTGAATACCCTGCCTATGGCCATCTTTCATTTCAGGTTGAGGATAGGAATGAACCCGGCTGGTTTAACATTGAATTTCCTCTTTACAGAGCGACAATTTATCTCACATATAAAGATATCCATAACGATTTTGAAAATCTTATGGAGCAAACATACAAAATGAATGTAAAAAACCATATTACAAAAGCAGATGCTATAAATGAAAAGGAATTCAACAACACGGAAAACAAAGTATACGGAATTCTTTATGATCTTAAAGGAAATACAGCATCAGCCGTCCAGTTTTATGCAACTGACAGTATAAATCATTACCTTAGAGGATCTTTGTATTTTTCAGCTGAACCAAATGCAGATTCGCTGGCCCCTGTAATTGATTTTTTCAGAGAGGATATAGTACATTTGATTGAAACCATAAAATGGAAATAACAATATTTAGGATATACAAATGGCTTGTATTACAAAACATTATCTAAATGAGTTCTCCATACTTGGCGTATGGAAAATAGAAGAGGATCTGGATACTCTTCTCGATCTCGTTGTACTTGATAATGATGAGAAAAAGAAATATAAGGGATTTAGCAGCAGTTCACGAAAGCTTGAATTTTTAAGCGTCAGGGCATTGCTTTCTGAACTGATCGGGAAAGAGGCAAAAATCGTCTATAATAAAAACAACAAACCGTTTATCAAAGATGGCTCAAGATTCATCAGTATATCACACTCACATAAGCTCACCGCTATACTATTAAGTACAAAGGAAAGAGTGGGAATAGACCTTGAGTACATGAGCACAAATATCGCAGCTATTGCATTCAAATTCCTCAACAGAAAGGAGAAAATTGCAAAAGAACACGAAGACCGTAAATACCACCTTTATATTCACTGGTGCGCAAAAGAGGCCATTTATAAAATATGTGACAAGGAGGGAATAAGTATTCAGAAGAATATTACTATAGAACCTTTCAAGCTGCAGGAATCAGGTGAAATTAAAGGACACGTTCGCACTGATAAAATAAATGAATCATTTAATCTGTTCTATTCAAAATACGACAATTACGCAATAGTCTGGACAAAGAAGAATTATGAAAACGGAGAAATTTCCTAGTAAGAAGAGTATTGCACTTTTGCTTGATCCTGACAAGGCTAAAGGAGATTCGCTTCCGGATATACTTAAGATTGCCGTAAAATGCAATCCTGATTATATCCTGGCAGGAGGAAGCCTTACTTTCAGTGGTATTGACAATATGATCGATGCAGTAAAACGACTATGCTCCATACCTGTCGTTCTTTTTCCAGGTAATCTTCTTCAACTTACCCATAAAGCAGATATAATAATGCTGTTGTCATTGATATCGGGCCGTAATCCTGAATTACTTATTGGTAATCATGTTATTGCAGCACCTTTTCTTAAAAATGACAGGGAAAAAATTGTACCAGTCGGATATATACTGGTCAGTTGTGGAGCAAAAACATCAGTTGAATACGTCAGTCAGACAGAAGCAATCCCTTCCAACAAACCTGACATTGTTGTTGCCACAGCCTTGGCCGGGGAGATGCTGGGTCTTAAAATGATTTATCTTGAAGCAGGCAGCGGAGCTACAAAACCTGTCCCCTCTGAAATTGTTAAAGCTGTAAGGGAAAATATTTCAATCCCGATTGCTGTTGGCGGTGGAATAAAAAAGAAAAAAGAGATTGAAGATATTTATAAAGCCGGAGCTGATTTAATAATTCTCGGCAACAGCTGTGAAAAAGATCCCGGGCTTCTTTCCGATGCCTGCAGGATCAGGGATTCTTTCAGGAACAACTAACCTGGAATTTTCATATTCATTGAAACTACATAACTTCTACGGAGAGAGAATGAAAATGCCTTTTATTCACCAGGTCTGGTGTACAATAATAGCTCAACTGCTGTTAACCGTGACACAGAAGATTGCTTAGGCTAAGAAAGTCTTCCCGGTTGTAGGATCGTTGGTCCGAATCAATCTGATAAGTAATCTGGATGTTAATGAGCTACTGCGTAGTAAACATCGAAGCTTCATAATAAGAAGGGAATCTGTTTTTAAATGTAAAAATGATAAATCAGAATGCCGGAGTATTTTCTTAGAACTTTAAAGTATATGTAAAAGTTGGAATTATCGGTAATAAATTAGTGTATTCAAAACGACCATTATATGTGTAATACATATTGACAGGATTCTTACGATTGTAGACATTGAAAACATCTATGCTTAAAGTTTGATCACCTAAACGATTATGAGACTTACGGTGAAAACCTATGTCTAACCGGTGATAGGCAGGTAACCTGTAATTATTGAGAGATGGGGAATTTTGAATTTTAAGGCCATAACCTGTATCTTCATTAAATACGCCAAAAGCCGAAGCATACTGTTCAACCGGAACGGTAACAGGATAGCCTGTACCGTAAACCCATAACGCCGATAGATCCCATTTCTTAAAAATTTGATAATTCATAGAGATATTTAAATCATGCAGGCGATCGTACCTGAAAGGGTATGTTTGTCCGTTGTTAATATCTGCATAGGTTCTTGAGGCTTTTGATAAGGTATAATTGATGCTGCCGATAAGCTTCCCTTGTTGCTTTTCGACGGAGATTTCGATACCTTTAGCTTTGCCTTGGCCTTGTGTTGTTTTTTCGTACCAAGGTGAAAAGTCGGCTAGCAATGAAGAACCATTGCGGTAATCAGTCGTATTATTAAGCCACTTATTATATATTTCGATTGAGAAAAGTAACTTTTTGTTTACGTCGTAAGAAACCCCGGCATTTATCTGATCTGATTTAAGCGGCTGTAATCCTTTCAACGCAGGAACCCAGATATCGTTTGGCATGATTAGTCCCGAGCTGGTTAGCAAGTGTATATACTGCACCATTCTAGAATATCCGGTTTTGAAAACAAGTTGCGGCAGTATGGCATAATTTATTGATATTCTTGGCTCAGCGTTAATGTATACCTTGCTATCTGAAATGAGACCGCTTAACCTTAATCCGGCGTTAATGCTCATTTTATCAGTTACCTTGATATCATCTTCGACATAAAAGAATGGTTCGCTGGCATGAATAGCACTATTTGTAAAGGAAGTGTCTATTAATTCATTATACTCAGGATTATTTACGTAATAATTATTTTCTCCGGGGTGAAAAGTATGAAAGGCATTACCCAAACCAAACAACAGCTTATGATTGTTTGATATTGAACAATCAAAATCGGTTTTTATAATTATATCGGAAATGTTGGACTTATATTTAGCAATGTAACTTTTCTCAAGTATTGTGTTTTGGGTTAAATCATTGTCGTTACTTATGTATTTGTTCTGAGTAAAATAATCATAGCTGCTATAGGCAAGTGTGGTATTTGCAAACATACTATTCCCAAAAGTATGGTTCCAACGAAGAGAACCTATAATATTGCCCCATCCGGAGGTTTCAGTACGGTTCTCTTTAAATATTTCAGTAACAGCTTCTGTTTCAGTGATGCCTTCTGTATCAGTAGACTCATTTTTGTTTTGGATGTTATCTTTTCCTTTATAGAAGCTCAGGAATATTTTATCTTTCTGTGAAAATGTATGAGTGATACTGGCATTCAAATCATAAAAATAGTAATAGGGAAAGTCTTCATCTAAAATCTTGAAATGTTTAAGAGCGTCCGAATACAAATCAAAATAAGATCTGCGACCTGAAATCATAAAAGTGGTTTTTTCGCTGAATAAGGGGCCTTCAAGGCTTAGTTTTGATGAGACAAAACCAATGGATGCTTCTCCTTTTATTGATTTATTATTACCATCAAGGCTGCGAACATCTATAACAGACGATGCACGGCCACCATATCGTGCAGGGAAACATCCTTTTATCAATTTAATATCTTTTATGGCGCTGCTGTTGAACGCGCTGAAAAAACCATAAAAGTGGCTAACATTGTACATTGGCACATCGTCTAGCATGAAAAGGTTTTCTCCGCCGCTACCGCCACGGACATAGATACCCGCAGAACCTTCCATTCCCCCCTTTATGCCAGGCTGGCTTTGGATGGATTTAAGTAAATCTGATTCACCTAACGCCGGAATAGAGGTGAGTAGCTTTATTGGGATGGTAATTGTGCCCAATGGGGTATTTATATTGTGCCTGTAACGCGAAGATACAACGACTACCTCATTGAGCTCCCTGGCAGGTTGCATTGTTAAGTTGAGCAAGATGTCATGATCCAACGATAAATATTTTGTTTCTGATTTTAATCCAATAAAAGTAGCCTTAATGGCAACATACTTTCCAAGTTTTTTTATGATATAAAAACCATAGTTATTTGTCTGAGCAACATTTTTGCTTATACTGTCAATTACGTATGCACCAATTATACGTTCACCTGTATTCATATCTTCGACATAACCAGATATAGTATAATTCTGAGAATATGCATATTGAAATATTATAAGAAAAAACAGTAGGATTTTAAATTTTAACATGGATTGGTTTTTTATTAAAATGCCATTTTAATAGGGGACAACAATAGAATCGCTTGATACTGCTGCTCCGGTAAAAATTCCATAGCCACCAGTAACATTCGAATACACTGTTACTGGTTCAGACAATGGATTGCCTTGTTTTTCAAAATAAAGGTTTAATGTTTGGATATATTTAAAGCATTCTTCGGTAATGGAAAAAAGTCTGAAATAAGTTGTTATATTTCTACCACTATTGTAGCCGTCAGTAGTAACTGTTAAACTATGTTTTTGGCCATTGATTATTTTATCGGAAAAGACAAGAGCTTCAACATAATTAGTACCTCTACTTAATATTTCTTCGATGATTGGGTCCTGACTGACAAATGGGAAAGGATTACAACTTAGCATTTTGCTAAAAGTATTACTAAGATTAAAAAGATAATAATTTGTTTCATTGGCCGGATCGGTAAATTCAATATTGTATCTCATCCGGAAATCAGGTCCATTACCGGAGGCAAGTATAATTCGGGAAGTATCTATCCTTTCTATTTTAACCAGGTTAGGTATTGTTGTGGTTGCAGTTGCATCAGGTAATCCGGGTACTTTTACCACAATTTTATATTCTTCCCCAGGCAATGGAAACACACTTTTAGACCAATAATTACCAGGATGAAATACATGCCACCCATCAAAAACTTTATAAAAATGGTGTAGCGAATCTATAAAGGCATTATTCTGATAAAAGCAGACCTCCGCATTATCCAAATCAGACATATATATATTACTGTTAGTGGTAATAAAAACACTTCTATTAATAAATACGTTTAATAAACTGTCTGTGGTAATTAGTCCATTAATAACAATTTTGCGGCCGGTATCTGGGATATTCAAATCGTCCTGGCAAGCAATAAACATGATAAGTGAAAGTGCTAATAGAACAAAGTTTTTCATTGTTTATATGTTATATGCAAATAATATTAAACGGTTACAGGTTCAGAAAACTTATTTCTGACAATAGATTTTAGTCATGATTTTTTACACTGACGGACAAATATAATTATAAGAAAACAATTTGGTCCTTTAACTTTTGTCGTAGTTTAAGATAAACACAAACAAAATAAACCATTATAAAGAAAGTAGTGGTCAGGAGAAGTTCTATCTTATTGTTATAATATGATGGCCAAAATAGACTTAATCCCCAGACAATTTGTTTCATATGTTTAATGTAAGATATAAGGAATTTGACAAAAATTAAATGATTTTATTTATACACATTCTAAATTAGTCAGTGTAAAAAAATATCGTGAAATTCCGGGTAACATTTTTCATGCATTCTCAATGTAACAACGCAATGCAACTGAATTATATCTGATTCCATTTTTATTAATCGTATTTGCTATTTGGTAAGATTATGCTAGAAAAACAAATTTATTATCTGCAATTTATTGTGTAAGTGCATAGATGTTAATTAAATGTGTGATTTTTTTGATGCAATGCACTCGTTGAAAGAATTATAAGAAACTTGTCTTTTTAGTACACCACAAATATCAGTTAAGTGAATGTCAAACAGCACTTTGATGTTTATTATGTTATTTATTTTTTAACAAGACTATTCAAATAAAAATCAGACCATATCCAAATAATAATTAAACAAACTTTAAAAACTAAAAAATGAAAAAACTATTTCTTTTATTAATGGGATTCATTATTCTTTCTTGTCTTTCCTGTACGAAAGACAAGGATCTTGTTTCTCTTGTGAATGGCAACAAAAGTGATAGACTGGTATTTAAGAATTTTGAAGAGTTTAATGACACTTACTTGCTACTACAGACAAAATTTCATACTATGGATGAATTAAGCTTATGGGCATACTCTAAAAAGCATAGTACATTATTATATTCTTTAGATTCTACAATTGTGGATTATTCTGAAGTGCTTAAAACAATACTAAACAGAGATTCGGAATTTGAATTAAGCGATAGTATTGTTTTATTCAATAATGGGACCCTTTATGCATATTCAAAAAATGAGTCAAATAAAATAACTTTAAAAGATAACCCCGAAAAATATCGAAATATTGGTATTGTAAGCTTGAATACTCCAGGTATAGCAAAAGCAAAATCAACAAGTATTGCTTTTAGTGGCGGTCTTAATGCTAATAATCAAAGTATTCCGTTTTATCAGCAAACATATGTAACATGCGGAACTGGTGGTGAATTAGTCACATGTTATGGACAAAGAAAATTTGTGGATGAACTATATTCTGAAACAGTTGGTAATTATACATATATATATTTAAGAATTAAATTAGAATATAAGGGTAGTAGTTGGCACGCTGCGGGTGAACCATATACTATAATGATAAATGATATTCCAACAACTATTACTACTGATTCCGGGTATACCCATTCATTTACACTTACCTCTAAAGAATATGAGCTTGAGGATGATGAGTTGTATACCTGTGTCACAGGAAATTTATACTTTGGCTTGGGTTGTTTACCAAAAACTAATGATGCAACGATATGGACTGTGTCAATGCCCCAAAATTCAACTTATCATATATTCCATCAGGTTCACGGAGATACAAGCGGTTTTACTTGGACGGATAACGCTCTTTGGTGATAAATAACATTAAAAGGATATGGTCTGATTTTTTGTAATTGCAATTAAAAACCAGGTGCTAAAATCATATTTTACCCTGCAAAAATCAAAAATGAGTAAATCTTTTTTACAGAATTTTACTCAATTTACAAATTAGTCTCTACTCCCGAAAATCCCTGACTTACTCACCTGAACAGTTCAACCAGAGGTTCCCCGGTGCATGCATTCGGGTATGGGACTTTACAAAGTGATGATAAAGTCGGTGCAATATCTGTCATGTTAACATGACGGGTCACGGTTGCCCTGTTCACTGTCCACCCATACCAGATGAGCGGAACATGAGTATCGTACTCATAGGGGGAATTATGATCAGTGATCCAATCGCCCTTTTTTTCTACCCAACCGGGATTAAGCGTGACAATAACATCTCCTGATCGCTGTGGATTAAAATTATTGATAATCCTTTTAAGATTTCCATTCCCAAAATCATTAGCCTCAAAAGCAGAATAAGGATAAGCAGCCGCAACGCCAGTGAACTGAACAAGAAAACGCGCTACTTTTTTTTGCACATCATCAAGAGATAAACGGGCATCTTCAATTAGTGTCCTGTTAAGAAAAATCTGTCTTTCAGAATATCCTTTCACCCAATCACCTTCTCCGTAAACTGCATTAAGATAAGTTCTTAATAACTGCAAAGCCTGGTTCTGTTTAAAATACCCTGCCGGAATACGGTTGCTTTCCAGGATGGAAGGAATTTCTGAAACCCCATGAGCGGATGTGAAATATATAAGTACATTCTTTTTTCCAATACTATCATTTAAAAATGTCAGAAGGTTCTTTATTTCTTCATCAAGTCGTAATATCGCATCGCCCATCTCCATCGAAGAAGGTCCGAATCTGTGACCAATACAATCAGTCGCGGAATAACATATTGAAAGATAATCGGTTATATCATCTTTCCCCAATCCCTCTTTTTCAATCAGTCTGATAGCAAAACTGGTTGTCAGAGAATTACCTGCCGGAGTCTCCCTCAATAAGGCAAAATCATCTTTTGAATTAAATTTCGATCTTATCTTCTTAAGATCGTATGGGAAATAGTTGATTTTATTGAATCCCAGTTCGAAGTTATTTGAATCTCTCAGACAGTCATAATAGTCCCTGGCCGGCCTGAGCAGATTCCAGGTATCATTAAGATAAGTTTCTGAAAATTTCATTGCGTTGAAATCGTTAACCCATGCCGGCAAAGCATTGATATAATATGTGCTCGACATCCAGGTGCCGGTTGCATTATCAAACCAATAAGCAGCATCTGCAGTATGCCCGGCAGAAAAGATTGCCGAACTTTCTTTCATCCCTATTCCAAAGACTTTTGAATTCCTGCCTGTTGACATCTCAAGCTCGTCGGAAAATGTTGATGCCTGAAGATTGACAGGAGAATATAATCCGTTTTCGAAAGTACCTCCTACAGGATTAACCTCATTATCTTTACTGCAGTAAATCAGTTCGTCTTTCAGTGGCAGATACCAACTATCTGATGTAATTCCATGATATGAAGGCTCCGAACCTGTAGAGATCGTTGCATGACCAGGAGCAGACTGTGAAAGCATATATTCAAAAGATGCATTTTTGAAATATGTCCCCTCATTTATAAGCCGTTTTATTCCGTTCTCCCCCAGCCTGTCCCTGAATTTTTCAAGCTGGTCATACTTTAACTGCTCAACCACAATCCCGATCACGAGACGTGGTTTTTCAGGCGGAAGATAGGCTCCCTGTCCTGATAATTTAATAAAACCAGCAATCATTAAAATGACTGCTGAAAATTTTTTCTTTCCTGATGTCCACTTCTTCATATTCATCAAAACGAGATCTCCTGTAAAAAAAGTAAAACTGATTTCTGCATTAAAATTTCAACAAGCTGCAAAAATACTTGTTTTAATTACAGAATCAAATGTTGAAGATTATTTAATAACCATGAACTTACCCCTGCACGATGCCTTTGAGGATGTATTTGTGAAAATAACGGTATATGAGCCTCCCTTTAACATCGTTATATCAATCGGAACAGGTTCTCCCTGAATTGTTTCAGTATTAAAGTCCGAAATTACCACTCCCGACATATTAATTATTCTGACATTGACATATCCGGTCATCCTGTCGGATAGCAGTGCATTTATTTCATTTGCTGCAGGATTAGGATATAAAGATGTAACCGAAGGAATTATTGTTTTAGTCCGGTTTGTTTCCGGGATCATATTGACGACTATATCAGTCTTCTGTCCTTCGTATACGGGAATATTGCTGACTGTTGTATCGATGTACCCGTTTGCAGAAAATGTCAGGTCCCATGAACCAGGGGAAAGCATTCTTACGAACTTCCCGGTCAGAGTATCGGAATAAACATGTGAACTATCCGAATCGTGACCCGTAATGAAGACCTTTGCCGGCACAGGGAGCGATGAACTGGCATCTTGTACAAGCCCGTGGATACCATACAACGCATTTTCAATATACACCAGTAATGAATGCCAGTTATTCTGCCATAGCAGTTCAAGCTGAGCAGCAGGGGTTTCCCTGGTCATATCCAGTTCAATGGTCACTTCACGTCCCTGCAGTCCATATGTCACAAAATCCTGTCGTCCACCATATATTATATACCAGGCGGCGCCACGGGTAATACCATTGTCAAATTCATTCATATATGCCGGACCTGAATAATAATGCACCGTGTCGGCATAAGCCCGGCTGATACCATGAAACCAGGAATCATCAGCATGATATCTGGAATACCACCTGTCCCAGGGGTAATTGACAACTTCATCACCTGCGTGAAAATTTGCTGAGATAACAAACCGGTGTTCCTCCATAAAACGTATCATGTCGAGAGTCTCTTTCTGCTTAACCGTATTCGGAGTTACCGGATCAGGAAAGTTCCGGTTAAGATCGTAACCCTGAGCGTTATAACGTACAGGAGAAGATATTGTATTGCCTGTTCCGTAGGTGCCATCAGGGTTTGCAAGTGGATTTATCCAGATTTCAAGGTTATCTACAAGATTTTTTACTCTGCTGTTTCCTGTGTAGTTTTTAAGAAGATAGTCAGCGAGTCTGAGCATAAGAACAAAACCACCTGTTTCATCTCCATGTATTGTAGAAGAATAAAAAACTTCAGGTTCGTCTTCGTTATCAGCCGCATTGTCAGATATTTTGAGAGCCAGCACCAGTTTCCCATTGTTGCTTTTCCCAATTGTATCGAGCTTACACAAGCCAGGGTAAAGGCTTATAAAACTTTGCATTATGGAATCGTACTGGAAATAGGAAGGATATACCTCCCATCCCATCGCCTCCTTTGTATTGAGAGCCGATACAATGCCCTTGGTAAATGACTTCTCTATTATACTGTATCCGAATTTTTGCTGAATAAACCATTCAACTGTCAATGGCGACAAACTTATCACTACAGTTTTGTCTCTGACAGAAGTAATTGAAACTTCCCTGGTAAGACTGTTTAGAGTATTTCTGTCAGTGAAAGGAATTGTTACTTCAGCCTGACCATATTGCCTGACAATCTCCCGCAGCCTTTTGTCATAATCAATGTTTTGAGGATAGCACCTCAGTGCAACAAGAACAAGTAAGACAAACAGTATAAGGTAACGTCTTACCATTAAGACTTTATACGTTAAACCTTATATTAAGGATGTCGCCATCTTCAACAACATAGGTCTTTCCTTCAATATAGAACTTGCCGGCTTCTTTACAGGCATGCTCCGACCCAAGCGCAATAAAATCTTTATATTTCATCACCTCAGCCCTGATAAAGCCTCTTTCAAGGTCGCTGTGAATAACACCTGCTGCCTGAGGTGCCTTCATTCCTGTCTTGATTGTCCAGGCCCTGATCTCCATTGGTCCCACTGTGAAAAAAGTCTGCAGGTTCAGCATCTTATAAGCTGCTCTCACAAGTTTATCAACACCCGGTTCTTCCAGCCCTGCGTCTTTAAGAAATTCCAGACGGTCCTCATTATTTTCAAGCTCAGCTATCTCGGATTCAATAGCTCCAGCAATTACCAGAACCTCCACATCTTTGTCAGCCAGATATTCCCTTACCCTTTCGACATATTTATTACCGGTGACGGCTGATCTTTCATCAACATTACAAACATAAATTACAGGTTTCATTGTAAGGAGGAACAGATCATCAACATATTTCCTGTCATCAACCTTAACATCAAGAGTTCTTGCATTATTAAAATTTTCAATATGCTCCTTATATCTCATCAATACCTCAAGTCCGTGTTTTGCATCTTTATCGCCAACCTTGGCAGCTCTTTCAAGACGTGAAATTTTCTTTTCAACCGATTCCAGATCTTTTACCTGTAGCTCCAGGTTGATAGTTTCCAGGTCACGTACAGGATCGACTGAACCATCAATATGAGGCAAAGCTTCATCATCAAAACACCTGAGAACATGGATAAGGGCATCGGTATTCCTGATATCCCCCAGGAATTTGTTACCCACTCCTTCACCTTTATTAGAGCCTTTTGCCAAACCCGGAATGTCAACAATTTCGACTGTCGTATGAACTATTCTGTCAGTAACCTGATGCTTTTCAAGTTCATAAAGTCTTTTATCAGGAACCTGGACAATGCCGATATTTGATTTCGTTGCACTGAAGGCAAAAGCATTTGTTTCTCCTTTAGTATTGGAGATACAGTTAAAAATAGTAGTCTTGCCGACATTAGTTATTCCTATAATTCCACATTGAAGAGCCATCGGATATCCGGATTAATTCGTTTGGCTACAAATTTATCATAATTCCGGGGATTAACCAATATGAATTTACTCTCTTTGACCTGTTTGTCAGCGCGGATGTAACCTCTATGCGTCCGTTATTCGAGGTTGTAATCCGTGCCAGCATCTGCATCAGAGATTTATCTTCATATTCCTGATAAATTCGATGGATTTTTCGATTTCGCAGTACATCACCTTATCATCGTTGATAAAAGGTACCTTCTCACGATACGACCTTACAATATCTTCGATAAATTCAGATGATCTGAGAGGTCTCCTGAATTCCAGAGCCTGAACAGCAGTAAATAATTCTATGGCAATAATTTTCTCAAGATTTTCAGCTACACGCAATAACCTTGTGGCTCCGTTAGCACCCATACTTACATGATCTTCCTGCTCGTTTGAGGAAGGTATTGAATCAACCGATGAAGGAGTGCAAAGCTGTTTATTCTGACTTACAATTGAGGCCGCAGTATATTGTGGTATCATAAATCCGCTGTTCAACCCCGGATTTGCAACAAGAAATTCCGGAAGGCCACGTTGTCCGGCAATAAGCCGGTATACTCTTCTCTCAGAAATACTTCCAAGTTCAGCAAGAGCAATTGCCATAAAATCAAAAATCAGTGCAAGCGGCTGTCCATGAAAATTTCCCCCCGATACAATCAAATCTTCCTCAGGAAAAATCGTAGGATTATCCGTTACGGAATTTATTTCTGTTAATATTACAGATTTAGCATAGAGTATTGCATCTTTACTTGCGCCATGAACCTGTGGAATACATCTGAAAGAATATGGATCCTGCACATGTGCTTTTGTACGCGAGATCAACTGGCTTCCCTCAAGTATTTTCCTGAATGTATTTGCAGTAGTTATCTGACCTTTATGGGGCCTGATAGAATGAATACTTTCAAAAAAGGGATCCGGCCTGCCGTCATAAGCTTCAAGTGAAATTGCAGATGTAATATCGGCAATAGCCGAAAGACGTTCAGCCATAGCAACGATATATAATCCATAGGCACTCATGAACTGAGTTCCGTTCAGAAGGGCGAGCCCTTCCTTTGACCTTAATTCCAAAGGCGACCAACCAAATTTTTTCAGTATGATGCCTGAATCATATCTCTTACTGTTATAGGTCACCTCACCCAATCCCAGTAACGGAAGAACAAGGTGAGCAAGAGGAGCCAGATCGCCTGAAGCTCCCAGTGATCCCTGTTCGTAGACAACCGGAGTTATCCTTTCATTAAATAAGTCAATGAGCCGTTTTACCGTTTCGACCTGAACTCCTGATTTTCCAAGGCCTAAACCATGAATTTTCAGAAGCAACATAATCCTGACGATGTCTTCTCTTACAACAGGTCCCGTACCGCACGCATGGGATTTAACAAGGTTCTCCTGCAGCTTGTTAAGCTGATCACTGCTTATGGTTATATTATGAAGTGAACCGAAACCGGTAGTGATCCCATATATCGGAGATTTATTATTTTCAAGCTTATGATCGAGATAGTTTCTGCAGCGGTTTATAAGATCCACGGATTCGTTTGACAAACTGAGCTTTACATCGTTATTCAGGAGATCTTTTATTTTTTCAATGTCGAGACTTTCAGGTGATATTTTAAAATCCATCAGTTTATTGTTTTAATTGTTCGTAGATATCATCCTGCTTATTTTGACCGGATAATCTCATCTTTA
This sequence comes from Bacteroidales bacterium, assembly GCA_021371855.1. Taxonomy (GTDB): domain Bacteria; phylum Bacteroidota; class Bacteroidia; order Bacteroidales; family VadinHA17; genus LD21. Next base: position 194,162 of record JAJFVL010000029.1, on the reverse strand, counting down.
ACGAATGAAACAATGTCGTTCAAAGCTATTTTTTTCTGCTCTCCTGACGACATATTCTTAACTGTGATGCTATTATCAGCAATTTCATCGTCGCCGGCAATGATAATATAAGGTATCTTTTTTGAATCAGCATAGGACATCTGTTTTTTAAGTTTTACCGCATCGGGAAATAATTCTGCGCTGACACCAAGCCTGTGTAAAAGATCAAGAATTTTAAGTGCATAGTTTGCTTCTTTCTCTCCAAAGTTGACTAGCAGAGCCTCTGTGGAGGATACTTTTATATCACTGAAAAGATTTAACTGGTTAAGGACATCATATATTCTGTCGGCTCCGAATGAAATACCGACACCCGATACCCCCTGCATTCCAAAAACTCCTGTAAGGTTATCGTAACGACCACCACCACAAATACTTCCAATGTTCACATCTTTTGACTTAACTTCGATAATAGCACCGGTGTAATAATTTAAACCGCGGGCAAGAGTAAGATCAAGTTCCAAGTCACATTTTAATGGACTACTATCAACATGTGCTAAAAGCGTCCTCAATTCAGAAATACCTTTCATTCCTATTTCTGATTTCGAAAGCAAATCACTTAGTTTATTCAGTTTAGCATAGTTATCGCCACATAACTGCAACACGGGCTGAAGGTTCGATATTGCTTCAGAAGATAGGCCTTTGCCCTGAAGCTCTTCATTAACAGCTTCAATACCAATCTTATCAAGCTTATCGATAGCAACAGTGATGTCGGTTATTCTCTCAGCCTCACCAATAAAGCCGGCAATTCCCGAAAGAACCTTGCGGTTGTTTATTTTAATACAAGTTGAGATTTTCAGCCGCTCAAACACCTCATCAATAACCTTGATCAACTCATACTCATTTAATAATGAGTCGCTTCCGATTACATCTATGTCGCATTGGAAGAATTCACGATATCTTCCTTTCTGAGGTCTGTCGGCTCTCCATACGGGTTGTATCTGATATCTTTTAAAAGGGAAAGTGATCTCATCACGATGCTGAACGACATAACGGGCAAACGGAACAGTAAGATCGTACCTTAATCCTTTTTCACAGATCTTTGAAGATAATTTTATATGTTCCCGACCAAGAAGCTCATTATCTTCTACTGAAGAGAGGAAATCTCCTGAATTAAGAACCCTGAAGAGAAGCTTATCACCCTCATCGCCATATTTTCCAAGAAGAGTTGTGAGATTTTCCATTGAAGGAGTCTCAATAGGCTGATAGCCATATAATCTGAACACCTGTTTAATGGTTTCAAAAATATAATCGCGTTTCAGCATCTCTTCAGTAGAAAAATCTCTTGTACCTTTTGGTATAGATGGTTTTGAGGACATAACAATTTTATTAAAGACAATAGATAAAAGTAAAAAGACAAAAGTATTAAAAAAAGCCGTAAATGCTTTAAAAGCTATAAAGGCTTTATAGGCTTTAGAAGCTTTAAAGGGATTTTTCCGACCCTTACAACTAATACAGCCCCTACAGCCTTTACTGCCTTTAAAGCCTTTAAAGCCTTTATAGCCTTCTTACTAGTATTTATCCGGAACAAAGGTTTGATCAGTCACCGGAGGTCTTACGTAAGCCACGTCGTGTTTCAAAGGAGGAAGTTTAAATGGTTTTGGAGTAAGATCTTTATAAGGAATGAGTGACAGAAGATGATCTATGCAATTAAGCCGCGCTCTCCGTTTATCATCAGCAGGGACAACGTACCATGGAGATTGTTTAGTATCGGTATACGAGAACATTTTATCTTTGGCCATAGAGTACTCAACCCATTTGTCGCGCGATTCGACATCCATCGGACTGATCTTCCATCGTTTTGTTGGGTCTTTTATTCTGTCCTGAAAGCGGATTTCCTGTTCATGATCACTTACTGAAAACCAGTACTTAACAAGAATTATTCCTGAACGGATGAGCATCTTTTCGAACTCCGGACATGATCTGAGGAACTCCTCATATTCATCGTTTGTACAATATCCCATGACTTTTTCAACACCTGCCCTGTTGTACCAGCTTCTGTCGAAAAGGACAATCTCTCCTCCGGCAGGTAACTGTGAAGAATATCTCTGGAAATACCATTGAGATTTCTCCTTTTCAGTAGGTATACCTAGTGCTACTATTCTACATATTCTGGGATTCAGGCATCCGGCAATGGTCTTTATCACACCCCCTTTGCCTGCAGCATCCCTGCCCTCAAACACAACAACCACCTTCAGCTTATTCGCCTTTACCCATTCCTGAAGTTTAACCAGTTCAATTTCAAGTTTCAGGAGTAATTTTTCGTACTCCCTGATATCCATTTTTTTCTTTTTTTCCGGTTCAATGTCATGATACAGATCATTTTTATTAAAAGTGTCAACCTTAATCTTTTTATCATGGTGTGCCATCGTAAATAGTTTTAAATGAGGAAGAAATATACCATAAAATTATTAAAACAGGAAATAACCCAGGTACAAAAACTATTACTCCATATTAAGACACAGAATCAAATGATCATAATATATTGATTTTTTCCCCATTGACTGCAGGAAACAGAAAGATGGCATCATATTTCAGGTTCAGGAGAAAAGGATGTATTACTGAATAAAAGGAATCACAAGAGGATATTTGAAAAGATCACCCCTGGATGCTTTAATGCTTGCAATAATTACGCAGACTATTTTAAGAGTTACAATCAATATGACTATTGGTATCCCGATAAGTATGAAACATAAAGGTATAGCCAGAACTATATACAGAAGCATTGATAACTGGAAATTGAGAGAATTTCTCCCATTTATGTTCACCCAGGAGAATTCATCTTTTCTCGACATCCAGCAAATAAGCGGTCCTATTATACCACCAAAAGGAAAAAAGAAACCGGCCAGCGCTGACAAGTGACTGAGCATAGCCCAATTCCGTTCGGTTTCTGATAACATTCTGCTCTCTTCCATGACTTTTTATTATTTATTGAAAGACGGATAGATTTTGTCAATGCTGCATCAGGATCATTTTGCAAGACGCCTGAGATCGGCTGGTAACAGACCGTTAGGATTGTCCTTTTCAATCAGGTGGTGGTGATAATAATACATATCAGAGTCATCGCAGCCTATAAGCATTTTAAAACAATATCCCGCATTCTTACCGTCAACAGGGCCTACTTTATGCAGTATCAAAGTATTAGGAGTTTTATTTTCAATTGCCTTCACAATATCCTCTTCAGCAACAATTTCAACTTTATTTTTATAGATAGCTTTTATCTTATCTATTGTAGCAATTTCGGGTACCAGGTCCTCCTGTTTAATGAGTATGGTCTTATTCACAATCTCAGGAATATTTTTATTATAGAACTTAAGATATTTTCTCCCCGTGGATGAAGGATCTGCCATTATTGCCTGTGCGTGTTTTTGCATAAACGAGAGTATTGCACCCAGTTTAAACCCGTATTCAAGATCATCCTCCCCGGCAAAGGAGAGAGGAATTGCACAAACTTCAGGCATCTCTTCAACCTTGCTGACCTTTTTCCCCTGAAGCAGATTAATAAAATTATAAAGTGTGTTTGCTTTATCTCTTATAAAATTTGTCTGAGTCAATACAATAAATGAGTATTCGGGATTCTTTCTTCTGGTATTAAATTCAGACGCGTCAATAAATTCATAAGGAGTGATTTTCCAAAATGCTTTCACTGCTTTTTTAATGAATGCGTTATACGAAGAGAAGGGATCATCTTCAAGTACAACACAGGTTTTTGACACTGAAAACTGTTTTATTTCATCTTTGGTTGGAAAAAGGGTTTGCCCGGTCAATATAACCGTGGTAAAAAGCATAGCAACAGCACTGATAATTTTCTTCATGTTAATAGTATTATTCTACAGGTATATATAACGGATTTTTTTCGTTGAATTTACGGATATATACGAACATAAGTTCTTTTTTCTTTTTTCTGGAGAGCTGAACATACTCCTCATAAAGCTGTGAATCTTTCATAAGCAGCAATTCAGTGTTCTCAATATCAAATTCCAGGATCTTCCCACTTTCAAAATCAATCAGATATTGTTTCAAATCAGTACGGGCCAATCCTGATTGCCTGTACGGGGAATAATATGAGTTATACGGGTAATAATAATTACCATATGAATAAGGTGAATAGTATGGGTCATAATACCCGTAAGGATTGTTGTAATATCGTGTATCATAAGTTGTTATATCGGCAACAAAATGACAGATATTTCCAATGAAAGTTATCCTGTTGAAATTTCCCTGAACCTGAACATACAATATACCATTGCGGGCATAACCCCATATATTATCTTTTGAAACTTCCTGCCTCACTCCCATATTATCATAAAAATAGATCTTTCCTGTTTCCAATATTTTCTTAAAAAATTCTCTGTCGTTGTAATCAACAGATGTAAGTAATTTTGCTTTTGATATAGGGCTATTAACTTTTACCTGCTCAAAATTGAGATAAATACCATCATTGAATTTGAAATCAGGAGTATACTTTACCATCCCTTCTTTTTCCTGTCCATTCACAGTAAAAAGAGGAGTAGCTGAAAAAATCAGACTTATCAGAAGTAGAATTTTTAATGTTCGCTCCATAATTGTCGAGTTTTATCTTTTCAATGCAAATTTCGTACCTTAATGACAAAATTAACCTTTTCCTTTAAAGGATGTTAATTTCAGTTGATGTATATTTATAACTAATTTTTTTAATTTAACATGAGCCCAAAAGATCCATCAATGGTTAGAGAAACCGAAAAAAGCTATAACAATAGTGGTTTAAATAAACATTCTGAAGAATTTTCAGATAACCTCAGAAAGAATATTGAAACTTATTCAATTATTGCACTTTTCTGCCTGGTTGCAGCTATACTTCTTATCATGTTTAATCAGAGACTTTTATCAGGATGCATGATATTTGCAGGGGCAAGTATTGGCTTAATTATTGTCAGGAAGGTTTCTGATCTCAACAAAAGATTTAAAGAATCGTCAGATGAGTTTTCTTCATTGAGCGAAAAGAAAGATGAAGTTATTAACGATTTTTCACATAAGATCAGAGAACCTCTGAATAACCTTGTCATCATAGTTGATATGATGATGAAACTGAATCCCTCGGAAAAACAGAAAGAGTTACTTGAGACCTTTATCGCCTCGACGGATAACATGGTTACAACTGTCAATGAATTAACTATGGAATCGGCCGGTAATCTTAGTTATGAGTATAGGAAAGCTATCAGGTTTAATCTTTTATCTACCATACAAAACACAATTGAACTTTATAATCTTAAAGATCAGGCTAATATTGATTTCATTCTTGACAAAAAAGAATTCAACAGCTTTGATTGCTATGGCGACCCTATAATTATTAAGCAAATTTTTCTTGATCTTTTCAATACCATTGAGAATCAGGCTTCAGAAAAAGCTATTAAAGTGGTAATAAACCTTAAAAAAACCAAAGAAACAGCAACTTCAAACATTATTTCATTAAGGATACAAACTGACCAGACTATTTTTCCAGTTAATAGCAAAGATTCTGAACAAAGCCTTTCGATGAGGTTAATCTCCTCAAGAAATGGAACATTCAATCAGGAATCAGGCAAGGACTTCACGATACTGAATATCCTCCTTCCTTTTGCAAAGCCTCTTCCCGAAACAAAACAGAAAATCGCTTCTCCAAAAATTGAAGCACTTATTCATAAAGAAAAAACTCATAAAGATCCTAAGGAATTAAAGATACTGCTTGTTGAAGATAATATCATAAACCAGAAGATTACTCTTCTTACCCTGAAACCTTTCTTTAATAATATTGATACGGCTTCAAACGGGAAAGAGGCTCTTGACAAGTTTGGAACATCGAACTACGATCTTATCCTTATGGATATCCAAATGCCTGTGATGAGCGGGCTTGTAGCTTCAGAGAAGATCAGAGCCCTTGAATCGTCGACCAGCACTCATGTCCCGATAATAGCAATTACTGCAAATGCAATGATCGGAGACAAAGAAAAATGTATGTCAGCCGGCATCGATGATTATATCAGCAAACCTTTCCAACCCCAGGCACTGATAGATAAGATTACAAAGAATATTTAGCTGTTTTTGCATAAAGGTTTGAATCCGATCACCATCATGTCGTCAATCTGTTCATTGCTGCCCATCCATGTCCTGATGTTATCTTCAAGTATCGATTTCTGGTCTTCAGCCTGGAACCGGTGAATGGTCAACAGCAGGTACCTGAACCGGCGGTACATGAACTTTTTGTTTTCCGATCCGCCAAACTGATCAGCATATCCGTCAGAGAACATATAAAATATATCATCTTCCATCAGATCGATGTCGTGATCAACATAGGGTACATTTCGCGGATTCATTCCAATAATGAGCTTATCACCTTTTACTTCAACCAGATTATTATTACGGATCATATAAAGCGGGAAAAAAGCTCCGGCATATTTAATCTTTTTTTTATCCTGATCTATCACGCAGAGGCCTAAATCCATTCCATCCCTGATGATAGTTCCAATATTCTTCTCCCGGTCGAATGTTTTTTCCAATCCTTTATTCAGGACTGCCAGTATCTGTGAAGGATCTTCAAAATTGTCTTCATTAATTGCTTTTTCAATAATCTCCAAACCGATCATCGACATGAGAGCACCTGGAACACCGTGGCCGGTACAATCAGCCGCTACAATGAAAACTTTACCTTTTTTTTCACCTATCCAATAAAAATCACCACTGACAATATCTTTAGGCTTTAGAAAGATGAATGAATCTTTAAAATGTCTCCTGAAATATGCTTCAGATGGTAAAAGCGCTTCCTGTATCCTCTGAGCATATACCAAACTGTCAGTCATGTTCTTTTCTCTGAATTCCAGCTCATACTTTTGTTTTGCTATCAGAACAAGTGCCTGTTCCTTCTCCTTTAAGAGCTTCCGGGTTTTTATCAGATTCCTGGTCTGCGACATAGCAATAAAATAGACAAAAGCAATTGCCAGAGCCCCATACAAAATAAAATGGTAAGGAGTAGCTGCAGATGAATTGAATAAACTTTGACTCAGCAGCCGACCATGAGCCAGAAATCCTTCAGTGGCAAAATCATAAAGATATATTAATACAGACAGTCCCATCAGATAGTGCAAAAATAGACTATTAATCCGTATATCAAATTACTGAATTAAAAATTACCTTCATGGCTTTTCTACGATGATTTCATCTGTCCCTTTTCGGCATAATTCCAAGTACTTTATTGAAGGAGAATGGATTAAGGGCCCCAACCCGAGTAAATCCCATTTTTTATCAACTGAAGTAATCGTTTCACTACCTGAACAAACAACATTCGGCCATCTTCTGGGAAAGCCTCCTTTTCTGTAAACCTTAATTGTTCCGTCAATAAAAACTGATGACCGGGATATAAACTCATGATCGCGCTGTGGATCAGAGTTGCCAAGTACCTGCCAGACTACATTAAACAAGTCATGAGGATCAATTGTATGATCAACGATCAGGATCAACCTGAAAATCCCTGTCTGATCTTTATTCTTCAACATATCCTTTACCTTGTCAATAGCATCAGCATCCTCACTGGAATTAACTGTAATAATCAGAATGGGAATACCATCATTAAAAAGACTGAGATTAATATCTTTAATTATTTCCCTGTCAAAAAAATCATCAGGAATATCCTGTTTACAATCCGGCCGGACATTGGCCCTGCCTGCCAACTCTTCAACATTCTTTATTGTAGCATCAACGCCGGCTTTCCCCCCGAATGAAGATACGTCAGATGAGTGGTCAAGAACATCAAGGGGGCCATTACTGAATACCAGATCCTTAGCAAAGTCAACATTTGCGAAGACATTTACCAGCAGTTCATAATAATTCCTTATGTTTACCTCCCCGCTGACAACAACCAGGTACTTGGTAAACATCATTTGTCCTGCTCCGAATAATGCGTTTATTACTTTCATTCCCTGGCCCGGATATGATTTTTTAATTTTAACGATTACAAGGTTATGAGCCACACCGGCTTCAGGCATATGAAGGTCTTCGATTTCTGGTTGAATTGTCATTTTAACAGGAGCCAGAAATATTTTTTCCGTAGCTTTTGCAAGCCAAGCATCTTCCTGTGGAGGTACGCCGACTATTGTGGCAGGATATACCGCATTTTTTGAATGGGTTATGCAGGTAACATGAAATTTTGGATACCAGTCAGCCAAAGAATAGAATCCAGTATGGTCACCAAACGGGCCTTCCCACGCCGGTTCTTCAGCCGGATCTACGTAACCCTCAATTATAATATCGGCATCATCCGGTACATAGAGTTCATTTGTAAGGCAACGGACCAGGCTGACTTTTTTCTTTCTCAGGAATCCTGCAAGTATATATTCATTGATGCCCTCAGGCAACGGAGCTGTTGCAGAATATGCATATACAGGGTCACCTCCCAGAGCAACAGAAACGGGCATTTTTTTGTCAGTCTTTTTCCATGCTTCAAAATGGACGGCTCCTGTTTTATGCCGCTGCCAATGAATTGCAGTTGTTTTTTTATCAAGTATCTGCATCCTGTACATGCCAACATTTGTTTTCCCTGTCTCCGGATGCACAGTATGCACCATTGGTAAAGTTATAAAACGGCCTCCGTCGTATGGCCAGCATTTAAGTACAGGAAAAATTCCAAGATCAGGTGTCATATGAATGACCTGCTGGCATTTACCCTTTTTCTTTAGCCTGGAGGGGAGGAATCCTGCAAGTCTTAAAATAATTGGCAAAGTCAGTAATTTCTCAAAACAGGTTTCCTTATTTTCGGTAACATTCTTTAGTATATGCTCAAGTTCACCTCCAACCTCACCAAGATCTCTTCTACCTATAGCCATAGCCATCCTTTCATCTGATCCGAAAGCATTTATCAGAACAGGAAAGCCGGTGCCTGTATTCTCAAACAATAAGGCCTTACCTCCGTTTTTGGTAACACGATCAGTTATGTCGGTTATTTCAAGTACGGGATCAATAAATGTTTTTATCCTCACCAGTTGATTGTTTTTCTCCAATGAGTGAATGAAACCGGTTAGTCCTGAATAAGCCATGGCAGATATTAAAGTCTGACTCAAAGATATTATAAAGACAATTAAAACGTAAGAAATCGGGAGAAAACGGGGATTATGGCTAAATAGAATTATAATATCACCTGTATAAAACAATAATGGGAACTACTCACTAGGACTAGTTCCCATTCACCGTTTACAACCGAGGTTATTAACGATGTCAGATTACTGTTATTGCGACCGGCTGCTTTGTCAGATACGAGATCCGGCTCTGCAACCCCTGGCTTTCTGGTTTTGCCTTTTACAGCAGAACCTTCAGGCTGTCCTTTCTCCCGACAAGTCGGGATTCCGGGACGAAGTGTCTTTCAGGCTCTGTCACACATTCCCGAAGGATATGGTAACAGTCAGAGAACCAGAGGCCGAAGCCTTTCATTTTCTGTAGCCCTGTGACTCAATCGCTGAAAGAACGTTTCCGGTTTTCGTTGACTTACTGAACATCGTGGACGCGAAGTCCGTTTAGTTCAGGCTTCGGCTCTCATGATGTGCAGACCCTGAGGTCTGACTGAAACAGATACTGTTTCATTTAAGTAACATTTTCTGTTTCCACATCGTTTGAGCAGTCTTTTATCGCTCACCTGATATATCAAATTTATATCAAGAATATCAATAAACAATGTATTATGGATCAATGTTGCAAACCTGATATTAACAAAAGTTGTCAACATCTGTTAATAACGCCGGAAAGCGACAATAAATCAGGCTCAGCTTCATAATTTACCTCTCTTCAAGGAGGTGAAATTATTTCTTATACCCGTAAATAGCAAGGTCGCCAAGAGACTCTTCGATTCTCAGAAGCTGATTGTACTTGCATATCCGGTCTGTTCTGCTTGCAGATCCTGTTTTGATCTGACCTGAATTAGTTGCAACTGCAATATCGGCAATTGTAGTATCCTCTGTTTCGCCCGACCTGTGCGATGTAACAGTTGTATAACCTGCCCTGTGAGCCATCTCAATAGCGTTGAGAGTTTCTGTCAGAGTGCCGATCTGGTTTACCTTGATAAGAATAGAGTTTGCACAACCCAGTTCGATACCTTTTTTAAGGTATTCAACATTAGTTACAAACAAGTCATCACCTACTATCTGGCATTTACTGCCAAGCCTGTCGGTCAGCATTTTCCATCCGTCCCAGTCACCTTCTGCCATGCCATCTTCAACTGAATCAATAGGATATTTCTTTACCAGTTGTTCGATAAAATCAACCTGCTCTTTTGAAGTTTTTCTTGCGCCCTGAGGGCCTTCAAATTTCGAATAATTATATATTCCGTCGATATAAAACTCTGAGGCTGCACAGTCGAGGCCAATGGTAACATCAGATCCGGGTTTGTAGCCTGCAGCGCTTACAGCTTTAAGAATTGTTTCGAGAGCATCTTCAATTCCGTCGAACTTCGGAGCAAATCCACCTTCATCACCTACAGCGGTGCTTAATCCGCGTCCTTTAAGGACCTTTTTCAATGAATGGAATACTTCAGCTCCCATACGTAATCCTTCTTTAAATGAAGTGGCTCCAATTGGTCTGATCATGAATTCCTGGAAAGCTATCGGAGCGTCTGAATGTGATCCTCCGTTGATGATATTCATCATTGGAACAGGAAGAGTAACTGCATTTGCACCTCCTATGTAACGGAATAATGGTAATCCATGGTAATTAGAAGCTGCTTTTGCAACAGCAAGAGAAACGCCAAGAATAGCATTTGCACCAAGATTGCTTTTTGTTTTTGTACCATCAAGGTCGATCATTTTTTTGTCAATTCCGGCCTGATCAGTTACATCCATTCCGATTATCTCTTCAGCAATAACATTGTTAACGTTATGAACTGCTTTAAGAACACCTTTCCCGAGGTAGCGGTTCTTGTCGCCATCCCTTAGTTCAAGAGCTTCATTTTCGCCTGTTGATGCACCAGATGGTACAGCTGCTCTGCCAAAGTAGCCGCTGGCAGTTGTCACATCAACTTCAATTGTTGGATTGCCGCGGGAATCAAGAATCTCACGGGCATGAACACTAACTATTTGACCCATAGAATTTTATTTTTAGTATTAGACAATGGTGCAATATACGAAAAAAAGGGATAATGTTCTTAATAACATATCCCTTTCCTTTCAAAATATTTTATTTGCTTATTTTAGTTATTCTTTAGCTGATTCTCCTTCAGGTTCATCTGTTTTTGCTTCAGGTTCTCCAACTTGTGCAGTAACATCGTTCACTGCATTTTCAGCAACTACAGCTTCTTCTTTCTTTTTTGAAGATCTTCTTCTTCTTGTAGCTTTAGTTTTTACAGCTTCTCCGCCAAGCATTGCTTCATTGTAATCGACAAGTTCCAGAATGCACATATCTGCATTATCACCAATCCTGTTGCCAATTTTCAGTATTCTTGTATATCCACCCGGGCGTTCCGCGATTTTTGGAGATATATCTCTGAATAATTCAGCTACTGCATCTTTATCTTTCAGATAACTGAACACAACTCTTCTTGAGTGAGTTGAATCTTCTTTCGATTTAGTAATAAGGGGTTCAACAAAGGTACGAAGCGCTTTAGCCTTGGCCATAGTTGTGGTAATCCTTTTATGGAGGATAAGTGATGTAGCCATATTGGCAATCATCGCATTCCTGTGTGAACTTGTTCTTCCTAAATGGTTAATAACTCTGTTATGTCGCATTTCTCTATTTTCTTAACCAGTTTTCAAATTAATCTTTCTCTAATTTATATTTGCTCACATCCATACCAAATGAAAGGCTCATGGATTCGAGCAACTCATCAAGCTCGGTAAGCGATTTCTTGCCAAAGTTTCTGAATTTAAGAAGGTCATTCTTATTAAACTTGACCAGGTCACCAAGCGTTTCAACTTCTGCAGCTTTAAGACAGTTAAGAGCCCTGACAGAAAGGTCGAGGTCGACCAGTTTTGTTTTTAGCAGCTGTCTCATGTGCAACACTTCCTCATCAAACTCCTCATTTGCCATTTTGTCGTCCGAATCGAGAGTTATCTTCTCATCGGAAAAGAGCATAAAGTGATATATGAGAATCTTAGCAGCTTCCTTAAGAGCATCTTTTGGCTGGATTGATCCATCAGTTTCGATCTCTAAAAGAAGCTTTTCGTAGTCAGTTTTTTGTTCGACACGATAATTTTCAACCGTATATTTCACATTTCTGATAGGAGTAAAAATTGAATCTATCGCAATAAGGCCGAACTCAGCGTCAACCGGTTCATTTTCTTCTGCAGGGATATAACCTCTACCTTTACTGATAGCTAATTCAACCTGCAGTTTAACATCCGGTTCCATCCTGAAGATAACCAACTCGGGATTCAATACCTCAAAATTACTCAGAGCATTATTAAGGTCTCCCGCTTTAAATACATCCTGACCACTAGCTTTTAATGTGACTTTTTCATGGTCAACATCGTCAACTATTCTCTTAAAACGAACCTGTTTCAAGTTCAGTATTATTTCGGTAACGTCTTCCATTACACCGGTTATAGTAGAGAATTCATGGTCTACACCTTCAATTTTAACCGATGTTATTGCAAAACCTTCTAGGGAAGAGAGAAGAATTCTTCTCAGTGCATTGCCGACAGTAATACCATAGCCAGGTTCAAGCGGACGGAATTCGAACTTTCCGTGTTTGTCGTCCGCTTCCAGCATTATTACTTTATCAGGCTTCTGGAATGATAAAATGGCCATAGAATTTATCTTATATTATTATTTAGAATACAATTCAACTATCAGTTGTTCCTTAATATCTTCAGGAATATCAGTACGTTCAGGCACATTCATGAATTTACCTGCCATTTGAGTTTCATCCCACTCGAGCCATGAAAGCTTTGTATACTTTCTGGTTGACAGTGAATCGACGATTGTTTCAAGTGATTTTGATTTTTCGCGAACACCGATTATGTCACCAGGTTTGAGCTGATATGAAGGAACGTTTACAACAGTACCGTTCACAGTAATATGTCTATGTGAAACGAGCTGACGTGCGCTTGCTCTTGTTGGAGCAACACTAAGGCGGTAGACTACATTATCGAGACGTGATTCGAGTAACTGAAGAAGCACTTCACCGGTAACGCCTTTACTTCTCGAGGCTTTTTCAAAAGTATTCCGGAACTGACGTTCGAGCATGCCATAAGTATATTTTACTTTCTGTTTTTCCCTAAGCTGAACACCATATTCTGAATTTTTCTTTCTTTTTTTGTTCATCCCATGCTGTCCCGGGGGAAAATTTTTTCTTTCCAGATGCTTGTCGGGGCCAAAAATTGGTTCACCGAATTTCCTTGCTATTCTTGTTTTTGGGCCAGTATATCTTGCCATTTTACTAAAATTTATATCCTACAAATAATCAAATCCACAACTCTTATTATACTCTTCTTCTTCCAGGAGCACGGCATCCGTTATGAGGCATCGGTGTTACATCAATGATTTCCGTAACTTCAATCCCTGAATTGCTTATTGACCTGATTGCAGATTCGCGACCTGCACCAGGGCCTTTAACAAATACCTTTACTTTTCTTAATCCCAGATCATAAGCCACTTTCCCACATTCTTCAGATGCCATTTGAGCTGCATAAGGGGTGTTTTTCTTGGAACCCTTGAATCCCATCTTTCCTGCTGATGCCCATGAAATGACCTGACCAGAATTATTTGTCAGAGTAACGATAATATTATTAAATGATGAATGAACATGCGCCTGACCTGAAGGTTCAACCTTTACGACCCTCTTTTTTAATGCTCCAGTCTTCTTTGCCATAATCTATTTATTTAGTAGCTTTTTTCTTATTTGCAACGGTTTTCTTTCTCCCTTTCCGGGTTCTGGCGTTATTCTTGGTGCTTTGTCCTCTTACAGGAAGACCTATTCTGTGACGAACACCTCGATAGCATCCGATATCCATAAGCCTTTTAATATTCAGCTGTGTCTCTGAACGAAGCTCCCCTTCAAGCTTATAATTATCATTCAAAATTCTCCTGATGGAATTGATCTGTTCATCATTCCATTCCTCGACTTTTGCATTTCTGTCAACGCCAGCCTCGTCGAGTACCTTTTGAGCAGTGCTCCTACCTACACCATAGATGTAAGTCAGGCCAACTTCGCCTCTTTTATTTCTTGGTAAATCTACACCAACAATACGTGCCATATTAAACTTTTCTTAAATGAGTTGCAAAATTAATTAAATTATCCCTGTCTCTGTTTGAACTTGGGATTTTTCTTATTAATAACGTAAATCCGTCCTTTTCTTCTGACGATTTTACAGTCAGCGCTGCGCTTCTTTACAGATGATCTTACTTTCATTATCTTAATATTTCTTATTTATACCTGAATGTTATTCTTCCTTTAGTTAAATCATATGGTGACATTTCAACTTTCACTCTATCGCCCGGCAAGATTTTTATATAATGCATCCTCATTTTTCCCGATATATGTGCTGTTATTACATGCCCATTTTCGAGTTCCACCCTGAACATTGCATTTGAAAGGGCTTCGATGATAGTGCCGTCTTGCTCAATAGATGATTGTTTAGACATACAAATTACATTTTATTTAAAACTTTATCAATAAATTCAAAAGTTGTTAATACATCTGCCTTTTCCTTATCAACAGCAACTGCATACTCAAAATGTGCAGATGGTTTACCATCGATCGTTTTAACAGTCCATCCATCTCTCATTTGTACTGTCTCTTTCTTCCCCAAGTTAACCATCGGTTCGATACAAATAACCAGTCCTTTTTTCATCTTTGGACCTGTACCTTTCTTTCCATAATTAGGTACTTCCGGTTGCTCATGTAATTTTCTTCCAATCCCATGACCAACTAATTCTCTTACAACAGTATAACCACCACTCTCTGCTTTGGTCTGGACTGCATGGGAGATATCTCCTATTCTGTTTCCGGCAACAGCTTCCTTAACTCCTTCTTCAAGAGATGCCCTGGTGTAGTCGAGAAGGCGTCTGACATCCTCTTTTATCTCACCAACAGGGAATGTAAAAGCACTGTCCCCATTCCATCCATTCAATACCACTCCGCAATCAACCGAAACGATATCCCCTTCTTTAAGGACATAGTCTGATGGGAATCCATGAACAATAGCATCGTTAACAGATGTACAGAGAGTACTCGGGAAACCAGCATACCCTTTAAAACCTGGTACAGCGCCGTGATCGCGGATAAACGATTCGGCTATCTTATCAAGAAAAAGAGTAGTAACCCCGGGTTTAACATACAAAGCGATCTCAGCAAGTGTTCGCGACACAAGCAAATGGCTTTGTCTTAACAACTCTACCTCTTCATCAGTCTTTAAATACAACATCAAAGAACGTTAAACTAATTATATTGAAGTAACAGCGCCTGATCTGCCTTTTACGCGGCCTGACTTCATAAGACCGTCGTAATGGCGCATGAGCAAATGGCTTTCAATCTGTTGGAGAGTATCAAGGATAACTCCTACAAGAATGAGAAGTGTAGTGCCACCAAAAAATTGTGCAAACTGAGCTGTAATACCAGCCTTTACAGCGAAAGCGGGAAGAATAGCAACAATCGCCAGGAAAATCGAACCCGGAAGTGTAATCCTTGACATAATTGAATCAAGAAATTCGACCGTTTTCCTACCTGGTTTGATACCTGGAATAAATCCTCCGTTCTTCTTCATATCTTCCGCCATCTGCACAGGATTTATGGTAATAGCTGTGTAAAAATAGGTAAAAACAATAATTAAAATTGCAGTTACCAGGTTATACCAGAATCCGTACATATTCGAAAAAGCGACAACAAAACCTGAACCCGAATTTGAGTATCCGGCAATAATCATAGGCAGCATCATAATTGCCTGGGCAAAGATGATCGGCATTACACCAGCAGCATTTACTTTAAGTGGTATATACTGACGTACACCGCCATATTGTTTATTTCCTACGATTCTTCTGGCATATTGAACAGGAACCCGTCGTGTTCCCTGTACAAGAAGAACTGTACCAAGAACAACAACAAAAAGTATTAAAATCTCAACAATAACAGAAATTGCACCACCTGCACCATTCATTCTTGTTCCGGCTTCAAAAACAAAGTTTGCCGGCATACGTGCAACAATACCTATCATAATTATCAGAGAAATTCCATTCCCGATACCTTTATCGGTTATCTTTTCTCCAAGCCACATAACAAACATTGTCCCGGCTGTTAAAATAATTACAGAAGAGATTGAAAAGAATGATCCTTTAAGAACAAATGCTGTTTCTGGCAGTTGTGCATGAAGGTTAACCAAATATGTAGGTGCCTGCAGTACCAGAATTGCAACAGTAAGATATCTTGTATACTGATTCATTTTACGTCTTCCGCTCTCCCCTTCTTTCTGCAATTTCTGGAAATAAGGAAACACAATTCCAAGCAACTGGACTACAATAGATGCAGATATATAGGGCATAATTCCAAGAGCAAAAACAGAAGCCTGGGAAAAAGCACCACCCGAAAACATATCGAGCAAACCCATAAGCCCCGACGATGTCTGGCTCTTTAATCCGGCCAGCTGAGAAGGGTCAATGCCCGGAAGCGTAACATATTTACCTAATCTGTATAATACAATAATCCCGAAAGTATAGATTAGTCTTGCACGAAGATCTTCTATCTTGAAGATGTTTTTTATAGTCTGAATCAGTCTCATGAAATTATAATTTTACAGCGGTTCCCTTTTTGGCTTCAATAGCTTCAACAGCTGATTTACTGAATGCATGGGCATGAACTTCAAGTTTTCTCTCAAGAGTTCCTTTTCCAAGGATTTTAACCAAATCATTTTTAGAGACAAATCCGGCTATTACCAGAGTTTCAATATCAATTTTTTCCAAATTATTAGCTTCTGCAAGATTTTGAAGGGTACTAATATTAATACCTTTAAATTCTTTGCGGTTGACATTTTTAAAACCGTATTTTGGAACACGTCTCTGAAGAGGCATCTGACCTCCTTCAAATCCAATTTTTCTGCTATAACCGGACCTTGATTTAGCGCCTTTATGCCCTCTTGTTGAAGTGCCACCTTTGCCGGAACCCTGTCCGCGACCAAGACGTTTGTTTCTTTTAACTGATCCTTTAGCAGGTTTTAAGTTACTCAAATCCATAACCTTGTATTATAAATATGGTTTATATCTTAAATATTTTCAACTTTAACCAGATGTTGTACTTTCACTACCATTCCCAAAATCTGGGGTGTAGCTTCGTGTTCAACACTATGGTTTAATTTACGGATACCGAGAGCTTCCAGAGTTTTCTTCTGTCTTAAAGGTTTTCCGTTTTTGCTTTTCACCTGGGTGATACGAATTTTAGCCATCGTAATGTTCTTTACTAACCGTTAAAAACTTTGTCCATTGTAACACCTCTATGTTCTGCAACAGAGAAGGCGTCTCTCATTTCGAGGAGTGCTGCAAAAGTTGCTTTAACAAGGTTATGAGGGTTTGATGACCCTTTTGACTTTGCAAGCACATTTTTCACACCTACACTCTCAAGTACAGCACGCATAGCACCACCTGCCTTAACACCGGTACCATCGGAAGCGGGTTTGATAAACACTTGTGCACCGCCAAATTTAGCAACCTGTTCATGAGGTATTGTACCATTAATAACAGGAACTTTTATCAGATTCTTTTTTGCATCTTCGATACCTTTTGAAATAGCTGTGGTAACCTCACTTGCTTTTCCAAGACCGTGGCCTACAATACCATCCTCATTTCCAACCACAACAATGGCTGAAAAGCTGAATGTACGACCACCTTTGGTAACCTTGGTTACTCTCTGGATGCTTACGAGTCTATCTTTTAGTTCGAGATCGCTGGTTTTAACTTTTCTTATACCGTTTCCCATAATTCATTAGAATTTTAATCCGCCTTCGCGGGCTGCATCAGCCAATGATTTTACTCTGCCATGATATTTATAACCGCTTCTGTCGAAAACAACTTTCTCGATACCTTTTTCTTTACATTTGGTAGCAAGAAGCTTTCCGACAAGTTTTGCCTGTTCAACTTTGTTAATCCCTGTCTGGGCTGCAATCTCTTTTTCTTTAGAGCAGGCCGACAGGAGAGTAACTCTGTTCAGGTCGTCAATAACCTGAACGTAGATCTGTTTATTGCTACGATATACTGCAAGCCTTGGAGCTTCTGCAGTGCCGTTTATTTTTTTTCGGATCCTCATTTTGATCCTTGTTCTTCTTTCCAACTTAGTTAAGGCCATGATTTTTTTCTTTTACCAGATTAAACACTAGCAGATTTTCCAGCCTTTCTTCTGAGCTGTTCTCCAACAAACTTAATTCCTTTTCCTTTATAAGGTTCAGGCGGACGGAGAGATCTGATCTTTGCAGCGACATGCCCGATAAGCTGTTTATCGATACATGTCAGAGTAATAATAGGATTAGCTCTTCTTTCAGTCTTTGTTTCAACTTTGACTTCATCAGGGAGCTGCATACTTACTTCGTGTGAAAAACCAAGGCTCATTTCCAAAATCTGTCCTTTAGCTTCTGCGCGGTAACCAACTCCGACAAGTTCAAGTTCTTTCTTATATCCCTCAGAAACGCCAACCACCATGTTGTGTATCAAAGCCCTGTAAAGGCCATGTAACGATTTGTGATTTTTTGATTCTGTTGGTCTCGATAATATAACATCGTTCCCAACAACTTCCACCTTCAGATCTTTGTCAACTGACTGAGTCAACACTCCCAAGGGGCCTTTCACACTGACCACATTGGTGTCACTGACAGTAACAGTAACGCCTTTAGGCAGGTTTACAGGTAATTTTCCTATTCGTGACATTAAGCTATCCTCCTAATTAGTAAACATAACATAGTACTTCACCACCGATTTTTTCTTTCATTGCCTCTTTATCGGTCATTAAACCTTTTGAGGTTGAGATTATTGCAACACCAAGGCCGTTCAACACCCTCGGTATTTCATCAACACCAACATACTGGCGGAGACCCGGTCGGCTAATTCTCTGTATTTCTTTTATTGCAGGTTTTTTACTCTTTGAATTATATTTAAGAGCAATTTTCAATACACCCTGCGCTCCTTCACCCTCAATAACCTTATAGCTGAGGATATAACCTTTTTCTAACAGAATTCTGGCAACCTCTTTCTTAAGATTGGATGCTGGTGCCTCGACAACCTTATGACCGGCCATTATGGCGTTCCTTATTCTGGTCAGTAAATCTGCAATTGGATCAGTCATCTTTTATTATTTAATATAGTTAATATTTATTTTCAATTACCAACTGGCTTTCTTTATACCCGGGATAAGACCATTCAAAGCCATTTCCCTGAAAGTAATCCTGCTTACTCCAAATTGTCTTATATAACCTCTGGAACGGCCCGTCAGTTTACAACGGTTATGCATCCTGTTAGGATTTGAATTCCTTGGCAGACGGCTTAATCCGACATAATCTCCATCTGCTTTCAGTTTAGCTCTTTTTGCAGCAAATTTCTGAGCCATTCTTGCGCGTTTTACTTCGCGGGCTATCATCGATTCTTTAGCCATATTACTAGTTTTTAGAATTTTTAAAAGGTAAACCAAAGTGCTTAAGCATTGCGAAAGCTTCTTCATCGGTATTTGCTGATGTAACAAAAGTCATCTGAAGACCCATGATCTTGGCAATTTTATCAAGATCGATTTCAGGAAAGATGATCTGTTCAGTAATTCCCAGAGTGTAGTTTCCCCTTCCGTCGAGTTTTGAATTTATCCCTTTAAAATCGCGAATACGTGGCAGTGCAACAGCTATCAGCCTCTCAAGAAATTCGTACATCTTTTCTCTGCGTAATGTTACCATTATGCCTATGGGCATGTTCTTTCTCAGTTTAAAGTTAGAGATATCTTTTGATGAGTAAGTCAGGACAGCTTTCTGGCCTGCAATATCTGATAACTCTTTGACCCCGAATTCAAGCAGTTTCTTATCGGCAATAGCTTGTCCTGCTCCCTGGTTGATAACTATCTTTTCCAACTTAGGGACCTGCATAATCGTTTTGTATCCGAATTCTTTTGTTAATGCAGGGACAATCTCGTCTTTATACTTGGTTTGTAGTGCAGGTATATACATTACTTGATCTCCTCTCCTGATTTTTTTGAATAACGCACTAATTTATTTTTTTCATTAAGTCTTTTCCCGACACGTGTAGGTTTCCCGGATGTAGGGTCGACAAGCATAAGATTTGAAATATGCACAGGAGCCTCTTTTTTTATAATGCCTCCCTGAGGAGCCTTAGCATTAGGCTTGGTATGTTTCGATACCATATTAACACCTTCCACAATAGCTCTGTCTTTATCTCTGTCGACTTCAAGAACACGGCCTTTCTGACCTTTTGATTCACCGGTTATCACCATAACCGTGTCTCCTTTTTTGATATTCAATTTCTTCTGCATCGTAGTGTATTTAAATATATTACAACACTTCAGGTGCCAATGAAACAATCTTCATGTACGTATCGCGCAATTCCCTGGCAACAGGGCCAAAGATACGTGTACCGCGTAATTCGTTCACATTGCTAAGCAGAACAACCGCATTATCGTCGAACCTTATATAAGAGCCATCGGCACGCCTTATCTCTTTTTTAGTTCTGACCACGACTGCTTTGCTTACTGTACCTTTTTTTGCTTCACCTGAAGGAAGTGCGGATTTCACACTTACAACTATTCTGTCACCTACGGTAGCATACCTTTTTTTGCTACCACCGAGTACTCTGATACACAAAACTTCTTTTGCTCCAGAATTATCGGCTACGGTTAATCTGCTTTCCTGTTGTATCATGATTACTTAGCTCTTTCGATTATTTCAATTAATCTCCAGGTCTTATTTTTACTCAGAGGCCTGGTCTCCGATATACGTACAGTATCGCCAACATTGCATGTGTTTTCTTCGTCATGCGCCATCATCTTTTTGGTTTTGTTAATAAACTTCCCATAGATAGGATGTTTCTCTTTCCATTTAACGGCAACGATGATGGATTTGTCCATGTTAGTACTGACAACAACACCTGTGCGCTCTTTTCTAAGATTCCTTTCCATTGCTGATCTAGCTATTAGATTTCTTGTTCAACTCTCTTGTACGCAATTCTGTTAACAGACGTGCAATCGTTTTTTTTGATTCTTTAACCTTTTGCGGGTTATCAAGAGGAGTGATTGCATGGTTAAGCTTCATACGAACGACCATCATTTTCTCTGTATCTATCCGTTCGAGAAGATCTGAGGTGCTTAATTCCCTTATTTCTGAAGTTTTCATCTCTGTCTTAGTTTTATTCCTGTACGTAATCGCGCCTTACAATAAATTTTGTCGTTATTGGAAGTTTCTGGGCTCCCAAACGGAGAGCTTCTTTAGCAACTTCATAAGGTACTCCTTCAGCTTCGAGCAGAATTCTGCCCGGAGTTACCGGTACAACAAAACCTTCAGGAGCTCCTTTTCCTTTACCCATACGTACCTCAGCAGGTTTCTTTGTAATAGGCTTATCGGGGAAAACCCGGATCCATAACTGACCTTCACGTTTCATATGTCGTGTGACGGCCTGACGAGCTGCCTCGATCTGCCTTCCGGTAATCCAGCATTCCTCAAGCGCTTTTATACCAAATGACCCGAATGCCAGCTGGCTACCTCTTTGTGCATTGCCTTTCATTCTTCCCTTCTGGGCTCTCCTGAATTTGGTCCTTTTCGGTTGTAACATTGCTCAAATATTGTTATAAAATTAATTACTACTTAAAGTGTTTTATTTTTTTGCTTTTCTCTTCAGGCTTTTGCTTTTGGCATTCCTGGCTCCTATATTCGGGCTAAGATCTCTTTTCCCGTATACTTCTCCGTTGCAGATCCATACTTTGATGCCAATAAGTCCAACCTTGGTATGAGCTTCGGCCAAAGCATAATCAATGTCAGCCCTGAAAGTATGCAAAGGAACACGACCTTCCTTGTAAGTTTCGGTTCTTGCCATTTCAGCACCACCCAAACGACCGGAGATTGTTATTTTTATTCCTTCAGCTCCCATTCTCATTGTTGAAGCTATTGACATTTTAATTGCACGACGGAAAGAAATCTTACCCTCTAACTGACGGGCTATGTTATTTCCAACTATGTTAGCATCCAGTTCGGGACGTTTAACTTCAAAGATGTTTATCTGAACCTCTTTCTTGGTAATTTTCTTGAGTTCTTCCTTCAGCTTATCAACTTCCTGCCCTCCTTTTCCAATAATTATACCCGGACGTGCAGTATTAACTGTAACAGTAATAAGTTTCAGTGTTCTTTCAATAATGATCTTAGAAAGGCTGGCTTTTGCAAGCCTTGCATTCAGATATTCCCTGATTTTGGTATCTTCAACAAGTTTACCGGAAAAATCTTTTCCACCGTACCAGTTTGAATCCCATCCTTTGATTATCCCTAATCTGTTACCTATCGGATTTACTTTTTGTCCCATCTGTTCTAGTTTGATGTTTTTTCAACTTCCTTATTCATACTGTCAAGCACGAGAGTCACATGGTTTGATCTTTTTCTTAACCTGTAAGCTCTTCCCTGCGGAGCTGTCTGCAGTCTTTTTAATGAACGGCCTCCATCAACATGGACGTTCTTAACATAAAGATTGCTTTCTTCCACTCTTACACCTTCGTTCTTCGACTGCCAGTTGGCAATTGCTGAAAGAAGAAGTTTTTCTACTTTACGAGATGCCTCCTGCGAACTGAACTTGAGAACATCAAGTGCTTTGTTTACTTCCATTCCGCTTATCAGATCAGTTACTAATCTCATCTTCCGCGGAGACGTAGGACAGTTTCTGAGGATCGCCTGGTACCTGCTCTTGGCGGCCTCTTTTTTCTGGTCAGCTGTATTTCTTTTTCTTGCACCCATTTCTAAATGTTTTTCAATGTTTACATTACTTATTTATTACCAGAGTGACCCCTGAAAGTACGTGTAGGTGAAAATTCTCCTAACTTATGGCCTACCATGTTCTCGGTAATGTAAACGGGGATAAACTTGTTCCCGTTATGAACTGCTATAGTATGTCCGACAAAATCAGGTGATATTACTGATCTTCTTGACCAAGTCTTGATCACTGATTTCTTTTGTCCGTCATTCATTTCAAGAACTCTCTTTTCTAATTTGAAATCAATGAAAGGGCCTTTTTTAATTGATCTACTCATAATATATCAGTTATTTTTTCCTTCTTTCAACAATAAATTTAGCCGAGTATTTTTTCCTGTCTCTTGTTTTGAAACCTTTTGCAGGAATTCCTTTGCGTGATCTCGGATGACCGCCTGAAGCTCTACCTTCGCCACCACCCATCGGGTGATCAACAGGGTTCATAACAACACCTCTGACTCTCGGACGGCGTCCCTGCCAACGTGTACGACCTGCCTTGCCAGATTTTTCAAGGTTGTGGTCAGGGTTTGAAACAGTACCGATAGTGGCACGACATGTCGTTAGGATCATTCTTGTTTCACCTGAAGGCAGCTTTATTGTAGCATATTTTCCTTCGCGAGCCGACAGCTGGGCATAAGTTCCGGCACTTCTTGCTATTGCACCGCCCTTACCCGGCTTGATCTCAATGTTATGAATAATTGTACCCAAGGGTATATCAGCAAGAAACAATGTATTCCCGATTTCCGGGGCAGCATCTTTACCAGATAATAACACCTGACCGACCTGAAGGCCTGTAGGTGCAACTATATACCTTTTCTCGCCATCTTTATAAACAACCAATGCAATTCTCGAAGAACGATTCGGGTCGTATTCGATTGTTTTTACTGTTGCTCCCATTCCATCTTTTTCTCTCAGGAAATCGACAACTCTGTACATCTGTTTGTGACCGCCACCGATGTATCTCATAGTCCGTTTGCCGTTACCATTCCTTCCTCCTGATTTTCGATGCGGTCGAAGTAAGGATTTCTCCGGCGTAGCACTTGTGATAGTCTCAAAAGTGCTGATAAGTTTGTTTCTCTGACCTGGTGTTACAGGTTTGATCTTTCTGACTGCCATATAGGTTATTAAATATTGCTATAGAAATCTATTTTATTTCCTTCAGCAAGAGTTACAACAGCTTTTTTAGTTGCTGATGTCTTTCCTGTCAAAAGCCCCGATTTTGTATTACGGGATTTTATTTTCCCGCCATAGCGCATCGTGTTAACCGTATCAACTGTAACACTGTACATTTCTTCAACGGCTTTTTTTATCTGTAACTTATTTGCGTTTCTAGCAACAAGAAAACCATAACGATTAAATTTATCGCCCTGGCTTGTCATTTTTTCTGTTACAATCGGTTTAAGCAAAATATTCATCACTCAAATTTTTCTAGTTTTCAAAAGTTGCCTGCAAAACGTCAACTGCACTCTCTACAAGTATCAATGTTGAGGCTTTCATAATCTTGTAAGTGTTTAATTCACTGACAATTACAACATCGACCCCTTGTACATTTCGGGATGACAAATATATATTATTATTTTGTTCCGGGAAAACAAATACTGATTTTTTATTAGTAATGTTCAGATTATTCTCCATTTTGATCATTTCCTTTGTTTTAGGAGCATCAAATGAGAAGTCTTCCAGTACAATAATATTATTTGTTGAAGCTTTATACGAAAGTGCTGATTTTCTGGCTAACTCTTTTACTTTCTTATTAAGCTTGAAGCCATAGAACCTTGGTTTTGGTCCGAATACGCGACCGCCGCCGTGGAACAGAGGATTCTTAATGCTCCCTGCACGAGCTCCACCGGTTCCTTTCTGTCTTTTTATCTTTCTGGTACTACCAGCTATTTCGCCACGATCTTTGGAACTATGGGTACCCTGCCTTTGATTTGCGAGGTACTGTTTTGTGTCCAGATATATGGCATGGTCGTTGGGTTTAATACCGAAAATTGAATCGTTAAGATTAACTTTCCTTCCGGTTTCCTTACCACTAGTATTAAGAATTGCTAATTCCATTATCTTGTAATTATTACGTAACCACCTTTTGGACCGGCAATTGATCCTCTAACAATAATTATATCATTTTCAGCCATAAGTTTCACAACTTTTAAGTTTTGTGAAACAACCTTATTACCTCCTGTACGTCCAGCCATTCTCATTCCCGGAAATACTCTTGAAGGAAATGATGATGCTCCCATAGAACCCGGGTGTCTTAACCTGTCACTCTGTCCGTGGGTTGTTCCTCCAACACCACCGAATCCATGGCGTTTAACGACACCCTGAAATCCTTTACCTTTTGACCAGCCTCTTACATCTACAAAGTCATCAGATTTAAAAATATCAGCTGTCAGCACTTCACCCTCTTTAAACTGGTTTTCTGAAAAGCCATTGAATTCAATGAGTTTTCTTTTAGGTGTAGTATTAACCTTCCTGAAATGACCCATTTCAGCTTTAGTAGTGTGTTTCTCTTTTTTATCTTCGAATCCTAACTGTACAGCAAAGTAGCCATCTTTGTCCACTGTTTTAATTTGTGTAACAACACATGGACCGGCTTGCAGAACCGTACATGGAACGTTCTTTCCATTTTCATCAAAAATGGATGTCATTCCTACCTTTTTACCAATTAATCCCTGCATTTCTGTAATACTTTACTGGTTTCACACTTTAATTTCTACTTCAACTCCGCTTGGAAGCTCAAGTTTCATCAATGCATCGATGGTTTTTGGTGTTGAGCTGTAAATGTCAAGCAACCTTTTGTAAGATGAAAGCTCAAACTGCTCTCTTGCTTTTTTGTTTACAAACGGGGAACGAAGAACTGTATAAATCTTTTTGTGGGTTGGAAGCGGAATAGGACCGCTAACCACTGCACCAGTAGATTTTACTGTTTTTACAATCTTCTCGGCAGATTTGTCCACCAAGTTATGATCGTAAGATTTCAGTTTAATACGAATTTTCTGACTCATCTTTTAAAGAATTTTTCCTTTTGTAACTTCTACAATTCTGTTAGCTATTTCTGCAGGTACCTTTTCATAGTGTGAGAACTCCATTGTTGAAGTTGCTCGTCCTGAGGTAAGAGTCCGAAGTACTGTAACATAGCCAAATTTTTCTGCCAGAGGTACTTTTGCTTTAACGACTCTTGCGCCTGCTTTCGATTCCATACCTTCCACTCTGCCTCGTCTCCTGTTGAAATCACCGATTACATCACCTACGTATTCTTCAGGAGTAATAACTTCTGTCGACATAATAGGTTCCATAATTACAGGGCTGCATTTTCCGGCATTGTTTCTGAATGCCTGTTTGGCAGCAATTTCAAATGAAAGAGCATCGGAGTCAACAGGATGGTACGAACCGTCTTTGAGTACTACTTTGAGACTTTCGAGAGGGAATCCAGCAAGTGGTCCGTTGGACATAGCTTCGCCGAATCCTTTTTCGATTGATGGAATGTATTCCTTAGGAATATGACCACCTTTAATCTCATTTACAAACTGGAGACCTCTTACTCCATCATCTGCCGGCATTAACTCAACAGTCATATCGGCAAACTTACCACGACCTCCGGATTGCTTTTTGAACACTTCACGGAATTCGATATTGGACGTAATAGCTTCTTTGTATGCAACCTGGGGTGCTCCCTGATTACATTCAACTTTAAACTCCCTCTTCAGACGGTCAATTAAAATTTCCAGATGTAATTCACCCATGCCATGGATAACGGTTTGCCCGCTATCGGGATCTGTCCTCACCTGGAATGTCGGATCTTCTTCAGCCAGTTTACCGAGTGCCAATGATAGTTTATCAACATCGGTCTGAGTTTTAGGCTCTATTGCCACTCCTATAACAGGCTCCGGAAAATCCATTGATTCAAGCAATATCGGTTTGTTGATGGCGCATAATGTATCACCGGTACGGATATCTTTAAATCCTACTCCTGCACATATATCGCCAGCTGAAATACTCTCTTTCGGATTTTGCTTATTAGCATGCATCTGGAACAGGCGGTTAATCCGTTCCCTCTTTTGTGTACGTGTATTCAGTACCGTATCTCCTGCACGAAGAGTTCCGGAATATACACGAATGAAGCACAGACGACCCACAAACGGATCTGTTGCAATTTTAAATGCAAGAGCTGTCAACGGTGCTTCATCGTCAGGCTCTCTTGTTAATTCTTCATCATTTCTCGGATCAATACCTTTAACTGCTCCCTTATCCACCGGAGAAGGTAAAAAGGCAACAACGGAATCGAGAAGACTCTGTACCCCTTTGTTTTTAAAAGCTGAACCGCATAATATGGGAACCGCAAGCCCTTTAACGGTAGCTTTTCTTAGAGCAGTTAAAATTTCATCAGCAGTAATAGATTCTGTATCTTCGAGGTACCTTGAAAGAAGAGTGTCGTCGACCTCTGCAATAGCTTCAATCATTTTCCCTCTCCACTCTTCAGCTTCCTCTTTCATGTTTGCGGGAATCCCTTCGATTTCGAAACGTGTGACCGTTTCAGCATCCGGGTAATATACCCTCGCATTCATTTTCACGAGATCGATCACCCCGTTGAAACCTTCTTCAGCTCCGATAGGTATCTGAACCGGTACCGCATTAGCTCCAAGTTTATCATGGATCTGCTGAACAACGCTGAAGAAGTCAGCGCCGGCCCTGTCCATCTTATTTATAAAAGCGATTCTCGGAACATCATATTTATTAGCTTGTCTCCATACTGTTTCAGATTGTGGTTCCACACCACCAACAGCACAGAAGACCGCAACTGCACCATCGAGAATCCTTAAAGATCTTTCAACCTCAACGGTAAAATCAACGTGTCCAGGAGTATCAATGATATTGATTTTGTAATCATCATCCCTGTATTTCCAGTAAGTAGTCGTCGCAGCAGAAGTAATTGTAATGCCCCTCTCCTGTTCCTGAACCATCCAATCCATCGTTGCATTTCCGTCATGTACTTCACCCATCCGATGAGTACGACCTGTATAAAACAGAATCCGTTCTGTTGTAGTGGTCTTACCGGCATCGATGTGAGCCATGATTCCGATGTTTCTGGTATATTTCAGGTTTTTATCCATCTCTATTTTTTCCTACTACCTCTTATTACCAACTGCTCTTTATATTCAATTACTCATTATTAAAAACGGAAATGTGCAAAAGCCTTGTTTGCTTCAGCCATTCTGTGAGTATCTTCTTTCTTCTTATATGCACCACCTTCAAGCTTATATGCTGCCATAACTTCTGCAGCAAGCTTTTCAGCCATTGAGTTCCCGGTTCTTTTTCTTGCAAAAAGTACCATATTTTTCATACTGACACTAACTTTCCTGTCGGCTCTGATCTCCATCGGTACCTGGAAAGTGGCGCCACCAACCCTGCGGGCTTTTACTTCAACCTGAGGGGTAACATTGTCAAGAGCCTGCTTGAAAATTTCAAGCGGTGTCTTTCCTTCACTTTTAAATTTGTCTCCGACTATATCAAGAGAGTCGTAGAAAATTTTAAAAGCAAGATTCTTTTTACCACTATACATAAGATTGTTCACAAACCTTGTTACATAAGGATCTTTATATTTTGGATCCGGTAACAGAATCCTCTTCTTTGGTTTTGATTTTCTCATTATCTTATACCTTTAACTGTTACTTCTTTGGCCTTTTGGCTCCATATTTTGATCTTCTCTGAGTACGGCCGTCAACGCCGGATGTATCGAGAGCACCCCGTACAAGGTGATAACGAACACCAGGAAGATCTTTAACCCTTCCACCTCTTATCAATACTATTGAATGTTCCTGAAGATTGTGACCTTCCCCGGGAATATAGGCATTAACTTCCTTCTGGTTGGTAAGCCTTACCCTGGCCACCTTCCTCATTGCTGAATTAGGTTTCTTTGGTGTCGTGGTATAAACACGAACACAGACTCCCCTTCTTTGAGGACATGAGTCCAAAGCAGGAGCTTTACTCTTATCTATCAGTTTTTTCCTGCCTTTTCTTACTAACTGCTGAATTGTCGGCATATCTCCAAATTATTTTAGCATTAAAATCCACTCAAAAAAATGGCTTGCAAAGGTATTGTTTTTATTTCTTAATTCAAAAACAAGATTGCAAATATTTTACATACATGTCTTAACCGCCTGAAAAACAATAATATTCAGGTTGAAAAACATGTTTAATAAACAATATATCTTACTTATAATGTAAGTTATAATCAGGTTCCTTCCCGACCTTTCCTATGAAAAACATTTTGTAAACTTACGATGAAAGAAAAACCGGTACTCCTGTATTTCAAAAAACTGGTGCAAAGAAAATAAATAATTTCGAATTATCATCTCTTTCATAGTGAGTTTTTAAAAAATTATTATTTTTGTTCACTTCACATCCTGAAAATAATGAAAATAAAATGAATAAATAAATAGAACATGTAATACTATAGAAACTATGAAAACATACCAGGCGGACCAGATTAAAAACATTTCCCTTCTGGGCAACTCAGGGTCAGGAAAAACAATCCTTGCAGAAGCGATGCTTTTTAATGGAGGAATAATTGAAAGAAGAGGTACAATAGAAGGAAATAATACAGTTTCTGACTACCGTCCTATCGAACATGAAAACGGAAACTCAATCTACTCAACTGTTCTTTACACTGAATTTCTGAATAAAAAGTTGAATATTTTCGATACACCGGGGCTGGATGATTTCAGCGGTGGGGTTATTTCATCGCTTTATGCTTCAGATTCAGCCGTAATGACCATCAATGCACAAAACGGGGTTGAGGTAGGAACAGAAATACACTTCAGACATTCTGAAAAAAATAACAAACCTCTTATTATTGCTGTTAATTCTCTTGATCACGAAAAAGCCAACTTCGACAAGTCACTTGAGATGCTGAAGGAAAGGTTAAGTAATAATGTAGTCCTTGCTCAGTATCCGGTTAATGAAGGAGTAGGTTTCAATTCTATAATTGACCTTATTAAAATGAAAATGCTCCGTTATGCAAAAGACGGAGGAAAAGCAGAAATAGTTGACATCCCGGCTGATCAGGCAGATAAGGCTGCTGAATTGCATGCCGCACTGGTTGAAAAAGCAGCTGAAAGTGATGAAGCACTTATGGAACTTTTCTTTTCTGATGATACCCTTTCGGAAGAAGATGTAAGAAAAGGAATAGCAAAAGGAATACTTCACAGAGGAATATTCCCTGTATTCTGTATCTCTGCCAAAAACAATATGGGTGTTGACCGCCTTATGGAATTTATTGTAAATGTGGCACCTTCAATTACAGATATGCCGGTTCAGGTCAACAGTAAGGGAAATGAAGTTAAACCAGATCCGGCAGGACCGGTTTCAGTCTATATTTTCAAGTCATCAATAGAAGAACATATCGGTGAGATCCACTATTTCAGGGTATACTCCGGAACAGTTACAGAAAACTTCGACGTTATAAACAGCAATAACGGAACAAAAGAACGTTTATCGCAACTTTATGTAAACGCAGGAAAGAACAGGACAAGGGTTCCGGCATTGACAGCCGGCGATATCGGCGCATTTGTGAAACTTAAAAACACCAAGACAGGTCATACCCTTAATGCTCCGGGTAATGAATGGAAATATGAAGGAGTTAAGTATCCAGCCCCTAAATACCGTACTGCAATCAAAGCTGTGACAGAAAGTGATGATGAGAAGCTTGGTGAAGCTCTGAATAAAATTCATCTTGAAGATCCGACTATCCTTATAGAATACTCTAAAGAGTTGAAACAGATTATCATTCATGGACAGGGTGAATATCACCTGAATATAATGAAATGGCATCTTGACAACATTTATAAGATCCCCACTAATTTTAATCCCCCAAAAATTCCATATCGCGAAACCATCACAAAATCAGCCCAGGCAGACTATCGTCATAAAAAACAATCAGGCGGCGCCGGTCAGTTCGGAGAGGTTCACATGATAATCGAGCCTTATGAAGAAGGATCGAAAGAAATTACTTCTCAGAAGATAAATGGCAAAGATGTAAAGATATCAGTTCGTGACAAAGAGGAGATTGATCTTCCATGGGGTGGAAAGCTTATTTATGTGAACAGTATTGTCGGAGGAGCAATTGATGCCCGCTTTATGCCTGCTATTCTTAAAGGAATCATGGAGAAGATGGAGGTTGGCCCGCTTACAGGTTCTTATGCCCGCGATATCAGGGTGTATGTATATGATGGTAAGATGCATCCTGTTGACTCGAATGAAATCTCCTTCCGTCTTGCAGGAAGAAACGCCTTCAGTCAGGCATTTAAGAAAGCCGGTCCTAAAATTATGGAACCTGTATACGATGTTGAGATAATGGTTCCTTCGGACCGGATGGGTGATGTAATCAGCGATCTTCAGGGCCGCCGTGGAATAGTTCTTGGTATGTCGAGTGAAAAACGCTTTGAGGTTATCAAAGCAAAAGTTCCTCTGGCTGAAATGAACAAATATTCCACTGCACTAAGCTCAATTACAGGAGGTCGTGCAATGTATTCAATGAAATTCGCAGAGTATGCACAGGTTCCGGGCGATGTTCAGGAAACCGTTATCAAGGCATATACTGCGGAAGAAGAAGAAGAATAAAGATTCTTAAATCATATAACAATGTCGTTTAGTTAGGGAAAAATAGTTAATAAATTAGGATAAAACAAGTTCTTTGAAAAGCTGATTATGGGTGATGTTGATTATCTTAGGGGTATAATAATAGCCATTATTGTAAAGCTGTTAAAGAGTCAAAATATCGTGAGAACTCAATTTGTCACATAACCAAAACCATTGAATATGAAGAATATAACTGCCGTTCAAAAGACGGCTTTACAGGGGTATTCTCACGGAATCGGAAATTAAATTTCAAAACGACAGTGGTTTTCATATCGAGAGGAGTAAAAAGTTCCCTTCAAAGGGAGTTAGATTCTTTCTATAAAGAGGTAACAGGAGGTGATTTCAATATCAGGGAAGTTACAAAAGGGGCTTTTACTCAAGCCCGGGCAAAACTCAGTCACGAGGTATTTATCAAGCTAAACGAAAGTGTAAACAACACTTTTTATTCAGAGGCGCCTTACCTGGTATGGAACAATATGCGATTATTGTCGATAGATGGTACAAGGCTTGTTTTACCAAACCACAAAAGTGTTAAAGAAGAGTTTGGGGAACACAGTTTTGGACCTAACGCTGACAGCAAACGGTCACTGGCTATGGGTTCATTTTTATATGATTCTATCAATATGCTCACCCTTGATGCTCAAATAGCACCTTATGCATCAAGCGAAAGGGAACTGTTATATAAGCATCTTGAAAAAGTACAAAAAGGTGATTTGTTGTTGCTTGACAGGGGAAAACTGGTGGCTCAATGTAAAAGACTTTTCAGAGAGTGACAGAAAGCAACAGGTTGTATCATTCCGTTTGCCAAAAAAGGACAGGGGACTGTTAAAAGACTACCCTGAAATGTTTGAAAAGGTAATAAAATGCCGTCTTGTTAGTGTTGAGTTGCCCAGTGGTGAAAAAGAAGTCTTATGTACATCATTAATGGACAGCCAGAAATACCCGACAGAAGATATTGCAGAACTTTACCACTACCGATGGAACGAAGAGGAAGGATATAAACTTTTTAAAGCAAGAATGGAGGTGGAAAATTTCTCAGGAAAAACAGTGTTGGCCGTGAAGCAGGATTTTTTCGCTAAAGTATTCATCATGAGCCTGAGTGCGGATCTGGCTTTTCCAATCGAAGAAAAGGTAAAGAAAGAATATGAGCAGGAAAAAAACATGAAACACCAGCAAAAAATAAACAGGACAAACGCTTTGTCGATGACAAGAAAGATATGCATAGGTTTATTTCTTAATGGACTGATAAAAAAAGTTTTAAAGGCTTTTGATAAAATTGTTAAAGCCACAAGGGAAATAATAAGACCTGATAGAAAAAATGAACGAAAACATCACTTGAAAAGGCTTTATCATATGAATTATAAAAGATTATAGCTTAACTAAACGACATTGAATCATTTTCTTCTATTGTACTAAATTAATAGAATCTAAAAAGAGAAAGATAATAAATAAGAACTGCCACTAATCTACAACTTTTTGATCTGTAATGATGATTTGAACTTTGCCTATTAATCCTGACATTCTTAATAAATTTTCCCTGTCCTTGCCTTCAAATTTAATAATATTTGCATGAGTAACTCGCTTATCTTCAGGCAAATAACTGTCACCGATCAATTTGTTAACCCATGAATTCACAACAGTAATTCTGATTTTATTTTCCCCTGGCGTAATATATTTTGATACATCAAGGCGGAACGGGGCTATCCAGCAGACCCCTGCATAATTATCATTTACCTGTACTTCAGCTACTTCCTGTACATTTCCAAGGTCAAGACATATCTTTTTGCCTGTTATGTTTGAGTAATTAATATAAAAAGTCGATGAATAGTCTGCACTGCCACTATAGTATTTTATTTGTTTATCAGCGAATTCTGTCCATGATTTGAGAGAGACGCATTTTACCGGCTCAGAAGGTCCCCACGGCATATTAAATTTCAGGATCATAGGTTCTGATACAGGAAGCTTAATTATTGTATCCGGCTCATTCAGGAAGGAGGCAGATCCATCGGACCAGTTAAGTGAATAATCCCCCGGACTGGATATTGATGCAACTGTTTTACCATTTTGCCAGAAGCACTCAATAACTGGATAACATGATCCGGGCAAGGTAACTTTTGGGAATATTTCCTTTCCATCCTTCTTTATTCCTACAATATGATCCGAATATTCTCCTTCTCGGAATACAATAAATACGGATGCTTCAGGAGGTAAATGAAGCGGAACGTAAGTATATTCTTCGTCTTCACTATAAACAGCTAATCTTTTTATCTCTCCTGTCATAGGATCCCATAGTTCAGGTACTTTGCCTGTAACCCTGAAACGACCGACAACATCTTCGTAACGATCTGGAAGATCAGTCAGGTATCTGTACTGAGTATCATTTATTCCATGCCTGGCAAGACGGTTTACAACAAAGTATATCTCTTTGTTTCCTGCACTCCTGTGAATATAATCAAGTTTTGAATCATTGGAGGTTCCCGAAAATCCGAAATCCGGCTTAACCCCGATTGTTTTAAGAGCTTCAGTCGCAGTCATCCCCCATATTACTTTGCCCTTGCCAAAATTATTCACCTTTATTTTCGTACCATCAATATTCCCCCATAGACGATCAGCAATTATTTTTATTCTTCTATCGGAACGTGGGTAACCAGTGAGGCCTGTCGCTTTCTCCGCCTTTGGTCCTACTAATATCATACCTTCTTTTACAAGTTTCTCAAGCTTATGCAACAGCTTCAGGTTCAGTTCTCTCTCTAAAGGAAGAACCAGCATAGAGTATTTCATACCGTCAGGCAATATAATTTTACCGTTTTCAATCCTGATACGGCTAATAATGACATCCATACTGCACTTATCCCAGTCGTAACCAAAATCAAGGTCAGTAACTTCATCTTTCAGAAATACAAAATTAGGCGTATCGTCTCCATAGTAATAAAGCGCATCAGCAACATACAGACCCTGCATTAACAGAAATGAACACCTATTCATGTATTCTATAAATGATCTTGATTGTTTCCACCATGTAACATGCCGGTTGAGATGAGTACCAGCAAAATATTCATTACCCGGTTCGCCATATTCATCAGGTGAAGCTGTAAAAGTATGCCACACTATGCGATTCACCCCAGAGCAGAATATCTGGTCAATGACGTTTTTACAGTCTTTCGGCGGTCTCTCCCATTGAGGACCAATACTTGTGGGACCTTCAGCAGCAACTATCTGCTTACCATAGATATGTGCCACGCTTGCACTCTGCTTAACGCACAGACGTTGTGCATCAGTGACCCTGTGTGTATTAGAACGCACCCAGAATTCTCCCATAGGCACATCATTATATCTCATCGTTTTAAGTGCATCTATTGGGGCTGAATGAGGGCCTCCCGATTCAGGATGAGTATAAATATTGTTTTGATGAGCTATTTCTGTAAAAGTTCTGTAGAAATCATCAGAAATAAGGTCGCTGACAGTCCTTCGAAAATCGTGCAGGAAACGGTTCGAAATTTCCCGGTTGACAACAATCCTGTTGGTCAGCACAGGCATATAAGGTGACATGTCATATCCTCTGAGTGCTTTGAATTTCTCCATGAAACCATGAGTCCAGTTAGCCACACCCATTTCCCAGCTGTCTGTATGTATAAATTTCAATGATTTTCCTACTTTCTGTGCGTCAAAAACAAGCTTTGAGATAACATCTTTATTATACTGTAACAGGGCATCACTATTAAGGTGATCTATTGATAATCCATCCCATCCGTCACTTGCTGTGGATACTCTGACACCAGTACATGTCATCCCGTATCTTAGGATAGTCCAATTTCCCTCAGGGACATTCCACTCCAGTTTTCCATCTCTGTACAAATGCGTGACATTAATAATATCTTTTTTTTGGAGAGGGTTTTTACATTCTTCACTGTAATCTTCTCTCAGTTTATAAAGAGGGTAAATTCCTGACCATCCAATCCTTTCGTAAAATGTTTTAATCTTAAAATTCTTAATTCCAAGAGAATCCTTACCTGTTTTATCAGTTCTAACAGCCTGAATTAAAATATCCTTATAGTACAATTCTGATGGAGGCTGAGGAAGAGAGACACTTATACGGCCCGGTCCCTTTACATTTGTTTCGCTCCATGTTATCTTTTTCATTGCATCTTCCGGAGTTACTAATGGTCCACCCGGGTTCCACCCACTCTGAACATTTATTGTCAGCTCCAATCCAAGACGGTCAGCTTCTCTAATTGCATGCTGGTATAGTTTTATCCATTTATCGCTTAGAAAAGGAGGCCCCGCAGGCGTTTTAAGGGCCACAGAATAACTGGAAGATCCTGCATCAAAAATGATGGCGCCTCCATATCCATTAGCTTTCATCGACTCAAGATCTTTCGTTATGCAGTCTTTAGTTACATTACTATTGAGCCACCACCAAAAACTCCTTATCCTGGCATAGTCAGGAGGATTTATAAAACCAGGTTCTATGTTCTCGGGTTGGTTATATCTTGATTCAATTTTATTATTGGTATCCTCTTTCCCGGAACAACCTGAAAAAAGAATAAATAGAAAAAAGATAATGCTACTGACAAAAAAAATCCTTTTCATTTCGTGTATTTTTCTTACAGGTAAAGGAATAAAGTCTTCCCCTATTTTTTCTCACTGCAGATTCATTTTAGTACACTGGCGAAGAAAAATTTAAAGGATAATGTAATCCGTGTCATTTACTAAATAATCTAATGTTAACCCCGGAGCAAGCTCCGTACTCTCTAACGGTTCTAGCCCCGGAGAGTTAACCTTACTTTATTGTCTGCCAACATGCAAGCTGATTAATCACCATTAATTCCAACCTGGATTTTGATCCAGTTCCTTGTCTTTGTTGGTATCAATAACTGTTTGTGGAATAGGCCACAGGTTGTAATTAAATGTCAATGTTAATAATGCCTCCGGCCAGTATGCATATTTTTTGATACGGTCAACAGCAACTGTCCCCCCCATACGCAGTAAAGTATTCCACCGGCATTCTTCATAAACCAGTTCGCGTGAACGTTCTCTCAGTATCAGTTCAAATGAATCATCCATATCAGCTGCTGTTACCATATACGCACAATCTGCACGTGTCCTGAGCAGGTTAATATCAGCTGCAGCGCCTGGCTTATCACTGCTCCTCTGTTTTGCTTCTGCCCTCAGAAGAATTGTTTCCGAAAGGCGGATAAAGTAATCGTCACGAAACAGGTTACTTCTGTTTTCACCATCTGCAAGGCCGGTATATTTATCGGTGGCAATCTTGCACGATACAGGATAGCACAAGCTCCTGTTGGCATCGTTAGTAGTCTGATTTGCTGTGCCATTGTACATTGCGTTCCATGATACAGTTGCTAAATAATAAGGTTTACCAGATACATTACCAATAAATGTCCTCCTGAATACTACATCAGTATTGCGCATGTCTGCTGCCCATTTACCCGCATAGATACTGTCCCTAGTATACATTGTCGGTATTATTTGTGCAACACCTCTTCCTCCCAGATCCTCAAGAGTCCCTGTCAAATTGCCGCTAGATCCATCACGGAATACAGGGCCATAAGTACGGGAATATGGCAATTTGGATTTGACATCCTCGGCTTTATAAGCAGAATAATCGGTTTGCAATGCCCATATACATTCTGTATTTCCATCCTGGTAGTTTACATTGCCTTCCTGGAAAAGATCCCAGTAATAATTCGTTGTTTGATTCAGGTTGCCAATGATATTTGAAGAGTTTCCACCTCCATAAACCGGAATATTAATTGACGTTTCAGTTTTTCTTTTGCCAAACCGGTTTGAGATTAATGAATAGACACCTCCATCTATTACTTTATTACCATAAGTTATTGATTGAGCATAAGCTGTCTGTGCTCCTGATGAATTTCCATCAGCTGCCAGCTGAATGCCCAAAGCAAGATAGAGTTCACACAGATTATGCTGAGCAGCTCCCCTGACAAGTCTTCCTCCAATAGTTGAAGTTTCAGGAAGGTCATTCTCGATAGCAAGAAGCTCATCAATAGCAAACTGATATGTAGCAGTACGGCTTGCTCGTTCGAAGTCAAATCGGGCCGTTTTCGAGATCTCCGTAACGATTGGAACACCACCGAACAGTTCACCCAGATTACGGTATGCAAAAGCCCTGAAAAACCTTGCCTGTGCAAGAGTATAAGCCTTCTCTGTGTCTGAAGACCACGATATCTGAGGCAGTTCAGCGGCATATAAAGCAAGATTAGCTTTAGCAATTATCTGATACCATGCACTGTAAATATTCATAAAAATGGTATTGTCAGGATTTATTGTGCCGTAATTGTTAAAAGTATTTGCTCTTCTAATACTTGGCACATCAAACATATCTGAACCGTTACCACGGAAAACAAAAATCCATCCAGTCTCACTCGGGTTTGCCCACATATCCCTCAGTTGTGAATATATACTAACAAGCACCTGATCGATCTGGGCTGAAGAGGAAAATGCGTTATCTGTGGTATAAAAAGTAATAGGCTCTTCTGCCAGAAATTTATCATCTGATTCACATCCTGCAAAGAACAGGACTATAACCAGCAACCATATGAGTTTATTTATTATAATCTTTTTCATTTGCTGCAAATTTTAGAATTATTAGAAAGAGGCATTTAATCCAAGTGAGAATGTCGATGGAACCGGGAACGTATTCTCTCTGACCGAAGTTCCAGTCTCAGGGTCGCCTCCAACCCAGTTTGTCATTACAGCCAGATTCTGGATACTGAAATAAACTTTCATGGAGCTTATCTTAATGGCATCTAACAACTTCTTTTCCAGACTATAGGACAATGACACATCTTGAATTCTTAAAAATCCACGTGACTGTAAAGCAAGATAGCGGCCATCTCCTGCAAAATAGGCCGAAGGATATACATTACTCCTGTTTTCAGGAGTCCAGTATGGTTTTGAAGTCATATTATCATTAAATCTGCCTGTTCCAGAGGTCATATAAGCAGCTGTATTGCTTTTAAGATAATGATTATTACTGCCAAATGTTCCGGTTATCATTACATACAGTTCAATATTCTTATATCCAACCGTATTGCTCAGATTCAGACGGAAATTTTCCTTTGTGTAACCAAGTATTTTTCTATCACTGGAGTTTATTCCTGCAACGCCATCAACATCTTTGTATTTTGGAGCACCCGGTGCAGCACCAGTAAGGGCAATGTAATCAGCATCATCTTCCTGGACTATTCCATCCTGTTCATAGCCAAAGATAACTCCCAATGATTTGCCAATAAATAGACTATTGGCTATATCATCATCTTCTTTACCATCGCCATCTATATCATCTCCATATAAATGAACCAGTTTGTTATTATTCTTCCAGAATGTAAAAGTAGAGTTCCAGTACCAGTCGGGACTCTTAAGGTTTACTGTGTTTACTGTCAATTCGACACCAGAATTATTTACCTGCCCCATAGATGTTTTAATAGTATTGAATCCTGTCATTGGAGGGATATTTCGTGTAAATATCTGGTCGGTTGTCTTTGAAAAATAGACATCAAGGTCAATCGATAGGCGACTGTTTAAGAGATCTGACTCAAATCCTGTATTCCAGGCTTTAGTTGTCTCCCAGCCAAGGTTCGCATTTCCAAGAGCATCCTGATAAAGGCCGTAATTTATTAATGAGCTATTTGCAAATTCATATCTAACACCCCCTGCTGCTGCATTTGCAACTGTTGACAGTGTACCATACGGACTGATACCCTGATTACCGTTTTGTCCCCAGGAAAGCTTAAGTTTTAAATTGTTTATCACTCCCAGATCCATGAAAAAATCCTCATTGGAAACTTTCCATGCCACCCCTGCAGCAAAAAAATTACCCCATTTTTTATTGGCTCCAAAAACTGAAGCTCCGTCTCTACGATAAGATCCTGTAAAAAAGTATTTATCTCCCAATGAATAGCTTATGCGCCCAAAATATCCTATATTGGCCCTTTCATTAGCATTAAGGATCACTTTCTGAACAGTGGCCTTATGAAGCCCCCACATTCCCAACGTGGTATTTCCGTTGGCAGTGAAATCAGATCCTGTAGTATATACCTGATCATACCTACGGTAATCCCTGGTTGCCACGAGTGTTGCACCAAAGTTGTGCAGTCCGAATGTATGCTTGTAATTCAGAATATTATCAAAAACATAGCTTGATGTATTATTATCGTTAATAACACCATTTGCTTTGGAAAGGAATCCTTTTACTACAGACGGCAGATATCTGTCAAGACCTTCACCTTCTGCGACATAATAGCTTTCATGATAAAAATTACCTGACTGGTTCTTATCAAGATTTGAAAGTAAATTCATACGGTAGCTGAGTCCTTTGATCCATGGTATATTAATAACTGAATATAAGTTCAATCTGAAATTATTCCTTACATCCTTATCATCTCTAACATCATTTGTAACTCCCCAAAGCGGGTTGATACTTGACTGTGTATATGGATATTTTTCAAGATTACCCTGCTCGTCACGATATTCAACCCCGTAAGGAGATTCAGTCTGAGCTTCTCCGATATTGGCAGCAAATCCTGAATAATCAAGTTTTGCATAACTCCCATCAAGTCCTATTTCAAGCCATTTTGTAATATTAGTTTTTACCTTGGCCATTAATGAGAGCCTGTTAAAATCATCACCAATGACTATACCTTTATTAATATTATATGAAGAGGAAATGTAATAATTTACATTCTGATTAGCTCCTGAAACAGCAATCTGGTAATCCTGAATAGCTCCTGTATGTGTTACCTCATCAAGCCAAACCGTTTCTTTGCCGGCATCAAGATTTGCAAGCTCGCCTGCTTTCATCCAGTAGGTCGAACCCTCTGCATATTTATTTCTGGCATTTACCACGTTGATCCATTCCTGGCCTTTCATCATCACAGGTTCATTCTGCCAGGTTTGAATACCTGACGATGCTTTAAAGCTGATTATTGGTTTCCCTATCACCCCCTTCTTGGTTGTAATGGCAATAACCCCGTTTGCTGATCGCGAGCCATAAGCAGCTGCTGACACCGCATCTTTCAGAACGTCTATACTGGCAATATCGTTGGGATTAATATCACCAAGACTACCCAGATATATCACACCGTCAAGTACTATAAGAGGATCTGTAGAGCCAGAGATAGAATTCTGTCCTCTTATAAGCATGCTTGGTTGTCCCCCTGCGGTATTAGTAGCACCAATATTTAGTCCTGATACATTACCTTTAAGTGACTCAAGAACGTTAAATTTAGGCATCTGCGCAACAGGCGATGATGCCACATTTACTGACCCGACAGATCCTGTATAGTCTTTTCTTAGTGCAGTCCCATATCCAATAACTATAACCTCTGCGAGTCCGACTGCCTTTTCCTGCAATACAACATCAATCAAAGCCTGTCCAGCATACTGTACTTCCTGTGCTGTCATACCCACAAAAGAGAAAACCAGGGTCGAACCTGACTTAACATCCGGTATAGAATATCGTCCATCAGTATCTGTAACTGTACCTTTACTGCTTCCTTTGACAGATACAGTTACTCCTGCAAGAGGCTCGTTATTAATATTTGTCACTCTTC
Source organism: Bacteroidales bacterium (assembly GCA_021371855.1). Lineage (GTDB taxonomy): Bacteria > Bacteroidota > Bacteroidia > Bacteroidales > VadinHA17 > LD21. Next base: position 152,992 of record JAJFVL010000029.1, on the reverse strand, counting down.
CTGATATATTGTCTTGTGCCGCAGCTTCAACCGGAACAGGAGTTATAACAATTATATTGTTATCCAGAACTTTATAACTTACAGTACTTTCAGCCAGAAGTGTTGTCATTATATCGTCTATCTTTTCATCCCTGGCCTTTAAAGAAACCATATTGTTCAGATCACGGAAGTCATCGCTGTAGAAGAAGCGAAAATCACTGTTATCTTCAATAATCTTGAATGCCTCTTTAAGAGTCTTATCCTCTATATTCACATTCAATTTAGAGGTCTGTGAATAAACACTTGCCGAAATATTTACCGCTGCAAACAATGCCAACAGAAAAATTAATTTCATTGCGATTAAGTATTTTAGATTGATTTTTCCTTGGAATATAGTATCCCACTTATCATTTTTTTTCATAGGTTAGTACGATTTTTAATTAAATTAAATTTTTAAGATTATCCTTGCATAAGGATACGTCTTATTTTCGCTTCGAACCGGGTTTTGCCGAACCCGGTTTTTGCTTATTTTTAAAGTTACTTATGGAATTTTCTCATAGGCAAATACAATTTGGTTAAACAATAGGTTTATGTAATTCTTTTAAAATTAGTTATATGCTGATTTGTATTTTTCCAGAAGGTCATAATCGATATCCACATACACTTTTCCAACATCAATAGAATAACGGATCGGTATTGTCAGGCTTATTATATGGAATACCTGTTCAATAGTTTCATTTTCTATTGTTCCTGAAAATCTTAATTCTTCTATCTTATTTGATGTTAATATAACTGATATGTCATAACGTCGTTCAAGCATTACTATCAGATCCTTAAATTTTTCACCTTCAATGATCCAGCGGTCATCCTTCCACGATGTATATAATTCGGTTTTAACATCTTCATCTAAATGTACCGGGGTTGTAGAAACGACAGGAACATTATCCTTTCTCTTTTCTTCTTCTTTTTCAGAGAGTCGTAAGTCAGATGAATTCAATAAATGTAGTTTATTATCAGTAAAATATGTGACATTCTGGTTTGGGAGCATAGTCAGACTGAAAGGCTTTTCTTCAAAGTCCTTTCCTTCAATAGTAACCTCGCCTTTAATTAATGTTGTGACAATCGTCTTCTCCTCGGGGTAAGCTTTTACATTAAAAGAGGTTCCATGAGCTATAATTGAGATATCGCCGGTTGATACAATAAAAGGCTTTAACTTATTGGTTATGACATCAAAAAATCCTTCCCCCGATAGTTTTACCTTCCGTGATTCACCATTGAATCCGCTATTGTACTCTAAACAGCTACCAGCATTCAGCCAGACTGAAGAGCCATCCGGCAGAATAACATTGCTTCTTGATCCCAGCGGCGCAAAAATTCTTGTAGGACTCATAGACTGAATATCCAAAGATTTATGCGGACGTGTCACAAGATAAGTCAAAGATGAACCTGCAAGGAAAATAACCATCCATAGAGCTGCTATTCTTAAAAAATACCTAAAACCAGATCTTGTTTTCCCTGAGATGAAGAATATTTTTTTCTCATTTCGCAATTCTTTATTTATTTTTTTCCATGCTTTTTCTTTATCAGACTGACTTTTCAATCCATACTTATGACATAGCAACCATGAAAGCCTCATCTTGCTGAAATAGTCAAGATTTTCTTCAGTAGCATTCACCCATTCCATAAGCTCTTTAACATCATCTGATGAAATTGTATTTTGAAAATATTCAATTATCAGGAGCTTTCTACTTTCGCTTAAATTCATATATACTTGAATAATGTTCTTTAAATGAAGACAGATTTTTTTACCTGCATGTTTACAGGAAAAAGAAATATTTTTCTCTTTTAGAAAATTTTTTCTCTGATTACTTCCAGAGCCCTGAATATCTGAACCCTAACAGTATTGACTGAAATACCCAACTCACGGGCAATCTGATTATTGGATTTATTCTCATACCTGCTTAAAATGAAAATTCTGCGACATTCAACAGGCAAATTATCAACAATATATCGGATTTTATTTTCTGTTTCTCTTGATTCGATCCTGCCTATAATATCATCACCGACATTAAGAATTTCGATCAGATTTTTCCATTGTTCATCGGACAAAAGCATGTTAACCAAATTTTTTTTTGACTTGCCATGAATGAGAACATTTATGGCCTGGTTATGAACTGATTTATATAGATATGATTTCAGGGATTCATTTATTTTGATTTTATTCCTGTATTCCCAGATCCTCAAAAAGACATCTTCAACTATTTCTTCTGATAAATGATAATCGTCTGTAATATAACAAGCATAACAAAATAAAGAGTCATAAGCCTCCCTGAAAAGCGCTTCAAAGCATCTTTCATCGCCATTCCTAATTCCTTCCCATAGCTTATTTATGTCATTCACATTCAGACCCTTAATACTAATTTCATTTTTTGTCTCTAAGAATTCTTTAAAGTTAGAACAAATAAATAAATTTGTTTAATGTAATAATACTTTTATCAACACTTCTTTAAAAATACTAATAACTAGTTGAAAAACTACAAGATAAAAAATAACAATAACTTAGTTAAGTCTATAGTAATATACAAATTAAATAGACCACAATCTATACAAAGTTATGACCATCAGAAAATACAAACCTTATAAGTCACTTATAAACAATAGAGAAATAGGAATTTTTTTCTGAAGTAAGAACCATTTAAAAAAAAATGAGTATATTCTGACCTGAGTTTTGAGGCATTCTGATTTTTAAACACTTACAGATGAGCTTTATTTGACAATGGGCTCTTTTAGTGCATTCCCAAGAAAGTTTTACATCAGAAGAATAACGCATTGAGGTTTCATAACCAGTAACATTCTCCAGCATAATGCCAGTGTTTATTAGGTAAGGCTTCCAGTACTCTGCCAGCTCCTCCTGAACCTCCTGAATTGTCATGACATCAAGATTACTCGCAAGATGACAACGCATTTCACTAACAATCCGGCAATTACTTGTTCTGTCTTGTCCTAAAAAGATTCCACAAAACATTTGAAAATCAATAGTTTTCAAAACTTATGGACATCCATAAATAACACAGGGTTGTTTAAAAAGCCTTTTTAACGGCTGAAGGAAACAGCCGAGTTTCAGGTTTTAAACAACCCTGTTCAAGTTATATTATCTACTCTGTCTTTTTGGAGAGTTTAATCAGAGAAGTCCGGGTTCAGGCCATCCTGGTTATATCCCACACAAATGCTCTGATGCCAACTTCTTCATTAACAGCATCTATCTTTTTTACCATTTCAAGAACTGTGTCAATTAGGCCATCATCTACAATGGTAAGGACACTTTTATTTATTTCAGGCCATGCATGGGTTCCCAGATGTGGGACTCCCGTGTTGCTTCCCCTGCCCTGTACATTTTCCCAGAGTGAATATCCTTTTATTTCAAGCTTATCAAGCAGGTACTCGACCTTTTCTGTGTGAGCCTGGTTGTATATTATCATTATTGCTTTCATAATTAACTTTTTAAGTTCAGTTATCTACCTGCTATTGCCATTCATGAAATCAAATTCAGAATAAACTGCAAGGCTTTTATTACGTTCACCATGTTTTGAAAAAATTGCATAAACGACCGGGACAAGTATCAGGGTAACCAAAGTAGAGAATACCAAACCTCCTATTACGGCAACACCCATAGGGCTCCATAGTTCTGATCCTGATCCCGAGCTCAGGGCCAGCGGTAACATTCCAAGTATTGTAGTGGCAGAGGTCATAATAACAGGCCTCAGACGAGAACGGCCGGAGATCGTTATTGCTTCATACAATTCATGGCCTCTCTCACGCATAAGATTTATGAAGTCGACAAGGACGATAGCATTCTTAACCACAATACCAATAAGCATAACTGCTCCGATACCTGAAATCACACTCAGAGTGGTGTTTGACACGAAAAGTGCAATTGCAACCCCTGAAAAAGCAAATGGTATCGAGAACATAATTATGAAAGGCATTTTCAATGACTCAAACTGGGATGCCATAATAAGATAAACCAGAATAAGACTTATCACAATCAGCATGGCAATATCCATAAAAGCATCCATCTGTTCTTTGATCGCACCCGATATCTGTACCATTACTCCTGCCGGCATTTCAGTCTCATCGATGGCTTTCTGTACGTCAATCTGGATATCGGTCAGCGATCTCTTATAGGGTGTAAACGAGACCTTTACAATACGTTCCTTGCGTTTACGTTCGATACTTGGTGGTGACCAGAATTCTTTGATCTTTGCAATCTCACCAAGTCTGATAATCTGGCCCATTGGATTTGTGATCCCTATGTTCTCTATATCCGTAAGAGAACTGCGTGCATCCTTCTTATACCTGACAACTATATCATATTCATCACCGAACTGACGGAGACGTGTTGCAGTGAGACCTTCCACCCTGTTCTTTACTGCTGCAGACACCATGGCAGTGTTCAGTCCGTTTGCGATCATCTTATTCTGATCAAAGATAATCTGCAGTTCAGGTTTAGATTTGGCACGGCTGATTTTTACATCCTTTGCTCCCTGAATCTTTTTTATCTTGTTTGCAAGTTCTTCTGCAACAAGGTTGGTCTCAGATATGTTATATCCGTAAACCTCAACGTCCACGCTGTTTCCTCCGAAACTACCCATATTATCCGAGGTACTTAAAGTGAAGTTTATGATTTGCGGATATCTTGAGAGGTCTGCTCTCATCTCTTCCACAATCTCAAATACAGTTTTCTTTCTCTCTTCTATTGGGATGAGACTCAGGCTGTAACGTATTGTGTGTGTGCCCCCTGCATTGAATATTGATGCAAATCCTCCCTGATCATCAGAACCTGTGGAGGTTGAAATAATATTGACTTCAGGATATTTGGTTTTTATAAGACTATCAATTGTATTGGCTGTCAATATTGTCTGATCAACTCTGGTTCCTGTCTGTAGTTCAATAGTTCCCGAAATGATCGACTCATCTGCCTGTGGGAAAAATTCCGTTTTTACAATAGCGAAAAGGCTCATTGATGCAACGAAGATTATGAAAGCCAGTATTGAGACAACAGTTTTATGATGAAGTGCCCAGCGCAAAGATTTTTCATAGAAATGATCGAGCTTGTTAAGCCATTTCCTGATACTTCCGTCATAGGTCCAGAAATTTGCATTTTCTTTAATAGGATACCATTTTAAAATAAGAGAGCTTAATGTAGGTGTAAGTGTAATAGCTGCAAATACTGAAGTTACAATGGTAATTGTAACAATCATACCAAGTTGTTTGAACAGTACACCGGTAAGACCTTGGACAAATGTAAGAGGGAAGAACACAGCCACAACTGTAAGAGTAGTAACGATAACAGCCAGCCAGACCTCATTGGTCGCATAAATAGCGGCCTCCCTGGGACGACTGCCCCGTTCAATATGCTTTGTTATATTTTCGAGAATAACTATGGCATCATCCACTACCATTCCGATAGCAATGGAAAGTGATGTTAATGAGATAATATTGATCGATGCTCCTGTAACAAACAGGTAAATGAATGCAACAATCAAAGAAATAGGAATTGTAAGTATTACAATGAATGTTGCTCTCCATCTTCCAAGGAAAAACAGAACAACCAGAATTACAAAGATCGCAGCATACATTAAGGTCTCTGTCAGGTTGCTGATTGAGCCTCTAATGAATGATGCGCTGTCAAATAGTTTTTCAATTTTAACGTCCTGGGGCAGATCTTTAATAAGTGTTTTCAAAGCTTTGTCAACCTCTTTCGTAACCTTAACCGTATTGCCACCGGATTGTTTCTGAACATACATGCTCATTCCTCTGGTTCCGTTGATCTTGGTATCAAGTTTTGATTCCCTGATTGTATCATTTACCTGGGCAATATCTTTAAGGTATACACTGTTGCCATTGTAACTGCTAACCACAAGATTTCTGAGGACATCACTTTCGGGAAACTCACCCTGAATACGCAATGGATAGTCTGTCTCGCCCATTTCAATATAGCCGGCAGGCATATTCATGTTTTCAGCTCTGACCACATTACCTATCTGTTCGATTGTAAGATTATATGCCTCCATCTTTCTGGGATCAACATCGATGTATACCTTACGTCCGGGGACCCCTGAGAGGGCAACAGATCCTACACCTTCAATCCTGTTTAAAGGGTTTACAACCTTTTCGTCAAGAATTTTCTCTAGACCTGGATAACTCTCTTTTGCTGTAATAGCATAAAATATAATAGGCATCATGCTTGTACTGAACTTGATGATTGTCGGTTTTTCACAATCCTCAGGAAGCACACGTTCAGTAAAACTGAGTGCGCTCCTGATATCATTTGATGCCTCATCGAGGTTTGTTCCATATTCAAAATTCATAAAGACAACGGAGGTTGCATCGCTCGAAGTAGAGGTTATCTCTTTAAGCTTGCTTATTGAGTTAAGGGCATTCTCCAGAGGTCTTGTTACATTCGATTCAATATCGGATGCACTTGCCCCGGGATAGGTGGTAAACACAACAACATATGGCAATTCCATCTCGGGATAAAGATCCACAGGCAATTGCGTCAGTGAATAGATCCCCATAACCATAAGACCGACAAATATCAGTATTGTGGTAACAGGCCTTTTTACGGAAGCACTGTATATACTCATTTTATTATAGTTGAATTTCTTATAATTACCTGATTATTTCAATTTTGTCACCATTGATCAGCCTTGCCTGACCTTCATTTACCAGCATGTCGCCTTCTTTAAGGTTGGCAGAAATGATCTCAAGCTTATCGTCAAATCTTTTTCCGAGATCAACTTCAATCCTTTCAGCAATATTGTTCTTCCCGGTAAAAACGTATCTTATATTGGTTCCTTCCTGGACTAATACTGTATTGGCCGGAACAACAAAAGTTTCAACCTCGCCAAGGTCCATGGAAACCCTGACAAACATCCCCGGTTTAAGAATATCATTCCTGTTTGGAAGCTCAAGTTCAACTGTAAATGACCGCGTATCAGAATCAATAGTTGGTGAAATTCTGTAAACAGTTGCAGTAAAGCTCTCATCTTTGTAGACATCAGCCGAAATATTTGCTTTCATTCCCTTTTTAATAAGCGGATAATATTGTTCTGAAATATTCACATTCACCTTAAGGGGATTTATCTGCATAACAGTAACAACAGCTGATCTTCCGGATGAAGTTGTGGGAGAGCCTGAATAGATTTCACCATCTTCAAAATATTTTCCTGTAACAACTCCTGCGAAGGGAGCCCTGAGAAATGTATTTTCCTCCATAAAATCCACATTTGTTTTGGTAACATCATACTGAGTCTTCAGCTGATCATACTGTTGCTGCTTAACGCTTCCGGTCCTAAGCAGAGTGTCGAGGCGTGCCAGATCTTTTGCAAGGCTGCTCAGTTGAACTTTCTGCTGATAGAGCTGAGTACGGTCCATCAGGAAGAGATCCTGTCCTTTGCTGACTTTGTCGCCTTTCTCAACATAGATTTTTTCAATCCTTCCGGGAGTTGATGGTGCCATATTTACCTCCTCAAATGGAAGTATGGTTGCTGTATAGTCAATCGTTCTGGAGATCCTTGATTTTGTTATCGTCATCACCTTTACCGGGATAACAGCTCTTTCTGCTGAAGTTGCAGTGTTTTGTAAAGTGGCAGATTCTCTATTGGTCTTTGATGAACAGGATGAAATTATCAGACTGCTTATCAGTATTACTAAATTTGACCTTAAGTGTTTCATTATCTTATTGTTTAATTATTTCTACTTTAACTACATGTTATTGAATAATTTATCCAGGGCAAGCTTTGTCTGAAGCAGATTCATCAGTGAAGAGATATAATTGTTTTCCGCCTGCAGGTACAGCTGATTTGCCTGAGTCAAATCCAGACTAGATGCCATTCCCTGCCTGTACTTGTTCTCCATGCTTGAATATACCCGTTTTGAGACATCTACATTGTCTTTCTGGCTCTTGTACTGAAGATTTGCATTTTCCAAGTCGAATCTTAATTGCTTATGCTCCATTTTCAATTGGTCAGAGATCATTTCCTTTGTATTTCTGGCCTTTTCGAGGTCAATTTTTGCCTTTTGTATGTTGGAATACCTTTGTCCGCTGGCAAATATCGGTAATGATAACTGTAACCCGACATAGGAACTTGGATACCATTCCATTCCCGACAATTTCATTCCCATGCCCGATTTCGCAGCTGAATAAAAACCTGATAATAAAGGAAATGCTTTTGATTTTTGAGTTTTCAGGTTTAATGCAGACAACTGTTCCTGCTTCTCCACAAGTTCATATCTTATATTCATATTGCAATTGAATTCCTGTGCAAGCAGGGCATCAACATTTATCTCTTTAACCAGATCATCAAGCGTTTCTGTAAGGATAATTTTAGTGTCAGATCTGACCCCAAGCTGGAACCGTAAAAGATTGTAATTCATTTCAATGGTGCTCTTAAGATTTCTGAATGAATTTTCCACCATTGTAACATTTGATGCCATCTGATCAACATCTGTTGATTCGGCGAGCCCCGATTTATACATGGCTCTGGTTGAGATTAGAGTCTCGTGTAAATTGGCAAGGTTTTCCTTAAGAATCCTTAATGACTCTTCGGAAACCAGAATCAGATAATATGCAGAAGCAACTGACTGGTGTGTATCAATTTCAGTGCTTTGCAGATTTGATTCTGCCAGCTTCCGCGCAAGCTTAACAGTTTCAATGCCAACATAATAAGGAGCATTAAACAAAGGCATCGAAGCCTGCACTGAAACCGGGACACTATATTTCATGCCCATGGTTATAACCATAGTCTGGTCGATCCCTGTAGCCTGGTCTTTCATTGTCATAACAAATACTCCCAGCTTAAGATTATCTGTAAAAGTTGCGTCGGCAGAAACCTGTGGTAAACCGGAAGAAATTGTTGTCCATACATCTTTTTGAGAACCCTGTACGGTTAGTTTTGCCGATTTAACCATCTTGTTATGTTGTGATGCATATTCCTGTGCCTCTTTAAGAGAAAGAGTAAGTTCAATGCTGTTATCCTGGCCAGACAGCCCTGACCCGACGAAAAGGAGAGGCAACATTGATATTAAAAATTTTTTTCCTTTCATAATGCCTGTATTATTATTTCTTTTAAATGAATATCATTTCTTGTTTTTATAATGTCTTTCGTACAAACTAATCATTTCGATTCCCTTCTTAGTGGAAATACCCCTCAGATAACTTATATAAACATTCTTAATCACATCTTTGTTGACGTATTCTTCAGGAGGAAACAAATCTTTGTCAGTCGACATTCTTACAGCTTCCAACATACACTTATTTGTTATGTTAATATCAATATCATTCCTGAACAGACCCTCTTTAATTCCCCTCTCGATAATTTCCTCATTGTTTCTTAAATATGGAAACATACCATGATCACCTGATTTTTTGAATACATCGTTGTGATATCTCTTAATTTCCAACAGAAATGCAGGACTCATGTTCTGAAAATGGTTAATCATCAGATCAATCATTTTGAATATCGCTTCAATTGTATTCCCTGAATCATTCAAAATATTCGTAAATGCTGTATGTTGTTTCTCATACATCAATTGCATAACACCTTTAAGCAACTCATCCTTATCTTTGAACACTTCATAAATAGTTCGTTTCGATATGCCCATTTTACCAGCAATCATATCCATGGTTACAGCCTTCATACCAAAATCACGGAACAAAACTGCAGCCTCTTCAAGTATTCTTTTTTTATAATCCATCTTTAAGAATCTGAAACTGCAAAAATGAGAAAACTTTTTTAGTTTTAAAAGTTTTTTCGGGTGAAGTCACAAATTATTCAGTAATCTTAAGTTTAATACCGGTGAATGACGGTTCAATGCAGGTGAGAGAAATCAGGTTTCGTTGTTGCGCAATAAGATTAATAAATATATCTTCGTTCAAAACCCATAATTTTCGATTTGGTTATGAGTTTGCAATAGATAATACAAAATTCAAATAGTTGTAATCGTTGTTTTTTTCATCTTCCGGGATTTGTAAGTTTTGGGCAAAACTATGTGAAAAATGTAAGTTTAAAGTCTCATAAAATTGAACAGAGGTATCACTTTCCTGAAAAAGTGGTCTCAATATTTTTTGAGACACTCCCGATTTATACACCTGGGGACACCGTGCTTTGTTTCTGAATAATGTTCCATCAGCAAATGATTCAATAAATTTGATTAGATTCATGGCAGATATTTTTTTATAATCAATTACTTATTATTACCAACATTCAGAATTTTTTAAATTCAACTTTATGAAAAACAAACTTCTAATCACCTTCATGACATTAGCACTTGGATTTTTCACTAGTTGTAAAAATCAAACCGTACAAAAAATTAAGAATGCAGAACCGTCTCAAAAAGACTGCCTTATAGGCAAATGGGTTTATACAGAAAGCAATTTCGAAAAGTCATTCTCTTTCAATGCAGATAAAACAGGAGCCGAGGTCTATTCCGAAACCGAAATCCGCCCATATACATGGACAATAAAGGATGGCAATCCGACTATTGTTTATAACGGAGAAACAAGAGAATGGCCTTTTAATCTGAATTGCGAAAAAGGGGAACTTGCTGTTTTTGGGCTTACCTTTAAGAAGAGGCTGTAGAGGCTTTAAAGGCTGTAGAGGCTTTATTTGTTGTAGAGTTGAATTGTTAAATTAAAGCATCTATACCATCTAAAGCCTTTAAAGCGATTAAAGCTATTGCAGCCCAGGATCTGATCATCGGTATAAATAAAGAAATCCCCTCTGCTCTTTACTGTCATAATCAACGTCATCCCATCCCTGTGCCCTGATGATGTATAAATACACTCCAGGTTTGGCTTTGGCAGATGAGTTATTCACATGTCCATTCCACCCCTGCCATTCGCTTAACTTATCTCCATCACCATGAAAACTGTAAACTTTCATACCGCTCCGGCTGTAAATCTCCACACTCAAATACTTAAGGGAAGTTGATTCAACCCTGAAAAGATCATTAATCCCGTCACCATCCGGAGAAAATACATTCGGAATACCAAGAGCGGAGGGATCAACCTTAATCTTGCCAGGGTATGTAAACGAATCTTTGCAATGGAGCTCACTTTCGATGGATAGCGTCACAGTATATTCGCCAGGTATATAGTAAATATGAGGCAGGGGGTTTTCAAGTTCCGAAATTGAGTCATCCCCGAATTCCCATCTGTAAGTATACCCCCTGATGGAATTATTTGTAAAATTCACCTCAAGCGGCGCTCCTCCGTCAACAGGATCAGCAGTAAAGTCAGCTTTGACATGGATTGACTCATATAAAAATGATGAATTGCTTTTACAGCCAAAACTATCGCTTACCTGGAGCATATATGTAACATTAACCAATGGAGGATTAAAGGTCTGTGGATCCAGATCAAAATCCGGATATGGTATCGCTGATACCGGATCAGATGACCATAGGAAACTCACCCGGTCAGGCAGTTTAATTGATTTGCCATTAGTGGGATCTTTATAATAAAAGGTGTCGATTGCTGCTTCACCGTTTAAAGCCACATAGTCGCATGTCCGGTTCTGAAGTGCTGCTGATGAATAAGGTTTGTCAAGAAAAATCCATGCCGTCATAGTTGTATCAAAACCTCCTGATACTTTAACCCTGTACCCACCCTCAGAAAGATTTGAAATTGCAGATATTGTCACCCCATTGTCGCTTTTTATCGGAGAGCTGCTGAAACTGTTGGTCAGGTCATCCCATTTATACCACGAAAAATTAAACAGACCTGTTCCTCTCGGACTTTTAGCCTGAAGTTCACCTTTCTGTGAACCTGATGTATTACAATATATAAATACAGGATCTTTAGCATCCGGAGCCGAGGGATATGTAGCATATCTAAACGCATTCATTCCCGGTGCTGTAAGCTGCGCTTCTGCAATTAACGGCAATAATATTGCTATGATCAAGAATAAATATCGCACAATCAATCAGTTCTAATTATCAAAAACGAAATCTTTGTCGCTTTCGTATTTTTTTATGCAAGTATAATAAAAAAAATACTATGCAGGGATGGTCTATGTAACGTCCCTATCTTGATTTATTTGTTAATAAATAATAGTATTTTACTGTCAGGTTTTCTGTTCCGTTGACCTTGTTATTACTAAATTTGCCGGACCGCGAGCACGCTGTAATTCAAATAAACACATGACAACCAATTATTTAAACGATCTGAACGATTCTCAGAGACAAGCAGTTATCAATACTGAAGGTCCTGCCCTTGTAATAGCCGGTGCCGGCGCAGGCAAAACAAGAGTATTGACCTACCGCATTGTCCATCTTCTGCAAAAAGGTGTACCGGCCGGTAAAATACTTGCATTAACCTTTACAAACAAGGCTGCAAAAGAGATGAAAGAGAGGATTACAAAGATCGTCGGTCCCGAAATTGCCAGGCACCTCTGGATGGGGACCTTCCATTCTATTTTTGCAAAGATCCTCCGCATGGAAGGAGAAAGACTCGGATATAAACCGAATTATACCATATATGATTCCGCTGATTCAAAGAGTCTCATCAGGTCTATAATAAAAGAGCTGAATCTGGACGATAACATTTACAAACCCGGTGTCATTGCATCAAGGATATCTTCGGCAAAAAACAACCTTATTACAGCCAGCATGTATGCAGCCGATCCAACGATGCAGGAATATGACAAATCGAGCCGGATGCCATTGCTTTCAAATGTATACAGAACTTATGCCTCACGTTGCTTCAAAGCCAATTCAATGGACTTTGATGACCTGCTGCTGAATACAAATATTCTTTTCAGAGATTTTCCAGATGTTCTTGCAGCATATCAGAAAAGATTCAACTATGTACTTGTTGATGAGTATCAGGACACCAACTATTCTCAATACTTAATTGTAAAAAAACTTTCCGCCACACATCAGAATATATGTGTTGTAGGTGACGATGCACAGAGTATTTACTCTTTCAGAGGAGCACGGATTGAGAATATCCTCAATTTCAAAAATGATTATGTTGATTATCAGCTTTTTAAACTTGAGCAAAATTACAGATCCACTCAGACAATTGTTGATGCTGCAAACACCATTATCGCGAATAATGAATGCCAGATAGAGAAAAAGGTTGTTTCAATGAATGAGACCGGTGAAAAGATACAAGTTTTACAGGCTGTCACCGATTCTGAAGAAGGATTTAATGTTTCGTCAGATATCTTTGACAAGAAGTTTACATTACAGCTCAATTGGTCGGATTTTGCAATACTTTACAGGACAAATGCCCAGTCGAGGATCTTTGAAGAGACTCTCCGGCGAAAAAACATACCGTATAAAATATACGGTGGATTATCATTTTACGATCGTAAAGAGATTAAAGACCTTCTCGCCTATTTCAGGATGGTTATCAATCCTGAAGATGAGGAGGCTCTGAAGAGGTCTGTCAATTATCCGAAAAGAGGTATCGGAGATACTACTATTCAAAAAGTATTTGAGCTGGCTGCTGATACAAATGTCACATCCTGGAATATTCTCCTGGAAGCAGAAAAATATCCCGAGCATTTTAATTCAGGTACGGCTAAAAAGTTATTGATGTACACAGAGATAATTAAGGCTTTGAGGAAAGACTCTGAGACAACCGATGCCTTTACAAAAGCCAGGGAGATCGCTCTCGGTTCCGGAATAATGAAAGAACTGAAGGAAGGCAAATCGCCTGAGGAGGTCAGCCGTTATGAAAACATTGAGGAGTTGCTTAACGCAATCAAAGTTTTTTCCGAAGCTGCAGAAACCAATGGAGAGCCTTCCTCTCTTGAAGCTTATATAGCAAATGTTGCTTTACTCACTGATCAGGACAATGAAAATGAAGAAGATCGCAATAAAGTCACACTAATGACTATGCATTCAGCTAAAGGCCTTGAGTTCAAACATGTATATATTGTAGGAATGGAAGACACCCTGTTCCCTTCGCCAATGTCATCGGGAAGTGCCCGCGAACTTGAGGAAGAGAGACGTCTGTTTTATGTAGCTGTTACCCGTGCAGAAAAACAGGCAACTCTGAGCTATGCTCTTAACCGCTATAAATGGGGGAATCTTGAAAGGAGCAATCCAAGCCGGTTTCTCCGCGAGATTGATCAGAAATTTTTATGTTACCCCCAGACTGGAGGACAACCGTTTCAGAATAATTCTCACACTGAAACCAAACCGGCAACATTCCGTGAAGAACCCCATCAATATGCAAATAATGCCCGTTTTAAAAAAATCAGCAAAACAGAAGCCTCAACCGGTGTAACCTTCGTGGCCAGTGATTCATCCTTGTTTTCAGAAGGAGATAATGTACAGCATGAAAGATTCGGAAATGGCAGGATAATATCCATTGAAGGTGAGGCTCCAAACACCACTGCTACTGTTGAATTTGAGAAGAATGGCAAGAAAAAACTTCTCCTCAGATTCGCCAAACTGAAGAAGTTTTAGGAAGCCTTCCGCTTATTTCTTTCCTGCTTGGCCAAAATTCATTTTCATAAAAGTGTAGCCTGCTGTAGATATTGTATGACTAAAGTTATCATTGATCTCTTTAGTCTCCATTTTCATTTCCGGTTTATTGTTTTTATCGAATGATTCCGCAGCCAGCATCATTGCATCTTCAAAACCCGGATAGTTGTAATAGGTTGGCATCCCTGATTTTCCCCAATTCTTTTTATTGGCTTTAATCTTCACATCTTTGGTCATCCAGACAGTTGAATAACCATCTTTGTCGGGTTCGACTATCTTATATTCGTCACACCTGTACCCGGCGATAGTTCGTGAATTTCCAGTCTTTGTAACTGAAGCATTATCAGGATTTGCCAATTTCTGATTTTTAGCCTGTGCAGCAATTGCTGAATCGGATGGTATTGTTGAAATAATGCCTGTTTTAGATTCCCCGTTAATAAGTATCATGAAACACCTGTTATCATTATCAAAAAGAAATACTGATGGCAAGGTTTCCTGTCCTTTTTTTCCCTCATTATCAACGAGTTTAACCTCAATACCGGCATCAAGAGTATTACCATTATAATATGTGTAATAATCTGACTTTATAATATCTTTTTTGTCATACGTTTCCATCTGCATATAAATCCTGCCTGTGAATTGGTATTCATCATTGTATTTGATGTTAATTTTCCCGCCAAACAGCCCACGATTTGTTTCCCTGGTACCTCTGTTGTCCCCGGTCGGAACTTTATCAGATTGCACCTGACCGGTTTGTTCCTGAGCATTATCCTTTGCACCTTTGTGAATTGTCGAATCTAGTTTGTTATCGATCTGTTTATTGATAGCCTTTTTCAGAGCTCCGAACTGAGCATTTGAAGTATTCGGTGCTACAACCAGAAAAGCTAATAACAACAGCAATGACCTGGCTTTCATATTTCTTAATTTTTGGTTAATGGAATAAAGTTAGTAAAATCAGATAAATAATCAATATCGAAAGTATAGAATATTATGAAGCGAAAGTTACAAAAAACTCTTACCGGGATAATTGTTATTGGTTGCTGCTACCCATGTTGAACACTTGCCTACATTAGTTGAAAATAGATGTCCGGGATATTAAATCCCTGGGAAAAAGCACTGATACTGAAAACCTGAGCAACCAGAATTATATTGATTTTTCTTTTCTTATAGTTTTATGAATTCCACCCGGCGGTTAAGGGCTTTGTTTGCCGGAGTATCATTTGGTGCAACAGGCTGTCCTTCTCCCAGGCCATCAGTTTCCAGACGGACACCATTCACACCAAAAGAATTGACTAATTCATTCCTGACTGAAGCTGCACGACGTTTTGAAAGGTCGAGGTTAGCAGCGTCAGCTCCGTCAGCATCGGTATGACCTACGATTTTGACTTTCACATCGGGTACTTCATTTAATATTGCTGCAATTTCCTTTAGTGTTCCGTACGATTCGGGTTTAACGACATCCTTATTAACATCGAAATAGATTCCGTAAGTTACCAGCTTACCTTCGGTCATCAGTTTGTTACGCATATCGGGAGCGCCAACGGCAATGCGGATGTTGGTCAACATTGCGGCGCCGTATTCAAACCGGATCCTGTCAGGTTTTACACAATCAACAGGTAAAGCCTTAGGCAGATCGATCAGCTTGTTTTGGTCCTGATACAGACGGATCCTTGATTTCTGAACCCAGATGGCAATATGATATTTCTGGTTCATCTTTTGTTTATAAGCATCTCCATCCAAGTGTCCGTTTAAACCCAGTTCCTGGCATCCCTGCTTAATTAACCATGTACTATAATTTGGTCTGCCAAAATATTCCACATTGAAACAAAAACCTCCTTCCCCAGGGGCTGAGCCCCCGTCCCATGCTCTTACATTCTTAGCTTGCATAAGCCGTACATAGTAACCGCTCATTCCTTCCCCTTCAAGTCCTCCAATTGGGATAATATCAAATTCGATCGTGTAATTATCAGGCAGCTTTAGTAAAGCATCTGTCCATACGCATTGGCGCATTACAAACTTCATCCAGTTACCCGGATATAAATTAGTGGTAACCACCTCGGCCGTACCATTTGTGTTCCATAATGCCGGAAAATCGCCAACGGCATCCTGACTGAAATCCTCGTAAAACATCACTTTTTCGCCGGGAATAAAATCGTACTTTGAATACGATTGTAACTGAGTTTGCTCCTGTTTAACAGACTTTTCTACCGAATTTGTATTATTAGCATCAGATGATTGATCTGGTTGGCTTTCCTGGGTCTGATCTGTCTTCTTTTTCTTGAATATTCCTTTGACCCCATTTTCGATTCCGTCCAGGCCTTTGTCAATGGCCTGATCTGTTTTTTGATTGGCTCTGTTATTTGTCTGATTTTGAACCTTTTTCTTAAGATCCACCTTAATCTGGCTGTTAACAGTACATGGAAGGCTGATCAGAACAGCTACAATTAATAATTTAACGACTGATTTCATGTTACGTGATGTTTTAGTTAAGAACTTTAAAGGAAGGTTACGGTATTTCAATTGAATATTTTTTATGGTAAATACTGCCAATTGAACGTTTCACTTTACATTAATCAGGTCTAATGTAAATATCACCTTTGCAACTTTTTAGTTAGAATTAAGAAACAATAGTTAAATTTAAGAAACAATTTTCATCCCGGCAAAATTAATTTTAGAGGTATGATGAAACCTTGAGGGGCCTGGCGCATGAGGTGGAAAACAGGGTGAGAAGAGACCCTCGGGTAAGGTCAGTTTACCTGGGAACAAGCAACTACAGTCAAAAATAAAAAGAAACCTGCCGAAGCAAAAGCCCACGGCAGGTGAAATCATATCAAGGCAGAAATTTTGATACAGGATTTATGCCATTGCTGGTTCTGCCGGATTTTCCTTCTCATTAAGTACAGACTGGTACAAGGACGCAAATGAACTTGATACCCAGATAATTGCAGGGAATATCCCGATTATAAGCATCAGCAGACCAAATAATATTATGAAGATCGATACAAATCCCATAAAAAATATTGTCCAGCCATGACCACGGGTGAGCCTCCAGCTCAATTCAACTGCTTCAATCGGATCGAGCTTTTTATCCATAACAATATAGGAAACAAAAACTAACCGGCAGGCAATGATAATGCCCGGGATTATCAGTGCAAAGAAACCTATAACTACCAGGGCAATTACAAGAAGATTTGCAAGGACAATATAAAGGTAGTTTTCCCTGAAACCTTTAATAAGCAGTTCAAAGTCGGGTTTAAGTTTTCTTACTGCCTGTACAAATATCATATTTGATCCATATTTAAATACCGGGACAACAAGGAAAGAATAAACCAATGCTATCAGGGTAACAAAAGCAGCAAATAAACCCAGTGAAGCAAGACTGAAGAGGCCATCCATGTGGTTTGGCCATTCACATGGTAACCTATGTGACCAATGTAATCCGTGGAAATCACCCAGGTTTAAATTCATCATCTTGAGGGGACCCGTAATAACTGCCATTATAATTATTACAAGGAACAACCTTAAGAAATTATCCAGCATCACTCTCCATCCTGTTCCGAAACTGTTTCCGAACGATGGGGTCAGTTTGTATTCAGTAATTGTTTCCATAGTTTCTATTTATTTTATTAATTGATCCGTTCTGATTTCTTAAGCAAATTTACATCCTGATTTTATCACGGACTTCATACTTTGGTAGTGATTTTATTTTTTCCTACTATAGTATGTACACTAAAACTTTGGTAGTGACTATTTTTATGATACGGTATTTACTGAATTTTGTACCTTTATATTATGTTAAGATATCTGGTCTATTCTATGTTTATTGTTTCGATAGCCCTGGCTGCAGTTGGGATTATCCTTTCCACACGTTTAAAAAGCAGGTTCAGATCCGAAATCTTCTCATCACTATTATACTTTGAGGTCTTTATTTATACATTCGGATTTTACGGGATATGGGGTCAGGTAATCATAAAAGAGTTTTTATCCCCGTTTATTTCACAGGAACAGGTTTCAAGATTCTCCGATATTTCAATACTCATGGGATTACCTTTCCTTGTTTTTGCATGGTTAATGCTGATCAGATTTGTATCAGGATTATCCGGAAGAAAAAAAAACAACTTGTTTGTATCCCTGTTTCTCTTCTTTAATTTCTCTCTCCTTTTCCTTATTGGATATTTAATAACGCATGAAAATAATTTGAATCATTCAGCGCTTATAAAGAAATACTACATTATTATGAACCTGGCATATTCGTTTGCTGCAGTATATCTCATTCATATCCCCTTGAAAGGACGGCCGGTTATACATGATTATGACAGGAAAATAATTGCTCCCGCTCTCTTTATGATAATGATCCTGCAATGCCTCCCGCTGATTTTTTATCCTTCCCTGATCTGGCCAGGGATCATATTTATTCTTGCATTTTTTGCAGGGAATACATTTCTTCCTGTTTATCTGAATTACGGTACACTCATTACCGCTTTGACTGAAGATACCGGATATGATCTGACATATGAACAGTTCTTTAAAAAATTCGGAATATCACCAAGAGAAACAGATATCGTCTATGAAATTTGCAATGGATTGAGCAACAAAGAAATATCTGATAAATTATTTATCAGCCTGCAAACTGTTAAAGATCATACTCACCGGATATATTTCAAAACAAATGTAAAGAACCGGGTGCAGCTTATCAATCTTGTCAGAGAATTAAAATAAAAACTGTTGCTTTGTGTCACTTTGACACGATTCGACTATTTTTGTCAAATAGTCGATTAAATATTAGGAAAATAATTCAAGTGGCATTATTTTTGTCAGTCTTAGTTAAAACAAATAAAAAATGTTAGCACAACATGATGAGGCAAAAGCGAAGATAATTGATATTGCACGTAAAATCTTCTCTCATTTTGGTTTTAAAAAGACCACAATGGAGGAAATTGCTTCTGCTTCCAGGAAAGGAAAGTCCTCCATTTATTATTATTTTAACAGTAAGGAGGAAATATTCAAGGCAGTAGTTGAGAAGGAAGCTGAAGAACTGAAAGAAGAATTGCATAGTGGAATCTCAGAAATTGATGATCCGATTGAACAGTTGAAAGTATACATCTCAATCAGGATGCAAAAGCTTAAAAAACTTACAAACTTTTATACTGCCCTTAAGAGTGAGTACCTGACCAATCTTGAATTTATTGAGGATATAAGGAAAAACTACGACGATGATGAAGTCAGAATGATTACAATAATTATTCAGGATGGAATAGATAGAGGAAAATTCGCAGTTGAAGATCCTTACCTCAGTGCTGTGGCTATTGTAACAGCAATGAAGGGTCTTGAAGTTCCTTTCTTTTTTAGTAAGGAACCGGTATACTTCGAAGACAGGTTGAATGACATTGTAAATTTTCTTTTCTATGGTATAATTAAGAGATAATTTTTTTTGCATTTTATTCGACCTAAATACGTTTTTAGTCTAATAGTAATATAGTCAAATAGTCAAAATGAAAAAAATTGAATTAATACTTACAACCTTAATTTTCCCTTTTGCGCTAAGCGCCCAGGAAAGTTTAAGCCTTGAACAATGCCGCAGTCTGGCTCTGGAACATAACCAGAAAATGAAGATGGCAAAAGAGCAGGTTAATGCTGCGGAAGCGGTTAAAAAGTCAGCTTTCACACAATACCTTCCGAATTTCAGTGTAAATGGTGTATACACTTATCTGAACAAGGATTACCAGCTGCTGAAAAATGATATGTTTCTTCCTGTTGTACCATATACAGCTATTGATGCTACAACAGGCGGTATAAATCAGGCAGCGCTGGCAACTCCAGCTGTTGCAGCTTCGACGTTTGTCATAAATCCAGCCACCGGAGCAGTTGTCACAGATGCTTCCGGTAACCCGGTCTTTCAGAAGTACACGTATCTGCCGGCATCAAAAAGCACTATCAGCCTCGATAACCTTTATGTTATAAACGGAGGATTTATGCAACCCGTTTATCTGGGTGGAAAAATAAGAGAAACAAACAAAATTGCTGCTTATGTAAAAGAAGTAGCTGATCATAATCTTTCGCTTACAGAGAACGAACTTATGTATTCTGTAGAAGAGACTTACTGGCGGATCGTTTCTCTCAGGGAAAAAGTAAAAATGGCCGAAAATTATCAACAGATGCTTAAAAGGCTTGTTTCTGACCTTGAAAATATTCATTCCGAAGGTATTATTACTAACAACGATCTGCTCAAAGCCAGACTGAAACTGAGCGAATCGGACATTATGCTGCTTAAAGCAAAAAATGGAATGGAAATTTCAAAAATGGTTCTATGCCAGATGACAGGAGTTACTTATTCAAGCGGTATCTTTCTGACAGATTCTCTCAATCAAGCTGAACCATCAGTTCTGAACTATACTGTTAATGAAGACGGAATCACTGAGCGACCCGAGCTTAAAATACTCGAGAAGAATGTTGATATCGCCCAATCGGGAATAAAAATAATGCAATCGAGATATCTTCCTAACATAATGCTTAATGCAGGTTATACTTCAATGAATCCAAATCCATATAACGGGTTGGCAGAAGAATTTGGTTCTGACTGGAATGTAGGAGTTGTCTGCAATATCCCGATTTTCCATTTTGGTGATAAAAAGCATACTCTTAATGCTGCTAAAGCCGAACATAATGCAGCAATCCTTAAACTTGAAGAGACAAAGGAATTACTGGTTCTTCAGCTACAACAAGCTGTCTATGGTTATACCGAATCGACTAAAAAAACCGAATATGCTGAACTCGCTTTGGAACAGTCAAAACAAAACCTGAATTATACCCTCGATAATTTTAAAGAGGGAGTTCTTAAAACAACTGATGTTCTCGAGGCCCAGGTATTATGGCAAAAAGCTTATTCGGAACTTATTGACGCCCGTACTGATCAGCAGATGGCTGTCAGCAATCTGAAAAAAGTAACTGGAAAATATTAATAAATTAAATAATAAAACTAAAAAAATGAAACGTTTGACACTTTTTGGAGCATTGCTCATTCTTCTGGTTTCATGCAGTGAAAATAAAACTGCTGTTGTTTCGCAATCATTATCTGAAAAGATACCTGTAAAAGTTGTTAAGGCTGAAACAAGAACATATTCTCCTTACCTCGAACTATCCGGAACCGCTTTCGCCGATCAGGAAGCAAACCTCGGAGCAGCTCTTCCCGGCCGTGTCGAAAAAATCTATTTCCCTGCCGGAAGCAGAGTAAAAAAAGGCGATCTTCTTGTAAGCCTTTCCGGAGAGATGTATACCCAGGCTCTTGTAGAGTTCAATACAATTGAAAAAGACTTTGAGCGGGTAAGCAGGCTCAACGAAAAAGAGAGTATATCCACTCAGGACTATGATCATGTAAAAGCCAGATATGATGCATCCAAAGCAAAAGTTGAAATGATGAAAAAGAATGCTGAAATCGTTGCTCCTTTCTCCGGCACCATTGTTGAATATCTTGTAAATGAAGGAGAGAACTATTTCTTCAATCTTAATCTTGATCCTGGTTATTCATCAACATCAGGAATACTCAGACTCATGAAGCTTGATCCTGTGCAGGTTGAAGTTGAAGTTAATGAAAAAGATCTCGGAAAGGTAAAAAAAGGACAAAAGACTCTTTTGACATTTGATGCGATACATGACACTGTTTTCACAGGAAAGATTTCTTCAGTCAAAGCGGTACTGTCGACATTGACTCATACAGCAACAGTAAGAGTGGAACTTAAAAATGGTTCAGGTATAGTTAAACCCGGAATGTTTGCCCATGTAAAAATTGAATTAAGCCCGCTTAACTCGGTATGCGTACCCATGAATGCTATTTATGTTCAACCGGGAACAGCTGAGAATTATCTTTTTACAGTTGAAAATAATACGGTGAAAAGGCAGAAGATCGAAAAACTCTGGACTGACAATACATTGGTTGGTGTAAACGGAATCAATACCGGAACAACCGTTGTGACTGGTGGAAAAGAAAAACTCCGCGACGGATCAATGATAGAGATTAAGTAACAGGAGGAAAAGAAAAATGAAATTACCAAAATTATCAGTAAACAAGCCTGTAACCACAGCAATGGTTTTTATGGCAATTCTGCTATTTGGCCTGGTATCCTTAAAAATGTTGCCTCTGGATGTTATGCCGGCAATGGAGCTGCCATCGCTTACAGTTTTAACCGTTTATCCCGGTGCTTCGGCAAATGAAGTTGAAGATCAGGTCAGCCGTGTCCTTGAGGCCCAGTTATCAGGGGTTCAGGATCTTAAAAGCATAAAGTCATCATCACGTGAAAATGTTTCTATAGTATCTCTGGAATTCAACTGGGGATCAGATATCGCTACTGCCGCAAATAATACCCGCGACATGATGGAAATGATCAAAAGCCATTTGCCGGAAAATGCAAAAGAACCAATAATTTACAAGGTTAACAGTTCGATGATGCCTGTACTTATTTACAGCATTACTGCTACAGAAAACTATAACGGCCTTAGCCAGATTATCGAAGATGAAATTGCCAGCCCGTTAAAAAAAGTTGAAGGTGTAGGTTCTGTTATATACCTCGGACAACCTGAACGCGAGATCAGGATAAATGTGAATCCTGCCCAGCTTAAAGCTTACAATCTCTCTATTGCCGGGTTATCGGCAATTCTTAAGGCAGAAAATGTAAGTATCCCGGGTGGAAGTATAAAGGTCGGGACCAACGACTTCTCTGTCAGGATTCCCGCAGAGATAACCAGTGCTGAAGAGCTGGCTGAAATACCAATTAAAAATTTTCTAGGTAAACTTGTACGACTTTCTGATGTAGCTACAATAGAAGACGGGTACCTCGAAACCGACGAATTTGCAAGAACACAATCCGGACACGGTGCAGTCATTATGATTCAGAAACAGTCAGGGAAGAATTCCCTTGATGTTGTTAAAGCTGTCCGCAGCAGGATGAAAGAATTAGCACCTAACCTTGCAAATGATATCAAAGTTGGAGAGATCCTCTCGCAGGAAGAAGTTATAACACAATCAATAAAGAGTCTTAGTGACACCTTGTGGTGGGCACTTCTGTTTGTGGCTCTGGTCGTCGTAGCATTCCTGAGGGACTGGAAAAGTAGTCTGATAATCTTACTGACAATCCCATTCTCACTTATTACAGCATTCATATTCATGTATGCCAATGACTGGACAATCAATATCTTTTCATTGATGTCTCTCATCATTGCAATTGGGATGGTGGTTGATGATGCAATAGTTGTCCTGGAAAATATAACCCAGCATATAGCAAAGGGAGAACGTCCGAGAGAAGCAGCAATCTTTGCAACCAGTGAAATGGGTCTGGCTGTAGTTGCTTCCACAACCACCGTCCTCGTTGTCTTCATCCCTCTGATATTTGTCGGAGGTGTAGTGGGAATAT
Source organism: Bacteroidales bacterium (assembly GCA_021371855.1). Lineage (GTDB taxonomy): Bacteria > Bacteroidota > Bacteroidia > Bacteroidales > VadinHA17 > LD21. The sequence goes on along the minus strand of JAJFVL010000029.1, from coordinate 129,107 downwards.
TTTTTAAACAGCTTGCAGCTCTGACTGCTGTAACACTTATTGCTTCGCTTATTGCGGCATTGACTCTTTCTCCAATGATCGCTTCCCGATTACTGAAGAAAACAAAAACAACTGATGGCAATACATGGAAAGACAGATTATTCAAGTCGAGCGAGAAAAACATCGTGATGGCAGAAAATATGTATAAAAGATTGCTGGGATGGGCCGTATATCATAAAAGCTTTGTGGTTATATCAGCAATTCTTATTCTTATAGCTTCTCTTTTTGGCGCACGAAAAATAGGAAGTGACTATCTGCCGATATTCGATGCAGGCGACGTGATCGTCATTTTCCAGACACCGGTTGGTACAAGCGCTTCGGAAACTGACCGCGTTGCCCAACAGGTTATTGATCTGATGAAGGAGAACGTCCCTGAATTGGTTCCAGGTACTTTAGGAGCCATCTCCGGCCAGACAAGAGACGGCCTTCTTTCAACGGTAGGTTTTTCAGAGGGGAAAAACATCGGAACAGTTCTTTGCCACCTCACGCTTCCGGATAAACGTGAACGTAAGGCTTCTGAGATTGGCGATGTTCTGCGTGCCAAAGTTGCTGAAATACCTGAAATTGAAAAATTTCATGTCACTTCAGGAAACATTCTTGAATCTGCCATACTAGGCAATGAAAAACCTGTAGAAGTAAAAGTAAGCGGTAAAGATCTTGATCTTCTTACCCAGACAGCCAACCAAATCAAATTCAACCTGGAAACAATCACGGGACTGATTGATATCGAATCATCAGCAGATAAGGGCAAACAGGATTACGAGATTATCATCGATCGCAAGAAGGCTTCAAGTGTTGGACTAAACTCCGGACTTATTGCCCTTCAGATAAGACAGAGCATATACGGAGCCGAAGCAGGTTCAATTTCGGAAGGTGGTGAAGATTATGATATAATGATCAGATACTCGCCTGAAAACAGATCTGATATTCCCTCTATTGGTAATATTACACTGACCACTCTTCTTGGTACTCAAATCAGACTTTCTGATATTGCTGAAGTACGCCAGGGTTATGGTCCTATGGAAATAAAGAGGGAGTCACAGCAGAGATATATTACAGTCAGTGCTGATATAAGGGGTTTGTCCCTTGGTAATGCGACTGAAAAAGTCAACAAAGCAATCAGCACAATTGAGGTTCCCCAGGGCGTAAGTGTAAAACTTGCCGGACAGACAGCTTCTCAGAATGAGTCATTCGGAGATCTCTCTCTTGTTCTTATCATCGGGGTAATACTGGTTTACATGGTAATGGCTGCCCAGTTTGAGTCATTCAAACACCCTTTCATTATTATGCTTGCAGTTCCTTTCACACTGGTAGGTATTGTTGTTGCATTTCTTCTTACAGGTACAACCCTTAGTGTAACCACGTTTATTGGTATTATAATGCTGGTGGGTATCGTGGTCAAGAACGGAATTATCCTTGTAGATTATATCAACATGCTGAGAAAGAGAGGTTACAAGCTTTATGATGCTATTCAGGAAGGCGGAAGATCGAGGCTCAGACCTGTTGTAATGACATCTTCAACAATGATACTCGCAATGGTCCCAATGGCTCTCAGCAACGGAATGGGATATGAGATGTTCTCTCCTTTGGCTGTCACAATGATCGGCGGTCTTCTGTTCTCAATGATAATAACACTGATAATTGTACCTGTGTTTTACGCAATATTTAATAAAGACAAATAAAATATAAGAATATGAAATTCATTTTTTGCACATGCAATGTAAGCGTCATGGAAAGAATCACAAACCTTCTTGATGCAAATGAAGTGAACAGCTATCAGATCAACGACCGCGTTATTGCAAAAAACGCAAAAGGCGCTCCGCGATTTGACACCCCGATATGGCCGGGGTATAATGTCAGTATAACCATGCAGTTCAGTGACAGGGAAAAAGCTGATAAAATTATTGAGCTGTTAAGGACATTTAACAAAGAATCTGCTTACGGTAATGACGAACTTATTACAGTTTGCAGCTGGGAAATGGAAAATTACTTTTTTGATTAATAATTTCTTAAATAAAAATATCACAAAAATGAAAACAAGATTTTTTTTATTTGCAGGCTTAGCAATAATGTTATTTACCTGCCGGAATCTGCAGGCTCAGATAAAATATGGAATACATACCGGACTTAACCTTGAAACACAGGCTGAGATGGGACAACTCTGGAACAATAAAGAAATTTACCAGGGATTCCTCATTGGGGGATTTCTTGAGTATCCTGTTGGTAATAAGATCTCTTTGCAAACTGAACTTAACTACCAGAAAAAAGGCGAGAAATACAACAATTCTGCAACAGGAATCAAAACAATAACCAGGAGAGATTTCAATTACCTGTCAATACCTCTCCTCGTTAAAGGAACATTTGGGAAAGACCTGGGACTTGGCAATAAATGGGATGTAACCGGATTTACCGGTCCCTATTACGGATATCTTACATCAGCTGATTCCGATATAAAGATTGGTGATACAACTAAGGATGTTGACATAGACAATCAGGTTGAAAAAAATGACTGGGGTTTCGTATTCGGTGGCGGTGTATCGTATAACTTAACTAACGGAGGAGCTATTGTAACAGAATTGCGTTATGAAATGGGTCTGGGCAAAATTGATAAACAGAATCCGGACCTTCGTAATAAAGTAATTGGCCTTAGTATCGGATACAGGTTCTGATTTAGATTTGGAGGTTTGTCAAATGGGGCCGTTTGCATTAATGCAACGGCCCCATTAGTTTAAAATAATGACAACATAGTGTTATGTTAATTATTATCTGTCTCCTTTTTTTCTACCCCCTAAATCCCCCGACCCGGGGGACTTTTTGCTCTCCAGTAATGGATTTAAGTTGAATAACTGACATTTTAAACTTAACATAATAATAGTTATACTTTTCATTCAGGGAATTTCATATAAACCAGGATGGCTCCTTTGCTGAATTCAATACTAAAGCTATTTCCCAAAGACTCGTTAAGCGTAGCAACCCACCAGTTTTTCAATTTATTATGGTTTAATGGATATTTCAGTCCGGTTGAAGAAATTTCCGTCTCCGGATTAATTGAGAACAGAGAAATCTGCTGGCCAGGTAATGACGGCAGTTTACAACTCTTAAGAAACGGGAAAAAAGTTCCGGTATCGGTTACCATAATAACTTTCACATGCTCTGCATAATCAACCAAAAGTGAGATATTCCCGAGTGTATGATCTTCCCGCTTACCAGTCGCACCTACAATGACCAGATCATTAAAGTTCATTTGGCGGCACCATAAGACTGCTTTTGTCAGATCATTGGTTTCCTGGTTCTTATCAACATAAATACGATCAGCAAACTCTGATGCCAGTTTAGCATTCAGGGAGTCCATATCCCCAACAATAGCGTAAGGTTTCATTCCGGCAGCCAGCAGTTTTTCCACACTGCCATCACAGCATACAATCCGTACGGCATTCCTGAGATATTGTAACGGTATTTCATGTTTCGGGAAGTCTCCGTCTGCAACGATAATTGTTTTTGACAACATATCAATTCTGATTACTTAATAATATTGACTTCTTCCATTCTATTAATCCCACAAACGACATAACACAATATACAGCATAAAGTACTGCGGTTGGATAGAGTCCCCTGGCGACAAAGAAGACAGTAGAAACAGAATTAACAACGATCCATAACAGCCAGTGCTCATATATCTTGCGGGCAAGCATCCATGTCGCTACTATGGACAGAGATGTAATAAAAGAATCGCGTACGGGCACAGGTGAATCAGTATAATCTGAAAGGATAAACCACATTGCAGCAAATAATATTATAAATACACCCGCCAGAATCACTCCGGTTTTGAACTGTAATCTCGTCACTTTAAGTGATTTTTCCTCCCCTTCTCCGACTCTTTCTTCTATCTTTCCCCTGTTCTCCCCTTCTTCCTCTCTCCCATTCTTCCTTTTTGCCCACCAGTACCACCCAAGACAGCTTATTACAAGGTAATACCCCTGCAGGCTCATATCTGCATATATCTTACCGGTCAGAAAAATCCAAATATAGAAAGCAGATGTAATGATCCCAACAGGCCAGAGCCAGAGGGTTTGTCTGATCTCCAGAAATACATATATTATCCCGGTCACTGCTCCGAATATCTCTATATAATTATCGGCCAACCAACTAAATACAGTCATTTTAATTCAATTATCAGAATTTTACCCCAACTTTAAACATATAATTGATCCCAGCCTGCGGAAAATAGTACGACCAGCTTTTCTCAGATCCGTCTTCATACCAGTTACCTCCGTAAGCATTACTCTCATAAATTTCATTGAAAACATTATTTACCAGAAGCTGAAATTCAATTCCCTTAACATTTCTGATGTGCGGTTCATAGTCCAGTCGGATATTATTGACAAAATAAGGGTCAATCATTCTGTCGTGATTCATGGTGTTGTCAAAATATTGTTTACCGACATATTTGCTGATTAAGTGAATTTGAGTATTGGGTAATATTTTGAAATTCATGTCGCTGATTCCTGTAAAAGAAGGAGAATAAGCAATGTCGACAGATCCGTGTTCTTTACTTTTATATTCCTCCGACCAGTCAGAAGTATTGTAATCGACATAGTATTCTATAAAATCCAGGATTTTATTCCTGCTGATTGTGAGACCAAGATCCCAGTCAAGAAAATTCAGAGGTTTAAAGCCTGCAGATATTTCAACTCCGGTCCGGTAGCTTTTTTCAACGTTTGTCATAATGGAATAACCTACATTGCTCAATTGCCCTGTTGGTACCAGTTGGTCTTTATATATCATACCGTATATATTTATTGAAAATGAACTTTTTCCTCTCCTCTGTTTATATCCAATTTCAGTGTTATACAGGGTTTCAGGTCGCGGTGTGGCATCGGCATCTCCTGCGGCTTCCTTATAATCGGAACGTGTTGGTTCGCGGTTAGCGACAGAAAATGAGAAATATGCATCCCTGTTGGGATCGATGGAATAGAAAATACCAGCTTTCGGATTGAAGAAATTAAAGTCAAATTTCTGGCTGAGATCCTTAAAATCGTCATCAGCTCCTGACATATTATAATTGATATATCGGTATTGCAGGTCACCAAAAATGGTTGTTTTATCAGTTAAAGAATAATTTACTTTACCGTACAGGCTTAGTTCCCATTTTGTGCCGTTATTCAGATACCATTGGTGGTCTTTCGCTGTATTTCCGGCGTATTGCATCCATATTATCCTTCCGTAATGATCACCTGAATAGTAATTAAGTCCCCCGCCCACTGTTGCATCAATCTTTTCTTTGCGATATTTCAGTGAATAGACAAGTCCGTAAAAATCGTTCGACATCCATTTCCTTCTGATAAGATCAGTTCCTGAAATAATTATATCTCCGATTTTCATGTCAGGCAGTCCGTAGCCAGAAAGAGTGGCATCGTCTTTGTACTCCTCATAATACCCCTTTCCTTTGGTATAATGCAGAGCTGTGTTTAAACTCAGTTCGTTGTTAAGCTTCAGACTGTAAATAAGCTGATAATGATTTTGAGTATAATTATCGGTTTCATTATTATAGTAACATGTATTTCCTCCTTCGTCGGTATATTCACCGGCAGGATTATATCTTCTGTTAACTGAAAGCATTTCTTTCGGAACACCCCACCAGCTGATTCCGGTATGTTCCTCTCCGAGGATTATATTAGCTTTCAATCGTGACCTGTCAGTTTTGAATATACCGCTTATATATGCCGATCTGTGATCCGAACCTGTTCTTTCGATAAAACCATCGCTTTTCAGATCGGAATAACGCATCTGAACGGCAAATTTTCCTGAAAGAAGTCCAGTTCCGGCCGACACCATATTCTTGGTTGTATTAAAGGAACCTACCGATGAATTCACTTCAGCGAATGGCTCATTTTCAGGATTTTTAGTCTGAATACTGATTGTCGCTCCAAATGCACCGGCTCCATTCGAGGAGGTACCTACTCCTCTCTGAACTTGTATATTTTCAATTGAAGATGCAAGATCAGGAAGGTCAACCCAGAAAACCTGTTGAGATTCAGGATCATTTAGCGGGATGCCGTCGATCGTAACATTAATCCTGCTACCGTCAGTTCCGCGTACCCTGAGACTTGTATATCCGACTCCGTTGCCTGCTTCAGATGTTTCGACAAGTGAAGGGGTAAGGCTCAAAAGATAAGGCAGATCGGGCCCCATATTCTGTTTTTTCAACAATTCCTGATTAACCGTTGAATATGCAAGTGGTGTATGTTCGCCAGCTCTAATGGCATTTACAAAAACCTCTTCGGTTATAAATGTCATTGGAGAGAGGCTGATATTCAATATTTCTTCTTCTTTCAGACTGACTTCCCTGACCTGAGTCTCAAAACCGATAAAAGAAAACCGGAGTGCATAAGTCCCATCTTTAAGCCCTTTAAAAAAGTATTTCCCATCTGCATCAGTATGAATGCCCAGGAATGTGTTTTCGATTGTTACACTGGCGCCAGGCAAAGATTTTCCATTGAGATCCGTAACTTTACCTTTAATTGCTGAACCATTTTCCTGGAAGGCATTTGCTTGTATACCTCCTGCCAACATAATAAATCCTATGAAACAATAAATTTTCCTCATTACCATGAATAATTAAAAAACATTAAAAACATGTAAATGAGGTGATTACGAATTGCTGAAATATATGATACTCTTTTTTCCCTCCGCCGGCATTATCCGGATCAGGTTCCAGGGTATGATCTCAGCCCGTTGTTTTAAGGCACCCCATTTATTGATACAGCAAAGGTAAGAGCTTTTTCAGATATTTAATCAGAATAAATTCTATTTTTATGCCATCATTGAATCCTCATGCTGGCAGATTGTATTTATGAATGTTTGTGTCTGTAATACATTTGTGGTTCAATTTTTTACTAAATTAGCATTTAAATGAGGAAAGCTTTATGAAAGACCTACTTGAAAAGCTTAATTATAAGGGACAGGGAAGAATTGCAATAATAAATGCTGAAAACAATTGCACTATTTTAAGCAGTAATGATGTTAAAGATATCAAAATTGACAGGGAAATTGATCCACCCTATCCTTATGATTTCATAATAATATTTGTCAGTAGTATTTCGGAAGTTGATTCCTTTGCTCCTGTAGCACTTCATAACCTTGTTGCAGACGGCATTTTGTGGCTTTGCTTTCCTAAAAAAACCTGTAAGCGATACAGTACAGATCTCGATCGCGACCATGGCTGGAACACATTGAAGAACTCCGGCTTCCATAATGTGCGAATGATTAACATCGATGAAGACTGGTCTGCCATGAAGTTCAGAAATATTAAATTTATTTAGTCAATTTCATAAAGGTTCCAAAATTAATCCCCTCCCTGACTGCCAGGGATTGATAAAATGATCAAAACTAATAAAATAGAAACGCCTCTTGGTGAGATGATTGCCGGAGCCACAGAAGATGGGATCTGTCTGCTTGAGTTCAGCGACAGAAGAATATTACAAACTGAATATAAGGACCTTGCAAAACAATTGAGAACAGCTGTCGAAGTTGGTGATAACAAACATATTAAAAGACTCAGAAATCAGCTGACAGAATATTTCGAAGGGAAAAGAAAAGTATTCTCATTATCTCTCCTGACACCAGGCACAGAATTTCAGCAGTTGGTATGGAAGGAGTTGCAAAATATTCCTTTCGGCTCAACACGATCATACCAGGAACAGGCTATTGCATTGAACAAACCACGATCAGTAAGGGCAGTAGCTAATGCCAACGGGATGAACAGAATAGCAATTGTAATACCCTGCCACAGGGTTATAGGCTCTGACGGAAATCTGACAGGGTACGGGGGAGGGCTGAAACGAAAGAGATGGCTGATTGATCATGAAAAAAAATATTCAGGAAAAGCTATTGAGCTTGCACTTTTTAGTAAGTAGCCTTCTTACAGATAAATCTTAAATATCAATAAAAATGAAACCATTATTCTCACATAAGTATTTTCTACTGATCTCATCATTGCTTCTTATAATGATGATCGCCGGCTGTGCTAATAATGAAGCTGTTAAACAATGTCTGACCGGACATACCTATGGTTTTTTCGGAGGTTTGTGGCACGGATTCATTGCCCCTTTTGACTTTATCGGCATGCTTTTTAATGATAAGATCACAATGTACGCTCAGAACAATAACGGAGGATTTTACGCCCTGGGATTCCTTTTAGGTAGCGGAGGCTGGGGTTTCTTCGGTAGTAAAAGTGCCACAAGGGTAAGGAGACGCCGGGTTGATATTGAGTCGGAAAGATTTGATAAAGCAGAAATAATTGAATAAAATCATTCCTTTCCGCCATCGTCGCACCTCTCCCGGGAGCGGGGGACGGGAGGGGGTGAGGCAAAAAGTTCCGGGAGCAATGAACATCATAATCAAATAAATTAATACTTTAGACAGAAATAAAATTACTATGAAACACCTGTTTACAATTTTTGTTATGTTTTTATCGATTAACTCTTTTGCACAAAAAAAGGATTTTATCTATTTATGGCCCGGAAAAGTGCCAGGAGAAACCAAAGAAAAACAAGAGCCTCCTGTTGATACGACCAGAAAAGATGATGTATTAAGGTTTGCTGAAGTTACCAATCCGGCTATTGAGGTTTTTCTGCCTGATCAGGCAGTTAAAAATGGATCAGCTGTAATAATCTGCCCCGGGGGAGGATACAGGATCCTTGCTTATGATCTTGAAGGTACTGAAATTGCTGCATGGCTCAACAAGCTGGGATTTACTGCATTTGTACTTCAATACCGGATCCCTGACAAAAAAGAAGGTGCTTTGCAGGATGTCCAGCGTGCAATGAGAGTTGTAAGGAATGATGCAAAGAAATGGAATGTAAAGCCTGAAAAGATTGGAGTAATGGGCTTTTCTGCAGGAGCCAGCCTTAGTGCAAGAGCCAGCACTCTTTTTAATAAAAAGACATATTCCCCGGTTGATAAAGCAGACAGCCTTTCATGCAGGCCATCATTTACCATGCTCATTTATCCTGCATATCTCGATCAGGGCCCGAACTTCACACTTACTCCTGAACTTCAGTTAAGTAAAGAGGTACCTCCTATGTATATCTTCCAGACTGCTGATGATGTGTACGGGAACAGCTCCCTTGTTATGGCAGGAGCCCTCCGTAATGCCAAACTTTCAGTTGAATTGCATTTTCTGCCTGACGGCGGACATGGCTACGGTTTAAGAAGAGGCATTGCTTCAAAGACCTGGCCTGCTCTTGCTGAAAAATGGCTTGAAAGAATTTTGCAATGAGTTGTTAGTTAATATTCTGATGAGTTGAAAAGATCTCTGCGAAAATTTCAGTAATAACATACAGCTGCTTAAAAACCGGAATTCATCCTTATTTGCAATTCCCTTTTTTCTTATTCTTTCTGGCTTTAATAACCAGATAAGCAATAAAGACCGCCCCAAGGACATAGAGAATATCTTTTAAATATGGGAAAATCTGTTCCCTGAGGTCGTAAATATAGTAACCTATAACAGCCAGTATCATATTCCATATCCCTGCTCCAATAAAAGTATAAAGCATGAAATCGCGAAGATTCATTTTTGCTAATCCTGCAGGGATTGATATAAGATGCCGGATACCGGGCACCAGACGACCTATAAATGTTGATGTTTTCCCATTCCTGATAAAATAATCTTCTGCATGCAAAACTTTTTCTTTCGATAAAAGAAATGCTTTCCCCAGCCGCGAGTCAGCAAATTTATAAACGATGGGACGCCCAAGATAATATGCAAGAGTATAATTGATCAACGATCCGGTAAGAGCTCCTATGGTACCTGAGAATACAACCAAAAAAACATTCAGATCTCCCTGCCCTGCTTTATACGCGGCAAAAGGGATAACCACTTCCGAAGGCAATGGAAGAAAAGTACTTTCAATCATCATCAGCAGGGCTATCGTGAAATAATTCAGATTGGTCATGTACCAATCGAAAAGGGAATGAAAGATTTCCATAATGAGCAGTCAATAAGTTAGAGGTTAAAGGTAACCAAGATTTTTATTTGTACTCCACTTTTGATAAAGGAGAAGAGTCTCCTCACAGCATTGAAATAGTCTTTTTAAAATCAGGCCTGATATGTAAATGTAATAAGCTCGCTTTATTTCGTTGGAAGAACTATTATGTCCTTTTCTACCTTCTGAACAGGATTTTTGATGACTTTGATCCAATTCGGAATTGCATTAAGCAGTATTATAAACACACAGATAATTATTAATACTGTAAGTATAAGATTAATCATTCCCGGAACTCTTGTGGCTGAAACATAAACCTGTGGAATATATATGTTCATGATATTCTCAAAAGCAGCTGTAAGTGTTGTAATCCCAACAAATATCATCGGTAATATAGTTACCCATGCGTATTTTGCCCTTCCCCTGTTAATTATAAAAGAGGTTCCTATCGCGAGGGCAATGGTGGCAAGCAATTGATTCGCTGCTCCGAACATAGGCCAGATTGTCGCAACCGATCCTGTATAGATAAAATACCCCCATGCAAAAACAATCAGTGCGCTTGTTATGAGATTCCCGGGCAACCAGTTTGTTCTTTGAAAAGGTTTAAATACTTTCCCGAATGTTTCCTGCAATATGAATCTTCCGATGCGTGTTCCGGCATCAATTGTTGTAAGAATAAATAATGCCTCGAACATTATCGCAAAATGATACCAATACGACATAAGATGAGCCATTCCAGGTATAGAGGAAAAGATAAATGCCATACCTACTCCCAAAGAGACAGCTCCTCCGGTTCGTCCGGCAATTTTTTCGCCTACGCTTATTGAAAGTTGATTAAGGTTCGATTCGGTAAAACCCATAGCCTGAAGCTTTGGCATTATCGCCTGTAACTTGTCAGCAGGAATATTTATCATGAAGTAATCGAGCGGCAACAGGCTACAAGCTGCAATCAATGCAAGAATGCTCACGGTTGCTTCAGTAAGCATCGAACCAACTGCAATAAATTTAATATCCGATTCCCTCATTACCATTTTGGGGGATGTCCCGGAACTTATCAGGGCGTGAAATCCCGAAATCGCGCCACAGGCAATAGTAATAAAAAGGTAGGGAAATAATTTTCCGGGGATGATCGGACCTCCCCCATGACAAAATTCAGTGAATGACGGCATTTTGATTTCAGGAGCTACAATTATTAATCCGATAGCCAGTAATCCGACAACTGAAATCTTCATGATTGAGCTCAGATAATCACGAGGAGAAAGCAGCAGCCACACAGGCAGAACAGATGCCAGAAATCCATAAACAGCCAAAAATATGGTAAGAGTTTTGTGATCAAAAGTGAACCATGAAGCGAATTGAGAATCAGGAATATAACGACCGAAGACAACTGCCAGAATAAGCATTAAGACTCCAAAGATGGTTGCCTCCAATATTTTCCCCTTTCTTACCTTAAACATCCATATACCCATGATAATCGCAATAGGAATAGTTGAAGCAATTGTGAATGTGCCCCATGAACTTTCAGCCAGAGCATTGATAACTACAAGACCTAATCCGGCAAGTGCGATTACTATGATAAGAATTATTGCAAATGATGTTGTTGCGCCGCTTATTTTATTTATTTCGGCCTTTGCAATAGCTGCAAGTGATTTCCCGTCGTGCTGGACCGATGCAGTAAGGATTATAAAATCATGTACTGCCCCGGCCATAACAGCACCTATCAACATCCATAAAAATCCTGGCATAAATCCAAACTGTGCGGCAAGTACCGGTCCTACCAGAGGACCTGCCCCGGCAATTGCGGCAAAATGATGACCAAATAAAACCCATTTGTTCATGGGGTAATAATTCTGCCCGTCATATAGCCTGTGAGCCGGAGTTACATTAAGGTCGTTTTTGACGGCTACTTTTGCAGCAACAAAACTGTAATAGAACCGGTAGGCAATTGCAAAAACTGCAATTGTGCCGATTACAAACGGCATAGCATTCATATATCAAATGGTTTCATGAACTTTGGAGCAAAATTATTACAATCCTGCCTTTATGCAATTCAAGTCACAGATATTTTCACTGAAAAATCACTTTCTTCAATCAAAAGCCTGATATTAAAATAATTACATTCGATTTAAGTTCGAAATGTCCGGGGACTGATCCTCTTACCAACAGGCTGATCAATGATTATCGGAACCTGTTCGACAACGGTATTTGTCGAGTCAAGTTGCAGAGCTTTCTCTTCAGGAATGCTTAAATGTCGTACCAGTCTGCGAAGTGACATTATGAAGTTTTCAATATTTGATAATTTATAATCCCGCAGCATTATCCTTTCAATAAGGACAAATTTAAAATCACCCGGATAACCATGCTTTTTCAGGGAATCATAACTGCTTTCAAGTGTTATTTCGCCCGACTTTACAAGATCTTCGAGCACCTCTCTGAAATAAAGATTAATTTTCGGATCTACCTTAAATCCTATATGGAAATCCACTCTGATAAGAACCCCTGGTATGATCTTATTGACCCTGTATTCAAAACGGTTTGGTTCGTCTACCCTGTCAACATGAAGAAGCCAGTATTTGTCAGCTCTTTTAGGTTGTTTGTTAAAGATTGAATAGATAACTTTCGATTCGACCTGCTCCGGATTGTTAGCTTTAATTATATAAACCAGATTAGTTGCAGTTTTTGGAACGGTTTCATCGTCGCGAAGATCCCTGAATGATTCAAAAAAATCGCTCAGATTGACAAATGATATATAACGGTTTTTTATCTTCCTCCCGAAATACCAGCTGAACATAATCAGAAAATAGACTGCAGCAAGAAGTAAAGTGAACCATCCTCCGTATCTGAATTTGTGAAGGTTTGCTATTAAAAAGCTTCCTTCAATAGTCAGATAGGCAAACAATAACAGTAATAGAAACCAGCGGGCAACATTTCGCTGAAAAAGATAATATGATAACAGTAATGTAGTCATTATCATTGTTATTGTTATGGCCAGCCCATATGCGGCCTCCATATTTGAGGATTCCTTAAAGAATATCACCACAAGACTGCACATGATCCATAGTGACCAGTTTACAAAAGGAAGATACACCTGGCCTCTGATAAATGTCGGATTTGATATTTTAATTTTGGGCCAGAAATTGAGTGAGACAGCTTCGCTCAAAAGGGTAAATGATCCGCTTATCAGGGCCTGGCTGGCAATTATGGCGGCAGCAGTGGAAATGATTATTCCTGACAGAAGGAACCATCTTGGCATGATAGCGAAAAAAGGAGTAGCTTCTGAACCCGGGGTAAAATTCATCATAAGCCATGCACCCTGGCCAAAATAATTGAGGAGCAATGTTGTTTTGACAAATATCCACGATACACGGATATTTGTCTTTCCACAATGGCCGAGATCAGAATACATAGCTTCGGCTCCCGTTGTACAAAGGAATACAGCCCCAAGAAGAATAAAGCCTCCGGGGTATTCAGTCAGAAAACGGATAGCATAGACAGGGCTCAGAGCCCTGAGAACATCCGGATGCTGAATTAACTGAGAGAATCCAAGAATGCCAAGCATTATAAACCATATCAACATTATCGGACCAAATGCCACCCCTACGATTTTAGTTCCAAACTGTTGTATGAAAAAGAGCCCTGCAAAGATTAAAAGCACAATAGGTAATACGTGAATACCGGGATCAAAAAGCCTCAGACCTTCAATGGATGAAGTAACTGTAATTGCAGGAGTTATTACGCCATCAGCCAGCAGCGCTCCCCCTCCTATCATAGTCAGTATAGCGACCCAGGAAGACTTATTCCTGATAAGGGCAAAAAGGGCGAAAATACCACCTTCACCTTTATTGTCAGCCCGGAGTGTAATAATTATGTATTTAATTGTCGTCTGAAGAGTCAGCGTCCAGAAGACACATGAAAGAGCCCCGTATATTAACAGCTCATTAAGACTTTCTGCATTATTAATGATTGCTTTTATAGTATAAAGAGGACTGGTGCCTATGTCGCCAAATACTATGCCAAGAGTGACCAACAGTCCTGAAAGGGAAAGTTTGTTTACATCAAGCCTATGCTTCATTTCTTTCATATTCAACCTTCCTGATTCAGGAAATTTTTAAAAATAAACCCAACATAATTAATTAGTTATCTGGTCAGTCACCGGGATATCATTGTATTCGTTTTATCCGTAAACCTACCGGCTGATCTATTGTTATAGGTACTTTCTCTTCGATGGTATTAGTGCCATCGAGTTGCAATGCTTTTACATCGGAAATACACACTAATCTGGAAAGGTCATGAAGGGTAAGAGTGAAATTCTCGATGGTCGAAAGCTTATAGTCACGTGGCATAACCCGATCAATAAGGACATATTTAAAATCGGCCGGAAAAGAATGGTTCCTGAGTGAAGTAAAACTACTCTCAAGTTTTATTTCGCCTGAAGCTGTAAGATCCTCCAATACCTCTTTGAAATAAAGGTTGATCTTGGGCTCTACTTTAAATCCTATGCGAAAGTCAACCCGTATCAAAATACCCGGAATAATATGAGTTACCTGGTAATCAAACCGGTTTGGCTCATCAACACCATCAACATGAAGCAGCCAGTAAGTATCTGCCCGCTTGGGCTGTTTCTGAAATATTGAATAGATTACCTTTGATTCAACCTGATCAACCCTGTTTGCTTTTATTACATAAACAAGGTTGGTTGCAGTTTTTGGAACAGAATTATCTTTTGATAAGTCCTTAAACAATTGGATATATCTGTTCAGGTTTGTGAACGTTACATACCTGTTTTTCAGCTTTCTTCCAAAATACCAGCCATACATTATGATAAAAAAGATAGATGCAAGAAGAATCGTAAACCAGCCTCCATCATTAAATTTATGAAGGTTTGCTATAAGGAAGCTTCCTTCTATTGTAAGGTAAGTGCCAAGTATCAGCAATATCAGTCTGTGGTTTAATCCTTTCAGATATAAATAGTAAGTCAGAAGGAAGGTAGTCATCATTTCGGTAATTGTAATGGCCAAGCCATACGCTGCTTCCATATTTGCCGATTCTTTGAAAAAGATGACCACAATGCTGCAAGAAATCCACAGGTACATATTAACAAAAGGAATATATACCTGCCCCCTTATGAAAGTAGGATTTAACACTTTAATCTTAGGCCAGAAATTAAGCGACACAGCCTCTTTGACGATAGTGAATGATCCGCTGATAATTGCCTGGCTTGCTATGATCGAAGCGGCAGTTGCAATTATTATTCCGGGTAATAAGAACCAATTTGGCATAATTGCATAAAATGGATTTATACCTTCTGCCGGGGCACCATTTACCATCAGCCATGCTCCCTGCCCGAAATAATTAATTAACAGGCATATTTTTACGAATATCCACGATATTCTGATGTTCATTCTTCCGCAATGTCCAAGATCTGAATAAAGCGCCTCTGCTCCTGTGGTACAAAGAAATACAGCTCCAAGAAGAATGAACCCTCCCGGATATTCACTTAATAACCTGAAAGCAAAAACCGGGTTGACAGCTCTTAATATATCCGGATGAAGAATCAGCTTTGAAAATCCAAGTGTGCCCAGCATTAAAAACCATAGAACCATTATCGGGCCATAAGAACTGCCGATTAAATTAGTCCCATATTGTTGGATGAAAAACAGTACAACGAAAATTAACAGCACTATCAAAACCACCGGGATCTGAGGATTAAAAAGTTTCAATCCTTCAATTGAAGAGGTGACAGTTATGGCTGGTGTAATAACTCCGTCTGCAAGTAAAGCTGCTCCTCCTATCATAGCTAAAAGAGCCGCCCACGAAGATTTCCTTTTTATTAAGGCAAAGAGAGCCATGATACCCCCCTCACCATTATTATCGGCCTGCAGGGCTATAAGGATATACTTTGTAGTAGTCTGAAGAGTAAGTGTCCAGAAAATGCATGACAAAGAACCATAAATAAGGAGTTCATTAAACTCGCTTCCGCCCCTTACAATAGCCTTCATCACATATAGAGGGCTTGTACCGAGATCGCCAAAAACTATGCCGAGGGTAACCAACACTCCTGCAAGAGAGAGTTTTTTAATATCCAGATGCTTACCAGTCCCCTCCATTGTCCTTCCGATTAATGTTTTATCAGTCAAATTTTTAAAGAAAAACGGGCGAAGTTAATAATAATAAATATTTTATAGTCCAGCTTATCAGTATTTATTTTTTTATAGCCTTATCTTTGGGCTCAATATTGAAAAAATAAAAATTCAACCTGAAAAACAATCCTGATGAACACTTTTAATTTAAATATCAGAACTTTCTCTTTTATTGTTCTTCTCATCTTAACGCTTTCACCGTTAAAAAGCCAGAACCAACAGAAATCCTCAGAAAAGTTATCTCTTCTTTTCATTGGTGATATTATGGGCCATGATGAACAAATATGGTCAGCAGAAGACAGGGAAGCGCATACTTATAATTATGACAGTGTGTTCTCTTACATCAAACCTGTAATAACTGAAGCCGACATTGCATTCGCTAACTTTGAGGTTACACTTGCAGGTCCTCCCTATACGGGATATCCACAGTTCAGTTCCCCGGTTGATCTCGCCGTAGCCTGCCGTAATGCAGGAATCGACTATCTTGTCACAGCAAACAATCATTCGGCCGACAGGAGTAAAAAAGGTATAATAAGAACCATAAATAAACTCGACAGTATCGGAATACCCCATACCGGCACCTTTATTGATGCCTCCTGCCGCGACAGCCTCTCCCCGATGATGATAAGCAGGGATGAGATGTCTATAGCTCTCCTCAATTATACATTTGGTACTAACGGGATAAAAGTTCCTGAACCGGTAATTGTAAATTATATTGATAAAAATCTGATTACCAATGATATTAACAAGGCAAAGAATAACCATGCCGATATTATTATCCTGTTTCTTCACTGGGGAACAGAATATGATACTATACCGGCAAAAAGCCAGACCGACCTTGCAGAGTATTTATTGTCTCTTGGTGTCGACCTTGTCATAGGTTCTCATCCTCATGTCCTTCAGAAAATGATCTGGTCAAAAAATATTCCGGGGAAAAAAGATGGAGTCGTGGTATATTCTCTTGGCAATTTTGTATCGAACCAGAGAAAACCAAAAACCGACGGTGGCTCAATGGTAAGGATTGAACTCACAAGAAATGGTGATGCATTCAGTATTTCTGATGCCGGATTTTATCTTACATGGGTATACACCCCGATTATAAACTTCAGGAAGAAATTCTTTGTTCTGCCCTGCTCCGAGTTTGAAAACAGGTCGGAGTTTTTCTGCAATCCTGCAGACTACATTAAAATGAAAAAATTTATCAGTGACTCAAGAGCGCTTCTTTATAAACAAAACGTAAACTTTAAGGAGTTTATATTTTCAGGCAATAACTGGCTGATGAATTGATTGATGAAAAAATCCTTTGCAGGATTTCCGGAAATTCTGTTTTTCTATTTTCGGTGAAGAATACCTAAAAGCACAAATTTTGACCACTTATAATACATTCGTGAATTTTGCTTTAAATTATTAGCTTTGCATAAAATAAAAAGTGCAGTATGAATTACGATTACAATACTCAGCGTAAGAAAATGGCATTGCCCGAATATGGAAGGAATGTTCAGAAAATGGTCGATCATATAAAGACCATAGAAGACAGGACTGAGAGAAACCGCGCTGCAAGAACTGTTGTTCAGATAATGGGGAATCTTAATCCTCATCTTCGCGACATGGTCGATTTTAAGCATAAACTATGGGATCATCTTGCATTAATAGCCAGTTTCGATCTGGATATTGATCCACCTTACCCTACTCCTGAACCATCAAAGTTTGTTGAGAAACCTAAACAGATACCTTACAAACAGGGCGATATCCGCTTCCTTCACTATGGACGGATTATTGAACTGTTGATTGACGCTGCATGCGAAATGGAAGATGGAGATAAAAAGGAATACCTTACCACATTGATCGTCAATCAGATGAAAAAATCATATATCACATGGAACCGTGGACAGGTTGCCGATATAGTGATAATAAACGATATGAAAATATTGTCGAAAGGGAGATTGCAGATGACAGACGGTGTTAAAATTCTCGAAGTCAGGGAATTAATACCCCCTGTAAAACGGAAACCTCTGGGAAAACCTCATGGGAAACAGCAAAACAAACCATACAATAAGAAAAAAGGATACAGCAGACATTAATGGGCACTTTTATCGTTCATGGAGGAAAGCATCTTAATGGAGAAATAACACCACAGGGAGCTAAAAATGAAGCTTTACAGGTTATCTGTGCAACTCTCCTGACCCCAGGAAAGATTACAATAAAAAATATTCCGGACATCAGCGACGTTAATAAACTGATCGAATTAATTGGTTGCATGGGTGCTAAAGTAACCAGAGAATCACGTTCAGTAGCAAGTTTTGAAGCTGCCGAAATTAATCTTGATTACCTTCAGACAAGCGAATTCAGAGAACAGAGTTCAAGTTTAAGAGGATCTATAATGATAGTCGGACCTCTGCTTGCCAGGTTTGGTAAAGCCTTTATCCCAAAACCCGGAGGTGATAAAATAGGACGAAGAAGAGTTGATACCCATTTTGCAGGTTTTCAAAAGCTTGGAGCCGTCTTTGAATTTGACACTTCCAATCCGTTTTATAAAGTTGAAGCCCCCTTTTTGACGGGTACATATATGCACCTCGACGAAGCCTCTGTTACCGGAACAGCCAATATACTAATGGCAGCTGTTCTTGCAAAGGGACGTACAACAATTTATAACGCTGCCTGTGAACCATATATCCAGCAGCTTTGTAAAATGCTTGTTTCAATGGGTGCTAAAATCTCAGGAATAGGATCAAACCTGCTTTATGTCGATGGAGTTTGCGGTCTTAATGGCTGCACACATACTATCCTTCCCGATATGATCGAGATAGGATCATTCATAGGAATGGCTGCAATGACTGAATCGGAAATAACTATTAAAAATACATCTTACGATAACCTTGGGATCATCCCCGGCTCATTTCTCCGTCTTGGAATAAATCTTGAAAGAAGAGGTGATGATATCTTTATCCCTCATCAGGAACATTACGAAATAGAAACATTTATCGATGGTTCTATCATGACTATTTCGGACGCAATCTGGCCTGGATTGACTCCCGACCTGCTCAGCATCCTGCTGGTTACGGCAACCCAGGCAAAAGGCGCTGTTTTGATCCACCAGAAAATGTTTGAAAGCCGTCTTTTCTTTGTTGATAAACTGATTGATATGGGAGCTCAGATTATCCTTTGCGATCCTCACAGAGCGACAGTAATCGGACTAGATAAGATGATAAGCCTTAAAGGTACCATAATGTCTTCGCCTGATATCAGAGCAGGTGTGGCTCTTCTTATAGCTGCACTTTCTGCAGAAGGGGACAGTGTCATCCACAATATCGAACAAATCGACAGGGGATATCAGGATATTGATGCACGGCTAAATGTGCTAGGCGCGGATATTAAGCGAGTCTGAAGTAATTCAGGGCGCAACGGTACAATGGTGTAAAGGTGCAATGGTATGACTATTTTAATTAAACAGACCCCCGGTTCCTTTGTGCCATTGTGCCTTTGTGCCATTGTGCCTTTGTGCCTTTGTGCCTTTGTGCCTTTGTGCCGTTACATCTTTGCATCATTACACCTGCCAATTTGGCAATTAAGAATTGTTGGCAGGTATTTTGTTAAATAATGAATTAAACTGAAATAGCATACGTGATGATGAAAAAAAAGACGCAGGAACAGGAAAAAACCGCGCAGAAAAATATCATTAAAACAACTGATAATGAGCTGAATACACAAATACCCGAGAACAATAGCGGTGACAAACCGGATATTCCCCCTGCCTGTGATACTGAAGTACCAATCCCGGAAATCGTGACCGGAGAAGAGGTTTATGACAAAATTAAAGCTGAATTAAAGGCTTCTGAAGAAAAACTGGCAGAGATGAAAGATAAATATATCCGGCTTTCTGCTGAATTCGACAACTACAGGAAAAGGACGTTGCGCGAGAAGATGGATTTATCAAAAAGTGCCAGTAAAGACCTGCTTTTAAAAATCATCCCGTTTATGGACGATTTTGACAGAGCTGTTAAACTTATGGATACAACAACCGATTGTGCCGCAATGAAAAGCGGACTTGATCTCATCTATAGTAAATTCAGTGAGTTTCTTAAGCAAAATGGCATAAAAGAGATAGAATCTCTGAACAGCAACTTTAATGTTGATCTGCATGAAGCCGTTGCAAAAGTCACAGTTACGGAAGATGATAAAAAAGGGAAAGTGGTAGATGTGGTTTTAAAAGGCTATTATCTGAATGATAAGGTTTTAAGATTTGCCAAAGTAGTAGTTGGTGAATAAACAAAATAATTGGTCCAAAATATTATACAAGTGGCTAAGTAAAATTTAAGCGGATGGAAAAAAGAGATTATTATGAAGTGCTTGGAGTAACGAGAGGAGCCACAAAAGACGAGATAAAAAAAGCTTATAGAAAACAAGCTCTGAAATTTCATCCTGACAAGAATCCAGGCGACAAGAAAGCAGAAGATAAATTCAAGGAAGCTGCTGAAGCATACGAAATATTAAGTAACGACGAAAAGAGAGCCCGCTACGACCGTTACGGCCATGCAGGTGTGGGAAGCTCAGCCAGTAGTGGCTTCGGAGGTCAGGGAATGACTATGGATGATATATTTTCATCATTCGGTGATATTTTCGGTGATGCCTTTGGTGGATTTGGTGCTTTTGGAGGTGGAGGAGGAAGAAGAAGCAGAAGCGTCAATAAGGGAAGTAACCTCAGGGTGAAAGTCAAACTCACACTCCGGGAAATTGCCACAGGTGCAGAGAAAAAAATTAAAGTTAACAAATATGATACCTGCAGCGCCTGCGGAGGGACAGGAGCAGCCGATGCGTCAAGCCTATCAAACTGTCCCACCTGCCATGGCTCCGGTCATGTTACCAGACTGACCAATACTATGCTTGGGCAAATGCAGACCACTTCAGTGTGCCCCACATGCGGTGGCGAAGGTAAGACTATAACAAAAAAGTGCGCTTCCTGTTATGGAGAAGGGATTGTGCAAAAAGAAGATATTATTAAAATCAACATCCCGGCCGGCGTTGGTAAAGGAATGCAGATGACCGTAGGAGGTAAAGGGAATGCGGCAAGAAGAGGAGGAATAAACGGAGATCTGCTGGTCGTAATTGACGAAGAAGAACATCCCGAACTGATAAGAGAAGGTAATGACCTTATCTATAACCTGTTTATAAGTATCCCCGATGCCGTACTTGGTTCCCATGTAGAAGTACCTACTGTCGACAATAATGTAAAAATAAAGATAGAACCGGGTACCCAACCCGGCAAAATTCTCAGATTAAGAGGGAAAGGATTACCCGAGGTTAACGGGTATGGCAGAGGTGATCTGCTGGTAAATGTTAATGTATGGATACCCAAAAGTATGAGTAAGGAAGAAATGAAGGTTTTTGAAAAATTCAAAGATTCCGCCAATTTCATTCCAAACCCCGATAAAAACGACAAAGGTTTTTTCGAAAGAATGAGAGGATACTTCGAATAATAATCTGACAACAAGCGTAGTAATTAACATTTCCAACTCTGTGGCTCTCTTTGCTCCTCAGTGTAACTCTGTGTAAATTCTCATTTTTATTACACAGAGAGCCGCCGATTAGCAATGAATTTCACGGAGTTTCTTTATATTTACATATCTCTAAGAATATTATAAACTATTCCCTTATGGTACTATTTGAAGCAAAGAATGTCACAAAACAATATGGCGATCAACTGGCACTCGATAATGTCAGCATTTCGGTGCCGGAACAATGCATATACGGACTTCTGGGACCTAACGGTGCCGGGAAAACAACACTGATCAGGATTATTAACCAGATAACAGGACCTGATTCCGGCGAGTTATTCCTGAACGGGAAAAAACTGACACCTGCAGATGTCCAGCAGATCGGCTACCTGCCTGAAGAAAGAGGGCTATATAAGAAAATGAAAGTCGGTGAACAGGCATTATATTTTGCTCAGCTGAAAGGGCTTACAAAAGCCGAGGCAATGAGAAGACTAAAATACTGGTTTAAAAAACTCGACATGGTCGACTGGTGGGGAAAAAAAGTCGAAGAATTATCTAAAGGGATGCAGCAGAAGGTCCAGTTCATAACAACCGTCCTCCACGAACCAAAGCTGCTGATATTCGATGAACCATTCACAGGATTCGATCCCTTAAATACAAATATTGTCAAGAATGAGATCCGTTTTCTCAGGGAAAGAGGAGCCACAATAATTTTATCAACACACAACATGGAATCTGTTGAAGAACTTTGCGATAATATCACTCTTATCGATAAAGCAAGAACCATACTGGAAGGTAGTGTGAATGAGATCCGCAGTAAATGGGCCGCCAACGAATATGATCTTGTTTTTGAAGGTGATGTGCAAATAGTTGGAAACAATCATTATCAGATACTGAATCAGCAAAAAGATAATAATAAAAGTATTATCAGGCTTAAGACAACAAATAATATCCCTTCTAATGAGATTATTCAGACTGCCATTAAATCGGGCAATATTATCTCTTTTAACCCGGCTCTTCCATCAATGAATGAGATATTTATCAGGGTAGTTGAAGCCCGTAATTAATAAATTAATATAGCAACCTTCATACTATGAACAAGATATCTGTTATTATTAAAAGAGAATACATTACGAGAGTAAGGAAAAAATCATTTATCATTCTGACAATACTTGCTCCTCTTCTCATGGCGGCCCTTATTATCCTGCCAACAGCAGTTATGATGAATCAGGAGGGTGAATTAAAAAAGATCGCTGTTATTGAGGATAATTCAGATCTTTTTAAAAATGTTATAACAAACACCAAAGATGCTAAATTTGAGTACCTCGAAAATGTCAGAATTGAGGACCTGAAAATTTCCTTTGAAAAAGCAGGTTACTACGGGATACTGTACATTTCTCCTGAGGTGGTAAATACTCCCAATGCCGTTCAGCTTATCTCTAAGCAACAACCGCCTATCGGCCTTCTCCAGCATATTGAAAATTGTATGAAAAAGGAGATCGAAAAACAAAAACTTCTGGCTTACCACATTGATAATCTGGATGACATAATGAAGAATGTTGAGACTAATGTCTCAATTCAGACAATCAAGATTGATGATTCAGGTGCTGTAAAAGAAACAAGCACCGGGATAGCAATGGCTCTGGCCTATATATTTGGTTTATTGATGTATATGCTGGTTTTCATCTTTGGATCGCAGGTTATGAGAGGGGTTATCGAGGAAAAAACAAGCAGGGTTGTCGAGGTGATTGTGTCGTCGGTAAAACCCATACAACTTATGATGGGGAAAATAATAGGTATAGCTCTTGTAGGACTTACCCAATTTATGATATGGGTAATCCTGACAATTTCCATTGTCGGTTTCGTAAAAACAACAATTATTGAAAAGGCCGGTGTTGCGGAGATTGCCCAGGCTATTCCACAGGACCTTATGAAAGCTGACCAGCAATCAGTTATCGCGTCTCAGAATCAGGCCGGGGAGATATCTCCGGAACTTGCCGAATTCTCAAAGATGTTTGAAAATGCAATGAATCAGCCATGGGGTTTGATTATATTCTCCTTCATCTTTTACTTTATTACAGGCTATCTTTTGTATGCATCAGTTTTTGCAGCAATAGGATCGGCTGTCGATAATGAAACCGAAACTCAACAGTTTATGCTACCGGTAACAATACCAATAATCCTCGCATTAATGGTGGCTATCGGAACAATGCAAAATCCCGAGAGTTCACTTGCTTTCTGGTGCTCAATGATCCCTCTCACCTCTCCCATCGTTATGATGGCACGTATCCCTTTTGGTGTACCTTACTGGCAGATCGCTGTTTCCATGGCACTTATGCTGGTTACATTTATCGGTTTTGTATGGATGGCTGCAAAGGTTTACCGAACCGGTATCCTTATGTACGGGAAGAAAACTTCATGGAAAGAGATGTGGAAATGGCTGAGATACAGAGGGTAGTTGAGAATAGTGAAGAGCAGCTCCTTTATGCCTGGTGATCCCGATTGATCGGGACCGTGTAACACTTTAGTAAATAATATAATATGTCGAAAATTCTGGTTATTGACGATGAAAAAGCAATTCGTAACACTCTGAAAGAGGTTCTGGAATACGAGAAATATGAAGTCGAACTAGCTGAAGACGGACCATCAGGAATTGAGCTTTTTAATGCAAATACATATGATATAGTCTTATGCGACATTAAGATGGCTAAGATGGACGGTATTGAAGTGCTTCAGAAAATTGTTGAAATATCTTCCACTACACCTGTTGTGATGATCTC
The DNA here is from genome assembly GCA_021371855.1 of Bacteroidales bacterium. GTDB lineage: Bacteria > Bacteroidota > Bacteroidia > Bacteroidales > VadinHA17 > LD21. The sequence goes on along the minus strand of JAJFVL010000029.1, from coordinate 104,670 downwards.
GGGCCACGGCAATATCGATACTGCGGTGGAAGCAATAAAAAAAGGGGCATATGATTTTCTTGAGAAACCACTTGACCTTAACAGGCTGCTGATCACCATACGAAATGCAATGGATAAGTCGACCCTTATTACCCAGACACAGGTCCTCAGGAACAAGGTTAGCAAAATGTACGAGATGGTCGGTGAGTCGGTTGTAATTAATAAGGTCAAAGAGATGATCGACAAGGTCGCTCCCACCGAAGCAAGAGTGCTTATCACAGGCGCCAATGGTACAGGAAAAGAACTTGTCGCTCACCAGATACACGAAAAGAGCAACAGGGCAAAAGGACCTTTTATCGAGGTCAATTGTGCAGCAATACCTTCAGAACTGATTGAAAGCGAGCTTTTTGGTCACGAAAAAGGATCATTTACTTCAGCAATTAAGCAACATATCGGAAAATTTGAGCAGGCAAACGGAGGAACTATTTTCCTCGATGAGATAGGCGATATGAGCCTTCCGGCACAGGCAAAAGTACTGAGAGCTCTCCAGGAAAACAAGATATCACGAGTCGGTTCCGATAAGGAAATTCATGTTAACGTGAGGATAGTTGCTGCAACAAACAAAAATATCAAGAAAGAGATTGAGAACAACAACTTCAGGGAAGACCTCTACCACAGGCTCAGCGTAATCATAATTCATGTCCCGACACTTAATGAGCGTCAGGAAGATATTCCCATTCTTGCCGACCATTTTATTTCGCTGATCTGCGATGAATACGGGATGAGCCGGAAAACCATTACCCCTGATGCAATCAAAGAGCTGCAGAAGATAGAATGGACAGGTAATATAAGAGAATTCCGGAATGTCCTTGAAAGACTTATAATTCTTTGCCCTAATGAAATTTCAGGAGCGGATGTCCTTGCCTATTCAAGACCTGTCTCTGCGGGTAATATTTAAATTCAGGTACAGGTAATTACCTCTAGAATCTGAAATAGATAAATGGCATAACATCGGTTGTTCTCATCTGAAACAGCATGATTGCAACTATCATAATAATGGCCACCTGGACTGCCAGCGGGATCCTGATAAACAGCCCACGGTACGATTCTTTGATACTTTCGGGAAGAAAATGAATAAGATATCCTGCAAATATCAAAATAAAAACACCGCTATATGCAATTATCACAGTCATATACGAGACAGGTGAAAAATTTTCAGTAATCTGCCGCAGGATTGTATTCACTCTATCCATGTCGGGCGCTCTGAAAAATATCCAGCAAAAACTGACAAAATTGAATGTAAGAAAGACCGACACAGCCCGTCCTACCCGGAATTTTGTAAACCGGTTACCAAAAATTAAATTCCAGACCTTGCTGACTAAAAGTCCGAGGCCATGTAACCCTCCCCAGATTATAAACCTCAATGCTGATCCATGCCATAATCCTCCGAGCAACATTGTGATCATCAGGTTTATGCCTGTCCTGATCTTCCCTTTCCGGTTCCCTCCCAACGGTATATAGAGATAGTCCTTTAACCACCTCGAAAGAGAAATATGCCAACGTTTCCAGAAATCAGCAATATCTGAAGCCTTATAAGGGGAATTGAAATTGATCGGCAACCTGAAACCCATAATCAGCGCCAAACCTATGGCAATATCGGTATAACCCGAAAAATCACAATATATCTGCAGACCATATCCATATACCGCCATCAGGTTTTCGAAACCAGAAAAAGCAGATGGAGCGTCAAATACCCTGTCGATAAAGTTTATAGCAATAAAATCGGAAATAATTATCTTCTTTACAAGTCCCTTCGAGATCAGGAACAACGCATGGCTAAACTCCCGCTTTGTAAGGTGAAACCCGCTATATAACTGAGGGATAAATTCCGAAGCCCTGACAATGGGCCCAGCAACAAGCTGGGGAAAAAATGACACATAAAACCCAAAATCAATTACATTTTTTACCGGTTCCATCTTTCTCCTGTAGATATCAAATGTATAGCTGAGCGATTGAAAAGTGAAAAATGATATTCCTACAGGGAGTATAATATTACTGACATTAAATGATGTATAAAGATGTGTGTTTGAAAATGCTGCCAGAAAATCATAAACACGGTAATCAGTTCCAAGAAGATCGTTTAGGGTGTCTACAAAAAAACCTGTATACTTGAAATAGGCAAGTATCCCCAGGTTAGAGATAATACTGAAAAGAATAAAAAGCTTTCGGAAAAATTTTGTTCTGGAATGATGTATCAGCAGCCCGCAAGTGAAATCGATCAGTGTTACAAAGATCAGCAGGAATAAAAACAACCCTCCCGATTTATAATAAAAGAAAAGGCTCACAAGAAACAGATAAGCATTTCTCAGGAACAGTTTCCTGTACAACAGGCTATATCCCGCTAGTACAAAAAGAAAAAAGATCCAGAAAGCCGGAGTAGAAAAAATTAATGGTTCATCAGGATCATATTTTATCAGTAATGCAATCAGAGGATCAAACCTGCTTTTAACTTCAGCGGTTAACTGTATTTTATTTTCCGTTACAGGCTGAACCGGAAGAATTGTATCAGTTTTTATAATATTGTTGCTGTAATTGTTTTTGTCGACTGCGCTTATTGAAAACAAGGCATCTGTAAGCATCCTGGAAAGAGTATCTGCTCCCTGATATGTCAGATGAACGTAGTCTTTCTGAGCAAGAGAAGGTTTTTTAACCGCCCACCTGATTATTGATGATTCGCCTCCCATGGCACTGTACGAATTCCAGAAAGCAGCACCTTCATTAAAAGCAGCTTGTTTCTGAGCATCAATTATTGCAGGAATATTCCGATACGATTTTATACTATCCCCTTCTTTTACAGCCATATCTGTAACGCTGATTACCAGTATCGGAGTTGAAGGCGAAAGTTCTTTAATAAGCGAAATCTGCCTTTCAAGGCCTTTTTGATAACCCGAATAATCGTCTTTTACATTCCTTACAATATTAAGACCATAGTGCAAGATAATCAGGTCGGGAGACAGCTTTTCGAATGATTCGGAAAGGTTCTTCCTGTCAACCATCGTAAACACAAGACCTGCACTACCCCTCTGAGGAATGTTATCAACAACAACCCCTTTTTCGCTTTCGATGCTTATCCCATAAATATCAGGGCTCACCTTTCCTTTAAATTCAATCTGTACCTCATGTGCTCCATTCAGATGACACGAAATCTCATTAAATCCTCTACCTCTTTTTAAGGTATCAGTAAATATCTCATGTTTATTTGTTTCAACTTTAACGGTTACAGTGTCTTCCGTGTTTCCATAAAATACTCTGAGAATATCATACTCCGACGAAGCACTATCTGCAACATTTGAAGGTTTTATCTTGACAAATGCCTTTTCAGGGGTTGATGTTTTCTTTCCTTCGGGTAAATAGCGGCAGATGACCATAAAAGGGCCAAGACTGCGATGCGATATCTCCCCTGCGTTGTAAGAAAGAAAATTATACCTTTTCCAGTTTGGAGATGATCGTACCCAGATCGATTTAGTATACATTTCCGGCATCAGAGGGAGAAAAAGTCCAGGTCCGGTGCCACCATAAGTCCTTCTTAGTGTCTTGCGCAAATAGGATGTAATCCGGTCGCCCTCGATCTGGGAATCACCATAGTACATAATCCTGCTCTGTCGTTCTGAGTATCTGAGTGTATCGAGAAAAACCTGAAACGGATCAATATTTAAGTCACAGGAAATTGAAGAGACAGAATCCAATGATGAAATAGTATCGAGGGGTATTAAGGCAACCTTATCAGCAGCTATAACTTTTATTGAATCGGCTATCCTGGCAGTATCAGGGCCAGTATGAACCTTATACTCTGAATATAAATCACTTATAAGGCTACGTGGGACAAATTCAAAAATTGAGGGGAACAGATTGCTTACCGGCATAATATAATGAAGACCGGAAAAACAGGCCAGAAAGATCAGTAATAGCAATAATGACCTTAAAGGACGCATATATTAAAAAAGAATCAGCTCTTCTTCTTGATCTTCAGCTTCTGCCCAATTTTAATCTTCCCCGGATCTGCAATATTATTCAACGCAAGTACCTGGCTTGTTGTTACATCATCATACATTTTAACAATGTCCCAGATTGTATCTCCATAACGGACAGTATATGTAATAAACTCTCCTTCCAGTTCATCGGATAGCTGGGCCGGTGATTGGGCATTGGAGGTAACCTCCTGAGCTACAGGTTTTGTGTTGGAAATAACCGGTTTTCCTGCCAGTTGTTGTTTTTCGGCAAACGACATCAGATTGATCTTTGTATAGTATTCCAATTTTGCAGGATCAACATAAATGACAAGTTTTTGACCAACCCTTATAGTATTCCGATAAATATTATTCCAATATCTCAGATCCGATATACCTATATTGTACCAGTCAGAAATATACCCAAGGTTATCTCCATCCTTTACCGTGTAAAGAATCTTCGTTTTTCCTTTAACCTCAGCCGGTATATATGAAGAGCGGGATGGGTCAGCTATGCGGTTTGATTTACTCAGATAAACATCCGGCTTATACCCTCGTATTGTATCTGACAGATCAATAAAATCGCCCAAATGGTTCATTGGAAGAGTAAGTGAAAGAGGTTTTGACGAACCCGGAACAAAACCTGTCCGGTATTGGGGATTCAGTGCACGCAATTCATCAATAGGTATTCCCATTACTTCTGAAATCTGAGATAGATGAATATCGTTATTAACCATTATGGTATCGGTAGCAACAGGAATATTAAGTGGAAATGGTCTCAGTTTATGTTCAGCATAATAGTTAATTGCATATACTGCAGCAATATATTGAGGAATATAGCCTCTTGTTTCTCTGGGAAGTCTGTAATAGATATCCCAGTAATCTTTCTTATTGCCCGATCGCCTGATAGCTTTGTTTACGTTACCAGGACCGCAGTTGTATGCAGCAATAACCAGTACCCAGTCATTATAAATCTGATATAGATCCTTCATATATTTTGCAGCTGCATGAGTTGCCTTTAAGGGATCTCTTCGTTCATCAACAATAGAGTTAATGGTAAGCCCGTACATTCTTCCGGTACTGTACATGAACTGCCACATACCGGTAGCTCCGGAACGTCTGTTAACAGCATTTGGATTGAGAGCCGACTCAATCACGGCAGTATATTTTAACTCCGCCGGAAGTCCATAAGAGTCAAAAATATCTTCGATCATCGGGAAATAATAATCCTTCAGGCCAAGGACAACGCTGAATTTTTCCCTTTGTTTAACAGTGTAGACATGAATATGATTTCTGATAACATTATTGTATGGAAGATTGATAACGGAGTTAATTTTCTTTAATCTGCTCAAATATACTGTATCAGGATATTCCTCTCCGATTGAGTCAAACTGAAGTCCGTCGGGCATGTCTTTGAGTGAAGCTTTTACATACCAGGAACTGATCAGGCTGTCAAGATCACGGGTAATTCTTTCGATACTGTCATCCGATTTAATAATTATTGTATCGGACACAGAAGAAGCATTTATATTTAAGACTATTGAACAAAGTGTAATTAGTATTGCAGTAAATCTCATAATATAAATTGTTTTAAAAAGTTATTTTCATGCTCACATTGAATCCGGCATACATCACTCCGCCTGGTAAAGCTAATTCCACCGGAATTATCGCGATATCAAGATTATCACTGACATCATAGTTAAAAAGACTGGCATCAACATTGGCATCCAGTATCGAAAGAAGATACCATCCGGCAATGCCAATATACGAAAGATCACGATACTTTTTATGATAATCGACCATTCTTAACATATTTTCTTTATAAGTCGAAGCTAAAGAGGCGCTATAACCGGAGTACCAGGGGTCATATGTTGACCGGTCAGCATGAATCAGATTAGCATAGCTGTCAGTTTCTTTTATGTTATCTGTAAAGTCCTGATAAGCTTTCATGTAGGTGTCGTAATGCGATGTATTGAATCCCACGCTATAGACTAATGCGCCGAAGCCTGCATACACCAACGGTATCTTCCAGTATTTCCTGTTATAAATCTGCCCAAGGCCCGGAAATACAACTGCCATCATCGTTGCTTTCATTGTTTCAGATACGAACTTCCGTCTCCCGGACTTAGCTACAGACAGAGTATCCTGTTTAATCACTGACAGAGTATCCTGCCTGGTTACAGACAGGGTATCATTTCTGGTTACAGATAAAGGATCCTGCGCATAGTTGTTCTGCAGAATGCAAAACAATTGCATGATTAAAATAATCAGTATTTTTTGAATAGTCTTCAATACAAAAACAATCCGGTATTTATCCTCCGGTAACCATAATAATAATAACGGGCGATAAAGATAGGTATTTTCAGGAGTTCAGTTTGTCAAATACACCTAAAATATGTTCCATCTCCTCCGGATTTTCAAATGGGATCACTATTTTTCCTTTTCCCTGTTCGTTTATTCTGAAATTAACTTTTGCTGAAAATATTTTATTAAGATGGTTCGAAAGCTGAATGAAATCATCATTGAGTTTCTTCTTTTTTTCAACTTTCTCAGGATCTTTCACCTTTTCAGAATGAAGCTGCCTGACCAGTTCTTCTGTCTGACGTACAGACAGTTCGCCATCGACAATCTTATAATAAACATTGATTTGTTTTTTAGGATCTTCGATATTTACAAGTGTACGGGCATGGCCCATCATCAGGTTTTTATTCTTTATTCCAAGCTGAATTTCAGCCGGAAGCTTGAGTAAACGCAGGTAATTTGCAACTGTAGACCGTTGTTTTCCAACGCGGTCGCTTAATTGTTCCTGTGTTAATTTGCACTCTTCGATAAGGCGCTGAAAACTTATTGCAACCTCCACCGCATCAAGATCTTCACGCTGAATATTCTCAACCAGGGCCAGTTCGAGCATTGCCTGATCGTCGGCTGTTCTGACATAGGCAGGGACATGGGTAAGTCCGGCCATGCGGGCAGCTCTCAGCCTTCTTTCTCCGGCTATAAGCTGATACCTGCCACCATCAATCTCCCGCACTGTAAGCGGTTGAACCACACCAAGTTTCTTTATTGATGCGGACAGTTCTGAAAGTGCCTGTTCATCAAAACTTGTCCGTGGCTGAAAAGGATTAGCCTCAATCGAATCGACTGATATATCAAGATTGGCTTCAACTTTTTGTTCAAGAACCTCTTTCTCCACTCCGTCAATCAATGCACCAAGACCTCTTCCCAACGCATTTTTTTTTGCCATATTCATTTGCTGTTTTCGGAAATTTAAGTTTTTACTGAAAATTACTGTTTTTCTCTCGCATGCTGTTTCTCGATCATCTCTTTTGCCAGATTGAGATAATTAACAGTTCCTCTTGAATCAACATCATACAGTATAGCAGGCTGGCCAAAGCTGGGAGCTTCGGAAAGTTTAATGTTCCTTTGAATGATGGTTTTGAAAACCATCTGCTGAAAATGTTTATTCACCTCATCAACAACCTGATTCGATAACCTGAGCCTGGCATCATACATTGTAAGAAGGAACCCTTCTATCTCAAGATCTTTATTAAGATTGCTCTGAATAATCTTTATGGTATTAAGCAGTTTCCCCAGCCCCTCCAATGCAAAGTATTCACATTGAACCGGTATTATTACCGAATCTGAGGCTGTAAGAGCATTAACAGTAAGCAATCCCAGCGATGGAGAACAGTCAATCAGAATATAATCGTAATCTCCCCGGATATTCTTAAGAACATCTTTAAGTATCTTTTCTCTCTCAGGCCTGTCGAGCATTTCAATTTCTGCGCCAACCAGATCAATATTTGATGGAATTATTGAGAGATTTTCTACTTCACAACCGAGTAATGCATCCTGCGGTGTTTTTCCGTCAATCAGACAATCATATATGGTACATCTTATTTTCCTTGTATCGATCCCTATTCCAGAAGTTGCATTCGCCTGAGGATCCCCGTCGACAATCAATACTTTTTTTTCAAGAGCAGCAAGACTTGCTGCCAGATTTATTGCAGTTGTCGTCTTTCCAACACCACCCTTCTGGTTTGCTATTGATATAATTCTTCCCATCTCTTTAATTTAATAATTTATGTTATATTTTGAGTTTCAAATTTACTATTTATGATCTTCCTCCCTTGGCAGCCAAAGATGTAATTGTAAACATTTTTTTCGGGGTTTTCAACATGTTATTAACACCTTTTGTTAATAATTCAACTATTACTGGTAAATGCAAACAGTTGATTTAGTGAGCTTTTACAAATATTAATATTTCTAAATACATCATCTTCACAATACTAAAACGAGTTATTAAAAATCAGCCAATTTATTTACATCTTTGTCTTCAACCTAACCTGACCAACAGATGGACAAAAAATCTGACCGGAATGAATGGCTGGTCATAGTTAACCCCAACGCCGGTAATGGCGAAGGGAAAAAGAACTGGAAAAAGATTTCGGAACTTCTAAAAAAAGAGGATCTGCCATTCATTGCAGAATTTACAGAAAAAAGAGGCCATGCAATTGTCCTTACGCTGGATGGCATTACTGCCGGTTTCAGAAAGATAATAACAGTGGGAGGCGATGGGACCCTCAACGAGGTCGTAAATGGCGTTTTTCTAAATAAGGAATGTCCCACAAGAGATATATCTCTCGCATTGATACCGATAGGAACAGGAAATGATTGGAGCAGAATGTTTGGAATACCCCGCGATTATGAAAAAGCAATTAAGATAATCCACGATAATAAACTGATGTTACACGATATTGGCCTTATCAGCTTTTTTGAAGGATCGGAGAAGAAAAACAGGTTTTTTATAAACATTGCAGGATTAGGATTTGAATCTGTTGTCATAAAAAGGACCAATACACATAAAGAGAAGGGATGGAGTGGAAAGGGTATCTATTTCTACAATCTGCTGATGTGCCTTCTCTCGTATAAAACCACAAGGGCCCAAATAATAATTGATGGCGAAAAAATCAATGCTGATATTTTTTCAATTAATATAGGAAACGGTAAATACTGCGGAGGCGGCATGAGGCAAACACCAAATGCTTTGCCTGATGACGGACTACTTGATGTTACCATAATTAAAGGAATAGGAAAGATTGAGATTATCAGGAATCTGAAAATACTATATGATGGTTCAATACTCAGCCACCCTAAAATTGATGGATACAGATGCAAAAGCCTGAAAATAGGTTCTGATTCTTTAATTTACGCCGAAGCCGATGGGGAATTACTTGGACATACACCCATGGAATTCAGCATCATCCCTGCAAGCGTAAATATAGTATACGGAACAAGACTCATTCAGTAAGCCTGATCTCATAAAGTTTCGGCCACTTTTTCCCGGTGACGAAAATCCTTCTGCCGGACTGGTCGTAAGCGATCCCGTTAAGAACATCAGTTTCAGCAGTTCTCTCAGATTTCGGCAAAATGCCTTTCAGATCAATATAAGCCAGCACTTTTCCACTGACCGGATCAATTCGCGCAATAAGATCGGTCATCCAGATATTGGCCCATATTTCACCATCAATATATTCAAGCTCATTAAGTGAATCAACTTTCTTTTCATTGTCATAAACCTCTACCGATGATACAGAAGTAAACATTTCAGGCTCATAGAAATAGAGTATATTTGTCCCGTCGCTCATTACTATTTTGTCGTCCATGGTTGCCAGGCCCCAGCCCTCCGTAGCATAGTAAATTTTATTTATCTGATTAAAAGTTGATTTTTCATAAATAAATCCGACTTTGTTTTGCCATGTAACCTGATAGATACGGTTACCATAAATAGCAATGCCTTCTCCAAACAAAGATGATTCAAGATTATGCTGTCTGATAATCTTCCCTGTTTCAAGATCCACCTCTCTTAATGTCGACTCGGTCACCTGCCCTGTACTCTCAAATATTTTCCCTTTGTCGTAAACCAGTCCCTGGGTAAAAGCATTTCGGTCGTGGGTATATGAGTTTACCACCTTATATCCATATCTTTTAGGAATAATGTCAGAATAAAAAATCACAAACCTTGTGACAGGACTCTGTGAATGGCCTTCAATGTAAGCCACGGCTTTTACAGATTTCTGTCCGGTCGTAATGGTGAAATCAGGAGGAATTGAATATCCCCATGGTTCTGATCTGAGTGTTGCAATTTCTTTCCCATTAAAAAATATCAGTACCGAATCGGGCTGTCTGTTTTTATTTGTAGTTTGAAGAACAATTTTAACCGGTTCTTTTAGTTTAAAACCAGTATTCTCTTCAGGCGAAATCATTTTAATAAGTTTGGGAGCTGCTGCTGCATCTGGCACAGAGGCAACAGGAATTTCTTTATGTGACTTCTTTTCTGACCGTCCCGAACATGAAATTGTCCATGTAAAGAGAAGCATAACAAAAAAGTAAATAAGGTATTTCATCCGTAAATAATTTTAATTTTAAGGTTGAATGGAACCTCCATGTTTTGAAAGATTATTTTCATTCTGGTAAGTGTTTTTGAAAACATGGAGGTTTCATATATTCATCTCTCATTTGTCCTGATTCTTCTGCCAAATAACCGTTTAAAAACATTATTCTGTGCTGAGATAATTCTCTTTTCAGACTCTTCCTGCTGAAGTTCATAAGGGAAGAGTATCTGCCATATTTCACTCCAGCCAGGGAAACCTCCGATATTCTTATCGTCAATATAAATATCTGCATCAATCTTGCGGCTCACGGTTCCGTCAAAGACCTCTTCGGGATAACTCTTATTAACAGCATAAAACTCAATGCCATTTTTCCGGCAGAATTCCACGGCATCGTCAAGTTCCTTTCCTGTCCGGAAAGTCCATAGAATAAGCCTGACTCCCAATTTGTCGAGTTCCTTTAATGTCTGAAAAGCAAAAAGTTTCTCTTTACCTATTGCAGGGTACTCATGGTCGACTATTGTCCCATCAAAATCGACCGCAATCTTTATGTTCCTGAAGTCAGTCATCAAATACCTGATTTTAATGCAAATCTAATAATAAAAGAGAGAAGATTTTCTTAATTTTGCTCCCCTTCTGAACTAATATATTTCTTTTAACGATGAGACATATTCCCAACTTTATAACTTCACTAAATCTTGCATCAGGATTTATTGCTGCAATTTTTGCAGCTAACGGGCAAATTGTAGTTGCATCATGGCTTATCCTTGCAGCAATGATTTTCGATTTTCTGGATGGGTTCTCTGCCAGATTACTGAAAAAATATTCCGAAATAGGAAAAGAGCTCGACAGCCTGGCCGATGTTGTAAGTTTTGGTGTGGCACCCGGACTTATTATCTATCAATTGCTTAAGGGTACTTTTTATTTTGCACCAACAACTGGTATAAAAGCTGCACTTATATTAATAATACCTGCCATTATGCCCGTTTGCGCAGCTTTGCGCCTGGCAAAATTTAACATTGATACCACCCAGACCACAACTTTCAGGGGATTACCCACTCCCGCGAATGCAATTGCTGTAATCTCTTTCGTCATAGCCACACATTACCCCCATCCGTCAATATTAGATACTTTTACCGGATCTCCATTAATACTGACGGTTTTTACAATAGTTTTATCATTGTTAATGGTAACCAGGATACCATTGCTTTCTCTGAAGGTTTCAAATCTTAAATTAAAAGGAAATGAGGGAAGATACATTCTGATCGTATCAGTTCTTCTCTCTATGATAATTTTCGGAATCGCGGCTGCACCGCTTATAATACCTATCTATTTAATAGCTTCTTTTTTGTCACTGCTCTTCTGAACAATAGTTACTCCTTTTCAGGGAATTTCTTTTCGTAAACAGATAACGCAAATTTTATTACAAACCAGTTTAATGCAATAAAAGCCGGCCAGACGAGGTATTGGAGAATTTCACTTAAGTACATGTTTTATAATATATTTATCTGAGTTTTTGATTGACGGGCAACAGGTGACAGAAGTTTTAAACAATTCATCTTATTTAGGTTTGCTGCTTCCCAGCATTCCGTCTACTGCCTTCAGCCTTAATATTTGTGTTCCTCTGATTTCATTTCATCAACATTTATCTTACTATTATTAATCGATTTCCAGGCGTACCAGATATAAGCAAAAACAAAGGGTATAATAAATGAGATATACATCATAACTGTCAATGTGAAACGGCTCGAAGATGCATTATGTATTGTCAAAGAACTTTCAAGGTCACTGGCAGAGGGATAGAATGAAGTCCCGTTAAAGCCTGCTACCAATAACAAAGAGAATACAGCAAGCACGGTTCCTGTCCCGGTGAACCATATCCCTTTTGTACTTTTCCGCAATACTGTAATACCAATACCATATAGAACTCCAACAACACCCGCCAGGCACATAGCCAATACAACAGGCATCTGAATAAAATTCAGCAGGTACTTATGCTTTACCAATGTGATTGCCCCTGTTGAAGGATCGGCAGCAAATCCTGTTGAGAAGACGAGCGAAATCAGAAAGAACAGGAAGAAAACAAGAAAAAAGACTGAATTAACAATCAGCCGTTTTCGTGATCTGTCATTGAGCGTCTGATCATTAATAGTGTTTATAATATAAAGTAGGCTGTTAATCCTTGAAAGTAACAAGACTGCAAAACCAAGGGCAAGGTTCCTTACATTCATCAGAGCTTCCAACCCGTACCATGATGTTAACCATTTTACCTGATTCATTTCATTCAGGATAAACTGGGAGCCGGTGAAGAATGTGGCTACTGCTGTTCCAATAAGAAACGGGCCCAGCGAACCATTAATGAAAAGAAATGTGTCGAACGTTCTTCTTCCGAAAACATTTTTAGGTTTTGACCTGAATTCATATGCTACCGCCTGTATTATGAAACTGAACAATATTGCTATCCAAAGCCAGTAGGCGCCTCCGAAGCTGGTAGCATAGAAAAGAGGGAATGAAGCAAAAAACGCACCTCCGAAGGTAACAAGTGTTGTGAAAGTAAATTCCCATTTACGCCCCAGGGCATTAATTATCATTGTTGTATGCAGATCGCTTTCAGGTAAGGAGAATATTAGTGACTGCCCTCCCTGTACAAACATCAGGAATACAAGCAGGCTTGCCAGAAGAGAGACTATAATCCACCAATAGTGCTGCAGAAATAAATATGAAATCATGAGTGTCATAGTTTTGCCCTCTTATTGTTTTGGTCCTGTTTTAATCTGTTTAACCATGATTGATATTTCCGAGATAAGCAATGCTGTAAACAAAACTGCAAATAGAATAAAAGTTGTTATTACCGTTCCGGAACTGATTTGCGAAACAGCTGCCGACACTGGCATCAGATCCTGAATTATCCAAGGCTGGCGCCCCATTTCAGTAAGAACCCAACCCAGCTCACCGGCAATATAAGGTAAGGGTATTGAGAGAAGCGCTATCCACAAAAACCATTTCTTTTTTGATATGGTTCCCCTGAACAGGAAGTATACTGCCATTGCAAAGAGCAGTATAAAGAAGAAACCGAGCATTACCATCAGATGAAAAGAATAAAATGCAACCGGTACATTCGGAATCACATCACCTGGATTATCAACAAAGGCATAACCGAAGTATCTGAAATAGTTTTCCCGGAACACTTTATCCTGAAAGACTGCTTTGATTTTTTCAACTTGTTCCTTGTCTCCTGCCGTCCGTGCACTTTTGTAATCCTTCAGAACGTTCCTGGCATACTGACCCCTGTTAATTTTTTCTGAAACTGACAGTATCTCTTTTTCTTTATTGCCCGATACATGATCAATTATCCCCGGTACATATCCGGTTTTGTCACCTCCGGTAAGTATTGAAAGAAAACCCGGAAGCTCTATTTTAAATACGAAATCCTTAATAACTTCCTCTTCTATTTTCTTATCCGAGTCTTTAAGAAAGCCCATTGCAACCAATCCGGCATTATTTTTCCCCTGATACAAGGCTTCCATTGAGGCAAATTTGACTGGCTGAACTTTTGATAATGTCCTGGCAGAACTGTCGCCGGTATATGCAATCAATAATGAAGATAAAAAACCAAATACCCCTGCTATCAGAATACTTCTTTTTGCAAGAAGCTCTTCCCTCTTTCTGATAAGGAACCATGAACTGATGCCAAGAACAAACATTGATGCAAGCAGAAATCCCGAAGATATGGCATGCAAAAACTTATCAATTGCAACCTGATTAAAGAGGACAGCCCAGAAATCGACCATTTCATTTCGTGCAGTTTCAGGATTAAACACCATCCCGATAGGATTTTGCATCCATGCATTGGCTACCAGTATCCATAATGCAGACAGATTGGCTCCTATTGCAACCAGCCAGGTAGAAATTAAATGGAACTTCTTACTCACCTTATTCCAGCCAAAAAACATAACCGCAACAAAAGTCGATTCAAGAAAGAAAGCCAGGATTCCTTCTACTGCAAGCGGGGCGCCAAAAATATCCCCGACAAACCATGAATAATTCGACCAGTTTGTGCCAAACTCAAATTCAAGAATGATCCCGGTCGCAACACCAATAGCGAAGTTAATCCCGAACAACGTCATCCAGAAACGGGTAAGCCTTTTCCATTCCTCTTTACCTGTCCTGACATAAATTGTTTCCATTATGGCAAGGATAAAAGATAATCCAAGCGTCAGAGGAACAAAAAGCCAGTGGTAAGCAGCTGTGAGGGCAAATTGAGCTCTTGACCACCCCACCAGGGTTAAATCAACATTTTCAATCATGGTCATCGGAAGAGTTAATTAATTGATCCAATACATATTCGCTTCTTTGTTTATCATTATCATATTTCTTCTTAAGAAAATCCTGAAAAAAAAAGATCTTCAAAATGGCAAACATTATAAAAAGCTTGATGATAATGATTATCCAGACTTTCCTTCCCCATGATGACATGTTGCTGAATCCTTCATAATAAAAACGGAAGAGTCGGTTCATAACAGGGAATGAATACTTCATTACCAAGCAGTTTATTAAAAACACTATATTCTGCCAACACCTTAAATATTACTAAAGAACCTGTTCAATCGATCGGTTCTTCATCACCTTTCCCCGGAACAGGATTTTTTGGTCCGATATCTTCCGATGGCAGGCTGGATGTAATCTTTTGTACTGCTTTAAAATTATAAAAAAATTCTCGTGCAAAAACCCTTAAAACGGTATAGGCAGGTATTCCCAATATCATCCCGGGAATACCGGCAGCATATCCTGAAGCAAGTACCACAATAAAAATTTCAAGAGGATGAGCTTTTACACTGTTGGAGAAAATAACGGGTTGAAATATTACATTATCAATTAAATGTGTAACAGCCTCTACTATTATCATATAGGTAACAAGAGGCACTACAACAGTAGTAAAATCCTGATTGATGTGAGAAGCAACTCCCATTATTATTGCAATAAACAATCCAAGCCATGGACCGACATACGGGATAACATTTAAAATTCCCAGAATCAGTCCCATGACCAGAGCTTGTTGAAAATCGATACCAGCAATGGTCATGCCTATTGTAATAAGTGTCATTATGCAAGTGCTCTGTATTACAATTCCGATAAAATACCTTGTAAGAAGTTTTTTAATCGAGTATAAAGCCCTTGATACATTTCCAGTGAATTTGTCCGGAACCCAGATAAGAATTAATTCAAAAAACAGATGCTGGTCCTTAAGAAAGAAAAATGTAATAAATGTAATTGAGAATATCGCAATAATAATATTGCCGAGGATATTGATAACTGAACCCAGAAAATTCTGTATAAGGTTAATATTGAGCACTCCTGAAATCTTTCCGGTTATATAATCCTGAATGGAGAGATCATTAGTGATCTCTTTGTTAAAAGCCCTGAACAGATTCTCCACCTTAGTTATCGGGCCTCCGATAAGCTGAACAATCTTAGAACTATCGATTGTTGAGAAGTAATTAATCTGGGTGGTTAACAGAGGGATGAAAACTACAAAAAACAGGACAATGGAGCCCCAGATTATTATCAAGGTAAACAAGGCGCTTAGCGAACGTGGGAAAGCCCATCTCTTTATCCTGATTTTACAGAACAGATCTACAAGGGGACGTCCCATTATAGAAAAGACTCCAGACACCAGTATGTATGCAACGATATTCCTGAAATACCAGGCACAGGCTAAAAGCAGCAAAATTCCAAAGAGGATGAGGACATTTCGTAGTGTTGCTTTCATCGTAAAAGGAGTTACTTTTTACAAACCTAATCCAAATTTTTGGAATTCGCTAAAAATATGTTTTGCATGACCTAAAACACTCTCCAACTCCGCCTCATCCAAAACGACTATCTTTTTCTTTCTCCCCTTTTCCCTCGGGAGAAGGGGCTGGGGGATGAGGTGGATTGCGTAGGATAAAAGTCTAGGTAATGAGGTTTAATGGTCAGGATCAGTAAAATGCAACAATTTGTCATAAAACCATACCATCACAATATCAGTATTTTAACCTTTACCATGATTAATTTACTGCCTTTTTGTCATCTTGTTATTGATAATTTATGCCATTATGTCATTTTTAGAGTTTTGGAACAGAATTTGAAAATATGTATACGTAATCGAAAATATGTTAAACTTAATTAATAGGAGGACAAAATCATGTTACCAACAATTAGCAAAAGAAGTTTAAATCCGTTTTACATGTCTGATCTTTTTGACGAGGATTTTTTTCCGGTATTATCGAACAGAACAAGCTCAATGCCAGCTGTAAACATCAGGGAAGATGAAAAGAATTATATTCTTGAACTTGCAATTCCCGGAGTGGACAAGAAAGATCTGAAGATCGACATTAACGAGGATGTTCTCACAATTTCATCGGAGACCAAGAAAGAAAGCGAAGACGACAAAGACGGATATAAGAGGAAAGAGTTCAGCTTTTCATCGTTCTGCAGAAGTTTCTACATTCCTGAAAATGTAAACAGGGATAAGATCGAAGCAAACTATAAAGAAGGAATTCTATCAATCGGGCTTCCAAAACAGGAAGAGGACAAGAACAAATTAGCCAGACAGGTTAAGATTTCATAATTAAAGAAATGAAAAGAGGTTGAGCAATCAACCTCTTTCTTTTTTATTATATTCTTCAATGAACTTTCCGGCAAATGCCTTTCCGAAGTCTGTTAAAGATTCCTTTTTAGGACCTTCCCCGGGGGCAAATTTAAATGCTTCAGTCCTTTCAAATACATTCAGTTTAAGAAACCGGAGGTTTTCGGCAATTATTTTTGAAGCCTCACCGCTCCATCCATACGATCCAAAAGCTCCTCCTAACTTGCCTTTGTCTCTTATAGGATTTATCAGAGCGAACAATTTATATATGGGTAATAATGTATTCTGGTTAATAGTGGGAGAACCAACAAGGATAGCATCGGCCTTAACTATTTTTGATTCCAATTCACCTAAATCAATATTTTCAATATCAGCAATTTCAACATTCAGACCTTTGTTTTCAAGAATTCCTTCAGCAATATATTCAGCTGCTTTTTTTGTGTAACCATAAGCCGATACATAAGTTATCAGAATATTATTATGGTCCCGCTCCGTAGTACTATTAAGATATTGCCTTGAATATTTTTCCGAAAGTTCAATAGCTTTTCCTATGTTTTCCCTGTGGATAGGTCCATGCCCGGTACAGATAAAATCAATATCCAGGGGTTTTATCTTTTCGATTGCTTTCAGCATGAACCTGCTGAATGGTTTCAGTATAACGTCAAAATAATATTTAAATGCATCTGTATAAACCTCTGAAAACTCGCTGAACATCTCAGATGAACAGAAATGAGCACCAAACGAATCGCATGTGAATAAGATCTTTTCTTCCACCAGTAAAGTAAATATTGAATCGGGCCAATGCAAGTTAGGTGCTGATATGAATTTCAGTGTTTTGTTGTTCCCAAGGTCAAGAGTATCGCCATCTTTAACCGCCAATGATTTAAAGGGTTTATTAACAATATCCTGCAGGTACCTGATTGCATTTCCGCTGCCGACAACCGTAGCTGATGGGGCCAGATCGAGGAGAATCCTTAAACTTCCCGTGTGGTCAGGTTCAGTATGGTTAATAATTATATACTGGAGCTCTTCAGGATTGGCAACAGATCTTAGTTTTGTCAGATAAATGTCAATGAATTTTTCTTTGGCAACATCAATTATTGTCTTCTTTTCTGCATCAATAAAATATGAGTTATAAGTTGTACCGTATTCGGTACTCATAACTATATCAAAGGTTCTGATGTCATAATCGCGTATTCCAATCCACTTTACATCAGGTGTAACGTCAATTACTTCGTCATCTGTCTTTCCCATATCTATAATCATTTTCTGATTCTGGCTATTATAGTCTTGTTTGCTCTTACTTCCTGAAGGATAGGGATCTCGACTTCAGTCCCGATAGGTAAAAACATATCAACACGCGATCCGAATTTAATGAACCCCAATTCTTCACCCTGGATAACATCCTGATTTTCTTTTGAATATGTAACTATTCTCCTTGCAACTGCTCCGGCTATCTGTCTTACTAATATTTCAATCCCATCTTTTGTTTCAATGACAATAGTGCTTCTCTCGTTCAACTCAGATGATTTCGGATGCCATGCAACCATATTCACTCCCGGATGGTAGCCCACAAATTTGATCCGTCCCGATACCGGATACTTGTTACTGTGCATGTTAAAGGGAGACATGAAAATTGAAACCTGAAGACGCATATCCTTAAAATACTCCTTCTCCATTGTCTCTTCAATTACAACAACTTTGCCATCAGCAGGTGCATATATAATTCCCGGATCGGGATTAAGCGTCCTTGCCGGCAAACGGAAGAAAAAGAGTAAAAAGATATAAAGCATCAGAGAGCAGATAATAAATGCCCATCTCACAAGTTCAAGATCTGCCCAGATGAAATTTACAACAATATTAAGTATCAGCAAAATTAAAAAGCCGAAAGCCAGTATTTTATAACCTTCCTTATGAATGCTCATTTTAATATAATTTACACAAAACTAATCAAGTCCTTTAAATCATCCAAAAAGTAAAATAAAAAGATATACTAATGGAAAAGATAATATAGTACTGTCGAACCTGTCGAGAAGTCCACCGTGACCAGGTAAAATAGAACCCGAATCCTTAACGCAGGCACTTCTTTTCAGCATCGACTCAGCAATATCACCATATGTTCCTGCTACAGATATAATTACAGAGATGATTACCCAGTTCATTTTATCAACTCCTCCCAGCCAGTCTGAAAGCAGCCAGGCAATAAGGGCAGCAACAATACATCCTCCCAGAAAACCTTCCCATGTTTTCTTTGGAGACAGGCGTACTATCATTTTATGACGTCCGAAAGATACCCCTGACAGATAAGCACCCGTGTCGTTTGCCCAGAGAATTATAAAAAAACCTATTATTATCCCGGGTGAAAAAATAATATTACCATGAGGAAGCAATGAATTAAGTCCGGTGCGGGAGAATGCCGAGAAGGGAAACATTGAAAAAGGAACAGCAGCATAAAGCACTGAAAAAAAAGTATGCGCCAATGAGTCAAATGGTTTCTCCTGTTTCCTGTAGATTTCCACAACTATAATTATTGACATTACTGGGATCAGAACAAGGAACGAGTTGACGGGTATCAGATCTGTGGCAATCAGTGTTGATATTACGTATGTAATTATACCGGTAATAATTCCAGGAATCATCTGAGGCCTTGCCCCGGTAATCCTTACCAATTTAAAATACTCATACTGAGCTCCTATAAGCAGTACGAGCCCGGTCAGAAAAAAAGAAACCGGATGAAGCCACAATCCACCCAATATGAATATTACTATCCATGCTCCGGTCAGGGTCCGTCTGAAAAAATTATTCAAAATTTCAGTAAATTATTCTTTATCTTTTGTTTTCGACTTTCTTAAAGCTTTTTTAGAAGTCTGCTTTTCTGTGACAGTATCTGATTTTTTTGATTCCGTTTTTGCTTTTCCCTGAGATGACTTACCTGATTTTTTCTCTTTCTTATCTTCTTTTTCCTTTTCCGGTTTTTTTTCAGCAACCCTGGTTTTTGATTTGCTTTGAGCTTTTTCCTGTGCCTCTTTTTCTTCCTTAATTAAATCGGCTTTCCGTTTGCCAAAAATTCTCTCAAGATCTTCGCTGAATATAACCTCTTTATCAAGAAGAAGTTCTGCAAGTTCAGTCAATCCTTTCATATTGTTTTTAAGGACATCCGTTGCACGTGCATATGATTCCGTAATTATCTGATTGACTTCCTGATCAATCAGTTCTGCGGTCTTTTCACTATATGGTTTTGTAAATCCGAAATCTGATTGTCCCGATGAATCATAGAAACTAATATTCCCGACCTTTTCACTCATTCCAAAGAATGATACCATAGCATAAGCCTGCTTTGTAACTTTCTCGAGATCGTTCAATGCACCTGTTGAAATTTTCTTGAAGATAAGTTCTTCGCAGGCTCTTCCTCCAAGGGCATATGCCAATTCATCGAGAATCTGCTCGCGTGTTGTAAGCTGCCGTTCTTCGGGAAGATACCATGCTGCACCAAGAGCCTTTCCACGGGGAATTATGGTCACCTTAAGAAGCGGACTTGCATATTCAAGCATCCAGCTTACAGTAGCATGTCCTGCTTCGTGATATGCAATTGCCTTTTTCTCAGACGCAGAAATGATCTTGGTTTTCCTTTCAAGGCCACCTATAATACGGTCGATAGCATCGAGAAAATCCTGTTTTTCAACAATATGCTTGTTTTTACGGGCTGCAATAAGTGCCGATTCATTACAAACATTAGCAATATCTGCACCCGAGAAACCCGGAGTCTGCTTCGCCATGTATGCAACATCAAAATCCTTTTCAAGTTTTAAAGGGCGAAGATGAACTTTAAATATAGCTTCCCTTTCGGTAAGATCAGGTAATTCAACATGAATCTGACGATCGAACCGTCCGGCACGAAGCAGAGCCCTGTCAAGTATGTCTGCCCTGTTTGTGGCGGCCAGTATTATCACTCCCATATTTGTTCCGAAACCATCCATTTCCGTAAGGAGCTGATTTAGAGTATTTTCTCTCTCATCGTTTGATCCGAAATTTGCATTACGTCCTCTTGCACGGCCTACTGCATCTATCTCATCAATAAAGACAATACATGGTGCTTTTTCCTTTGCCTGTTTAAAAAGATCCCTTACTCTTGAAGCACCAACGCCTACAAACATTTCGACGAAATCAGATCCAGATATTGAAAAGAATGGTACGTTTGCTTCTCCTGCAACAGCTTTTGCAAGCATCGTTTTTCCTGTCCCCGGAGGGCCTATTAATAAAGCACCTTTGGGAATTTTACCTCCCAGCTGAGTGTATTTTTTAGGATTCTTAAGAAAATCAACGATCTCCATAACTTCTGTTTTAGCCTCTTCGAGACCCGCAACATCGCTGAAGTTCAACTTAACATTGTTATCCTTATCAAATATCTGTGCGCGTGATTTGCCTACACTGAAAATACCTCCTGCTCCACCAGCACCTCCGCCGGCCATCCGTTTCATGAGAAACAACCAGAGAATAATTAATAATGCAGGAAACAGCAACCACGAGAGAACCTCGCCAAAATAATTTTTACGTGTAATATACTCCGGATAGATAAGCTCTTTCTCTGCATATCCGGCAGTTTTCTGAGCCTCAAGTATGAAAGGTTCAAAACTGCTGATATCACCAATATTATATGTATAGTTTGGTTTAGGTTCTGCCATCATAAACCCGCTGGAGGGCTTTGGCAATTTTGGATATCTGCCTGACTCGAGAGCCTCTTTCTTCAGAAAGATTTCAGCCTGATCTTTATTGACAACATTTATCTTTTCAATATCGTGGTTGGCGATCATATCCTTGATCTGGTTTGTAGTCGCTTTTTGGATTGCTTTCCCTCCGTAAAAAAGTTGAAAAAGAATGACCGATCCTGCAAGGACTAAAAAAATCCAGTTAGTATTAAAACGTGGTTTAATACTCTTATCAGATTTTTTATCGGATCCCTGATTATTATTTGTGTTTTCTGCCATAAATCTTAAGCTTTCTAGATTTTATCTTCCATAACTTCAATAGATGCATCAGCCCAAAGTGATTCCAGACTGTAAAAATTTCTGTACTCTTCAAGAAATATATGAACAATTATGTCACCATAATCAAGAAGTACCCAGAAATTATTGTCAAGACCCTCAATATGGAGAGGTTTCTCTCTTGTTTCTTTTATTACAGTGTCTTCCACGGAATCACATATTGCACTTACCTGTGTCCCTGAAGAGGCATGACAAATAATAAAATAATCTGCAATTCTATTATCAAGTTTGCGTAAATCAATTTTCAGAACATATTGTCCTTTCTTTTCAAAAATTCCTTTTATAACGCTTCCTAAAAGAACGTCAGCTCCGTCAGATCTTTTCTTCATCAATATTTATCAGTTTGATATTCTGCCGCAAAGGTACCACTTTTATCCGTATTTTTGTCATAGTAAATCACTTTTGCAATTTAAATGCCAATCATATCAAACTAAACAATCCTAAGAATAAAAAGATCATAATATTTTTTAACTATAAGCTAATCATGATAATAGGATCCAAAATATTTTTCATTAAAAATCTGTCATCAACAAATACTTATGCCACTCTTCTTTTAAAGAACAGTGATGTTCCTGAGGGGTCTGTTGTATACACTAATTTTCAGACATCAGGGAAGGGACAGAAGGGTAACAGATGGGAAAGTGAAGACGGTAAAAACTTATTAATAAGCATAATACTATTCCCTTCGATGATCAATCCTTCCGATCAGTTCTATATTTCAATGGCAATCTCGCTTGGAATTTGTGATTTTTTAAAGAGATATATTCCTGTTTGTGCAATAAAGTGGCCGAATGACATTTATGTGGGTAATGACAAAATAGCAGGTATCTTAATCGAAAATTCAATAATGGGAGGCCTGATTGAGAACTCTGTTGCTGGAATCGGGTTAAACATCAACCAGGATAAATTTTTAAGTGATGCTCCAAATCCTGTTTCTCTCAGGATGATTACAGGAAAAGATTTTGACCTTAAAACCTGTCTCAAACAATTGATTTCAGATCTTGACAAAAGGTATAAACAATTGATAGCCGGAGAACTTATCCACATAAAGGAAGATTATGTAACCCTACTCTTCCGTTTGAACAGATGGTATAGCTTCAGAGATTCAAATGGTATTTATACCGGTCGAATAATATCAGTAACTGATTTTGGCAGGCTGCAAATCGAACAGGAAAATGGGAAAACCAATGAGTACACTTTCAAAGAGGTTGATTTTATCCTTTAATATCTTTCCATTCTTTGAATCCTTCCATTTCATTTATAAGGGTTTCCAGGAATTGGGCAATTGGTTTCGCTGCCACCATCTTCAGCATTGGATTAAGATCTGCATTCAGCTGAACCTTTACTTCAGCAGAGTTATTAATGCTACTTGAAATATTAATAACAAGTGAAAAGTCATTTTTCTTCAGTGCATCTCCGTTGTAAACCACCTTATTATTTATCTCAGTTTCAGCCAGCCGTAATCCGACAGGTCCAATCATTGATAAAGTGAAACTGCACGATCCTTTTTCAGCCTGCCAGTTATTTATTATTCCCTGAGGTACAAACCTTTCAAAATTTCTGATATCAGTAACAAAACGGTACAGCTCCTCAGGTCTGCATGTTAACTGACCGGATCTGCTTTCAAATTGTGATAGATTTGTCATAGTAAATTACTGTTTTGTTCCCCATACTGAAGGATCGATCCTCCATTTTCTCAATGTCTCCACTTCTGTCTGGCCAATATAACCTGTTTTAACAGCAGTATCAACAAGAACGGAATAGTTGCTCAGAGTATGCAGTGTGCAATTTTCAGCAGCAAATGCATCAGATGCTTTTTCAAATTCGTAAGTGAATACTGCAACCATGCCAAGCACTTCACAACCTGCTTCCCTGAGGGCTCTGACTGCACTCAGGCTGCTGCCTCCTGTAGATATCAGATCTTCAATAACTACAACTTTCTGTCCTGGTTCAAAATATCCTTCAATCTGGTTCCCCAGGCCATGTTCCTTTGCTCCTGAACGAACATATATAAATGGCAGTCCAAGTTTATCTGCAGCAAGAGCTCCATGTGCAATTGCTCCTGTGGCAACTCCGGCAATCACCTCAGCCTGTGGATAGAGTTCATTCACAAGTGCTGCAAAAGAATCGCGGATATAGGATCTTACCTCAGGGAATGAGAGAGTTTTCCGGTTATCACAATAAATTGGCGACTTCCATCCCGAGGCCCATGTAAAAGGAGTTGCCGGTTGCAATTTAATTGCTTTAATTTGTAAAAGAAATTCAGCTGTTTTATTTGCACAATTTGACATAACAATTATGTATAAAGTTCATTTTGAAAACAGATTCATAATGTTAAGTTCTGAACCTGACAGATTACAAAAATACGGGTTATTCCATAAATTCAATGACACCAAGGAACTTTATAAGATAATATCTGATTTTCAGTCAGATAAAAGATACACTGCCATTAATATCTATTGCCCCGACATCAAACATCTCTGGAAAATGTTCAGGATATATTTCACCGAAGTAGACGCTGCCGGAGGCTTGGTGAGACACACATCAGGCAAATACCTGTTTATTGAAAAGAAAGGAAAGCTCGATCTTCCAAAGGGGCATATCGAACCAGGTGAAGAGCCTGAAACGTGTGCAATCAGGGAAGTAAGTGAAGAAACCGGGCTCGAGGGCCACACTATCATAAAACCGATATGCCCAAGTTATCACACATACAGCTGGGAAGGAATATCGTACCTCAAGAGAACCGATTGGTTCCTGATGGAATACAACGGGGAAATGATAACTGAACCTCAAACTGAAGAGGGGATTACCAAAGTAAAATGGCTTTCACCTGACGAATTAAACAAGATCAAAGGCGAAGCCTGGTTATCGTTGATGGATCTCATCAACTGTTCAGTCCTGAGAACATGATATCTTAATCTTCTTCCCCTATATAGTCCTTAAGATTAATAGCTGAAGGTACAAACTTAGAAGCATCTCCGCCGCTTCTGATTATGTCGCGCACAATAGTCGAATTGACGGGTGTATGCACAGGTGCCGTAAGAAGAAAAACTGTTTCTACTTCTGGAGCCAAAGCTTTGTTTATCTGCGCAATAGCTCTTTCAAATTCAAAATCAGCAGATGTTCTTAGTCCCCTGAGGAGGTAATCCGCACCCTTCTTTTTACAATAATCAACAGTAAGTCCTTCATAATGATCAACGGTTATTCTTGGTTCATTCTTAAAGACTTTTGTTATCATCTCTTTTTTTGTTGCAAGGGAGTAATAACTTTTTTTCAGTGCGTTTGCACCAACAGCAACAATGATCTCATCAAATAAGCTTAAGCCTCTTTTTACAATCTCTTCATGCCCGATTGTGAATGGATCGAACGACCCGGGGAAAACAGCTATTTTTTTCATTCGAATGATATTTTTTTCGGATTCTTCACTTTTTGTTTCAATAATGCCAACTCAAGAACATCCAGAATTGTTTTAACATAGTGAAATTTTAATCCTCTTATAAACACTTCCTTAATATCCTCCACATCTTTTCTGTTATCTTCCGAAAGGATTATCTCTTTAATACTGGCGCGTTTTGCCGCAAGAATTTTTTCTTTAATACCCCCGACAGGCAGTACTTTTCCTCTCAGGGTTATTTCGCCTGTCATTGCCAGATATTTCTTGACTTTACGCTGAGTGAATGCCGAAGCAATTGAAGTTGCCATTGTCACCCCGGCTGAAGGGCCATCTTTTGGTATTGCACCCTCGGGAACATGAATATGAATATTCCACTTTTCAGCAAAATTATCGGGTAAGTCGAGTAATGAAGCGTTCGATTTCAGGTATTCAAGAGCAATTATGGCAGATTCTTTCATCACCTCTCCCAGATTGCCTGTCAGAGTAAGTTTTCCGGCACCTTTGCTGATGCTTGTTTCCACAAACAGTATCTCACCACCAGCTGCAGTCCATGCAAGACCGGTAACTACACCCGCCTGATCATTCCCGGAATAAAGATCATGTGTATACATTGTTGGTCCCATAATTTTGCTCAGCGCTGATCCTGTAAGTACCGGATCATATTTTGTTTCGGAAGCAATGTTTTTTGCTGTAACCCGAACTACCTTGGCAAGTCGTTTATCCAGTTCCCTTACTCCTGATTCCCTGGTGTATTTTTCAATCAGCATCTCCATTACTTTTTTATCGACAGAAAGCTGACCTGGTTTAACGCCATGGTTCTCAAGTTGTTTTGGGAAAAGATGTCGTTTTGCAATCTCAAGTTTTTCTTCAACCAGATACCCGGTTATTTCTATCAGCTCCATTCTGTCTCTGAGTGCAGGACTAATTGTCGCAAGAGTATTGGCTGTAGCTATAAACATTACTTTCGACAGATCGTATTCCATTTCAAGGAAATTATCGAAGAAAGTGCCGTTTTGTTCAGGATCGAGAACTTCCAGTAAAGCAGAAGAAGGGTCTCCTCTGAAATCCTGGCCTACTTTGTCAATCTCATCAAGAATAAAAACCGGATTAGAGGAACCTGCTCTTTTAATATTCTGGATAATACGTCCGGGCATTGCTCCGATATAAGTTTTCCGATGACCTCTTATTTCGGCTTCGTCGTGCAATCCGCCAAGTGACATTCTGACATACTTTCTGCCAAGAGCTTTGGCAACAGACTTGCCAAGAGAAGTTTTTCCCACTCCCGGAGGTCCATAAAGGCACAGGATAGGTGATTTTAGATCACCCTTTAGTTTAAGAACCGCAAGATGTTCAAGTATCCGTTCCTTAACCTCATCGAGGCCAAAATGATCTCCGTCAAGTACTCTGCGGGCATTGTTCAGATCGAGGTTATCCTGGGTATATAAGTTCCATGGCAGATCGAGCAGAGTCTGAATATAATTTACCTGTACCGAGTATTCAGCAGCGGCAGGATTGAGACGATGCAGTTTGTCAAGTTCCTTATCGAAGACTTTCTTAACCTCGTCATTCCACATTTTTGTTTCAGCTTTTTTCCTGTATTCTTCAATCTCCTTTTCGGCAGGATTGCCACCCAGTTCATCCTGAATGGTCTTCATCTGTTGATGAAGCAGGAATTCCCGCTGCTGCTGATCGATATCGCTTTTTACCTTTGATTGTAATTCATTTTTAAGTTCCAGTACCTGTATCTCCTGAACAAGAAATTCAAGAAGCATAAATCCCCTGTCGCGTAAGCTGTTAACTTCCAGTAATTTTTGTTTATCCTGTACTTTAATATCGGTATTGGAACAGATAAAATTTATGAGGTAAGTATTATTCTCGATGTTTTTAATTGCAAAAGAGGCTTCCGGACTGATATTCGGATTTATTTTAATGATCTTCAGTGATAAATCTTTTAAAGATCCCACTATTGCATCAAAATCCTTGCTTAACAGATCCTGTTTTAATTCAGGCATTGTTCTAACCTTTGCAATAAAATAGGGATCATCAGAAACAAGCTCATCCAAAACCATCCTTTTACGTCCCTGTATAATGGCTGTTGTGGATCCGTCAGGCATTTCAAGAAGTTTAACAATCTGTCCGATTGTGCCAATGGTATGAAGGTCCTGGAAATCAGGATTTTCAACTTCCGGATCTTTCTGTGCAACTGTCCCTACTATTTTATCATTACGATATGCCTCTTTTATCAGTTGAATTGATTTGGGTCTGCCAATTGATATCGGCAGAACCACTCCGGGAAAAAGAACAGTATTCCTTAGCGACAATATCGGAACCATTTCCGGAACCTCAACATCTTCGAGTTCTCCATCATCACCATCAGCAATAATAGGAATTATATCTCCCTCTCCATCAAGGATTTCCGGAAGAAATATTTTGCCTGCAGGTTTCCTGAATTTTCTTTCCATCTGGTATCTTCTGGTTTTATCTAATAGTTATAAACTTACTGCTTCACCTGTCTTACCCTTAATGAGCATGCACCGATTATCTTTAATATTTGATCAGCCATGAACCCGCCTCACCCTATATCCCTCTCCCAGGGGAGAGAGGTTTAAAATACTGGTTATTTTTTCTTTATCTCCTTCTCCCCCGGGAGAAGGGGTTCGTATTCTTCTTCAACATGTGTGTCAAAAATACATAATATTTTTTCATCTATTATTAAAAGGGTATATGCAATGATTGTGCCACATAATAATACAAAAAAAGCCCTCAGGCAGAGGGCTTTTAAATATTTTATATTTATTCCTATTTCTTTTTTACTACATGACCTTTGTAGCGGTTCATATATTTATCAACCCTACCTGCGGTATCAACAAGTTTCATTTTCCCGGTATAAAATGGATGAGAGGTATTTGAGATCTCAAGTTTGATGAGCGGATATTCTTTACCATCTTCCCATTTTATTGTATCTCTGGAGGGTGCAGTTGATTTACTCAGAAAAGCAGATCCGTTCGACATATCCTGAAATACCACAAACCTGTAATTGCTCGGATGAATTCCATTTTTCATTGCTCTATATTTTTATTCTTAATAATCTAAATAAATTCCCCCCAATTAGGGTTTGCAAAATTAGTTAACATTATTTAAAATGCAAAAAGAATTGTAAAATTATTAATCCTGTTTTGAATGATCTTGTTTAAACCTGTGTTTTTCGGCCATTTCATCCTTATATCTGACAAACGGGATTCTATCTTTAATGATATAACGATAAGTAATATGTGTCTTTGCCTTCTTTGCACCTAAAGCTTCGTAAATTGCAATCATTCTGGGATTATAGTCTCCAACCCATGAAAGTTCAAGTTCTTTAAACCATGGCTTCTTTTCAAAAGCCTGGTAAATATGAAGAAAGATCGCCGACTCTACCCCGCTGTTCTGATACGATGGGTGAACTCCTCCTACCAAAGCTCTGGCCCTGGTCATTTTATGAGTTATCTTGCAGTAAAAGAAACGTATGATGTTCAAAAGATTAAGTTTCCCATCAAAAAATTTAAGTATCTGATTCAGATCGGGAAACAGAACAAAGAATGCAATTGGTTGGTCATTAAAATAGGCAAACCATACAAGTTCCTCATCGAGAATCGCTTTTGCACTCTCTAACGATTCATTAAGTATTAACGGATCAAGAGGTGTAAAATCTTCTTTGAATACCGACCATGTTGAATTATATATCTCAACAATGTCTTTTACATATTTTTCTTTTTTCCTTATTTCAAAATGCCGGAATGAATAACCTGGTCTTTTGGAGAGCCATTCCGCAATCTTCATAATCCGCTCGGGGAACTTTGTTATCGAGCCATCTGCTCCGCGTACCTCTCTGTGATAAGAGTACTGTTCAAAGTAGTTTTTAAAGCCGTATTCTTCAAAAAAAGCCCTGTAATATTTTTTGTTGTAGGGCATCCCGAATCCCTGTTGCACGAATCCTTCTACAAGTAGTCCCCAGTTAGTATCGTTTTCACCAAAATTTACAGGGCCATCCATTGCCTCCATTCCACGTGCCTTAAGCCAATCCCTGGCAGTGTCAAAAAGAGTATATGCAGCTTTCCTGTCCTCTATAACCTCAAAGAAGCCAATACCGCCCGTAGGCTGACTGTTAGCAGCCGATCGTATGCGGTCAATGAAGGCTGCTATCCTTCCGATGATGTTCCCGTTTTCATCTTTTAATACCCATCTGGTTGCTTCACCATGCCCAAAGGAATGATTCTTTTCAGGGTCAAAAACAGATTCTACTCCAGAGTCAAGCTGACATACCCAACAGGGATCGTTTCTGTATAATCTTTTTGGAAAGTTTATAAAATCTTTCTTATCCTGCTTTGTTAAAACCTCGACTATCTGCATACGATAAATTCTCTGAATAACTACCACTTTCTGTCACATTCAATCTTCATGTTACGTATCATGTACAAATATATACAGATTTTCCTAACATAAAACCTGATACTGATATCCTATCAACAAGGCATAACTAGCGGATATCAATTATCCTATGGTCGATCAGGACGAAAAGAATGGTGATGAGAACCGAATATGAAAGATAAATCCTGAGGGGGATATATTCCGACGGTCTAATATTCATTTTTAGCCAAAGGTACCCTACGAGGAATATCTTTCCAATGGTATATACAATAAATGTTGAAAGTGCAACCCCGACAATATTGTATCCCAACTTAATCATAAGAAGGCTTAACGGAATATTTATTGCAAGTTCCAGAATTGCCGCAATAAGGCTGATATGGGTTTTCTTTCTGCCAACAATTATTGTCTGTGGAAAAACAAGCCGGGGAATTATTAGCAAAGAATACACAAGAAACACATCAGCACTTTTCTGAAAATCGGGATTAAACAACCTTGGGTAAAACCATCTGGTAAAAAGCATAAGCAGCATAGCTGTCGGGAAGAGAAGATGCATAAGTTTCCTGGATTTTGCTTTTATCTTTGCAAGAGACTCTTTCATTCTCTCGCGGGTTGAAAATTCAGGAAGCATTGCGTTGCTGAGTCCGTTTGCCAGCATCAGTACAAGAGGAAATTCTTTGGCACCGTAGCGGAACCATGCAAACATGCCCGGATCGCGATAAACAGCCGAAACAATTACACCGTCTGTGTATTGGGCTGAACCGCTGATAAGGGATGTCAGAATTAATGGGACCCCCAGATAGAGATGTTCCTTCATAAATTCAACTGATATCCTCATCTCGGTATACCGCCTTAGCAGGATTACCAGCCATACCCACCGTGCTACTGAAATCACAATCAATCCCCATATTGACCAGATTATATCTTTGCCAAGAATTATTGGTACAATAATCATAAGCAACTGTGCTGTAAATGTTATCAGTCCATACTGAAAAATACGGTATGCCCTGTTGTTCAGGAGATATATATATTCAATAAGGCATACCGGACTGCTTAGAAATATGTACAATAAAAGCAGGTTAATATATGGTGCATTGCCGGAGATGTGAAAAACCGAGAAATTGCCTTTTATTAAATGGCCGAGAATAAAAGTGAGCAGGCTGAAAAAGCATAACAACAGAAATGCATTGAATATTTCGGGCGATTTGGCTGATCCATAGTTACCTATTTTCCGGAAGGTCTTATTCCTGTGGTAAAGCGGAAGAAGAGATTGTATTATCCCTGTTACCCAGAAAAAAGTAGTTAATCCTGCAATGAACATGAACATCTCCCATTGCCCTATCTCTGCACGGGTAAGATGGCTTTTTGTAAATACTACGCTGATTATGAGGAAAACAACAGGCTTCATCAACTGAAAAAGCTGCAGTCCTGATATATTGTCTATTAATTTTATTTTTCTCAAACCGGAGGGACCTCTTAATAATTTATACCTTATAACGACCTTTATATTAAAATATTATGCACGAAGTTCCATTTTTTTCAAACCGCACAAATATAGTAATTGGCTTTTGTGTGAGAAAATAAATTTAAAATTTTGTGAAATAGAAATTTTGACCTTATTTTGCACTCCTGAAACGGTGGATGTAGTTCAGCTGGTTAGAACGTCGGATTGTGGTTCCGAAAGTCGTGGGTTCGAATCCCATCTTCCACCCAAAAAATTAAGGTTGCCCTGAAAGGACAACTTTATTTTTTTATAGCAGTTTACCCCCCTGCCAGCACCTCACGAACTCACCCCTCTGAATCCTTTATATCTTGAATATGCAACAAAAGAAATCCCTGCAAACACAATCACTGTAATATATACGAACAACGGCACCGTAACAGGATCACCGGCAGCATAGGAGTGAAGGCCCGATAAATAATAATTCACGCCGAAATATGTCATCAGTACCGATGAAAAGGCAAACAGTGATAACAGGTTGTATATGAAGATATCTTTCATCCCGGGGATCATCCTGCTATGTATTACCAGACTATAAATAATAATTGTTATCAGCGACCATGTCTCTTTCGGATCCCATCCCCAGTATCTTCCCCAGGATTCATTTGCCCATACCGCACCAAGAAAAGTACCTATGGTCAGGAAATACAGTCCAAGTGTAAGTGATTTATAATTAATAACGGTCAGTTCATCAATTGTATTTGAAATCCTTACACAGTTTTTCTTGTTTGATAATGAGAGGAGTATCAATGTTATAAGCCCAAGTATTGCACCCAGTCCAAGGAAACCATAACTGCCGGTGATGACCGACACATGAAGGGTAAGCCAGTATGATTTCAGGACAGGTACAAGATTTGTTATTTCAGGATCCATAAAGCTGAGATGAGCAACCATAAGGGTCATTGATGCCAACAATGAGGTTGCGGAAAGAGTGAAAGCAGACCTGCGGCTGAAAATGAATCCTGCCAGCAGTGTCACCCACGAAATAAATATCATCGATTCATACCCGTTGCTCAATGGGGAATGCCCGGCGATATACCATCTCAATCCAATTCCGCAGGTATGAAACAGGAATCCTGTAAAAAGCAACCATCCAGGAAACTTAATCAATAATGAACTCTGTTTCCTCCCCCTGATCACCATAGTAATCAGGCTGATAAGCATAACCAGTCCAACAATTGCATAAAAGGGAAAGAGCTTTTCAAAAATATTTAACCTGTAATATAATAATTCAGCGTCGATTCGTGCTTTTGAAGGAAGAGGGTATCCAGTAAACTTTGACTGATAATCACTTATTGACCCTGTAAGTTGCCGTACAGCTGCAGTATTGTTTGTTTGCAAGGCATCTGAAAAAACCGGAATAATGCTTTTCAGGTAAAGAGAATCCTCTTTGCTGACAGCTTTCCGGAGTGCCTCCTGTGGTGATACCCAGCTATGGGTTCCATCCTTTAACGGGAACATTTTCAGGAAGTCTCCTTTATAAATCATGTATAAAATATTCAGCCGTTCGTCGATCTTCATTACCTCTTTATCCAACTTGCTTCTCGCTCCCGGGGCCCTGGAATAAGCTAAATCGACATCTGCAGATATCTTATACGCTCCATTGCCATTGACATCTACCAGGTCGGAGAATGCTGCAAATTTTCCTCTGATACCCAATTTGCTCCGCAGATCTTTATTGGAAACGATAATCAGAGGAACGTCTTTCCAGTTATTAAAGTCAAGGTACAACCCAAGGAAGACCTGCATTGATGTAAGACCTTCAAATTTGTTTTTCCTGGTAACCTTACGAAGGATATCATTGCTCAGGGTAAAAAGAGGTTTGGTCCTCCCCTTCTGATCCTGAACCAATGCTTGTCCAAACTCATCAGCAAGAAGCTTATCCGGAACAAATTTCTGTCCATTTATATTGGTTATCCCTGATAAAAACAGAATCAGAACAGCCAGAGGAGCAGTTTTTCTTATATTCGATTTCCAGTATCCTGCATTAATATTATTGAACACCGATTTTTTGCTTAACAAAGCCAGAATAATAAAAATGAACAATATGGCATAACCTGTATAGGTGACAAGTATACCGGCCCTGTCGTGATTAACTGACAGGAGAGTGCCTTTTTCATCCTGGTCGTATGAGGATTGGTAAAAACGGTACCCCTTATACTTTAGAATATTGTTCATGAAGATCATGAAGGGTTTTTCAACATTTTCTTTATTGTCGAGAAGAACAACGTCACTCTTATATCCCGAAGGACTATTTGACCCCGGGTACCTCTCGAGAATAAAATCATTTAGTCTCAGAGTAAAAGGAAGTGTTGTTGATCTTGAACCATAACTGATCTCAACTGTTTTTCCTTCGATCACACAGGAATCTTTGGCAACTTTTTCTGAATTTCTGCCCCATAAATAAACAGTTTCCGATTTATTGCCATTAAAGATGTGAAATATAAATGCATTTTGCCCGGTATTCTGTTCTTCAGGATTAGCTGACACTGCTTTGACCACTCCAGACACCGACATTTCCTGCAGTACAATGTTAATGCCGTTTACAGTTATCAGCTGCATCTGTTTTAATTCAACCGGGATGCCTGGTCCTGACAGTTTGGTTTCCCTGGTCATCATACTCATAGTACCAAGGCCATATCGTGAACTGATAAAGAAAATCCCCGAATCAACTGAAATATTTATATCAGCAGGCTTAGGCGAAGCAAAACCGATTGTTACCTCATTGCTGGATTTTATCTCACCTTTTTTTAGAATGACAGTTTCTTTTGACATCATGGTTTTCGATACAAGCAGAGATACAACCGTGTCGCCCCGTGGACTTTCGGTAATAACTTCCAAGGCGTTCGGGATGATCTTTGCAAGTACCAGTTCATAGGCCTTATTATTGATTTGCAGCATCTTCTTAAAGTTCCCGGCCGAAGCAGAATTCATATCATAACTTTCCGAGAAGCCGGAGAGTATTGCCCCATCATTATCTTTAACAGAATAATCAATATATTTTCCATTCGAAAAGCAGATGTTTTGCTCTTCCCCCTCCCGTATATGGATGGTTCCTTCCCAACCGAAATACCGGGTTATTGCGGCACCTGCTACCATAAGAATAAAGGAAAGGTGGAACAGGAAAACAGGAAGTTTTTCTTTCCTGTAGAACTTAAAAATAATCATCTGCCCGACAAGGTTAGCAGAAAGAAGCAACAGTATAAATTCAAACCATTTTGAACCGTAAACAATATTGTAAGCGGCTGAAGATCCAAAGTCATTTTCGATAAACGTAGCCATTGCCATGGCAATGGCAAAAATCACAAAACAAACACCCATAAAAACGGGAGTAAAAAGAAACTTTGTGATCTTCTTCATTAAGTTTTGAAACACGTAACCTTTATAATTACTTCTTCATAACAAATACCAGTGAAGGATCAACAGGATAACGACCAAAACGCTCACCATATATTGCAAGCCCTCCTGGCAGTGAATCATCTACTGAAAAACGGATAACAATCTCTTTACTCTTCAGGTTCTTTAATAATTCCACAGGTATATTGAATGAACACAAATAACCGAAAGTACCTGCTTCGTTAAGTTTTTTGTTCTTCAGCTGCGAGTGCCATGAAAGGATTCCACGGTGGTCAGCCGGATCATCTTCAAGGTATACTTCACCTATGGCTTTCCCGTCTGCCTGAACATTAACCTTGCTGGGATATTTGTATGTATCGGTCATTGGATAAGAATTTGGATTCTGGCTGGGATCATGAGCTCCTTTACCAAGCATATAATCGCCTTCCATTTTATTCTTTTCATCCATGTCTTTCCCATTTAATTTTTTCGCGGATGCTTCAAAGATCAGGGTGGCTTCAGCAATTCCTGAAGGATCAAAATCAGCAGGTAAAGCAACTCTGTACTCAAAATACCCTGAACCTGCACCATTCACTTTCTTTCCATCAAGAACATTCCATTGCTTACGTGTCCATTTTGCATCGCTAAATGTTTCCGGGGCAAAGCGGACAATCTTCAGTTGTCTGCCACCCGATGTCATATTTTCAACCCGGGGAGAGGTACCATTGTTTACGAAGAATGTGGTGAAATTCTTATGGAATACTTTGCCTGACAAACTTTCGGCAGATAATGAAAGTATAACAAGACCAG
Source organism: Bacteroidales bacterium (assembly GCA_021371855.1). Lineage (GTDB taxonomy): Bacteria > Bacteroidota > Bacteroidia > Bacteroidales > VadinHA17 > LD21. Next base: position 69,177 of record JAJFVL010000029.1, on the reverse strand, counting down.
GATTCTCAGGCATTGTAACTCTGAGAGGAGAAAGCTCTTTATTCAGATAAGGATCCGAAGGAAGTGTTTGTTCAGAACTATTATAATGCTGGAATATTCCGAGTTGATTCCAGCCGTATAATTCTGTTTTGAGGATTAAACCGTCCGAAGGTATTTCATCGGTCATATAAGAAACAAAAACAGGAACTTCGACTGATTCTCCGGGTTTTACATCGCGGCATAATTCGCTGCCTGTGGAGATATAAACTTTTGAATGAAGGTCATTAAGGCTCATCCCCGGCACTATTTCCGACAGTCCTGTTACTTTATCGGTGCGATCGAATTTATAGTAACCGTTCCATTCGTTTATTACGTCGTGATGTTCTGTATACAACCATCCACAGACTTTTGGATGACTGCGCAACTCATTCATCATAATATGGTAGTCCCAGCTCCAGTCAACATCACCGGCGCTTCCTGTATATCCCCAGACGTTTCCGCATTCACTGTTCATCATAGGTTCATTGCCCTGTTTACGACCGCCTATGAAATTCCAGGCCGATCCCGGATAAGTGTTCTTTTCAGCATCGTCAAGAAATTTTTTCCAGTCATATCCCGGCCGGTAGGAATGCCATGAATTTATATCAGTAACCGTATGGTCGTAATTGCAGGCTGAATTATCTTCTACCAATCTTGAGGGATCAAGACTTTTGGCAAGACGGTAGCAAGATTCCACCCACGACTGTGTTTCGGGAAGATATTCCCGTTTATTGTCTGATGTTTTAGTCTGCAAACCCCATGTTTCGTTGAACATTACCCACGAAAATATAGCCGGGTGATTGTAATCGCGTTTAATCATACCTCTCATAGCCACGTTCCATTCATTCCGGGCAGTATCTGTAGGTTCTCCCCAGAAATTAGGTACATCAGCCATAATAAGCAAACCGAGCTTATCGGCCCAGTAAAGCTTGCGTGGCACTTCCACCTTAATATGAATACGGTTCCCGTTTAATCCTATCTTTTTGGAACGGATAATCTCATCGCGCATAAACTCGTCACTCGGGAAAGTATAAAATCCATCAGGATGATAGGATTGGTCGAGGCAAAGCTGAAGGTACAAAGGTTTGTTATTAAGGGCAATGTATGGTGCACCAGTTACTGGAAAAGATACCACATTTATTTTTCGCATACCAAAATAGGTCGAGACACGATCCTCTTCCTTCCCTTTGATGCTTAAAACTGCGTCTGCTTCATATAAATAAGGATCATCAAGCGACCACAGATGCTGGTTTGCGACAGGAATTTCAAAATTCACTTTTTTGCTGCCTTTTGGAAATTTTACAGGAAGGGAAGAAGACATTTGTACCGGTTTGAACTGAATCTGGAAAGCAGCATCCTTTGGAGGAATATCATTCAGAACTGCCTCCACCTTCACTTTGGAATTATCTATATCGGGGGTAAAATGAACATACTCAACTGACAGATTGCTTCTCGATTCAACATAAACCGTCTGCCAGATGCCTTTTGCCTGTCCGTAACCTTGTTTTCCCTCCAGTTTATAGGAATGAGGCGTATCATCAACCCTGAAAACAAGTTGCTGATCTTTTCCAAACCTGACATAGGCTGTCATATCAAACTCGAAAGGAGTATAACCGCCTCTGTAGGTGCCAAGCAGGTTCCCGTCAAGCCATACCGAAGTAGTCCAGTCGCATGCTCCGATAATAACATATACCTTTTTGCCTTCCCAGTCAACTGGTATATTCAGGGTACGGGAATACCATGCAATATCTGCTTCATTGCTTATACCGGAAAGTTTTGATCCCCAGGGAAAAGGTACCAGGATTTTTTTATCGAACGATTGTGAATTGTTGAACCATTTTTCAGTTTCTCCGACATTTTGCTTATCAAAACGGAAATTCCATAATCCATTAAGGTTTATCCAGTTCTGACGCATGAAATCAGGACGGGGATGTTCAGGCAACGGGATAGTCTTATCGTCCTGGGAAAAGGAATTTTGAAAAGTTAAACAAGAAATAATAAAAACAGGAAGGATGATGGATTTCAGGAATCTCATATCATAAAGTTTAAAAAGGTTATTAATAGGTTTTGTCCGGATCACTTTTTATAATATTTCATAGCTTCCGGTATAGCTGCCTGGATTTTGTTAATCCTGGTGGCATCGGAAGGGTGTGTACTCATAAATTCCAGGGGTGCATTTCCGCTCATAGCACTCATCCTTTGCCAGAATGCTATTGCTGTCTGAGGATCATATCCTGCCATAGCCATGAAGATAAGACCAAGCTTATCCGCTTCCAGTTCATGATCACGTGAGTAAGGAAGAAGTACCCCATACTGAGCTCCGATACCATACGCGCTGTTAAAAATGCTTTGTGTCTGCGCAGGTTTATTCTTAAGTAGCTCACTTAATGCAACGCCCCCGTATTGGACAAGAAGTTCCTGGCTCATCCTTTCATTGCCATGCCTGGCTACTGCGTGGGCAATTTCATGACTAAGAACAACAGCAAGGCCGTTCTTATCTTTTGTGTACGGAAGTATCCCGCTGTAAACGACCACTTTGCCACCCGGCATACACCATGCATTCGGAGTAGTGTCGTTCTTTACCAGGTTGAACTCCCACTGGTAACCGTCAAGTCTGTCTGACATACTATTATCTGCAAAATATTTTATAACAGCTGCAGAAATATTTTTACCAACCTCTTTAACAATAGCTGTATTGGCTTTATCTGTCGACAGAGCATTCTGCTTCATGAAATCAGAATAACTGGTAAGCGACATGGAAATCATTTCAGATTCCTGCACCAGACTTAATTGTTTGCGTCCTGTAAGTGGTACAACAGTGCATGCCTGGAAAACAAGGCATAAAACAATTAATACAAGAAACGGATTAATAAGTCTTTTCATAAGTATATAATTTAATTTTTAAGGTCGGATAAAACCACACATGATTAACCCGGTTGATAATGAATTATATTCATTCCTGTTTATGTTTTGGATCAATCAAGCAGGTTTAATTGTAATGATTTATATTGTACAAATATATTAAAAATCGAATATATCCTGATCTGCTATTTGCATATTCCCATGCTTTGCTGCGTGGGACACCTGGGTTAATCCCCTTGCCATTAGCTAATGGTTGGCGACTACGAACTCCCAAAGTGGACTTCCACCACCAAGCTATTTGCCATGCACGGCACACAACAAAAATCCCGCAGATTACTGATCGTGCGGGATTTATTTTTCATTATACAAAGTCTTACCTGGTTATTTCCAGAACAGCATACTTTGAAATTTTCCAGAATTGTTCGGGATCGCTTATCTCAACATATTCTATAGTGTCATCATTGTTATTACGAACGAACTCATAGGAACCTGAAGGATGCTCTGTGATTAGTTTAGCTTTTTTTGAATTCAAAGGAATAGTCTTTGTCTCCAGAATATTAATTTTTGTGTAAGCACTGTCGGAAAAATTTTCCAGCAAGGCTTCCTTCTTTCCAAGTCCGATAAATCCTCCCTCTTTAGTTACAAGGCCTTTTGCTTTCAGTTCTTTGTAGGTACCTGAAACAAAATACGCTGTGTTTATCTTTTCGGTCTGATCATTTATTTTTTCATCCTTCAGATTAATGGTAGTCTGCATGCCGGTCACCTGGGTATTGAGCTGCTCAATCTCAATATCTTTCTGAGCCAGAGAAGTCTTCAAATCCTTTATATCAGTTTCACTCTGTTTAATTGAAGCATCCAGCTCAGCAATCTTATTCTGAAGAGCTTTTATTGTACCACCCGATTTCTTAAGCTGAGCATTCAACGAAGCTATTTTCTTTTTGTTCTGTTCAAGCAAAGTATTAATATATCTAATGTCTTCAATGACCTGATCCTTCCTTTCCTTTGAAAGTTCTCTGTCAGAAGAATTCATGGTGATTATCTTTTCCTTCTCTTTTATCATTGCCAGATTCTTTTCAATCTCATCAAAAGTCGATATCCATTCGTTAATGACTGAGTCGCGGGTTGTTATCTGGCCAGTCAATGCAGTTTTCTGATTTTCCATCAGGTTGAGCTGTTGCATATGCTCGCGTTTATACATAGAATAAAAGACTATGCCAAGCACAATCAATATGATCAAACCTATAATCGAGGTTGTCCTGATACCTTTTACAACACCCTCTTTTCTTACCTTATTCTCATTAATACCAACACCTTTATTCTGGTTTAAAGGATTGCCGTCGCTTCTTTCATCAATTTTCGTATTCATTTCTTTTATTTTATTATTTTGAAACTACAATTTATTTAAAATGTAAACTTTACGCCGATCCCAGGATCGGCAGAAAAATATAAATTCCCATTCCGATACATTTCAAGGAATGGTTTTAAATCCAGACTAACGGCAAATGGGATCTGAGGTATTTTATACTCAAGTCCAACGATACCGTCGATACCCAGTGCAAAATCGCTGCCTCTGTCGTACGACCTGCCCTGTTCATAATATGTGTTTGTTTCAAGAGCGATATGGCCACCAGCTCCATAGTACCATCTCATTCCATTAATATTGAAGGCCTGTACGTTTTTTTCGTACAATCCGGTAAAGCTTATCCAGTTGCTCCAGAGGCCAAGTAGAAATTCACACCCTGACGAATTCTGATTATTAACTTTGAGTGAAAGGCCTGCGGACTCTCCTGCTCTTAATCCTACGGCTACATGGTATTGATCAGAAAAAGATTGGCCAGTTGCCATGCCTGTAAAAAATATGCACACTGAGATGCTGATAATTAAGTTTTTTAATCTGTTCATAAATATCACCTTTAAAAATCGTCTACTATAATTCAAATACTATGCCGATTTTAACAAAATCAATAACATATTATCAATGAACTGATTATAAACAATAAAAGAGAATCATAAATTTTTCATTTTGAGAAACATGTTCTCATTTTGGTAAAACCTGAAATTGTTACAGAGCTCTTGTCAGGGTTGCTCATTCTTTTTCATCTTTTAATATCCTGTATATGGTGGAGACTCCGATATCCAGTTTTTCTGCTGCCATCCTGATATCGTTATTATACTTTTTAAGAGTGGCTTTAATGATCTTCAATTCGTACCCCCGTAGAGTCAGGTCTTCATGGGCAACTACAGACAATGGCTCCCCCTGATCAAGCACAAGGTCTACAGGCTCAATCACACTTTCTCCTGACAGGGTGACTGCAAGTTCGATAACTGATTTTAATTCCCTTACGTTCCCCGGGAAAGGGAAACTCATCAGTTTATTTTGTGACTGTTCCGATAATTTTTTTAACGGAATATTGTTTTCTCTGCAGAATTGTTCAACGAAATGGCTGGCCAGGATCAATATATCATTCCCTCTTTCCCGCAAAGGAGGCAGTTCAATAGGCAAACCTAACAGCCTGTAATACAGATCCTCCCTGAAGTTTCCTTTTTTGACTTCCTCCCGCAGGTTCTTATTGGAAGCAACAATTATGCGACAGTCAGTTTTAAGGGGCTTATTGCTGCCTATTCTTACAATTTCTTTCTCCTGGAGAGCCCGTAATAATTTCGACTGCAAATTCAGTTCCATTTCACCGATCTCATCCAGGAAGAGTGTGCCGCCATCAGCCTCCTCAAACTGGCCAATGCGCCTGAATGAAGCCCCTGTGAAAGAGCCCTTTTCATGGCCAAACAATTCACTCTCAATAAGATCAGGAGGTATTGCAGCAACATTGACTGCCACGAAGGATTTGTCTTTTCGCCTCGAGTTATAATGAATAGCCTTTGCTACCAGTTCTTTCCCGGTGCCGGTTTCACCCGACAGAACCACAGTAATATTGGTGCCGAGGGCCTTATCAATTAATTCATAAACCCGTTTAATGGCTGGGCTTTCACCCAGAATAGTATTATTAAAACTGTATTTTTTTTGTACTTCCCTTCGAAGAGTTGAAATCTCTTTTTTAAGCCCGATACCGTTCCTTATATTCTTAACTGTATTGAGAAGACGGTCCCTGATATCGTCTGACTTTGTAATATAGTCAACAACTCCCAGTTTTAATAAAGTTACCACTGTATTGATATCTTCCTGCTCGGAAATAAGAATTACCTGAACATCTTCATCCTCAGTCCTGATCTTTTTAAAAACTTCAAGACCGGTCATATCGGGCAGCCTGAAATCAAGTGTGATAATATCAGGTGACTCATTAAGACAATTCAGGAGATCTTTTCCATTAAAAAAGCTCTTCACCTCGTAATCGGGATTTAAAGAGAGAGTGTGTACCAAAAGCTTATTGTACCATTCATTGTCTTCTACCACAAAAATCTTAAAAGGCTTTTCACTCATACCGTATTTAATTACCGGATTTAATTTTTACCAGTAACTTACAAATTAATAAATAAATAGCCGGATTTACCAGAATTTTAACTGTTTTTCGCAATCCGTTCTTTTATCAGATCACTGACGATTTGAAATTCCCTTAAGGATTCACTTGTAAGTTTTTCGATAACCCCGGAGTCAGCCTTACTGCGTACGGATTCATCAATCTTCTTCAGTACATTAAACAGATCTGATGCTCCTATATGCCGGCACGGTGGTAATAATTTATGAGCCAGGTCGGCAGCTTGTTTCCACTGGCCTGATTTAACTGCCTCATCCATTTCGTTGAGCCCCTTTTTTGTAGTATCAATAAAAACGACAAGCATATCATTTGCAAATTGCTCATCGCCGCCCGAAATATGATATAAATTATTTAAATCGATTTTATAGCTCCCTTCCGGTTTCTTATTGTCTCCGCTTCCGGCATCATTGATTGAAATTTTGGAGACACCCCTGATCACCGAAAGAATGGTATTCAATAATATCTCTTCGGTAAAAGGTTTTTGAAGGAATGAGTTCATCCCGGCTTTTCTGTATTTCTCCCAGTCGTCATTTAAAGATGCAGCGGAAATACATATCACAGGCATTTCTGACTCCTTTATATTCAATTCTTCACGGATAAATTGTGTTGCCTTTAATCCGTCGATACCTGGCATTCTGGCATCCATAAACAGCAGGTTGAAATGATCGGACTTAACCATTTCCATGGCTTCAATGCCATTTACAGCCTCACGGTATTTAACGTTCCATCTGTCAAATATCGTTTTGAAAAGCAGGCGGTTATATTCTGCATCGTCCACAATCAGGACTTTCAGCTTTTTGACCTCTTCAGGAATAACAAGAGGCGTTTCAAAATCTCCCTTAATTTGTTTTTCATCACCAATAAGGTAAGGTAAACGACAGGTTATCACAGTCCCATGGTTCTTCCTGCTTTTACAATCGATAGTCCCATGATGCAGTTCTACAAGTTTTTTAACAATAGATAAGCCCAGCCCTGTTCCTCCATATTTACGTGTAGTGCTCATCTCCTCCTGGGTGAAATCTTCAAAAATAAAATTCAATTTACTTTCGTCAATTCCGATACCTGTATCAACTACCTCAATGACCAGTTCAATCTTTTCCGATACTTTTTTATTACAACTTATGGTAAAATAGATTTCCCCGTTTTTGGTGAATTTGACAGAATTACCAACCAGATTTATAAATATCTGTTTCAGGCGGTAAGGATCGCCCAACAGAACCGGAGGCGTATCGGGGCTTGTTGAAAAACTTAAACTGTTATTGTTCTGCTGAGCTTGTTTTTCGAACAATGCATAAACCTCTTCGGGAATCTGCCGTATGTTGAAATGGACTTTTTCCAGTACCGGATTATTGGTTTGCAATTTTGAAAAATCGAGTATGTCGTTAATAATTCTTGTCAGATGGTCGGATGATGATTTAATGATCTTCAATGTGCGGGTCGTATTTTCATCGAGCGGTTCATGTAAAAGTTGTTCCGTAAACCCCGAAATAGCTGTTACAGGCGTACGAATCTCATGGCTGATATTAGCCATAAACAATTCTTTTGTCTTGGCCAGTTTCTCTGTTTCATCTTTTGATTTCTCCATGGCAATCTGGTAAGCATAAGTTTTTCTCCCATATCTGACTAATATGAACATTACCAAAATTGCTAAAAGAGTGCCTGTCAATGAAAACATTGCAAGCCACCTGTAAGTTTTTTCTGCCTGCCGGTTGGCTGCTGAAGCTTTTGTTTTGATTATTTCTGAAACTTCATTTTCAATTTTGTTCATCAGATCATAAAACTGCTCTCTTATTGCACTGCTGGTGCCTGCCAGCTTCGACTCGCGAACCTTCAGTTTTTCCTTTGTTATCCGATCCTGTTCCTCAATTTTCTGAAGATTACTGACAATTTCCTTCTCATCGAACCGGCTCTTGCTGCTTCGGCTGAAAACCCGTTTAAGGATATTTTTCTCTGTTTTTCTGGCATTGACCGCAGCACTATCAATACTGTCCGACAACTGTTTCAGGCTTTCAACTACTTTGTCATTGTTGTTCAGATACAGAAGTTGGTTCCAGATGACAATATTTTCCTCAATGAGCTTACTTATGGTATCTGCTTGTTCCTTAAGCATCTGATCATTCACACATTCAGAACGAAACCTGCCAACTTTTTCATCAATGTTGGCTATGATTGTATAGTATGGCTGAAGATCAAGCGTATTATTGGTAATGGTGTAAAGACGGATGCTTCTTTCCGCTTTTTCCAGATCCCTTGAAATTTCCCGGATACTTAACAACCTTTGTTCCGGGTTTACATCGATATGAATTGAAGATACAATTGAAGAGATATTACGATACGATAAATAACCGGTTGCGGATATCAGAATGACTGCGATTATCATTAATAATCCGATCTTTATCTGAACCGAATTGTTTTTCATTCTAATAATAAAAGGATTAATAACCCGCAAAGTTATTAAAATTTATTATCAATAAATTGTTCGAGATAAAGACGACAAAGAGCAGGTGCAAATATATCTTTTATAACAAAATAACCATCATTGTCAAAAACATGCTCTTCTGCAACGACCTTTGACGGAGAGAGAAGCACAATCATTGAATCATTACATCGTTTTTTCAGGAGGTCGATTATAGAGGTGCCGGTTATTCCATTTCCCATATAATAATCAACAAATGCAATAATGTCGTTATCTGTCAGTTCCCCTGATTTGATTTTACGAATGCATTCCATGGGATCAATAAATGAGTGAAGCGACAGCTGGTATTTCCCCTTCCTGTCAGTAAAAAGGACACTTTGCAGCAATGCCTTTGATATCAAATTATTGCAATATCTGTTATCCTCAATTACAAGAACATTTACAATTTTTTTCATTTAACCATCAAAATACTCAACAATTAATCTGTTTCACAGTTAAAAAAGATTGCATTCATTAATCAAACTCTGTACCGGATATAGTCAACATCTGTAAAACATTCTTTGTCTGCATATTAAAAATATTGGAAGCGATACTATCCGGTTCATTTTGAGAAAATCATTCTCATTTTGATTACAGAACTGAGAACAGAATTATCAAGTCCAACTCATATCTGTTTCTCATTTTTTCCTCAATATTATTTTATATATTTTTGCACAGCTTAAAAGAAGAAGATTGCATCAAAATACTGAAAAACCGCATTTCCACTTTAGTTATTTACATGATATTAAAATACATGGAATTTACTATAATTCTTTTAAAGAGTATATAGAGCATTATTCCTTTATTAAAGAAGATCATTCTCACGATTTTTATTCTTTTATTTTATTTACTAAAGGCAACGGCAGAATAAAGATCAATGATTCCGACTATCCCGTTCGACCTCAGACCATAAGTCTTATCGCCCCCAATCAGTCACATTCATTAGTGGGTCTTGATGAAATGGAAGGTATTATTCTTTTCTTTTGCCAGGATTTTTATGTTGAAGAATTCAGTTTCATCCGACTATTAAATGTTTTTGCATATACTTCAACCATTGATCAAAACCTTTCCACCCCATGTATTGATTTATCAGATAAAGATTTCAATTCCATAATATCAGCATTCAATTCAATACAGTATGAATATGAATCTTGCACAGTTCCTGTCAATCCTGCAGCTATTATACGTTCTTTTTTAAATATCATACTACTAAAACTTTCAGGATTATATGAAATGAAAACAGGTAAATCAAATAAATACGACAGCATCATTATTCATTCGCTTTCGCATTTGGTTGATTCTTATTATATCAGGGAACAGCATATTGGATTTTATGCTTCTGCATTTAATATACCCGAGAGACGACTAAATGATATATGCCATAATCATTTTAATTGCAGCTTAAAAAGAATATTACGAAACAGGCTGATGCAGGAAGCCCGTAAGTTACTTCTATCTTCTGAATTCTCAGTTGCAGAAATTGCTTATAAACTAAACTTTGAGGACAACTCCTATTTCAATAAAGTTTTTAAAAGTAATACCGGTCTCACACCCAAAAGGTTTCGTGAGATACACAGGAAATTATTACCATAAAATCCCTGAAATTTACCATTTTCTGTCGTTCTTATGTTTTTCTTTTGCAGAAAGAAATTTTAAGAATTATGAAGAAAATAGTTTTTTTTTCAATAGGAGTATTTTTATTCCTTCTTTCCTGCAAAAAAGAAGAAATAAAAGAAGCAATTCAATCCCAGACATTTGAAATAAATGCCACAAATTCGACCGAATGGGAATACTTTAGTTTTTCTCAAAACGATACTGTCTCCATTATTAATCCTGCGAGTTCTGCCGACTGGGATCTGGCCTTTCAGCGTTACCGTATCAGAACCAATGGCGGAAAATCCGGGAACGGACAAGGATGCGCTGCAAACAGTTATCTGACAGGGCAAACCGGTTTTGATGAATTGAAAATTATTCCTGATACATTAACATTTGTTGAGGATGACAGTATCAGTATTGCAGTTATGCAAGGATATTCGACCTATCTGGTTAACCCCGAATTGTACAAATGGTTCTCGATGGAGTTTGTAAGCCAGGGAACACAAATCGTACCTGAAGATTATATATATGTTGTTAAGACCGGTACGGGTAATTACGCCAAGGTATGGTTCAAAAGTTACTATAGCTCTGAAAACAAATCAGGCTATGTTACCATTCAGTATAAATATCAACCTGACGGATCAAAAAACCTTGAATAAGGTTGGCAAATAATTATCAGAAAAATCCCGGAGTGCTTACAACATTGAAAAAATCTTTCTTACTCTGTTTCCTGTTTATTCCTTCAATAGTTTATTCACAGGAAGGTAGCCTGTCGGGCTATATCACAGAAACAAACAACAGTTATGTTACAGGAGCAGCAATTGTCATTAAGGGTACCACGCTAGGCGCTGTTACTGACACTAAAGGATTTTATAAGATCAACAAAATCAAGCCGGGAACTTATACAATCCGTGTATCCCTCATCGGATATGAAACACTTGAGAAAACCCTGGATATTCAGAAAGGGGTTAACACTGAGAATCTTAGTGTCAGTGAATCGGATATTAATCTGAACGAAGTTGTAGTGACAGGTACACGGTCTGAAAAAACCCTCAAAAACGTACCTGTAATCACACAGGTAATAAATGCCCGCAAGATGCTGGATCTGGGTATTAATAATGTTACCGAAGCCTTGCAGAATATGGTACCCGGGCTTGATGTGAGCCAATTTGGCACAAGGACTTCGATTACCATGCAGGGTATGGATGCGAAGTATGTTTTGTTCCTGATTGACGGAGAGAGAATCGCGGGGGAAGTCAATGGTGACATAGATTACTCAAGATTCAATCTCGAGAACATTGAACGAATTGAAGTGATCAAAGGGGCTTCTTCATCACTTTACGGTTCTAACGCCATCGGAGGTGTAGTTAATATCATAACAAAGAAAATCACCGAGCCATTTGATGCCAAATTATATTCGCGATATTCCAAATACAATGAATTTTCGGGAGGTTCCGGTATAAGCTTAAAAAAAGGGATTCTCGGATCGGGTACGAATTTTAACTTTAACCACACCGATGGATATGACATCACTCCTGAAAGTGCACACGACTGGACACAGAATCCTTACAATTCGTTCAGTCTTAATCAAAAATTCGAAATAACACCATCTTCCAGTTTTTCAATTATCCCCTCTCTGGGATATTATCAGTTTGAACGTGGAAATGTAAGCGCCCGTCCTGCTCATGACCTGTATAAAGATTTGAATTACGGATTGAAAGGGCAATTTTACCTGCAAAAACATTCTTTCGATTTTTCATATTATCGCGATCGTTACAATACTTACAACGTACTTGAACAGCTGAACAATAAAAATGAGACAGCTTCTTACGATATAATTCAAACCATTAGAACACAGGGGTGTTTTCATCTTTCAGATAAAAACCAATTAATTGCAGGTTTGGAATACAATTTTGAAAAGCTTTTTTCTGAAAGGATCGACGGAGAATTTAATGATGCAGGAGAAGCAGTATTTTATATCCAGGAAGACATTCATCTGAAAGAGCGATGGAACTTTGTGACAGGTATCAGAGCCAGCCACCACAGCAATTACGGATTAAATATGGCTCCCAAAATCTCAGTAATGTTCAGACAGGGTGCCTTTAATTTCAGGACATCAGCCGGGACAGGTTTCCGCTCACCATCACTTAAAGAGTTGTACATGAACTTTGACCATTTCGGGGAATGGACAATAATCGGGAATGCATCGTTAGAGCCTGAATCATCCAAATATATTTCAGGTTCTGTGGAGTTTTCAAAACCATGGAATAATTCATCTGTCACTTTTTACAGGAATATCCTCACTGATATGATTACTGATCGCTGGCTGACGGATGAGCAACTGATAAGACAATACGAGAATATTGCCAGCGCTGACTTATACGGTATCGACTTATTAATGAAGCAGAAAATATTTAAAGGATTCTGGTTGAATATCGGTTACAGCTATGTGCACTCACATGATAACGAGACAAATTATCAATTATATGGAACCACAAAGCATTCGGGAAATATTTCAGCCGATTATAATTTCAAAAAAAAGGATTATTCTTTTACGATTCAGGCTTTATGTAAGCTGATGGGCGAAAAATTTTATGAAATTACTATGGAAGGCACTGATCGAGACAGCCCATTCAGTTCATGGCGAGTCACTGTTTCTCAGAAATACAGATGGATTAGTATTTCAACCGGTCTTGATAACTTATTCAATGTGGTCATTCCCCGGAATTTAGATTTCATTTCTCCTGGGAGACGTTTGTTTATCGGTTTAAACATTGATTTCGGAAAAATCAGAGAAGAAATATAGAAAAAAGGTGTAAATTGTGAAAAGAATAATGCCAATGGATAATAAGATTAAAGACCATGAAAAGTCATATTTTATGTATTTTCTTGTTGTTGGTATGTGTCTCAGGATGCTCTAAAAAAAATGAGACTACCACTACACCAAGTGATATATGGGATATAGATAAGGACGGCATTCCTGAATTTGTAAAAACAAATTACATTGAACTCAACAAAATTTACAGGATTTCCAGATACAGGTCATCTGTGGGGCATGATTATTCTGACTCTTACGAACAATGCAGAAGTCTGAAGCATTACTTTGAGCCAAAATCCACATTGGATTGGTCAACAGTAAAGATTTATTCCCCGGTAAAGGGAGTAATTACAAGAGCAGAGCAGGAATGGGCAGGAACAAAGCTGGAAATAGCATCTGATGATTACCCTGCATTCAGATTCTCAATATTTCACATTAATACCTCTAAACAGTATAATGTTAACGATAAAGTTTCTGAGGGAGAAATCCTGGGAAATCATATCGGATCCCAAACCTATTCTGATATATCAGTTATAGTAAATGATCCTGCAAGGCTTGGCAGAATGGTGTCATTTTTTGATGTCATGACAGATGGACTATTCACAGAGTTCTCAACCCATGGTTTAAGTTCAAAAAATGACGTTATTATTACAAAATCAGATCGTGATGCCAATCCCCTTACATGCAACGGAGATACATTTACTTCAACAGATATTCTTGAAAACTGGATTTATCTTAAATGATCTTTCAAATCATTCATTTATAATTAATTATTTAATCACATCTGCCAAGCACTTATCTAAAGGTTTTTATACCGCAGAATTTTCTAAAAATAAGTCCTTTGACAAATCAGTTTTTGAATCGGTCTCAACCTGAAAAAATGTGTATTGAAAATTGAATCCATTCTCACGTAACCACCATCTTAATGCTTTTGCAATCTTCCTTCGTCTGATCAGGACCATTCCAATTTCATTTGATGATATTTTATATATAACTCTCATTTAAAATATTTTCCTGCTGATTTCCAGAATCAATTAGATTTGTCTAATTGTTTTGTGTCCTGAAATATGTTACTCCATTTATCTCCGTCATATCAATCACTTTAAACCCATTGGATTCCATAAGTCGTATGACATCTTTTTTGCCAATTTCAATAAAAATCCTTGAATCAAAAAAATTTATAAATTTTTTGTGGATCCTTTCAGATAAACTAGCCCTTCTTTGTGTACCGCGGTCATAGAAGCATCCGATAAAATTAGTTTTCGGAGATACCACATTATTTAAAGTGTGTATAAAGCTATCCAGATGTCTTATCAGGTTTAGTTTTTTCAGATTTATTAAGGTTTTTACACCTCTCAGATCGTTACAATCATAATAATAATGATGCCTTGAAGACAGGACAAGCATGGCAGGGTCATTAACCAAACCGAGCCAGCCGAGATAATGAAAGAAGTTTTCACCACCCTCAGCAATCAGGTTATCGATAACAGGATCAGCCAAATTCCTTTCAGGGGAAATTTTTCTTTCTAAAAAGGTTGTTCTGAGTTTTCTATCGCTTTCGACTCGCGAGCTTTGAAAAGTATATATATCTTCCATCACTTTATGAGTTTAAATTATAAAGTAAAAGTAGAGAATATACACACCCATGTCAAGCGGCTAAAGCCCAATTAGTGGCCAATTGCGACTTGATAAAATTCATTTGTCCTGTGTTTTCTGACGTGTACCAGCCATAAGCATACGTTAACACAAGAAGAATAGTATTTCGTCAAAAAATGTGTGATTTTTATGAATAAACTGGTCCTCTCTGATCAACAAGACTCCTCTTGCGATTTTATGTAATTGATTATCTGTATGATAATTACAATTCAGCAACTTTATTCTTAAAGAATTTCAAAAATTGCATTTTGACAAACCACATGTTAAATTAGATAAAAATTAAGCGTTTGTTAATTGATAAATGTAGAAACAATCATAGAATATTTATGAAAACGGGCAGTCTTAAGTTTTAGACTGCCTGTTTTTTTTCAAGTAAAGTTCGACTAATATTTTTATTTTGCAGCTTCCCTGGCTGCTTCCTCCTTCATTTTCTCGTTTGCAGAAATAACAAACTCAACCCTGCGATTCTGAGACCTTCCATCTGCAGTTGAATTATCATACTTCGGAACTGTTTCACCAAATCCTTTAGCAGCCATACGGGTAGCAACTATACCTTTGCCTGTTAAATAATTGGAAACGGATGCTGCACGTTTTTCTGACAAGGTCTGATTAAAAGATTCAGATCCTGTATTATCAGTGTGCCCCTGCAATTCGATATTTGTATCAGGATATGTGTTCAGAATAGTTACCAGCTTATCGAGATTTGTCTTTGCTTCGGTTGAAAGATCTGCTTTGTTAACGGCAAATAGGATATTACTGTTAAATTCAACGACTATACCCTCTCCAACCCGTTCAACTTTTGCATCGGGTACTGTATTCTTAATTTCCTCTGCCTGTTTGTCCATCTTATGACCTATTATAGCCCCTGTTGCACCACCAACAACAGCGCCGATACCAGCACCAAGTGCAGTATTACCGACAACTTTCCCAATCACTGCTCCTGTTACACCACCGGCCGCTGTTCCAATTACAGCTCCCTTCCCGGTTTTGTTCATTGATGCACAACCGGAAAACAAAATAGCTGCGGTTAAAATTACGACTAAACTTGCATTTACTTTTTTCATCAGAATAAAATTTAATTTTTCAATTGCCTGATGAAACACCCATGTTATGAATTTTATTCATTTGTGTTTGTGTTTGCAAAACATGGGTGTTTCATATAATCAGATTTAATTATTTTTAATGCCATGGTTTTGCAAAAACTGTGCCATTATTAAAATATCCCAGCTCAAAATCAGAATCAACGACATTAAAACCTAATGAATTTTGAGGAACAACAACCGAAGTATTTTGGTAATTCAACATCTGAAAAGATTATGAGTTTGAGATTCTGTTTATCAATCATTCTTTTACAATTCCCGGAGCTGAATTGTTTATCTTTAATTGATAAATAGATCTTTATGTTTTCTTCTGAGTTTGTTAACCCTTCGTTGGCTGGGACACCTGCCAGGTGGGTTGGTACTATCTGATTAATTGCCCATGTAAATACATACCAATTACTCCTGATGCGTCAACCCATGTCCCTTCGCTTGTTTTTCTGTGGTAAGTAGAACCGGTAAAAAATTCGGTGCGAAATAATAAACGACCCTCCCCTAAATCTTTATACAATTCCAAAGTAATTAAAACATCCCCCTCAATTATTATTGAATATTTCCGCAGATCAAAGGTTATAACATTTTTTATTTTATCTTTTGTGAAGGAGATGTAAATCGGCTCAGTTAAAATATTTTTATACTCTGTCTCATTTACTTCCTGGTAAAGATTTAATCTATAAGTAACTGAATCATATGTACAAATTGCCACATTAAGATTTATATCTTTTAACTTCACTGGTTTTTTGAGATTTACCTTTATGCCCAATTCGGAACCCAGATCGTTATATGCAAAACCAGATCTGAGTTCGTTCGTAAAAACAGGAGTCCCTATTATGAGTTCTTTAGGTCTATGATATATTACTCTTACCTCTGTTAATTTATAAGACCTGGTTTTCAGATATACATTCTTTACTGAATCCTCTTTGAATTGACCTACAAGAAAAGATTTAGATTCATATCCAATCATTGAAAACCGCAATGAATCATTATCATAATTATTGGCAAGATCTATTGTGAAATTACCGGACTCATCTGTGACTGTACCGATATTCTTGTTGATTATTCCAACATTTACAAAACCAATCCCGGAATTAGTCTCACTTGATAAAACCTTACCTTTCTGAGGTTGACTGAAAATAAGTTCAGGGAAAAACAGACTAAAAAGCGACAACCCTGTTATAATATTTAATCTTGTTATATAATGTATCATTATTTTTTATAGATGAAAATATTAGAGGAAATCAGTTAGCTTATGGTATTAAAACTAACTGATTCCCCACTCATGGTTTGTCATTTTAATTAGATCCCTGCCAGTTGAAAGAAATGCTTCTTTTTACATTGTCTTTTTCAACTGTTATACGGAAATGCTGTTCTACACTACTATTATTATGATCGTGATAGAATCTGATAATCTCTTTGTTCCCAATTATTGTCCAGTCTTTGTATTTACTTTTTAAAAATTGGTCCATAACAGACTTAGGTATTGTAATATTTTTTAAAACTTCTCTGGTTTCGATAAGATTCCCATCTACATCATACGCTGCCCAAAGATCATCACCTTTGTCAGTTTTCATTTGTACTGCATAGCGATCAAGCTTAAGATCAGCTGCTCCCACATCATAAACCCATCCATATTCTTTCAATGCATAAGGGAATTTTGACCATGTAACCGGGTTATCCTTATTAAACTGAGTGCTAACAGCTTTGAGAATTGCATCAGGAACTTTGTCTTTTGTAAGTACAGCATTTGCAACAGGTTCCCGATCATTAGGATTGAAATCATGAGATACTTGTGCCAGCGAAGGAAGCACAAATCCCATTAAAGCTAACCATGTAATTAATAACTTTTTCATAATTTTAAATTTAAAATCAATAACTTAAATTCAAATTTCAATATCTCATGCCTATAACAAATTTTACATTTGAATTGTTCAGAAAAGTTATTTAACTACTTTAATAATATTTTTCTTCTAACTGCTTTTTGCTGCAGAAAATTTTACAATATCCTTTTATTAATAACATTCAGATTTACGTTTGGCTGCTTAAATATAAAGTAGCTTAAAACTGGCATTCAGGATTATTGTCCCAATGGTGCTAACGGTCTGTTAAGCGCGCAATATCTCCTGGACCATTCTTGTAACGCTGCGGAAATCTATCTTCCCTGTTCCCATCACAGGTAATTCCTTAATAACTATAAATTGCCTTGGAAGAGCAATAATAGGTAACTCTTTTAACATCTTCCTGAGTATTTCTGTCTTATTTACCTCCACAGTGACTGTTGCCACAATATATGATCCCTTTTTTTCATTTGCCACCTCAACCACGCAGCAGGATTCTCCTTCAGGCAGCAACTTCTCCAATACATTTTCAACCTTGACAAGTGAGATCATCTCTCCTCCAACCTTTGCAAATCTCTTAAAACGACCTGCATGCCAGAGAAAGCCATCTTCATCAAAGAACCCCATATCACCGGTATTATACCAACCATCAATCAGGACTTCAGCTGTCAGCTCAGGATCATCATAATATCCCTTCATTACAGAATCGCCTTTTACAAATATCATACCTGCTTCCCTGGTTTTGCAGATTTCACCGGTTTCAAAATTCTCAATCCTGACCTGAAGATTAGGAATAACTTTACCAGTACTGCCTGGTCGGTTAAACTCAAGGGAGTTTACTGATATTACAGGAGATGTTTCAGTTGCTCCATAACCCTCAAGCAAAGTGACTCCATGTTTCTTCATATACCCTTCTCTCAGGGCATCCGGACATTTATCAGCACCTGCAACCATTAACCTGAGCGATTTAAAATCGCCGGGATTGGATTTATTAAGATAACCCCAGAAAAAACTTGGAGTACCTACCATTATTGTCGGTTTCTCATCATGGGCAATTTTGCTGATAGTCGTAAAATCAAGAGGATTGGCAGAGGATATCATTGTCATCCCATAATAGAATGGCACCCAAAGATTTACTGTCAAACCAAAAATGTGAAAAAAGACAAGGTTTGCCAATAATATATCTGATTCGGAGATATGTACATAATTACCAAAATTTTCAATATTCGAAGTAATATTACGATGGGTCAACTGAACAGCTTTCGGATCATTTTCGCTTCCACTGGTAAATAATATTGCAGAAGTATCATCTTCATCTCCTTTATGAATAGTATGGAAAATAAGATTGACTGAAAGTTTTGAAATCAAAGCCGCTTTAAGCTTTTCTCCTGTTGTAACACCTGCCATTAAATCCTCAATCAATACCATGCCCTCAATTAAGGGACAATTGATCTTTTCCAACAATGCTTTCGATGCAATGATTGTCTTGAATTTGCATTTTTTCTGTGCATACCTTGCATTCACCTCAGCGCCTGTTGAATAGTTTATCATCACAGGTATTCTGCCACTCATCAGTGCTCCAACTGTAGCCAATGCACAACCTGCGGAAGTTGGTATCATTATACCAATAAATCCCTTATCATATTTTCTAAATTTTGAACTCAGGATCAGAGCTCCAATCAGAGCCCTGGAATAAGTAACATTCTTCCCCGTAGTTTTATCAATGACTGCTAACTTTTTGGCATGCTTCTTTGCCATATAAACAAATTGCTGATGTAGTAACATAATTATAAATGTTTATTTCAATACTATCGAAAAAATTCAAAGGCCGAATATAATGAATTATGTTTTAACTAAAATAGCATTTAAAATATCGTTCTAAAAATACAGAATGTATTGCAATTTTGTATTTCACTGATATTACGGCATTTATTTGCTGTTGTCAGATAATTAAAAAAACAAATGATGCTCTCCGGTCGAAAATTAGTCAGAACAAAGTAATCTTCATTATTACCTGGAGTAAATGATGGTGATTGTGTGTAAAGTCTGGCCTTAAACCTGACATACCTCTGATCAGAGAATCAGAGTTAGTTAACAGATCTTTTGTAATTAATCTTCAAATCGATTTATCTGCTGACACAGTAATGCTGAAAATCCCGGTATCTCCGTCATGGAATGAGCTTAATTCATTTTCATCATTGTATTCCGACAGCAATGATTCCGGAAGAGATATTTCTTTTTGTTTATGTACTTTCAATTTAAGAAATCCTGAAATCTCAATGATCTTCAGGTATTCATTCATTTCACTTGCCCCGGAAACGCATCATGCATACATTTCTGCATCCTTTTTCATTTTTTCGGATAATCTGCCTTTAATAACAACATCTGACACGCAGAAGTGTCCTCCGGGTTTTAATACTCTGAAGATCTCTCTGAATGCTTTTGTTTTATCGGGAACAAGGTTCAGTACACAATTTGAAATCACTACATCAAATATCTTTTCAGTAAATGGCATATCCTCTATATCCCCGAGAACAAATTCAACATTTTTATACTTCAGTTTATCACAATTTTCCCTGGCCTTTAAGACCATAGTTCTGTCATATCGATTCCGGTAACTATGCCTGTTTCCCCAACAAACGATCTTGCAATAAAACAATCATTGCCTGCCCCGCTTCCAAGATCAAGAACATGGTCTTCTTATTTAATTCCGGCATAATCGGTCGGGATACCGCAACCAAGATTCAGGTCAGCATCAGGATTGTACCCTTCTTTGTCAGCATAATTTTCACTGAAAACTGTGTAATCTACATCAGATCCACAGCATGATGAGCCGCAACACAATGATTTTCCGTAATTATTTTGTTCCGAAATTTTACCATATTTTTCTTTTACTATTTCTTTTGCGTTTTTCATACGTATCAGATTATCTTATTTTTAAGTTCGTATTATAAAAATTGTAAAATTCTTTTTTTATTTCATCCCTTACTCTGCGAAATTCCTTCATAATGAATTCTTCTGATCCTGTGATCTGTGACGGATCCGAAAACCCGATATGCAGACGATGGTTCACTTTTCCGGAAAAGACAGGACAAGTTTCATTAGCATCATCACAAACTGTAATTACATAATCCCATTGATCATAAAGAAAATCATCAACTGATTTCGGAGAATTCTTACTGATGTCGATACCAACTTCTGCCATTACTTCAATGGCTCTTGTGTTTACTTTTGTGACAGGTAAGGTTCCAGCAGAATACACTTCAATCTTACTGTCGAATGATTGTAAAAAACCCTGTGCCATTTGACTACGGCAACTATTGCCTGTACAAAGAATCAGAATCCTCATGATAAATAAAATCCGGATAAAATTAATACCAAAGATTTCTGCAAATATAAAAACATTTCGTATGTTTGCGAAATATAAAAATGAATATTTATAAAACATGGCAAAGAAATTGGAATTTACTCCGGAAGTGCAGCAAATAGCCAGATTCTCTAAGGCTCTGAGCCATCCGGTAAGAGTATATATTCTGCAGAAACTTTCCAAGATGAACTCCTGCTGCTACAGTGGGGATCTGGTTGAAGAGCTCCCCGTGGGGCGCTCGACTCTTTCTCAGCATTTAAAGGAATTAAAATATGCAGGATTGATACAGGGAGAGATTAATCCGCCCTATATTAAGTATTGCATTAACCGGGAAAACTGGGAAAGGGCAAAAAAGCTTTATATTGATTTTCTGAATGAAAATCATTCTGTAAATATTCCATGTGGAGAAACAGAACCTCTGACACACTTGTAGTTCTTATAACACATAATATTAATATTCATAAATCAAGTACTATGGAAATAAAAATCTTAGGCCCCGGTTGCCCGAAATGTAAAACACTTGAAAAAGTAACACGTGAAGCTGTGGCTGAAACCGGTATTGAGGCGACTATAGAAAAAGTAGAAGATATAGTTAAAATAATGGAATACCATGTAATGCATACACCGGTTCTTGTTATCGACGAAAAAGTAGTACTAAGTGGACAGGTGCCATCTGTAAATCAGGTAAAAGAAATCTTAATTAAAAATCAATAAATTCAATTTTATGAAAGCATACAGATTAATTATCACATTGTTATTTATAGCTCCACTTATTGCGTGCACGGCACAATCAATATAATGGGTTAATGACTGCCATAAGTCCATGCCCTCTGGCCACAAATATTACTTCAATAGGCTTTATAAGTAAAGACCTTGAGAATCGCAACAGGGTCTTCCTGAACGGATTATTTTATACTCTTGGAAGAGCGATTACTTATACAGCATTAGCCTTGATTATATTCCTTGGAGTTGATCAGCTTAAATTCTCGGGATTTTTCCAGAGGTATGGGGAAAAATTCATCGGCCCGGTGCTTATAATTATTGGCCTTTTTATGCTCGACATAATTAAGATAAAATTCCCGGGATTCAGCAGGCTTACATCAGGCATGCAGGATAAGACCAGATGGAACTACATGGATAATAGCTTATACAATATCAGGTATAAGTGGAGTATTTAACAAGTTGAAAACATTCGAGCTATGGTTCAGACGCATTATTGCGATTTTATTCATAGTAGTTGGTATATTTTACATAATCAGGGTGTACTTGTAAATTTTTTTATAAAAATATTTCGTGGTTTTACGAAATAATATTTACTAATTATCTCATTTTCAAATTATCAAATTAACACAATGGAACTCAAAAAAGAACTTAAAATACTTGCCTGGATCACAGCAGGATTTGCATTTGCCTTCTTTCTTCCGATAGAAAGCGCCCGCTTTAATACAGCAATAGCAGCGACAATGGATCTTGTAAAGTGGTATGCACGTGAGCATTTTATATTATGCCTTCTGCCTGCATTTTTTATAGCAGGGGTCATTTCAGTTTTTGTCAGCCAGGCTTCAGTATTAAAATATTTTGGTGCAGAGGCAAAAAAATGGGTAGCATATTCAGTAGCTGCAGTTTCAGGTACAATTCTGGCTGTATGTTCCTGTACGATACTTCCGTTATTTTCAAGTATTCATAAACGTGGTGCAGGACTGGGCCCTGCTGTAGCATTCCTTTATTCCGGCCCTGCGATCAATATTCTGGCCATAATTCTTACAGCTCGTATTTTAGGTTTTGAGATGGGTGTCGCCAGAACAGTTGGTGCCGTTTCATTCAGTGTTTTAATTGGATTATCAATGGCTTTTATTTACCGCAAAGAAGAAAAAGCCAAAAAAGAGGAACAGATGAATATTACCGCACCACCTGAGAAACGGCCAATGTGGCAGACAGCTTTCCATTTCTTCACACTTGTCCTGATCCTTGTATTTGCCAATTGGGGAAAACCTGCTGAAGGGGATATATCAGGCACATGGTATTATATCTGGGCCTATAAATGGTATATCACAGGATTTTTTGGACTTATGCTTGGATATTCGTTGATAAAAATATTAAAAATCAAGTGGCAATGGGTTCATGCGGCTGCTTTTGTCACTGCTTTATCTGCTGTCTTATCCTCAACCTATATTAATAACCAGAAGTTTATTTCTCTTATTCCTATGCTTGTTGCCATCATTTCACTGAGTGTTATAACTCTTTCCGACAAAAATGATGAAGAAAACAAGGCATGGACTATCGCAACATGGGATTTTGCAAAACTGATTATACCGTTGCTTGCCCTGGGTGTTGTTGCCGCCGGGTTTCTTCTAGGTTCAACTCATGATGGGAAAACAATTGCTGGAGTAATTCCAAATGAGTGGATTTCATCACTTGTAGGAGGAAATTCCATCTTTTCAAACTTTTTTGCCTCAGTTGTCGGAGCCTTCATGTATTTTGCCACACTGACTGAGGTCCCGATTATTCAGGGACTTTTGGCGGCAGGTATGGGGAAAGGGCCTGCTCTTGCTCTTCTTCTTGCAGGACCGTCACTATCATTGCCAAGCATGCTTGTAATCCAAAAAGTAATGGGAACTCAAAAGACTGTTGTTTATGTAGCACTTGTTGTAGTTTTTTCAACTGTAGCAGGCTTGGTTTTTGGGTCTGTTTTTTAATCAAAATCATGAAACCCATCCATTCAAAAATTAATCCATGGAACAATTCAAGTATCTTGATGCAAAGACAATAGAACTGGCTGGTATTTCAGCATCAATATCAGGTGGGTTCTCATGATATAAGGACAGAAGGTACTACTTCTTACTTCTCCTCCCCTCCCTGGGTTTTAGCTGGCTATGCACGATCCGGAAAGGCGGAATTCAATGTCTGTGATGACCGGTAATCCGTCTTTCTCCCAGTCAACAATACCTCCTGCCATGTTGGCAATTTTTTTAAATCCCATTTCTTTCAGAAAAAGAACAACTTCTTTGCTTCTCAGCCCGACAGTGTCAGCAAAAATCAGATACCTGTCAGATGGAAGATTTTCATATTCTATGATAAGCTTACTTTTAGGAAAATAAAATAATTCCTCAACACCAAATGTTTTGCCTCCTCTCAGATTCTCCTCTCTGACATCAATAATAACTGCGCCTTTTGTGACTAATTCAAAAGCTTCCTTCGGGGAAACATTCAATATCCCGCTGCTGACAATTCCATGGTTCTTAAAAACATCTGCCATAATCCTAAAATGACTTCATATGAATCGGTAAGTTACAGAAATGTTGTAATATGGTAGTCTGGCTCAGGCAAAAAAAAGTTACCCCACCCGTTACTCCGTGATGTCAGTTCCCTGATCCTGGCTTTCATCTTCTCCACACCTTTGCTATGGATACAGATTTTACACACACCCTTATTGAAGTAAAAGCCAGGGCTTCCGGATGAAGGCCTTTTATGTAATATTTATTTATTCTGACAATCAGAATTTATAAGCATTATCTTCAATAAGTTTGTCAGCAATCCTTCTGCGGGCATCCTTTACATTAATCCCTTCAACTTTTGTAAGAATGTCAACTGCTTTGATCAGTTTTGCTGATTCATCAGCAGGAGCATATGAATATACGGCATCGTATGCCATCTTCCTTGTCAGTTCTGCTGTGTCAAAAAGGTTTACGTCAAGAATATCCTTGTAGACAGAGATATCCCTCCCCATTAACCTGAGTTTTTCAACTCTGAGGGCCAGAGATTCGGTAGTATGTACTTCCATCATTATCTCCGCAATATTATTCAGGATTTCCTGCTCATGTACCAGGTTCTTTGCAAAATGTTTCGAAGCACTATGCATAAGTAGCAGAATGACATTCTTGAAATTTTTGATATTGCGTTTCTTTTGTCCGAAATATTCCTCCCCTGCAACTTTGCCATCGGTAAGGGATTCAATTGCTGCATACAGTTTTTCTGCCTGACCGAAGAGATCGAAATCGCCCTTCATGGCACGTTTCATTGCTGTGTCGACAACAAGGATTCTGTTTATCTCGTTGGTTCCTTCGAATATCCTGTTGATTCTTGAATCGCGATAGCCTTTTTCCACATTAAGTTCAGCAGAATATCCCATTCCACCATGTATCTGAACATTCTCATCGACAACATAATCAAGCATTTCCGAGCCGAACACCTTTAAAAGCGCAGCCTCAACAGCATAATGGCTTATTGCCTCAATTGCTGCACGTCCTTTATCGGGCATTGTACTCTTAAGCTCTTCCATCATTGTATCGATATCTTTGCTGACCCTGTAAACAGTTGACTCTGCAGCAAAGCATCTTATAACCTGCTGAGCCAGCTTATACTTTATAGCTCCGAATGTTGAAATAAGCACACCAAACTGCTTTCTTTCGTTGGCATATTTAACCGATTCGTTAATAGCTCTCTTTGCCGATCCCAGAACATTACTACCCAGCTTAGTCCTTCCCATCTGAAGAATGTTAAGTGCTATGCGGAAGCCTTCTCCCCTTTTTCCAAGAAGATTTTCTGCAGGGACTTTAACATCATTAAAGAATATCTGAGTAGTTGATGACCCTTTAATTCCCATCTTATGCTCATCAGGGCCGACTACCACGCCGGGCCAGTTTGATTCAACAATAAATGCGCTGAGCACCCTGTCTTTTTCAATTTTTGCAAAAACAACAAAGGTGTCGGCAAAACCTGCATTTGTGATCCACATCTTCTGTCCGTTAAGGATATAGTATTTCCCGTCTTCAGAGGGCACAGCATTCGATTTTCCCGAGTTTGCATCACTACCGGCTCCAGGTTCGGTAAGACAATAAGCCCCGATCAACTCACCTGTGGCAAGTTTTGTCACATAACGCTGACGTTGCTCTTCATTACCGTAATACATTATCGGCAATGTGCCTATCCCACAATGTGCCATAAAGGCCACTGAAAATGAATAACCTGCTCCTGTTGTTTCAGCAACAAGCATCTGGGTTACAAACGACTGACCAAAACCTCCGAATTCTTCAGGAATTGAAATACCCATCAGTCCGAGTTCTCCGGCCTTTTTCAGTATACTTTTCATAAGTACCCTGTCGCCCTTTTCCAGGTCATTAATATTCGGATATACTTCAGCATCAAGAAAATCCTGACAGCTTTTTGCAATCATACGCTGTTCCTCGTTGAATTCCTCGGGAATGAAAATATCTTTTGCTTCGATTTCCTTTACAAGGAATTCACCGCTTTTCAATGTGTTATTTTTTTCCATTGTTGTATGTCTTTATTCAGATTAATCTATAATTCAAGTGATTGAGCAATAAGCTCCGCAATATCGAGGTTTTTAATATCTTCTTCTTTGTTCTTATATTTCAGTCCGTCGGTTATCATTGTCATACAGAACGGACAAGCTGTTGCAATAACTTTTGCTTCGGTTTTAAGGGCATCTTCGGTTCTTTCAATAAAAACCTCTTTATCACCTTTCTCCGCCTCCTTAAACATCTGTCCTCCACCTGCACCACAACATAAGGCGAAACTCCTGTTCCTGTGCATCTCAACAAAATTGCCGGTCAGCTTTTTTAAAATTTCCCGGGGTTCATCATATATGTCATTTGCTCTCCCAAGGTAACACGGATCATGATATGTAACCGATATATTCTTTAATGATTTCTTATCAATCTTTAATTTACCATCATCGATATACCTGTTTAAGAACTGGAGATAGTTGGTTACTTCATAGTTGCCGCCGAGATCGGGATATTCGTTTTTGAAGGTGTTAAAGCAATGGGGACAAATGGTAATGATCTTCGTCACTTCATACATCTTAAACGTCTCAATGACCTGCAGGGCCTGCATCTGAAAAAGCATCTCGTTACCTGCCCGACGGGCAGGATCGCCTGTGCATGTCTCTTCTTTACCAAGAACAGCATAGCTTACATTGAGATAACTGAGGATTTTTGCAAATGCCCTGACAACTTTTTTATACCTGTCGTCAAAAGCGCCGGCACAACCTACCCAGAAAAGGTATTCAGGTTTTTCTCCTCTTGAAAAGAGATCAGCCATCACAGGTACTTCTATTTTTCTGGTTTCCATTTTATTTTTCCTATTATCAATTTTTATTACACAGAGGCAGAGGAAAGAAGAACACAGAGTCAATACACATTGATTTCCAGATCTTTTGTCCAGAGCAATCTGTCTTCAGCAGAATACTGCCATGGTGCCCCGTTGTTTTCTATATTATTGAAAACAGCTTTAAGCTCCCCCGGTGCAGAAGCTTCCTCCATTACCAGATACCTTCGCATATCTACAATAAATGTCGGATGGTTGATATTGATCGGGCATTCTTTTGCACATGCGTTGCATGTTGTACATGCCCATATCTCCTCTTCAGAAATATAATCTCTTAAAAGAGAGCGGTTATCGCTGAAATCCCTTCCATTTTTAACCATCAACGGACCTTTTTCCTTCATTCTCTCCCGGAGATTCATCATCACTTTTCGTGGCGACAGTTTTTTCCCGGTGATATTGGCAGGACAGACAGAAGTACATCTTCCACATTGGGTACACGACAATGAGTCAAAATAATTCTTCCATGAAGCATCTTCTGCATCTTTTACTCCAAAGCGTTCAACAGTCGCATCGGCAGGTTGTGCTGCAAATGCTGTATCGGGATTAAGCATAAGTTTTACCTCCCTTGTAATATTGTCCATATTCGGAAGCTTACCAAGCGGATCAAGCCTTGAAAGGAACACGTTTGGCACGGACATAAAAACATGGAAGTGTTTGGAATAAGGAAGATAATTTGCGAAGAAGAAGATCGTAAGTATGTGGGTCCACCATGAAATCTGATTTAAAACCCAGTAACTGTCAGCAGATGAACCTCCAATGAGGCCTGCCAGGATATTGCTTACAGGATATAGTCCTGAAATCTCTTCGTTTAAAAGTGTGTTATGCTTAACATATCCAATGTTCATGGCAAGAAGCGAGACCATCAGTAAAAGAATCAGGGTAAGCGCAATAATAGCGTCAATATGAGTTTTCTTTATCATCTCCACACCCTCAAATCTTTTAATATGGAAGAAGAGCCTGCGGCTCAGGAACACAATGATTGAGATAATGATGAGAAAAGCGAAAATATCTCCCGATGCCATTATAAAATCATATACAGGACCAAGACATTTCAAAACTTTATCAGTTCCGGTAACACCATCAATCACCATCTCGATACTTCCGATGAGAATAACGCAGAAACCCCAGAAGACAAGCGCGTGAAAAAATCCGATCACCGGCCGCCGGAAAATTTTCTTCTGCCCGAATGCGACCCCCATCATTATCCCGAATCTTTTTCCAAAGTCCTTTATGGGAAATGCCGGACGTGTAAGTTTGAAGAGTCCTATAAGACGATTTACGGTATAAGCGAAAATACCTAATGTGATCAGAAGAGTAACTGAAAATACTATTTGTTTAGTCATTTAAGGTCAGTTCAGTTGACGGTGAAATTTACAAATCAAAATTAAAATTTTTTTCGACATCAGCCTCTTTTCCTTTGAGGTGTGAAAAGTACCTATTTCTTAATTGCCTTGACAGCATCAACCAGCCTGGGAAGAACTTTCATTGCATCACCAACTATTCCGTACTGAGCCGATCCGAATATGGGTGCATCCTTATCGGTGTTGATTGCCACGATATATTTTGATGAACTTACTCCGGCGAGGTGCTGTGTTGCACCTGAAATACCAACTGCTATATACAAATTTGGTGCAATAATCTTCCCTGTCTGACCTGTATGTTCTTCGTGGGGCCTCCATCCTTCATCGGAAACCGGACGTGAACAAGCAGTAGCCGCATCAAGCAGAGAAGCGAGCTCAACAAGAGGAGTCCAGTTATCGGGCGATTTCATTCCGCGTCCGCCGGAAACAACGATGTCAGCGTCAGTTAAAACAATTTTGCCTGTCTGTTTCTGAACATCCTTAACCACGGTTTTCAGCAATGACCCGTCAACTGAAACATTAATATTTTCAATAGTGGCATTGTTGGCTGTGTCTATCAGACCGAAAGAGTTCTGAGCGAGAGTGATGATCTTAACATCCGATTTAATTATAACGTGCGCAAATGCGTTTCCTGAATAGGCTCTTTTATAAACTGTAAAAGGATTCAGGTTCAGAGGAAGCTTGCTGACTCCCGATCCGATACCTGCTTTCAGTCGTACAGATAACCTGGGAGCAACAGCTTTGCCTGTATTATTATTTGAAATTATGATTACACTTGCATTTTCTTTCCGGGAAATTTCGGAAATAACATAGGCATAGGCCTGACTGTCAAGTGAAACAAGTTGTTCGTTATTTACATTGATAATCTTATTTGCACCATAATTTCCGAGTTTCCTTAATTCGGTTTCTTCTACCTTCCCTACTGATACAGCTGTTACTGTTGAATTAAGCATTTTAGCAACTCCTGTTGCATAAGAGACCAGTTCAAAAGAGAGTTTCTTGAATTTACCGTCCCAATTTTCCGTATATACCAATACTGACATATCGTAGTGATTTACTGTTTTTTAATTATTTATCAGATAACTTTTGCTTCGTTCAGCAAAAGATCAATTAGTTGAGCAGGATTTTCTGCATCAATATATCTGCATGCTGCACGTGATGAAGGTTTTTCAAATTCTGCAACCTCGGTCAGAGATTCGACCGGAAAAGGCTCAACCAGTTTTACAGGTTTTGACCTTGCCATCATAATACCCCGCATAGCAGCTATTCGTGGTTCTTTGGCAATACCCTTCTGAACAATCGCTACAAAAGGTGCGGGAATTTCAACAATCTCTTTCCCTCCATCTATTTCGCGTGTAAGAACAGGTTGCCCATTTTCAATATTTATTCCTGAAACAGCTGAAACTGAAGGAATTCCCAGAAATTCAGAGATCATTCCACCTACAAGCGAACCATTAAAATCGCTTGATTCAATACCGCACATGATGATATCGAACTGCTCTGCTTTAACAACTTCGGCAATCTGGGCTGCAACAAACCATGCATCAGACGATTCGGCATTTACCCTGATAGCATTATCGGCTCCGATAGCCAGAGCTTTTCGGATAGTAGGTTCAGATGTGGCAGGACCTACATGTACCACAGTAACTGATTTTATTCCACTTGCCGAATCATCCTTAAGTTCAAGAGCACGGGTAAGAGATAATTCGTCCCATGGATTAATTACCCATTGAATACCGGCAGTGTCAATTGACGCATTTCCTTCGGCAAATTTAATCTTCGTCGTGGTATCGGGAACATTGCTGATACAAACCAAAATTTTCATTCAAACTTTAATATTAGTTGTTTAATTTATCCTAAATAAGTTAGAGTATTATTGTGATGTTTTCCAACCTTTGAGGCGGCAAATATAGTAATTTATGCTTCACAACCAAATCGGAGAGCAATCATTATTTTGTATCATTCGAAACACATCTTTCATATATCCAGCTAATTCATTGCGATTTAACCCGAACAGACCCAACTTCAGCCAAAAGCAGTCGAAATACAAAAACTACTCTCCCGAACTTGCCTCCTGCAATGCTTCACCATATCGTCTACGACGAATAAAATAAATTTGATAACGATCATTTTACAATGATTAATCGTTTACGACGAATCCCGATCTTAACCATTGAATCATAATGAAATGTCTATAGCATGCAATGCTTAAAACATCATAGAATTGCAATATCACAATTCTTGTTTTACCTCGCAGAGGTTATGGAGAACAAATAAAAAAATCAAATATTTTCATTGCGATAATATTATTAGGTATAAATTCGCAACGCCGAAAAAGTATAAAAAAATAAGAGGTCTGAAATTGAGTAACAAAGTCAAAACATACGGTGCAGTAGTATTGTCAATGATTTTCTGGTCGTTTTCATTCATCTGGTTCAAGGCAGCAAATAAAACATTCAGTCCTCTCACAATTGTCTTTATAAGGCTTTTCTTTTCAGTTATTCTCCTTTCAACTTTTCTGTTCTTTACAAAAGGTTTTATGAAGATCAGGAAGGGTGATAAAAAGTTGTTTCTGATGATGGCAACATTTGAGCCTTTCTTTTATTTTCTGGGGGAGAGCTTCGGGCTTACGTATGTTTCGGCAACTGTTGGTTCGGTTCTTATATCAACAATACCTGTTTTTGCTACCCTCGGGGCATGGCTGATTTTCAAAGAGAGGCTTAAGGTCATAAACTATACCGGAATTATCTTATCATTTATTGGAGTTCTTGTATTCATACTTAATAAAGATGGAAGTATTTCCTTTAATATCAAAGGATTAGGATTTCTGATGCTTGCTGTTATATCAGCTGTCGGTTATAACCTCACCCTCAGCCGGCTGGTCGGGTCGTACAGCCCGGTTTACATTGTCAGTGTTCAGAATATCATCGGGGCTGTTCTTTTTCTCCCAATCTTTTTAATTTTTAATTTCAGCGATTTCATAAATACCCCTTTTAACCTGAAAATGTTTTTACCGATAATAGAACTTGCTGCTTTTGCATCGTGTGGCGCTTTTATTCTATTTGCTTACTCGGTCGGGAATATTGGAATAACAAAAGCAAATGTTTTTACAAATTGCATACCTGTTTTTACAGCTTTCTTTTCTTTCCTTTTACTTGGAGACAAACTGAGTGTTCAGAACATTATCGGGATGGCTATTGTAATTACCGGTCTGTTCCTGTCGCAGATGAATGGCAGAAAAAAAATTGTTGACGATGCTCTTGCGCTTACGGGTAAAACTGCATAATTTTCACCGGGCAATTTTATTCTGACCTTTAATGCTAACTTGCATATCTTATCCGTTTAAATAAATCGTACTATATTTGACATGGATTGACATTTATGGGAAAAAAGGTCATAAATATTCTTTTATTCAGCATATTGGTATCACCCTCATTTTCACAAACCGGTGGTGATAATGTTTATGAATTCCTAAACCTTACTCATTCAGGTCTGGTCGCTTCTCTGGGAGGCACGAATGTTTCCTTAAACGGGAACAAGCTCAGCATGGCGTATCATAATCCTGCTATGTTAAATAATAGCATGGATAAAACACTGGCACTTAACTATGTAAACTATTTTGCAGGTATTAATTATGGCCAGGTCATGTATTCCCGATCATTTCCCGGAGCCGGAAATTTGGCAGCAGGTCTGACCTATCTGAATTATGGCTCCTTTACTGAAGCAGATGCCTCGGGAGTTATTACCGGTACTTTCAACGCTGCAGAATATGCCTTCTCAACCATATATTCAAGGAAGATTGATTCGATGTTTTCAATAGGTGTTAACATCAAACCTATATTATCGCATCTGGAGAAATATACCTCATTCGGATTGGCATTTGACATCGGAGCTGAATATCATAACAGATCAAATCTGTTCTCTGCAGGCCTGGTTATTAAAAATACAGGACTTCAGATCACAACTTATGCCGGTGAGGACCGCCAGAGACTTCCGTTTGAGATTCAGGCCGGAGTATCACAACGACTTGCACACGCCCCTTTTCGCTTTTCCCTTACTTTAAGGCATCTTGAGAAATATGATCTGACTTATGAATACGGTGATACTCTTTCGAATGATAATATTTCAAATTCATCTGATTTTTTTGAAAATATGATGCGACATGCTATAATCGGGGTTGAGATGATCCCTCATAAGAACTTTTATTTCAGCACAGGCTATAACTATCAGAGAAGAAGCGAGTTGCAGATCGATTCAAAAGTGTCAACAGTGGGTTTTTCCTGGGGTTTCGGAATAAACACCTCATGGCTTGATATTGAATTTGGCAGGGCAACTTATCATCTTGCAGGGTCATCGAGTCATGTATCATTGAATATACGACCTGATTATTTTTATAAGAGGTACAGAAATTAAACAGATTATGGAGAAACAATTAATTATAGCAATTGATGGGTATTCATCATGCGGGAAGAGCACGTTCGCAAAAGCGATTGCAAAAGAACTGAATTATTTATTTATCGACAGCGGAGCTATGTACCGTGCTGTCACATTATATTGCATGAGGAGAAAATTCATTGGCTTTGGCAGTCTGGACATTTACGGCATTCTTGATGAGCTTAAAGATATAAATATTGATTTTATTTATAATCCTGATATCAACAAACATGAGACATTCCTGAACTCTGAAAATGTTGAAAATGAAATAAGGAGCATGGATGTTTCTGATCATGTCAGCAGGATAAGCCAGATACCGGAAGTCCGTGAACGCATGGTGGAACTGCAAAGGGAAATAGGCAATAATAAAGGGATTGTAATGGATGGAAGGGATATCGGGACAGTTGTATTCCCCGATGCTGATATTAAGATCTTCATGACAGCATCAGTCGATATCAGGGCTCAAAGAAGATTTGACGAGATGAAAGGGAAAGGGATAGATGCTGATTTTGAAGAAGTTAAAAGAAATATTATTGCCCGCGACATAGCTGATGAAAACAGGGATATTAGTCCGCTAAAAAGAGCTGATGATGCCATCATCCTCGATAACAGCAGGATGACTGTTGATGAGCAGATGGAATGGGTGAAGCAGATTATTGAATCCAGAAGAGATGATAGTTGAAATTGACAAGCAGTCGGGTTTTTGTTTTGGTGTACAAAATGCCGTGGAAATTGCAGAAAAGGCTCTTTTAAACGGGGAAAAGATTTTTTCGCTTGGTCCGCTTGTGCATAATGACAAAGAAGTAGAGCGTCTCTCATCACTTGGCCTTGTTTCAATCGACCATACTGAGTTCAGAAATCTAAGGAATTGCAAAGTTCTTATCAGGGCTCACGGAGAGCCTCCGGAAACATATATCACTGCTGAGAAAAATAATATTACCATTAT
This sequence comes from Bacteroidales bacterium, assembly GCA_021371855.1. Taxonomy (GTDB): domain Bacteria; phylum Bacteroidota; class Bacteroidia; order Bacteroidales; family VadinHA17; genus LD21. Next base: position 35,112 of record JAJFVL010000029.1, on the reverse strand, counting down.
TGAGGCTACCTGTCCTATTGTAAAAACACTACAATCAAAAATTAAAGAGACATGGCTCAGAACGAAGAAAGACAACGGCCAGGTTGTAATATTCGGCAAGCAGGGTCATGCCGAAGTTGTCGGATTACTTGGCCAGATAAATAACGAAGGCATTCTTGTGTCGGGGACTGACGACTTCAGTAAGATCGATGTTACCCGACCCGTATATCTTTTCTCTCAAACAACAATGAGTGTCAAAGAGTACCGCCTCCTTGCTGACATCCTTCGCTCAAAGATGAAGGAAAGAGGGGTATCTGATCCCGAGAATACCCTTATAGTTTATAAAACAATTTGCGGACAGGTTTCCAACAGAGAGCCTCATCTGATAGAGTTCGCAAAGAAACATGATACTATTATATTTGTCAGCGGACGCGAAAGTTCCAATGGGAAAATGCTGTATTCTGTCTGCAAAAACATTAATCAGGATACACATTTTGTTTCATCAGTTGAAGAACTTGACAAGCGATGGTTTGATGGGAAAAATATAATAGGTATCTGCGGTGCCACATCCACACCAAAATGGCTCATCGAAAATATCAGAGATACTATTTTAAATATGTGATTATTGGAGAGTTTCTGATTTTTGTATGGTAGAAAAATTATATTACCTTTACTGGCTTATAATTACATTAATTATTTATGGGAAAAATCAGAAAAATCGGCGTGCTGACTTCAGGGGGAGATGCCCCCGGCATGAATGCAGCTATACGTGCAGTAACTCGTACTGCTATTTATAATGGACTTGAAGTAACTGGTATACGTCATGGATACCAGGGATTGATAGATTCAAACTTCATTCCGCTTCAGGCAAGTAGTGTAAGTGATATTATTCAGAGAGGCGGAACAATATTGAAAACTGCCAGGTGCGAAGAATTCAGGACTCCTGAAGGAAGACGAAAAGCATACAATAATCTCAGGAGTGCTCAGATTGACGGAGTTGTTGTGATAGGTGGCGATGGATCATTTACCGGTGCAAGATTATTTGGCGAAGAATTTGATCTTCCTTTTGTCGGAATACCAGGAACAATTGATAATGATATCTATGGCACTGATTATACAATCGGTTATGATACAGCTCTTAACACTGTTGTTCAATGTGTTGATAAAATCAGGGACACAGCAAGCGCTCATAACAGGATGTTTTTTGTTGAAGTGATGGGTGCGGAAGCAGGGTTCATAGCCCTTTACAGCGGAATTGCAACAGGTGCTGAAGCTATTCTGATCCCTGAGACAAAAGGAGAAGATCGTGATCTGTCAAAGATGATCATGAATGGCAACACCCGTAAGAAATCAAGCAACATAATTATTGTTGCAGAAGGTGACGAAGGAGGTGGCGCTTTTGCAATTGCCGAAAAAGTTAAAAACCAGTTCAAAGATTATGATATAAGAGTATCTGTTCTCGGACATCTTCAGCGCGGGGGTTCTCCATCAGCAATCGACAGGGTAAATGCAAGCCGGTTGGGACATGCTGCAGTCGAAGCACTGCTCGATGATCAGAAGAGCGTTATGGTTGGTCTTATGAATGGAGAGATAGTTCTTGTTTCTTTCCGCAGAGCCGTAAAACTGGATAAGGATGTCGATCATAATCTGATTGATCTGGCAAGGATATTATCAGTGTAGAAATCACATTTTATGTCTGCATCAAACGTATGGTTTACCAACCTCCGGACAAAACCATCACAAGATCTCTTGAAAAAACTCGAGACACTTGTGATCAGGGCTGGTATGGGAAAGATTGATTTTTGCAGGAAAATGACTGCAATAAAAATTCATTTCGGTGAACCGGGAAACCTGGCTTACCTCAGACCAAATTATGCTGCCCAGGTTGTAAAACTAATAAAAGCAAAAGAAGGAATTCCATTCCTTACCGATTGTAATACACTTTATTCGGGAAGGCGCTCAAATGCGCCTTTTCATCTTGAAACAGCCTTTGAAAACGGATATAACCCTCTTGTGACAGATTGCCCGGTAATTATCGCCGACGGTTTAAGAGGTAATGATTACCAGGAGATTGAAATTAACAAGGAATATTGCAAATCAGCCAGAATTGGCAGTGCAATTGCCGGTTCCGATATAATTATCTCGATGAACCATTTCAAGGGACACGAGATGACAGGATTTGGCGGGGCAATAAAAAATCTTGGCATGGGCTGTGCATCTGTTGCAGGTAAGTTGTTCCTGCACTCAGGGGCTTCACCGGTAATACATGAAGAAAACTGTACAGGATGCAGAATGTGTGAGAAATATTGCGCCCACGATGCAATTAAAGTCGGCAAGGACAAGATTGCACATATAAATTATGACAATTGCGTTGGTTGCGGACAATGTGTTGCTGTGTGCCAGTTTGATTCAGCCAGGGTAGTCTGGCAAAAATCTTCCGAAACAGTGTGCAAAAGAGTAGCAGAATATGCCCTGGCTGTTGTAAAAGACAGACCAGCATTCCATATCAATTTTATTATGAATGTTTCGCCTGACTGTGACTGCTGGGGCAGTAACGATACTCCTCTGGTTCCTGATATTGGTATGGCAGCATCATTTGATCCTGTTGCACTTGATCAGGCGTGTGCCGATATGGTGACAGCAGCTGCAGCCCTACCCGGAAGTATTATCTGCGATGACCATGCAGATGGCGACATGAAAGGTGAAGATAAATTCAAAAAGGCTCATCCTGATACATTCTGGCAGGCAGGACTTGAACACGGTGAAAAGATCGGACTTGGAAGCAGGGATTATGAATTGATTACAATTTAATAGTTAAATCAGACAATATTTTTTTTCTTTGTCTCAAGGTATATTCTCATTACATTTGATTCCTATTTTATAACTTTTGGGGCCTCATGAATGCTAAAATAAGTATTGCGCGTCTTTCTATAGTCTCGAACACGCTTCTCATCATAATGAAGTTAGCAGTCGGACTTATCAGTGGATCGGTCAGTATTATTTCTGAAGCCATTCACTCTTCGATGGATCTTGTTGCTGCCGTTATTGCATTCCTTTCAGTTAAGGTCTCTGATACCCCGCCCGATTCGAGGCATCCTTACGGACACGGAAAAGTTGAAAATATTTCAGGGGTAATTGAAGCTATTCTTATTTTTGTAGCTGCAATCCTGATTATCACAGAAGCAATTAAGAAACTGTTTGGAGAGAAGATAGAGCTTGATTCTATCGCATTGGGCTCTGCTGTAATGCTTGTTTCTGCATTTGTCAACATGTATGTTTCAAAAAGATTATATAGAGTAGCCCGGAAAACAAACTCAGTAGCTCTGGAAGCTGATGCCCTGCATCTTAAAACTGATGTCTATACATCACTTGGAGTTGCTGTAGGCCTGGGTCTTATTGTTGTCACGGGAATTAACTGGTTAGATCCTGTCATCGCAATTCTGGTTGCATTATTTATTATCAAAGAATCATTCCAGCTTCTGAGTAAAGCTTTTACCCCCCTCATTGATACGGCATGGAGCGAGGATGAGGTTGAGGAGGTTAAAAATAAATTAAACACCATGGGGGTCAGTTATCATAACCTGCGGACACGGTTAGCAGGAAATTACAGGTTTCTCGATATTCACATGGAAATGCCAAAAGATGAATCTGTTGGTGATGCACATGATTATTGCGACAAAATAGAGAATGAACTGACTTCCATTTATAAAAATATTTCCGTAACAATTCATGTGGAGCCGAAATAGTACCATTATGGCAAATTCAGCTGTTGAAGCCTGTGATCACGTGACCGGTTAAAATAGTCATCTACCAGTTCAATATTAAACTCTTTTATCATATCATCAGCGCTTACTTTTTCATTTTCGCTGGTGATCATAACTACTCCCAGTCGTCCCGGATCGGTTACTACCACATCTTTCCCGTATTTCTTTTTCAATGCAACAAGCTTTTCCCAGTTATTATCGAGATGTACAAGTTTGCGATCGAGGTTAATTGTAGCCACTGCATAATTAAAATAATTTGTAGAAGTGGCAACAACTTCTCCAAGAGGATTGCGGATTTCAGAGGGAGCAGTCAATACTCCGAATGAACATAGAAAGAATGACCTGCAGGAGTATGCCCACTTACTTTGTTCAAGGGCTCCGTGATACATTGATGGAAACAGTATTATGTCAGGTTTAAGAGCTTCATATTTAACACGCAATTCATCAAAATTCAGGTCGAAACAAATGGCACATGCCACGCGTCCGAAATCACATTGGAAAACTGGTGTCTCTTTGCTGGCTTGAATTCCCCCTTCCATCTCATCGATAGTAGGAAAATTTTTATTATAGATACCCGCAACTTTACCTTCCCTGTCAAGTATAATACATGAATTCCACCATACTCCATTCTCTTCCCGCTTCATCCCAAAAGCAATATAACAACGATTAGCTTTTGCTACAGTTGCAAAATAATCAAACACCTGGTTCTTACGTACCTTATAATATTTAAATTGCTCTTCCGGTGTCAGCCCCCCAGGGCGATCGCATGCTTCCGTCAGTAATATAAGGTCGGGATGATATGGCATCACTTTGCCAAATTCCCCTTTCCAGAATTCAATTATCTGATTTGTCATTTTCTGAGGCTCCTGGTTGACTCCCACATTTACAAGGGCTCCTCCCCCTCCTATTGTGGCAACTGTTACTCTGTTACTTGCATATGCATCCTTATGTTGAAAGCTCAACATTATAAACAACAGATAAACACAATAGATGCTTTTCTTTTTCATATCTGAATACGCTTTAATTATATAATGATAATCAATTATTTCAATATAATCTTGTATTGGAAATAAGTCCCCTTTTTTCAAGTTCTTCATGGATAACCAGGCAGTTCCGGATGTCATAATCAGTTTCAATATGATAGGCAATTTGTAAAGGCCCATTCTGGTTCTCTGTCAATGTTTTGTCGAGCCAGTCAAGTATCTCTGATTGCGGGATCCCATCCAATAGGAATTCCAATGGAGGAGCAACATTTATCTCAAAGTCAGGTCCCATCAATTCACGGATTTTCGCTACAGATGTTCCGGAACCCGTATCAATGATCTTTAAATTCTGAATGTGTGAAATGGCTCCAAGAATATGATCTGAGACACCGCATGTATGAAGCCTGACCGCTCCCAATTTGTTTCCAAGCTGACTTATATATGGCACAACAAATTCTTCATACAACTCCGATGAGATCATTGTCCCGGCACATTCGCCCACATGCACGGAAGTAACCGGCAGCTCAGCCAGCCCTGCAAAATGATTGATCAGGATAACATAGGCGTCAACAATCCATTGATGGATAGCGTGAGCAAGATCAGGATCCGACATCATAATAATCATAATATTATCACCTGTCAGTTTAAGCGAGGTAGTAATAATCCCGTGTATTGTAGCCCTTCCAGATTCATCCCAGAAAAATGGGGGAATGGCCCTTAATTCGGGAAGAGTATCCCCGATATTCAATATTTGTTTATCCAGATCTTTTATAAGAGAATGTTCCAGAATGGACTCCGGTGAAGGCAGGTTGTTAATGTCTGAAATAAATTCAAGTGGCCGGCCCGACACATCTGCATCTTTGTCTGCAGAAAAAGAGAATCTTGCCCCCAAAAGTGTAGCCAGGATCATATTGGGCTGAATGGCCCCTACAAGTACCTGGTTATCTCTCACATACCTGGCCTGAACAAGATTGGCCTCCATATTGTAAATTGCAAAACGGGGAAACTTTTCCCGGACAAATTCATTTATTTTGCTGTCTTGCTCCCAACGATATATCGGATTGAGATAATACTGATCTGTAAAATCAAATCCTCCAAACTTGTGGAGCCATCCTTTTGAAACACTTGCTTCAATCTTTATCATATCATGAAATTAAGAGACTAATATTTCTTCAAAAATGAATGATTACTAAACCTGTGAATTATTACAATGTTTTTCTGTTATCCTTCCCCAGTTACATCAGATAAATTTATCCATTGCAAAATATGGTTTACTGGTTTCCCATTTACCCTTAGTAAAGTCAGGAAATGCAACAGGAGCATTTTTTTCAATCGAAATCCCAGAAAGCTCAACTATAGCAGTCATCACAGCCGAGTCATATACATCAATCGGTGTCGGGCCTTTTACTCTTACAGCTTCAACAAACCGGTTCAGCATAATATAATCAGTTCCCCCGTGAGACTGTGATGAAAGATCAGCCTGCCACCATTTGTGATTAAATTTCTCTTCGTAAGGTTTCCATGGCTCCCACTGATGATACTCAGGGCTGTTATCAACCAGATATATCGAGCTTTTCTCCTCATAGTATACTCCCTTTGTTCCCTGAAGCATCCACCTGTTTGAATAAGGCCGCGGCAGCTGCATATCATAATTAATAACCAGGGTCTTCCCCATTTTTGTCTTCAGAAGTGATGTCACAATATCACCCTGACGGTATTTCAGTTTTGCATTCGGATGATTCTCCCCGAACTTTCTGATGAAATAGGCATTAATCCCTTTTGAAGCTGAAGAAGTGGAAAATATCTCGGTAAAGATATCACCGCGGTTAATATCCATCCAGCTTATTACAGGACCGACACTATGCGTCGGATACTGATCGCGGTTATATTTGATCAGGTATTCCGCAGGCCATTTCTGGTCACCTGTTGTGTTGTCGAAAAACCAGTGATCAATACAATCGTGTGAGTGGGCACAGTGACAATGGACAATTTCTCCAAACATCCCAAGTCTTTTCATATTCAGCAGTGCGAGGTTATCCTGCCGGAAGCTCCAGTTTTCAAGCATCATGCATGGGATACCTGTCTTCTCGGATGTTTCCACAAGATTCCATGTATCGTCTACGGTTAAAGCGGCCGGGACCTCGATGCCAGGATAAATATTATTATTCATGGCATGGAGTGCAATGGCTGTATGGCAATCCCAATAAGTTGCGATTATTACTGCATCTAACTGTTCCCTGTCGAGCAATTCCTTGTAGGTATTCTTATCCTTTACATAGATTGCCGGTCGCTTTCGCCCTGCTTTTTCACAAAGGTTTGCAGCATTCACTGCTTTGCTCTCCACGAGATCGCATAAAGCAGTTATCTCAACTCCCTTAATGGTCAGCAATGTTCCTACATGGCTGGTTCCCCGGTTACCGGTTCCTATTACTGCAACCTTAACAGGTTTATCTTCACTACCTGATGCACTAATTGAGTCGGTTAATAGAGTTAATCCCACTGAAGCAATAGCTCCTGTTTTTATGAAATCTCTTCTGGATACTTTTTCCATATCATATGGTCTTAATTAATATGCTCTTATAAAATTACTGCATGTTAAGTAAACTCCGAAATATATTTTTGCTACAAGGGCGGGTTTTAAAAAGCATATTCCATCAAGGGACAAATATTTTATGCAGTTTCCGCCAACGCCTTTACCCTTTTCCCTACTTTGTGTCCTTCCATTGCATAATATAAAATATAAAAGTAACAAGGGATAACTATCAGATAAGCCAGCTGCGGATTGATGACATCCGCGAGGCGTCCATATAATAACGGTAAAAGTGCACCACCCAGATTACCCATTATAAGCAATGATGATCCTATTCGCGTAAACCGGCCGAGCCCCTCTATTGCCAGAGGCCATACCGAAGGCCATATTAATGAATTGGCCATCCCAAGCAAGGCGATGAAAACCACCGACATCAGCTTCGGCGACACTACAGCTGATGCAGTCAGAATAATACCAAGAACAGCGCATACACGAAGCGCCTTGCTTTGTGAGATATAACGCGGGATGGCAATGACCCCGATTGTGTAGCCCATGATGCAGGCAATCATAGTGAATGATGTAAAATGTTTTGCCAAAGAGATGGGAATTCCTCTGCTCAGTCCATAACTGATAATTGTGTCTCCTGCTATGATCTCGAGCCCTACATCACAAAAGATAGCCAGAACACCTAAAAGCAGATATGGAAACTGGAATATTGAGGTTTTTGAATTATAAAACTTGCCATCTTCCCCTGTATTTTCAACATTTGGATCAATCTCAGGCAATCCTGATACTTTCAGCATAATCCCTACCATTACGAGGATCCCTGCCATTCCAATATATGGGATGATTACCCTTGCAGCAAGTTCGTTCAGCGCTGCAGCTTTTTGCACTTCACCCATTGTCCGTAGACTTGCAAGCAGAGCATCACCATCTTTCAGTGCCATCACACCAAAAAGATAGGTGGCTATCACCCCGGCCGACTTATTGCATATACCCATGATACTTATCCTCTGGGCAGCGCTTTCGATCGGACCAAGCATTGTAATATAAGGGTTTGCCGCTGTCTGAAGAATGGCCAGGCCGGTTCCCATGATGAACAACCCTGAAAGGAAAAGAGCATAAGTCCTGGTTAATGCTGCAGGTATAAAAAAAAGAGCGCCGCCCGCCATTACAAATAATCCCAGCATCATTCCCATCTTCAATCCTGTCCTTTTCAGGAGCCATGAAGATGGTACTGCCATTATAACATAAGCCACGTAAAATGAAAATGCAACCAGGTAGGATTCAAAATGGTTCAGTTCGCAGGAGATCTTCAGATACGGTATCAGAATGCCGTTTAACCATGTAACAAAACCAAAGATGAAGAATAATAATCCGATCGTACCGACCGTCATCCATTTTGCCTGTGAAGGCTTTTTAGCAGAATCCATTTTGTAAATGCTTAATGATATTTTCAAAAGATTTTCATGTTACAATATAATAAAAAAATGAACCGTGAAATTTGTCTGACTTTTATAAATTCTAACTATGTTTTACCTAAATTTGGATTTACTATTTACTACACATAGAACCAATAACTATTTACTTATGAAAAAGAAATCAAATGCAGTATTAATTCTGACCCTGATATTCATGACTATAAGCACATGTATTTACTGCCAGAATATAGGATTGGTCGATGTGAGACAGAGTGAGCAGATTATCACTGTCGGAGGCACTGATGCTGATGTACAGGGTTTTACATCAGAAGCTGTACAGATCGCTCTTGATGCTGTCAGAACAAGAGGTGGCGGTATCGTAAAACTCAATCCTGGTATTTACAAAACCATCGCTCCTATCCGTATTCCGGACAATACATCATTGATCGGTTCGGGAAAAACGACCATATTGAAGAAATGCGATGGTTTTAAAACAAGCTTTATCATTGATGCAGACTGGGGGATGCTAAAAGCAGTGGTGAAAGATGTAAGTGGTTTTAGAAAAGGAATGGGAATCGAACTATATGATGATAAGCATAATCAGGGATGGGATGTCACGACAGCTGTGATAACGGATATTAAGGATAATGTCATATATTTTGACAACAATACGGTTTGCGACTATCAGTCTTCATTGAATGGAACCATCACCAACAGCTATTCAATTATTGAAGCAGTTGGTGTTGAGAATGTTAAAATCGCCGACCTCGTTATTGAGGGAAATAAAAACACAAATGACTATATCAACGGATGCCGCGGGGGTGGTGTTTATATTCATAAATCGAAAAATTGCCTTGTTGAAAATGTCAAAGTCAATGAGTTTAATGGAGATTCATTCAGCTGGCAGATCACCGAAAACATTACGGTTAAAGGGTGCGAGGCATCGAACGGAAATGGTCTCGGATTTCATCCCGGAACAGGTTCGGACCATTCGATCATAGATAACAGTAACAGTCATAATAATAAAGGTGATGGAATATTCCTGTGCTGGAGGGTCCAGAACGGGATTTTTAGGAATAATACAATTTATGCAAACGGAAATAACGGAATTTCAATAGGACATAAGGATACCGACAATATTTTTGAGAATAACCATATCTATGAAAACGGACACCAGGGTGTTCTTTTCCGTGATGAATCAGAACAGAACAGTGGCCATCGCAACACCTTTACAAATAATATTATTGAAAATAATGGAGTCAGCCAGGAGTCAGCCGGTTTCTATATTGGCGGCGAGACACACGACATTAAAATAATAAGGAACACTATCCGCTCGACTGGCAAAGGGAATCAGTCAACAGCAATTATCCTTGGGAAAAGATCTTCAGCGATAACCGCAACCGACAATAAGATTTCAGGATCAAAAGAGATTGTGCAGGAAAAATAATATTAACCTCCCCGTCCCGACACTAGGGACGGGACACCCTTCCTTAAAAAAGGAGGGAAAAGATAAGACAATGTATACTCTAACATCTAATTCGGAAATAATGAATAACAATACAAGGAATTTTAATCTCAGTAAGGCAGGACAGTTCCACAATACCTTAACATACAATGGCAAATTCTTCTTCAGCATGATCTTGTTTGTTTTTGCTATCAGTATTCTTTTATCTCCTGATGCATCATGTCAGGTCCAGGAACGTAAAGACACTTTAAAGTTTTATGACGGTCAGGAGTTCACCATAATAGGCCGGTTTCACTCAGAAAAAACCTATGCGCGCTTCCCTGAGAAGTACAAAAACACTTTGCGTAAGGAGGTATGGAATCTGGGGCAACATTCAGCCGGAATATCCATCAGGTTCAGAACTAACTCTCCGGATATTATTGTGCGATGGACCGATCTGACGGACAATAAAATGGACCACATGGCATTCACAGGTATCAAAGGGGTTGATCTGTATGCATACGTTAATGGAGGCTGGAGGTATGTCAATACCGGCCGTGTAAAGGGAAAGTCCAATGAGTTCACACTTGTAAAATCAGGTGGTAATATCTACAGGGAATATCTTTTGAATCTTCCATTATATGATGGCATTGACTCATTATCCATCGGAGTAAAAACAGATGCAGACATATCACTTCCAGCAGAGAAATACCTCATTGACAAGAAGCCGGTAGTGTATTATGGGACCAGTATTGCCCAGGGGGGATGTGCTTCAAGGCCGGGGATGGCTTTTACAAATATTCTCTCACGCGAACTCGATCGCAGTTTTATCAATATGGGCTTTAGTGGCAACGGCACATGTGAAATATCGGTTGGTGAAGCTATGAGTGAAACTGATGCTGCCTTATATGTCCTTGACTGCAATCCGAATACAAAAACAGAAGTCGTCTATGAGAGGGCAGTTGAACTCGTCAAATTTCTAAAAAAGAGAAGGCCTGATGTCCCCGTTTTACTGGTGGAAGGTTTTTATTATGAAAATGGTTTTGAGGATCCTCTCAATTCTGTAACAGAGAAAAAGAACATAGAATTGCAGCGTGCATTCAAGACATTAAAGGAATCAGGAATAAAGCAACTCTATTTTAAGAAAGGCGATGGTCTTATTGGTTATGATCATGAAGGAACTGTGGATGGAGTTCATCCAAACGATTTGGGAATGCTTAGGATAGCCGAATCACTCAGACCAATAATTCAGAGAATAATCAGGTAAATAGATATCGGTTTAGTTTATTTTTTTGCAACATCCAGAAAATACGAATCATAACAAATGAAGAGTAACAGAAGAAAATTCCTTAAGCTTGCCGGAATGACAGGATTAAGCGTAACCGGATTTAAAATTACAGAAGGATTCGCAGCAATGCCTGATTTGAATCTGTCATTTTCTGGTCAGGTAATTGGTCATAATATAAAGAATATGAAACAAAAAGAGGAAAATCTCAGCATTATAGGGCAATACGGGCAATGGGCTTCATCGCTTACCGCGAATAAATTACCTTCCATGTCTTTCAGAAAAAAAGAATATTCCGACCTTCAAAAATGGCAGAAAACTGCAAGAAAATGCACCGAAGAAAGGATGTCGATTCCCGATATAGGGAATACCCCTGAAGTGAATGTTAAAAAACAATATACATATGACGGACTTCAGGTGGAGGAGCTCTCGTGGCAATTACCTTATGGCCGTCAAACCGAGGCCATTCTTCTAAAACCTGCCGGTATAAAAGACCCTCTACCTGGTATCCTGGCTTTTCATGATCATGGAGGAAATAAATATTTTGGGACCAGGAAGATCACCAGGACAAACGACAATCAACATCCATTGATGACTGAACATCAGAAGGAATATTACAGTGGCCGGGCCTGGGCAAATGAAGTTGCCAGAAGAGGCTATGTTGTATTAGTGTCTGATGCCTTCCCCTTTGCAAGCAGGAGAGTTATGCTGCAGGATGTTCCTGAACATTTGCGAGGCAATCTGAATGATGATAATCCCGAAGACAGGAAAAACATAGAAGCATATAATGAGTGGGCCAGAAATCATGAAGATGTAATGGCCAAATCTCTTTTCAGTGCCGGCACTACCTGGCCGGGTGTATTTTTTGCCGAGGACAGAATAGCCCTGGATATTTTATGTTCCAGGGAAGATGTTATTTCAGACAGGATCGGATGCGGAGGCTTATCAGGCGGAGGCATGCGAACTGTTTTTATGGGAGGACTTGACCAAAGAATCAAATGCGCCGTATGTGTAGGATTTATGACAACATGGAAAGATTTTGTCATTAATAAATCATTCACACATACATGGATGACTTATGTCCCTGTCCTTCCAAATGAGCTGGACTTTCCTGAGATCCTTGGTTTGCGTGTACCCCTTGCAACCATGGTGCTTAATGACTCGGAAGACGAGTTGTACACACTTACGGAAATGAACAGAGCCGACAGGATCTTACAGGAGGTCTACAATAAAGCAGATGCTGCGGACCGGTACAGATGTTCCTATTATCCCGGAATACATAAATTCGATTCATCAATGCAGGCAGAGGCGTTCGACTGGTTTGACAAATGGCTGAAAAAATAGTACGGTTACCTAAGAATATCGCAGGATTTTTTCAGATCAGTCCGTTTTGCTGAAGATAACTTTTATATGTTTCAAGATCCTTTTTCATGACAGTTACCACTTCATCTCTTTTCATGGTTAACCTCTTTGCCCCGTGTTCAGCTCCCCCAAGCGGATATTCATAGTGTATTGATATTGGCCCGCTTATGTTGAATTGTTTCAGCAGAGCCGTGTACTTTTTGTAATCGACCATACCTTCACCCAGCGGGACAGCTTCAGAGGTCCATCTGCCATTCTTTTTTAACCACTGATAATCTTTAATGTCAATCGTCCCGATATACCGGCTCAACAGTTTTAGCCCCACCGGCCAGGTGTCAAAACCCTCAACGGTGGCATGACAGATATCGTACTGCGAACCAAGGTAATGCGAATTAATATCCTTCAATACTTTCCCCAGGTCCCATATCGGTGAACCAAAATATATCCCTGTCCCGCTTATTCCCGAATGGTTCTGATATTCACCCGAGATTGAATATTTCTCATTTAGTTTTGCCAGTCTGGTCAACTTAAGCTGAATCGTGTTTAAGTTTTCATCGATAGTCTTATCATCTTCATAATAGAAATATCCCATACGGTAATGCCTGATACCCAGTGAAGCGGCTGTCTTCAATATTTTTTCCGATAACGGATCATCTGCATCGTTAATAGCTGTTGTGATCATAAATATATTACTGCCGGCTTTTTTCACTGCCTCCATTGCTTTTGGAAGGTCGTCCACAACCCTTTCAGGCAATACATGCCCCTGAGGTCTGACAGTAAGATCGACACCATCAAATCCCATTTCAGCTGAAACCATGGCCATTTCGCTCCAGTCAAGCCATTGCAGATGTTTCGAGAATATACAAATCCTGAACGCATCAGTTTTTTTTGCTGCATTAATCTTTGCAGATCCTTCAAAACTATCTGTAATGTTGTTTGCTTTTGCCATTGATGTAAGTCCGGCAGAAAATCCTGCTGCGGCTAATGCAGATTTCGTAATAAAATTTCTTCTTGAAGTTTTCATATATAAATGATATTATTTCGTCCTGGAGAAGTACATAATCTGGTCCGTCTTGGCAATTACTAATCAAACCAGGCAAGCCACATCAGATTATTATCAGTTAAAGATACATTCAAAAAATATAAGATCTAAAAACGATAATAAATTATACCATTTTACTTATTTAAACATATAATGAAAAAATATCTGTATAATATTGAAGATTATCTTATACTACTAAACGGATAATTCGTGAAATTAACATGAGATTCTTCGCTTCACTTCGTTTCGCTCAGAATGACAGGTAATTGTGTTTTTGAGAAGGAGGTGGTTGGCGAGGGGTGTCGCCAACCACCTCCTTCTCCCCACAACCTTCTAAGTAATTGTCATTCTGAGCGAAGCGAAGAATCTCATATTTTTAGTCGGACACTATTGATTATCTTATTATATTTAAGTGATCAAAAGTTCCATTTAAATATAAAATATGAGCACACCAAAACAATTAAATCAGGAACAAAACAGGATCCTTTCGATAGATTTTTTTCGTGGTCTTGTCATGTTCATATTAGTTTCGGGGATCGCAACTTTATTCAACGGGCTGGCAGATCAGGGTAAGGGAGGCTCTCTGATTGCAATACTTAACCAGCATTCGAATCATGGTGCATGGTTCGACATTTATTTCTGGGATCTCATCCAGCCGTTCTTCATGTTTATAGTTGGTGTTGCCATGCCTTTTTCACTTTCGAAACGGCTTGCCAGGGGCGATAGCTGGAAAAAGTCATTCTACCATGCTCTTACGCGTTCTTTCTGGTTGCTTGTTCTTGGATTTATGCTTGGAGCCACAGATAAAACATATTTTCTCACTAACATTCTCCCTCAATTATCATTTGTTTATATCATTGCATTTTTACTGATACAAATAGATGTTAAATGGCAGTTATTAGTCTCTTTTGCCATGATCATTATCTCAGATTTGCTTTACCATTTCTGGCCGGCAGAAGGATTCAATATGCCATACACCCCTGATCATAACTTTGGCTCCTGGTTTGATATGGCGACGGTTGGGCATTTACACCCTTACCACTGGGTCACATTTAACGCGATTCCGACATGTGCCCATATAATTTGGGGTGTCATAGCAGGCAAGATGCTGATGAAAGACTGGTCACATAAAAAGAAGTTTCTGATCATGTTTATTATCGGAGTTTTGGGTGTTGGCATTGGATATGCCATGGAACCTTTTATTCCTATGATAGAACGTACCAGTACAAGTTCGTTTGTTATTTTTGCCGGAGGATGGTGCTTTGTGGCCATGGCATTTTCGTACCTGCTGATCGATGTGATGAACTTCAAAAAGTTTGCTAAATTTTTTGCAATTGTCGGTATGAATCCTATTTTTATTTATCTCTTTGTCATGCTGGGAGGAAGGCAATTACTTACCAGAATGGCCAGGCCATTTACTTACCGTCTTTTCAGCTGGGGAGGCGATATCCTTATAAATATGGTAACAATAACCGTAGTAGCTGCCATGGTTTGGTATATCAGTTATTTCCTCTATAAACGAAAAATTTTCATTAAATTATAACGATTGAAGGGGAGGCCATTATCACTCCTGACTTCAATATGTTTCCGTAAATAATTTTTAGTTTAAGGTTCCCGCCAATGCGGGAGTCCCGTACATGATTGACTCGGTTGACACTTAATTATTTTCATTAGTGTTTGAGTTTGCAATCAATCATGTGGATGTCATATTATAAAACATATACTCTTGTTAAGCAATCTTAATATCAACCATTGCTCTTAATATCCATTACCGTTGGCTTCAGCCAACGGATTAAACGCTACTCCTATTAAGGGCTTTAGCCCAAAATAAAATAGCAGCAATGAGGGACTAAAGTCCCGGGAAGTTGAGTCCCTTTTACCGTTGGTTAAAACCAACGGTAACTGATAATCAACAATATGGGTTTCCTGATGGTAAAATCAGCAATAATATTAGTTAATTTCTATTGATTTTAATTTCCGGCGTCCCTGGTTATGTTTTGCGATGATGAAAACAAGGTATCCTGACGCTGAGATCAGAAAATAAATCCAGCCTTAACTACTTAATTTCATTAAGGCTGGATTATTTCGGCTATTAACCGTTATTGATTTATCTATCAGGCAAATTTTTATTTGCCCGTTACTTCAAAGAGTCTTTTCAGAATCAGGAAATTGGTTTCTTTCAGGAAGTTCTTTTCGAGATCGCTGATTGCGGCCTGATCATTATTACTTTTAGCAACCACCCATTTCTGAACAGGATTGGATGAATTTCCCATTTCCTGTATCAGTTTATTTGCAGCTGCGGTTTCTCCATTTTCTTTAAGAAGGTTAACAGCCAGAATGTTGCTGAATGATGGTCTCTTGCTTTGATTTGTATAATCAATTACTGATTTTCTCAGTTCTGATGTTTCATTTGACTTTTTCAGTTTTTCGAGGCAGAAAATATTAAGATAATCCTGTATCCTGGTATCAGCAACATATGGTTTTCCCACACCAAGGGTCTCAGGCCATTCTTTCGATTTTTCAATCATTTTGATAGCTTCTGCATACTTTTTATTCTTTATCTGGTCCATGGCAAGGAACAAGCTGGCCTGTTCAAAAACAACCTTTCCCTGGCTGGCTCCTTCAGAAGGCAGGATGTTCATACCTTCGAGTATTTTCAAACTCTTGGCATATTGTCCGCTGTTTATCAGTGCTATAGCGTACTTGATACTTATCGTTTGATTGTCTTTGTGCTTTTTATAGGCAGCTGTTGCAGTGGTCAATGCCATTGGGAAGTCCTTATTTGTTTCATAATAATCGATCAGCTCATTGGCTGTACTCCAGTCTTCCGGAACCAGTTTCTGAGCAGTCTGAAGATCAGCAAGTTCTTTGTTTTTATCTATGGGTTTTACCAGGGCAGCACGTGTCAGATAGAATGGTGCATAATCCGGCTCCTGGCCACAGGCCTCGAACAGTTTCATGCCATCTGCGTCGCGCTGAACAGCTATATTATTCATGGCAAGATAATATTTGAATTTCCAGCTGTTATTCTTCGATATCGCCCATTTAAGTGCTGAAACAGTTTCAGCCCTGTATGGGAAAACAAATGCAGGTGACGCAGCTGCCACTTCATTCAAAAGCGAGGCATCGTCTTTCAGATATGCCTTCCACAGTGTGATCAGAGGATGTACGGGAGCTTTATCCAACACCTTTAATGCATCATCTTTCTGCCCCAGATTAAAATATGTCAGACATAATTCAAGATAAGTCTGGTAAGGCATTTCGTTGGTAATTGTAGACGTGAACCTTGTCAGGTTTTCAATTGAAGGATGCAGCAGGTTGCGTTCAAAGTCGGCAAAATGATTCAATGGATCAATGTCGCCAATAGTTTCAATGATCCTGTCAGCCCGAGTTGCCTCTTCTGATTTGCGGTAAAGAATGGCCAGAACTTCAAGTGCATTGAAGTTTGTACGGTCGTAATCAAGAGACAGGTTAGCATAATGTTCCGTAAGCGCCTTATTCCCGAGCATGAGCTGAATGGCAGCCATCTGTGCGTAGGCCGGTGACCGGTATTCAGCGAAACGTGCTGCCCAGCCGAATGTTTCAAGTGCATCGGTAAGGTTTCCCTGTGTCAGGTAAGTCACACCTGCAAAGAAGTTTGCAGCAGGATGATATGTGTCAAGCTGAAGTGCGTTATTGGCATAATATAATGCTGAGTCGTACTGCATACTGCGGTAATATATTTCTGTCAATGAAGCCATGGCATCGATATAAAGAGGATCCTTCTTTAAGCATTGCAGCAACAGATCTTTTGCATGCCTGTAGTTCCTGGCCTCTTTTAATTGCACACCTTCCTGGTAAAGAGAAGCAGCCGTGGTGATGTCCTTTGGCATTTCAGAAACAAATGGTCTGTTCAATAATTTCCTTTTTGCAGGACTGTACTGAAGATCCATCCCCTCAACAACCACCTCATAATCAGCATTTGTGCTTAATGAGACCGATGTTTTATAAACTTCCATCGGTTTGAAATTTTTATCTTCGGTAAAAATAATCTTGCCATCAGATTTGACTACCACCTTTGCTTTTGCAAAAGCAAGGGCATTAATTCCAACCTGGAGTTTTCCGTTTTCAGGTTTAACACTCATTACACCCATCGGTGATACGTCCGTAATCCCTCCAATTTCCTTAACAGGGAACCAAATTTCGGTCCACCTGTCAGTAAGTCCGGGTGTGAATGGTGTCTGTGATATAGGAGTTTTAAATGCAGATGTTCCTCCATATTGGTTGAACGTACGTCCTGCCTGGAATTCCATATACTGGCCATCAGTATCAGTAAGAAGATCTTCCCAGATTCCCCCGTCACGTGCCAGCGACCATAACCAGAGTTTATGTCCGGGCATCTCATCATATAAAGCCCAGTGACCAAATCCGTAATTTGATTTATTGTAATATCCACCCATGAAATCGTTGTATTCTCCGACAACATGATATGACTTTGATGATTCAAAATTGTTCTCAGAATATTTCGACAGATCGTGTCCGTTCTTTCCAATGGGCCATGGGCCTGCTTCACCTTCATGTCCGATTTGCTCCTTCCCCGGATAGGCAAACTGAAGATCTTCAGTCACAACAGCTGCAGCAGTCATCCAGTTATAATATGTCTGAGGCAAAGAAGTAGGATTGCTCCACATAGCATGTGTTTCGAAATATGCTTTGTCTTTCGGGAGCCTTATTTCAACCATCCATTTAGTACGCGACGGCAGATCAAGGCTGCCAACAAAGCAGCTGACACTACCATCTGCATTTTCAACTGTCTTATAATCAACAGGGACACAGGTTGAAGGGTTATGACCGATTACTCCAAAGTTAAATTCTATACCTCCTGACGTCCAGGGACCACGCATTGATATATTCCGGTATTTCATCACTTCGTTCCTGTATATAAACTCCTTTCCGGTCGATTTTTCAATAGCGCCCCATACTTTACCACCATCCGACGGAAGCACCCATACCTCTATATAATCATTTTCAAGTTTTATTACTTTCCATGTCTGTGTTTTACCAGTCAAACTATAACCATTGAATGTAAAATATGGAAATATCTCATTTTTCCCATTAACTATTGTTGGCACAGGATTTGGATCGCTGTAAGGATAAGTAAGTATATCTCTTGACTCTACCGTAATAGAAGCCTTTTGAGCTATAAGCATCTGAGACAAAATCAGAAACGTAAATAACAGATTCTTTTTAAGCATAGTTAGTTGTATTTAGGTTGAAGATAAATATTCTTAAAATATTTTTATGGTGTTACAATATTAATATAATTAACGCTAAAATTAAACATCAGAATGCAAGAAGCCAATTATTTGCAGAGTATATAGTAAATAATATTTGTTCAAATCCGGAGATAAATCAAACATACTCAGCAAAAAGAGCAAAATATTATGTAAAGTAATTTTGCTTTAATAATTTTAATGCAAAATAACTGATCAAGAGTGGGCTCAACTTAATGTATTTTGCAACTATTCAGATAATAATAATCTTTAATCCGCAGAAAATGAGAAAGATCCTTTGCGCAATTTTTATATTTTTCAGCATAACAATTATCACATCGGGAAACAATGGTATTCTGATGACCGGCCCTGAAGGGAAAAAACTGGAGTTCACTATTTCAAACAGATACATTAACCTCCCTGTCCGTCCCGGAGCTGCCAAAAGGATGATGAAACTTACAATTAATGATAAGATTTATGATCAATTTACAATTGAATTAGCTGATTCCATCCCTTCATTCTATGTATTTATTGATCTTGAAAAACATATTGGAAAGAAAGCTGTGCTTTCTGCTTCTGACATTCCGGAAAACAGTAAAGTTTATGATCTTATCTCGAATGATAACGAAATAAGAGGAGCTGAAAATCTTTACAAAGAACCACTCAGACAACAACTGCATTTTTCTTCACGCAGAGGATGGAACAACGATCCGAACGGTCTTGTTTATTATAAGGGAGAATACCATCTGTACTACCAGCATAACCCCTACGGTTCGGGCTGGGGAAATATGCATTGGGGTCATGCAGTGAGCAAAGACCTGGTGCACTGGACCGAATTGTCAGAGACTATTTATCCCGTAAATGAAAAAGATGCAGCATTTTCAGGAAGCGCTTCTATGGATATTAACAATACAACAGGTTTCAAAAATGGCAACGAAGATGTAATGATCGCAGCCTATACCAGTACGGGAAGGGGCGAATGTATTCTTTACAGTAACGATGCCGGACGTTCATTTGATGAGTATTCCGGAAATCCTGTCTTAAAACATCCGGGCAGAGATCCGAAAATAATATGGTATGATAAGGGAAAATACTGGATAATAACAGTTTATGATGAGACTGATAAAAAAAGGAGTATTAAGTTATACACATCTCCCGATCTGAAAAAATGGGAATACCAGTGCCAGGTCGACGGGTTGTATGAATGTCCTGAGTTTTTTGAGCTGAAGGTTGATGGTACAAATAACAGCAAATGGGTTCTATATGCTGCCAGCGGAGCTTACTATATTGGCAGTTTTGATGGAAAACTATTTAAACCTGAATCAACACTTATTCCAAATAATTGGGGAAATTGTTTTTATGCATCGCAGACATTCAATAATATACCCGCAAATGATGGTCGTCGTATTCAGGTTGGCTGGGGAAGAGTCAACACACCATCAGAACCGTTCAGTCAATGCATGCTTTTCCCGACACAACTCACATTAAGGAATACTGAAAACGGAATCCGTATGTTCACCGAACCGGTTAAAGAGATTGAATTACTCCATGGCAGAGAATGGAAAAAAGAGAAGCTTATTATCAGACCTGAAGAAAATCCTATTAGCGGAATAAATGGTGAATTGTACCATATTAAAGGTGATTTCAAAGTCGGCAAAAAAACAGAGTTCGGCTTTATGATACATGGGACAGAGGTGCTTTATAATGCTTCAAAAGGAGAGCTTACCTGTATGGATAAGAAAACTGAATTAAAACCCGAAAACGGTAAAATATATTTTGAGATCATTGCAGACCGGAACACTATCGAAGTATTCTGCAATCACGGAAAAGTTTATATGCCGGTTGCCCGTGATCTTGCAAAAGATTATGGCCTCCGTTTTATCTGCAGGAATGAAAGAGTCAGAGCTGAAAAACTTCAGATATTTGAGATGAGACCTATCTGGAAGTAGAAAAAGGTCTGATGATCATTTCGTTGCGCATCTGAGAGTCCGACCGTAGAGTCAGGATGATTATGTTGTGGTGGTCTTGAAGTCTGTCATTTCAAGGGTTTGAGATAATTATTGAGGCTGCGTATCCCGTTTGTGAAAAACAATTGAACTTTAATTAATTACTGCTCTGAAAATGAGACAGATTATTGCTAAAATTAAATTTGACTTTGGTTATATTCTTTCATAATTTTGATAAACAAAAATGCTACCTGATTAATAATTAACAACTAACGCATGTAGTTATGAAAAGAGTAATTTTATTAGGTATTTTCATTGCACTTGTAACCGCAAGCTGTGCAAAAAAAGAAAATAACAATCCTAAAGGTGCCTGGCAGATGGTTGCAATGCAAAGGATAGATAATGGAAAGGCAACGAATTATTTTTCGGACCGTTACCACATATATCAGATTAAAATGTGGTCTGATAAGTATTTCTCTTTTATTGGGACATATAAGGTTGACACAGTAATTGTTGACCGGTATGGCGCGGGAACTTATTCACTCGAAGGAAACCGGTATCAGGAAGACGTCATGTATCATTTTGATAAAGCCTATAAAGGTCAGAAAGTTAACATGTTGTTGGAGATCAGGAATGATACTCTGTGTCAGATCTTTCCTATTGATGAGAGTGGTAATCCTATCAAAAAACAATATTATATTGAAAAATATATGCGTTTAAAATAATGATTCGCAGCCTTCTATAAGGAATTTTAAACCATCCTCCTTCAAGGAATACCAGCCCGTTGCCATACAGGAGAGTCAGAATGATTTTCGGATAAAGCAGCATTTTTTTCTGCTACCTTTGTTGCTATCTTTGATATTCCATTCTCCCCTCATCCTTTTTAACCTTTTATGAAATATTGAAAATTTTATACTAATATTGAAGCATTCAACTTTGGATATTATTGAGAGTACTCCAAAACACAATGACTGATACTCATGGGATGCCAAAAATGATCTTTACTCACAGGTGTGTGGCAGATAATATTTTCAATCAATGGGAAAAATAAAAATTACAAGGAAAAAATTTCTGTCAACAGCATTCGCCGGTTTGGCTGGTACAAAGCTGATATCCAAAACAATCATTGGAAATCAATCACATCCTTTAATAAGACACAAAGTCGGAAAGACAGACATACTTGTAAGCCCGGTTTGTTTTGGAGCTACAAGGACGAACGATGAATCATTGATCAAATACGCTCTTGACAAAGGAATAAATTTTATTGATACTGGTCGTTCTTATGCCAATGGTAATAATGAAATACTTGTCGGGAAAGCAATTTCAGGGATCAGGGAAAAAGTGGTTATACAATCAAAAATAAGACTTGAAGCTAATGAATTACCATCCGGAGGAAAAGGTAAGAAAGGTGCTGATGAGATTAGAAGTGTCTTGTCGTCAAAGGTTGAAGCAAGTCTGAAGGCGCTGAATTCGGATTATATTGACATCCTGCTTTATCACGACGCCAGTGAAGAATATCTGCTTTTTCACCCGGAAGTAATGAAATTTTTTGCCGGATTGAAAAGTTCCGGGGTAATAAGGGCTCAAGGATTCTCAACACATAATGACCGGATGAATCTGCTTGAAAGAGATATCAAAGAGGGTTTCTATGACGTAATTATGGTGCCTTTTAACCATAAAGGTTCATTTGTTCATTCAGTAAGCGGATATTATCGGGAATGGGATCAGAACAAGCTTATTTCCATTCTTACTGAAGCAGGGAATAAAGGCATAGGTGTAATAGCAATGAAAACCTGTTCAGGTGGCAAATATTCCACATCTCCAGATATTGAACCAAGCTGCAACGAAGCTGTTAAATGGGTGATTCAGCATTCGTTCATTAGTGCGGCAGCTGTTGCAATGGCAAATTTCGAGCAGGTCGACGAGCATATCGCTATGCTTGATAGTCTATAAATTGTGAAGATGGATCGCATGACCGTCACTTTGGATATTCCTTAATCACATTGAATACCCCGTTTATGAACATCTGAACAGCTATCACTGCCAGTATCAGTCCCATTATTCTTGATACGACTTTAATAAGCGATGGGCTCAGCTTGTCTGCTATCTTCTGGCTCAGGATGAACATATAATAGGTTATTACGCATACCAGCGCAAATATCAGGACAATTAATATTGTATAAAAAAAGTTATTTGCTTCTCCCACAAAGTTCATAGCTGTTGAAATAGTTCCGGGACCGGCAAGAAGAGGAATACCCAGTGGCGATATAGCCATATCCTCATATGACTTTATTTGAACCTGCAGGTTGGAATGCTGAGCTTTGGAGCTTTTCCCCTGAAGCAGGTTATAACCAATAAAAAATACGATTATCCCTCCTGCTATCTGAAAAGCCGGAAGAGTTATGCCGAACATCCTGAAAATAAAATGACCGAAAAGGCTGAAAACCGCAATAATAAGAAATGCTGTCATTACAGCTTTGAAAGCAACTTTCTTAATTGTCCTCCTGTCAGCATCTCCAACCATAGAAATAAACACAGGAGTGTTGCCGACAGGATTTAACATTGCAAAAAATCCGAGGAAAACTGTAGGCAAAAATAGGGCAAGATCAGTCATTCTGTTTTTCGATTATTTTATAAATATATTATTAATTATTTGATTACAGAGCAAATACAAAACTAAGTCTATTTTTTTATGGTGTGTAAAGATAATATTTTTTCTATCTATCGGTAACTTGAACCATAGTGGTTTCAGCTTCCTGCTGCCGGTTCTGAAGCTGTCTGAATTCCTTTTGCGACTTCAGGGATTATTCCCTTTCTGACATACACCGGTTTAATAATTTCCCGTAGTTCGGGAAGTTTTTTATAAAATGAAATAGTGCCTATAAAACACACAGCACCTCCTATGCACAATGTCCATGGTGTACCAATCATCTTTGCCATCCAGCCCGCAAGAAGGCTGCCAAAGGGAGCGGTGCCCATTAGTGCCATTGTATAAAAGCTCATGACCCTGCCGCGCTTATCATCGTCGGTTATTGTCTGGATGATGGTATTACTTGAGGCGGTGTGAATCATCATTCCCAAACCGGCAAAAGCAGTGATAAACAGCGAGATAAGAAATGATGTATTGAATGTTAAAGCAATCATTCCGGCTGATATCAGCCCTGTTGCTATCGGAATAATACGTCCGAGTTTAAGGACAGACTCTCTTGATGCAAGATAAATTGCACCCAGCAGAGCACCTGATCCGGTTGCCCCCATCAGGAATCCGAAAGTATGTGAACCGCCATGAAGTATCTCTTGTGCATACACAGGCATAAGAACCTGATATGATGCACTCATAAGACTTACCAGCGCGAGTAACAGAATGATATGTTTTATCGGAGGAAATCCGAAAGTATATTTAAACCCCTCTTTAATCTCACTTAGAATTTGTGTTTCAGTATTTTTTTCCTCTGACACAGGTAACCGCATGGCCAGCAGGGAATAGATGATAAAAAGGTAGCTAAGGGCATTTACCAGGAAGCAGACCCCTTCTCCTGCCGTGGCCAGAATTAAACCTGCAACCGATGGTCCGATAAGTTTTGCTCCGTTGAACATCATTGAGTTGAGCGCTATGGCATTGCCAAGGTCGTCTTTATTTTCAACCATTTCAACGACAAAAGAATGTCTTGCCGGCATATCAAAAGCATTGATACAACCGATGGCAAGACTCAGGACAATAATATGCCATATCTCCAGCACCCCTGCAAGGCTCAACCATGCCAGGATGACTGCCTGTATCATTGAAATGATCTGAGTAAGTAACAGTACTTTGTACCTGCTCCACCGGTCGGTAAGTACTCCCGCAACAGGTGCAAGAAGGAAAGCAGGTATCTGTCCTGCAAAGCCTACTATACCAAGCAGAACTTCTGATCCGGTCATCTGGTATACAACCCATGGCAGAGCAATTCGCTGCATCCAGGTTCCTATAAGTGAAATGCTCTGACCGCTGAAGAACAGACGATAGTTACGGTACTTAAGTGACCGGAAAACTATTTTTGCCTTTGAATATTTTGCAGTACTATCCTCTTCCATATTCTGTTCCACTGAGCAATCCTGAAATGCTCTTTTAAATCTTTTATTGTTAGTTAACCTGTAATAGCCTGAAGCGGCAAAATTATTCAATTTATTATTGATATCAACCTTATCTCAAAAGAGATTAAAAGAAGCCCGGGAAGATGATAAGAGGCAGGCCTGACAAAATGGAAATCTTATTTTAATATTATGTTTTATGCCATGATTCTCTTTAACCTCTTTGGCTTGGCTTTGTGTAAACAGTTATTTGCATTACTTAAAGAACGCTACATTTGTCTCCAGATTAATTGCAATATTCCTTTAAACAATTTAAACATGCACCGGGTTAATTAGTTTATATTTTATTTCTATATTCGAAACCTAATTTAAAATTTAAAGCAGAATATATCCAGGAATGAAATATTGTTCTAAGGACATGCTTGGGAAATACCAAATAGTTAAGAAATACAGGAATGGACTGATAAGTATTTTATTCCTTGCTGTTTCCAATTTTTTAGTGGGACAAACAGCTCATGATACACTCCCCTCAAAAGTTACATTATCACAATGCTTAAGCTATGCATTGGCAAACCAATCTTTGATTAAACAGTCCTTGCTTGATGAAGATATTACAAGAAGGGATATAAGAATATCTCTGTCAGGTTGGTATCCGCAACTGGAAGCTGATGCTAATGTGCAACATTATTTTCAGGTTCCAATATCGCATTATCCCGATCTGTCGAATCCTTCCGGTCCGGGATTTTCACTTCCCTCCACTGCAAATAATGTATCAGCAGGCATATTCTCTGCGAACCAGACTTTATACAGCAACAATTTACTTTTTGCAGCCAGAACTTCCAAAGAACTTCGTAACCAGGCTTCAATAAACACAGAAAATTCAAAGATTAATACATATGTTGATGTAACCAAAGCTTTTTTCGATGTGTTACTGACAGAAGAGCAGATTAATGTTCTGAATGAAGATATACTTCGCCTGCAACATAATTATAAAGATGCTTATACTCTTTATCAGAATGGTCTTACAGACAAAATAGACTATCAACGTACCGAAATATCTCTCAGCAATGCACAGGCACAAAGAAAATCTACACAAGAAGCATTAAAAGCTAAATATTCTGTATTAAAACAGCTTATGGGAGTGGTCCCTGAAAAGGAACTGACTGTTTCATACGATTCATCAAAATTTGAAAATGAAATAATAATTGATACAACAAAGAATCTGGATTACAGTCAACGCATTGAATATAAGATATTACAGGCTACATTGAATTTGCAGAATTCTGCAATTAGTTATTACAAGTGGTCATTTCTTCCAACTTTATCTGCTTTTTATAACTATAACCGGGCCTATGGTAATGATCAATTTTCTGATTTATATAATAAGGTCAATCCAAGTTCACTGATAGGTATGAAATTGACACTTCCACTGTTTCAGGGTATGAACAGGATGGAGAATCTGAGCAAGGCAAAGCTGCAATACCAGCGAATCCAACTTGGAATGGACTATCTTAAAAGCGAGATTAACAGTGAATATACGAAAGCTCTTTCAGGGTACACCAGCAACCTTAATGAGCTGAAAATCGCAAAAAACAATATCACTATTGCAAAGGATATTTTTAACACTGTAAGGCTTCAATATGATAAAGGAATAAAAGCATATCTTGAAGTTATAGTTTCAGAAACAGATTTACGGACAGCCGAACTCAATTATTTAAATATACTTTTCCGGGTGCTTACCAGCAAGATGGATATGGAAAAAGCTTTAGGAGATATTAAAATCAATTGAAAATGAACAACAAACAACTCTTTACTGAAAGCTGACAGCCGACCTTAAAATTGAAACACTATGTATAAAATAATTCACATAATAATATATTTTGGTCTTATTGCAGGTTTGCTATCCTGTAGTGGAATTGCAGCAGATAAAAAACCGGAAGCACCTGCAATACCCGTGACAGTTACTAATGTCAATTTAACAAATGCTATATTCTACAATTCATATCCTGCAAATATGGTGGCATTAAAAGAGGTAGAACTGCGCGGGCAGGTCAGCGGATATATAACGGGAATATATTTTACCGAGGGGAAGCAGGTTCATTCAGGAGAGCAACTATATGAAATTGACCGTCGAAAATATCAGGCAGCATACGAGGTAAGTCAGTCAAATGTTAAGATTGCTGAAGATAATCTTGAGAAGGTTCAGCGTGATGCTGACCGTTACACTGATCTTGCAAAACAGGATGCGGTTGCAAAACAGACTTATGACAATGCAATGACAGATCTTAAAAATGCAAAGCAGAAGGTGGATGCTGAAAATTCAGAGCTGATAAAGGCTAAAACTGATTTTGAATATTCTTTAATCAAGGCTCCTTTTGATGGCACAATAGGTTTTTCAAATGTTAAAATGGGGACCCTTATAACTCCGGGGCAGACTCTTCTTAATACAATATCTTCAGACGACCCTATGGGAGTTGATTTTGAAATAAACGAGACTGAGCTTAACCGTTTCCAGCAGCTGGAGAATATAGTAATCTCAAAGAATGATACAACATTCAGAATCGCCCTTGCCGACAATTCGATATATCCCTATACCTCAAAGATAAGTGTCATTGACAGGGCTGTCGACCCGCAGACAGGCACAATAAGGGTCAGGATAACTGTTCCTAACCATGAACGAATGCTTAAACCGGGTATGAGCTGCAAGGTTCTTGTAATGAACGCAAATGCAGGCCAACAACTACTCATTCCATTTAAGGCAGTAGTTGAGCAATTGGGTGAATATTTTGTTTTTACAGTAAAAGACAAAAATGTTAAACAGGTGAAAGTCTCACTTGGTCCAAGGATTTCTTCCAATGTTATTGTAGTGAAAGGGCTCACAAATGGTGAAACAATCGTTGTGGACGGTATACAAAAACTGCACAATGGTTCAGTGATCACAATCGCCTCATCCTCAAAACAATAATGCAATAGGACAAAAAAAACAAACTTATAGCTTGAAAATTATTTCATGATAGCCGATACCTTCATAAAACGTCCAATCACAGCAATAGTAATTTCAATAGTTCTGGTTATAGTAGGATTATTGGCGATACTTAACCTGCCAGTCAGCCAGTACCCTGATATTTCTCCGCCTGTGGTGAGGATATCAAGTCACTATACAGGGGCTGACGCTACAACTGTTGAGCAAACGGTCACTACACCAATAGAACTGCAGGTTAACGGAGTTCCCGGTATGAATTATATCCAGAGCAGTAGTACTAACGATGGTACTTCGTCTATAAATGTCTATTTTGATGTAGGTACTAATGTGGATTTTGCCAATACTGATGTACAGAACAGGGTAAATATTGCAACTCCCATACTGCCTGATGAAGTGAAAAGATTGGGGATTACAGTTCGTAAGCGAAATCCGAGCGGAATAATGAATATAGCTGTCTTCTCCCCTAAAGGTACTCATGACATTCAGTTTCTTGATAATTACACCAATATATTTGTCAGGGATGCTCTTATGAGGGTTAAGGGAGTTGGTGATATATTCACAAGAACTGATGATTTCAGCATGCGTATCTGGTTAAAGCCTGATAAAATGGCAAGCTTGGGATTGTCAACTAATGATATTCTTAATGCTGTCCAGGAACAGAATGTGCAGGTGGCTTCCGGCTCAATTGGCGCGCCTCCCCAACCTGCCAATCAGCCTTTTGAGTACACTATAATTGTCAATGGAAGGCTCAGCAGTGTTGAAGATTTCGAAAATATTATTGTAAGGTCTAATCCTGCTGATGGGTCTATAGTTTATCTAAAGGATGTTGCCCGTGTCGAGTTAGGTAAATTCAACTATTCAGGTGTTTCTTATGTCGACAAGAAACCTGCTGCCTACATGATGATATACCAGACTCCCGGCAGCAATGCTCTTGAAGTTGCCGATGGTGTTTACAAAGCTATGGCTGAGCTCAGCAAGTCTTTTCCAAGTGATATTGCCTACAATGTGCCCTTTGAATCTGTTACAATTGTAAAGGAATCTATAGGCGAAGTTGTCAATACTTTGTTAAAGGCATTGGCCCTTGTAGTACTGGTTGTATTTATCTTCCTGCAGGACTGGCGTTCTACTATTATTCCGGTTCTTGCAATCCCTGTGTCAATAATAGGTACTTTTATTTTTTTCGTACCGCTGGGTTTTACCATAAATAAGCTTACGCTCTTTGGCTTTGTCCTTGCAATTGGAATAGTTGTAGATGATGCAATAATTGTGGTTGAAGCAGTAAGGCGTTATATGGAAGAGCAACACCTCCCGCCAAAAGAAGCTGCCTACAAAGCTATGGCAGATATATCAGGACCTGTTGTCGCCATTGCACTTGTTCTTGCTGCCGTTTTTGTCCCGGCCGGTTTTTTGCCCGGAATAGTCGGCAGATTGTATCAGCAATTTGCTATCACAATAGCCGTCTCAGTTCTAATATCAGCATTTGTTGCCCTTTCCCTTACTCCTGCCTTATGTTCTTTATTTCTGAAACCCCACCATATCAATCAATCTTCAAAAGGGCTTAACTACCTCTTCTTTCATTTCAATAAATGGTTCAACAAAAGGACAGAAGGATATACAAAAAATGTCAGACTGGCTATAAAAAATTCCCGGTATATTGTCATCCTTCTGGTAATGCTGATTTTTGGAGCTTATGTTATGATTATTAATAAACCCACCGGTTTTATTCCAGTAGAAGATGAAGGACGTCTATTCATAACATTCGAACTGCCTGAAGCAGCTTCAACCTCGCGTAATGTGGAAGTGCTGAAAGAAATAATGGATATTCTAAGTCAGATTAAGGGCGTCAACCATTTTTCTGCCATTGCCGGGCTTAATGTAGTAACCGGTGCCACAAAGAGCAACAGTGGCACACTCTTTTGTATGTTAAAACCCTGGGATGAACGTAAAAACAAGTCAGAACAGATTTTTGCTTTAATAGCTCAGATGCAGGAAAAATTCGCAACCATCAAAGATGCTAATATTATTGTCATACCTCCTCCTGCTATCCAGGGGCTTGGTGCTACAGGCGGCTTCACTTTTGAGCTACAGCAACGCGAAAGTAATGATGATATAAAATCTTTCGAACGAAATGTTTATGCATTTATGGATGCTGCCAATAAACGTCCAGAAATTGCCAGAGCTATCACTTTTTTCAATACACGCACTCCCAATTATCAGATGACAGTCGATCGGGACAAATGCAAAAAAATGGGTGTCAGCCTGTCTGAAGTCTTTAATACTATTCACACTTATCTCGGTAGCAGCTATATAAATGACTTCACAATATATAACAGAAACTTTCACGTAATTGCCCAGGCAGATACTCTCTATAGAATGGACATTGTAGATATGGATAAATATTATGTCCGTAATCGCAAGGGAGATATGCTGCCCTTAAGGTCTGTGATGAGTTATAAAGTCAACGAAAGTGCCTCTATGCTTACTCATTATAATCTTTACCGTACAGCAGAATTTGTAGGTGATGCACAAACCGGATACAGCAGTGGGCAGG
Organism: Bacteroidales bacterium; assembly: GCA_021371855.1. Taxonomy (GTDB): domain Bacteria; phylum Bacteroidota; class Bacteroidia; order Bacteroidales; family VadinHA17; genus LD21. Next base: position 4,499 of record JAJFVL010000029.1, on the reverse strand, counting down.
TTCTCAAAGCATTGCAGGAAACTGCTCAGCAGGTGCTGCCAAAAGGATATGGCTATGAGTTTTCAGGTCTGAGCCGTGAAGAGGTCAAAGCAGGTAGCACTTCTACTTATGTTTTCATATTATCAATATTATTCGTCTTCCTTTTCCTTTCAGCTTTATACGAAAGCTGGACAGTACCTTTCACTATTCTGCTCGGAGTACCTCTCTCTGCCTTCGGAGCCATGTTGGCACTTACATTAAACAAATCTCTTGCAAATAATGTCTATGCGCAGATTGGTCTCATTACTCTGATTGGTCTGGCTGCCAGTAATGCTATCCTTATAGTTGAATTTGCAAAAGAGCGGGTTGACCGGGGAATTGAAATTGTCGAAGCCACTATTGAAGCTGTCCGTTTGCGACTACGTCCTATATTGATGACAGCATTTGCTTTCATTTTCGGAGTATCTCCTTTGGTATTAGCTACCGGCGCCGGGGCTGTTGCACGTCAGACAATTGGATGGTCAGTACTGGGAGGTATGCTCGCAGCCACTTTTCTTGGTATTTTCATCATACCAGTTTTGTTTATCCTGATAATACGTCTCTCTTATGGCAAGCAAAAACTCGCTGACCTTCAGGCAAAATACAACACATCTCCCTCCACTGCTGAAAAAAATATTACCTCATAAGTAATATCATTTATCGACAATAAGGAGACCTTGACACAATTAAATTGTCAGAATTATCAAAGGGATTTCGGATAATTATTCCGCAACTTGCAGCATTAGCCATCTTTTTATTTCTGAGAATCAGAAATCGGGTAAAGATTGAAAGGGAGAAGAGGAGAAATGGAGAAAAGCAGAAAGGGGTAAAAACGATAAAGACCATTTCATCTTTTTTTCTCCAATCCCTTTCTTCACCCACTCTCCTGCTTAAAATTTTCTACTGATATTAACCTCAATTATGTTACCTTAGACTATATTTGATATAGAATAATGGCTTAATTATCTGTTTACCAAATATAACGTTCCATTTCTCAAGTAAACCATAAACTCTGTGCAAAAAAAACTGTTATGAGTGCTCCAGTTATTGATATCACGGATCTTTCAAAATTCTATGGGAAAGCCAGGGGAATTGAACATGTTAACCTTGAAATCGGGGAAGGAGAGATTTTTGGTTTCATAGGGCCCAATGGGGCCGGTAAATCGACCACAATCAGGATATTGCTTAACCTGATCTTCCCCACCGGCGGCAGTGCAAGGATCATGGGAATGGATGTCATCAGAGAGGCAAAGAAGATAAAGCGTCAGATCGGATATATCCCTTCCGATGCCAATGCATATCATTATATGGATGTTCAAGAATTCCTAAGTTACTGTATGCGTTTTTACCGGACACAAAACGGTACAAACAGGATAACGGAACTTTCGGAGTTGTTTGAGTTGGACCTTAAGCGGAAGATTGCAGATCTCTCAATGGGAAACCGGAAGAAAGTATCCATTGTGCAAAGTTTGCTGAATAATCCTAAACTCCTCATCATGGATGAGCCTACAATGGGACTGGATCCTTTAATTCAGGCAAAGTTTTTTGAACTGTTACGTTCAGAGAACCAGAAAGGGATGACCATATTTTTTTCTTCCCATATACTGAGCGAGATTCAAATGCTCTGTAAACGGGTAGCAATCATTAAAGAAGGGAAAATAATTAAGCTCGAAGACATTGAAACTCTGAGAAGAAGACAGCTGAAAAAGGTACACATCGGGTTTGGAAAAACAGAGGATGAAGAGAATTTCAGAATCCCCGGAACTGAAGGCATAATAACCAGGCTTGGAAATACTCTGACATTTATGTACTCAGGTGATATTAATGATCTTATTGGTTCGCTGGCGGGTAAAAAGATAACGAATTTCACTATCGAGGAACCATCGCTGGAAGAAATATTCATGCATTACTACAAATAAAAAGCACGAAGCAGATGAACATGAACCTGTTTTTAAAGGAGATGAGAAGAAACGCCTTCAGCCTGATATTATGGATGATCGTAATAACCCTTTTAATTTCGGTAACCATGTCGGTTTACAGGACATTTCTGGAAAACCAGTCAAAAATTCTTGGGATGATGAACCTTATTCCAAAAGGTGCACTTCAATTCAAGGGCATCTCAAATTTCGATGATCTGCTTTCGGTACTTGGTTTCTACTCTGTTAACAATATCATCTACATGATGCTACTCGGAAGCATTTATGCCATAGTTCTTTCATCCAACGTCCTGCTTAAGGAAGAATACAATAAAACTGCGGAATACCTTTTATCATGGCCTCTTATGCGCAGTGAGATTTTCTTCAGCAAGCTGGCAGTGCTATTCCTTAATGTGCTTTTATTAAACCTAGTCACTACCCTCGCGGGTTTTATATGCATTGAGTTTGTCAAAACCGGGCCTTTCAATATCAAGGCATTTTTAATCCTGTCGCTGTATACTCTTTTGCTCAATATTCTGTTCGGTGCCCTGGGGTTATTCCTGTCAACCCTGGTTAAACGGCCAAAGCCAATCACTACCCTCGGCATTGGACTGGTATTAATCTTTTATTTTATCTATACGCTTTCAAAGATCACAGAAAGTGCTTCAAAAATAGGATACCTGAGCCCGTTTAAATATGTCAATATAAATGCAATCAGTCCGGGTTACAGGCTTGAACCCTGGCATCTGTTGTACTTTGCCGTCTTTTCTTTATTGTTAATAGTGATCTCTTACCGGCTATATATACGGAAAGACATTTATTTATAAGCCAGTATCTGCCCGATTTTGAAATAAAGCTCTCTGCTCACATCATGATCCACTTTCATTTTTAAGTATTGAGACTATTTTTGGAGATCTCGTTAATTCAAAGAAATTTAGTGAAAACTATGTGAATGCTTTCAATACTTATATCACGAAGAAGTGATTGCATGCGTGAAAGAATGTGATGCACAGGTATCAAACAAAAAGACTCAGTACCATCACACCTATCAATCCGCATATACCTATTGATGTTTCCATAATAGTCCAGCTTCTCAGGGTATCTTTAATACTAAGATTGAAATACTCCTTAAAAAGCCAGAATCCGCCATCATTCACATGTCCCAGCATTAAGCTTCCTGAACCAATTGCCAACACCATTAATTCGGGTTTTACCGCTCCACCGGTAACCACCGGCAGAACAATACCTGCCGTTGTAATGCCTGCAACTGTTGCAGAGCCCACACAAAAACGCAGCACAGTAGCTATCAGCCAACCAAGAAAAAGAGGTGAAAGAGAAGACTGACTCATAATTTCACCAATATATTTACTTACACCGCCGTCGATAAGCACTTGTTTAAAAGCTCCTGCACCGGCTATCAATAACATTATTACTGTGATGCTGGTTACTGAATGAGTGAGGGAATTCATAATATCAGTTATTTTTCTTCCTCTTGCCAGTGCCAGAGTATAAGTTGCCAGCAAAACTGATATCAGCAGTGCAATTACCGGATTTCCGATATATCCGACCACTTTTCTTACTTCATTACCCTCAGGCAGAAGAAAACCTACCACAGTTGAAATTGTTATCAGGATCACAGGCAGCAATGCAGAAAAAAAACTGGTCCAGAAGCCCGGCATCTCTTCTTCCGTTAACGGCTTTTGACTAATGAACTCCTGCAATGGTTTGGCTTTTACCCGGTTCAGAGTTCTTGAAAGTACAGGTCCTGAAATGATAATTGCAGGAATCGCAACTATTATTCCGTAAACCAGTGTTCTCCCAAAGTCAGCATGAAACATTGCTGTAATAGCAGAGGGGGCCGGATGAGGAGGCAGATAACCATGAGAAACAGAAAGGGCTGCCAGCATAGGCAATCCGACATAAAGCAGAGGAAGACCCGTCGAAACAGCAACAGTAAATATAAGAGGTATCATGATGAAAAAAGCGACATCATAAAACAAAGAGATGCCCACAATGAAACCCGTCAGCATCAAAGCCATCTGGATGTGTCTGACGCCGAAAGCCTGTATCAGTTTTGATGTAATCCGCTGAGCTGCTCCACTTTCTGAAACCAGTTTACCAAGCATAGCGCCTAAACAGAGTATCAACACAATGAAACCCATTGTATTACCGATCCCGTTTTCGATTGAAATTACAGCTTTGTCAATGGTCATCCCTTCAGCAAGAGCAACTGCCAGAGAGACAATAATAAATGATATAAATGAATTGAACTTTGCTACCATGATCAGGAATAGCAGAAGGAATATTCCAAAGACGACTATGAGTATTGGCATTTGTTATTTTTTATGAGGGTTATTAATGTTATATATATTCACTGAAGGTTTCGGGTTTCAGGTTTAAGGTTTAAGGTTTCAGGTTTAAGGTTTGTCAATGCCTAAATAACGTTGACCTTTTTAATACTTAATTTATCTCTTTTATTATTTATATGATTTACTGTTGATAAAGGGAGATAACTTGGAGAGTTATTCTCGTTATCAATGGTACTCCTGAATTTGCTTGGTGTTA
>JAJFVL010000020.1 GCA_021371855.1 Bacteroidales bacterium | reverse complement strand
TGCCGAGAATGGATATTGCCGCAGTCATCAATATGAGTTGCTTCAATATGTTTATCGTCCGGAGCTGACTGCCTACTGGAACAGTGTTCTTAAACGCATAAAATCCGGCGATCGCACAGAATGGAAACGGCCGGCAGAATTCGGTGAACAGGAAAAAATCATTGTTGACCGGTTCTATGAAACTCCCTTGACCAAAATGGCACCAACAATGACACGCGACTCCAAGAACCTGTCAGCCATTTTGTTAAGAATGGAAAAATTGATAAACAAATTGATGGATGAAATAATTATATGAAATTAAAGACATTTTTTATTACTATTCTCTTGTTGAGTTTTGTAGTTGAGTACTCAACGGGTGAGCTGAATGCCCAGACAAAGGAGACAACTATCAGCATACTTATTCCCCCAACAGGAGAAAAAGCATATGGAATTGCAGGAGAAGCTTTTACTGATCTATGGGAGAAGGTGACGGGCCGGCAGCCAATAGTTTATAGGATGTAGTTTGATGATATGGAATAGCCTGACGATGTACCTTATCCTCCTCTCGATGCACAAGATCCAGTTGGCCAACAGCGGAGTCTTAATGACAGGACTTCATTCTGGCAACTTAAATACCACGGAGAACTTCGCAAACAGTTAACTTCCTATTCAATAACCCTTGAGGAAACTATGGCAAGTAAAGTACGGTTATATTTCACTAAGGTAAACAGCGACGGCATTATCAGAATGTATGAAATGTGAGTGAATTCGAAAGTATATAAATATTAATCAAAAAAATAATGAAAAGTAATTCAAGATTTTCGCGACGTTCCTTTTTATCAGGTGTGACTGCGGCAGGAGTTGGAAGTGCACTCAGTGCTTTTCAACTACAAGAAATCACTGATTTGGCTAATGATTATGGTGAACAGAATAGCACAGAGGTTTCTGAAAACAAGTCGAACAATATTTTGTTGAAGAGGCTAATACCACAGCCTGAATACGTACATCTGAATGATGACAATGAAGTAAAACTCGACAATACTTTAAAGGTGAATATTGAACTTGGTGATCCTGATGCACAGGCAAAAAGTAAAACATCTGATATTTTCAAACGATACTTTGGGGCTGATCCGGTCGTCAGTGTGATTCAAAAGAGTGATATGCCGACTGGAGATGCCTATAAGATCCGTGCATCAGGCTCCACGTTGACTATTTCAGCCGCTTATTTTACCGGCATTCGGTATGCCTTTTCCACATTGCGTCAGTTGGCCGAAGCCAACAACGAAACGGAAATACTTGTCTATTATCGTATTCCTGAGACGGAAATCGAAGATGCACCGGCAATGTCTTTTCGCGGCCTACACTTGTGCTGGTTTCCCGAAACGGAGACCATTCAGATAGAACAATACTTGAGATGGGCGGCTTATTACAAATTCAACTATGTAATAATTGAATTTTGGAGTACCTTTCCGTTTATATCTCATCCTGTATTAAGTTGGCAAGAATATAAAGCTTCCCCTAAAGATATTCGTCGATTGGTAGATATTGGTAAAGAACTGGGTATAACATTAGTTCCACAGCTTAATATCTTTGGGCATGCTTCAGGCAGCAGGGGTGGTTCTGGGAAACATACAATATTAGATTTACATCCTGAGTATCAACCTTTATTCGAGCCGGACGGATGGGTGTGGTGTTTGAGCAATCCCGCAACCCGCAAGGTACTTTCAGATATTGTACTTGAAACGCTTGAAGCATTTGACAATCCTCCGTATTATCATATCGGTGCCGATGAGGCGTGGGGTGCTGCCGAATGCAGCTCCTGTCGCCATTCCGATTACGAAGCTCTAGTGCTAGACCACCTGAATTTTTTCCACAAGTTATTAGCAGAAAAGAACTGTCGTATGATGATGTGGCATGATATGCTCATTCAAAGAATCGACCCCAGATGGAAGGGATATGTATCAAATGGTAGTGCAAATGCGGAAAGAATGGTTAACGCGTTGCCCAAAGATATCATAATTTGCGATTGGCAATACGGTGCTCCTAAGAAAGACGAAACATGGCCTACCATGACATTTTTCAAAGAACATGGTTTTAAGGTGCTTGCTTGTCCATGGAACAATATAGAAAATATTAAATCTCTGGGTAAAAAAGTAGGCGATGCCCGGCTGGATGGTTTGCTTTGTACGACATGGCATGCACCCTCTCTAAATCAGTTACTAAATATAATGATGTACGGATCTCAGGCTGTATGGTCAAAACCACCCTATGCAGCTTGCGATGGAATGATGGGCATGCGGCATCTGCGCCAGATAGGATGGGATATCCCAATTAAAAACTATCAGAACTGTGGAATACATGAGTGGCAAGTCCGTCCGGAAATATATCCCTAATTATTAATTTGACAGACTTGTGATAATATTCATTAAGCTATTGATTATTTGAGGTTTAATTAGGTATTTCAGTAGTTCGTTTTGTTAATTGCTCAATGAATCGGATATTAATTCACAGGGGGCTTAATACTGAATTTATTAAAATCTTAACAACAGAATTATCCCTTTTTATAGAAAATTACAGAAAAATGAAAAAAGCGCTGCATTTTTTGTGTTGACATGACTAATAGAATATAAATAACAAAAAAGTGGTTTGACAAAAATCACAGATGAAAATCGAAAAGTGAATTATCTTTCAATAAATAATATATGAACTAAAATAAGTGACTATGAGTGTAAAAGAGACAGGAGTAAGCTACTATGGGATAAGTTATCCCGAGCATGCAGAAAAAGATTTCAGAGAGATGATAGATCATAATTGCAATGCTGTGATACTAGCACTTTCAGAGTTTGATATTGATTTTTGGTTTCCCAACATTATCAAGGTTACGAAAGTAGCGAGAGATCTTGGTATGAAAGTATACCTCGACACCTGGGGAATAGGCAAATGGTTCGGAGGAGAGCCGCCCAGTAATTTTCTTACCAATAAT
>JAJFVL010000017.1 GCA_021371855.1 Bacteroidales bacterium | reverse complement strand
GCAGGGTGTTCCTGAAGAGAGTTACGGGAAACGTGTTCCGCTTAGTCCGGGAGACAGTCGTTTCAGAGGAGGGGCTCTATGTGACCATCCACATGTGTTTGATCTGATCCGCTGGATGACCGGCAGCGACTTTGATTATGTCTATGCTGAAGCAGGGCCAAATCTCAGAACGGATATTGAAGTGGAAGACACTCTTCTTGTAAACGGTAAGATGAAAAATGGGGTTAGTTTTTTGTTTGACCCGTCATGGTCGCGTCTGGAAGAGCGGCTGGCGGTTCCCGGTCCGGGCTGGGAGATTTATCCCAAGCGTATGGAGGTGAACGTAACTGTCAGTGGGGAGGATGGAGTTATGCTGGTTGATTGTTTTGGTCCGAACGTCTACCATAATGGAGTACCGAATGATCGCTATACAGTTCAATACACATATTTTGATGAATGGATAGGCCTCATGGATGAGTTTGTAGATTGTATCCGCAATAAAAAGACTCCAAAGATAAACCTGAAATGGCACCGGAAGACAATTGAATTTGTCAATGCCTGTTATGAAAGTATTTCAACGGGCAAAGTTGTCTATTTATAACAAGTAATGATTTATAATATCAGTGGTTCTAAAGGATGTCTGGCTTTTACAGACATCCCGGGGACCAGTTGCATAAGAATATGGCGAACTTATTTTGAATATAAACCAAAAATTATGAGATCAAATATTAATAAAACAAAAACAGTTCTTTTCGGACTAATTACTTTTATAATGATCTTTTTGACTTCATGCACCTCCCAACCAGAAAGTGGTAAGATGTTTACACAAAAAAAGGGAGATGTCAGACTGGGAGATAAAGAATTGACCGCTGTGGCAATTGTACATCAGGCTTCTGAACGGGAACAACTTGCCGCTCAGGAGATTGTTAACTATTTATTTAAGATTACCGGCAAACATCTTTCTCTCATTAATATTAACAATGCAACGGTTCCCGAAGGAGTGATCGCGATCGGAAAATTAGCAATCTTGTCGGGACTTATTTCTCAGGAGGAGATCGATTCTGTTGCCAACGATGGTTATGTAATAAAAATAAATCGTAAAAACGGAGCGGTATGTGGATGGCGTGATCTGGGAACCTTATATGGTGCATACGATCTATTAAGTAAGTTAGGGGTAAAGTATTATTCGCAGGATTGTGAAATAGTACCTCATATTTCCAGCTTAAAAATACCAGAGATAACAAACAGCAAGAAGCCATATTATGATATGAGGGCGATTTTCAAACTCGATGTTTATTTCCATGGCCTCAGACCAAGTGTCAAACTTGGATATACGCCTTATGATGATATGGGTTACTCGGGTGATCTTGGAGCACCTGAAGAGAGGAACTGGGTTCATTCAGCCAGCTTCATGATGCCATACCGCAAATATGGCAAAGAGCATCCGGAATACTTTGCCCTGCAAAAGAATGGACAACGATATAAACCTGGTGATGGACCTCCGGGGCATCTGTGCTTATCAAATGAAAACATGCGGGAAGAAAGTTCCAAACGTTTGCTTTTGCTCATTGAAAAACAAAAAGAACGTTCCTTTTTTGTAGTAACCCAGGGCGATGGCCGATCGGACTGCTGGTGCCAGTGTAATTCATGCAAAGCACTTGATGCTGAACGGGGAAACAATATGACAGACCGCTTATTACGATATGTCAACTACAATGCCAGGGTAGTCGCAAAAAATTATCCCGGGAAGAAGATACTCACACTGGCTTATACGGAGGCAACATCACGTCCTCCTAAGAAAATATTACCTGAACCGAATGTTATGGTGATGTATTGTCCATATCCTCCGCAGACTATGTGTCAAAGTCATGGTCTTGATTGTCCGGAAAATAAGATAGCTCTTGAAGAACTAAAGGGATGGCTCTCTAAATGTCCGGATAATATGTATATATTCGATTATCCACGTGGCTATAATACATGGTATGAGCCATTCGGCAGCTTTTATGCCATGGTAAGCAAAATGAATTTTTATTCATCAGTTGGAATTCGTGGTGTCATTGATTGTGTGGTTCCCACAAATTTCAGTGACTTATTTATTTTTGTCCAGGGCAAACTGTTCTGGGATCCAAAGGCTGATGTGGAAGCCCTTATTGATGAATTCATGACAGCATATTATGGACCAGCGGCACCGGCAATCCGTGATTATTTCAACTTTATGCATCATGAGATAGACTCACGTCCGATTCATCAGATGTGTGAGGGACCTAATCCGGAACTGGTTACATCTGAATATGCCGATAAAGCTCTTAAAATGTTTAAAACTGCTCAGGCTGCAGTAGCAAACGACTCTGTTCGCTTGAGACGTGTCGAGGTTGAAAAATTCTGTGTCCTTTGGTCCGATCTGGACCAGCGGAATACAGTCAACAATAAACTATCAGTTGGCCTTGATGAACACATACAACGTTTTGGGGAAATGGTCAGGATAGCCCGGGATATGAAAATAATTAAGGTAAAAAACGGGGATAAAGCCTATTTTAAAGATTGGGTAAGGAGTGTTGCTCCATTGTGGCTTCAGTCAGAACCATGGTACGAAGATCCTGCAGTTGATGTCTTGGTTGCCCAACCTGAAAATCTCTTTAAATATTGATTACTTATATATAAATCGGTTACAGATACCAGTTATCTCTTTTTGTTATATGATAACCAGATAGTTTTTAAACTAAATTCTTATTAAATATTTTATAATGATAGACCGGGGAAATTTTATTAAGCAAATATCTGCAGAAGAAATTGATAAAAGTTATAACACTGTTTTATTACCACAGCAGAAAGGGCCTTCGGACAAAATATGGGCAGGTCTTCTTCACCTTTCTTTTAATTTTGCTTTGGGTATCAAAAGTTTTGGAGGGATTCGTACTGAATTTGAACCAGTCGAACAACTATGGAGTGATATTCTGGTAAAAATGGCTAAAGAAGGGATGAATATGGTTGTTATAGATCTGGGTGATGCCATCAGGTATGACAGTCACCCGGAGATAGCCGTAAAAAATGCATGGTCTCCTGCAAGGCTTCGTGAAGAACTTGAGAAAATCAGAAATTTGGGGATGGAACCAATACCACTGCTGAATTTTTCGACAGGACATGATGCCTGGTTAGGGACTTATTCCCACATGGTATCGACCGACATATATTATACTGTTTGCAAGGATCTGATTAAAGAAGTTACTGGCATTTTCAATAATCCCCGGTTCTTTCATTTGGGTATGGATGAAGAGACTGCAGAAAATCAATTGTCAGTGAATTTTGATCATATCATTGTAAGACAAAATGACCTTTGGTGGGGAGATTTTTATTTTTTAATTGGTGAAGTTTTTAAGAACGGCTCACGACCTTGGGTCTGGTCAGATTATTATTGGCATCATCCTGATCTTTTTTTACAGAAGATGCCCAAATCGGTTGTTCAGAGTAATTGGTATTATGGAGAAGACTTCGACGAAACAAAGACTTATGTAAAAGCCTATCTCGATCTTGAGCGAAACGGTTACGATCAAATTCCAACAGGTAGTTACCATGAAAATAATGAGAAAAGCATTCTTAATACAGTTCAGTTTTGCGAAAAAAATATTAACGAGAAAAGATTGCTTGGCTTTTTCCAAACATTCTGGAAACCTATCATTGAAGAGTATCGCGAACGTATTTTAAAAGGTACAGAACTGACGGGAAATGCAAAAAAAATTTATGAGGAAAAGCATCCGGTACAACACTAATAAATTAGGGTTTCAATTTTAATATGAACCTTAAAAATATTTTATGAAACGAACATGAATTTTCATCACTTATCTTCACAAGAAAGACTGATTAAAATTTATTGGAGGGCGAGAGGAACAGGCGGTTTCATACGTTCTCAAATTTTTAAGTAATTTATATTCTGTTAGTTAAAAGTTTTAAGAGTATGAAACAAACAATCTGTTTTTATTCAAGAATTATACAAACAAGTATGAACAATTCTTTGGGAATAATTAAAAGAATCTGTTTCCTTTTAGGTGTTTCGGTGTTGTTGTTGATCAGCTCATGTAATCTGTCAGTTGGACAAAAAACTAAATATGGTTCTTCATCTGATCTGCTAAAAATAATCGCATCTGAGCCTATGTTTTGGTCTCGGATTGGTTTTACACAGGATCCAACACGGCTTGATACAACAGGGAAGCCACTTTTTTATGACAGGAATTTCAGCCAGACGATAAAAACAAATGATGCATTTGAACGCGTCGGAGTGAAAATTTATACCGGTATATTACACAACGGCTGGATTGGGGTTGATAAGTATGATTACAGGGCTGTTGACATGACACTCGATTCACTTCTGAAAGGACAACCTGATCGCTTCTATGTGCCGCGAATAAAACTGAATGTGCCTATAGAATGGGCGAATGAAAACCCGGAAGAATTGTTTGTCTGTTTCAACGGGCCACGCGATAAAGAAGGAATTGCACGTTTATCGAATAAGATGTCAAAGTGGTTTACCACAGATGGTTGGTCGGAAAACACCGCTGATGACGAAGGACGGGTCGGGCTTCAAAGCTTTACTTCACAAAAATGGAAGAAGGATGCTGGAGAAGCCCTTGTGCGGCTGCTAAAACACCTTGAAACCGGCCCATATGCCAAGCGGATAATAGCTTATCATATTGCATTTGGAGCCTGTGGTGAGTCAACTCTTTGGGGAACATGGGATAGGAAGACAGAACTGAAGGGTGATTTCGGTATCAACCACCGTCGTGTTTTTTACGATTGGTGTATCAGGCGATACGGCTCTCTTGAAAAGCTGCGCAAAGTATGGGGAGAACCGGACCTTTCGTTTGATAATTTTGGGGTGCCATCTCCTTATAAAATGAAATCGGAAAATACTACATTGGAAGCATTTTTCCGTGCCGGAAAGCAAAATCAGAGTTGTACTGATTACAGTATATTCACTTCGCAGATGACAGCTGACGCTATCGAGTATTTTGGAAAAATCACAAAAGAAACGACTGGAGGAAAACCGGTAGGTTCTTTTTATGGATATCTCTTCACACAAAATATTGCACATGCAGGGCATCTGGCCATTGATCAGTTGCTGAATTCCCCCTATATCGATTTTTTATCCTCTCCTAAAAGGTATTATCGATGCGAAGCAGGGTGGCCGGGTGGCGAGCAGACTCCAAGTCTTTCAATAGGACGTAAGAAGATATGGATCGATGAACTTGATAATCGTACACATACTAACAGTCGGAATAATGGTTGGATTTCACACAACATGGATGAAACGCGTACAGTACTGTGGCGCGAAATTGCAAAGAACCTGTCAAACCGTAACCAAAACTTCTGGTGGATGGATTTGGCGGGTGGATGGTTCGACAATGATACCATTATGAATGAAATATCAAAACTGTATCGGATCAACGGACTTGTTCGTAAAAAGAAATGGGAAAGTGTCAGCGAGATATTGTATGTGGTCGATGACAAGAGTTTTACTGTCATGAGCGACAGCTATGGCTTTGTTAATGGAAATTCCGGTGGTGTTATAAACGAATTGGAAGCGGAGCTGAAACTGACTGGTACCCCGGTTGATACATACCGACTCTGTGACCTTGAGGACTTGCCATTGTCGCAGTACAAGCTCATCGTTTTTGCCAATGCTTTCCTTTTCGGTGAAGGACAATGGGAGCGTATCAGAAAGCGTATTCCTGAAACATCAACCTTGATATGGCATTATGCAGCGGGCATACGTAAACCTGATTTCGCATGGAGCAATGTGCATAAGGTGACCGGTTTTACTGTTGAGCCCTGTCCGGCAAGGGCTGCTGATGGATATTCAGGGTATGATATTGTGAATGATTTCCCACTGATACGGATTGTGCCGGCACCGGAACAGACAGTGCTCGACAGGTATCCGGATGGGAGTATAATGACCGCCATGATACATAACAGCAGTGGGGGGAAAAGTATATTGTGCGCATACCCATCCCTGAAGGCAGGAAGACTGCGTGAGATAGCTTCAATTGCAGGATGTCACATGTACGCACCAGTTAACTGTACTGTATATGCAGATAATCGATTTATAAGCGTATTCCCAAAAGTTGAAATTCACGACATCCTTAAAATGGAAAAGCAATGTACCCTGGAAGAACAAATAACAGGCACCAGACATGTGAAGGTGAACGAGGTTCCGCTGGATATGCCAAAAAAGAGCGCCGCATTTTATCTTATAAGTGATTGATGATGAATGATTGTAGAATCTTTTAGCTTCAATTACATTCCCATGAAATACTAAAAATACTAATCTTTAAAAATGAAAAAATTCACTATCCCTTATAAATGGGAACTTGTTTTGCTTCTTTGGTTTGCTTTTTTCTTTAATCAGGCTGATCGTCAGATTTTTAATGTAGTTCTCCCCTCTATCCGCGATGATCTGGGTTTGACAGATGCTGATATGGGATTAATAGCGTCAATTTTAAATTTATTTTATGGGTTAATGGTTCCTTTTGGTGGAATAATAGGGGATCGTTTCAATAAAAAATTTGTAATCATTATCAGTTTATTGGTATGGAGCATAGCAACATTAACTACCGGACTGAGTTATACAATTCTTCAACTTATTTTTTTAAGGAGCATTGCTTTGGGAGGGGGAGAGGCGTTTTATGCTCCTTCAGCCAATGCGCTGATTTGTGAACATCATCAGAATACCCGGTCTACAGCATTATCAATACATCAGACTGCCCTTTATGTTGGCGTTATTTGCAGTGGCTATCTGACCGGTTATGTAGCTGATTTATTTGGCTGGCGGGTGTCATTTTACGTTTTTGGGGGGTTTGGAATACTAATTGCTATTGTTCTCAATTTCAGACTTAAAGATTCTGTAGTAATAGAAAAATCAGATGTTGCTTCAGAACCCCCAAAAAGTGTTTTAGAAGTATTAAAAGTATTTTTCACAAAACCTACTGCTTTATTATTAACATTAGCTTTTGCAGGCATGCAATTTGCAGGAGTTGGTTTTCTGACCTGGACACCAACATTTTTACATGAAAAGTTTAATTTTTCTCTGGCACGTGCAGGTTTTGATTCAACATTTTATCTCAACGTTGCCGCATTCATTGGTGTTATGATCGGAGCGAGAATTGCCGATAAACTGGCGCAAAAAGTTGTAGGAATAAGGGCCATTGTACAAATGATTGGTTTATTGATTGGAATTCCTTTTATCATTATTATCGGTAAAAGCAACTCTTTGTTTTTTCTTTATTCTGCTTTAGCCTTTTTTGGTTTAAGTCGGGGAATGTTTGATTCAAACATTTTTGCAGCTCTTTATGATGTAATTGAGATTCCATACAGGTCAACAGCAACAGGGATAATGCTGATGTTCGCTTTTGTAGTCGGATCTGCATCTCCTTATGTCCTTGGCATTCTTAAACCAATATTTGGTTTATCTAACGGGCTGGCATTCTTATCAATTGGTTTCATTTTTGCAGTTATTTGCATTCTGATTGCTTTAATTTTCTTTTATAAAAAAGACAAAGTATAAAAAGTAAAACGTTGATGATTGTAAACGCCCATGAATAAAAGCCTGTCTTTTTGAGAAAACATCTGTAAAACAGTTGCTTAAAAATCCGGATCACAAAGATTTTAAAGAACTAAATTGTATACAGTTTTAAAATCGATATAAATTCTACTTTGACAGGCTAATGAAGTTATTATTTTTCAGCTTTTTCTTCCCCGGCCATAAAAGGAGAAAAGCTTAAAAATCAACATGTTCCCTCTAGGGATTAAGGGTAAAAGCATGTTGATTTTTCAATCAGTCAAAGTAGAATTAATAGTCCAATATTTCAAGAAAATATATTTAGTCACTTTATTATTTTAATCGAAAAATAAAGTGACCTGAATGATCAATTGTATTATTTGTCTAAATTTGATGGTATACATTTCATACAAATCATGTACAATAGTAAAGAACAATTACTTATTGATCTGAATGATAAGAAAATAGAAGCTTATGAAGAATTGTTTTTTAAATACCATGGCCGGTTGGTCTTGTTTGCACGAAAATTTACAGGCGACTTGCAATCTGCACAGGATATTGTTCAGGATGCTTTTTTAATTATTTGGGAAAAATCAGATACATTAAGTATTAATTCTTCACCCAAAGCTTACCTTTTTCAGGCTGTAAAAAATAGTTGCCTGAATTATATACGCCACTTAAACACTTGTCAAACGACTGAAGATAAATTGAATCTTAAAATCAGCCTCTCAGAGAAATCAGTTTACTCCGATTTTAATGATCCTTATTATAGTCTGCTTGAATTGGAAATACAGCAAAAGATCGAAGAAATAATTAATACATTACCTGAAAAATGCCTTGAGGTTTACAAACTGAGCAGACAGAATAATTTGCATAATAAAGAAATAGCTGAAAAGTTAGGCATTTCTGTCAAAATGGTTGAGAAACATATTTCCAAAGCGCTGTCTGTTTTAAAGTCTGAATTAAGTGAATACATTGGAGTATTTCTGATTTTTCTGATAATAAATCTTTAAAAAAAATTTGTTCAAGGTAGGGATATACCTGTCTTAAGTGTCTAAGCATTTAAGAAAGGTGATTTATGTATTTGAAAAGGTCGGTAAAATCAAAGATTATAGCTCAATTAGATGGAGATCTTCCTATTGATGAGTTAAACGAACTGTCAGATTGGATCAACAAATCAAAAGAAAATACTAAGTATTATACTGAGATTAAAGATTTGTGGGAAGCCTCGGTACTGAATGCATCTGAAATTGCAGAGACAGAGAAGGAGTGGAAAAGATTTAATGATCGGATTAGCGATAAGAAAAAACGAGAATTGTTCATTTACAGTGGTAATTTCAAAACATTGGGGAAAGTTGCTGCTGTATTTATAGGGATTATTATATGTAGTAGTCTGATAATCAAATTCTTTTCACGTACAGAACCAATCTATATTTCATATTTTGCCCCAAAAGGTTCCGTTTCACAAATGGTACTGCCTGACAGTACTCTGATTTATTTAAATTCAGGTACTGAAATCAAATACAAAATTGGAAAAAGTAGTGAAGGAAGGGAAATTTTTCTTAATGGGGAAGCATGGTTTAAGGTTGCAAAAGAGAAGAATAAGCTATTTACAGTACATACATCGTTTTATGATGTCAATGTACTCGGCACTGAATTTAATGTAAAAGCATATGAATCTGATTCAAAAAGTGAAACTACTCTGGAAAAAGGCAGTGTGTCGATTTCATCACTGAGTAATCTCAAAATGACTGAAAAGGTTAATATGTTGCCTGGCGAACAATTTACTTTTAATCGCGTAGATAGTAAGCTTCAGGTTAATAAGGTTAATACGAAGCTTTTTACTTCATGGAAAGAAAATAAACTCATTTTCGTTAATATGAGTTTAGAACAATTGATAATCCTGATAGAACGTAAATATGATGTTTCTATTGAGGTTGAAGATAAAAGTATCCTGAGTTACCACTATTCAGGAACGATCAAAAATGAGAGTATTCTTGAATTTCTGAACATTGTAAAACATACTATGCCAATTCAATATAAAATTGAAAATCAGAAAATATTAATTAGAAAAAGGAGGTAGCTTATGAGATGAATCGTGATAATAAAATATTAATAAGCCGGAAGATACTGGAATACCTTTCCGGCCTATCTGTTTTGAAATAACGGTGCTGGAACACCAATTATTTATTTGTTAATAAACATTCAAAGTTATGAAAAAACCCGAAAACCCCTGCCTGCAACGGGAAAAGTTGTGGCAAAAAATACTTTTGGAGATGAAAATAACCCTAATCTTATTGTTTACAACTCTGATCCAGCTCTCAGCTTCAGTTTATTCTCAAACTACAAAATTTTCGTTTAATCTGGTTGAAGTACAGGCAACTGATGTACTGAAGAAAATCGAAGATCAAAGCGAATTTCGTTTTTTCTATCAGAATGAACAGCTTAATGATGGACGAAAGGTAAGCATAAATGTTACTGATAAAACTATAGAGGAGATATTGGATGACTTGTTTAAAGGTCAGGATATCAAGTTCAAAGTTTTTGATGATAATCTTATTTTACTGGCTTCAGGAAAGACAATACTATCAGCGGATACTAAAGATTCCAAAGATGAAATTGCTTCTCTGATGCAGAAATCAATATCAGGCAAAGTCACTAATGCATCCGGAGAACCATTAGCAGGTGTTTCTGTTGTTGTAAAAGGCTCCACCTCAGGGTCAATTACTGATATCAATGGGAACTATTCGCTTCTCAATGTTCCTGAAAATGCGACTTTACAGTTCTCATTTGTAGGAATGAAAACACAGGAAATAAACGTTGGGAACCAAAGGATAGTAGATGCTATTCTGTCTGACGAGTTGTTAGGTTTGGATGAAGTTATTGTTGTTGGATATGGTACTCAGAAGAAAGTAAATTTAACTGGATCAGTTGATGCTGTTTCAGGAGATAAACTTAAAAATAGATCTGAAACAAAAGTTGCGAATCTTTTGAGAGGTGTGTCTCCGAATTTAGCAGTTAATATGGATTTGCACGGTGGCGAACCGGGTGCTGAGAGTACTATGAGCATCAGAGGTATGGGGTCAATTCAGGGAGATGCCACTCCTCTTGTTTTGGTTGATGGGGTTGAAATGAATTTAAATAATGTAGATCCCGAATCTATCGAAAGCATTTCAGTTCTTAAAGATGCCTCCGCATCTGCTATTTATGGTTCACGTGCTCCTTTCGGAGTTGTCCTGATAACGACAAAATCAGGTAAGAAAGGCGAGAAGATACATATTCAGTATAACAACAACGTGGCAATGAACATACCTATCAAGTACCCGAGTCTGGTTGATGCATTGACATGGACAACAGCTTATAATCAGGCTAATGCAAACGCAGGATTGGCTCCCGTATACAGCGATGAACAGATTACCAGGATTAAAGGCTATATGGCTGGAACATACCAATATGAATATAATCCTGATAAACCCATAACCAACATATGGGCAGGAAGAAGGGAAGGCAATGCAAATAACGATTGGCCTCAAATTATGATGAGGGATCATTCTTTTAGTCAGAAGCATAATATTAATGTATCCGGTGGCGATGGTAAAACTCAGTATTATCTCTCAGGTGGTATGTTGGAGCAGGAAGGAATGTATACATATGGAAATGACTCATATAAAAGATATAACTTCCTGGCAAACTTCAAATCGCAGGTTACTGACTGGCTTAGTTTTAACTCCAGCTTAAAATATGCTAACAGCGTAGCTGATCACCCCGATGGATATACAACTGTCGACAGGGAGTATCTTATGATTGCATTTTTGCAATTTGCCCCAATGATGCCAATGTATAATGTCAATGGGTCTATTCAGGCTCCTTTTGTTAATTTAATGCAGAAATCAGGCAGGATCAAATCGGAGTCAAATGACTTTTTTATAACAATCGGCAGTGAAATAGAACCCATAAAAGGATGGAAAACGAGCATTTCCTATAATCATAATATTGTAGATGAAAGAATTACTGATAATCCTCATCCGGTTTGGTGTGAACTCGGGAACGGTACATTTGGGAACATTGGCAAACCTGCATCAATGTATTATTCGACTTTTGACAACACCAAATATTCATTGGTCAACATGGTGACTTCTTATGAGAAAAAGCTTGGAGATAATTATTTTAAAGTGCTTGCAGGATATGAACAGGAGGACAGGTTCTACTCCTATATAAAAGGTACAGGGACACAGTTAATCACTGATCAGGTACCGTCATTAAGCACCTCCCTTGGCGACAAGACTGTTGAAGATGAAATATGGCATTGGGCTACACAAGGTGTTTTTGGGAGGATCAATTACAATTTCAAAGAGAAATACCTTCTTGAACTTAGTGCACGTTACAATGGTTCATCAAAGTTTAAAAAAGAGTCAAGATGGGGATTTTTCCCTTCAGCTTCTGTAGGATATAATATTTCAAAAGAAAATTTCTGGGCACCTATCGAACAATATGTCAACATGCTCAAGTTAAGGGCATCTTACGGATCATTGGGAAACCAGAATGTCAACAACTATTTATATCTCTCAAGAATTCCTGTCTATAACGAACTTAACTGGATTATAAATGGTGAAAGACCTGCATATTCAACATCTCCTGCCTTGATAAGCGATGATTTGACATGGGAAACTATAACAACTGCCAATGTTGGTATGGATGCAGCATTCCTTAAAAATCGTCTAGAAATGAATTTTGACTGGTACAACAGGGTAACAACCGACATGCTCGGCCCTTCAGAGACCCTTCCTTATACCCTGGGAGCAAGCACACCAGCCCGCAACAATGCAGAGCTGTCAACAAAAGGTTTTGAGGTAGTATTTAAATGGAAAGACAGGATCTCAAATGACTTCTCATATAATGTACAGGTAAGTATTGGTGACAACAGATCGACAATACTGAAATATAAGAACGACAAAGGCCTTATTGGCACATGGTACAATGGCAAGGAAGTTGGTGAGATATGGGGTTATGAGACCGATAAGATAATCCAGGAAGTGGGTGAAACTATGCCTGACCAGTCTTATTTTTATGCTACCTGGGGACCTGGTGATATAAAATACAAAGATCTCAACAATGATGGTAAAATTGACCCAGGGTCAAGTACATTGGATGATCATGGCGACCTTAAAGTGATTGGTAACACTTCACCCCGCTATAATTACAGTTTTATGGCAGGATTTAACTGGAAAGGATTTGATTTCAGTATGTTGTGGCACGGTGTAGGCAAACGCGATTATTTCTCTGATGATTACTCAATGATATACTGGGGGTTGAACAATGCATGGGGCAACTCTTCATTGACAAGAAATTCGTGGAGTTTGGATTACTGGCGCCCTGCTAACGAAACCAACATGTTAGGTCCTAACACTGATTCCTATTTCCCAAAACCTTATTTTACAAATCAGACATTCAAAAACCGTGAAACACAATCAAGATATCTTCTTAATGCTGCATATTTAAGGTTAAAGAATGTTCAGTTAGGATATACCATTCCTGAAAGGCTTTCAAAGAAAATATTTGTTGAGCAGGCAAGAATTTATTTCTCAGGGGAGAACCTTTTTGCGATAACAAAACTGCCAAAAAATTTCGATCCTGAATCAACCATTGCTTCAGATCCGAATTATGGCGGTTATAATACAACAGGAGCTATCTATCCTATTACAACTACCCTTTCATTAGGTATTAATTTAACATTCTAAAAAACTATTATTATGAAATATATAAAAGCAATCTTCAGTTTTTTAGCTGTAAGTTTAATGTTGACTTCATGTGAGAAAGATTTTTTGCAGAGAGCTCCTCTGGATGAGGTCACATCATTGGACTATTTCAAAAGCACAAGTGACCTTAAGGCTTATGTAAACCAGTTTTACAATGCTACAAACTTTCCTAAATATGCTAATTATGGAAATGATTTTGATAGTGACAACGAAATTTATCTAAACATCGACACACGTCTTGAAGGTACAAGAACTGTCGCAACAAGTGGAAGTATAGATTTTTCAGCTGTCAGGAGTATAAATTACTTTTTTGATAATTACAAAAAAATTGAACAATACGCTAAATTATCAGAGTATCAGCAATATTTAGGTGAAGCATATTTTTTCAGGGGTTTGATTTATTTTAACCTGTTGCAAAACTATGGTGATATTCAATGGCTTACAACTGAGCTGGGAACTTCTTCCAAAGAGCTTTTTAGTAAAAGAGATCCACGGAATGTGGTGGCTGATAATATTATAGCAGCATTAGACACAGCTGCTATGTACCTTACAGCAGATAAGACTAATGGTGCCAGCCGTGTAAATAAATGGATGGCCCTCCTCATACAGAGCAGAGTCGCTTTATATGAAGGTTCATGGGAAAAATATCATGCCAATGACCCCTTTGGTGTAAGTAATCCTCAATCTGAGAAATACTTTAATAAAGTTGTTGAAGCTACCACTGCAATAATGGCATCAGGGGTATATGATATTTATTCAACCGGAAAGCCAACATCTGATTATTACGACTTGTTTGCGATGCAAGATTATACTACCAATAAGGAGATCATGTTCTGGAAAAAATATGACAATGAAATAAGCAGGGGTGATCCTAACTTTACCAATGACAGAAACTTCAGAATGGAGAATCCCGCCGGGTATACAATAACTAAACAACTGGCAGATGCATACCTGTGTACCGATGGTAAACCAATAACCAATAATCCTCTTTTTAAAGGATATGCAACACTTACTGATGAAAAGCAAAACAGGGACCCGAGGTTCTATCAGACTATAGCCATGCCTGAAGACATATGGAAAATATATGCTGATGGTACAATAGTATATTGGAAAGATCTTTTTAATAATCTGAATACCAAAGCAGATTTTAATGCTCCAAGCGGTTATGTCAACATAAAAGGATATAACCCTTTGATGAGCCTTCACATTACACAATATGAAGAAAGCCCGGCCGTTATTTACAGATATGCTGAAGTATTGCTGAATCATGCTGAAGCCAAGGCTGAATTAGGTACAATAACCCAGAGCGATATAGATAAGACTATTAAGAAATTCAGAGACAGGGTTGGAATGCCAAATCTGGTTCTTTCAAATATTGCAGTTGATCCTAAATGGGATTTCCCAAGTCTTTCACCGGTAATTAATGAGATCAGGCGTGAGAGAAGAGTGGAACTTTCAGCTGAAGGATTTCGTTGGGACGATATTGCCAGATGGGCTGCTGCCGATGAACTGATAATCGGAAAAAGACCAAAAGGATTTTTGGCATCTCAGATTACGACTAATCCTTTCCCTGTTGACGAAAATGGATTTCTCGATCCTTTCCGTACCGCTATGCCTAATGGATATGGATTTGTTGCCGGTCGTGATTATCTGAATTCAATTCCACTCACCGAAATTGTATTAAATCCGGAACTGGAACAGAATCCGGGATGGTAATTTTAAAATTTTGTTTAAAAACAGAGGAAAATTGAATTCAATATAATAATAAGAATTAACAATTAATAAGACAAATAATAATGAAAAAGAAAGAATTATCAAGACGGAAATTCGTTGCCACGGTATCAGCAGGGGCGGTAGCAGCAGTTGCGTCAAGTGCAATTCCGTCATTCGGGAGCCCCAACATTGTGAATAATAACACTGGTAAGCTTGCGATCCTGGGAGGCACTCCCGTTGCACCGGATAAAGTATGGCCCGCATGGCCATATGTTGATGAAAGGATTGTTGAAGAGATAGTTAAAACCACACGCAGCGGCATATGGTGCAGAATACAGTCTGCCAACGGAACCGTACCCACAATTGAAAAGGAGCTTGCCAAACTGCTGGGTGTTAAAACAACGGTATGTACAGGTTCAGGTACGCAGTCGTTGAATACAGCCGTTGAGGCTTTGGGTATCGGGCCCGGAGATGAAGTCATCACCTCTCCATATACCGATCCCGGTACTATCCAGTCTATTCTGGTCAGCCGTGCGCTTCCTGTAATGGCAGATCTTGATACTGAATCATTTCAGATAGATCCGGATGACGTAGAGAGGAAGATTACAAACAGGACAAAAGCCATTATGCCAGTGCACATCATGGGTCAGCCATGTAATATGGAACGTATTATGGAAATAGCAAAGAAACATAACCTGAAGGTGATAGAAGATGCCTGCCAGGCTATTCTGGCTGAATATCAGGGGAAAATGATTGGAACGATAGGTGATGTAGGCTGCCTCAGTTTCCAGACAAGCAAAGTGCTATGCTGTGGAGAAGGCGGAGCCATTTATAGCAATAACGAAGAGCTTATGGATAAATGTTACACGGTTCAGAACCATGGAACATCAAAAAGAGGGAAAACCGAAACTATCGGATCGAAGTATCGTATGAATGAGTTTGAAGGAGCAATTCTACTCGGACAAATGCCGGGAGTGAAAGAACGCCATGCAACCCGTAACAGAAATGCTAAATATCTTACGGAAAAGCTTAAAGGGTGCCCCGGACTTGTACCACAGAAGCTATACCCTGGAACTACAGCAGGTTCATTCTATCTTTATACATGGTCCTATAAAAAGGAACATTTCAATAATGCACCACGTGAAAAATTCCTGAAAGCAATTTCAGCTGAAGGAATAGGTCTCAGCCCTTATATTGCAAACGGATTACACAGAGAACCATGGACTGACCATATTCAGACATTACCGGAGTATAAGAAGATGTTTGGTACATCCAGGCTGAAAAAATTCCAGGCCGAACTGAGTCTTCCAAAGTGCGACCAGGTTTGCCAGGACATGGTAATGCTCTGGGCTTCAGGTCCTCTGCTTGGAACCCTTGCCGATATGGACGACATTATCAATGCTGTAATGAAAGTTTACGACAACAGGGATAAACTGAATTCAATCTGATTGTCAGTTTAGATATGATGTAATACTATGCTACTCCAATTTTATAAAGAAAATAAATTGGAGTAGCTATTTTATATGTTAAAATGTGTAACAATTGATACTAATGAACAAATCACTTAGCAGGAGAAAATTTCTATCAGGTACTTCAATGTCAGTTGCAGGTCTTATGTTGGAATCCAATTTGAGAAATGTCGGATTAAAAAAACAGACAGGAAACATGGATCAGGAAGAGTCTTCTTCCCGTGATGTTATGAAGGAAGTAATGAAATACCGGAAAATAGATGCTCATGCCCATCTCTATTTTTCTCCGGATACTATAGAAGAACAACTTGGTTTTGCAGACAGGTTAGGCATTGAGAAGCTTTCAATATCAAGACCTTTTACCGGTGACGTGGGAACTCACCAGGATGTTATAGAATGTAATAACCTTATAATAAATGCAATAAAGAAACACCCGGACAGATTTATCGGTTTTTTCACACTTATACCAACATTTGCAAAGGAATCACTTGAAGAGTTAAAACGATGTGTGGACGCCGGAATGTCTGGTT
The DNA here is from genome assembly GCA_021371855.1 of Bacteroidales bacterium. Taxonomy (GTDB): domain Bacteria; phylum Bacteroidota; class Bacteroidia; order Bacteroidales; family VadinHA17; genus LD21. The sequence goes on along the minus strand of JAJFVL010000017.1, from coordinate 263,829 downwards.
ATAAGGGTTACCTGCAAGTCAAAGTAAATGATCCGTCATATTATCCGATAATAGAAAAACTGATTGACCTTAAGATGATTTGTTTTATGCATACTTATAGCGGATTGGGCCGTGGAGGATACAGAACAAAATATGGTAATTTATATCCGAATGAGACTATCCCTGAAGATATGATTGATATAGCAAAAAGATATCCTGAGATGACTTTTCAGTGGGCACATATAGGTGCCGGTGGCGATTGGGAGTACCAATGCAAGGCTCTTAAAGACTATCCGAATATTTATATCGACACATCGGGCAGTAACAATGAAGCTGAAATGGTAAATTATGCTATTAAGTATATTGGAGAGGACAGGATATTTTATGGATCGGACACCTCTTATTACCAGGGAGTAAGTAAAATACTTGATGCAGATCTTACCGATGCTCAAAGGCGGAAAATATTTTTTGAGAATTATAATAATGTATTAAGAAAGGGAGGTTATAATGTTGATTGATATAAATGCTTACGTAGGGCACTGGCCGTTTAAACAACTTAAACACAATACCTGTGCAACAATGCTCGAAAACATGGACAGGTTTGGAGTAGAATTGTCTGTGATAAGTAACCTCAACGGGATTTTTTATAAAGATACCCAGGCAGCCAATGAAGAGCTGTATAAAGAAATAAAGTCAAACAGGAAATTTTCAAGTCGTTTTATACCATTTGCAGTTATAAATCCGATTTATTCCGGATGGCAGAATGATCTTGAAGCATGCAGTAAGAGGCTGGGGATGAAGGGTGTTTGCCTGTATCCGCTGTATCACGATTATGAGATAACTGATCCGGCATGTGTTGAACTTGTAAAGCGTGCCCGCGACCGGGGCATGATCGTGTCATTTGCACATCGGATAGTTGATTCACGTCAGCGTTCATGGATGGACATATCAAAAGAAATGTCGCTTAAAGACATCATGCCAATTATCAGGGAGGTGCCTGATGCAAAATATTTTGTAGTGAATGCGGCAAACAGCATAACGGTCAGTGAAGAAGATACAGAGATTCTGAAGAAAACGGATATGTTATTTGATACTTCCGGAAGGATACTAAGCAATTTGGGAGAAATGTTAAAAAGATATGGTCAAGATAAATTTGCATTTGGTACTCATTCCCCGATTCTTGATTATCTGTGCGGGTTGTTAAGGATAGAGTCTCTTTATGAAAGAGAAGCAGATGCAAAGACTAAGCAGTTATTAAGATCAGGAAATGCAAAAAGAATTCTGGGTATATAACAATTTCTGAGAATTTTCACAATTTTAATAAATTAGGAATAAAAGAGACAAATACATTTACAACCCCGCAACTAACCGCTATGCTGCCAGCGGATTAACCACAACGACAATTAATGGTCAGGAGGTTGATGTTACTTAACTGCATATAAAGGAATGGATTGATTGTATCCGGAACGGCAAAACCCCAGGCGCAGGCATGGATAAGACTTTTAAAGAAGGGATTAAGGGTAAAAACATGTTGATTTTTCAATCTGTCAAAGTAGTCCTTCAGCATTGAAAAATTCAGTTGTCAAGTGAAATAACAAAAATAGTTACATAAGAGAACTAAGAAATATTAGAAATGAAAGAGATTCTCAAAGTTCTTAATGAAAAACATTCCGGTTTCTTAAAAAGCATTTTTTCTTTATCATTTATGTTGTTCTTAACCAACAACATAACGTACGCTCAAAATGATCTTGATGTAATACGTAACAACTGGCTTCAATTCAGCGATGCTCAAAACACATTGTATCACCACATGACCTCTGAATCATTCAGGCTTCTTGATTCCAGGGCTGAAAAGATTTCCAAAATCACCACTCCTGAAGAGTGTCAGAAAAGACAATCGCAGATACGCGATGCTATGTGGAACGTAATAGGATCATTTCCTGAAAAGACTCCATTGAATGCAAAAATCACCGGGAAAGTAAAGAAAAATGGCTACAGGGTTGAAAATGTAATTTATGAATCACTCCCGGGCTTTTATGTAACGGCATCTCTCTTCATACCTGATAAAGTAAAAAAGCCAGCCCCTGCAATATTATTCTGTTCAGGGCATAGTACAGGGGTTTACCGTTTGCCATCGTACCAGCTGCCACTTTTAAATCTTGTAAAAAAAGGATTTATTGTTCTGGCAATAGATCCGATTGGTCAGGGTGAACGTCTTCAGTATTTTAATCCGGAAACAGGTGAGTCTGTAATTGGATCGTCAACTAAGGAACATTCTTATCCGTCTGCACAGGTTTCTTTGATAGGGAAATCAATTGCCCGTTATTTTATCTGGGATGGCATTAGAGGAATAGATTATCTTATCAGCAGAAAAGAAGTGGATCCGAAGAGAATAGGTGTACACGGACTCTCCGGAGGAGGTACCCAGACCGCTTATATTTCAGCTCTTGATGAAAGGGTTGCTGCATCCGCCCCTGCAGGCTATATAACAAGTTATAAACGACTTATGGAATCAATCGGTGTGCAGGATGGCGAACAAAATTTTTATCATGGTATTTATGATGGGATTGATCATGCTGATTTTATTGAGATACGTGCTCCCAAGCCTACTCTTATAATGGCTACAACGAGAGATTTTTTCAGTATTCAGGGTTCACGAGAGACATTCAAGGAGGTGAAAAAAATCTACGAAATATTTGGGAAACCGGACAATATTGAAATCACCGAAGATGATTTTGGACACGGATACACAAAAAAGAACCGTGAAGCTATGTATGCTTTTTTCCAAAAACATTTTATGCTTCCCGGATCATCCGCTGAAGAGGAAGTTGACTTTCCGACAGCACAGGAGCTGCAAAAAACATCCACAGGACAGCTTTCGACATCTCTTGGTGGCGAGTCTGTCTTCAGCCTGAACCAAAAGGAAGCAGGAAAAATGCTCAAGGAATTGCAGGCATCAAGAAGCGACCTTGCGAAACATCTTCCGAAGGTAATCATCTCGGCAAAAAAGCTTTCCGGATACATTGAACCCTCTTTAACTGATGAACCGGTATTTACAGGAAGAATTCAAAAGAACAATTATGTTGTTGAAAAGTATTTTGTGAAAGGAGAAGGCAATTATGTGATTCCTTACCTTTTATTTATACCTGCCGGGACAAATAACAAAGCTGTTGTATATCTTCATCCATCAGGTAAAACAGCCGAGGCGGCTGAAGGAGGACAAATAGAATGGTTTGTGAATAAGGGATTTACGGTTCTTGCTCCTGATCTTATAGGAATTGGAGAGTTGGGCCCCGGTATCTTTAAAGGTGATGCATTTATAGAAAACACATCATATAATATGTGGTATACAGCCATGCAGATTGGCAGGAGTATTGTGGGAGTTCAGGCTGCTGATGTTGTTAAGCTGACTCATATTCTATTGAAAAACAATGAAATGAATGAGGTATACGGGATCGCCATAAAAGATATGTCACCACTGTTATTACATGCAGCAGCATTTGATCATGTTATCACCCGTGTAGCACTTGTTGAGCCTTACTCTTCATACAGTTCCATTGTAATGAACAGATTTTATAAGACAGGTTTTGTTCACAGTCTTGTCCCCGGAGCACTTACTGCTTACGATCTTCCTGACCTTGCTGCATCCCTGGCACCAAGAAAGCTGATGATTGCAGGTATGACAGATGGTAATGGTAAAACAGCTGATACTGAGAATATCAACAACGACCTCGATATAATTAAAAACGCTTTCCTATATAACAATGCCAATAGTCAGTTGAGTGTTTTATCAAAAGACTCTTCATGTACAACTAATGATCTTTACCTGGAGTGGATAAAATAAACCTATGCTGAGAAAACAGATTCATGATGAAAAAAATTTTAATAATACTGACAATTTATTTATTAGTTCCATATTTACTAAGAAGCCAGGATATAAGAACACAATTTTTCCCAAAAACAGAATTAAAGGCCGAAAATATTCCGGATAAAGAAAATCTTTGGGTTTTTATACTTGCAGGGCAATCAAATATGGCCGGACGCGGACTTGTTGAACCCCAGGACACAATCCCGTCAGAAAGGATTTTGACAATAAATAAAAATGGGGAAATTATTGTTGCAAAAGAACCGCTTCATTTCAATGAACCTTCTATGGCTGGCTTGGATTGTGGTCTTTCATTCGGGAAATCGATGATCAGACAGCTACCTGACAGTATTTCAATTCTGCTTATCCCGGTAGCTGTAGGAGGAAGCTCAATCAGCCAATGGACAGGTGACTCAATATTCAGAAAAGTCCAGTTATTGACAAACTTCAGGGAGAAAGTAATGCTTGGTCAAAGATACGGATTGATTAAAGGGATCCTGTGGCATCAGGGAGAAAACGATGCCAATCAAATTGATATACCTCTGTATAAAAACAGATTAACCGCACTGTTTGGAAAATTCAGAGAGATTAGCGGGAATAAAAATTTACCAATCCTTATTGGAGAGCTTGGTTCGTATTCTGAAAACAACGAAAACTGGAAGAAGATAAATGAGCAAATCAGGCTTTATTCTTCCACTGACAATAATACAATAATAATCAGCACTACCGACCTGAAAGAAAAAGGAGATAAGGTCCATTTTAATTCAGAAGGACAAAGAATGATGGGCCAAAGATTTGCGGATGGGTACATCTCTAAAATTCTTAGTAACCCGGATGATAATAAATAACGATTCAAGAAAAAGTAAAAGTAATAGTACAAGATTGGAAATCAGTGAATACAGATCAGTGAAAAAAAATTTAAATTATTTGATAAAATGAAAAGAGTGATATTTCTGCTGGTATTAGTTTCGGGTATGTGGTTTGCTGTTAATGGACAGGAATTTATAAAACCTGTTTCAACTAATGTGATAAATGTAAAAAAAATAAACAGGGATATAATTGTCGATGGAAATTTTGAGAGTAAAGAATGGGCCCTTGTTGATTCAATCACGGGATTTTTGGCCCCTTGGTCTCCTGTCGGGAAAGATCGTACCGTTTTTAAATACTTTTGTTCCGACACCTATTTCAATTTTGGTTTTAGTGTGAATGATAATACCATGACTACCTGTGAAATCAAGGAAGAATACTCAGTTGCAGGGGAAGATAGGGTAGAATTGTATTTTAACGCCAGACCTGACTGGAGTGAATATTATTGTGTCGAAATGGATCCATTAGGGAATAAACTCGATTATATTGCCCGGTATCACAGAATATTTGATTTTTCCTGGAAGTTCAATAAGGTAGATATTTCAGCCCACTACACTCCTGAGGGATACGTTGTTGAAGGACGGATTCCTCTCTCTGATCTGGAAAAATTAGGTATAAAAGAATTTTTTTATCTGGCAGTATTCAGGGCTGATTTCTGGAACGGAAAAGAGGAGGATGCAATCTGGTATTCATGGATTAAGCCGCAAAGTGAAACACCCGATTTTCATATACCATCTTCATTTGGTTTTTGTAATTTTCCGAAACGTTAATAATTATTTTTTGTCACCCGAATTACTTATGGGAGAATAGTAAACGTGTTCCCCAATAAAAAATTCTGTTTGTCAGGTCGCATTATCGGGAAAGAGTGGTTTGAAGATGTTAAATAACATTTAGATCTGTAATCCTTTTTTCCTGACTTGTGACAATTCGGGATTTTCGGGAGTAAGTACTATTTTATAAAATGAGCAGGATTCTCAGAGTTGAGTTCTGCTCATTTTTGTTTATTTGACTGTGATACTATTGATTTTGGCTGATTTTGTGGCAAAAAGATGATTATAGTTCAAAATATTCCTATTCGGAATATGACCTGATTCTGAGTGAATGAAAGAGTTCCAGTATAGAGAAAACTCTTTTTGCTGAGAGACGAAGTCAATTTCTTGGGTAGTCTCGTAAATTCTTCGTATTTTTCTCGTAGAATTTTTAAGAAATTACCCCGATTTTTAGCTTTTCCGGGCTTTTTCGGGGGTTATTCTTAAAAAAATGAAATTTAACTATTTGAATATCAATATTATTCAGAATTTATAAACATCTCTTCTTAATGATCTGTTAATTAATATAAGTTGACAAAAATGAACCTAAAACTAAATAAATGTAAAAAGTGATGTTTATTGCTTATAATCATGTTGCAATAGCATAAAAGAATCGATAATACTATCCTTTAGAAATGAAAAATATTAAGAAAAACTGATAACTCAATCAAAAAGAATGTAATATATTTATTTTGGAGTCAAAAAAGAATTTAAATAATTAGACATTTCATACTCAAAATGAAAAAAATGAAACGTAGAACATTTCTGAAAAATGCAACTGCTATTTCAACTTTATCAATTTTAACACCTAAGGTTGTATTTGGTTCACAAAACAATTCAGCTATACGGATCGGAATGATCGGATGCGGGAACCGGGGAACAGGTGTACTTACGTCAATGTCGAAAAATACCAATACCAATATTATTGCTTTGGCGGATATTCTTGATGATAAATTATTAACTGCTCAGGAATATTTCAACAAATGCAATGCAGCCAAGGGATTTGCGAATATTCAGAAAGCAAATATGTATCAGGGATCAAAGGCATATCTTCAATTACTGGATAACAAAAATGTTGATGCAGTTTTGATTTCGACTCCTGCATATGCACATCCTGAAATTCTGGAAGCAGCAGTTGCAGCAGGGAAACATGCCTATTGTGAAAAACCGGCTGCTATAGATATTTATGGGTGTAAACGGGTACTAAAAATAGGTGAAACAATAAAAAACAAATTAAGTGTTGTCCTTGGATTTCAAATCCGTTATGCAACACCCTATGTGGAAATGGTCAGGCGAATTCAACGGGGTGACATCGGTGAAATTGTTTGTGTTCAGCTTTATTACTTTTCTTCAGGTACCTTAATCCTGCCACATGAAGGTATGTCGGATGATGAAGCCAGAATAAGAAACCATTTTGTTTTTAATGAATTATCTGGTGGAATTTTCCTGGACCAGGCGATCCATATGATTGATGTCTGCAACTGGGCTTTACAAAGCAAACCTCTGCAGGCAATAGGTTCAGGGGGAAGAAAAGGCCATCTTGATTTTGGAAATGCCTGGACTAACTATCAGGTTATTTATAAGTATCCGGATGATGTGAATGTTGGTGTCCAATCGTCAAAGATTGGACCAAGTTTTGGCGATGTTTGCGCCAGATTTGTAGGTACAACAGGAATAGCCGAAGCCCACTATTCAGGAGGGGTATATATTAAAGGAGAAAACGCCTGGGATTCAGGAATTGTGAAATCAGGTGCTGAACTTAGCCCGCAACAAATCGCTTTAGGCACTTCTCTCTCATCACTTGATGATGCAGACCAAAATAAAGGCAAATCTTTTATTAACAGCATCGAAACCGGAAACTATCTGAATCTGCTCCAGCCCGGTTGTGAATCAACGCTTAGTGCAATAATGGGAAGAGAAGCCGCACTACGACAGAAGGTTGTTACCTGGGATGAAATGAGTTCATCATCCGATAAAATTGATACTAAATTGGATTTAACCCAATTCGACAAATAATCATAATTATTTCAGATTGCTCTCTATTGAGGTGACTGTCATAATTTGCGGTTTTCAGTTTTATACAGCTAATGGGAAAGCAGGTGGACTTGACCATATCTGGGCAGATTATCAAAGGTCTTTAAGGAGCCGGTATCAGACGATCTCTCATTTATTTCACCGCCTGCTTTTAAAAAATTTCGTCAGCAATTCCCTGCACTCTTTTTCCAGCACTCCTGATTCCACTTTTGTTTTCGGATGGAGCAATGAATCTGATATTGAACTGTAACCTTTCTTTTCATCTGCTGCTCCATAGACAAGTGCAGCAGCCTGGCTCCAGCCAATGGCCCCGGCACACATTGCACATGGTTCAAGCGTAACATAAATTGTGCAGTCAATAAGATATTTGCCTCCAAGATAGTTTGTTGCAGACGTAATAGCCTGCATCTCGGCATGTGCAGTCGGATCTTTCAGAGTCTCAGTAAGATTATGAGCTCTTGCTATAATCATATCATTGCATACGACCACAGCTCCAACCGGAATCTCCTGTTTTTCGAAAGCTTTATTTGCTTCAGCGAGTGCCGCTTTCATGAATTGCTCTTTTTTATTTTGCGTCATAACTTATCATTTTGACTTCTAAAAGTAGAAAGAAAATTGGGATTTGCCTTTCTCTCTGGAATCTGATAATTTTCTTTATTTTTGCTGAAATTAATTGGAAGAAAATGTACAGAACACATACATGCGGCGAGCTGAATATGAAAGATACCGGTAAAGACGTTATTTTATGCGGTTGGGTTCAGAAATCAAGGGATCTTGGCGGAATGACTTTTGTCGATCTTCGCGACCGGTACGGAATAACCCAGCTGGTATTTAATATGGATTCCAATAGTGATCTTTGTGAAAAAGCCCGTAAGCTTGGACGTGAGTTTGTAATTCAGGCAACAGGGAAGGTAAAGGAGCGTAGTAATAAAAATCATAAAATCCCCACAGGAGAAATTGAAATAGAGGTTACAGAATTGAATATTCTTAACCGAAGCGAGATCCCTCCTTTTACAATTGAGGAGGATACGGATGGTGGTGAAGAGTTAAGGATGAAATACCGTTACCTTGATCTCAGAAGGAATTCCGTAAAAAATAACATAATCCTTCGCCACCAGGTTGCACAGGAAGTACGGAAATACATGGATTCAATAGGATTTATTGAAGTTGAAACCCCTGTGCTTGTAAATTCAACCCCTGAAGGAGCCCGTGATTTTGTTGTACCCAGCAGGATGCAACCGGGAACATTCTATGCATTACCACAGTCGCCACAGACATTGAAACAACTTCTGATGGTAGCCGGTTTTGATAAGTATTTCCAGATAGTTAAATGTTTTCGTGATGAAGACCTGAGAGCCGACAGACAGCCGGAATTCACTCAGATAGATTGTGAGATGTCTTTTGTGGAAAGAGATGAGATCCTCGATACGTTTGAAGGACTTGCAAAATACATATTCAAACAGATAAAAGGTATTGAATTCAGCGAACCTTTAATTAAACTTCCGTATCAGGACGCCATGGAATACTATGGTTCAGACAAACCTGATCTTCGTTTCGGGATGAAATTTGTTAATCTGACAGATATTGTAAAAGGACATGATTTCATCGTATTTGATACTGCGGAATATATCGGAGGAATAAATGCAGAAGGATGTGCCGGATATACAAGAAAACAACTTGATGAGCTGACAGAGTTTGTGAAAAAACCCCAGACAGGAGCAAAAGGACTTATATATTTAAGATATAATACTGATGGTACTCTGAAATCGTCGGTTGATAAATTTTACTCTGCTGAGGAATTGAAAAAGTGGGCCGATGCAATGAATGCAAAACCCGGCGACCTGATACTGATCCTTGCAGGTGAAAAGAAAAAAACATTAACTGCACTTTCTGATCTGAGGCTTGAAATGGGTAACAGGCTTGGATTTAGGGCAAAAGATAAATTCTTCCCGTTATGGGTTGTAGATTTCCCGCTTCTTGAGTGGGACGAAGAGGCAAAGAGATTTTTTGCGATGCATCATCCTTTCACATCTCCGAAACCCGAAGATCTGCCATTGATGGAGACAGATCCGGGTAAAGTAAGAGCCAATGCCTATGACCTTGTAATAAATGGTGTTGAAATAGGAGGGGGATCAATCAGAATTCATGATTCGGAGATTCAGAAACTCATGTTTAAGGTACTGGGATTCACCGATCAGGATGCAATAAGACAATTTGGATTTTTAATGAATGCCTTTAAATACGGAGCTCCGCCTCACGGTGGCATGGCTTTCGGATTCGACAGGCTGGTAGCTATGATCGCAGGGCAGGATTCCATACGCGATTTTATTGCCTTCCCGAAAAACAATTCAGGCAAAGACGTAATGCTTGATGCACCCGGCCCCATTTCAGGTATGCAACTTGATGAATTGATGATTGATATAAGAAAACCGAAAAAAGATTGATCTTATTTTTTTCCTGAAGAGCCTTTCATTGTAATCAATATAACCCCGGCAGCTCCTCTTGATCCGTAAATTGATGCAGATGATCCTTTGAGTACTGTAATACTTTCTACCATAGAAGGAACAATATCATCAATGGATTGTACCGCCATTCCATCTACAACAAAAAGTGGTTCAGAGCTTAGATTAATGGATGTTGGACCCTGAATTTGAATACTCTTTCCATTTACAGAAACCCCGGGAGTTCCTCTCAGCATATCATAGATGTCCCTGTATTTTGAATTTGCATCACGCTGTCCCTCTACTTTACTGACTGGGCCTGTTATATCTTTTTTATTGAAACTTCCATATCCTATATTAGTTACCTCATTATCTCTGGGATTATTCTGAAAACTGGGTTGTGAAGATGCTGATCCGGAAAGAGTGAAATTAATAGTTGCTCTTCCATTAACAGGTGCATTACTTACACCATTATTGAATGTTATAATGGTTATCGTGTCAGCATCGGGGCGAATCCTGATCTTATAAAATCCATTATCATCAGTAATTTTATCGGTGTTTTTATTATCGACCATTATCAATGCACCTTTAACAGGTCTACTCTGTGCATCGGTCACTATGCCGGAAATAACAATTTTCTTATAGTTTTTTTGCCCCGAAGAGGTGTTCATTAACATTAAAGATAAGATAATAAGAAAGAATCCTTTTATTTTCATTTTAATCTTTTTAATTAATTTATTATTTCCGTAAGCTTTGATTAACCATAGATAATAAATGAGTTACGAATCAGAGTCTGAGAACTGATTAATTCATTATTTCTATAAATTTCAATCAAATACATACATATTCCACTTCATGATGTTTTGTTTATACTGGTATTTAAAAGATAGGAAAAATATCCTGATGACCTGATGAATGAAAGAAAAATAAGAGAAAAAATTGATCCTATTTATTTCCGGCAGAACCTTTAGTAGTAATCTTTATAACGCCGCAGGCTCCCTGTGATCCGTAAATAGTGGTTGCTGATCCTTTAAGTACCTCAATGGATTTTACCTCCGAAGGATGAATCCCGGTAATTGATGAAACCTGTACACCGTCAACAATAAATAATGGTTCTGTACTGAGAGTAAATGAGGAAGCACCACGGATATTTATACTGTTCCCGGTAACCGTTACCCCGGGAACCGCACCTCTGAGCATCTCATATATATCTGAATACCCGGCATATTTATCATCTTCAGTATTAATTTTGTTAGGTTGGTGCTGACGGTTCTTTAGATTAATATAATCATATTCATCTTTTTGTGACGAGGTTATCTCTGTCAGGGTAAAATTGATTGTTGTTCGTCCTTCGATTGATGCCTCACCGATCCCGTTATCAAATGATAAAATGGTAATCAATCCTGCATCAGGATGGGTTTTTACTTTATAAAATCCTTTTTTGTCAGTAACAGAACTTGTTTTATTCTTGTCAATGAGTATAATTGCACCTTTCACCGGATTCTGTTTTGCATCCGTAACAAAGCCGGTAATTGTAGTTTTCTCCGGCTTTTTATCTGTTTTCTGACCTGCCAGCATCAATGGCATGTAAAACAGAATCAGAACTAGAATTAAGATCCTGGTTTTCATTGTTTCCTTTTTAATGCAATTTAATGCTAAACGGGGCAAAGTGCAAATATTTTATTGGCCGGTAATTTTTCCAATCAGAGTCGCTGAAGTGCTTCTTTCAATATTAACTCTCACATATTCACCTTTATCATGGTCGTCTTTTGGAAAAACTACTACCTTATTCTGGGAGGTACGCCCTGACAGATGTTCCGAAGATCTTTTTGAGGATCCTTCTATCAGCACCTCAAAAACTTTCCCTACATCTTTCTTTTTTGATTTTGCAGAAACCTTATTTTGAAGCGAAATCATTTCACTCAGTCTTTCCGATTTTATTGTTTCAGGAACATCATCTTTGAATTTTCTTGCTGCCTTTGTACCAGGCCTTTGACTGTATTTAAACATATATGCGAAATCAAAACCGGCCCATTCCATCAACGACAAAGACTCCTTATGATCTTCTTCGGTTTCGGTGCAAAATCCGGTAATCATATCTGTCGAAAGGGCACATTGAGGAACAATGGTCCGTATTGCATCTACACGATCCATATACCACTCCCTTGTATATTCCCGGTTCATAAGTTTCAGGATACGGCTGCTTCCGCTTTGCGCCGGAAGATGGATGTGTTTGCATATATTGTCATGCCTGGCAATTGTATGAAGAAGATCATCCGAAATATCTTTTGGATGCGAAGTCGAAAACCTTACTCTTAAAAGTGGATCAATTGAAGCGATTTTTTCAAGAAGCTTTGCAAAACCGATATTCTCGTTATCATTTGTCCATTTATAGGAATCAACATTTTGTCCGAGCAGTGTTACTTCCCTGTAACCCTTTTCAAACAACTCTCTGGTCTCTTTGACAATTGAACCGGGGTTCCGGCTTCGTTCCGCACCGCGGACATAAGGGACAACACAATAGGCACACATATTATTACAACCTCTCATAATTGAAACAAAGGATGAAACTCCGTTTTTATCCATTCGTACCGGAGATATATCAGCATATGTTTCCTCGCGCGAAAGAAGGACATTTACAGCTTTATGACCAGCCTCAGCTTCGTTAACAAGAAGGGGAAGTTCCCGGTAAGCATCCGGACCAACAACAATATCAACCAGCTGATCCGTCTCAATAAGCTTTTCTTTCAGTCTTTCAGCCATGCATCCGATTATTCCGATTTTGAGTTCATTATTCCGCTTTTTCAGATGACTTATTGCAGTCAGACGGCCCCAGATGCGTTGTTCCGCATTATCACGGATTGAACAGGTATTTATTAATATCAGTCCTGCTTCATTAATATTATCGGTGGATTCATACCCGGCTTTTAAAAGAATTGACATTACAACCTCACTGTCAGCGACATTCATTTGACAACCGTACGTCTCAATATATACTTTTTTACTCATTATAGTCAACCTCGTTAAATAAATACAAATTCCGGCCAGAACTCTTGTGCCATGCTCTCTGAGCCCTGTTTCCTGTGCTTTTGTCTCTCACTCTCCCCTTCACCTCTTCTCTCTTTCTTTATTTATTCGAGCACAAAAATATAAAGTATGAATGAGGTTTGAAAGAATTATTTAATTTTGCATCCTGTATCTTAAATATTTAAAGTATGTCAGGTCATAATAAATGGTCCACCATTAAGAGGAAAAAAGGCGCAATTGATGCTAAAAGGGGCAAGAAATTTACCAAAATTATCAAAGAGATAATAATTGCCGCTAAAGAGGGAGGCCCCGATCCGGATTCAAATGCCAGGCTAAGGCTTGCCGTTCAGAATGCCAAAGGTGCTAACATGCCCAAAGATAATATAGACAGGGCGATAAAGAAAGCAACGGGAGCTGATGCTGAAAGCTTTATTGAAACCACCTTTGAGGGGTATGCACCATGTGGTATTGCTGTATTTGTTGAATGCCTCACAGATAATAATAACCGGACAGTCGCTTCCGTAAGGTCAACGTTTAACAAACATGGAGGAAACCTTGGTACAAATGGATCACTTAGCTTCCTTTTTGACAGGAAAGGCATTTTCACAATTAAAAATGAAGGTTATAATCTTGACGATATTCAGCTTGAAATGATTGATGCCGGTGCAGAAGATTTTGATATTGATGGAGATATGATTACGGTTACATGTGCTAAAGAAGATTTCGGAAGTGTCAACAGGAAACTCAATGAGCTTGGCATTGAACCTGAGGAAGCCGGATTAAAGAGAATCCCCAATGATACAAAAACGCTGGATATTGAATCTGCAAAAAAAGTTCTCAGACTTGTTGATGCACTTGAAGATGATGACGATATACAATATGTTTATCATAATCTTGAAATGACTGATGAACTGGCAGCAGAGCTGGAATAACGATTTTGCCTTGGGAATGTCTTTACAGCAATATCTTTTTTTTCTACTATCGAAATACTAATTTTGCCGCATGATCAGAAAGCTATTCTCGATAATAATTTGTATGGGTTTTATATATGAATCCGGATCTGCACAATCTTTTATCAGTACATCAGATCTTTTCAAAAGATCCGACACCAATTCAAAAACTGGTAAGCTCAATATCATTCAGGATCCTGCAATTGACACCCTGATCGGCAGGTATATTATGGCTAATCAAAACCTGTACAATGAAAAGCATTACTATGGGATGGAAGGATGGAGGATCCAGATATATAGTAGTTCAAACAGAAATGCCAGGGAAGAGGCTAATAAAGTAAGAGCTGAATTCATAAGTAAGTTTCCCGACACATTTTCGGATATTTTATATGCAGAGCCAGGCTATTTTAAAGTCAGAGTTGGCAACTTCAGAACAAAAGCCGAAGCAACAAAATTATTCCTGATAATCAGCAAGTCGTTTCCTGATGCATATCTTGTTCCTGATTTCATTTCATTTCCGGACTTGAATCAAAAATAATTATGAGTGATAGTATAAAGCACGAATGCGGTATTGCAATGTTGAGATTGCGAAAACCGTTGGAGTTTTATATCGAAAAATATGGTACATGGAACTACGGTTTGGAGAAGATGTACCTGATGATGGAAAAGCAACACAACAGAGGCCAGGATGGAGCAGGTATTGCTGGAATAAAATTGAATGTACCCCCGGGTAACAGGTATATTTTCCGGCAAAGGTCAAACCAGGTAAATTCTATTAAAGAAGTTTTCGGCCGTATTTACGAAGATATTGATAAACTGGCACGTACACAGCATGTTGATTTCAAAGATCCGGCTTTTGTCAGGAAAAATGTCCCCTTTGCCTGTGATATCTACCTTGGGCATTTGAGATACGGCACATACGGTAACTATAAAATTGACTATGTGCATCCGGTAAGTCGTGAAAACAACTGGAGATCGAGAAACCTTGTTTTAGCCGGTAATTTCAACCTTACCAATGTTGGAGAAGTTTTCAGCAGCCTGGTCGAACTTGGCCAGAACCCTGTCGATTTTTCTGATACCGTCACAATTCTTGAGAACCTTGGACACCGTCTGGATGAGGAAAACGAACGTTTATTCCGCAAATTCAAGGAGGAGGGGTATACGAAAAAAGAGATATCTCCTATGATAGAAAAGAACCTCGACATTGCTTCCATTATAAGAAAAGCAAGCCGCAACTGGGATGGAGGCTATGCTATGGCAGGTATGGTTGGTCATGGTGATGCATTTGTGATGCGAGATCCTGTTGGTATCAGACCTGTCTTTTATTATATTGATGATGAAGTGGTTGCCGTTGCTTCTGAAAGGCCTGTCATTCAGACAATATTTGATGTAAGGACAGACTTCGTGGATGAACTTCCGCCTGCAAGTGCCATTATAATTAAAGCATCAGGAGAAGCAACAATTGAAAAGATAAGGGATGAGGCCGAAAACAGAAAATGCTCCTTTGAAAGGATATATTTCTCAAGAGGAACAGATAAGATTATTTACAGGGAAAGGAAGAAGCTTGGGGAACTGCTGACACATACGGTACTTAAAGCTGTTGACTATGATATTGACAATACAGTTTTTTCATATATACCGAATACAGCTGAAAGTGCATTTTATGGTCTGATAAAAGGGCTGGAGGATTATCTGAACCAGACTAAGATTGATAAGATTCTCAGCAAAGGGAGAAATATTACCAGGGAAGAACTTGAGAAAATCATTCAGCACAGGCCAAGAGTCGAGAAAATTGCTGTCAAAGATGCCAAGCTGAGAACATTTATAACGGAAGACAGGAGCCGCGACGATCTTGTCGGGCATGTATATGATGTTACTTATGGAGTTGTCAGGCGTGGTATTGATAATCTTGTAGTGATTGACGACTCGATCGTAAGAGGCACCACCCTGAAGAAAAGTATAATAAGGATTCTTGATAAACTGGATCCCAAAAAAATTGTAATTGTCTCTTCAGCACCCCAGCTGAGATATCCCGACTGTTACGGTATTGATATGGCAAAGCTTGGTGACTTTATTGCATTTAAGGCTGCCATCGAAATATTAAAGGAGACTGGCAGGGAATCGCTTATTCACGAGGTGTATGAAGAAGCTAAAGCTGAGCTCGTTAAACCTGTTGCTGAGATAAGAAATGTAGTGAAGGATATTTATAAAAATCTTTGTCCCGATGATATTTCGGGAAAGATATCTTCTATGCTTAAATCGGAAGAAATAAATGCAAAGATTGAGATTGTATTTCAGACGATTGAGGGCCTGCATGAAGCCTGTCCCGGTCATCTGGGTGATTGGTATTTTACAGGAAATTATCCCACTCCAGGCGGGAACAAAGTTGCAAATCAGTCTTATATTAACTATATGGAAGGAAAGAATATACGGGCTTATTGATTCTGGTGGCCAAACCACGTAATTTCGAAGTCCTTTTTATAGGAAGCCAGATGCCTGTTGATCTTTTCGACGTAAATATCCCTTAAGGTGATCATTATTCCGGTCTCTTCGACATTGCCGAAATGATGATTTATAAAAGTACCGAAAGTGCGCATTGTGGGCGACAGGTTCATATAGGCATTTATAAGTGGCGGAATGTTCTCATTAAGATTTCTTACTTCTCTTGACAGTATCTTATAATTTTCTTTATATCTCCATCCCCTGAAAAGTTTTTTCATCTCATCTTCATGAATATCAATATTGGCAGGTTCAATAGGAGTTACAAGACGATCGGGATCGTTGAAATGCCTCTTCAGAAAATAAAGGATCATATTCCTGGCTTTCTGATTGAAATGAGTGTACATGGTAACCTTCCCGAACAGGTATTTAATATGATGATTATCAATCACTACAGCACCGAGTCCGTCCCATAAATTATCAAGGGCATAAAGACTTTTTCTGCCCATGTTACGCGATTGATATTCGGGGCATACAAATGACCGGCCAAGTTCCATCACATGAGGGAAATATTTTTTCAGGAATTTATCTGAAAAATTAAAATATGATGATGATGCAAGCCTGGTAATATCAGGATTCTTACAGCCTTTTTGAGGGAAATAAAAACGATATCCTCCGACAATCTGCTGGTTTTCCGGATCCCAGACGATCAATTGTTTCTGGGGATCATCTTTGTCGGTGTCAAATTCATCAATGTCAATTTCATAGCCTGTGCCACCTCCTGCATGCCGGAAAGTAATTTCTCTTACCCGGCCTACCTCGTGCATCAGGGCAGGAGAATTGCGACAATCGAAAATATAAACCTCATTATTGCCATTGTTCGTCTTGCGAAGCAGCTTATCGCTGGTCAACTCAGCAATTATTTGATCCTTAGGTAATTGGTCAACAATAGGTTTCATTTGTCTTTTTAATTGACTTAAAAGTATCCGAATATTAAATTATAAAAACGCTGCAATTTAATATTTTTTTTGTTTCTATCGGGACATTATTGATTCGAGTTCGTATGTTTTTGATTTTACCCAATCGGCCCATTCGGGTGCAGAGCGTGTTTTATCAAATGTTTCCCATGGTATTGTCTTGCCAAAAACCAACCTTATTTCTTTGTCCTTTTGGCGGAACATCTCATCAGGAAGATAGAGCATTTCAATATTGGCTTTTATGCCAAGAAATTTTCTGATGTTGGAAAGGTTATAGAAAAAGTTGGAATTTCTTCCCGAAAAATATGCCGGAACGATATCTCTCTTGTGTTGTATAGCCTTGCTTATGAAGCTTTTATGCCATTGAAGATCTTTGATAACACCTCTTTTCTTCCTGGAACACAAGCCTGCAGGAAAATAGAGCACCTGGCAATCCGAAGAATATGCCTCTTCAATCCTCCTTGCTGCATTCCTGTCCTGACCCCCATGCTTATTGACAGGAAGAAAAATTCCCGACAGATTTTCAATGTTTGTAAGTATGTCGTTTACAGGGAATTTAATGTCAGGATAATACTTCGATAATTCATATATAAATACCATTCCGTCAAGTCCTCCGAGAGGATGATTTGAAACGAAAATGTATCTGCCGGTTTTGGGAATATTCTCGGTGCCAAAAACCTTATAATTAATTTCAAAATGCTTTAGTCCGTTCTCTACAAATTCAGCATCTTTCAAATGGCCCCATTTTTCCAGAAAAACATTCAGCTCATCCTGGTGCACAATCCTTTTCAGATAGTTTACAATAAATCCGGGCACCGTCTTTTTAAGGGCAGGATTTTTTGTAAACAGGATCTTCTCAACATCTAGTTTCTGAATGCTGTTTTTATCAGCGTTGCTGTTCATCTTTCCAAGTGTGTTAAAAGTAAGTTCAAAATTACCAAAAAAAAATGAGGCGGCGTGAATTTACAAAGGGTTTACCTTCTTGGAATTTGCTTTGCCCTGTTTGATGTGAAGTGAATTTTGAATAACGGATTAGTAAGGTGAGTTCTTGGTTATTGCTAATTACCATGATAACCAAGACAGCAGACTACACAAATCCGATTAAAAAGTTATTAACAAAAAAGTAAAAAAGTGGGGTAAAGTGGGGCGAAGTGGATAAATATTGTTTATTTTAGCCCTTTAATTAGAAAAGAGAGGATGGCCACATTTATAGGTGATTACGCATGCAAAGTTGATGTTAAAGGAAGAATAATTCTTCCGATGGCATTCAAAAAGCAGTTGCCTGCTGAAGCACAGGATCATTTTGTGGTAAGGAAGGATATCTTCGAGAATTGTCTTGTTCTCTATTCCATTGAAGACTGGAACAGACAGATTGACAAAATTAGAAAAAGAATTAATCCCTATAACCGTGAGCATAATATGTTTCTGCGAAATTTTTTCAAAGGAACAGCGGAACTCTCGCTTGATAACAGCAACCGGCTTCTGGTTCCGAAAAGATTATTGGATCTGGTAGGAGCTGAGAAGGATGTTGTTCTTGCTGGTCAGGATGGCCGTATCGAGATATGGGCAGCAGATGTTTACGATAAAATTGATCTGGCAGCAGACGATTTCGCCGAACTCGCTGAAAAACTGATGGGTGGAAGTACAAACGAGCCTTAAATAAAATGGTATATCATATTCCCGCACTGCTTAAAGAGAGTATTGAAGGGCTGAATATCAGACCTGACGGGACTTATGTCGATGTTACTTTTGGAGGAGGCGGGCATTCAATGGAGATTTTGAAAAGGCTTAAGACTGGACGATTAATTGCATTTGATCAGGATGAGGATGCCAGGTCGAATGTTCCATCAGACGGGAGATTGCTTTTTCTTGACCAGAATTTCCGGTTCCTGAAAAATAATCTAATGTTCAATAATATCAGGTCAGTTGATGGCCTGATAGCCGATCTGGGTGTTTCATTCCATCAGTTTGATGAACCGGAAAGAGGATTTACATTCAGACAGGATGCACCTCTTGATATGAGAATGAATAAAAGCGGACAGGTAACAGCTGCCGACTTACTGAATAAACTTGAGGAGAAATCCCTTGCAGATATGTTTTACAAATTCGGTGAGCTTACAAATTCAAGGAGGATTGCTGAAGAAATTGTTGCAGCACGGATTAGAAGACCGCTTGCATCTGTAAATGATATAGTCACCGCTATAGGAAATCTGGCCCCTTTCAGACAGGAACATAAGTTTTATGCAAAAGTATTTCAGGCTTTGAGAATAGCTGTGAATCATGAAATTGATTATCTGAAGGAGATGCTCGTACAGGCTTTATCAGTTCTTAACCCGGGCGGAAGGCTTGTTGTAATAACTTATCATTCACTTGAAGACCGGCTGGTTAAAAATTTTATGAAGTCAGGCAATTTTGAAGGAGAAGAGAAAAAAGACTTCTACGGGAATATTGAAACGCCATTCAGGATAATAAACAAGAAAGGTACCACTCCGGGAGATGAAGAGATAGCGGCAAATAAGAGATCAAGAAGCGCAAGGCTCAGAATAGCTGAAAAGATTTGATAAATGACTGACAAAAAGGAAAATAAAGAAAAACAAGTGACAACAGGAAGTTTCATGAAGGAACTCCTGAGCGGAAGCATGGTATCTGAAAAGATCATACTTAAGAATCTTGGGTATATATCGCTGGTTGTATTTTTGGCTGCTGTTTATATTGGTAACAGGTTTCATGCTGAAAAGATCACAAGAGAATCGACAAAACTCCAAACAGAAGTGAGAGACCTGAAATCCGAGGCACTTTCAACATCAGCCGATCTGATGCGTCTCAGCAGACAGTCGGAAGTGTACAGGATCGTCAGTGAGCGGGGACTTGGTCTGGAGGAGTTGAAAACTCCTCCATATAAACTGATAGTTAGCAGGAAGTAAGAACTATGGCAGTAAGGGATGAAATAGTTTGGCGAAGCGGCATTGTATATTTTGTAATTGCCTTGTTAGCTGCTGCTTTGCTTATCCGTATCCTTATCCTTCAATATGTTCAGCGTGGTAAATGGCTGGAAATGAGTGAAAAATATGTCTTTAAAACTGCGGAGATGCCCGCAACCCGTGGAGACATACTTGCATGCGACGGACGTCTTCTTGCAAGCTCTGTACCATATTATACGATATATATGGATACCAGAAGCAGCGGAATGAGAGCCGGTACATGGGCAAACGGGATAAACGGATTATCAGCAGGATTGGCACGCTTATTAGGTGAAAGATCTGCAGACGGGTGGAAATCTGTCATAACCCAGGCCAGAAAGAGGGGAGACCGTTATTTCCTTATTCAACGGAAAGTGGACTATGAAACTCTTAGAAAACTTAAAGAATTACCGATTTTCAAAGAAGGACAATACAGGGGAGGACTGGTGTACCAGGCTGAAAACAGAAGAATTCTTCCGAATAGTGATCTGGCTGCACGTACCATAGGTTATCTCAACATTGGCGATGGGAACGAGGTTGGCATAGAGGGAGCTTTTGATAAGGACCTTGGGGGAAAAAACGGAGTGGTTGTAAAGCAAAGGCTTACCGGAGGTGACTGGATTATGGTTGAAAATGCAAACAGCGTAGCATCACACGATGGAAACGATGTGATTTCAACGTTGGATGTTGACATGCAGGATGTGGCATCAACTGCATTATTGAATCAACTCCGGAAATATAATGCTGATCATGGTTGTGCTGTCCTTATGGAAGTGGAAACCGGCGATATTAAAGCAATGGCCAATCTTGAACTCGGAAATGACGGAGATTATCACGAGACATATAATTATGCTGTTGGAGAAAGTACAGAACCGGGATCTACTTTTAAACTTCCTGCACTAATGGCTGCTCTTGAAGATGGTGTGATCGACACAAGTGATATGGTCGATACCGGAACAGGAAGCGTTAAGTTTTTCGACAAGGTCATAAAGGATACCAAAGAAGAAGGATACGGCAAGATAACTGTAAAAGAAGTTTTTGAAAAATCATCCAACGTCGGTACATCGAAAATCATATATGAACATTATAAGAACAATCCTAAGGATTTCGTAAACAGGCTTTATGCAATGAGGCTGAATGAGAAACTCGGTATTCAGCTGAAAGGTGAGGGAACTCCGCTGATAAGGTATCCGGGTGATAAACTATGGTCGGGAGTTACCCTTCCGATGATGTCGCATGGATATGAAGTGCAGATGACTCCACTGCAGATACTGACATTTTATAATGCCGTCGCAAACGATGGTAAAATGATGCGCCCCCGGTTTGTAACCGGCATATTACGTAACGGGACAATCATTAAGCATTATGAACCTGATGTGATCATCAATGCTATTGCATCTCACTCAACTATCAGGAAAGCAAAAAAGATGATGGAAGGAGTTGTCGAACATGGTACTGCCGTTAATCTGAAAAATCCCAATTACAGAATTGCAGGAAAAACAGGTACGGCGCAGATAGCAAAGGATAAACTGGGATACAGACATGACAGAACGATATCCTACCAGGCCTCTTTTGTCGGATACTTTCCCGCTGAAAACCCCCTGTACTCATGCATAGTGGTTGTTAATTCTCCCTCGAATGGAGTCTATTATGGAAACATCGTAGCAGGATCGGTCTTTAAAGAGATCTCCGATAAGGTATATGCAACCACCTTCTTCCGTGATTACAAGGCTGAAAATAAAGAAGATAAGACGGTAAATGCTCCGGATGCCGGTAATGGCTACAGAGCTGATATCAACGAAGTACTAAGAAATATGGAGGTCCGGTATAAACGGACATCACGCAACGATTGGGTTGCTACACGTGAAAGTGGCGATACAATAAAGCTGGCAGGGGTGAAATTGCAGAGCGGACTTGTTCCTGATGTAAGAGGAATGAGCCTCAGGGATGCAATTTACCTTCTTGAGAATTCGGGGCTAAGGGTCAGATACAGCGGCAAAGGAAAAGTACTGAGGCAATCTCCGGAACATGGAGCCCGATATAATGAAAACACTGTGGTTTCACTTGAGATGAATATGTGAAATGATGAAGATAGAAGAATTATTACAGGGGATTGATGTTGTTTCTCTTGAAGGGGAACGGAATCCTGCTATTTTAAATGTGGAATTTGACTCCCGTAAGGTAATTGAAGGGTCGCTGTTTGTTGCTGTAAAGGGATACAAATCAGACGGGCACGATTTTATTAATTCAGCTATTGTCTCCGGAGCTTCTGCAATTATCTGCGAGGTCATCCCTGAAAATCCTGATAAAAGAATATGCTGGATAAAAACAAGTGACTCAGAAAAAGCCCTTGGAATGGCAGCTTCAAACTTTTACGGCAACCCATCATCTTCAATTAAACTTGTCGGTGTTACCGGAACAAATGGCAAGACCACAATTGCAACTCTCCTTTACAGGATGTTTCTTGGATTAGGTTACAAGTGCGGATTATTTTCAACAGTGTGCAACTATGTAAACGGAAAAGAATTTCCTGCAACACATACAACACCCGATCCTGTGCAGCTGCAACGGTTACTTTCCGAAATGGTCGATGAGGGATGCGATTATGCGTTTATGGAGGTAAGCTCTCATTCGGCTGATCAGCAGCGGATTGCAGGATTAAAATTTGACGGTGGTATCTTTACAAACCTCACTCATGATCACCTTGACTATCATAAAACTTTCGAAAATTATCTTGCAGCAAAGAAAAAGTTTTTCGATGCTCTTCCTTCCGGCTCATTTGCCCTTGTTAATATAGATGACAGGAATGGCCGGGTTATGCTTCAAAACTGTAAGGCAAAACATTACACTTTTTCAGTAAGGGGGATGGCCGATTACCGTTGTGGAATCATTGAGCAGGGATTCGAAGGCATGGGATTGAAAATTCAGGGCGAAGAGGTCTGGACAAGATTCATAGGCGATTTTAATGCATCCAACCTGCTTGCAGTTTACGCAGCATCGGAGCTACTTGGCGCTGAGAAAAAAGAGATATTGACCATACTAAGCGATTTGCATCCGGTTCCCGGACGTCTGGAAGTGGTTAAAACGGAGAGTGGTATCTCTGGTATTGTCGACTACGCTCATACTCCCGATGCTCTCCAGAATGTTATTGACACAATAAATAAGATCAGAGAAGGCGGGGTTCAGCTTATAACTGTCGTCGGAGCCGGTGGCGACAGGGACAAAACAAAACGTCCTGAAATGGCTGCTATTTCTGCAGAAGGAAGCACCAGAACAATACTTACTTCTGATAATCCCAGAACTGAAGATCCGGAAAAGATACTCGATGATATGGAAGCCGGAATACCTCCGGAGCTTAAAAGAAAAACTCTGAGAATTTCCGACAGACGTGTAGCCATAAGAACAGCTGTCATGCTTGCAAATAAGGGCGATGTAATACTGCTTGCCGGTAAAGGGCATGAGACTTACCAGGATGTAATGGGGGTGAAACATCACTTCGACGACAGAGAGGAACTGAGAAATGCTTTACTAATGAAATAAAGGAGGGAATTAAATGCTTAATTATCTCTTCAAATATCTTGAAACAATTAATTTCCCGGGAGCAGGTGTCTTTGCGTATATCTCTTTCAGATCGGCAATGGCTGTTATTACGTCACTGATCATTTCAATGCTTATCGGGAAAAAAATAATAGACCTTCTTAAGAAAAAACAGATTGGCGAGACAGTCAGAGAACTTGGGCTCGACGAACAATACCAGAAAAAAGGAACCCCTACAATGGGCGGAATAATTATCCTTGCATCTATTATTATCCCGACCTTGCTATTTGCCAAACTCGATAATATCTATGTCATTCTTATGCTTCTGACAACTGCATGGCTGGGGATGATAGGCTTTATAGATGATTATATAAAAACTTTCAAACATCAGAAAAGCGGGCTGGAAGGAAAATTTAAAATAGTGGGTCAGGTGGGACTGGGACTTATTGTAGGATTAACATTATACTTAAGCGATGATGTCATAATAATGGAGAGAGTAAAAATTCCGGACCTTACCGCAAGGGAAAAACTTGAGCTTCTTGATCCGGCAGCTCCATATTATCCACAGGGAGAAGTTGTTATGGAACGGAAATCGACAAAAACCACTATTCCATTTATTAAAAATAATGAGTTTAATTATTCATGGCTTGTATCATTTATAGATGAAGATCACAGACAGATCTGGACATGGCTGGTTTTCGTTATCGTTGTAATATTCGTTGTCACAGCAGTCTCAAACGGAGCAAACCTTACTGATGGTCTTGACGGACTTGCCACAGGCGTTTCTGCAATAACAGGATCTGCACTTGGTATACTGGCCTATGTGTCGAGCCATATTGTATATGCAAAGTATTTGAATATAATGTACATACCGGGAACTGAAGAGTTGGCTATATTCGCAAGTGCTTTCATCGGTGCTACAATAGGTTTTCTCTGGTACAACTCGTACCCGGCACAGGTTTTTATGGGCGATACCGGAAGCCTGGCGCTCGGAGGTATAATAGCTGTATTTGCAATAATAATAAGAAAAGAGCTGTTGATTCCTATCCTTTGCGGGATATTCCTTGTTGAGAATCTGTCGGTAGTAATTCAGGTCGCATGGTTTAAAAGGACAAAGAAAAAATATGGTGAAGGAAGAAGGATTTTTCTCATGGCCCCTCTCCATCACCATTATCAGAAGAAGGGATATCCTGAACCGAAAATTGTAACACGGTTCTGGATAGTGGCAATAATGTTGGCAGTTATAAGTATTTTGACACTCAAGATCAGATAATAAGATGAAAAAGATTGTAGTATTAGGAGCGGGAGAAAGTGGTGTTGGATCAGCAGTGCTTGCCCAGAAGCAAGGATTTGATGTGTTTGTTTCTGATATGGGCCAGATAAAAGACCTGTACCGGAAAATCCTTGATGATCACAGGATTAAATGGGAGGAAGGTACTCATAGTGAAAAAATCATACTCTCAGCGGATGAGGTAATTAAGAGTCCCGGAATACACGAAGATGCACCAGTAATCTGCAACGTGCGTGAAAAAGGTATCCACATTATATCAGAGATTGAATTTGCCGGAAGATATACCAATGCAAAGAAAATCTGTATCACTGGGAGCAATGGCAAAACTACAGTCACAAATCTGATATACCATATATTAAATAAAGCAGGGAAGAAGGTGGCCATGACCGGAAATGTCGGGAACAGTTTTGCCATGGCTGTAGCTGAAGGTTCGTACGATTATTATGTAATTGAGCTGAGCAGCTTTCAGCTTGACGGAATGTATGATTTTAAAGCTGACATTGCTGTTTTGTTGAATATTACACCTGACCATCTCGACAGGTACGATCACAAACTTCAGAATTATATAGATTCTAAATTCAGAATAACACAAAATCAAACAAAATCGGATTTTTTAATTTACTGGGAAGGCGATCCGATAATTAAAGCTGAATTATTAAAAAAGGATTTCGGAATGACTCTTCTCCCTTTTTCAGATGAAATAAAGGAAGGAATGACCTCTTATGTTGAAAACGACGAATTGATAGTTGATTATCCCAAAAAAACAAGCATTATGACCATTCATGAATTAGCACTTAAAGGCCGTCACAACACCTACAACTCAATGGCAGCTGCAGTTGCCGGCAAAGTTCTTAATATCCGCAAGGAGGTAATCAGAGAAAGTCTTGCCGATTTTCAGGGAATTGAACACAGAATGGAGCCGGTAATAACAGTATGCGGTATTAATTTTATTAACGATTCTAAAGCTACCAATGTCAACTCAGCCTGGTATGCTCTCGAATGCATGGAAAATGATGTCGTATGGATTGTAGGCGGAACCGACAAGGGAAATGACTATTCTGAACTTTTCACATTGGTCAGAAAGAAGGTAAAAGCAATAGTGTGCCTTGGCAAGGATAACAGAAAAATTATTGAATCTTTCAAAGATAAGGTTGCAACAATTGTGGAGACCACTTCTATGGAAGAAGCTGTCAGATCAGCTTATTACCTGGCAAAAAAGGGTGAAACGGTACTTTTATCGCCCTGCTGTGCAAGTTTTGACCTTTTTAAGAATTATGAAGACCGTGGACGGCAGTTTAAAGCTGCAGTGAGAAATCTTTAATCGACAATTTGTAATGCAACAAGGTTGGCTGACAAAAACATTTAAAGGAGACAGGGCTATCTGGGGTCTTGTGGCTCTTTTTATGTTCTATTCTCTTCTGGCTGTTTATAGCTCTTCAGTAGGAGTGGCCTTCAGAAATTTTGGAGGGAATACAACATATTTTCTGTGGAGCCAGTTCCTTATGCTTATTTTGAGTCTGGTAATAATCGTTGTTGTCCATTATCTGCCATATAGAATATATTTTTCAGTAGCCGGATTGCTGTTGATATGCTCTGTAGGGTTGCTGATCCTGACTTTTGCTTTTGGATCAAGGGTCAACGAAGCAACCCGCTGGCTTGTCATTCCGGGAACCGGATTCAGACTCCAGACTTCAGATGTGGCAAAGGTGGCTCTTGTCATTTATCTCGCCCGTTCACTGGCAAAATATCAGAATGAACTGAATAATTTCATGCTTGTCACAAAATATTTTATTTTTCCTGTGGGCATTGTCTGCGGTTTAATAATGCCTGAAAACCTTTCCACAGCGGTCATGGTATTTGGAATATGCATGATAATCCTGTTTATAGGCAGGGTGCCATTCAAGTTCCTTCTTTCTTATGTCGGACTTGCGGTAGCTGGAGTCCTACTTTTTGCCATGTTGCTTTCAGTGTTCAAAAAAGATAGTAACAGAGTTCAGGTCTGGAAGGACAGAATAGAAAATTTCTTCTCCGGAAAAGCTGATGAAGATGGAGATTATCAGTCGAATCAGGCAAAGATAGCTATATCAACCGGTGGATTGATTGGAAAAGCACCCGGAAAAAGTACCCAGCGAAACATGCTTCCTCAATCGAATTCCGATTTCATATTTGCTATCATAATTGAAGAATATGGATTGCTTTTTGGTGCCATCCCTCTTATCCTGGCTTATATGATATTGCTATTCAGGGGGATTACAATCGCTAAAAAATGTGAAACTGCTTTTCCTGCTTTTCTGGTCATGGGCTTGACTGTGATGATCGTCGTTCAGGCTATGCTTAATATGATGGTAGCGGTCGGATTATTCCCTGTGACCGGACAAACATTGCCAATGGTGAGTTGGGGCAGGACATCAGTCCTGGTGATGAGCTTCTCATTTGGCGCGATACTGAGTGTAAGCAGGGTGGCTAATGCAAGAATAAAAAAAGAAGAACTGTCAGAAGAGGAGATCTCTGATGAAGGAGAAAAAATATATGGAACTGCAACAACATAAAAAAATCATCATAAGCGGAGGAGGTACCGGTGGACACATCTTCCCGGCAATCTCTGTTGCCAATGCCCTCAGAAAGATTGATCCTGAGACAGAGATTCTCTTTGTAGGTGCAGAAGGAAGAATGGAGATGGAGAAAATCCCTTCCGCAGGTTACAAAATAATCGGATTGCCGGTTGAAGGCATTAAACGGAGTCTCTCACTTAAGAATTTCGATGTTATTTTAAAACTTTTAAAGAGCCTTAAGATAGCAAAGAAAATTATCAGAGAATTTATGCCGGATGTTGTCGTGGGTGTTGGTGGTTACGCCAGCGGACCTGTGCTCTGGCAGGCAGGAAGAATGGGAATCCCTACCCTTATTCAGGAACAGAACAGCTATGCAGGAGTGACAAATAAACTTCTTGCAAAAAGAGCTTCAACTATTTGTGTTGCTTACAACGGGATGGACCGATATTTCCCGGCAGGAAAGATAATTAAAACAGGTAACCCGGTACGACAGAATTTCGATAATCTTGAAAGTATTAAAAATGAAGCATTAACATATTTTAATCTGAAAACTGATTCTCCGGTGATACTTGTTCTGGGAGGATCGCTGGGTGCCGGGAGCATTAATAAGAGTCTTTCGGAAAACATTGATATGTTTCGGGACTCAGGTTGCCAGTGGTTGTGGCAGACTGGTAAATATTATTTTGAGAATGTCAATGCACTTGTTTCGGTTTCATGCTGTGAAAATATTTCGGTTCAAGCTTTTATCAACAGAATGGACTTTGCTTATGCTGCAGCAGACATAATTGTTTCGCGGGCCGGAGCTGGCACCATTTCAGAGTTGTGTCTTGTCGGTAAACCTGTGATTCTGATACCTTCTCCAAATGTGGCAGAAGATCACCAGACCAAAAACGCAATGGCTTTGTCAGACAGGAACGCTGCTGTCATGGTTCCGGACGATCAGGCAGTTAAGATGCTGGCAGGTGAAGCGATTAAGCTTATAAACGACAAATCTAAAAGAGCAATACTCTCTGAAAATATTTTGAAAATGGCCGACAGGGAAGCGGATATCAGAATAGCAGAGGAAGTGTTAAAGCTTGCAGGAAAATGATTGAATTCAAAAACATAGAAGGGTTTTACTTTATAGGTATCGGGGGCATCGGTATGAGCGCCATTGCACTTTATTTTGCAAAAGCAGGTTATAATGTTGCCGGATACGACAGATCAGAAAGCGGTGTTACTCAATCTTTAATTAAATACGGCTGTAATGTTTCGTACGAAGATGATGTGAATCTGCTGCCGCATCTCTTCGGTAATGTCTCAAACAAAGATAAGGTAATAATAGTTTTCACACCTGCTGTTCCACCTGAGAACAGGATCATTTCTTATTTCAGGGATAACGGATACATGCTTTATAAACGATCGGAGGTTCTTGGCGAAATTTCAGTCAATACTGATACACTGGCAGTTGCAGGCACCCACGGCAAAACTACGGTCACAACAATGATCGCACATCTTTTAAAACAGTCGGAGGTTGATTGCTCAGCTTTTCTTGGGGGCATCTCAAAAAATTATGATTCAAATCTTCTGTTGGGCGATAGCAGGTATACTGTCGTTGAGGCTGATGAATTTGATCGTTCGTTTCACAGGCTCACACCACTTATGGCAGTAATAACCGCTCTTGATGCTGACCATCTTGATATTTATGGCGATCGCAACACCATGGTCGATGCCTATAATATTTTCTGTTCAAAAATCAGGACGGGAGGGAAACTGGTTGTAAACAGCAAAATACGAAGAGAAATTGTTGCCCCTGAAGGAGTTACATGTTATACCTACGGACTGGACCCGGCGGCGGATTTCCGGGCATTCGATATCAGTCATGAAAAAGATTATTACAGGTTCAATATTAAGACACCCGCAACAATCATTAAAGATCTGCATTTTGCGTTTCCGGGTGTTATAAATATTGAAAACATTACTGCGGCTATAGCTATTGCTACTTTGTGCGGGGTGAAGGAGCAGGAAATAAGAAAATCTGTCATCACGTTTAAGGGAGTAAGACGAAGATTTGATATAAGGATCAACAGGCCGGGGATTACCTATGTTGATGACTATGCTCATCATCCTGAAGAAATAAGGGCCTGCATAAAGTCAGTGAAAGAATATTTCGGAGGAAGAAAAATTACAGGGATATTCCAGCCCCATCTTTTTACACGTACCCGCGACCACGCCGACGGATTTGCCGCCATTCTTGATGAACTTGATGAGGTGATCATTTTGCCCATATATCCTGCACGTGAGAAGCCAATAGAAGGAGTTACTTCAGAAATGATTTTTAACAGAATGAAATTACCTGATAAGAGATTGTTACAGAGAGAGGATATTCCCGTGAAACTTGATGTGAGCAAACTGGACGTCCTGCTTACGATGGGAGCTGGTAATATTGATGCTCTCGTCGGTCCGATTGAAGATAAGATAAGGGAGGAGAGGAGATGAAGCGGAAGTTGTTAAGAATATTATCTTTTATTCCTGTGTTATACCTGATTGTAATACCGGTTTTTATGGCTGGTTCCGTAAAAGCAAAACCATGCATAGGTGTAGAAATAAGCATTAAAGATTCGTCGGATTATCATCTTGTTACAAAAAGGCAGCTGTTGAATCTTGCATATGGAAATTCAGGGAAAATTCTTGGTAGAAAAGTCAAGGATATTTCAGTCTCTGACATTGAGAACAAAATTAATGTATTGAGAGAATTAAAAGTTGCAGAGGCATATGTTACAATTGATGGAATACTACATATTTATGCCGATCAACGCGATCCGGTCATGAGAGTTATACCGGATGGCGGAGGAGACTTTTTTATTGACAACGAAGGGGTGGTAGTAAGAAAGCGGAATCTTTACACACCGAGGTTACATGTAATAGGTGGCAATGTGAATATAACCTCAGCCATGCTAAACGGAGTAAGCGTACTGGATACAAGTATAAAAAGCACAGTTCTTAAGGATATTTACCATTTTGTTGAATATATAAATGACGATGATTTCTGGTCGGCACAGATCGATCAGATATATGTGGATCATAATGATGAACTTGATCTTATACCACGTGTTGGTAATCAGAGGGTGCATCTGGGATCAACCGAAGACTTCAGAGGAAAGCTGAGAAAACTGGAAGCATTTTACGACAAAGTTATGCCTGAGGTTGGATGGAATAAGTATTCGTTGATAAATCTGGAATACAGAGACCAGATAGTATGTAAAAGGAGATAATCAGAAACAACCATATAAGTTATGAACAAAACGGAACAGTATGTAGCAGCAATCGACATCGGAACCACAAAAATTGTGGCTATTGTCGGCAAAAAAAACGAGAAAGGAAAGATCGAGATTCTCGGACTTAGCAAAGCTCTTTCACGAGGTGTGAAAAGAGGTGTCGTCCTTAATATTGAAGAGACAGTTACCGCTATTCAGACTACTGTGAATGATGTACAGAAAAGATCGGGGATTCAGTTTTCTGAGGTTTTTGTGGGAATTGCCGGTCAGCATATTAAAAGTATGAAGAACCGTGGTTACATTACACGCGAGAATTATGATGACGAAATAAAAAAAGAGGAGGTCTTCAAACTGATCGAAGACATGCATAAAATTCATATCGACATCGGGGAAGAGATAATCCATGTTATTCCTCAGAATTTCATTGTCGATAATGAGACAGGAGTTAAAAGTCCGATTGGAATGTGCGGAAGACGGCTGGAGGCAAATTTTCATATTGTAATCGGTCAGGTAGCTGCAGCAAAGAACATTGAAAAATGTATACGAAAAGCAAATCTGACTGTTAAGGATATGGTACTTGAACCACTTGCTTCGTCAGATGCAGTACTTACCGAAGATGAAAAAGAGGCTGGAGTTGTACTTGTGGATATCGGAGGCGGGACAACGGATGTCGCAGTATATTATGATAATATTATTCGTCATACTGCAGTGATCCCGTTTGGAGGAAATGTTGTAACGAAGGATATTAAAGAGGGGTGCTCAATTCTTCAGAGATATGCTGAACAGCTTAAGGTTCAGTATGGTTCGGCTCTCGGCGACATAGCACCTGAAGATAAAGTGGTATCCATACCGGGCATAAGCGGACGAAATCCGAAGGAGATATCATTCAAGAGCCTTGCATATATTATTCAGTCTAGGATGGAGGAAATAATTGACGCGGTTAATTTTGAGATTCAGAATTCAGGCTATGCCGATAAACTTGCAGCAGGTGTCGTAATTACTGGTGGCGGGGCCATGTTGAGACATCTGCCTCAATTAATGAAGTTTAAAACAGCGATGGATGTAAGGATTGGTCTTCCGAATGAGCATCTTGCAGGTTCGGCAAAAAATGAGATTAACCAGCCAATGTATGCAACAAGTGTAGGATTGATAATGAGGGGGTTCGATTATCTTGAGACGTACAAAAAGTCATTCAATGCAGGTCCCCAGGAAGAGTATGCCAGACCGGAAGTCATTGTTGTGGAACAGAAGCATGAACACCAGGAGAAAGTGGAGGAAACCAGATTCGAGACTGAGGTTCAGGAAGATGAAAGGATATCTCTTACTGAAAAAATAAAAAGTATGCTTTCAAAAATGTTTGAGGTTGAAGATCAGCCTATCAATTGACAAATATGGATTTGCGTTTTAGTATATACTGTTCATAATAAATTAAATATTATACCATGTCAGACGATATAATGAACTTTGATCTGCCTGTAGAGAGATCGTCGATTATTAAAGTCCTTGGAATCGGAGGCGGTGGTAATAACGCCGTTAATCACATGTTTGAAAAGGGTATCAAAGATGTGAATTTCGTCGTTTGCAATACCGATCACCAGGCGCTCACAAAGAGCCCGGTGCCGATAAAGGTCCAGATTGGGGAATCCCTTACTGAAGGCAGAGGTGCGGGTAGCAAACCGGAAGTCGGTAAACAGGCGGCTATCGAAAATCTCGATGATGTAATGGATGCATTGTCGGGCAATACAAAGATGGTTTTTATTACGACCGGAATGGGTGGAGGTACCGGTACCGGAGCTACACCGGTTATTGCAAAAGCATGCAAGGAAGCCGGGCTGCTCACTATCGCTGTTGTTACAATTCCTTTTAAATCAGAAGGGAAAGTACGTATTCGGCAGGCAATTGATGGCGTCACGGAGCTTAAAGATTATGTTGACTCTTTGCTGGTTATTAACAACGAAAAACTCAGGGAGATATATGGTAATCAGGCTGTTTCGACGGCTTTTGCAAAAGCAGACGATATCCTGACTACAGCCGTAAAAGGTATTGCGGAGATAATTACTGTTACAGGGTATATAAATGTCGATTTTGCCGATGTGGAAACAGTTATGAAGAATTCGGGAGTTGCTATCATGGGAATGGGAAAGGCTGCAGGCGAGAACCGGGCAATTAAAGCCATCGAGGATGCTCTTTCTTCTCCTCTTTTAAATTCCAATGACGTCACAGGGGCAAACAGTATTCTGATAAATATTTCTTCGGGAGTCGGAGAACATGAGCTCACAATGGATGAACTTGGTGAAATAACTGATTATATGTACGATGCAGCATCAGATGAGGCATTGATAATCAGAGGTCTCTCGAAAGATGAAAATCTTAACGAAGAGATTTGTGTTACGGTTATTGCAACAGGCTTTGAATCGAACAGTATTTTCCAGCCGTATAAGCCAAAAAAACCAAGTAAAGTGGAGTTACTGACAAATATGAATGCAATTCCTGGCCACATTATTCCTGAAACCGGTAAGGATGTATTTTCCGTGCATGAGAAAGGCAAAAAATCAATCATAACAGATTTTGAAGAAGAATCACAGGGTGTGATCGATTTTAATCTTGAACTCAGTGAAGAGATGAGCGATTTCCGGAACAGACATTCGGAAAATAATGAAGAAGACTTTGAGAAACCTGAAGCAACTTTAAAAAAGGTCAAGCATATGCAAAACCTTCTGAAAAAAGAAGGTCTGTCAAATAAAACCATGAAGGAGAATATCGATACATTTGAAGATGTCCCTGCATACGTAAGAAGAAATCTGTCAATTAATGCAAATGAAAAGGGCTCGGAAAAAAGTAAACTGTCAAAGTTCACATTGACTTCCGATGATGACGACGAGCCGGTGTTAAGGGAGAACAACGCTTACCTTAATGATAATGTCGATTAAGGGATAGCAGGACGGAAACCGGAAACCGGGGAAATATTTGAGTGCATATAAAGCATAGCGGGACAGATTATCTAACTTTTGTGAAAATCTCTGTCATATTTTCTATATTTGCGGCTGATGATCAGACATGTTTCCATAATAGCGCTTCTTGCCTTTTCTTCAGTCTTATATGCCCAGAAACAGGACACTTTAAAACCGAGGATCCTTAAACAATGGAATCTCTCTTCTGATTTCTCCGAAGAGGTTAATATCCCTTTGGATACGGTTTTTTCGTTATGTAACCGTTTTAAAGTTGCAGACAGGTACTCTCCGGTTAATGCTACTCTGGGTAATTATGGACTGCCATTTTATCAGATCAACTTTTTTGACAGGATAACAGATCCGGATAAATTTCTATACAGCTTTTACTATCCTTTCATGCATGTCTCTGATAATGCTGTATTTATGAATACCCAGGTTCCTTTTACCGAATTAGACTGGTCATTCGCAGGTCCGAAGGAAACGTCCGAACAGACTTTCAGGGTACGACATACGCAGAACGTAAACAGATTTCTGAACTTTGGACTCATTTACAATATTATATACGATCTCGGGCAATACAATTACCAGAGAGCACAGGATAAGGACTTTACATTTTTTTCTTCATACACCGGTACTAAATATAAACTCTATTTTTCAGCCGGGATAAATAATATAACATCTTATGAAAATGGCGGGATATCTGACAACAGTCAGCTAAAAGTACTTGACACCCGGGATGTCCCTGTAAGACTGGGAAGCCTTGATGCAGCAACCAGTATTCTGAAAAACCGTAATTTACTGCTGGTACAACGGTACACTTTGGGTGAAAATTTTAAAGCGAAAACTGATAGTTCAGCTCATAAGCGATCAGGATTTTTAGGATTGAGCGGTACTTTTTCCCATATTTTTGCACTGGAAACGAATGGAAGAACCTATTCAGACAATTCTGCTAAATCGGGATTCTATGACACTACTTTCATAAGTACAAAAATTACATCAGACTCGCTCTATGCCAGAAACCTTAAGAATACTTTAAGGTTCGATTTTACAACTGATGACACACGAAAATTCAGGCTTGGAGGTGGTGCCGGAATACGAAATGAACTATTTAAATACAGTCAGATCATTCCGACTCACGATACTGCAACATTAGCTGATACAGCTTCATGGAAAAAGAACAATAATGTACTTGTTGGACGTTTGTATAACAGCATAGGCGATAAGTTCCAATGGGTAGCAACCGGCGAATTATTCCTGACAGGATACAGATCAGGCGATTTTAATATTGACGGTGAAATAACAAAATCGTTCGATCTGAAAAAGGGAAGGGTGGCTTGGAAGATAACGGGCAGTATTACTAATCAGCTACCTTCATACTGGTATGAGCATTGGGGAAGCAACCATTTTGAATGGCACAACCATTTTGATAAAGAGTTCAGAATCGATCTGGGATCAGTTCTCTCTTATCCGGCCCGTAAAGCTGAAATTAAGTTCAATTACGCAATTATCGATAATTATACTGATTTTGATAAGGATGCTCTTCCTTCTCAGCATTACGGAGGGCTCTCTGTTGCAGCCTTGACTGTCAGCAAAGAATTCAAAATATGGAAATTCCATCTTGCCAGTGATGTAATTATTCAGAAGAGCAGCAATAAAGATATTCTTGATCTCCCTTTGGCTTCTATCCGTTCGGCCGCTTACTTTGAACATCTCTTCAGATTTGAGAAAACCAACGGACGGCTGAACACTCAACTTGGAGCGGATGTGACCTATCATACTGAATATTACCCCTACTCGTATATGCCGGCAACAGGCAGATTTTTCCGCCAGGATCAGAAAACAACCGGTAATTACCCTTTCGTGAATGTCTTTGTGAATATTAAGATCAAAAGGACAAGACTCTTTATTATGCTGGATCATGCAAATTCCGGATTCATGGGTTATGATTACGAGATGGTTCCTTCTTATCCTATGAATATCAGAATGTTACGCTATGGTCTGGCATGGACTTTCTACAATTAAGAAAAAATTGTATCTTTGCCTGCTTTTCAGGCAAATGTTAAATTAATTCATTTTCATTGATTAAAAGGTTAATATTTCTGTGGATATTCCTGGGAGCAGTTTTATTTTTCTGTTCCGATAGTAACCCTGATTATAAAAAATCTGACAGTAATTGTGTTTCTTTCGATCTTGGTTCAATACAGAAAAGAGGAAAACTGATTGCGGTAACAGATTTTAATTCAACGAATTATTTTATTTACAAGGGTGAACCGATGGGATTTCATTATGAACTTTTTCAGGCATTATCATATTATCTTGGGCTTGATATAGAGATTGTTACTGAGAATAGCCTGGAACGTGCGTTCGGGATGCTTAAATCGGGCGAAGCTGACGTTCTGGCTATAGGGCTTACAGTAAATTCATCAAGAAAAAAAGATTTTCTTTTCACTCAGCCAATTGAAGAGACCAGGCAGGTTCTGGTTCAAAGGAAACCCCGAAACTGGCGCTCATTAACATATGATGATATTGATCATTGTCTTATCAGGGACCAGCTTGGCCTGGCAAGGAAAACTATATACGTTCAGGGGGGATCCTCGCATGTCGAGCAACTCGTTGCTCTGTCAAAAGAAATAGGGGATTCAATAAATATTGTTGAAGTTCCGTACGATGCGGAAAAACTGATCAGATACGTAGCAAACGGAGATATTGATTATACTGTTTGTGATGAGAATGTTGCCATGGTAAATTCTACATATTATCCGGATATTGATGTCAGTACCCCGGTAAGCTTTCCCCAGAGCCTTGCATGGGCAGTAAGAAAGAACAAGTCAGATTCTCTGCTGCTCAAACTGAACAACTGGATAACAATGTATAAGAAAACAGAATCATATGCGTTGCTCCATTCTAAATATTTCAATAATTCACGGTCAAGCATAATTGTAAAAAGTGACTATTATGCACAGAGTACCGGGAAAGTATCGAAATATGACGACATTATTAAAAAGTACAGTGATATAATTAAATGGGACTGGCGTTTACTGGCTTCTCTGATATGTCAGGAGTCGCGATTCAATCCGAATGTGAGATCTTTATCAGGGGCGTATGGTTTGATGCAGATCATGCCTGTCACCGGGAAAAATTTCGGAATTGATATTACATCTTCTCCGGAAAATAATCTGAAGGCGGGTATTATGTATATCAACTGGCTTCATTCAATTTTCAATCCGAAAATTTCAGATGAAAAGGAGAGGCTTAATTTTATTCTTGCTGCTTATAATGCTGGTC
Organism: Bacteroidales bacterium; assembly: GCA_021371855.1. Classification (GTDB taxonomy): domain Bacteria; phylum Bacteroidota; class Bacteroidia; order Bacteroidales; family VadinHA17; genus LD21. Next base: position 226,608 of record JAJFVL010000017.1, on the reverse strand, counting down.
CGGGGCATGTTCTGGATGCAATGCATCTTGCTGAGAAAAACGGAATGAATCCTCAGAAATGGGATGGCAATGTTGCAATCTGGTTAACAAAAAAGTATGACCCTCGATATTATAACGATATTGTAGTCAAATGCGGATATTTCAAGGGAAATGAATCTGTGAATTTTGTAAGTGAGATTCTGACCAGATTTGAACACTATAAGAATATTATACCCGAGGGTAAAAATAGCTCTTTAACGGCTTCCAAATAATTCAGGAAGAGCCAGGGGTGTCCGCAAAGTGAGAGATCTTCTTCTAGTCGTACCTGATTGCTTTTACAGGGGTTATTCTGCTTATAAGCTTTGACGGAACAAGGAGCATTATTATTATGGCAAACATTGTTCCGGCATTAAGCATCAGTATATGAGTCAATTCCATGTTGATGGGTACCGTTTTTATATAATATGAAGTAGCATCAAGGGTGATCAATCCTGTTTTAAGCTGAAGAAAAGCAAGTCCGATTCCAACCAGATTGCCCCATAATAATCCTTTCCCTATCAGATATGCAGCCTGATACAGAAAAATCCTGCGTATTGTCATGTCTTCCGAACCGAGAGCTTTAAGGATCCCAATCATATTTGTTTTCTCAAGAATGAGAATAAGCAGACCAGATATCATATTAAATCCTGCTACAATCAGCATGAGGAAAATTATTATGAAAACATTGACATCCTGAAAGTTAAGCCAGTCGAATATCTGAGGATATTTAATCCTGATATTGGTAACCTTAAATTTTGAGTCTTCTTCAGTTATTCTGTAACCAATAGCATCCCTTACCGCTTCGGTCATGGGATCGAGTGCATCAAAATCATCAATGAATATTTCAAATCCGCTCACCTGGTCATCGTTCCATCCGTTTAGCTTTTTTATATGCCCGATATCGCAGAAGACGTATATCTTATCAAATTCTTCAAGACTTGTTTCGTAGATGCCACTTATCGTGAATTTTCTCATCCTGGGAGGATCCTGGACAAAATGCATGACGAATGAATCTCCTGTATGAAGCCGGAGCAAGTCTGATATCTTTTTGGATATGATCACTTTATCAGTTCTGCTGGTGTCATTCACCGTGAACACTGAACCATCAACTATATTGCTGCTGAAGTAGCTCCAGTCGAAATCACTCCCTACACCTTTTAAAACAACACCCTGAATCTCTTCATCAGTCTTGATGATCCCTGCCTTTGTGGCAAACACCTGCATATGGCTGATCCCCGGAATCTGTTTTATTTTAGGGACAAAATCCTGTGTGTCGCTTATTGGTGTAGTTTCGAACGATATGTTCGAATCAAAATTCGTAATCTGTATATGCGATCCGAAGCCTACGACCTTCTCCCTGATCTGTTTTTTAAAACCTGTAAGAATGGCTACTGAAAGTATCATCACAGCAAGGCCCATGGCAATACCAATAATGGCAATTACATTTATCGGACGTGAAAAGGATGTCTCTTCACGTCTTCCTCTAATGAGCCTGTGTGCTATGAAATATGGTAAATTCATCAAATTGTTAAGTTGTCAAATTTAAGAAATTAAAGGTTACAGACACAATTCAGATTTTTTATATTGCACAGAGATAAATTGCTGGCACGAATTTGCAATTCGTGCCTGTCAGTAAATGATACGGCTTAAAAATCCATACAGCGTATATAAGTTTAAATGAAAAACTGATACAGTTTTCTAAAAAGCACTCGGTATATCCTCTGTATAACCCGGTGTAAGTTCCTGAATTTTTCTTAGTTTTACACATATTAATTTAAATGAAATATGAAGAGGTTACTTTTTACTATCTGTCTTCCGTTGGTGATTTTTGCATTTAACATGTGCCGCGTGGCAGAAAAATCTTGTATCCCGGGTTCATATCAGATTGATCTTTACAAAGATATAATTAAAGGTAAAACGGTTGCAGTTGTAGCCAACCAGACTTCGATGGTTGGAAACAAACACCTTGTTGACACTCTCCTGTCAGAAGGCATCGATATCAGGTTGATTTTCTCTCCTGAACATGGGTTCAGGAATATGGCCGATGCGGGTGAAATAGTAGAAAACAGCAAAGATCCGACAACAGGGATATCTGTGGTAAGTCTGTATGGTTCACATCTGAAACCTACTCCTGACGACCTGACCGGAATTGATATAGTGATTTTTGATATTCAGGATGTGGGAGCCCGGTTCTATACATATATTTCAACTCTCCATTATGTTCTGGAATCATGTGCCGAAAACAATATTAAATGTCTTGTACTCGACCGCCCCAATCCGAACGGCTTTTATTTCGACGGGAATGTTCTCGATACTGCATACCGTTCTTTTGTAGGAATGGACCCCATCCCGGTTGTACACGGAATGACCATAGGGGAATATGCACGTATGGTAAATGGGGAGGGTTGGCTGAAGAACGGAGTAAAATGTGATTTGACCGTAATAAAATGTGAAAATTATGATCACAAAACCTACTATACAATTCCTGTAAAAACATCTCCAAACCTTCCCAATCAGAACTCTGTTTATCTGTATCCTTCAATATGCTTCTTTGAAGGCACTAATATATCGCTTGGAAGGGGAACTTCTTTCCCATTCCAGGTTTACGGATCACCTTTATTGCCTGATAAAGGCTTCAGCTTTACTCCTGAGAGCGTTCCCGGAGCAAAAAATCCTCCTCTTCTGGGTAAGAAATGTTATGGTACTGATCTGCGTGATGCTATAAAAAAAAGTATTGTACCATCTCCGAAACTTAATCTTGAATGGGTTATCGATGCTTATGCAAATTATCCTGAAAAAGATAAATTCTTTACACCTTTTTTTGATGTCCTTGCCGGAGGCCCTGCCTTAAGAGAAAATATACAGAGGGGTATGAGCGCTGAAGAGATCAGGGCAACATGGAAAGATGAACTTGGCAGATTTGCAGAGATCAGGGAGAAATACCTGCTTTATTCAGATTTTAAATAGTTCTGTTCTGTCAGTGTATTAAATTTATTGTATCAGGATAATCCGTCATTTGAATGATGTCGTTTCAGATAACAAAGTTTTAAGGCTCCTCAAATTTGTTCTGGCTTCTGACAATTACTTCACTTTTGTGGTAGACCATCGAAAATGGCGGGATACTTTCAGTGAGCCAGACATTACCGCCAATGATACTATTCCTTCCGATAACAGTTTCACCGCCCAGAATTGTGCTGCCTGCATACAGAATTACATTATCTTCAATTGTAGGGTGACGTTTTTTGGATGCTTTGTTTTTTTCAACACTTAATGCACCAAGTGTGACTCCCTGGTAAAGTTTTACATTATTACCGATATGTGTAGTTTCCCCGATGACGATGCCTGTGCCATGGTCTATCGAAAACGGGCAACCTATTGAAGCCAGCGGATGGATATCAATACCTGTTACTTTATGTGCATATTCCGTGATCATTCTTGGAAGAAGGGGTACCGATAATAAGGCCAGAGAATTGGCAATACGGTAACAGAATATAGCAAAAAAACCCGGATAGACAGCAATGACTTCGATAAGCTGAGTGGCAGCCGGATCTGATTCAAGGATGAAACCGGCATCTTTGAGTAATATGTTTTTAATGGTATCAAGTTTTTTGATAAAATACTGGGTAACCTCTTTGTTATTGCTTGTCAGTCCTGATAAAATATTGAATAACTGATCCTGTAAATCTTCCCAATTTTTTTCCGCTTCCGGATCAGAAAAAGAATTGGCGGTTGGAAAAAGCAAACCAAAAGTTGATTTGATTGTCCTTTCCACAGCTTTTCTATTTGGTAATATGATATTCTGCATGTCCAGCTGTTTTTAAAGTCCCGGTTCGGATTACATTTCTACTTAAGCTTGTTGCCGGAAGTTTTACATCATATGTAACACCCAAATCGTTAAATTGTTCCAGGTTGTTATGAATTTGTAAATTCAGCGTTTTGTCAGCAAATAATGAAATCTTATTTTCCGAATCCATATATTGGAAAAGGCCACAATTTAAACTACTGTGGCCTTTTTCTATAGGATATATTTTTTGATTCTCTAATTGTCTGAGGGTCTTTGTTTGTTTTTGAGAATTGAATTCAATTCATCTGTCGTAATAGTGGGTAATTGTTTCTTCTTAATTTTTTTTACTACCAGATTTCCTGTCTTCTTTGCAGCATATTTGCTTTCGAAAGCAACTTTACCGCTTACCGAAGGCATATATGGCTGGTGTATAACTGTTTTCTTGTTTATCAGGATATCATATCCCCAGCCCTGCTCACTTTTATAAACCTCAACTTTGTAATGTGAGTACCTGTTGCTGAAAAATATTGTGGTCGCAACGGCTATTATTAACAAAAGAGCAATGGACGGAAGGATCTTCCTAGTCGTCTTCATTAAATTCTGCCTGAGGATCAAACGCCCAAATATCATCCAGGTAATATCCTTGTGATTTTCCTGTTGTAACGTAACCCCGGTTATTAATTGCAAAACCGACAGCATCAAGTCTTGAAGAACCTTCAAAGGTAGTCCTTTCAACCCAGAGGTCAGTATCAGGATTATATTCCCAGACTGTTGATCCAGCGCTTGACTTTCCTCCTGTTGCAAGATAACCTTTGCCAAAGAGGGAAAATCCAACTTTATTAATACCTGTTATTGTGGTATAATCATCATCAAATTCATAATCGGTATCATCGGTGATCTTTCTTTTTTCTGTCCAAGACTCTGTATCAGGATTATATGCCCAGAGGTCATCTTCGTATGTAGCATTGTCTACTCCTGTAACAATATATCCTATTCCGTCAATAACAAATGTCGTAGCGTCTTTCCTTTTGCTTCCGCCCATACTTGGTTTTTGTGTCCATTTATCAGTTGCAGGATCATATTGCCAGAAATCTTTAAGATAGTTTAAATCATATCCTGTTCCGACATAGCCTTTGTTATTAATTGTCATTGCAGTGGCCCCATATCTTGCACTTCCTCCAAAATCGGCTTTACGGGTCCATGTATTTGATGTTGGATCATATTCATAAAAGTCCTTGAGTTTGTCTTTACCGTCATAACCTGTACCAATATAACCTTTTGTATCAGTGCCAAATCCAATTGCCGCATTTCTTTCAATCCCCGGAAAATCGGCTTTTTGCATCCATGTGTTCCGGGCAACATCGTATTCCCAGAAATCCTTTAATCTGTCACCGTCTTCATCGTAACCGGTACCGACATATCCTTTTGCTCCAATTGCAAAACCGACAGCATCACCGCGAGGTATTCCATCAAAGTCGGACAACTCTACCCAGTTACCTATTAAAGTCTCATCCTCCTCTGTACATGAATTAAGGAATGGTACTGCCAGAATGAAAAAGAAAAACATAGCGTAAATATTTATCGCTTTGTATGTCATGTTATACAATTTATTAAGTTAATACTTGTCACAAATCTATCAGATAGATGTTTCAATAAAAAGCATAGTAGATATATCCTGTAAATATGTAGACCAGACAGTGCATACAATCGATAAAACTTTTAGAAACATCCTGGTGTTTAAAATGGTTATAATTATTGTTGTAATATAAATAATATCTTTTTATTGTGCCTGTAAGTCTACTCTTTTCCCCTGTTCGTATACTATGCTTTGTTTACATCCTGTTTTAATCTTTATTTGCACAAATTGAAACAACGATGAAAGTCCTATTTCGCGACAAGATAAGGAAGAAAACATCCTTCTTTATGGGTATTCCTGTTTTTTATTTTTTTATTCTTGCTATTGCAACAATTTATTTCAGTTCATGCACCAAGATTAATGATTTTAAAATTGGTGAAGATTTTATTGAATCGCAGACAGACTTAAAAATAATAGATACCTTTTCAGTAGATATATCTACCATTTTACTTGATTCCATGCAAACTACAGGGTCTGGTTTAGCGTTGGTTGGTAATTATAAAGATAATGTTTTCGGCTCCATGAATTGCATGAGCTATTTTGAAGTTGCTTATCCTTCTTTCCCGGATATTGAAGATAGAGCAATATTCGATTCTGCCGTCTTTGTTTTAGATTATTCCGGATATTATTTCGGAGATACCACTAAGCTATTCACAATCAGCATTCACCAGCTTGAAGAAGAAATCACCCTTGATGATAACGGTTATTTATATAATGTCTCAAAATTTGATTATTCGCCCAAGGCTTTGGGGTCAAGAACCTTTTTCCCGACACCTTATTCAAAAGAAGATACCATAGTTTATATTCCTGTCAATGAATTTGGTGAAAATATTTTCAATTTAGTAAAGGACAATAATGTTGTTATTTCTTCAGATGACCTTTTCGATGATTATATAAAGGGATTTGTTATTACCTCAGATAATCCCGGCAATAATGCAATTCTGGGATTTACTGCTGATGCCTCGAATCTGTTATTAAAGATTTATTATCATGATGATAAAGAAACACATGATAAAAATGATGAAGAGGAAATTTCTATTACTATGGGCGAGACATCAAGGGGATCATATCAGTTCAACCATATTGATTATGACTTTACAGGTACTTATCTTGAAAAATTTGATCAGTACAATGAGAAATTCGGAAGTACTGAACTTGGGAATAAAGCATATCTGCAGGGTCTGATCGGCCTGATGCCCAGAATTCAGTTCCCGACATTACAGGGGATCTTTTTAAATGAAAGATGGAAAATCCTTAAAGCGGAGCTTGTTATAGAACCTGTTAAAAACAGCTATGATCATATTGATTTACCTGCTGATTTATATCTTTATTCTACTGACGTTGAGAATTCCCTTGGTTCTGCTTTAAAGGATGGAAGCAACACTGCTATTTCCTCAACTCTGGTGACTGACGATTTATACAACGAAGATACCAGATATACTTTTGATATTACATCATACATTATTAATGAACTTTCAGATTCTTACGTTAATTATAAAAATAGTTTCTTAATTGGCCTTCAGTCAGGAAAAATCTCTACAACTGTGGACAGGTTATTAATTGATACAAAAAGAACTTCTAAAAAGCTAAGGCTCTATTATTTATCTTATTAACATTATTATGCGCAAGCTGGTTAAAATTTATGTTCTGATATTCTTTTTCCTGTTTTTTTCGGTTAATCACGTTATATCACAGATTACCCAGTCGCCTTATTCAATGTTCGGTTTAGGTTCAATTGAAGAAAACAGCATTGGTGCGAGTAAAGCCATGGGGGGGACAGGAATAGCTTTCTTATCAGGGACTACCCTTAATCTGCTTAATCCTGCTTCATATAACGGAATTGACAGTCTTGTTTCAATATATGAAATCGGTTTTTTTGGGAAATATACTTCGTTTGACTCCAATGAAGATGACCAGACTCTTTTCAATGGTAATGTGAAATATGTTGCCATGGGTTTCAGAGTTTCTCGCAGGGTGGCAACAAGCTTTGGTTTTGTCCCTTATAGTACAATAGGTTACAATATAAATTCTTTATCAGAAATTGAAGGCAGCAATTTTAAATACTACGAAACATATTCGGGAGAGGGAGGGGTGAATAAGTTTTATCTTGGAGGCTCATATAAGATAACGAAGAATCTTAATTTCGGAATTAATGCCGCTTATTTTCTTGGAAATATTACTCATTCAGAGTCATCAGACAATTACAGCTATAAGCTTCAGGATCTGACATATGTTTCTAATTTCAATCTTAATTACGGATTGAATTATCAGTTTGAACTAAACAAGTGGAAATATAATATCGGACTTATTTATGATAATGGAAAGAGGCTGAGGACAAAGAATATTTCAACCATTGAAACGGCAAATGAGAGCGAAGTACTCAGGACAAATATTCACAGATTCAGCCTACCCAAGACCTATGGTGTGGGATTAGCTGTCGGTAATGATAATTTCAGGGGAGGTATAGATTATGAATTGAAAAAATGGGGAGATATTAACTTTAACAACCACCTTCTTAAAACCAGAAACAGTAAGAGGTATTCTTTGGGACTTGAGTATTCCACATATGGAGGAAGCCGGGGAAGCAGCAAACTGATTTCCTACAGACTGGGAGGCGAGTATCTCGAGTCGTATCTCATCATTGACAAAGTCCCTATCAATTACAAGTCAGTAACAATAGGAGCCGGTCTTCCGCTTAAAGGTGTTCCGAATACAATGAATATCTCTCTGGAATTAGGGCAGAATGGGGATAAAAAAGGAGATCTTACAAAAGAGACTTTTATAACCCTGCATCTGGATGTTGCATTAAAGGATTTTTGGTTTGTGAAGCGGAAATATAATTAACACTCAGATCAGGTTCCTGTTGATCATATTGTAAAACGCAACCCTGAAAGATTCCCCGATGGGGATACGCTGATTCCCTATTACAATACGGCTGTTTTCAATCATATCGATTTTGTCGATCGATACAATATATGATTTATGAACTCTGATAAAACAGTCGGGAGGTAATTTATCGACAATGTTTTTCATAGTCGTTTTTGTTATTAGAGGTTTTCCTCCGGAATAGATTTTGACATAATCTTTCAGACCTTCAATATAAAGGATATCTTCAATATCCACCCTTATTGTGCTATATTCAACTTTTACCATAAGGAATCCGGAAGAAATTCCGGACTTTTCATCCTTCATCTTATCCTGGGGTCTCTTTAATTTCATAAGCTGAAATGCTTTATTTACCGATCTGGTAAAACGGTCAAAGGCAAATGGCTTGATCAGGTAATCAATAGCGTCATATTCGAATCCCTGCGAGGCGTACTCAACAAAAGCAGTCGTAAAGATAACCATTGGCGGTTTATACAACGATTTCAGGAATTCAAGTCCTGTAATTTGCGGCATCTGAATGTCAAGAAAAATCAGATCCACTTTATCATTGTTCAGTAACTGTACAGCGTCGAAAGGATTTGTATAAGTTCCGATCAAATTAAGATAACTGATTTTCGAACAAAATTCACTTATGACATCCAGCGCAAGAGGTTCGTCATCTATAGCTATGCAATTCATCTTATTATTCATTTCCTGGGCAATTCCATGAATACGGAAAAAATTTCATCCTTGTCAATTATTTTAAATTTATGGCAATCAGGATATACCAGATCCAGCCTTCTTTTAATGTTCTTAATTCCGATACCTGAATGCTCAAGATCGGATTCTGTGGTATGACATTTCCTGTTATCTATAGAAAACTTGAGGTTGTCGGAATTTATTGTGATCTGTATATTAATAAAAGTATCATTTATATTGACCATCCCATATTTGAAGGCATTTTCGATAAGAGGAAGAAGAATGAACGGTTCAATTTTGAAATCATCGATAGGTCCCGATACGTTATATGTGATAGGCAGTCCGTTTTTAAACCTCATCTTCTGAAAATCAATATATGAACTGATTATTTCTATTTCGTCCTTTAGTAACGCGAGGGAATTGTCAGATTTGTAAAGAGTATATCTGAGAATTGAAGAGACCTTCAGAATTGCAGCTGGAGTTATCTCAGGGCTTTTAATTGAAAGGGCATAAATATTGTTCAGGGTGTTGAACAGAAAATGCGGGTTTACCTGCTGTTTCAGGTATAATAATTCAGTCGAGATCCTTTTTTCCATGATTTCTTCCTTCTTCTCCTCATCATTTTTGAATTTAAGGAGGATCTTTGTCGAAATGCTGGCAAAATACACTAAAAGTAACCCGTAAAGTAAAAGAAGGTTCCTGTCGATTCCTGGATGGCCATCCTTGTCAGGATTTAATAAAAATTCAAAATTGCCAGTAGCAATTGCCTGAATGGCAAAATATAAAGCTAAGATCAATATCAGGGAACAGGCACTGAAAATGAAAAACTTTCTTTTGAACAATAAAACCGGTATCAGAAAAGAATAACAGGTATAGAATAATATAACATATACCAGCCAGATTAATATATGAGAAAAAGGATCAAAGTTTATGTCGTAGTATCTTAGAAAGATATAATTTAAAAACAAAATCAGCAGCCATGTAAAGGTATGTGTGCCGCCAGTTTTAATATTACTCCTGATTCTATGAACCAGAGATGGCATAAACTTTTTAATTAATCCTGAATATTAAGTTATTACTTATTATAGTTTTACTGTTTTGTGTTTTTTATCATGTTATTTCCGGAGTTCCTCTGATTCTCTGATTCTCCCATTATCCCATTCTCATATTCTTCCCGGGTAGACTCTTAAACCTTCTGCCAGTATTTCCACGGCGTTTTTCAAGTCATCAATCTTAAGAACATAGGCAATACGGACCTCATTCTTTCCCAACCCCGGAGTCGAATAGAATCCTGATGCAGGAGCAACCATAACCGTCTGATTCTTATATTCAAACTCTTCAAGTAACCATTTTGCAAACCTGTCGGAGTCATCAACAGGCAGTTTTACTACTGAATAGAATGCCCCTTTGGGTTTTGGACAGTAAACCCCGGGAATTCTGTTAAGAGCTTCAACAATATAATTTCTCCGGGCTTTGTATTCACTGTTTACATCTTTAAAATACTGTAAAGGAGTATCCAGTGAAGCTTCAGCGGCTATCTGTCCCAGACTGGGAGGGGAAAGACGTGCCTGAGCGAATTTAAGTACAGTGTTGTAGACCTCTTTGTTTCTTGTTACCAGTGCCCCTATTCTTACTCCGCATTCGCTATAGCGTTTTGATACAGAATCGAGCATAATCACATTATTTTCAACGCCTTCAAGATTCATAGCCGGGATATGCTCGGCAGCATCATAACAAAAATCATTATAAGCTTCATCGGAAAAAAGAAACAGGTCATATTTTTTGATAATATCTTTAAGACGGTCAAGTTCCTCCTGTGAATAAAGATATCCTGTAGGATTATTCGGGTTACAAATAATTATACCCCTTGTTCTGGAAGTAATTTTCTTTTCTATTTCACTTATTGGAGGCAGGGCAAAGTCATCTTTGATATATGATGTCACAGGTACAATTTTAACGCCGGCAGTTGCGGCAAAGCCGTTATAATTGGCATAAAATGGTTCAATGGTGATAACTTCGTCCCCAGGATCTGCGCAGGCCATAAAAGCAAAGGATATTGCTTCTGATCCCCCTGTTGTAACAATAATATCATTATGGGTTACATTGATTCCGAACTTTTTGTAATAAGTCACCAGCTTACGGCGGTACGATTCGTTACCTGCAGAATGGCTGTATTCTATCACTTTCAGATCAATATTCCGGATAGCATTCAAAACTCCTTCAGGAGTAGGGATGTCAGGTTGTCCTATATTCAGATGGTAAACTTTTCTTCCTTTTCGCTTTGCCTCTTCCGAGTACGGGACAAGCTTCCTTATTGGTGATGCTGGCATTGTTTTGCCTTTGTTAGATATAGATGGCATAGTATCTCTGTTCTATTTGTTTATTTAGGTTATCAGGGCTAAAAGTACGAAAAAATATATATTAAATAATTGACCTGGGATTTTTTAAAAGATATTGTTTTACGACCTTAGTCCCGGGTTTGTTTAAAAAGTCTGTTTAAATATTTTATCTTGTTATAAGTACACGGAATTATTGTCAAACAAAGGTTAAGGGCATAAACAAAAACGTCGAAGTCATTAAACTTCGACGTTTTCTTATATTTTTTAATTTCAGGATTTGACAGAATATTGTTAGTAGATATTAAATTCAATTCCGAAATTCAGGCTTGCCCTTTGGTAGAGTTTATCATTGCTTCTGACGAAATTACGGAAAAACAGAGTGTATTCAGGGGTCAATGTCAATCCGATATTTTTAGTAACATTATATTTGAATATTGTCGAAACACCGCCTCCCAGAAGACTTTTGGAGTTTTCGTCGTAGACACCTTTGTAATTTTTCCAGTTGACATTCCCGTAATTTAGGTTATTCGGGTCTATAGTAGTGTTCTTCTCTTCCCTGGTAGAAGTCAGCTCCCATTTAACTGCCGGGGATACAAGTATCTGAAACCTCTTTGCATTATACAGGAAATAATCAAGGCGCATGTTGATATCAACATTGTGCATGAATACTTCTGAAGATAAAAAAGTAAGAACATCCGCGTTTTCAAAATTAACGCCATATTTCATTTTTACATATTTGAATTCAAGGCGGGGTCTGATCTTCGAGTTAACAACCATGCCAAGATCTAAGCCAATGTTAAAAAGATTATCACCACCTGTGAATACAGCACCATTAACAGGGCCATCAGTTGTTGGGTAGAGCCTGTAAGCATTTATATTATTATCAATTCCGGTATTAATTCCAATTGTATACGCATAATTAAAAGTATTCTGTGCATTTGCCACAATAGCTTCCTGTGCATTTGTCACTGCAGGAATTAATGCTATGAATAACAAGTAAATGAATGTCTTCCTCATGGTCATATATATTTAAAGATATAATTAACAAATATTTTGCAGCCGTAAAGGTAAAATGATTCTGATGTAATCAGGGAAGAAATAGACAATCGGGTTAATCTTATAGACCAAATTATCTCTTTGCTCTACAAGACCCCCCGATGGGAGTTTTATTTAACTTTTAAACCGTTTCAACTCTTGCACTATTACTATGATTTCGTTTTAATTTCTAATTTTGCAGGTCAAAATTATAAACTATTTACAAAATGGATATTCCGTCACGATACGAGCCAGGAAAAGCAGAGAGCAAATGGTACAAATACTGGATTGATAATGGATTTTTTAAAAGTATCCCTGATGAAAGGGAGCCATATACAATCGTTATTCCTCCTCCCAATGTGACTGGTGTGCTTCACATGGGGCACATGCTTAACAACACAATTCAGGATGTTCTTGTACGCCGGGCCAGGATGCAGGGGAAAAACGCATGCTGGGTCCCTGGTACGGATCATGCTTCAATAGCAACCGAAGCGAAAGTTGTTGCAAAGCTTAAAGCAGAAGGAATCGAAAAACGTGATCTTTCAAGAGATGAATTTCTTAAACACGCATGGGAATGGACGCATAAACACGGAGGAATAATACTTGAACAGCTTAAGCGACTTGGTGCTTCATGCGACTGGGATCGTACTCTCTTTACAATGGATGAGAAAAGGTACGATTCAGTTATAAAGGTATTTGTCGACCTTTACAACAAAGGGCTTATTTACAGGGGTGTAAGAATGGTGAACTGGGATCCTCAGGCGATGACAGCCGTGTCGGATGAGGAAGTTATTTACACCGAAGAAAAATCGAAGCTTTATTATGTCCGTTATAAAATAGTCGGTGAGGATGGCTACGTGACGGTTGCAACCACCCGTCCTGAGACAATACTTGGCGATACTGCGGTGTGTGCCCATCCTGATGATGAACGGTACCAGCACCTGAAAGGAAAAAAGGTTATTGTTCCTATGGTCAATCGGGAAGTCCCGTTTATTTTTGATAGCTATGTTGACCCGGAGTTCGGTACAGGTTGCCTTAAGATCACTCCTGCTCATGATGTCAATGATTACGAAATAGGCATAAGGCATAAGCTGCCCACGATAGATGTCTTTAACGATAACGGGACTATGAGCCTGGCAGCTGGTTTATTCATCGGTGTCGACAGGTTCAAAGCAAAGATACTTGCAGAAAAAGAGCTTCAGAAAATCGGAAGCCTTGTAAAAATTGAAGATTATAATAATAAAATAGGCCGGTCGGAGCGTACCAATTCAGTTATTGAACCAAGGATTTCTCTTCAGTGGTTTCTGAAGATGAAGAACCTTTCGCAACCTGCACTTGAGGCCGTTATAAATGATGATATACAGATTCATCCGGCAAAGTTTAAGAATCTTTACCGGCACTGGATGGAGAATGTCCGCGACTGGTGCATAAGCAGGCAACTATGGTGGGGCCACAGGATCCCTGCATGGTATTATGATAATACTGAATTTGTTGTTGCAGAGAATATCTCTGAAGCCCTGGCACTGGCAAGGGAAAAAAGCGGCAAATCAAATTTGAAAGAATCAGACTTGCGACAGGATGAAGACGTCCTCGATACATGGTTCTCTTCATGGCTTTGGCCTATAGCAGCATTTGACGGCATAAATAATCCGGAGAACAAGGATATTGAATATTATTATCCGACAAACGATCTAATTACAGCTCCCGAAATACTTTTTTTCTGGGTTGCCCGTATGATTATATCAGGATATGAATACAGGGGGCAAAAACCTTTCAGCAATGTTTACCTTACAGGTCTGGTTCGCGACCAGCAGAGGAGGAAAATGTCCAAATCACTGGGAAATTCTCCTGATCCGCTGAAACTCATTGAAAAATATGGTGCCGATGGAGTGAGGGTGGGAATGCTTCTGTGCTCACCCGCCGGCAACGATCTTCTTTATGAAGACAGCCTTCCGGAACAGGGCAGGAATTTTGCAAATAAAATCTGGAATGCATTCAGACTGGTAAAAAGCTGGCAGATTGATGATAATATTAAACAACCTGCCTCTTCAGAAATTGCTGTTAAATGGATGAATGAGGTCTTGAAGAAATCGATTGATGAGATCGATACAAACTTCAATAAATTCCGCATTTCTGAAGCCCTGATGACGGCATACCGGCTTTTCTGGGATGAGTTTTCAGGTTGGTATCTTGAGATAGTTAAGCCTGAGTACCAGAAGCCTGTTGACAGAATTACCTTTGATGCAACTATTTCAATATTTGATAAACTTCTTAGGGTAATTCATCCTTTTATGCCGTTCATCACGGAGGAGATATGGCAGTATATTCTTGAAAGAAAAGATGGCGAAAGTATTATGATAACAATTATGCCCGTACCGGAGCAATTCAATAATAAGATGATCGCAGGTTTTGAATCTGTCAAGGAGACCATAAGTGCGGTAAGAACTGTAAGAAAAGATAAAAATATCCCGAACAAAGAAAACATAGATCTTTTGATACATTCCGAAATGGATAGCTATAATGTTGAATTTCTTCCTGTTATCAATAAACTTTGTAATTTATCGGGAGTATCATTTGTTTCAGAGAAAATAGAAGGAGCTGCCTCATTTATGGTAGGGACAATTGAATATTTCATCCCTTTGAACGGGAATCTTGATGTTGAAGGTGAACTTACCAAGATCCGGGCAGATCTGGATTACAACAGAGGATTTCTTGCTTCAGTGATGAAAAAACTTGAAAACAAACGTTTTGTGGAAAATGCTCCTGCCTCTGTTCTGGAGTTGGAAAGGAAGAAGAAAAGTGATGCAGAGTTAAAGATCAAATCGCTGGAAGAAAGAATTGAAGAGCTGAAAAGCCTTTAATGAAAAGACTCCGGAACCTGTAGAGTTTTTAGAAGCAATAAAAAGGACTATAAGAATGTAAGATCACAAGATTAATATAAAAGGTTTCGGATTTTCTTCCTTACTAAATAATTCTGCCCAACCTGAACGAATTCCCATTCATCCCAGTTAAGGGTAAGTTCCCAACCTTCGCCTCTGATCTGGTTTTTTTCTTCTTTATATCCTTTAGCAGTTATACGGAGAGACTTATAATTATTTGATACAAGGCAACCGCTGCCATCATTGACAACAAGTTTGCCCCAGTTATCGGCGACTCTGATCGATTTGTAAAGCGTTCCAAGGGTATCCAATGGTTGAATATCTTCAGGTTCAAAGCCAAAAGATGGACTTATAAGTTCAATGAATACTACCGGTCTTTCTGTAAAGATATTTGTCTGAGTGTGTAATCTTTTACTGATATCAGAAATACGTTGTTCTTCTTCCTGATTAATAATGTCAATATTATAATTGACTGCAAGGCTTCCGGCCACGTCTCTGCAGATTTCGGGCAACTCGATTTTATAAGCTTCCTTAACTGCATTTCCAAGATCAAAGGTATCTGTCTGGATATTCTTAAAATCAAATCCTGAATCATAGAGAAGAGAGGCGTAAAGTGCACCATGAATGAATCCGTACGATTCCGAGTATGACCGCATGGAATATACCTTGTCGAGAATTTCAAAGAGTCTTGTTTTCAACTCTTCATATGAATAAGTGCAAAGTAAGGTGTAAGTAAATGTAGTGAGTCCTTCGTAATTTTCAAACCGGTTTGCGTCATCAGCATATTTTGAGTAAAGCTCCCTGTTAGCTTCTCTGAAGATAAGTGCGTCTCTGATAAACAGATTACGCTCATCTCCTTTGGAGTTGATGGCTTTTCGCAAAGCTTTCCATTCGAGTTTAAGCCATAATCTTGCGTCCCTTTCATCCATATTATTTGTAATATAACCGTGGGAGGCGATTCCTTTAAATTTCTGGAACCGGTGAAAAAGACTGTGTATAGCTGCGATATTAATATTATAGGGAACTTCATCCACCGGAAGGGGTGTCAGGGCATATGTGATCCCTCCAAATTCAACCGGGGTGGCATTTAGCAAAAGCTCTTTTGGATAAAAACCGGTATAAACACCCTCTTTTTTTTTTAAAAGGCCGGCATTATCCGGCTGGTTAGCGAAAATTTTCCGGCTTGGACGGTCAACAAACATCAGGGGCCCATAAAGATTTTTTCCCCACAGTTTACCATTATCACGGACACAGATAGCTTCAACACTTTTAAAGTACTGTAATGCCTTTTCGGATGTAAGATAGCAATCATTTTTTTCTTCCTTACAGTTAAAAAGACAAAGCAGGAGAAGGAATAAAATCCATTTTTTCATTACGCAGGTTTATCTGTTCAAAAGTAAGTAAAATATTGTTATATCATCGATTCTCATCCTGGTAATTGCCCACTGAATCAACTATCGGATGTGAGGCAGGGAAAAAAAGTTTTTGGAGTTTGCGGATAAATTTGTTGAATATCCCCTGAGGTACTTTTAAATGCGGTGGAAATGCTAAGTTAAACGGCTTTAAGGCTCATATCCAGACTTTTGATATGATGAGTAAGCGCTCCAACAGAAATAAAATCAACTCCGCATTCCGCATAAGACCTTATTGTTTCGAGAGTTATCCCTCCCGATGATTCAGTTTCGAATCTTCCGGAAATTTCTTTAACAGCAGCAATGGTATCTTTAATGTTGAAGTTATCGAACATGATGCGATCTACTCCACCTGTTGATGCAATGGTTTTTACATCATCAAGTGTTCTTGCTTCAATTTCGATCTTAAGGTCAAGATTATTTTTCTTCAGATACTCTCTTGTCATGATAATAGCATTCTCAATCCCCCCAGCATAATCGATATGATTATCCTTAAGCATAATCATATCAAACAGCCCCATCCTGTGATTCATTCCGCCACCTATCCTTACAGCCTCTTTTTCAAGAAATCTTAACCCCGGGGAGGTTTTCCTTGTATCAAGGATTTTTGTTTTCAGCCCTTTGAGCCGGCTAACATATTCATGAGTGCTTGTGGCAATCCCGCTCATCCTTTGCATAATATTAAGAACGAGACGTTCCGATTTAAGTATGGATTGCTGACTGCCCGAGAGGTAGAATGCAATATCTCCCGGAGCAATGGAAGAACCATCATTCATCATAACGTCAAACTTCAAATCTTTGTCGACAATCGAGAAAAGTTCCCCGGCTACATTGATTCCGGCAAGAATCCCTTTATCTTTAATAAGAAGTCTGGCTTTCCCGGTTGCCTCTTCCGGTATGCAGGCACGTGAGGAATGATCTCCATCACCTACATCCTCTTCCAGACATCTGAATATGAACTCTCTTAAAATGTTATTTTCCATTATCCGTTTCAATACGTATCTGGTGAATAAGCATCTCCTGGTCAACTCTCTTAAGAAGAAAGTAGACGCGGAAGTCACCTTTCTCTGTCTTAAGGTTGCCTATTGCATATTGGGCATCATTTTTTGCACCCTGATGGCGGATAGTAAAATCTTTGGTTTTATACTCAATAAAAAAATCTTTCAGAATTGTTTCAGCTACATTTTTCTTGTAAAAATCTTCTTTGTCGAGAAGAAGTAGTTCAATTGTGGGATTCATATACTTTGATAATTCAGCAGCATTCCCGGCTTTAAAGGCAATAGAAATTCCTCCCGGGATATTTGCCTGTTCCTGCATGGTGGCAGAAAGGCAACCGAAAGCTATCAATATTACCGGAAAAATAATTGCGGATTTCATTTCATTAAAGTTTAAAAGATGCTGCTTCATTAAGTCAATCCTCCACAAATTTAATATTAATTTGATAATGTCAACCTTTTCTTGAATACCATGCAGTAATTTCTTCAAGTGGTTTTCTGTTTTTGAGCATGATTATATTTTGTTATTTTTGTGAATACTTGCAAATTAGATTATGAAGTTAAGCTGAGTCATAAGTTATGAAGATTGTTTTATTACAGACAGGGAAAACAACTGATAAACATATTTCAGAAGTGGCTGATCTTTATACCTCCCGCATAAAAAAATACTCGGCTTTTGAGATCATTACCCTGCCTGAATTGAAGAATACAAAAAACATACCAGTAAATGAACAAAAAATAAAGGAGGGGAAAAAAGTAATCCAATCGGTCAGTACTGATGATTATGTCGTCTTACTTGATGAGAGGGGAAAAGAATTCAGAACAATAGAATTATCGGGATGGATTGAAAAGATATTCATGACCTCCAGGAAACGGATTGTTTTTGTTATTGGCGGTCCATGGGGGTTTTCAGAAGAGGTATATGAAAGAGCTGATTTCAGGATATCGCTCTCGAAAATGACGTTCCCTCATCAGCTGGTACGATTATTGTTCCTGGAACAACTTTACAGAGCGTTTACGATTATCAAAGGGGAACCATACCACCATGAATAACCAATGTATGCCAGATTATGAGAGGTAAAAGGTATTGGATATTTCTTGCCATTTTCACTGTTGTTGCAGCAATGACAGCGCTCATTGCGGAATCGGTTTATTTCAGCGATTTTGAGTACCGTTTCAGGACCAGAATGTTCAATAAGATACTGATTGCGAAAGAGACCATAATGGAAAATTGCCTCAATGACATGAAACCTATTCTGGCCAGAGAGAATCACCATGGATCGGTTTCGGAGAATAACCTTTTTTCAATCGCTGACCAGAACGAGATTACTATACTTGAATATATCGACCATAAACTTGCTAAATGGTCGGACAATGCATTTGATGTACCAAAGTTTATCGATGACTCTCTTTACAATAAACCTTTGATTTTCCTGCAGAATGGATGGTTTCTCACAAAGACAGTGCAGTCGGGTAATGAAGAAATAGTAGGATTGCTCAGGTTGCACACCAATTATAGCTTTGAAAATGACATTATAAAAAGCGGATTTGTAAAAGATTTCAGATTGCCCGGGAACGTTGGTTTCTCAGCAACCAGAGGAGATTCAGGACATGATATCTTCAATAAGAAAGGTGATTTCCTTTTCTCCCTTACTTTCCCTGAACGTACAGAAAATACATATTTTATTCTCATTCCTCTGTGCTTATGGGCATGTGCGTTTGTACTTTTAATTCTTCTTTCTTTGGGCCTGGCTAAGTTATTGTTCAGTTCGGGGAAGAAGTATCTTGCAGCCGGTTTTATCCTTTTGTCTTTTTCTTTGGTTTACATTCTTATTCTTCTCACAGGAAAGCCTTCAGTTCTGTTGAAGACAGAGCTGTTTTTACCATACAGGTTTACACTTAACAGTGCAATCCCTTCTTTGGGTCACCTGCTGATGTTTAGTATTCTGGCGGCTTGCTTTTCTTATAGTTTATACAAATATTTTCCGCTTCCCGAACGTCAGGAAGGAAAGTCAGGGAGAGATTTTCTCTATCTGACCTCTTTGATGATTCCCGGAGCTGTTTTATTGATTTTCTGGAACCTTATTTTTAAACAACTTATTTTAAACTCAAATATAAATTTCGAAACTTTTAAAGTATTGGAATTAAGCATGTTCAGTGTAACGGGATTTGCATCTGTCATTTTGCTTTTAATGCTTCCCGTTTTTCTAATCCTGAAAATTATTCAGTCTGCCAGGTTATTAAGAACAGGAACAATCTTCTTTTCTTTCATCACTTCCATGCTTGTTCTGGGGGCTGTTTGTTTAAGTGACAGAAGCACTTTAATCCCTCTGTCAGTTTTATATATTGTTATGTCTGTTACAGGTTGGTTACTTGTGAGAAGGAAAATAGGATTATTTAGTAAGGCAGCCATCATTTCTCTGATCTTCAGTTTTTATTCTCTATATCTGATAACCGTTTTTTCGGAAGAAAAAATAACCGGAAATCTTAAAATTCAGGCAGTCTCATTTTCTACTGAGAACGATCCTGAGGCTGAACATCTTTTGCTCGATTTATGGCCGGTGATCAGAAACGATTCAACTCTCACCCGTATGATGAAGATTGATTCGTTTGATAAAATTGATGTGGAGAAAATATCGAGTTATCTTGCTGAAACATACTTTAAGGGTTACTGGCATAATTTTAATTTTAGCATTGTATTATGCCGTAACGATGAGACCATCAGGATAGGTTCAGTTGGTGAGGCATCAGAGAACTGTTTCGGATTTTTTGATGAACTTATCCGCAGGAATGGGCATATGCTTACCGGCACTGACTTCTATTTTCTTGATAATCAGGGAGGAAGATCGTATTATATAGGACGACTGTTTTTTAAAGCCGGGGAAAAGATCACGAATGGTTTATTTCTTCAGCTTTACAGTGATGTTAATGTCTTCCAACCAGGATACTCTGAACTCCTTCTTGATAAAAAGTATCATGGATATTCAGGATTAAAGGATTATTCATTTGCAAAATATATTAACGGAGAGGTTGTTCTGAGGACAGGAGAGTTTCCTTATGATAAGACAGATTCAGAATATGTTAAAGGGAATACAGATTATAAATATTTTAAATCGGAAAGGTACAAACATGTTCTGTACAAAAATGGTAATTCGACAGTGTTGATCAGCAGACCTGAAATTACTGTTGAAGATATGATAGTCTCATTTGCATATCTGTTTTCTTTTACATTTCTCTTTTTAAACTTGTTACTTTTGCTTGTAAGACGGCCTGAAATAAAAAACCTGTTTAATTTTAACTTCAGAAAGAAACTTCAGCTGTCGTTCGTTGGAATATTGTTATTTTCTTTTGCATTGACAGGAGGGGCGGTTATTTCCTTCACCATGAAGCAGAACGAGAATAGACATAGTGAGAATCTTAAAGGAAAATTAAATTCTATATATCTTGAACTCGATGGCATTCTTTCGATGGAAAAGCGTCTTTCAGCTGATTGGAGAAACAATAGCTACGCGTCTCTGAATGATCTGTTGATTAAATTCTCGAATATCTTCGAGACCGATATTAACCTTTATGATCTAAATGGTTTTTTACTTGCTACCTCACGGCCTGAGATCTTTTACCGCGATTTGACAAGCCATCGGATAAATAATATGGCATTCATAAATCTCGCTACCAGAACTGAGTATTTTCAGAAGGAGAAAATCGGGAATTTAGAATATTTTTCTGCATACGTTCCTTTTTTTAATACTGAGAACAAAGTAATCGCATATCTGAATCTTCCTTATTTCAGGATGCAGAGCGTTTTGGCAAAGGAGATATCAAACCTGGTTGTAACAGTTGTTAATTTCACGCTGTTACTTATTCTTATTACCATAGGCCTTGTGGTATTTATCAGCGGAAGACTTACAACCCCATTAATGATGCTCGGAGAGGGGCTTGCTTCTGTAGAAGTTGGTAAAAAAAGCGAACATCTTTCTTACAAGGGGAATGACGAAATAAGCATTCTTGTAAAACAGTATAACAGGATGGTAGATGAAATTGAAGAAAGCACGCACAAACTGGCCAATTCAGAGAGGGAGCTTGCATGGAGAGAAATGGCAAAGCAGATTGCCCACGAAATTAAAAATCCGCTTACTCCGATGAAATTAAATGTGCAGCAGCTTTTTAAATCGTGGAATGATAATGCTTTGGGATTTGACAAGAAACTGGAACGTTTTACCAAGAACCAGATTGAGTATATTGATAACCTTTCGTCAATTGCAACGGCCTTCTCTTCGTTTGCCAAGATGCCTGTGGCCAAACCCGTTGAGGTTAACCTTCTAGACCAGATCAGGATAACTCTTGAACTTTTCAGGGACACTGATAATGTTTCCTTCTCAGTAAAATGGCCACATGAGAATAAAATTATCATATATGCTGATAAAGAACATCTTAACGGAATTTTTTCGAATCTTTTCAAGAACGGGATACAATCAATTCCTCAGGGACGTGATGGGTTGATAAAAATTGGTATTGACGTAGGGAACGATAAAGTTGTTGTCTCAATTTCTGACAATGGGGCAGGAATCCCTGAAGATATGCAGAAGAAACTTTTCACTCCGAATTTCACCACAAAATCATCAGGAATGGGATTGGGGTTATCGATTGTAAAAAAATATGTTGAGAACGCAAACGGCAGAATATGGTTCGAATCCGGGACAGACAAGGGAACCATCTTTTATGTTGAACTTCCTCTTATGTATACAGTTGAAAATTGGGATGAACCATTATTGGCTGATTAATTTGCATTGAATATTTAATTATCTATATTAGCAGTTAATAATTAGCTGTTCATATCTGTTTTAATGATTCGAAAGTCATATTTTAATATTAAGAAACTGATTATATGTTTATTAGTCATTTTGGGCTTTGCAAATGTGCTATTGTCACAAACCAAAATCAGCGGAGTAATAAATAAATATGGGAATGTTACTTCTCTTGGAGCTGATTATGTGATTGTTAATGATGCCGCACAATTTAGTCAGTTTTCTGGATTGGATACGGTTCTTCTTATCCAGATGAAAGGGGTAAGAATTTATACTTCCGAAGATAACATTTACGGAGGTATTGAAGGAAAATACGGGCAACCGGGGATGCATGAATTTATGGTGATCCAGAATATTGAACCCGGAAATAAAAAGATCATTTTCCAGAAGAGTATTGACAATAATTTTAATGTAGACGGTGTCTTACAGATTGTTAAAGTGCCTTCATATAACTCAGCTGTTGTTGATGGCTCAGATCTTACCTGTGCTCCATGGGATAGTGTAAGTAAAACAGGTGGTGTTTTAACATTGTTTGTAGGGAAGACCCTGTCTCTGAACCGTAATATTGATGTTACCGGAAAAGGATTTGCAGGAGGAGCAACTTCTAACGGGGCGGGACTCTGTGTTAATTCAAATGCTCCGACCCTTGATAAATATGCTTTTGATTCTGGTTCACCCTATTCGGGATTTAAAGGAGAAAGCCCTGCTATCAGAAGCGATGCAGCGGGTTATCCTTCGATTTTCCCCGGATATTCGAAAGGCAAAGGGATGAATTTTACAGGTGGAGGTGGTGGCAACGGAAGATTTTCCGGAGGCGGAGGTGGTTCAAATTATGGGTTAGGAGGTGCCGGTGGATATGAAAAAAACGATTGCTCTCCGGAATCAGGAGGCCTCGGAGGAATATCATTGATAAATTCTGAACTTGAAGGAAATTTATTCCTTGGCGGAGGTGGAGGATCGTCAACCTATCTTGACGGATCAACAGCCTCTCCCGGAGGGAATGGAGGAGGCATAATCATAATAATATGTGATACTTTAAAGGGGAACGGGAAGAGTATTTTGGCAAACGGAGCAGCTGCGTCACCTGCCAGCTTAAATGGCGGTGCCGGAGGAGGGGGTGGCGGTGGTTCTGTTGCAATAAATCTTGAAAGTTTTTCAGACGATTTATCAACATCTGAGCTGAAAATTTATGCCAATGGAGGAAATGGTGGTGAACATGCAGGTACATTCGGTCAGGGTGGCGGAGGAGGCGGAGGTGTTATTATGGTACGCAGTAATAGTCCTGTTCCTTCTAATGTTACCCGATCAGTTGCAAAAGGATTAAAAGGATACTCCTCATCGACATCTTATGCAGAAGATGGTAAAGCAGGAGATAATACAAAAACATTTACTCCCGTTCTTAACGGATTCCTTTTTAATTCAATTCGCTCTTCAGTCACAGGCAATCAGGTTGACTCGATATGCTCTAACGTTGTACCAAAAGAAATAACAGGAACTTTACCTGTCGGCGGTACAGGTCCTTATATATATTTATGGCAGAAAAGTTATGACCTTTCAGGTCCTGCAACAGATATTCCTTCTTCTGCTACTCTAAACTTTATGCCATCTGCTCCTGAATCGGATACAGTATGGTTCAGAAGAATCGTGACAGATAGTGGTAAGTCTCTTACTGATACAAGTAACTGGGTTGAAATCAGAGTTCAGCCTGCTATCACAGATAACCTTGTAGGCAAAGACACTGTGATTTGTATTAATCAGAATCCGCTCAGCCTGGTACCTCTCAATTCAGGTCCGGCAAACGGGAACGGATTATATGAATACAAATGGATTCAGAATCTGGCAAATAATTGGAATGCTTCATCGGATGCAACGGGAACAATCACTGGCAATTCTTATGATCCTCCAGCGCTTACGAATACAACCTATTACAAAAGAATTGTCAATTCAGGTCGCTGTATCGATACCAGTTCGGTTGTTACTATTACTGTTCTCCCTTCAGTTACAGGGAATATTATATCCAGATCAGATTCTGTAATTTGTGAAGGCAGCCTCTTTAAACCGCTTGGTGCATCATCTGTGAGTGGTGGCGATTTGTCATATAAATATTTATGGCAGGATAGCACTGTTTCAGGAGTGTGGAACCCTGCCAGCGGAGTCAATAGCGGAACAGTATATTCTGTTGACACTGCAACCTTCTCTGTTATGGAAAACAGATATCTCAGAAGAGTTGTTTATTCGGGTGCTGACGATGTTTGCCGGAATAACAGTTCTCCGATTCATCTGACACGATATTTTAAAATAGAAAATAATTCAATATCTGCAGATCAGACCATTGGTCACGACAGTATACCTGATCCATTGGTTGGAACCACTCCTGTCAATGGTGGCGGAGCCTACCAGTATCTCTGGGAGAGCAGTATAACAGCCACTTCCTGGAATACGGCTGATCCGGTTTCAAATGGGCAAAACTATTCTCCGGGATCTCTTTCTGACACAACCTGGTACAGAAGGATTGTTTTGTCAGGCAGTATAAGCAAAGTATGCAAAGACACAAGTAATGTTGTTAAAGTCAATGTACACGATGCTATTATCACCAACAATATATCACTGGTCTCGGGAGCTGTTGAAGATACCATATGTTACGGATCTGAGTCCCCTTATATTAAAGGGACTCTCCCCGGCGGCGGAACCGGAATTGCGGGAGACTATTCATACAAATGGTTTAAGTCGGCCACCGGAAGTGATCCCTGGATCGAAATATCCGATAGTACTAAACAAAACTTGTACCCGGGCAGCTTACTTCAGACAACTTATTACAGAAGAGATGCTGGCTCACCCGCAGTTAATCCCGAATCGGTTTCGAAAAGCAATTATATTAAGATCACTGTTCTGCCACTGATAGCAAATACTATTTCAGGAAGTGATACTGTTTGTTACGGTACACAACCTGTTTCATTAAAAACAAATACTCTTTCAGGAGGTGATAACACTTACATATTTTCGTGGCAGGATAGTACAGATGTATCAGGCTGGGGAAATATTGCCGGTGGAACGGCTGAAAATTATCAGCCTTCAAATCTTACTGATCCGGCAAAGTACAGGCGGATTGTATTTTCAGGAAGCAATAACTGCTGTATATCTACCTCCAATACACTTATTATAGGAATCTACAATCTGCCGACCGGCACAATCACCAGTACTTCTGATACTACTATCTGTGAAGGCTCGAAAGTCAGATTAAAAATTCATTTAACAGGTCAGTCAAAATGGAATGTCATTTATAATGATGGCTTATCAAATGGCCCTGAAATTAGAATTGCATCAGCTGATACGACACTTTTGGTTACTCCTTCAACAGGGATGGCTCATACTTCATTTAATTATTCATTTGCGTCAGTAAACGATAAGAACGGATGTATAGCTTCCTCGCTCACAGGAACCAGGAAGGCTGATGTTTACAAGGTGCCTGTTGCAAATGCAGGAGAACCTTTTACGGTTTGCGGACCGAAAGTTACTCTTGGGGCAACTCCCAGTTATGGAACTGGTATCTGGTCTTATCCTTCTGCAGTAATTACTATAGAGCGATATGATCCTTCAACAAAAGTGGTTATTGATTCTGCCTTTGCAGGCAGCAGTATTTCTCATAAGTTTTATTGGGAGGAAACCAACTGGCAGTGCAAAAACAAAGATTCTGTAATAATCACTTTTAACAAGCGTATCAGCTCAATTAATGCAGGTCCTGATACAACTCTATATTCATTTGATAATGTCATTCATATGACTGCCGATCAGCCATCACTTGGGACAGGATTATGGTCTCTTATCAGCGGAACAGGTGATCCTGAAGACGAAACAGATAATCTTACTATAATAAGAAACCTGTCAAAAGGGATCAATACCTTTTTATGGACAATCTACAATGGTCCAATTGCTGCTAACGGTACTTGCATACTTCAGGACTCCATAAATATTGAAGTTGTTGATATTTTTGTACCTGAAGGTTTTTCCCCCAATAATGATAATTTTAATAATTCGTTCAAGATAACCGGATTAGATTTGTCTAACCAGACAGCAGAACTGACGATTGTTAACGGAGCAGGAGCAAAGGTGTTTTCAACCACTAACCGTGAAGGACAGGAATGGAGCGACTGGGATGGGAAGAACTCCAGAGGTCAGGACCTTCCTGAAGGAACTTACTATTATTTGTTGAAAATGGTTTCAAATGGTGGAGGCGGACAGGTATTTAAGAAGAGTGGATTTATTATTCTTAAAAGGTATTGATGAGATGATTATTAAAAGAAATATTTAATGGTTTTATACACATGAACAGGACAAGATTAATATGCAGCTTATTGCTATTGTCTGCTAACATTAATGGTCCGGGCCAGGCATTGCCCGATTCTACAGGGATCAGTCTGGGATATCCTGTTTACAGTCAATACCTTCAGAACGGTCTGATTATTAATCCGGGTTACACCGGTTCTAGAGGAGCATTAAGCGGATTCCTGTCGTACAGGACTCAATGGATTGGAACAAAAGGATCTCCTGTCATACAGTCGGTTTCACTTCATGCTCCCATGAAAAATGAACGCGTTTCAGTTGGCCTCATAGCCCAGTTTATGCAATTCGGATTCACAAAATCGAATAGTTATTATGCCAGTTACTCCTACCGTATAAGAGTTGGAAAAGGCAGACTTTCCTTCGGACTGAAAGGCGGAGTTGATATGTCGAACACAGATTATAATGGCATTCAGCTTACTGATCCGGGCGATGCGGTTTTTATCAGGAATGACAAACCATATGTGCTTCCAAATGTTGGAGCTGGTGCATACTATTTTAGTGAAAAATTATTTGCAGGAGTCTCAATACCTAAATTCCTTAGCTACAAAAAGACAGCAACAGGATCGGTTCAGGCATTTCATAGTTTTGACGAATATGATATGATCTTTTCTGCCGGAGGGCTTATTTCATTCTCAGATTTTTTTAAATTCAAGCCTTCTTTACTTCTGAATTATTCCTTTCAGGACACAAAAAAGATTACACAGTTTGATATAAATGGTAATTTTATTTTAGCTGATCTTATCTGGCTTGGCGGTTCATGGAGAACATCGGAAGAAGTAGCCGTGGGGATCCTTCAAATTCAGATTAATCCTCAGCTGATGTTCGGATTCTCATATGATTATCCGGTAGGTAGGATGAATTCTTACTCCAAAGGATCAAGCGAGTTTATTTTGCGATATGAGTTCGGGTCTAAGGTAAGCGCCGCTAATCCCAGGTATTTTTAGCATATGGTGAAGAAAGTATTGTATATTATTTCAGTTGTCCTGTCAATCTTGTTGATTCCTCTGCAAAATTTTGCACAGCAACCGTCTGTCTACGAAGTTAAAAGAATGTCGTTTAATTCAAATTACTTCAGCGAAATTTCTCCGGTCATAGTTAAAGATGGCATTATTTTCTGTTCCGACAGAAGATTTAGCGGACTAAAGGATCGCACTGCCTTTGATGGCCACCGTCTTTATAATCTTTATCTGGCAGATAAAAAAGACACTTCTGGCCGTGTATCGCCAAAAGAAATAAAAAGCGAAAGAAGTTACCTGTTCAATAACGGACCTTTGTGTGTTGCTTCCGATGGCAAAACAGTTTACTTCACAAGCGAGATCGAAACAGGGAACGCAGCAAAGAAGAAAAACTTCAGAAATCATAACGGAATATTTATTGGCGACCTTTCAGGTACAGATATTACATCGATCCGTCCGTTTAAGTACAATAATCCGCTATATAATCTTGCTCAACCATCGTTAAGCAAGGACGGGAAACGCCTTTTCTTTACATCAGACATGCCGGGTGGACAAGGAGGTTCGGATCTCTATTATTGTGAGTTTATTGACGGAGAATGGAGCTTCCCAGTGAATATGGGACCTGAAGTGAATTCATCAGGTTCGGAGAATTATCCTTATATGCATCCTTCAGGAAGACTCTATTTTACTTCAAACCGGTCAGGAGGATTTGGAAGGCTGGACGTATATTTTACAGTATTAAATAATGGTAAATGGGAGGATCCTTTTATTCTTCCCGAACCAATAAATTCAAAATATGACGATTTTGCCTTTGTGGCTGAAGAAGATCTGCAGACAGGCTATTTTTCATCAAACCGTCATAGAAATGACGATATTTACAGGTTCTCGTCAACAATAATCAGGAAAACTTATTGCGACACGCTTGTGGAAAACAGTTACTGTTACAGGTTCCTTGAGGAGAATGCCGTGAAGTTTGACACCATGCCTTTCCGGTACGAATGGAAATTCGGTGATGGAGAAAAAGCCAGCGGAGCTATGGTAGAACATTGTTACAGCGGCCCAGGTAAATATCTTGTTCAACTTGACGTTGTAAACCTTATTACCAAAGAGGTCCTTTATAATGAAAGATCAGATACTCTTTTGATAGCAGATGCAGAGCAGCCTTATATTACTGGTCCCGACAGGATCGAGGTTGGCCAGGGAGCAGAGATGAATGCTGACAAAACTAATCTTCCGGGATGGAAAATTTCAAGCTATTATTGGAACTTTGGTGACGAAACAATAGCAGTTGGAATGAAAGTTGATAAGTCCTATTTAAAACCCGGCACTTATAATGTCCAACTTATTGTATCAACGGAAGCGGAACCTGGAGGTGTTGTCAGGGAAGCATGCGTCTGCAAAAATATTGTTGTTTTACCTAAACATTAATAGTAAAAACGATTAAAATTATATATTAATGAAGTTGAAAAAGTCAATAATCATATCATCGGTTCTCTTTATTTTACTTGGTCTGCAGATTACTTCAAGATTATCCGCACAACCAGTTCCGGGAAAGGATGAAAATATTCCTTTTCTGGTGACATTTGGAAAAGAGGGAAGAACTTCGTGGGGGGATGATGATTTTAATGAAATATTTTTCTTTACCATTCCTAAAGATTTCAAACAACAATTTTATATCAGGGTTTTTGACCCTGAATGTGGAGGCGAGAATGATGAAATACAGGGTGATTTTAATACTAAGACTTTGTTTTCTGTATATGGTGGCAAAGGAGTAGACCCGGAAAAGAATGAGGATTCGAGAGGCTTGCTTAACGGACGAGATTATAAAAAAGGCAATATGCTGGCGTCCAGGGTTTTTGGCGGAGAAGCGAAATATGATAACAGGTATTATTCTTTCGGGCCGTTCAATCCGACTGAAGGTG
This sequence comes from Bacteroidales bacterium, assembly GCA_021371855.1. Lineage (GTDB taxonomy): Bacteria > Bacteroidota > Bacteroidia > Bacteroidales > VadinHA17 > LD21. The sequence continues at coordinate 196,922 of JAJFVL010000017.1, read as the reverse complement.
ATTTTAATGCAAAATGGAACGCTTATATTTTTAAAATTGTATGTGAAGGGGTAAGCGGTGATGACGGTAATCTTTACCGGTACTTTCTAAGCCGCGATCAGAACAATAACCTTGCTATTGAAGGAGCCAATGCATTCACTTATGAATATACATTCCGTATGTGGAACGATTTTAAAAGCGTGGCTCACATCTATCCTTATATCGATACCGGAATTGTCTTCGTTAAACAAAGTAATTTCGACTGGGACGTTGATGGCAAAATACTTGTTATATCGAAATATAAACAGGGTATTCCTGTACCGACATCATTTGAAGATGACTGGGCCAGTTCAAAAATACCAATCGAACCTCAGGAGATAGGAGCTTCTCTCGACTTTCAATTTCATAAGAGGCAGGGAGAACTGGTTAAAAATAATAACGTTGTGGTAACTCTTGAAAACCAAAGAGGAGATGCGTTGAAATTCTATAGTTCCCCTATCGGAGGAGTCCCTGTTTATCAACCAAGAACGAACATAACGAAAATTGCACCAAAGAAACAGGGGAACTGAAATGAAATTTAATATCTCTTTGAAAATATTGAGCAGCACTATCGGGTGCTTATTTTTATTTTCGGTATTGTTGAATGGTCAGACCTTCAGTTTTAGGAATCTCGGTGCAGAGAGTGATATTCCCAGTGCTTTTATATACACCATTAACCAATCGGATGATGGTTTCCTCTGGTTGGGAACAGGCAATGGAATTGCACGTTTTGATGGTTTTAACTTCTATAAAGCACAGTATCCCGATTCGGTAACAACCAGGTATGCTACCTCGTGTCTTAAAGACAAAAACGGGACACTCTGGTTTGGCTGCAGCGACGGAACTGTCTTCTATGTCAAAAACAATACTCTTATCAGTGTTCCTGTTAAAAATGCAAAGAGTATCAGCGATATTGTTGAAGGTCCCGACGGTATGATTTATATAATTCCTCAGGGAAAGCCGATATTCAGGGTCAATCCCATTAAACCGGAAGAGATAAATCAATATGTATTTTCTTCTGATCCGGTTATGTTCTCGGCTTCTTTTAGCAATTCAGGAAGATTGCTTGTCGGAACCCAGGAAAATATCCTGGTTTGCGGTATAGTGAATGATTCTATATCCGTATCTGATATTATTGAAGGATTCGATTACTCAAGTGTTACTTCAATATATAAAACTAAAGATAGTTCAAGATTCATTATCGGAACTGAAGGGAATGGTTTATTCCAGCTGAAAATATCAGATGAAGGCAACGTATTGACCCGTTTCACGGATCATCCTGAGTGGAACGCCCTCAGAGTTCAGTCGATTTCAGGAGATTCTAAAAACAATATCTGGGTTTCAACTTTCGAATCAGGAGTGATACAGCTGCACCTATCAGATAATTACCATACTACTAAATTAGTCAATCTTTTCAATGTCAGCTCCGGATTGCTTGCCAACGATGTAAAATCGGTGTTTCAGGATATTGAGGGAAATTATTGGATTGGTTTTTTTGGAGAAGGCATATCAATGCTGACATCATACGCTTTCAGCTATTATTCTCCCGGGAAGAATTCCCTTGAAAACAATATTATTTACGTAAAAAATTTTAATGACAAATATATCCTTGGCACACCTTCGGGTTATCATTTGTTTGATTTTTCACTAGGGAAGTCGGTTTCGTTTACCGATCTTACCAATAAAACCGGCAAGGCAGAAATTACTTCTTACTGTCTCGATCAGGAACAAAATCTTTGGATAGGAACTGGAGGAAATGGTCTGTTTGTCAAAACAAACTCCGGTTCTTTAATATCATTTTACAGATCGGGTGATTCGGGAGCTGACTTTATTAAAGATATCAAGGTTGATGACAGTAATATCTGGCTGGCAACAACCAACGGGGTCATTGTTGTCAATAAAAAGAATGGAAGGGACATACGTAAGTTTGATATAAATTCAGGATTGCCACATAACAGTATCAGCACAATATATATTAGCAATGACGGGAATGCTTATATCGCTACTGAGAGTGACAGATTGTATAAAATTGACCGTGATTTCAATATTACTGCCGGTGATGCAATTATGACGGGCAATACAATAAATAAGGTTCTGGCTTTGGCACAAAGTACAAGCGGAACAATTTGGGCTGCAACTAAAGGCAATGGGATTTTTGAATGTTTTAGCGATTCGGTTTCCGCTATAACACATTCCAATGACCTGATGTCAAATTATTGTTACAGTATCTTGTGCGATTCTGAAAATAATGTATGGATAGGCCATGAGAAAGGTTTTTCAAGATACGATCCGAAAACCGGAATTATGAAAGTTTTTGGGAACGACTTTGCAAAAGGAGGGGGATGCAATCCGGGAGGGCTGTTTGAATCGGATGACAGAAAAATTTTTATTGGGACAACTCAGGGAGTGATTGTCTATGACCGACAAAAAGATCAGAAAAGCGAGCTTCCCCCTTTCAATAACATAAACTATATAATGATAAATGATGTCAGATATCCTTATCAACCTTCCTTTTCACTTCCATATAACAGGAAATATATTATCAGAATAAATTATTCAGGAATTAATTTCAGGTCTCCGGAAAAAGTATATTACAGTACAAATCTAGAAAATTTTGATAATAAGTGGAGTAAACTTAGTACTTCGAGAGAAGTGTCATATAGCCTCAGAGACGGAAAGTACAAATTCAACCTTATATCCGTAAACGAAGAAGGCCTTTCGCAGGAGACTCCGGTATCATTCACAATTTTCATTAAAAAGCCCTTCTGGAGAACATGGTGGTTCATCCTGGCCTCGCTTGCTGCTGCAGCTGGTACTGTGATCCTGATAATACGCGAAAGAGATAAAGCCCAGAAAAAGATACAGATCTATCTTGAAGAGGAACTGGCAGCAAGAACAAGTGTTGTAATGAAACAAAAAGGGGAAATCGAACTTCAGAATATTGAGATAACCGATAGCATCAATTATGCTAAACGTATACAAACGAGTATTTTACCTGACATAAATAAGTTGAAAGAGTCGTTTAAAGATGCATTTATTATGTTTTGTCCCCGCGATATTGTAAGCGGTGACTTTTACTGGTTCGATAAACTTCATGACGACAAGTTTATATTAGTTTGTGCCGATTCTACAGGTCATGGTGTGCCGGGAGCTTTCATGTCGATGATCGGATCAACTCTTTTACAGGATATTGTTACCCGGATGAAAATATCGAAACCATCGCAGATACTGACTCTTCTTGATAAACAGATTTTTTCGACACTTAATCAGAATGTCGAATTGGGAGTTTCAAACGACGGAATGGATATGGTGGTTTGCGAGTTTGATATTAATTCCCGTCATATCAGATTTGCATCTGCAATGCGCCCGGTAATAATAGTAATGGATGATGAACCTTATTATATTAAAGGAAACAGGTCATCAGTGGGAGGTGAAGCAGCGATCGAAAAATATTTTGATGATCAGGAATACTACCTTAGCGAAGGCGATACGATTTATCTTTTTTCCGACGGATTGCCCGATCAGTTTGGAGGAGCCGAGGGTAAGAAATTGAAAATAGCCAGGTTAAAGAAGATTATTGAACAGATCTCAGATTTACCGATGGATCAGCAGAAAGAGGCTATGACGAAATTCTATAATGACTGGAAAGGTTCTTATGATCAGGTAGATGATATCCTTTTTATGGGAGTAAAAGTCTGAACTTTTAATTCTTATATATTCCCTCCAGGGAAAGAGGAATCTCACATGTTGAAACGATGTTGCTCGTATTGTCAGATCGATCCGTGATGTAAAAATCATATTTGATAATGTTGGAATCACCCGGCTCATAGAAGGTGTAGAGAAAAATAACAGATACCGTCCCTTTAAGTATTTTATTCTGACCGGTTCTTTCCATATAAGGTATCCTGTAGGATGCCGGCTTCATAAGATCATTTTTGTCTGTAACTTCAACCATAGTATTTCCGCTTTTCCTGAACAGAGTGAAAAAAAGATTTGATGTATCATTCTCCACTGATTCTGCTGTTTCGAGCCCAACATCACCATCACCATCTTCAAAGTAAAACTGCAGTTTCCCTGCTTTATACCTGTTATTTAGAATGTCTGTAGTGTCAAAAACGCTAAAACTTGTAAATTCAATATGAGGAACAGGTGATAATTCTTTGATCTTCAGACATGAAGCCAGAGCAGAAACAACGATTGAAATAACGAAAAGATATTTAACTGTTCTCATGGTTTTTCGGGTAATATTTATTATTGAACAAAAACCACACCAAAATTGATCATTTTTTTCTAAAAAATATCCTGACAGGCACACCTGTAAAATCATATTTTTCCCTCAACCTGTTCTCAAGATATCTTTTATACGGATCCTTCACATATTGAGGAAGATTGCAGAAAAAAGCAAAAGCAGGAGTATATATCGGAAGTTGCGTAACATATTTTATCTTGACATATTTTCCTTTTAGTGCAGGAGGCGGATTGTCCCTGATTATCTGTAGCATTACTTCATTTAGTTCAGAAGTTGGGATTTTCCTGTTCCTGTTCTGATTAACCTGTTCAACCAGTTCAAGCACTTTATGGATTCTTTGCTTATTAATAGCAGAGATGAATAAAATAGGGTAGTCGGTAAAAGGAGCAGTTTTTTCACGTATGTCCTTTTCAAATTGGGTAGTGATGTTGTTAACTTTTTCTATGAGGTCCCATTTATTAACCAGAATTATCATGCCTTTATTATTCTTCTGTATCAGTGAAATGATATTGAGATCCTGTGACTCTATTCCTCTTGTGGCATCAATAAGCAGAAGACAGATATCTGAATTTTCGATTGTTTTAACTGCTCTCATAACCGAATAAAACTCGATATCTTCACTCACTTTTCCTTTCTTGCGTAATCCGGCAGTGTCGACAAGAAGAAAATCGTGCTGGAATTTATTATATCTTGTATATATTGAATCACGGGTTGTTCCGGCAAGAGGAGTGACGATGTTCCTTTCTTCTCCGAGAAGCGAATTTACCAACGATGACTTTCCTACATTTGGCCGTCCGACTATTGCAACTCTGGGCAATTCAGGGATTTCTGCAAGTTCTTCCTTCGGCAGATACTTAACTACCTCATCAAGTAAGTCTCCGGTTCCGCTTCCATTGATGGAACTTAAAGGGAAATAATCTCCCAGACCGAGGTTGTAAAATTCGGTTGCATCGAGCAGTCTCTCCCCATTGTCAACTTTATTCACAACAAGCAAAACCTTTTTATTTACCTTTCTGAGGAGTGAAGCAACTGATGAATCGAGTTCGTGTATACCACAAGTTACATCAACCATGAACAATATCAGATCAGATTCTTCTATTGCCAGCAAAACCTGTTTGTTTATCTCCTCTTCAAATATGTCATCGGAGTTCTTAACATATCCTCCGGTGTCGATAACTGAAAAATCAATTCCATTCCAATGCGATTCTCCATAGTTGCGATCGCGGGTAACTCCGCTTGCTTCATCAACGATAGCTTCCCTTGAATCGGTAAGCCGGTTGAAAAGTGTTGATTTCCCTACATTGGGTCTGCCTACTATTGCAACTATTCTACTCATATTATTTTATAAAATTCATTTTAACGATAACCAAATCTTTTAAGGACCAGAGGTTTGTCTCTCCAGTCTTTAGTGACCTTAACATATAATTCAAGGAAAACCTTCTTCCTGAAAAAATCTTCCATGCCAATCCTTGCTTCTGTCCCCACTTTTTTAAGCATGGTTCCTTTATGGCCGATAATTATTCCTTTCTGACTGTCGCGGGTAACGTGAATCAATGCCCTTATTTTAATAATATCTTCTTCTTCCTTGAAGCTTTCTATCTCTATCTCAACAGAATAAGGGATCTCTTTCTGATAGCTGACAAGTATTTTTTCCCGTATGATCTCTGAAGCAAAGAACCGTTCATATTTATCTGTGAGCTGATCTTTAGGAAAATAGGGAGGACCTTCAGGCAGTTTTTCAAGTATGAGATTAAGAAGAGAACTAAGATTAAAGTTTTTAATTGCCGAAACAGGTATTACAGGTGAATCGGGAAATAAATGGTGCCACGATTCAACAATTTTTTCGAGCTCATCCTGGTTTGTCAGGTCAATTTTATTGACCGCAATTATTACAGGGATACCTGATTCTTTTATTTTTTTAATATATTCCCCTTCATTTACGGTATGCTCTGTAACATCGGTAATATATAATATCATGTCAGCATCAGAGAGGGCATCGTTAACGAAGTTCATCATCGTTTCCTGGAGCTTGTATTGTGGCTTCAGAATACCCGGAGTATCGGAATAGACAATCTGAAAATCATCTCCGTTTACAATCCCCATTATACGATGACGGGTGGTCTGTGCTTTCGAAGTAACAATAGAGAGCCTCTCACCAACGAGAGAGTTCATGATAGTAGATTTCCCCACGTTTGGATTCCCCAGTATATTTACAAAACCTGATTTGTGCCCCATTTCCTTTGATTAAAATATACCCCGTTTAAGCATACTGACCTCCTTGTCGGTAAGGAATCTCCATTTTCCGCGTTTAATATTCTTTTTTGTAAGACCCGCAAAATATACCCTGTCGAGTTTTTTTACCTTATAGCCAAGCGTTTCAAACATTCTCCTTACAACTCTGTTCTTCCCCGAATGAAGCTCTATGCCAATCTGGGATTTGTCGTCGGGATCTACATATGAGACTGCATCGGCAACAACCGTTGCATCATCAAGCTCGATTCCTTCTGTCAGCTTAAGGAGATCATTTTTAGTTACCGGCTTGTCGAGAAAAACATGATAAATCTTTTTCCTTTCATATTTAGGGTGAGTCAGTTTGCCTGTAAGATCGCCGTCGTTGGTGAGAAGCAGAACTCCTGTGGTTGCCTTATCGAGCCGTCCCACAGGATATACTCTTTCAGTACATTCGTCGCCAATAAGCTCAAGTACAGTATGCTCGGCATGAGGGTCATCAACTGTGGTGACATAGTCTTTAGGTTTATTCATCAGAATATACACCTTCTTTTCAGTTGAGAGCCTCTTATTTTTAAACCTTACATCATCATCATAACTAACCTTTGTCCCCATATCTGTTACAGTTTGACCGTTCACTGTTATCAGCCCGTTTTTAATATGCTCATCAGCATCCCTCCGCGAACAGATACCACTGTTGGAAATAAATCTGTTGAGTCTTATAAGCACCGGCTCCTTAATATTTTCTTTTGAAACCTTTTTGCCCTTCTGTCTGGCAGGTTTTGTGACCGGGCTTTGCTTTCTCATTACACCTTCTTCCGGTTTTTTGTACTTTCTGACACTGCTTCCGGCAGGTTTTCGGTTCTCCATATCAATTAATTATCAGGGTGCAAAGGTACAATTATTTAGGGATATTTCGATTTGATGTTTTTTTTGCACCTTTGTAATGGCGAAAATCATAACGGTAAATGCGAAATTTTAATCTGTATGGCATTAATTAAATCAATATCAGGTATCAGGGGAACCATTGGCGGGATGCCGGGAGAAAGTCTTTCTCCGGTAGACATAGTGAAATTCACCGCTGCTTTTGGAACCTGGTTGCAAAAAAAACATGGGAAAGAAAGCATAAAAGTAGTTGTGGGACGTGATGCAAGAAGGTCGGGAAATATGGTGAACACCCTAGTAATCACTTCTCTGCGCAGCCTTGGAATAAACGTAACTGATCTGGGTATGGCAACGACACCTACTGTGGAACTGGCAGTGACAGGAACACATTCAGACGGTGGAATAATTATTACAGCGAGCCATAATCCTTCTGAATGGAATGCTCTGAAACTGCTGAATGAGGATGGCGAATTCCTTTCATCAGATGATGGTTCAAAGGTTCTGGAATTAGCTGCCGCTGAATGCTTTAATTTTGTTTCGGATGATTACACGGGATCTCTTGAGTATGATGATTCATGGGGAAAAAAGCACATTGATCAGATTCTCGGTTTAAATCTTGTAGCTGCAAAAGAAATAAAAGCCTCGCGATTTACTGTTGCAATAGATTGCATCAATTCGGTAGGAGGCATTATTGTTCCTCAGTTACTAAAGGCTCTGGGTGTGGCAGAAATTATTGAGCTGAATACAACTCCTGATGGTAATTTTGCGCATAAGCCTGAACCTTTACCTGAAAATCTTAAAGATATCTCGGAACTTGTAGCAATTAAAAAGGCCGATGTAGGGTTTGTTGTTGATCCTGATGTTGACCGGCTTGCAATTATATGTGAAGACGGAAGTATGTTTGGTGAAGAATTCACTCTGGTGGCGGTCTCAGATTATATCCTTAAATATACCAATGGAAGTACGGTGTCAAATTTGTCATCAACCAGAGCATTGAAAGATGTTGCCGCAAAATATGGATGTAAACACTATTCATCACCTGTTGGGGAAGTACATGTTGTAGAGGAGATGAAGAAAAGAAATTCTGTAGTTGGCGGAGAGGGCAACGGAGGAGTTATTTATCCTGAACTTCATTATGGGAGGGATGCTTTGGCAGGGATTGCACTTTTCCTTTCGCATCTTGCAAAAAGTAATATGAAATGTTCTTCACTACGAAAGCTTTATCCTCAATACGTTATCGCCAAGAAGAAAATTGCTCTGTCACCCGATACGGAGTTTTGCAAGATCGTTAATGCTGTAAAAAATCATTTTCACGATCATCTTGTGGATGAAAGGGATGGCTTATGGATTGAGGATCAGAATGGATGGGTTCAGATCAGGAAATCAAATACAGAGCCCATAATGAGAATCTATGCTGAAGGCAGAACGAACGATGAAGCAGATCATCTTGCTGACTCTGTTATAGCTATTGTTAAAAATCTATAAATTACTTTAGTTTTTCAACCCGTTAAGGAATAAATTCGCCATAATGAATGTCTGAAATAAGCTGAAATGAGTCGAAACACGTCGAAACATTTAAAGATAAGAATATATAGATGTTAATTATTGTTAATGACTAAAACAGGAATACTCTTTTTCCTATTTTTATGCCTGATTTTTAGATAGATTACGGATAAATTATTATAATTCAAGATGAAAAAAACGCTTATTATCACAGGTATTATTGCAGCGGTCGCAATTATTGCTCTGATTGTTATAAACAAAGTAACCTCCGGGAAGGACATTTCAAATCTTTATGCAGAAGCAAAAAGAGGACAGTTCGATATAGTAGTTACAACGACAGGTGAATTACAGGCCGAACAATCGATTGATATTGTGGGTCCTACATTTGCCCAAAGCAGGAATATCAGGGCTATGGACATTAAGATTACCGACCTTGTTCCTGAAGGAACTGAAATTAAGGCAGGCGATTATGTTGCCACACTTGACAGGACCTCTTTTGATAACAGTCTTAAGGATGAGCTTGAAAAACTTGCCACCTACGAAACAAACCTGGAAGTAAAAATTCTTGATACAGCTGTTACTCTAAGTAATTTAAGAGATAATATCAAAAACCTCGGAATTTCTGTTGAAGAAGCAGATATTACTTTGCAGCAATCGAAATATGAACCTCCTACAACGATTCGCCAGGCTGAAATAGCACTTGATAAATCAAAACGAACACTCGACCAGGCAATCAGAGGCTATTCTCTTAAAACAGAACAGGCAAAAGCAGAAATGAGGAATATTAAAAATGATCTGTCAGACCAACGAAAAAAAGTTGGTGAAATTCAGGAAGTCCTTTCTAAATTTGTTATTACATCACCATCATCGGGAATGGTTATCTATAAAAGAGACAGATCGGGGTCAAAAAGAAAGATCGGTTCTTCAATCAGTCCATGGGATAATGTTGTTGCAACTCTTCCTGATTTGTCAAAAATGATTTCAAAAACCTATGTGAATGAAATTGATGTCAGTAAAGTAAAGCCTGATCAAAAAGTTGAAATAGTTGTAGATGCTTTTCCTGATAAAAAATATACAGGTTCTGTACTGAGTGTTGCCAACATCGGGGAACAGCTTCCGAATGCTGATGCCAAGGTGTTTGAAGTGGTAATAAGACTTGACGGGTCGGATCCCATTCTGAGACCTTCGATGACTACAGGGAACAAGATCGTAACACAGACTATCAATGATGTAATCTATGTTCCTCTCGAGTCTGTTCAGGCTGGTGCTGACAGTATCCCGTTTGTTTATATGAAAAACGGAACAAAACAGGTTGTTATCCTTGGTGAATCAAACGAGAATAACGTGATTGTTGAAAAGGGTCTGACAGCAGGGACTACTATTTACCTCAATACTCCTGAAAATCCCGAAGACTTTAAGCTTGTGGGTGAAGAACTTATAGCTACCTTAAAGGAAAGAGCCAAAGCAAAAGCAGAGGCAGAGCTTCAAAGAAAACAGGAAATTGAAAGAGCAACCCAGAACAGACCTGGTGATATGATGAATATGTCACCTGAAATGATGCGGCGGATTCCGGATATGAGAGGCGGCGCACCTGGTCAGGGTGGTCAGGGAAGGCCCCGCGATACTGCGGCAATGCGTAAATTTGTGCAAATGCGAAATCAGCGGGGCGGATTACCGGGAGGTACCCGGCGGGCTCAGGATCAGCGTACTCCAGCGACACAAGAGACGACAGTAAACCGATAATTAATAAAGATTAAATTATGGTCAAATTTATCTTAAGATATTTCCATGACATAGAAATTGCTGTTGAATCTATCATTTCCAACAAACTGAAATCGATGCTTACGGCTCTTGGCATAATTTTCGGCGTAGCTGCTGTTATAGCCATGCTTGCAATAGGAAAAGGAGCCAAACTGGAAATAATGGAACAGATGAAGATGGTAGGAGTCAATAACATTATTATAAATCCTGTAATACCTGAAAAATCTTCTTCAACGGATGAAGAGGGGGAGAAACAACAGAAAAAGTTTTCCCGTGGATTAAACATGCTTGATGTTGATGCCATTAAGGAAACCCTTCCGTCAGTTAAAAGAATAAGCCCGGAGATTTCATTTAACTCAATTGCCATGATGAACGGTGTAAAATACGCCGCCAAGCTTGTGGGTGTATCGAATGACTATTTTTCTCTGTACAACCTGCCACTGGTTTCAGGAACAGTTTTTAACAACTACCAGGAGGAAAACGGAATACAGGTTTGTATTATCGGCGCAAACATCAGGGCAAAATTCTTTAGCAAAATTGATCCTATAGGTCAGTATATCAAATTCAATGGTATATGGCTTAAAGTTATCGGAGTGCTTCAGAAAACAAATGTAACACTGACCGGTTTTGAAGAAAAGGGAGTAAATGTTTATAATGACAACATTTATATTCCTATACAGACTTTGTTACTGAGATATCAGAACAGGGCACTGGTGAATACAAAACTGGCATCAGAAGCATCAACCAATACAATGGTAATGGGTTTTCATGGCGGGGGAAGAGTTGTCATAAGCAGTTCCGATGCCAGTTCCGATGCTGAGACCAACTATAACCAGCTCGACAGGATTGTTGTACAAATAAATGAAACAGAACAGATTACTCCCTCAACCGAATTTTTGAGCCGCATGATGACACGCCGTCATTCAGGGGTAAAGGACTTTGAAATAACTGTACCCGAATTACTTTTAAAACAGCAACAAAGAACCAAGGATATATTTAATATTGTTCTTGGGGCAATTGCAAGCATTTCCTTGATTGTCGGCGGTATTGGTATTATGAATATCATGTTTGCTTCAGTAATGGAAAGAATAAAGGAAATTGGCACGCGTATGGCGATAGGCGCCAAAAAAATGGATATTGTTATGCAATTCCTTGCTGAAGCAGTTCTTATAAGTGTGATCGGTGGTTTCATTGGAATATTTCTGGGTGTTATCATGGCAAAGCTGATTGAGCAGATAGCAGGGATCAAGACTGTTGTATCCTTCTTCTCGGTATTCATCGCTTTTGGAGTATCTGCCGCAGTAGGGATAATATTTGGTTACTCGCCTGCCAAGAAAGCATCTGAAAAAGACCCGATAGAATCATTAAGATATGAATAAAATGTTTAACATGAGGAAATTATTTTTGTTTTCAATGATATGTGTATGCCTGTTTTCATTACAGGAAACAGGTGCCCAGGAGATTAAAAGACTTACTTTCGATGAGGTGATAAAACTTTCAGAAGAGCAATCCCCTAATGCTCTGATGGCAAAACACCGGTTCCGTGCCAGCTTCTGGCAGTACAGAACATTTGTGGCTCAGTACAGACCTTCAGTTACCCTGACGGGATCAACTCCTGATTATAGCACCGCCTATACAAGAGTATGGAACTCGAACAACGAACAATGGGAATACAAGGCAACAAACGTACTTCAGAATCTTGGTTCACTTGCACTTTCACAGAATATTGGTTTGACAGGAGGCTCCATATCATTGAACTCAGACCTGACGCTTGAAAATGATTTTGAATATGATTCACGCAAGTATATTACTTCTCCCTTGAGCATTAGACTGGTGCAACCTATTTTCAGATATAATTCTTTGAAATGGGAGAAAAAAATAGAACCGCTGAAATATGAGGCTGCCAAAAAAACTTTTCTCTCAAATATTGAATCTGTTCATCAACAGGCTGTTAATTATTTCTTTTCTCTTGCCTTGGCCCAGATTAACAAGCAGATTGCGGAGATGAACTATTCAAATGCCGATACATTGTGGAGAATGGCAAAGGGTCGTTATGAACTGGGAACAATAGCTGAAGATGAACTTCTGCAGATGCAACTTTCGTGGCTTAATTCCCAGACCTCAAGAAAAGAAACTGAAATGAATTTAAGAGATAGAGAGATCCGCTTGCGATCTTTTCTGGGATTTAATGAGAATGTCAGGATTGAACTTATACTTCCAGACAAGATACCTTCATTGCAGATTGATGTTCAGGAAGTAATCGACCTCGCACATGCAAATAACCCCGAGATGCTTAATCAACAGCTTACCCTGCTTAATGCTCAGAGCAACGTTGCGCAGGCTAAAGCCGAGAAAGGTCTTAACGCCAACCTGATAGCGTCATACGGTTTGCGCGACCAGGATCCTTATTTTAATCTGGCATATTCACAATCAAATAAGCAACAGAGTGTAAAGATTGGATTTACAATGCCCATCCTCGACTGGGGACTTGGCAGGGGAAAATTCAAAATGGCCCAATCAAGTCTTGAACTGGCTAAGGTACAATCACAACAGGCACTTGTGGATTTTGATCAGAACCTGTATCTCGATGTTCAACAGTTCAATCTTCAGGCCGAGCAGGTTGCAATAGCTGCCAAATCAGACACTGTTGCCATGAAGATGTACGAAGTTACAAAACAAAGATTCCTTATCGGCAAGATTGCCGTGCTCGAACTTAATAATGCCGATACAAAAAAAGATACAAATAAAAGAGCGTATGTTCAGTCTCTACAAAATTACTGGACTTATTTCTTTAACATCCGCAATCTCGCACTTTACGACTTCATTAATAAGAAACCTCTCGAAACAGATTACGATAATTTAATTAAGTAAAAAGTCAGATAATTAATATAATGAGGCCGGATAAACTTTATTCGGCCTTTTTTTTTATAAAATTTTAATATCTTTGCGCCTCAATAAAGATTAGTAAAAAAAATAATATCAGACTATAATACCAAAAGAAAAGACAAATGCAGAATAAAACAGCTATCACAGTTCTGGCAATTATTTTAGGGTTGGTATCTATTTACCAGCTTTCATTTACGTTTGCAACTTATAAAGTTGGAAGAGATGCCAAAGCTTATGCAAAAGGAAACCTGGTAAAGGAAAATCAATATCTCGATTCAATTTCCACTTTACCAAAAGATAAATGGAGTTTCCTGGGTAACACGTTCAAAGAGTGTCAGAAAAAAGAGATGCCCCTTGGCCTCGACCTGAAAGGCGGAATGAACGTAATACTCGAAGTTTCTGTTGAAGACATCCTGAAGGCTCTTTCAAATTACAACACTGACAAAACATTTACAGCGTCGCTTGCCAAAGCCAGGGAAGAACAGAAAGGCAGCCAGTCGGATTATCTTACTCTTTTCGGAAAAGCATTCCAGGAAGCTGACCCGAATGCAAAACTGGCAGCAATATTCGGTACCAGCGAACTTAAAGATAAAATCAATTTCAACTCAACAAACCAGGAGGTGCTTAAGGTCCTCGAGGGAGAGGTTGATGGAGCAATAACCAATGCTTTCAATATACTGCGTACCAGAATAGACCGTTTTGGTGTTGTGTCTCCGAATATTACTCAACTCGCCACAAAAGGTCGTATCCTGGTTGAGCTTCCTGGTCAGACTGATCCCAAGAGGGTTCGTGAACTGCTTCAGGGAACTGCAAACCTCGAGTTTTGGGCAACTTATGAGAACAGTGAAGTTATTGGATACCTGTCACAGGCAAATAATATCTTAAGAGAGATTCAGGCCAATGAAGTGAAGAAACAATCAGCAACAGAAAATAAAGAAGGAATCGCTGTTTCAGATACAACCGAAAAAAATCAGGAACTTCTTTCCCTGATTAAAAAAGACACAACAGAAACTGCAAAAGAAGCAAGCACTCGCGAGGAATTCACTCTTCAGAATCCTTTATTTGGAATTCTGAGTCCCCGTGTTTCTGAAAACGGCCAGCCTTTGCCTTCAAGCATGATCGGACTTGCAAGTTCAAAAGATACCGCAAAAGTGAATGGCTATCTTAAAATGAACCAGATACGGTCTTTGTTCCCTCGGGAGATTAAATTCATGTGGAGCCAGAATCCTTACAAGTATGATCCGTCTAAAACATTGTACGAACTGCACGCAATAAAAATAACCACCCGCGATGGTCGCCCCCCGCTCAATGGTGATGTAATTACTTCTGCCCGCCCGACTTCGGGTGTAACAGGCTCCGAGGTTAAAGTCGATATGTCAATGAATTCACAGGGTGCAAAGGAATGGGCAAATCTTACACGCGATAATATTGAACGTTGCCTGGCAGTGGTTCTCGATGGTTATGTCCGTTCATACCCAAGAGTTCAGAATGAGATAACCGGTGGTAATACTGAAATAACAGGTGATTTTACTATTGAAGAAGCAGATGACCTTGCAAATATTCTTAAATCAGGAAAACTGCCCGCACCGGCAAGGATCATCTCAGATACAATTGTCGGTCCCTCCCTTGGTAAGGAAGCAATACATGCAGGTCTGATATCCTTTATAATATCTTTTATTATTGTATTGGCTTATATGATATTTTATTACAGTAATGCCGGAACCATCGCTGATATTGCCCTTTTCGGAAACGTTTTCCTTTTATTTGGTGTCATGGCATCACTGGGATCTGTCCTGAGCCTTCCCGGTATAGCGGGTATTGTTCTTACAATCGGTATGTCTGTCGATTCAAACGTTTTGATCTATGAGCGGATACGTGAAGAATTACGGGCAGGAAAAGGAATCAAACTGGCAGTTGCCGATGGCTATAAAGGAGCGCTTTCTGCAATTCTGGACTCAAACATTACCACATTACTTACCGGAGTCATTCTTTATATTTTTGGTACCGGACCGATAAAAGGTTTTGCAACTACTCTTGTAATAGGTATTCTGACATCTCTCTTCACTTCGATCTGGTTAACACGTATTATATATGAATGGCTGCTTAAAAGAAATACAAAACTTAATTTCTCAATCAAGATTACAGCCAACATCTTAAAAAATACTCATGTTGACTTCATTGGAAAGAGAAAATATTTTTATGCCATATCAATTTTTATTACGGTAGTAGGCATCATTTCTCTTTTTGTACGTGGTCTGAATCCGGGAATTGATTTCGCTGGCGGCCGTACTTATGTAGTAAGGTTTGATAATACTGTTGAAACCGCTGATGTAGCTAAAAACCTGACCGGCGTTTTTGGTGAAACACCCCAGGTTGTAATCTTTGGTAACGACAAACAGGTAAGGATCACAACCAAATACAAAATCAACGAAACAGGAGTTGATGACGAAGTTGAAGCAGCTCTCTATAACGGACTGAAAGGTATGGTTAAACCGGGTGTTTCAAAAGATGAATTCCTGACAAAATACAGGATGAATTCAGAAACCGTAGGACCTACAATTGCGCATGATATGAAAACAAAAGCTGTCTGGGCAGTTGTATTTTCGCTAATCATGATTTTTGCCTATATATTCATGCGTTTCAGGAACTGGCAGTATGGCTTCGGAGCTTTGGTCGCACTTTTTCATGATACTACTATTGTAATTGGTATTTATTCCCTGCTATGGGGTATACTCCCTTTCACAATGGAGATAGATCAATCGTTCATTGCGGCAATCCTTACTGTTATAGGTTATTCGGTGAACGATACAGTGGTGGTTTTTGACAGGTTAAGGGAATTTCTTCCTCTTTACAGAAAACGTCCTGTAAAGGAGGTGCTTAATTTAGCCTTGAACGATACTCTGAGCCGAACCCTTAACACAGGTATGACTTCAATCCTGGTACTTATTGCAATGTTCTTTTTCGGAGGAGCGACTATAAGAGGATTCCTTTTTGCAATGTTACTTGGTGTTATTATCGGAACTTATTCATCAATTTTCGTTGCTACATCAATTGTTTATGATACATCCAGGAAAAGTGGATTGAAAAATTAATTTGAAGATAAACAACTATTAATGAGACTATTTGCCAAAATAGTCTCATTTTTTTTAAGGAAATTTTAACAGTTATTGTATAAAAAATTTATATCAGGCAGAATAATGAAGTTATTGAATATCATTAAACTTTTCTAACTTTACGGCCTTGTAAATAAATTAATTTATGAGCGGAGGGGAAATATTTGTTATCATCGTAGTTGTCCTTATCCTTTTTGGTGCGGATAAGCTTCCTGAAATGGCTAAAACTTTCGGGAAAGGGATGCGTGATTTTAAAAAGGCATCCGATGATATCAGACGTGAATTTGAAGAAAGCACAAGAGATATCAGAAGTGATGTAAACGAAATCAAAGATTCATTAACAACCGACGCAACTGAGGTTTCAGACAATATCAAAAAGAGTGTAAACGATGTTACAGACTCTATCACAAACGATGTGAATGAAATAAAATCAAATGTCAGTAAAGAAGTGAATGAGGTTGCGGATTCCATTAAAAACGACGTGAATGAAGCTACTTCTGATAGCGCTCCGAAAGATGTGAATGAATCCAAAGATGATACTCAGAAGAATACTGATGCTGTTTCTGATGGCAACTACAGGGAGTTGATCGATTAACATATTATATTGTTCATTTGCTGTCCTGATATGTTTTTCCCTGAATAATTTAAAGTATTTCAGAAAATGCTATGATAAGAACTTCCGGTATTACAAAAGCTTATGGAGGACTAAAGGTTCTTAAAGGAATAGATATCGAGATCGGAGATAAGGAAGTGGTATCTATTGTCGGGGCCAGTGGTGCCGGAAAAACAACTCTTCTTCAGATAATCGGAACACTCGACCGTCCTGACGGCGGTATGATTTTCTATGATGACTCAGATATTTTAAGGTTAAAAGGCAAGACGCTTGCCGCTTTCCGGAACAGTAACATTGGTTTTGTTTTTCAGTTCCATCAGTTACTTCCCGAATTTACAGCTCTCGAAAATGTCTGTATTCCTGCCTATATTGCCGGTAAAAGTAAAATTGAAGCAGAAAACAGGGCAACAGAGCTTCTTCGTTTCCTGAACCTTTCAGAAAGACTCGACCACAAACCATCTGAACTCAGCGGCGGGGAACAACAACGTGTTGCGGTTGCACGAGCCCTTGTAAATAATCCCTCAGTAATTCTTGCTGACGAACCTTCTGGTAATCTTGATACTGCAAACAAAAACGAGCTTCATAAACTATTCTTTCAGCTAAGGGATACATTCGGGCAGACCATTATTATTGTCACTCACGACAGACAGCTTGCAGGAATGTCGGACAGGATACTTCAGATTAAGGACGGGCTTATTGTAAATGAGTCTTAGACGGTCATATAAAGGCATTCCGGCAGGTGAAATAAAATTATTCCTCGAAGAAAAATATCTTCAGTATAATACCCCTTCTTTTATTGAATGCGACCCGGTATCCATTCCGCATCGTTTCACGGATCGCCGCGACAGGGAGATCTCGGGTTTCCTGACAGCTGCAATTGCCTGGGGACGCAGAGATCTTATTCTGAGAAGCAGCCGGCTGATGCTTGACTTAATGGATAATGCACCTTATGAATTTACCATGTCAGCCGGTGAAAACGAACTTTCGTTATTATCACGATTTGTTCACAGAACATATAATGGAAGTGATTTCATCTGCTTCATAAGAGGTCTGAGAAAGGTCTATTCGAATTATTCCGGTATGGAGGATGTTATGCTTCAGGGGATGGAAAATGGAGGGTCAATAAGGGAGGGCTTGTCACACCTTCGTTCAGTATTCTTTTCTGTCCCCCATGAAACAAGGAGTGAAAAGCATTTTGCTGACGTAATGGGAGGAGCCGCAGGAAAAAGGTTGAACATGTTTCTCAGATGGATGGTGCGAAAAGATGATAATGGGGTTGACTTCGGAATATGGGAAAAGATTGATCCTTCGATGCTTTATATCCCTCTGGATCTTCATTCAGGAAATACTGCACGGCATCTTGGCCTTCTGGACAGAAAGATGAACGACTGGAAATCTGTCGAAGAACTGACTGAGGTTCTCCGGGAGTTTGATCCGGAAGATCCTGTAAAATATGATTTTGCATTATTTGGACTGGGTGTGAATGAAAAATTCTGAAGATGGCGAATAATTATTTCAACTTTAAACAATTCACAATATGCCAGGATAAGTCTTCCTTTAAAGTGGGGACAGATGGTGTTCTTCTGGGAGCCAGCGCAGATGTTGCAGGAGCAAAGAATATCCTTGATATAGGATCAGGAACAGGACTTATCGCCATTATGATTGCTCAGAGATGTGACGCTGAAATAGAAGCCATCGAACCGGACCATGATTCTTATCTCCAGGCATTCGATAATATAAACCTTTGCAAATGGAGCAGCAGGATAAAGATTATTGAGACCAGCCTGCAAAACTATTATCCTGATAATAAAAAATTCGACCTGATAGTGTCCAATCCCCCATATTTCATTGACTCTATGCAAAGTCCTGATCCAAGGAAATCAGCAGCGCGGCACAATAATAAACTTAATTCTGAAGATTTGCTTGAAGGTGTCTCACGACTCCTGAATGAAGGCGGGCGGTTTCAATTGATAATGCCTTATGTTGAGGGGAATATCTTTATCGCTGAGGCTCAGAAATTTGATCTTTATTGTAACAGCATACTAAAAATCAGGCCATTGCCTACTGCAGAGATCAGAAGGCTGATTTTAACCTTTGGCAGGCAACGGCTAAAGACTGTTGAGAAATTTCTTACCATCGAACGCGGCAAAAGGCATGAATTTACAGAAGATTATATCAACCTTACTAAGGATTTTTACCTTAAATTCTGATTGGTATTGACTGTGAGTTTTAAATTAGGTTATTCTCTTCTGTGGCTCTCTGTGCTTTTCTCTGTGCCACTCTGTAAAACTGTTTTTCTAATGCATAAATTATCAGAATATTATTTCACTTTCAGGAAGACCAAATTCCTCTTTCATTTTTATGCCAAGAGCTTTCAGTTCACTGAGAACCGGTTTGTATATCTGAGGTACAACAGGCCTGTAAACACCTTTAAGGTCGATCCTGTTTTCAAGAATAAGTTTTACGGCAACTGCGGCAGGTAAAGCAACAGTTCTCGAGATTGAGGTGTTTGTTGAAGGCGATCCGAAATCGAGCATCGAAGATTTAATTACTTCTTTACTTCCATCAGGATAGGAAGCAAGAACGATATGTTGCAATATTACCACGTCACGTTCATTGACTGACAACATCATCTTTTCAATCATTTTGTCGGATGTTATTTCAAAAGGAGTGGCTTCGTTATATTGAAGTTTTTCATCACTGAAGAAATCCAGATACTCAAGTGATTCAATTGCCGGTGATTGCAATGGTGTATTTAAGCGGCTGGCTATCTTCTTTTTAAGATCAGTAATCTCAGTATTTCCACTTTCAGCGAGAAATTCAGCATAGGTCATTCCATGGTAGTTCTTTACGGAATCTCCGAGCATATTTAAATTTTTCATTGCATCAAGAGCTTCACACCATCCCTTGTATCTGAATGTTCCACGGTACATTGTCCTGGTTTCGGGTATACCGTAAATATCCATATAACTTATTGAGTCCCTGTTCGGGTAGACATCCAGATCACCTATTCCGGGGAAATTAAAACTGAATCTGTCTTTAAAAAGATTCTCAGGCTCAATGAAGACCTTTCTGCCGTTTTTCAGGTACATGGCACTGTTCCGGCTTGCAAGGATAACTCCTTTCGGACTCCATGTGAATTTGTATCTTAAAGGATTATCAGCTGCTTCAGGAGCAGGCAGAGCACCACAAAGTGAATAGAATGTTTCTACATTGCCACCTTTACTATGAACATGGTCTATGATACTCATTGCCGACATATGGTCGATTCCCGGATCGAGACCAACCTCGTTTAAAAGTAATATGCCTGCTTTTTTTGCAGCTTCACCGAGAGCCGTTATCCCTGGCTGAACATACGATGTTGTAACCAGGGATTTCCCTCTGCGGAGGCATACCAGGGCAACAATTGTATGGTACTTATATGGAAGGAGGCTTACTGTTATATCATTTTCAGCAACTAGTTTTTCCAGAGTTTCCTGATCATCCATTGACCAGTTGAGAGAAGAGCCTAGCGGATTTCCCTTAATCATTTCATCTGCTCTTTCTTTCATGGGGGAAGCGATCATCAGTCTGAAACCATTTTTTAGCAGGTATTCAACCATCGGTTTCGCTACCAAACCTGCCCCGAGAATTAGAACCTTTTGCATATTCAGTGATTTTGATATGAACTGGGATAGTTTTCTAAAGAAATTGATAAAGACTATGTTATATTTGAAGCAAGTTAGGAAAACTCTTTTACAGATTCAATGATTTTAATTATGTTCCCTTACCTGAAAAATACTGATTGAAAGGGCAAAATCTAATATCTATATCTGTGGCACTCTATCGGGCCGGTATCGCCTTTGCACAGCCACTTCGGCGGAGCGAGGCTGGCTGGATTGTATCTCTCGGTGTGAGTTCTTTTTATATCACTTAGATCTATACGAAGTTAAAACGGACTCATACGGAGGAAACATGATTTCTGGAAAAAACGAAATGTGATAATTAAATTCAAAAACTCTTTCATTAATATTCCTGTCAATGTATCTTTGTTTGTAACAGAATAATTAAATAAACAATTTTCATTTTCCATGTCAGATTCCCCAAAGTATGTAGAAACACCGCTTATGAAGCAGTATAACAGTATTAAGGCAAAACATCCTGATGCCATACTGTTATTCAGGGTTGGTGATTTTTATGAAACATTCGGAGAAGATGCGATCAGAGCTTCTGAGATACTGGGAATTACCCTTACACGACGGGCTAACGGAGCTGCTTCTTTCGTTGAACTTGCCGGGTTCCCTTACCATGCTCTCGATACGTATCTTCCGCGCCTGGTCAGGGCCGGTCAGAGGGTGGCTATCTGCGAACAGCTTGAGGACCCTAAACTCACGAAAAAAATTGTGAAAAGGGACATTATCGAGCTTGTAACTCCTGGCGTTTTATTGAACGAGAATGTTCTGAATCATAAAGAAAATAATTTCCTGGCAGCGGTACATATTGATAAAAAAATAGCTGGTGTGGCCTTCCTGGATATTTCCACCGGTGAGTTCTTTACTTCGGAAGGGACTATAGAATATGTTGATCAGATGCTTAATAACTTTCAACCAAAGGAAGTGCTGTTTGAGAAGGGGAAAAAGGACCTTTTTCTTGAATATTTCGGCTCGAAATTCTATACTTTTAAGTTAGATGACTGGATCTTTACCGGAGATGCTGCTCACGACAGGTTGCTTAAACAGTTTGAGACCAGTTCGCTGAAAGGATTCGGAGTTCAGAATCTTTCTTTTGGGATTATTGCATCAGGAGCAGTTCTTTATTATCTCGATCTGACGCAGCACGAACAACTTGACCACATCACAAGATTGTCACGTATTGAAGAAAACAGTTATGTGTGGCTCGATAAGTTCACTATTAAAAACCTCGAGTTGTTTCACTCTCCTTATGAAGGAGCAAGGACACTAATTGATGTCATGGACCGAACCATCTCACCTATGGGAGGCAGACTTCTGAAACGATGGATATCCTTTCCCCTGAAAGATATTCAACCTGTAACCGAAAGGCTTGATGTTGTGCAGTATTTTGTTGAAAACACTGAAGTAAAAGATAAAATTGCAGCACTGATCCACGAAGTGGGTGATCTTGAAAGACTTGTTTCTAAAGTGGCAGTAAGCAGGATAAATCCACGCGAAGTAGTACAGCTGAAAAGAGCACTTCAGGCTATTGAACCGCTACAGGAACTGTGCAGGAAAAGTGATTGTCTTCCTTTGGCCGGGATAGCTGAACAAATGAATCCATGCAAAGAGATTGCTGATAAAATTGATAAAGAGTTGAATGACGATCCTCCGGTCCAGATTAGCAAAGGAAATGCTGTTGCAAAAGGAATTTCTGAAGAACTTGATGAGCTTCGTACAATTCTATACAATGGGAAGGACTATCTTGCTGACTTACAGAAACGTGAAAGCGAACGTACCGGCATTACATCGCTGAAGGTAAGTTTCAATAACGTATTCGGTTATTATATTGAGGTGAGAAACACTCATAAAGACAAGGTCCCTCCTGAATGGATAAGAAAACAAACCCTGGTAAGTGCAGAACGATACATAACGGAGGAACTTAAGGAATATGAGAACAAGATACTGGGAGCAGAAGAGAGAATCATCTCTATAGAGACGAAACTTTTTAACAATCTTGTGCTTTCCATCCTGGAATATATTCCGCTTATACAGTCAGACTCAGCGCTTATTGCAAGGCTTGATTGTCTCCAGTCATTTGCGGTCATTTCCATTGAGAATAATTATGTAAGGCCGGTTCTTGATGATTCCAGGATAATCGACATAAAGGATGGCCGCCATCCGGTTATTGAAAAACAATTACCTGTCGGCGAGTCGTATGTTCCGAACGACCTTTTCCTCGATACTGAAGACCAGCAGATTATTATCCTCACAGGCCCTAATATGTCAGGTAAATCTGCCTTACTCAGACAAACAGCTATTATAGTATTGATGGCCCAGACAGGATGTTTTGTCCCTGCAAAAGCTGCAAGAATAGGGATGGTCGACAAAATCTTTACCAGGGTAGGAGCATCTGATAACATCAGCCTGGGTGAATCAACATTCATGGTTGAAATGAACGAAACAGCCAGTATCCTGAATAATCTTTCCGATCGCAGCCTTGTGCTTCTTGATGAGATAGGAAGAGGTACCAGCACATATGACGGAATATCTATTGCCTGGGCAATGGTGGAATATCTGCATGAAAATAAGTTCAGGGCAAAAACATTGTTCGCAACACATTATCATGAACTTAATGAAATGGAAAATTCTTTTTCCAGAATAAGGAATTATAATATTTCAATAAAGGAGCTTAATAACAAAGTGATTTTTCTGAGGAAACTTAAAAGAGGCGGAAGTGAGCATAGCTTCGGGATCCATGTGGCACGAATGGCCGGTATGCCCCGGAGTGTTGTAAACCGAGCTGATGAGATACTTAAGGATCTTGAACAGGGCCATGATAAGAAGGAACTGGCAAAACCTATTGGCGATATTGCTGACCACAGGGAAGGGATTCAACTCAGTATTTTTCAGTTAGACGACCCGGTTCTGAAACAGATCCGCGACGAGATCCTTGTAATTGATATCGATAATCTTACGCCTGTCGAAGCTTTTAACAAACTTTATAACATTAAAAAGTATCTGAAATGATTTTTAAGTTTATTTTAGTTACTTTTAATTACAGAAATGTCTAACAAATTAAAACAGAAATAAGTTAGCAGGCAGATCTGGGAAAAGCATAAGTTTTGGAATATTCTTAAAATCCTGAATAATGAAGATATTGATAGTTGAAGATGAACCTAAAGTAGCTACATTTATAAAGAAGGGACTTGAGGAAAATCACTATGAATCTGATGTCGCTTATGATGGAAGGTCTGCAGAAAAGCTTGCTTACCAGTATAGTTACGATTTATTTATTATAGATATCATTATCCCGTTTGTCAGCGGACTGGATTTATGCAAACAGTTCAAACAAAAAACACCCGATATTCCGGTTCTTTTACTGACTGCCCTTGGTACCACTGAAGATAAACTTCTTGGTTTTGATGCTGGTGCAGATGATTACCTTGTTAAACCATTTGAATTCAGGGAACTTCTGGCAAGAGTAAAAGTGCTTTTAAAAAATGCAGGTATTAAACATGATACTGTCAATAGATTGGTAGTTGCTGATCTGGAACTTGATCTTGATAAAAAGGTTGCAAAAAGAGGGAATCAGATAATTGAACTTACTGCCAAGGAATTTTCTTTGCTTGAGTACTTTATGAGAAACAGGGGGAGAGTTTTGTCGAGATCTGATATTACCGAGAAAGTATGGGATGTGGATTTTAATTTTGGGTCAAATGTAGTAGATGTGTATGTCAATATTCTCAGAAAAAAAATCGACAAGGATGCAGCTCACAGGCTGATTCATACAAAAATAGGGATGGGATATATTTTTGGAGAGTAGTAAAATGAAGATCCGTACAAAGTTAACTATTCAATATTTGTTTTTTGGTGTAATAACAATGTTAATTACTTCGTTGGCTATCTACATTTTTTCTTCTCATTTCCAGATGGAAGATTTTTATTCCAAGCTAAAAAGCAGAGCAAATATCACTGCCAGGCTTCTGATAGATGTAGAAAAAGTTGACCTGGATCTGCTAAAAGAAATTGACAGGGATAATCCCTCAAAACTTCCTGAAGAAAAGATTATAATTTTTGATGACAATGATTCTGTTTTGTACAGCTCAGACCGGACAAAAGAATTAAAGGTTACCAGCTATCTGCTGAAAAAAGTCCGGCTTCACAACAGTATAAGATTCTATCCTGACAATTATGAAGCTCTCGGATTCTTGTTTGCCGGAAAATCCGACCGGTTTGTGGTTATTGCAGCTGCTACAGATGAACAGGGAGCCATGAGACTGAAAGACCTGAGATTTATCCTTATAATGGTATTTATCTTCAGCATTATTTTATTCTCTATTGCCGGGTGGTTTTATTCAGGGAAAGCTCTTCGTCCTATTTCAAAGGTTATTGAGGAAGTGGAAGGTATTTCAATTTCAAGCCTTCATTTGCGGGTTGGCGAAGGTAATGGGACTGATGAAATTGCCCATCTGGCGAAGACTTTTAATAATATGCTTGAGCGGCTGGAAATTGCCTTCATAACACAGAAAAACTTCATCTCAAATGCCTCCCACGAATTGAGGACACCTTTGACATCTATTCATGGTCAGCTGGAGGTGCTTCTGATGAAAGATCGTTCGTCAGACGAATATAAGTCAGTAATAAGCTCTGTTATCGAAGATATAAATAAGATGACAGATCTTTCGAACAAGCTGCTCCTGCTGGCTCAGGCAAGCACTGCAAGAACAGATTCCGGTTTTAAGTTTTTACGTATTGATGAGATAATCTGGCAGGTCCTTGAAGAAGTTCAGAGATACCATAGAAATTATAATATCATTTTTTCGATCAACAGCGACATGAATAATCCTGATCAGATGATGATCCACGGGGATGATTCGCTGGTAAAAGCTGCGATAATAAATGTGGTTGAAAATGGGTGCAAATATTCCAAAGATCATTCAGTTGAAATAAAACTTGGTAATTCAGAAGGTTGGATCATAGTCAGCATTATTGATCATGGTATAGGAATTTCAGCCCAGGACCTGGAGCATGTTTTTGAACCCTTCAGCAGAGGGACCAATGTTGAAATGATTTCCGGGCATGGGATAGGCCTTCCTCTGGTTAATCAGATTTTAAAGAATCATCATGGAAAGATTGAAATAATATCCGAACCCCAAATCGGTTCAGAAGTCCTTCTGTATTTTCCGTCGATAAAGACCTTCTCCGGAAGCAATTCTTTATGATTCTTTGCTAAAATATTGTTAATTATTTTTTTAACACTTTTTTAATCCCGATTTAATATGGTTTTAATATGTATTATTTAAGTTTGAAAATCGGGAAAAGCAACGACCGACTTTATTTATTCTACCAAGCATACTTTGTTCAGAGAATCCACCAGAAGGTGGATTTTCTGTTTTTTCAGTGCAGACAATTCATCAGTCACTGTTATCTCACAAAAAATTAATCAACCGTTTTTTCGACTTGAACCGATATTCTGATATCTGAACAGATACTTTTTTGGGATTCCGATCTACAAAACATAATACTTTTCATACCTTTATTTGCTTTCCCGGGACGGCTTACCGGCAGTCATGGTTTTTACAGCCATTAATATAAAATATTTAACTAATGAAACCCGCATGTTTGAACCAAATCACTACCAACCCCGACAAGTCTGGATTGCTTTAACAGCGCGGATTGCAAATCCGCGCCAGCGGCAACATGTGGGTTCCATACGACCTTAAAATTAAATAATATACGTATGAAAAGTAAATTTAGCAACTTCGTTTATCTGTTAATTTTAATATCATTGCCTGCATATTCACAACCAGGAGCTGTCAAGCAGATTATACTGACCCATTTTGAAATGCAATCTTCGGCACTCATCGATGCTGCAGGAGAAGAATTATCTACTCCTCAATACCGGTCAAAAGTATACTGGTTTCCGGTGACCGTACCCTCGACAGTTCTTTCGGGACTTGTAGCAAACAGGGTTTATCCCGATCCGTACTCGGGATTGAATAATATGCTGATCCCTGATGCCTCGGATGAATTCAATAAGATGTATGATCTTGAAAAATTCAGCCACTTGCCAAATAATCCAAATCCGTGGAGAAAACCATATTGGTACCGTACTGTTTTTAAAGTGCCGTCAGCAGATAATGGACGGCATTTTCAGCTGATATTCAAAGGTATAAACTACAGGGCAGCAGTGTGGATTAACGGAAAACAGATTTCCGATTCAACGCAGATGGCAGGTATGTTTGCAGAGTATAGCCACGATGTGAGCAAATTCATTTTGGCAGGTAAAGAAAATGCGCTTGCTGTTAAGATATATCCGCTTGATTATCCGGGATTGCCTGATACGGAACAATTAACGGCTCTTGGCGATTTCTTCCTAAATGGAGGTCCTACAGGAGATATTGGCAAAAACGTGACAATGTACTGTAGCGTTGGATGGGATTGGATGCCCCCGGTACGCGACCGTAATATGGGAATTTGGATGCCAGTTTATCTGAGAACCTCCGGTAATGTGACAATTGTCAATCCTAAACTCGTTACTGATCTTCCGGTTCTTCCCGATACGACACTTGCAGATATTTCTTTGAATTTAAAATTGCAGAATAACAGCCAGAATGTTGCAAATGGAAAATTGACTGTCACTATTACTCCCGAAAACTTTAAAGGGACATCTGTTCAATTTTCAAAAAGCGTGTCAGTAGCAAAAAACGGATCAGAAACAGTTGATCTGAATGTTAAAAATACAAAAGAACTCAGTTTTACAAATCCAAATCTCTGGTGGCCAAACGGCTACGGGAAACCTGATTTATACAGGATAAAACTGCAATATATAAACGGTACAGAGATCAGCGACGACACAACTTTTGTGTTTGGGGTACGCAAGGTAGGAACGAAAGCAATCGATGTAAACGGTAGTTACCGCCGCGATTTTTATGTTAACGGGAAACGGATTCAACTTACCGGAGGAGCATGGGTGCCGGATATGTTGCTTAACCGCGATTCTGCACGATATGATTATGAAATGCATCTTTGCCGTAACGCAAATATAAACCTTGTTAGAATCTGGGGAGGAGGAGTAACACCTTGTGACGAGTTCTTTGAAGCAGCTGACAGGTATGGTCTCATGGTATGGTCCGACTTTTGGATTACGGGCGATACCCAGGGCGAATTTAAAGGATCTCCTGACTGGCCTCTCAATGGTGATATCTTCAAAAAGAATGTCATCAGTACAATACTTCGTATCAGAAATCATCCCAGCCTGCTGGTTTGGACAGGTGGTAATGAGGGGCATGCACGAAGAGAACTGTACGATTTCATGAGGAACAGCGTCATCTCGCTCGATGGTACACGTCCATTCCTCCCCAGCTCTTCGGGATTCGCCAAACTTCCGGAGGGATGGCCAGGCTCATGGCCCGATAATATGCCGACAGGCGTTTACAGCGGGGGCCCTTATACATGGAAAGATCCTAAAGACTATTACAACAGAGCCATAGCAGGCAAGGACTGGGTCTTTAAAGATGAGACAGGACTACCGTCGCAACCTCCATATAATATTATGTCAAAAATAATTCCTAATCTGGTATGGGACAATAAATTGCCTTTTCCTTTGAATAATTCATGGGGTTATCATGATGCTGCTACGGGCAACGGCAGATGGGATCTCTATTACAAAGAAATGGTAAAAAGATATGGAGAACCAGTAACTATGGAGGACTTTTGCAATAAGATGCAATTGATGAATGCCATTGGTTACCAGGGAATTTTTGAAGCGGCCGGACATAAATTAAATGATATCGGCGGAGTAATGCTTTGGAAACTTAATGCTGCTTTTCCAAGTGTAGTATGGCAGGTCTATGATTGGTTTCTTCAACCAAATGCCGGTTATTATTTTATGCAAAACGCTTGCCAGCCGGTTCATATTCAATTAAACCTGATTAATTCAAAAGTGACTATTATTAACAGGACTTATAAACCTGTTCCCAACCTCACTGCTCATGTTGAAGTATTCAATACTGAATCCAAATCCTTATTTAGTGAAGAAGCATCCTTAAACATGGCCCCCTCGGAAGTTAAAGTAACTACTTCTTTAACATCAATACTGGAGAAGACCAAAGGTGTCGCTTTTATTGTACTGAATCTGAAGGATCATGACGGAAAAATTATTTCACACAATGTTTACTGGCTTTCGGGTGATGGGAACTATGAGGGATTAAATGATATGCCAGAGACATCAGTCAAGGTTAATGTTTTAAAGGAGGTAAAAGGTAAATCGGAAAAAAGCTGGACAATTCAGATCACAAATCCATCAGGTAAGCTTGCTTTCTTCATTCGTCCTCAGTTGATGATTGAGGGAGAGGAAGTCTTGCCAAGCTTCTGGTCAGGAAATTATTTTACGCTGGCTCCTAACGGGAGCACTACAGTAACAGTAAGCTGCCCTCTTCTGAAACTTGGATCCGGAGTCCCGACACTTAAAGTTTCAGGTTGGAATGTAGGGGTGCAGGAATCAAAACTTGTTTTAAAGTAATTTATCAATTAAGCTATAATAAATATGACACGAAATGAAATAATGCAATACACTGGAAACCAGTCACAAATAGGAGGAAGCAGAAATTATGTCCTTACTGATGGCTGGGGACGGAATTTACGTGGTATTGACGTTAATTCCGGTAGCGGTTTTCAATACACTATTCTGCCCGACAGAGGAATGGACATTTCGCTGGCCAGTTATAAAGGAAGCAATCTTGTTTATCTCACCTGCAACGGAGAGACACACCCGGCGTTTTATGAACCTGAAAATCTGGGATGGCTTCGCACTTTTACCGGAGGATTGCTTACAACCTGCGGGCTTATTAATGCAGGAGCCGCGGAAATTGATGAAGGTGAACAATTTGGATTACATGGTCGTTATTCTACCTTACCGGCCCGTCAGGTTTCTGATCTTTCAGACTGGTTCGATGATGAATATCTTATAAAACACAGAGGGATAATTGAAGAGGGAGTAATGTTTGGCTACAAACTTCGGATGGAACGTGAAATAACTACTGTTCTGGGCCATAACAGTCTGAAGCTGATGGATAAAGTCACCAATTTTGGTAATAAACCCTCTCCTTATACAATCATATACCATATGAACATTGGCTATCCTTTATTAAGCGAAGATGCTGAACTGATAATTGATCCTGCTTCGACAGAACCCAAAGATAATCGGGCTGCTTCGGGAATCAATGAATATAAGAGGTTTTCAAAACCACAGAAAGGATATGAAGAACAGGTTTTTATCCATACCATGAAATCTGATGCCAGCGGAAAAACTATGGTTACTCTGCAAAACAGGAATTCAGGAATTGCATTAACAATAAAATATAATGCAGTTCAATTACCATATTTGTGGCAATGGAAGATGATGGGACAGGGCGACTATGTACTTGGACTAGAACCATCCAACCTTCCCTGTAAAAGCAGAAGATTGATGAAGGAAGAAAATATTTTACCTCATCTTGAACCGGGAGAAAGTGTCACAAACGAAATAGAGGTTATTATAAGTGAAATCTGATAATAATTGAAAAGACTTTAATTCAGAAAAGGAGATTCAGATTACTTCAGCGCAGCGGTTATAATTAAGCTGATTGTGATAACTAAGAAGCAGGTTCTTTTTAATTGTTTGATTGAAGAATAGATCCTGGATATATTCTAAACGGGAAAATGATCAATTAATAGTTTTGAGGTTATAACATTTCATCGCAATATTATGGCTCTATTGGGGATCGATCTTGGAGGCACAAAACTTGCATTTGCAATCTTTTCAGAAGAGGGAAAAATTTTATTTAAAGAATCGGTTAGCCTCGGTGACAGGAAAGGCTCTGAAGTTGGCAAGTGTATTACTGACGGTATATGGAAATCCATATGGCAAGCAGAATTACAGGGTGATGGTATAAATTCTATTGGTATATCCGTACCTGGTATAAGCTATATAAAGGAAGGTACAGTATGGGCGCCAAATATCCCTGGATGGGATGATTATCCGCTGCTTCAGGAGGTGAAAAAAATAAGTAAAGATATCCCGGTAACAATCGACAGCGACAGAGCTTGTTATATATTGGGAGAATTGTGGCAGGGTAATGCCCGGGGGTGCCATGACGCAATATTTCTTTCAGTTGGGACAGGTATCGGTGCCGGAATAGTGGTTAATGGAAAAATACTGCGAGGTAGTCATGATATTGCAGGATGCATAGGATGGATGGCGTTAAGAGGACCATTCGAGAAAAAATATACTGACTGTGGCTGTTTTGAGTACTATGCTTCAGGTGAAGGTATTGCAAAGGTAGCGAGGGAATTTCTTGAAGATCAGAAAGATTATAACGGAGAACTGAAAAATAAAGGTATTAAAGAAATTACATCATACGATGTTTTTGCCGCTTATTACAATGGTGATCCGCTTGCAGTCAGGGTGATACAGTTGTGTGTGGAATTCTGGGGAATGGCCGTGGCAAATCTGGTAAGCCTGTTTAATCCTGAAAAGATTATTATGGGGGGTGGTGTTTTTGGCCCGGCGGTATCATTACTTCCGGCTATCAAAGAAGAAGCCGCCAGGTGGGCCCAACCCATCGGTATTACTCAGGTGAGTCTTGAGGTCTCAGCACTGGCAGGTGATGCCGGAGTTTATGGAGCAGGATTCCTCGCCTTGAAGCATATACAGGAATTTGGTCTTTAAAAATAAAAATGATGTATAGTAAAAAAATAGTTTTTTGGGCAGCCTGTGCCGGAATGTTATTATTCGGAATTTGTATGATCACCCTTGGTTCAGTCGCTGCTGATATCAGAGAAAAGTTGCTGCTCGATGATCTTTCTGCCGGCGCATTGTTTTCAATTCTTCCTCTTGGGATTTTAATCGGATCTTTATTCTTCGGACCCATAGTTGATAGGTATGGCTATAAAATTTTATTATCAGTCTGCTGTGTTTTAATGTTTATAGGATTCGAAGGCATTGCATTTTCTTCATCTGTTTCACTATTGAAAGTATGCGTTTTTCTCTTTGGTGTAGGCGGCGGCGCTGTCAATGGCTCTACCAATGCACTGGTAGCTGATATAAGCGATAAAGATAAAGGTGCTAATCTGAGTTTGCTGGGAGTATCATATGGGATTGGAGCTATTGGGATGCCGCTACTTCTGGGTATACTTAGTGACCTTTTTTGTTTTGATGCAATTCTCTCTTCAGTTGGCACAATAACACTGGCAACAGGAATATTTTTCCTTATTATTAAGTTCCCTCCCCCAAAACTAAAACAGGGATTCCCGCTGAAACAGGGTATTAAACTGATTAAAGACAATGTACTGTTACTTTTTGCTTTTTTCCTCTTTTTCCAGAGCGGGTTTGAAGCAATCATTAATAACTGGACCACAACATATCTTGCAGAAAAGGGAGCTTTTACACAAAACAATGCATTATTCGGTCTTTCATCGTTTGTGGCCGGAATGATAATAATGCGATCATTGAATGGAAGTGTTTTAAGATCGGTCCCTGCTAAAAAATTGCTGTTTTCATCTTTCTTAATGATCTTATTGGGATTGACAATATTAAGAACCGGCAATTTTTTCGGTCTGTCCATAGTCGGACTGGTTTTATTAGGAGCGGGGCTTGCCAGCGGATTCCCTGTAATGCTCGGATTTGTAGGCGACCGTTATCCTGAAATTTCAGGAACTGCATTCAGCCTGGTTTTGTTTATTGCTTTGTTCGGGAATATCCTTATTAATTATGGAATGGGGATAGTAGCTCAGAATTTTGGTGTTCAACATTTGATTACATTTGCGTTTGCAGAAACTGTGATAATGATAATACTGTTTGTGGTGATTCTGAGTAAGGTTGGAGATAAAAAATAACTGTTTCATAAACAAGTAAACACTTTAAAAATAATCTATTATGTTAGCAAAAGAATGGCTTAATAACACACGATGTTTAATGACCCGTATCGAAGAGACACAAATGGAAAACATCCGTAAAGTTGCCGAAATAATGGCTGATACAATTGAATCAAAACATCTGGTTCATACTTTCGGATGCGGACATGCAACATTACCGATTATGGAAATGTACCCAAGGATTGGAGGGTTTGTAGGATTTCATCCTATTTGTGAGATGCCGCTTACACATTTTACTCATATTACAGGTGATATGGGAATCCATCAGTTCCTGTTCCTTGAGAGGGTAGAAGGATTCGGTGTAGAAATTATGAAAAGCTATAATTTTGATCAAAATGATGTAATGTGGATCTTTTCACATACCGGCATTAATAATGTAAACATCGACATAGCGTTGGAAGCTAAGAAAAGAGGAATGAAAGTAATAGCATTCGGTTCCGCTGCTGAAGCTAAAGGGAAACAGACCAGGCACCCCAGCGGAAAAACAATTTTTGAAATTGCCGACTATGTAGTTGATACCTGCGCGCCATTACAGGATGCTACAGTTACTCTGAAAAATCATCAGGATAAGATAGGCCCTGTTTCAACTATGGCTTTCATTACATGCGTCTGGATGACAATCACCACTGTTGCTGAAATTCTGGCTGACAGAGGTGTTGAGGTTTATATCAACCCGTCACACAACGTACCGGGAGACACTACTTCCAGACAACGGCTTGACAAAGTTTTGAAAGAGTACAAAAAGAGTGTTCAGGGGGTATAATTAGAAATTCTACATCTGATATAGATAAAAGACTTGTAATAAATATTATTGCAGGGTTTTATGTTTTATGACTATCAGGAATCATGAATATAATATTCGCACTTTGTGGACTGATTTGGTTTCAATGATATTTACATTCCATGGAACCGGCGGGATCGGTGGAATTTTGGCATCGGCGCCTCCGGTGATGTGACCTGCCGTATACCGGATCCGGTTAGGCCCTAAAGTCAGGGCGCCTGAAAAAGCACGCGAAAGTTCAAACTCATTCAGTACCGAATCGGCTCTACAGGCAGAAACAGTAGAGTTCTCATTCCAGGGGTAATATTTCCTATTGATTTTTAATATCACCTGCTGATAATTATCCCTGTTCAATTATGATTTAAATTCGCTCATGCTATAAAAATATCGATTTATCAAAATGATGATAAACGGTATATTTTATTCAAAAATAATCTGTAATTATGAGAAGTTTTTCCATTGATTAATTTGCTAAGCTGATAACATCCGCGGTGAGGACTATAACGAACACAAATTTAAACTGTTAATGGGATATGGAACTAATTAAAAAGCTACGCACTTCACTATTACTCTTAGCCGGAACAGTGATATTTTCTCATACTGTTTTTTCTCAATCAGCACTTGGGACCCTTGAAAGTATGACGAATACCCGAGTGTCTATTCCTGCAGCATCAGGCCCCATGCGTGTAGGTTCGGCACCCTCAGCAGCCTCAGCAGCCAAATCAGTATTGAACTCTTCATCTTCAAGTATCTCCAGTGTAGTTGCCGGGGCAGTGATGCAGGGTTTGTTGAATAATCTCCTGAGCCCGACACCACAAAAGAGCCAGGCTGAAATTGATGCCGAGAAAGCAGAGGCGGAAAGGGTTGCTTATGAAGCTGAAATGGCAAGACAGGCAGAAGAAGCCCGTCAGCAGGAACTGCATGATAATTTAATAAATTCATCCAAAACTCTTTCAGGTTCCGAATCCCTTGATTTCAAATCGCTGGATAGCGATATGGAAACAATGAGGAAAACTGCCAGTGATCCGTTCGACCAGGGTAATTCCGGAAGTTCCATTAAGACAGTTCCCCGGGGAAATAACTTTTTTGGGGAACCACTCTCTGATCCTGACTTTGAGACAGTCATTGAACCCGAAACCAATCCTGTTGTCCAGGATGTAGAGAAAGCAGTGGATCTTACAGATAAGTATCTGGAAAATGAAAAACTTGAAAAGGCAAAGCTTGACAAAGAGAAACTTGACAAAGAGAAGCTTGAAAAGGAGAAACTTGTTGTCGACATAATTGGGGGAGTTGTTGCTAATCAAGCCAAAGGAGAGCCGATTATTGAAAAACCTGACTGCAATGCACTCAGTGATAAGCTGGCCAGATACAAGTCAGATATGATAAGGTTTCAGGAATGGAATACCGGAACATTGACCGAACTTAAAAAATGGGAGGATCAGAACAATGACGCATTCTGGAATGCTGTTAAAGATGGAGCAGGTGCTGCCTTCGGTGTCTTTGTTGATTATTTGAATGATACGAGGGCGAGTGCATCCGGAATAAAGAAAATTCTTGAAGACAATGAGGAAAAATATATCAGGGATGGAGTTTTCTCCACGGATCAGATAAGCCGATACAAGAAATTATTAGACCAAAGAATCACTCTTTGCAATATTACCGAATTGGCAAAGGAATCGATGAAACCATGGGATTATGTGAATCTGTCAAGGAATCTTTTACAGGGAACGACTGAGAAACTTGCGAAATCAGACGGGGATTGCATGGAGATAGTAAACGTACTTAAAGGACAAGGATATTTAAGCGATACACCCTGGGTTGATGCCGGTCAGTTTCTGGCGGGTGAGGCAATTAATAAATTTCTGAAGGACCCGGGTGCTGTAATAAAACCGAACTCATTGATAAAAGGTTCGCTTAAAATCCCTTATGTAACAATTGCTCAACTGGCTGTTGATGAGGCATACAATGTGACAGATATGCTGACAAGCTTTAAGAACATTATTACATTGAGAGATGCCGACGGAAAAGCTTCCGAAGCTGTTAAAAAAATTCAGAACGATATGGACAACATTAAAATTCAGCTTAAAGGTTGCCCATTACAAAATTAATACTCCTTAAAACCAATATGATAAGGCTTTTCTGTAAAATTTTAAGAAATAATTCAAAAACATAAAATTACTCCAATGAATAAATCGATACTTGGTATTGTCTGTGGTTTAGTTATTTTGTTAACTTCATTTTCAGGTACAACTTTTGCGCAAAATGCATACACGAAATTATGTCTGGCAGCAATTAACTATGAAAAGGAGGGAAAACTTGATGAAGCTGTCAATAAATACAGTGAAGCTATAAATCTGAAGCCTGATGAATGGACAGGTTATAACTATCGTGCAAAAGTTAATTTGCAGAGGGGTATGCTTGACAATGCTATTACCGACATTTCAAAAGCGATTTCCCTTTCCCCGCAAACTCTGTCAATGTATGCTGTCAGGGCAAATTGCTATGAAGCAAAAGGATTATATGACAAGGCAATAGTCGATTATGGGGTAGCATTATCCAAAGTCAATTTTAATGACAAAGAAATTTATTTAACATATTATCAGAGAGGTCGCGCTTATTTTAGTAATAAGCAATATCAGGAGTCAGTCAATGATTTCAGCCAGGCACTTGCATTGGCACAAAAATTCAAGAAACCAACAACAGAAATTTTTAATCTAAGAGCACAGTCATATCTGGAGCTTAAAAGATACTCAGAAGCTATTGCCGATTTTGATACATATTTATCATCCAACCCTGATGATATTAAGGCGTTACTTGGACAGGGAAGCGCATTCGCAAAGAATGGAGAGGCAGAGCAGGCTAAAGTTATTGCAAGGAAAATCATCCAGCTGGATCCTTCAAAAGAGTTGTGTTTTTCCGGAAGCTATATGCTTGATATCTATAACCTTGATTTAAGAAGAGAAAAATCAAAACAGTTAGTACAAAATGCACAAATATTGATATCCGAACGATCCTCCAGTCCTTCAAGGGCTCTTGCAAACATTAAATTAACGGATGCATTTAAAAAACTTGACACAGCCTGGTTGTATTCTCCGGGCCTGACAAAGGAAGACTGGAATTTGAAAGATACCATCATGGAAAAGTTCTTTACTGTCTATCCGCTGATGAAGGCAAAACCGGAAATTTCAGAACAGGTCAGAAGATATGTAGTGCAGGCACAAAGCGCAACCCAGGCAAAAAAATATGATGATGCAATAAAATTATGGTCTGCAACTCTGAATATATCACCATATTTCCCGATAGCATACTACAATCGTGCCCTGCTTTACGAGATGAAAGGACTTTACAGATCCGGCATTTCTGATTTGGAAAAATATCTGAGGCTTATGCCCGAGGCTTCGGATGCAAGAAGTTCCAGGGATAAAATATATGAGTGGGAAGCGAAAGTAAAAGATGTTAATGAATCTGTACAAGTCTACCAGTATGAAGCTATTAATCATATTCAATCGGCAAGTTATTCTCCGGGCAATTTTACAGTCGCTATTGCTGCAGGGGGCAGTTTCGGATTTCAGATTGCAAAGAATCCCGGGTTGGAAAAGCTTTGGAGCACTTGCGTTGGAAACGCTACACCTGATTATAAATATACCGATAAAATGCCATTCCTTTATTCAGGTGATTTAGAGATAGTTGTTAAACCTGTAAAAAGGATTGGTATCGGGGCATTTGGAAAGTTGACAGGAGGGATCGGTGCCAGAACCAAAGTCTCCGATGTAAAATATATGCTGAATATGGGATCAGCTCAATATGGCGGTCTTCTTCGCTATTACCTTATACTGAACAATGGAGCAGAAAAACCCGATCTGTATATCCAATATGCATACGGCCAAAGTAAGTTAAATGGTTATTACGGTGTTGCAACAATGGATGGTTTAATTTATAATTATTCCTATACGAAAGACTTTAAGGGTTCAGCTCCTTATAATAGTTTTGGAGTAGGTATGGGAGGGAAATTAAGCAAACATGGGTACCTGACTATGTCTTTGGATTATTTAAGTTCAAAAATTAAAGATTTTACTTGGGAGGTAACTACAAATACAAGTAATAAAAGCGATGTGGGAAATAAAGGAACTAGTTCCAATGTCAACGCAAATTATAATGGTGTTATATTAAAACTAATGTTCGGTTTTTGTTTTTAGTCCCGGAAATCATTATTTTTCTGATGCTGGTCCTGGGTCAGAAAAGTGGAATTGCTCTGTTTAAGTTCATTTGTTCTTCATGATTATTCTATAGATTTGTAAGAAATTTGAAAGAATAGGATAAGAGTGATAGACTTAACAGACTAAAAATGAAGTTTAATATCCTGATAGTTATTCAGAGATTGCTACTCCTCGCAGTATTCGTTATTTTTACTGACCTGGCATGTTATTCTCAGGAAGTTACCGTTGTAGCTGATACAACAAAAGCAAACCGGCTCAATTCTCAATCAACGGAAAAGATTAATGACAAATCACAAAAGGAAAATTCAGGTAAACATCTCGGTAATGACAATAATGAAATAAAACAGGTCAAAAGTGCAAGACCTGATATGAGCAAAGCAAGAGGTGCACGGCCTCCAAGTATTGAAAGGCCGTCAGGATCTCGTATTCCCAGAGGTGTTGGCAAGCCTGGAGGTGTGATAAAACCCGGGAAAAAGTAAATCAACAGCACTAAATATGAACTGCTTCAGTAAATACTTTCGTTTACCTGTAGCACTGTTTACATTGCTTATATATAATTTAAATATTTCCGGGCAAACTGATTTAAATAAAAGTGTAACTAACGATACCCTGTCAGGTTCCGGCGATAGCCCTAAACACTCATTATATGCAGCCGCCGGGTATGGGAGTAATATGGTTTATCTCGGATCTTCTATTTCGAATAACCTGCCTTTTTATTCTGCAGCAATTTCATATGGCTTCAGAAACAGCCTGTACATTTCAGCTTCCGCCACGCATCTGGCTGCAACCCAACCATGGTTGGCTTTTATTAATCTTTCTGCAAACTACAGTCACACTTTTAATTCATGGTTCGATATATCTGCCGATGTCGCAGGATATGTAACACATAAAAATCTTCAGGATTCACTTTTCAGTAACTTTGGATTTCTCGGTTTAACTACAGGTTTTGATTGGAAAATTCTATATACAAGGGTATCTGTAAATGGCATCCTGTCTGACGGTATAAAGGGATACATACTGGTAACGAATTCACGATATTTTCAGACGCCTGAATTTTTTGGAGGAAAGGCGTTTCTATCCTTTAATCCGGATTTTAGTATTCTTTCAGGTGAAATCATTAAGATTGAAACAATTACCGGGGTAAAAAAATACGGTCTTTCTCCTCCATTCCGGCACTTTAAAAAGAATTCAATCATTCCGACCGATTCTTACAAATCACAATTCGGATTGATCGATTTTGAATTCTCGCTTCCGGTTACCTTAAATTTCAGGACTATCAGTATTGAAGCTGAACCATCCTATATATTACCTGCGTATAAAAATTCAGAATATCCTGCACCTGAAGGATTTTCGTTTTATCTTAGTGTTTTTGTAAAGATTTTTTGAGAATAAAAAGATGAATGTACTGATAGTTGAAGATGAAAAGAGCCTGTCAGATGAAATAGTAGTATTTCTTAAATCTGAAGGCTATTTGTGTGAACAGGC
The DNA here is from genome assembly GCA_021371855.1 of Bacteroidales bacterium. Lineage (GTDB taxonomy): Bacteria > Bacteroidota > Bacteroidia > Bacteroidales > VadinHA17 > LD21. The sequence continues at coordinate 157,613 of JAJFVL010000017.1, read as the reverse complement.
ATTCACCGGTGCCGATGCATCCGAAAAAATCGCGATTAATCTTTACGATTTCGTTCTTCTCGATCTGGGGCTACCCGACTGTGATGGCCTTGACATTATTAATAATGATCGGGCATGGGGCAGCGAACCTGCTTTTATTATTATCACAGCCCGCGGTGAAGTTCAGGATAAGGTAAAGGGGCTTGACCTTGGTGCTGATGATTATATAGCTAAACCATTCGCTCTAACAGAGCTGGCAGCGCGAATGCAGGCTGTCGGCCGGAGGAAATTTAAAATTCCTGGTCAGGATATGAATGTCGGGGAATTTGTTATCGAATTCCAGTCCAGAAAGGTCACTCATAATGACAATGAAGTTCTGCTTACCAGGAAAGAATTTGATCTCCTTAATTACCTGGTTATTAACAGGAATAAAGTACTTACACGCCAGCAGCTTTATGAACATATCTGGGGTAATATTCTGGAGGATCAGTACGACAGCAACTTTATTGACGTTCATATTAAAAATGTAAGGAGAAAACTGAATGAATTTGCCTCAACTCCCTGGCTGGAAACTGTAAGGGGAATAGGTTACAGGGTAAGTTTTTAACCATTTTTTTTCTGAAGATGGCCCGTCTGAGAATAAAACTTTCGTTTTTCAACCTTCTGTCAAAGCTTATCTTTACTGGATTATTCCTGTTGATTATGCCTTATCTGGTTGAGAGGATTAATCTTATCCAGACCGATAACAACCTGATTGGGATGAGGGAGCAGGTCATCTCACTTGTTTCCAAGGTGGGAATAGAACCTTTCATAACATCAGAAACAGAAAACACATTCGGCAGCTATAACATTCTAAAAGATGAATTTATTTCACTTGAAAAATTTGATTCCGGGGAAGACGCTAATTTTATAGAGGTATCAGAACGACTGATCGAGGGTGAAAAGATAATCTACAGAGTTCTAAACTATACATTTAAGGTCGATAACATAAAATATCTCCTGGAGATAGGTAAAAGTCTCGAAAGTATTCATCATACCGAAAAGAACACAAGGAAAGTAATGCTGGTATTCCTTGTTTTCATTATCCTGATCACCTTTATAACAGATCTTCTTTATACACGCCGCCTGCTCAGTCCTCTTGACGTAATAACACTTAAACTCAAAGATATTTCCGATCCCTCAATATATGATAAAACACCTGTAAAAACGACAACTTCTGATTTTGTCAGTCTTGATAATGCCCTAAAAGAACTTATGACACATATCGACGAACTGTTCAGAAAGGAAAAAGATATCACGGTAAACATCTCGCATGAATTGCTGACACCGGTTTCAGTGCTGAGAAGCAAGCTTGAAAATCTTCTGATCAGGGATGATCTGTCGCCGGAAATCCCGACAAAAATAGAAGAAACATTAAAAACTTTGTATCGTCTGCAAAGTCTGGTCAATTCTTTATTGCTGATTGCCCGGCTCGAAAGCCGCCAGTTCCTGAGGAATGAAACGTTTCAGGTTAATGAGGTCCTTTCTGAAATAATTTCAGAGTTGTCCCCCATTTCTGACGACAGCAATATTTTACTTGAAAGTGAGTTTGATCACGATTTGCGGGTCAGCAAGGCCAACAGATCACTTCTCTTTTCAATGTTTTATAATATTGTCAACAATGCAGTTAAAAATACACAACCGGGAGGTAAGGTTCTCATTAAAAGCTTTTCTGATAAAGACCATTTTGTGGTATCTGTCAGCGATACCGGGAAAGGGATGTCTGAAGCACAGATGAAAACTTTGTTTTCGAGGTTTAAAACAAAAGGACAGAATAGCGGAACAGGAATAGGTCTCGCTATTGCAAAATCGATAGCTGATTTTCACTGTATAAGTATAACCGTGAAATCAGTTCCTGACACAGGCACAATTTTTTCTTTCGCTTTTCCTGAAAATTCATGATTTTTTCATAATCCGCAATCTATATTTGGGTTTTATCAAGTAAATTATTTAATTATGAAAAAGATCATATTTGCGGTAATAGCAACAGTCTTTATTATGTCAGCCTGTAAAAAAACGACAGATGTACCGGGCAACGGGAACCTGGTAGTTAAATTTACTGATGATCCGTTCAATATCAGCTATGTTGAATCGGCAACAGTTACAATTACAAAAATTGAGGTAAGAAAAACAGGGCAGGACGATGGCAATCCATTTATAATTGTTTCAGATGATCCGATCACATTGGATCTTATGGAACTTAGAAACGGTATAACGGAGGATCTTCCTGCCATTGATCTGCCAGCAGGATCATATGACCTGATTCGACTTTATGTTGAATCGGCAGGACTTAAGATCAAAGATCAGCCGGGAGAATATAATGTAAAAGTACCCAGCGGACAACAAACCGGAATAAAGGTCTTCATCACTCCTGCACTTCATGTGGAAGGCGGACTGACATCAGAACTTCTTCTTGACTTTGATCTTGCAAAATCGTTCGTAATGAGAGGAAATCTGGACCATTCTGCAGGGGTCAACGGTTTTATTTTCAAACCATGCATAAGGGCGACGAATAATTCAACGGCCGGAAGAATTGAAGGTCTTGTAACCGATACCTTAAAAGTGAAAATCAAGGAAGCAAAATTGTGGGTAGAAAAAGATACCGTAATGGCTACAGCATATGCCGATACACTTGGACATTATGCATTCATCGGGATACCGGCAGGGACATATTCGGTTTTCGCAACAAAGGCAGGTTATGATACTGTTTCCTTTAACAATGTTAAAGTTTTCGAAGCAAACAGGACCGTACTCAATTTCATTTTGCCAAAAAAATAGTCACGCTATTAAATAAAAAGAACCGGAGTAATCCGGTTTTTTTTATTTAATCATTTGGTCTATGCCTTCTCCTTACAACCTTCTAAGTAATTGTCATTCTGAGCGAAGCGAAGAATCTCATATTTTTAGTCGGATACTATTGAATAATAAACATAAACTCGGGGAATTAATATTAAATATTAATTGAATCCGGAAAGATTGACTCCCCTGTCAGAAAAGCATGAATTCCTTTGGAAGCTTTACGACCTGAGGCAATAGCCCGCACTACAAGACCAGCTCCATGAGTAACGTCACCAGCAGCAAATATTTTTCTTTGGGAAGTTTCGGCAAAGGTGCCGGAGAATACGTTTTTGCGGCCATCGAGCGTGACATTCAGTTTTTCAAGCAATCCTTCCAGAACCGGATGAACAAATCCCATAGCCAGTAAAACCAAATCCGTCCTGATTATCTCGGTTTTACCCGAACGGATCATAGACATTTGTCCGTTCTTACCTTTCTTCCATTCTACAGTTTCTACTTCAGTGGCATTTACACAGCCGTTTTTTCCTGTGAAACGCTTTGTCTCCAATCCCCAGCGTCTTATACATCCTTCCTCGTGGGAAGAGGTGATCTTGAGCACCATCGGATAAAAGGGCCATGGAGTTTCCTCATTATGACCTTCGGGAGGTTTCGGCATAATCTCGATCTGGGTTACACTTAAAGCACCCTGGCGGATAGATGTTCCAACGCAATCTGACCCGGTATCGCCCCCTCCAATCACCAGCACATGTTTCCCTCTGGCCGAAAGTTCTTCCGTTGGAGTCAGTGATGAACCTGTAATTTTGTTCTGTGCCCGGAGAAATTCGAGGGCAAACAGAATACCCTTCATATCCCTGCCTTCCACTTTCAGATCTCTGGGTTGTCCGGCTCCTGTTGCCAGACATACAGCATCATTATCTGCAATAATTTCGAATATATTTTCACCGACCGGAGTTGAAGGACTGAATTTAATACCTTCAGCTTCCATGATGGATAACCTTCTGTCAATGATTTTTTTGTTTAGTTTAAAATCAGGAATGCCCAACCTCAGGAGTCCTCCGATTGACTCGTCTTTTTCAAAGACTGTTACGGAATGACCTTTACGGTTTAACTGGTTGGCACAGGTCAGCCCGGCAGGTCCCGAACCGATCACGGCTACTTTCTTCCCGCTTCTTATCTTAGGTGGATGAGGAACTACCAAACCTTCTGTGAATGCTCTTTCAGCAACGGCTGCTTCATTCTCACGTATAGTTACCGGTTGTTCAGATAAGTTTAATACGCAGGCTTTTTCACAAAGTGCAGGACAAATCCTTCCGGTGAATTCCGGAAAATCATTGGTCTGAGTTAACATTTCATAGGCTTCTGCCCATTCTCCCTTGTACACCATATCCTGCCACTCCGGCTGTTTGTTTCCCAGAGGGCAAGCCCAGAGACAAAAAGGTACGCCACAGTCCATACAACGGGAAGCCTGCAGCTTACGATCTTCAGGATTTAAAGTTTGTTCGACTTCCCCGAAGTCGTAAATTCTCTCATTAATCGGTCTGTATCCGGCCTCTTTTCGATCTATACTTAAAAATGCTTTTGGATTTCCCATAACATTGAAGATGAAATTTTAAATTGTTTATTAAGATCTTTAGAAATTAATAGTCCCTCTCTACCTGTGCTATTTTCTGTTTTAAGGCTTCGGCTTTCTCATCATGCAATACTTTCTTGTATTCAATTGGCATTACCTTTATAAACTTTTCTACCTGTTCAGGAAAATATTTCAGTATTCTTTTGGCAAGCGGACTTTGAGTGTACTGGAAATGCTTTGTAATTAGCATCTTCAGATCTTTCATGTCTGAAGCTTCTTCTACCAGTGATAATTCAACCATCTCCATATTACAGAAATAATCGAAATCCCCTTCGGGGTTCCAGACATACGCAATCCCTCCACTCATTCCTGCAGCGAAGTTCCGGCCAACGGATCCCAGTACAACCGTACAACCTCCGGTCATGTATTCGCAACAATGGTCTCCGACACCCTCTACTATAGCGGTTGCTCCACTGTTTCTTACGCAAAATCTTTCGCCAACCCTTCCGTTGATATAAATCTCTCCGGCGGTGGCTCCGTATAAAATAGTGTTTCCGGCAATGATGTTTTCATTAGGAGCATAAGTAATACCTGCAGGGGGAACTACAATAATTCTACCTCCCGAGAGTCCTTTGCCAAGATAGTCATTGCTGTCTCCTTCCAGCCTGAAGGTGATCCCTTTGGCAAGGAAAGCTCCGAAGCTTTGACCAGCCGATCCCTTGAAGGTACAACGGATAGTATTATCCGGAAGACCTGCATTTCCGTATTTTGCAGCAATAACTCCTGATAACATTGCTCCGGTGGAGCGGTTCGTATTCGAGATCTTGTATCCGGCTTGAACCGGTGTACAGGATTCTATCGATTTCATTGATTCTCTGATCAGCTCCTCGTCGAGGACCGTTTCGATCTGATGCTTTTGGCCTGAAGTCATCTTCAGGGCATTATCTTCAGTGTTTTCAGGTCTGAAAAGTATTTTGGACAGATCTATTTTGTGTGCTTTGAGGTGATTCGCGGCAGGTTTATAGGTAAGTAATTCTGTATGACCGATGATGTCATCCAACCGGGTATATCCCATTTCTGCCAGATGTTCTCTGACATTCTGTGCAAGAAAGGTGAAGAAGTTTATCAGATATTCATGTTTCCCGGCAAAACGTTTACGAAGCTTTTCATCCTGTGTGGCAACCCCAACGGGACAAGTGTTGAGATGGCATTTTCGCATCATAACACAGCCAAGCACAATCAGGGAACTTGTTGCAAAACCAAACTCTTCGGCACCAAGGATAGCCATTGTGACGATGTCTTTTCCGGTTTTCAGCTGCCCGTCCGATTGCAACACTACCTGTCCTCTGAGATTATTCATTACAAGCGTCTGCTGGGTTTCGGCCAGTCCAAGTTCCGGTGGCAATCCTGCATGTTTGATAGAACTGCTCGGACTGGCCCCTGTTCCTCCTTCAGCACCACTGATGACGATCATATCGGCCTTGGCTTTGGCGACACCGGCTGCGATAGTGCCCACTCCGCTTTCTGAGACCAGTTTGACACTGATCCTTGCTTTGGGATTGACATTCTTCAGATCAAAGATCAGCTGCGCAAGGTCTTCGATGGAGTAAATATCGTGATGTGGGGGAGGGGAAATCAGAGAGATTCCGGGGATGGAATGTCTGGTTTTCGCAATAATCTGATTAACTTTAAAACCGGGTAACTGACCTCCTTCGCCGGGTTTTGCTCCCTGTGCGACTTTAATCTGAAGTTCGTCGGCATTAACAAGGTATTCAGCTGTTACTCCAAAACGTCCGGAGGCGACCTGTTTAATTGCACTTCTGGCTGAAGATCCGTCTTCCCGGATTTTATACCTTTCGGGATCTTCTCCTCCTTCTCCGGTATTGCTTTTTCCTCCAAGCTTGTTCATTGCCATAGCTAAGGCTTCGTGAGCTTCTTTGCTGATTGATCCGAAAGACATAGCCCCGGTGACAAATCGTCTGGTAATGGCTTCAACCGGTTCCACAAGATTGATGTCTATCGGATTGCGCTTGTATTGCATAAAGTCGCGCAGAAACATCGGTTCGGTTTTGTCATCCACAAGATTGGTAAATTCCTTGAATTTCTGATAACTACCCATACGGGTTGCCAGTTGCAGAGCTGAAATGGTCTCAGGATTCCATGCGTGTCGCTCTCCATTTTTTCGATAGGCATATTGGCCTATATTCTCAAGTGGCTCCGTATTCAGATCTGAATCAAAAGCCTTCATGTGGGAACTAAGCGTTTCTCTGGCAATATCCTGAAGGTCGATTCCTTCAATCTTGGAGGTCGTCCCTCCAAAATACGAATTGGTTATACTGCTGGCGACTCCGATCGCCTCAAAGATTTTCGCTCCCCGGTAACTTCTCAGGGTAGAGATCCCCATTTTGGACATGATTTTCAATAACCCTTTGTCAATGGCTTTGATATAGTTTTTCTCTGCGGTGTAAAAGTCGAGATATATCTTCTTGGTTTTTACCAGATCATCAAGAACTCCGAATGCCAGATAAGGATTTATGGCGCTGGCTCCGTATCCCAGCAGAAGTGCGAAATGCATATTCTCACGGGGCTCAGCGGTCTCCAGAATCAACGCAATTTGCATCCTTTTACGCCTGGAAATAAGGTAATGATGTACCGCGGAAACAGCCAGCAAAGAGGGAATAGGAGCAAGAAATTCATCTATTCCCCTGTCGCTGAGTATTATATAATTATAGTCTTTATCTACGGCAGTTTCAGCCTTTTTGCATAATTCTTCCAGGGCTTTTTCCAATCCTGATGCACCTTCTTCAACCTTGAATACCATCGGCAGAGTAGTGGTCCGGAATCCTTTATAACTGAGATTACACAGAATGTCCAGATCCTGGTTGGTTAATATCGGACTCTTCATTTTCAGCATTTTACAATGTTCAGCTGAAGGCTCAAGAAGATTTTTATCGATAGCTCCGATATAACCCGTAAGAGACATAATTAACTCTTCCCTGATGGAATCAATAGGAGGATTGGTTACCTGAGCAAATTGCTGACGAAAGTAATTGAATAATCGTTGAGGCTGATTGGACAGAACTGCCAGCGGGGTGTCGTTTCCCATGGAGGAAACTGGTTCTTTTCCATCAACACACATAGGAATGATGATCCTTTCTGTATCCTCCTTTGTATAACCGAAAATTTTCAGAAGAGAGGAATATCCTTTTGGTGTGTTTTTGACTGTACGACCGGAGGACAGCTTTTCAAGGTTGATTCTGTTTTTAGAGAGCCACTCCTTGTAGGGAGCTCCCTGAGAAAGTATTTCTTTCAACTCTTCATCCCTGTAAAGAACTCCAATCTGGGTGTCAATCATGAGCATTTTGCCGGGATGAAGTCTTCCTTTTTCTTTGATTTCTGATGGTTTAAACGGAAGAACGCCTACTTCAGAGGCCATCGCAAGCATATTGTTATTGGTAATCAGAAACCGGGCCGGACGTAATCCGTTTCTGTCGAGCATTCCTCCGGCATAGCGGCCATCAGAAAATAATAGCGTCGCCGGACCATCCCATGGTTCCATCAAAATACTGTGGTATTCATAAAAAGCTTTCAGATCAGATGAAATAGGATTCTTGTCGTTCCAGCTTTCCGGTACCATCATAGACAGGGCATGGGGGAGGCTCATCCCGGACATGACAAAGAATTCCAGAACATTGTCCAGTGACGCGCTGTCACTCATTTCGGGCTGAACTATCGGAGAAATATCCTTAATATTACAACCCAGAGCTTTTGGATTGAGCAAACTTTCCCTGGCTTCCATCCACGTGCGGTTACCGCGAATGGTGTTGATCTCTCCGTTATGACCCAGAAGACGGTAAGGCTGTGCCAGATCCCAGGTAGGAAAGGTATTAGTACTGAAGCGGGAATGAATCAATGACAATCCGCTGGTGAAATAAGGATTGGTCAGATCAGGAAAATACTGCCTTAACTGTAGCGATGACAACAATCCCTTGTAGACAATATTTTGTGTGGAAAGACTCACAATGTAGAAACTGCGTTTTATGCGGAGATTTGAACTAAGTACGGATTTTTCTATTTTTTTCCGGCATATATATAGATTTCTTTCAAAGTCTTCCCTGGATGTTTCTCCGGTAATAAAGATCTGTTTGATACATGGTTCGGTCTCCAAAGCTGTTTCTCCAAGTATGTTGTTGTTAACCGGTACATCACGGATAGCCAGCAATGTGAGTTTCTGCTCAATGAGGACATTTTTTATAGCTTCTATACACCAGGCTTGTTCAAGATCGTTTTTTGGCAGGAAAACCAATCCTGTGCCATATCTTCCTTTTTCCGGAACGGGAATTCCCTGCAACAGGATGAATTCGTGAGGAATCTGGATCAGTATCCCTGCCCCGTCCCCCGTTTTGTTATCAGCACCTTCAGCCCCTCTGTGAACCATGTGTTCCAACACCTGCAGGCCTTTTTCAACGATCTCGTGCGATTTTTCCCCATTAATGTTGACCAACAGACCCACTCCGCAGGAATCGTGCTCAAATTCGGGATGATATAATCCCTGTTCTCCTGGATAAATTAATTGCATATAGTTTAATTTTTATGATCCATAACCGGAGTTACTTTATCAAAGCAGGTTATTGCTTTCTATTTTCACTCTTCTATGGTTTTAAATCTAAAGTCTGAAAGGATAAAGACTATTTTAAGTGAATGCCATTCTCTCTGCATATGTCAATCATTTCTTCCGGCCATATTGAGGACTGAACTTCTCCAATATGGGCGGCACGCAAAAAATACATGCATAAGCGGGACTGTCCGATACCGCCCCCGATTGAAAGCGGGATAGTCCCTTCCAATAAAGCTTTATGAAATTCGAGATTAGTGCGTTCTTCGCAACCTTTGATTTTCAGCTGATTGAGCAGGGCTTTCTTGTCTACACGGATCCCCATGGATGAGATTTCAATTGATGAATTCATAACAGGATTCCAAAAAATAATATCTCCATTTAACCCTTTATGGCCGTCAGTAGTAGGAGTGGTCCAGTCATCATAGTCGGGAGCGCGTCCGTCGTGAATTTCTCCGTCCGGAAGGAAACCTCCTATGCCAATGATAAATATGGCTCCATATTTTTTAACGGCTTCGATTTCCCTTTCCCTTGGAGTTAAATGTGGATATTCCTTTAGCAAATCTTCTGTGTGAATAAAGGTTATCTCATTTGGAAGAATAGGATAGATATGAGAATAAGTTTCATATACTGTTTGCTCCATGCATTTCATTGCCTCATATATCTTTCTGACTGTTGCTTTCAGAAATTCAAGGTTACGGTCTTCTTCAGTTATGGTCTGTTCCCAATCCCACTGATCGACATACAATGAGTGCAGATTATCGAGATCTTCATCGCTGCGGATTGCATTCATATCGGTATAAAGTCCGTAATTGGCCGGAATACGGTAGGCTCCGAGTTTCATTCTTTTCCATTTGGCCAGAGAATGAATAACTTCTGCTTTACGATCACCCATGCACTTGATAGGAAAAGATACAGAACGTTCCACGCCATTCAGATCGTCATTAATCCCTGTTCCAGCCAAAACAAACAGAGGAGCTGTAACTCGTCTGAGATTCAATTGCCTGGATAATTCTTCCTGAAAGTTTGATTTCAGCATTTTAATGGCCTGCTCCATCGTTTCCGGCACCAATTGAGCGTGGTATTCTTTAGGAATGTAGAGTGACATGATTTATAAAAATTAAGATTAATGATAGATATACTGATAAATCGAAACAAAAATAATGCAAATATAGTAAAAATGTAATTAAATAGTGTTAATTACTTTAAATAATGATAAAAATATAATGTAATTGGTAATGGAATGAAATAATTTTGGCTAAAAATATTTCAAATCGAAATTATTTTTATCGATACTGTTCTTCTTAGTATCATATTTTAAGTTAAAATTTTTAATTTTCCAGAGACAGCATCAAAGATCACATCCTGATGCTGTTTTTTTATGCCCTGAAGTATACCGGTCAGACTGCCCATAAGCGGATTCTTTCCATTGCTTCGAGGGTATCTTCTTTTTTGCCGAAGGCTGTTAACCGGACATATCCTTCTCCGGCCGGGCCAAATCCTACTCCGGGTGTTACTATAATGTTGGCTTCGTATAATAACAGGTCAAAAAATTTCCAGGAGGACATCCCACTTTGGGTTTTCAGCCACACATAAGGAGCATTGACTCCTCCAAAGAGCTGAAATCCGAGCGATTTCAATCCATTCGTGAGGATCCTGGCATTTTCCATATATATGTCAATGGTCTTTTTGACCTGGACTTTTCCTTCCTGTGAATAGACAGCTTCAGCTGCACGCTGCACAATGTACGCTGTTCCGTTAAACTTGGTGCATTGTCTCCTGTTCCAAAGCCTGTTCAGGGAGGTTTCCTGACCATTTAAAGTGAATCCTTTTAAACTTTTAGGAACCACTGTATATCCGCATCTGAGACCGGTGAATCCGGCCGTTTTTGAGAAGCTTCTGAATTCGATCGCCACATTCCTGGCCCCTTTGATTTCATAAATGCTGTGAGGGATATCTTCTTCCTGAATATAAGCTTCATAGGCTGAGTCGTACAAAATCAATACGTTGTTTTTTATCGCGTAATCGACCCATTGTTTCAGCTGCTTCCTGTTCAGAACAGTTCCTGTGGGATTGTTCGGATAACAAAGGTAAAGCATGTCAAACGGTTTTACCGGGATATCCGGGACAAAGTTATTTTCAGCGGTACAGGGAATATAAACTATATTGCTCCAATGTCCGTCACTGAGAAGATCTCCTCCCCGTACTCCCATCACATTGGAGTCAATATATACAGGATAAACAGGATCGGTTACCGCGATGGTGTTGTCATGTCTGAGTATATCTCCGATGTTTCCGATATCACTTTTTGCTCCGTCACTAATAAAAATTTCATCCGGATCCAGGTCAATTCCTCTGCTTTCGTAATCGTTTTTCAAGATGGCATCAATCAGGAACCGATATCCCTGTTCGGGCCCGTACCCTCTGAAGGTCTCCTGAATGCCCATCTCGTCTACGGCTTTATGCAATGCCATGATGACAGCTTCCGGGAGAGGCTGTGTCACATCACCGATTCCAAGACTGATGATTTTAGCTTTTGGGTGAGTAGCCTTAAAAACATTCACCTTTTTTGCAATGTCTGAAAAGAGATAATTTTCAGGGAGCTTTAAAAAGTTTTCGTTGACAAGTGCCATTATAATTATAATTTTTAGAATTCAAAAAATTCGCCTTCAAATACCCGTACGGCATCACCCGTCATATATACGTGCTGACTGATGTCATCCCATTTGATCTCTAACTGACCACCTCTCACTTCAACTATAGCTTCCTGATCAGAGAGTCCGTTGATTACTGAAGCTACAAGACTGGCACAGGCACCTGTTCCGCAAGCCAGAGTCTCTCCGGCGCCTCTTTCCCACACCCTCATTTTAAGACGATTTCTGTTAATCAATTCAACAAATTCAACATTGGTCCTTTCAGGAAAAAAAGAGTGTTTTTCAATGACAGGTCCAATAATTTCAAGAGGAAATTGTTCTACATCTTTAATAAATATCACGGCATGTGGGTTTCCCATCGAAACTGAGGTGAAAGTATAATCGGTTCCCAATACTGAAATGGGATGATTTACAACTGAGCTTCCTTCAACTTTTACAGGAATCTTTTCAGTCTTCAATTCGGGAATACCCATATCCACCCGGATGTTTTTAATGACTTCTCCGGAAAAGTTCAGCTGGATCTCCTTTACTCCGGCGAGGGTCTCCAGAGTAAAGGTTTTTTTTGCAGTCAATCCCTCCTCGAAGACATATCTGGCCAGACATCGCGATGCATTTCCGCACATTTGCGCTTCAGTTCCGTCTGCGTTGAACATCCTCATTCTGAAATCACACGTCCCCGAAGGCAGAATTAAAACTAATCCGTCTGAACCTACTCCGAAATGCCTGTCACTTACTCTTACTGCAAGCGATGAAGGATCTTTAACTGTCTCTTTGAATCCGTCGATATACACATAATCATTTCCGCAACCTTGCATTTTAATGAATTTCATAATATAAAAATATTACATAAACAATTGAAAAAATTTCAATGTGAAAGAAATGTGCGGCAAAAATAATTAAACAATAAGTATATTGAGCTATATGCTTAAGAAAAATTTAATTTTCAATTCAAGTATTTCAAATTGTTAGCAAAAACAGGCCAAATGTATTAATTTTATGTGCCACGACCCATATAAAACTGTTTTGCTGTTAATATGAAAGTAGAGCTATCTTGGATTCAGTTGTGAGATTTTATTTATATGGCGCAAACAGATGAGTCGGTTTTGCACGGGATTCTGTAAAGAAGTAAGCCGAAATTTATTCCCTGTAAACAATTTTTATTAACAGTCATTTATTACAAATAATGGTTTCCTTATATTTATCCGGATTTTTTATGTACTTGTAAATTTATAAAAACTTAATTACAAACTGAAATGAAGCGTATTCTTGTTATCTTATTATCAATATGGGCTTTCGCATCAGCCCCGGCTGCTATAGTCGATACCATCCAGGTTTACAGTCAGTCGATGCATAAATATATTAAAGCGGTAATAGTGACACCCGACAAATACTCTTCGGCCAAAGAACTACCGGTGGTATATTTATTACATGGACATAGCGGAAATCACCTCGACTGGATCAATAAAGCCAAAGGTTTTGAGAAAGCCTCCGATCAGCATAACCTGATTATTGTTTGTCCTGATGGCGGTTACGCCAGCTGGTACTGGAACAGTCCGGTTGATCCGGGATCTCAATACGAAACATTTGTATCAGACGAACTGGTAAAGGCAATTGATGCAAAGTATAAGACAATTAAAGACCGCAAAGGAAGAGCAATCACCGGTCTGAGCATGGGCGGTCATGGAGCCTTGTATCTGGCCATCAGGCATCAGGATGTTTATGGAGCTGCTGGAAGCATGAGTGGCGGGGTTGATATTCGCCCATTCCCTGACAACTGGGAAATGTCCAAACAGCTCGGAACCTATGCCGAGTATCCTGAACGATGGGAAAAAAACACTGTGATCAATATGCTTAATCAGCTTACTCCGAATTCACTGGCCATTATCATCGATTGCGGAACGGAGGATTTCTTTTTCAGGGTGAATGAAAACCTGCACCAGCAGTTATTGTACCGTAACATTCCTCACGATTTTATCGCTCGTCCCGGAATACACAACTGGCCCTACTGGACCAACGCGGTGAAGTTTCAGATGTTGTTTATGAGTAACTATTTTAACAGCGCAAACATAAAATAAACTGATTTTAACAGCGCAGTTTTGAAGAAGGGGAAAGTTGCAACTTGGTCTATTTCAATTTTCTAAATATTTATTTATCTTTCTCCATCCTCGAATTTGCTTCAATGCACCACAGTAATTCATTGATAAAATTTGCTGTTCTTTTTTCAACAGCCAGGTCGCCGGTTGGATTTCCATTCTCATCAAATAAATTATCGATGTCAGGAACCGGAAACATGGCAGGCACAGTCCATGCCTGCATTTTCCAAAGTGAAAACTGTAAGGATGTAATTACCTGCATACCCCCAAAACTTCCATTGGATACAGTCGAAATGGCGACGGGTTTATGATGCCATTCAACATAAAGAAGGTCAATTATGTTCTTTAAGCTGGCTGGATATCCACCATTGTATTCGGGTGTAACGATTATAATACCCTCAGAAGATTTTATCTTCCCGGCAAAGTCAGTTACAGCCGCCGTGGTTGATTTCAGAAATTTTAATCTTTCTTCAAATAAAGGGAATTTATATGTACTCAGATCGAGAATTTCGACTGTGGCAAGTTTATTTTCTTCCAGATATTTTTTGAAGTACAATGCAACACGATGGCTCTTTCGGCCAATTCTGACACTTGATGATATTATTGAAATATTCGGCATAATTAGTTTCCAGTTAATGTATCTTTTATCACCATCATGTATTTATTAAAGAGTTGATTCATTGATACAAAGATAATTTAAAAATGGTCGGCCAATTGTGCTTTCCGGTTATATTTTTGTCTGGTTTATCTGATGATGCATAATGCAGGAGCCAAACAGGCTCTTTATCCGTAAATATAGCCCGGAAGTGATAAAATTTCGATAGAATGGCCAAAACTACATTAAAAGGTTGTCTCGGAATAGAACTAAATTATTGTTAAATTTGAATTATTATATGAAAATAATAAACGTAAAAGACTTCGAAGCAGTATCTCCTTTTTTCAAGACAGAAAGAGGACACCGGGTTGCTGAATTTATCATGAGAATTTGCGCAATTGATAAAGTGAACCGTTTATATGACAATTCAAGCGATTACAACGGAGCAGAATTTGCTGCAAGATTATTAAATGATTTAGGTGTAAATTATATCATTGGAAATGCCGAACGATTGAAACAGTTGAATGAAGGGGCTTTTATAACTGTGTCTAATCACCCCTACGGCGGTTTGGACGGAATTATTCTGATTGACCTGATGGCCGGAATACGTCCTGACTATAAGTTAATGGTCAACAGATTACTTGCTCTCGTGAGAGCGATGGCAGAAAATTTTATTTCGGTTGTCCCTACGACTGATAAAAAAAATGATGTTTCCGTTATAAACATAAATGGTATCCGTGAGACATTAACCTGGCTGAAGAATGGCCATCCTGTCGGTTTCTTTCCTTCAGGTGCTGTTTCTGATTTCAGTTTAAAAGACTTACGCATAAGAGATCGTAACTGGCAGAGAAGCATTCTTCATCTGATTCACTCTGTAAAAGTTCCGGTTGTACCGATTCGGTTTTTCGATGCCAATTCTCCGTTTTTCTATTTTCTCGGATTGATAAATTGGAGAATCCGTTCATTAAGGATGCCATCTGAGCTTTTTAATAAAAGGAAGCAGAAGCCTCGCATCGGGATTGGTAACATCATTTCTGTTCAGGAGCAGGAACAGTTTGCTGATCCGGAATCACTGGGAGCTTTTTTGCGGAAGGCTGTCTATGAGATGCCTTTACCGGCTTCATTTACTCCCCGGACCATCCTGACCTTCCCGGAGAAACGACCGTAAGATTGAATTCAGTTTAATGTTAGAAAATTGAGATGATTATGAATTATATCCATGAAAAATCCCATCAGACACAAAAAAACCGTGAAGTTCTGGAATCTATTGCCAAAGACAGGGTAAGAACCAATCTGCTTGGAAAGTATGAACAAAGGGCAATTGCTTTTCTGGTTCAGCGCATCCCTTCATGGATTAGTTCCAATATGCTGACTGCTATAGGTTTTTCTGGAAGTTTTATCATATTCTTAAGTTTCGTCCTGGCCACATATCTTCACGTAAATTACCTGTTGCTGGGCGTTTTAGGTTTTGCAATAAGCTGGTTTGGAGACTCCCTAGATGGCAGGATTGCATACTTTCGGAATAAACCAAGGAAATTGTATGGATTTACTCTTGATATTACTATCGATTGGATAGGTATCATCCTTATAGGAGCAGGGTATATAGTTTATTCCGAAGGGATATGGGAACTTCTGGGATATGGTTTCGTTGTCATGTATGGATGGGAAATAATCATTGCAATGATGAGATATAAAATCACAGGAAAATATTCCATCGATTCCGGTATATTCGGGCCTACGGAAGCAAGAATTTTCATTTCTGCTGTCTTGGTGGCAGAAGTTATATTCCAGGGCTCAATGAGGTATTCTGTAACCATTTTAGGTATCATCCTGCTTATTGTCAATATTGCCGATACACGTAAATTGCTAACAGTAGCTAATGACATGGATGTGAGAGAGATAAAACAAAAATTACCTGATGAGAAAGATTAAAGACTGTCTGTTCCCCCAGAAGCCGGGCTTGTACAACAGGCACCTTCTCTTGTGCAACAAATACAAGTCTTGCTGAATTTTTTGACGTTCCTGTCAAAAGAAGAGGCTGGGGCAAAAATATATGAGCCCTGTTTTAATTAAATTTAAAAATTTAATAATACAGAAATTAATCATCCATTTTTATAATTATTATATTTACCCCTGCATTTACTTTACAATTGTATTTACTAATAGTAAGTATCTGAATAGTTCGGAAATACACTCCAAATATTAAATTGTCTAAACGGTGTTCTGTTTCAAAAAGATATTCACCAGGTTAGGCGAATGATATCAAAATAAGAAATTAGCACATTAATATGCTTAATGATGTTAAACTTTGGGACGATTTTAGAGCAAACAAAGAGTATGCCCTGTCTCAAATTTATATCAATAATGTTGAGCTTCTTTTTAGTTACGGGGGGAAATATACCAATGATGAGGAAATTCTCAAAGATACTATTCAGGAGTTGTTTTTTGATTTAATCCGTACAAGGGAACATCTTGGTCCTACTGATAATATTCGTTTTTACTTAATTAAATCTTTTAAAAGAAAGTTACTTCGTGAGCTGGGTTCCAGGAAAAAAATGTCATCTCTGGAAGATTCAAATATCCGGGATGATATAACCAGCGACAATCTGGCTGGAGTTAACCATTCAAGCATTGAAGAAGATTTGATCAGTAATGAAATCAGTAGTTGTAAAAAGGAATTGATCCTTAAAGCTTTGGATAAGCTGAGTCCAAGATTACAGGAGATTCTCTTCTATCGTTATACATGTGATTTCAAATATGATCAGATCTGCGATATTATGCTTATAGAATACGATTCTGCGCGAAAAATGATATTCAGGGCCATAAAATCACTGAAAGAATATGTTCATGAATCTGACTATATTTTTCATGAGCATTAAGTTCATTTCTTTGTAATATTATCTCATTCTTTTAACAAGTCCCCTGGATTTCTCCTGAATAAACAGGAAGTCCAAATTATTATTTCAGATAATTTTATTTCAGGTTAATGAACAGTAAAACAGATGTATAAGAAATAAATTTTATTTTTTATATAAAATCTTGCTTCTTTTTGTCCACAAAAAGTCATCTTTTGTCTTTCTCTATATAAAGTGAAGTGATTGTATTTTTAAAAACACAACTTTAAATATAGTGAGGTGGATAAAAAGTATCTGAATTATAGTACTGATGATCTGATTGCAGAGGAGAGTTTTATCTCCTTTGTACTGAATGATAGTAATAAAGGCAAATGGGAAGCTTTTATTAAAGAAAATCCTGATTTTGAAAGAAAAGCAATAGAGGCCAGTGAGATAATTTTATTATTACATGATGTAAAAGGATCAATATCAAAGGAAAACATAGACTCTGTCTGGAATAAAATTGAAAAATTCAGACAGAACGAGGATAATCTTAATAGAAGAATAATCAGATTAAGAAGTGTTTTGCAATATGCTGCCATTATTTTATTAGTATTCATGGCTTCAGGCACCGGTTACTTTTTTATAAAAAACGGGAATCGCAAAAACCAGATTCTCGAATCTTCCCAATTAAACGTTCCGGGTAATTCAAAACTTATTCTTTCCGATGGAAAAGAAATTGATCTGAAGAGAAAAGAATCGGCCATTCATATCAAAAGCGCTGATGAGGTAATTTTAATAAACAATGATAGTGTCGTGAGGATTGCACAGAACATTAAAAAGCATCAATCCGTAAAAGAATATAATAAAGTTGTTATACCTTATGGAAAAAGGTCAGTAATTGAACTTGAGGACGGGACAAAAGTGTGGTTAAACTCTGGTAGTGTTTTTGCTTTTCCCGACCATTTCACAGAAAACAAAAGAGAGGTATTCCTCAAAGGAGAAGCTTATTTTATTGTGGCTCATAACGAGTCAAAACCTTTTTTTGTGAAAATTAATGAACTGGACATTAAAGTATTGGGGACAAGTTTTAATGTTTCTGCTTATGATAATGATAAAGACATACAGACAGTACTTGTTGAAGGGAAGGTTACAATCTCAGGGAACTCGCTTTTCGGTTTTAATGAAAAAGAGACTGTGCTGAAACCGAATCAGAAGGCAGTATTTACTAAAGAAGGAAAAACACTATTTGTCAGTGATGAACCGGATGTGAGCATATATACAGCTTGGGTTGAAGGGTGGTTACCTTTTGAAAAGGATAACCTGCTTAACGTTTTCAACCGGCTGGAACGGTATTACAATGTAAAATTCATTTATGACAAATCGTTTTCTTCAGATGGTCTGATAAGCGGGAAACTTGATCTGAAGGATTCGATATCAGATGTACTTACGGCCTTATCGGGTCTGTCAAAAATTTCATATGAGATAGAAAATGGAAACATATACATTGAAAGTAAACTAAAATAATCTGTTATGGGAAGATAAAGAAATTAAAAATAAAGGCCGGTTAGTCTGCAAACTCTCCGGCCTCAAATTGTTGTTCACAGTAAGTCAAATGTAAACCCTACAAATTTATGCAAAAAAAACTAACCCATTTCTGCTTTCGAAAAGAAAGTAAAAGCAAAATCCTTTTGAGAATGAAATTAATGATTCTTTTTATGCTGATTACCGTAGCTACGGTTTCGGCTAAAACTTATTCTCAAGCCACTACACTGACTTTTAGTTTAGACAAAGCAACTATTAGTCAGGTTTTTAAGGAAATTGAACAGAATAGTGATTATATCCTGATTTACAACGAAAAAACACTGGATATCAATCGTAAAGTTTCTGTAATTGCTGACAACGACAGTATTGAGACAATCCTTAACAAGGTCTTTACCGGTACTCCTAACAGTTATCAAATTTCCGGGAGGCAGATTGTAATTTCCAAGTCTGAAACAGAGAATCCGTCAACTGATGCTGATGAATATGCAAATAAGGAGGAGGTACAACAAGTTGTGATTACCGGAACAGTTACCGATCAGCAAGGTGCACCAATAATTGGAGCTACCGTTGTTGTAAAAGGAACAACTCTGGGAAATGCAACTGATGTAAACGGTAATTACTCAATTGCTAACGTTCCTGTTAATGCAACGTTAGTATTTACCTTTATTGGAATGTCTCCTCAGGAAATTCCATTAAATGGTCAGGTCAGGATTGATGTTGTAATGAAAGAGTTAACGAAGGCTTTAGATGAGGTGGTTGTAGTTGGTTATGGTACCCAGAAGAAAGAAAGTGTTGTTGGGGCGATTTCTCAAACCACAAATGAAAAACTGAAACAAACAGGCGGTGTAACAGACTTGAAACAAGCCTTAACCGGGCAGCTTCCGGGACTTATAACTGTCACTTCTTCAGGAGAACCCGGGGGTACAACAGGCGGTGTAAGTGCAACAGCTATCTATATTCGCGGTCAGAATACATGGAACGGAGGCCAGCCTTTAATTTTGGTTGACGGTGTCGAAAGGGGAATGGACAACCTCGACGTTAGTGAAGTTGAGAATATCTCAATACTTAAGGATGCTTCCGCAACGGCAGTTTTCGGTGTTAAAGGGGCAAACGGAGTTATTCTGGTAACAACTAAAAGAGGTACCAAGGGAAAACCTAAAATTTCTTTCTCTTATAACACCACTGCTAAAATGCTCTCAAAACTACCGAAGTCGATGGATTCATATGACGCTATAAAAATAAGGGATGAGGCAATAGAGCGTGAGGTTGTTCTTAATGAACCTTCATGGTTAGATTATATTCCTTCAGAGATTGTAGAACGATACAAATTGCCTCAGTCTGCTGAATATGCTGAGATATATCCGAACGTTGACTGGAAGGAGGCAATGTTTAAAGATTTTGCATTTTCTCACCGGGCAACGCTGAACGCTCAGGGTGGTACGGGTTTTGTTAATTATTTCGGATCCCTGGCATATACCCATGAAGGCGATATGTTTAAAGATTATAATAACAATAAAGGTTACGATCCCAACTATGATTTTGACCGGTTTAATTTCAGAAGCAATCTAGACTTTAAAATTACTCAAACAACTACATTAAAGGTTAACCTTTCAGGATATTTCAGCAAAAAAAATACCAATTACGCCGGTGAAGGCAGCTCCACTTCAAATGGTGAAGCTTCGCTGTGGGCCGGAGTATATGGAATGGCACCTGATTTAATGCTTCCCAGGTATTCTGATGGTAGCTGGGGATGGACTTTTGTTACATCCAAACCAAATCCTGTAGCTTCTATTTATAATCTGGGGATAAGACAACTTCGTACAACAGCCCTGAATTCTGATTTTGCACTGGAGCAAAACCTTGATTTTTTAACAAAAGGCCTGAGCGCTAAAGCATCGTTCTATTTCGATAATACTTTAAAATCGGAAGGTGGCATTTTTGAAGCCAATCATATAGATCCAATGCAATGGAATAGTTATACCCCCGAAAAAGTTGTTTATCCCGACCTGTATACCGGCGATCCCGACCAGGATCCGGGCGAATATATTGTAAATTATCCTCAATCATCGGGAACAAGCCAGTATGATTGGGTTTTTGTTCCATCCTGGACTTTATTTCAGGAAAGTATTGAGTCGGTATTCAGAAGAATGATGTACCAGTTGCAGGTAAATTATAGCCGTAAATTTGGTCTGCATAACGTAGGAGCCCTGGGGTTATTTAAACGGGAAGAATATGCCTCGGGAAGTGCTTTCAAACACTACCGCGAAGATTGGGTATTCCGTACAACCTATGATTATGACACTAGGTATCTTTTTGAAATGAATGGAGCATATAACGGATCCGAACAGTTTGGACCTGGTTACAGACTTCATTTCTTTCCTTCGGTGGCTGTAGGCTGGAATGTTTCAAATGAAAAATTCTTCGACATAAAATGGATCAACAAATTGAAATTCCGTTTTAGCACTGGTGTGGTTGGCGATGACGTTACTAATCAGACAAGTTACAGATGGTTATATGACTCACAGTATACATACGGGGGGACGACCATATTGAATGAAAATATCAGATCCTCACCGGCCAGTCCTTATACATGGTACAAAGAATCTTGGATCGGCAATCCGGATTTTCATTGGGAAAAAGCCAAAAAGAATGACCTCGGATTTGAGCTTGGCTTATTAGATAATATGTTCTCAGTCATTTGTGATTATTATACCGAAGACAGAACAGATATGATTCTTTTGCCTACTAAAACTGTTCCTCCTTTTTATGGCGGCACGCCTCCCATTTCCAACCTGGGACATGTGAAAGCAAGAGGGTATGAAGTTGAATTGCAGTTTGATAAGAGTACAACCAACGGATTCCATTATTGGTCAGCTCTTGCTATATCTCATACTACAAATAAGATATTGAAAAAAGATGATCCGGTCTTGCTGGACTCTTATTTAAAAGAAGAAGGTTATTTGGCTGGCCAGACACGTACACAAATCAGAACTGGTTTTTATAATAACTGGGACGAGGTATACGCAAGTACAAAGTTTGAGACCAATGACCAGGGTAAACTTCCCGGAGGTTACAATATACTTGATTTTAATACCGACGGCGTAATAAAAAGTGATGATGCCGTACCCTATGGATATTCCAGTATTCCTCTTAATACCTATAGTTTATCATTAGGCGCCGGTTATAAGGGATTCAGTGTTATGCTTCAGTTCTATGGAGTCAATAATGTATCGCGTAGTGTTCCGCTTCTGAATTTCACCTTAAATACAGATGTCGTTTTTGATCATGTATATGATTATTGGTCAAAAGATAATCAGGATGCAACATCCTTCCTTCCAAGATGGAAAACATCTGGTCAGAATATTGCTGATTATTATCTTTTCGATGCGTCCTATCTCAGGCTTAAAACAGCGGAGGTTGCATATACATTTGACAACCAAAAGATTAAAGATCTGGGTTTGTCGGCTTTAAAGCTATTCCTGAACGGGGAAAATCTTTTTTTCTGGTCAGATATTCCTGATGACAGGGAGGCAACCCTTTCGGGAGGAGGAGCAAGTACCGGCGCTTACCCAGCTGTCAGACGAATTAACTTCGGTGTTGATTTAACTTTTTAAAACCGGGAATTATGAAAAACAGAAATATAAATTATATACTAGTTATTGTCAGTGCCATAATTATGATGCTGACTTTTGGATCCTGTGAAAAATACCTCGATAAAGCACCGGAAGCCGATATTAAAGCGAATGAGGTATACGGAAACTTCAGAAGTTATCAGGGATTTATTGAAGAATTATACAATTGTGTCTGTGATTATAATAAATGCAGAGCCTGGAATGAATATCTTTTTGCAGATGAGACTCTGAATAATAATCCTTACCCATTCGATCAGGGGAATTACTGGGCTCAGACCAGAATGTTGTACGGGCCATTTACCTCTTCATCTACCGGTTCGGATCCCCGTAATAAAACAATATGGCCTCTGGCATGGTATGGTATCAGAAAAGCTAATGTGGCCTTGAGCAATCTGGATTTATTAGTCGATGCCACGCAGGAAGAGAAAGACATTATAAAAGGGCAGGCTTTGTTTTTCAGAGGTTGGTTTCATTTTGAACTTATGCGTTGGTGGGGTGGACTACCTTATATGGATAAAGCGTTGACGGCAGAGGATGACTTCAATGTACCCAGACTCAGTTACAGGGAAACTGCTTTAAAAGCAGCTCAGGATTTCAGGGATGCTGCAGATTTGCTTCCATTAAATTGGGATAGTACAACAGTTGGAAAGGTTACATTGGGAAATAACCGCGGGCGCATTAATAAACTCTATGCATTAGGTTACCTTGGAAAAGATCTGTTGTATGCCGCAAGTCCTATGATGAATGAGGAGTCGACAGGAACTAATGCCTTTGATGCCGAACTTTGTAAACAAGCTGCGGAAGCTTTTGCAGAGGTTCTTAAGATATGTGATGAAACACATAGATATACGCTGCAACCATGGTCCTCCTGGACCGATAATTTCTGGGTTTGGTCACCTGGCAACAAAACAATAAACGGAGGAACTGAGGTGATAATGCTCCCCACTGTATTTCGATACGACAGGGTAAGATGGTCAACAGTAATGGGAACCTGTCCTGCAGAATTTGGAAACGCCACGGTCGAAGTTCCGACAAATAACTTTGTAAAGAATTATGCTATGGCAAACGGATTGCCAATTGATGATCCCGCATCGGGTTTTAACCCTAATGACCCATGGACAGGCAGGGAACCCAGGTTCTATAGTGATATCGTTAAAGATGGTGACCGTCTGATTATAGGTACCGGCGGTGCAGCTGACCGTTATGCCCTTTTGTATAATGGTGGTCGTCACCGCAGCAGCACAAAGGGCAGTGTGACAGGCTTCTATTATAAAAGATATTCTCCTATCGGGTGCAATCAATATGACAATAAATGGGCTTACTTCCAGTCTTATATACCTTATATGCGGCTTGCCGATGTTTATCTTATGTATTCTGAATCCGTCCTTCAGGGGTACGGGTCAGGTTCAAACAGTGTTCCTGGCTACTCCCTCACAGCAGTGCAGGCAATAAACATTGTAAGGAACCGTGCGCAATTACCAGATCTAACCTCAGCATACACAGCAACAAAAGAAGCTTTCATGGGAGAGATTATTCGTGAGCGTGCTGTTGAACTTGCATTTGAAGGAGCTCGCTTTCATGACCTGCGCCGCTGGAATATAGCCGGTGAAAAAAAGTATACGGAGAAGACTGCTATCGACTTTGACCGTGGAACAGATGGTAAACCTAAAAATCTTGTAGAACGAGTAGTCATTACAAGGGTTTTTGAGAAAAAACATAATTGGCTTCCATTTCAGGTAAGTTTTACAAATCTATACCCGGAGTTTACGCAGAATCCGGGTTGGTAGGTCATCAAGCAACAATATTAAAATCATAAGAAATGAAGAATAGATATTTCAAAATATTAATTTTTTTGAGTTTTGCCGTATTTCTTTCCTCAACAGGAGCTGTTGCTCAAAACCTGAAGAAAGAGAATATTATAACGGTTGAATCCATTGTAAAAGATGAAAATGGCAATCCTGTTATTGGAGCAACTATTTTCGGTAATCAGGGAGCAATAGTCGCAAAAACTGATATTTTCGGTAAATTTAAAATTCTGATACCAAGCCAGACGGACTTATTAATTGAATCTGCAGGATTTGAATCGAGACTTATCAAGTCAGACGAACTAAAAAGCACGGAAGGATTTCGATTAAAAGCTTCCAGATTTTTATATAGCGAAAAAGATGACATTAATATTGCATTTGGAAAGACAAAAAGAGGAGATCTGGTTAACGCAGCAAGTGTAATAGAGCCTGACGAAATCATTAGATACGATAATATTCAGGATATTTCAGAGTTTTTGTCTGGCCGTATTCCGGGATTATACGGGTCTTCTAATATTCGTGGTATTGGTAATGCATTATTTATTGTCGACGGATTTCCGCGTGATATCTCCACAATCAGCCTGTCGGAAATAGATCAGATAACTGTTTTAAAAGACATCAACTCATCTGTTTTGTACGGGAGTCCTGCTGTAAACGGAGTTGTTCTGATTACAACAAAAAGGGGACAGCCCTACAAAAAACAGGTTAATGTATCCGGTTATTATGGTATTTCTGTACCTAAGGCATTACCGAAATATTTGTCGTCAGCCGATTATATGGAGCTTTATAATGAAGCCAGGATGAACGATGGGCTTTCAGCTCCTTATGATCAGGCCACGATCGAAAACTATCGTTCGGGAAATCCATACCGTTATCCGAATGTAGATTATTATTCGGATGACTATCTGAAATCGTATAAACCTTTTTTCAAAGCAATTACAGAGTTATCAGGAGGGAATAACATAGCTACGTACTACACTAATCTGGGATGGGAGCAGACAGGAAGCCTTTTGGATTTTGGTACCGGAGAAAATGCTAAACAGAACAAATTCAATGTAAGGGCCAACGTAGATTTAAAAATCAACGACTGGATTAAAAGTTCTCTTGATGCTGTTGCTGTTTTTAATAACGATAAAGGTCCGGTCAGTGATTACTGGACCGAGGCAGCTACTATGAAACCAAATCTTTTTTCACCGTTGATTCCTATAAGCTTAATAGATCCTGAAAATGATGTATTGCTGGTGCGCGAAAATGACGTTAACGGAATGTATTTGCTTGGAGGAACATCAAGCTACCAGACTAATGCATTTGCAGATAGTTATTCCGGTGGGGTAAAAGAGAATATTCAGCGTACCTTTTCTTTTAACAACAAGATTGATTTTGACCTAAAGAAATTGACCGAAGGTCTGGCATTTCACACCAACATGAGTTTCGATTTTTATACAAGATACAATCAGTCAATTAATAATAAATATTCGGTATACCAACCCACATGGGACGTGGCAAACGATTCAATTGTAGGCCTAACCAAATTTGGCACTGACGAGCGGAAAGGGGCTCAGAATATTTCAAACACTTATTTTGAGAGAAGATTTGGTTTCTATGGAATGCTCGATTACGACAGAATTTTCAACGGCATACACCATGTAACAGGTTCACTGATAGGGTACGGAAACACATTTAAGACACAGAATACTTTTCAGCAGGACAAAGATGTCAATCTGGGTCTTCGTTTAGGGTACAATAATAGAAATAAGTACCTGGTTGACTTCAGTAGTGCTTATGTTAATTCCGTTAAGTTGCCAAAAGGAAACAAAACTGCTTTCTCTCCATCGCTGGGATTGGCCTGGGTAATCAGCTCAGAGGATTTTATGTCGTCACTGACATTTATTGATAATTTAAAGCTCCGCCTGTCACATGGTATTAACTATAGTGATTATGGGATTGGAGGTTTTTATTATTATGACAATGTATACGTCAATTCAGGGTATTATTTTTGGCTTGATGGAACATGGTCCGGTCAGGGGATAGTGCCCAGTTATGGAGGCAATCAACAACTTGGTTTCGAAAAACGCGAAGAGACGAATTTTGGATTTGATGGTTTATTCTTTAATAAGCAACTTTCATTTTATACAAATGTTTTCAAAAGTGTATCTTCCGATATAGTAACAAGATCAAAAACATTGTATCCAAGTTATTATTCCAGTTACGTTCCTTATCAGAATTCTGATAAAAACTCTTTTCATGGAGTAGAATTAGGATTGTCAATTAACAAGAGTTTTGGTGATTTCTCCTTTGTCATAGGAGCTAACGCATTATATGCTACGTCAGAAGTTGTTAAAAAAGATGAGATTTATGACAATCAATACCAATACAGGGCAGGCCATCCGGTAGATGCACTGTTCGGTCTTGTTGCTGACGGTCTTTTCCTGGATCAGACTGACATTGATAATAATGCCCTCCAGGCATTTGGTGTGGTAAAACCAGGTGATATCAGGTATATCGACCAGAATGGTGATGGTGCCATTGATGAGAATGATGAAGTTCAGATTGGCCGTTCACGGGCACCATTTTCTTATGGGTTAAACCTGAAAGTATCATATAAAAACTTTACTCTGTTTGCAAATGGTTACGGAAGTGTGGGAGCTGATAGTTATATGAATAATAATTACTACTGGGTAGATGGTGATGATAAATATTCTGAATATATTTTAAACCGATGGACAGAGACTACACTGACAACTGCGACTTTCCCAAGACTAAGCTCACTTGCTAATTCAAACAATTACCGTAATTCAACTTTCTGGCTTTATAGGAATAACTATTTTACTGTGAATAGGGTACAGCTGACCTACGTGGTATCTGAAAATGTCAGCAGAATGCTTAAGATGAAACATCTGGGTTTTTATCTTGATGCTTCAAATATTCTCACCGTTTCAAAACATAATGATATCAGAGATTTACGTATTGGAAGTGAACCTGAATACCGTTCGTTTTCATTAGGTGTAAAAACAATGTTTTAATAGGATAAATACAAAATAACTATGAAATTAATTAATATATTTTCTTTATTAATGTTATCGTTAGTCTTTGCTTCCTGCGAGAATTTACTGGAACCTGAGGCAGATAATCATTATACTGAGGATAGGATTTATAAAGATCCGACATTTGCCTCAGGATTCTTATTAGATGCTTATATCCGTCTTCCGACCAAAAGCTTAAGCTTTAACGATGTTGCTACTGATGATGCTGTTACTAATGACAAGATCAATACATTTCATCGAATCGCAACCGGTCAATGGTCAGCAATTTTTAATCCGTTGAGTCAATGGGACAACTGCACCTCTGCGATCTTATACATTAATAAATTTCTTGAGATAATCGATACCGTTCCGGCCTGGAAGTGGACAGATCTCGAATTGAATTCGCTGTACAAACAACGCTTCAGAGGTGAAGCATATGCTTTGAGAGGTTTGTTTCAATACCATTTGTTGGTCACAATCGGGGGTAAAGGTGCCAACGGCGAATTACTGGGTATACCTATTTACGATAAATTTATCACAACCTGTGATGAATTTAATACTCCCAGAGCAAGCTTTAATGAATCAATAGATAGAATTTATGCCGATTTTGATAAAGCCCTTGAATATTTAACTATGGACGATTACAAAGATATTACTACGGATGCTCAACTTCCATTAGGTCTTGAAGGTGTTAAAATTGCAAATTATAATGCGGTTTTTGGTAGTCGGGCAAATCAACTTATCAGCGGACGTATTGTAAAAGCTATGAAAGCCCGTGTGGCATTACTGGCTGCCAGCCCTGCATTCGCTGACGGGGACCTCGTATTATGGGAAAAAGCTGCAAATTTAGCGGCTGATGTTATTAAAGGCATCGGTGGAATTAGCGGTCTTGATCCCAATGGACACAAGTATTATGATCAAACCCAGGTCGATAAAATTAATTTATCAAAAAATATCGATCAGAAAGAAATAATATGGAGAGAACCTATCTATCAGGCAAATTCAAGGGAATCGGCAAATTTCCCTCCATCATTATTTGGAGATGGTAATGTTAATCCTACTCAGAATCTGGTTGATGCATTTCCGATGGCAAATGGCTATCCGATTTCAAATCCTGCAAGTAAATATAATCCTGCAAATCCTTATGCCGGAAGGGATCCCCGTCTTGCTCTTTATATTGTTTATAATGGTAGTAAAATGAAAGGCGAAACAATACAAACAGGTTTGGGAGGCGGGATTAATGCCAAAGACTCCATACAGACATCCACACGAACAGGTTATTATATGAGAAAACTGTTAAGGGAAGATGTTAACATGAATCCTACTGCATCTACAACAAAGAATCACTATGACGTTCATATGCGATACACTGAATTATTC
Organism: Bacteroidales bacterium; assembly: GCA_021371855.1. Classification (GTDB taxonomy): domain Bacteria; phylum Bacteroidota; class Bacteroidia; order Bacteroidales; family VadinHA17; genus LD21. Next base: position 129,050 of record JAJFVL010000017.1, on the reverse strand, counting down.
CTTATCTATGCTGAAGCTGCCAATGAAGCATGGGGACCGGATGGAATGGGAGCAAATGGTTTCTCAGCCCGTAATATTGTTGCCGCTATCCGTAAACGTGCAGGTATAACACAACCCGATAATTATCTCACCTCAATTTCAACTAAAGTAGATATGCGGGAATTAATTCATAACGAAAGGAGAATTGAGCTTTGTTTTGAAGGCTTCCGTTTCTGGGATTTGCGCAGGTGGAAAGCCAATTTGAATGAAACTGCCAATGGTGTAAATATTGAAAATACAAACTTTTCATATGTAACTGTTGAACCACGTTTATATAATAACAGTTATATGCTTTATGGCCCTATCCCTCATGGAGAAATTATCAAGTTTAGCTCTCTTGTTCAAAACGAAGGGTGGTAGAATTTTCATTAAACTACGTTAGGCATAATTTAACAGGAAATATTTTAAAAAATGAAGAAGATATTAATAATATTAGTATTAGTTACCGGGTTGATTGCTTGCGAAAACCAGGAAACCGAATTTCCGGATTTTGATTACACAGCAAGTTATTTTCCCTATCAGTACCCGGTCAGAACCCTGGTGTTGGGCGATTATATTTACGACAACACTAATGACAACAATCATAAATTTCTGATATCTGCTACATTCGGCGGAGTTTATACGAATAATAAGGACAGGGAGGTTAAAATTGAAGTTGCTAAAGATCTTTGTGATAATGTATTGTTTGGAAAGACTCCTTTTGACACTATCCATTTATTGCCTCAGGAATATTATTCTTTAAGTTCATCTGATAAAATAATAATTCCGGCAGGGAAAGTAAGTGGCAGTATTGAAGTACAGTTAACCGATGCATTTTTTGACGATTCGTTGTCTTTCAAATTAGGTTATGTTATTCCAGTACGCATGATTGGAAAAACAGATATTGACTCTGTTCTTAGTGGTAAACCAAATAAACTGAACCCCGATCCAAGAGTTAGTGGTGATTGGGATATTCTTCCAATGGATTTTACCATGTTTGCAGTAAATTTTATTAATCCTTATCACGGAACCTACCTTCACCGTGGGGCCAGTGTTGTAAAGGATGCCTCTTCTGCAGTACTTGAGACTAATGTATACCGGACAACATATATCGTTGATAACGAATTATGGAGTCTGACCACTACCGGTAAAAAGCAGGTTACTGTTGAGGGTGTTTCACATTCAACACTAATTCCTGGCAAGTTGAAGATGAATCTCACATTCTCGGATAATGACAATTGCTCAATTACTGAGGCTTCCGGTTCAGCTTATACCATAACTGGAAGCGGAAAATTCATGACCGGGGCCGGCGAATGGGGGAATAAAAAACGAGATGCCATTTTTATTAATTACCAGCTGACATCCGGAGTTAATACTTTAAATGCAACCGATACTTTAGTTATCAGGGACAGGGCTGTAACATTGCAAACCTACAAACCTGTTGTTTTTGCTAAATAAATGATTATACAGATAAAGGGGATCTTGACTTTTTATAATCATTAGAGTCAGATCCTCTTTTTACTCATGATTTTTTGCAGTGCTGGTGATCTGGATTTTTAATGAGTATATTTGTGAGACGCAAGCTGAAAACCCAGGGAATGAGATTTCATTGATTCCAGAGTTTTCCTGTAAAATACTTTGAAATTTTATATACAACCTGTTTAACAACAAAAGAGATAAGATGAAAAATCGGACAAAGAATCAAAAAGAATCCATGTTAAAATTACCCGATTCAGTTAAAATTTTGATTACCGGGGCCATTTTCATACTGATATCCTTGTCCGTTGAAGCAGCAAATTATTATGTTTCTTTAACTGGTAACGACAAGAATGACGGAACATCGGCTGAAACGGCATGGCGTACTATTACATACGCAGCAACACAGGCAAAAGCCGGTGATATAATTAGTATAAAGGGAGGTAATTACGGTCATGAGCACGTGGTGGTATGTAACAGTGGTACCTCTTCAGCACCAATCATTTTTCAGGGATATTGCGGTACTCCTGTACTTGATGGTATCGACTGGACCGGAGATGGAATCTATGGTTACCAGAAAAGTTATCTCCACCTGAAGAACCTGAAAATAAAGAACTACAGGAACGGTGTCTTTCTTGACTTTCACTGCGATTACAATGTTCTTGACAGTCTGGTGGTGGATTCGTGTTCGAACCCTGATTACGTTAACTATGGGTGGGATGGCGATGGCATACAGATGAATTTTACCAATTACACTGTGATCAAAAATTGTTCTGTGACTGACAACGGAGGTAACAGCATTTATTTGTTAAAATCAAACAACTGCACCATCCGGAATTGCAAAGCCTGTTGTACCCAACTTTATAACAACAAGTACGCAACGGATTACTATATTGTCTTGTCATGGAGCAGCGACAACCTGGTCAGGGATTGTCATGCAGAAAATTTACCAGGTTCGACCAAAGGAGACCATGGCATTATCTTCAAGGACTTTCAAAGCACAACGGGAATTCATAGCACCAACAACAGGATTATCAACTGTGTTGCAAATAACTTCGAAGAATGTTTTTCATTTTCCCATGGGGCACATCATAACTTTGCAGACAGCTGCTCAGGCAACAATGCAAATAAAAAGAGCAAATTCAACAATGTCTTGATGGTACGGGATGGTGCTAACAATAACACTTTCAGTAATTGCAGGGCCAACGGCAAGACTCATGTTGTTTGTTTGTACGATGGTATTGAAGGAACAAATCCACAACACCAGGACGAAAACACTTTCATAAATTGCATATTTAATGGCGGAACCAATAGCACTTACCTACGTAATTCTACCAATACGACATTTAAAAACTGCATCTTCGTGAACAGCACTAACCTGTTCCGGTTTGGCAAGAGCACTTCCGGCTCGGATGAGAACTCGGGAACGGTTCTTAGAAACTGCATTCTTTACGGCATCAGAAACCAGTATGAGACAAATGACCGGGCATATCCATGGACATATGTGAGAGATACTCTGACAAAGGAGACAGGATACAGTGATTTGGATGATGTGGTAATTACGTATACCAACTTTTTTAATGGTTTTGCAATGATTTCAGGAACAGGGAATATTTCAACCGATCCGTTGTTTGCAGGTACAACAGATTTTCATATCAGATCACAAGGCGGAAGGTGGAATGGAACTACCTGGGTTAATGATGACGTAACCAGCAGTTGCATAGATGCCGGAGATCCTGCAGATAATTATTCCGGCGAGCCCTGTCCCCATGGAAACAGGATAAATATGGGAGCTTACGGGAATACTATTGAAGCATCAAAAAGCTTTGGAACCAGCTCTTTCAGATAGTGACAACAAATTGGTAAGAAATTAGTGATTAAAAAATATTTTCAGGCATGAAGTTTTTGGTCCCAGTTAAAATCTCAGCTAAAGTACTGATCAGTGGAATCATTTTTATAATGATTTCCATGTCCGTTGAAGCAACAAACTATTATGTTTCTTTAACAGGGAGTAACAGTAATGCCGGTACATCGGCCGAAGCGGCATGGCGTACTATTACATACGCTGCAACACAGGCAAAAGCAGGTGATCTAGTATATATACAGGGAGGTAACTACGGTCATGAGCACGTGGTGGTATCCAATAGTGGTACATCCTCGGCTCCAATAATTTTCGAGGGGTATGATGGTACGCCGGTACTCGATGGTGACGATTGGTTAGGATATGGGATCTACATTATCGGAAAACAGTACATTACCATCAAAGGCTTGCGGGTAAAAAATTATCGGTATGGCATATGGGTTAGCAATCAAAGCCATTATGCCACAATCGACGGGTGTGTGGCCGACTCATGCTGCAATACCAATTATACCAGTTACGGGTATGATGGCTATGGCTTTCTTGTGCAGGATTGCGATTACTCCACAATCAAAAACTGTTCGGCAACGGACAACGGTGGCGATAACATCTTTCTGTCGAGGTCGCATTATTGCACAATTCAAAACTGCCAGACTTATAGTAAACAGACAGCAAGTAACCAGTTCATCACCGATTACTACATTGTTCTGGCATGGGGCAGTCACAATGTTATCCGTGATTGTATCTGCGAGGATATAAACGGATCATATAAGGGGAATCACGGCTTTATTATCAAGGACAATCCGGGAAGTGGTGGTACGGAAACACACAGCACCGATAACAGGATTATCAATTGTACAGCAAAAAAATTTGAAGAAGGTTTTGTGTTTGCACATCAGGCGTATGGTAACACAGTCGACAGCTGTTATGCTGATAATACCGGAAAAAGTTCAACTTTCAACTTCTGTTTCCAGAATAGGGATGGAGCCAACAATAATACATTCTCAAACTGCAGAGGAGTCGGAAAAACAGGAGTAGCCAGTGTATACGATGGAACGGAAGGAACCAATCCCCAGAACCAGGATAACACCCTTTTTGTCAACTGTAGTCTTGAAGGGATCATGAGCAATACGATCGGCGTATTCCTCAGAAATACTACCAACACAACATTCAAAAACTGTAACTTTATCAATATTCCCAACATGTTCAGGTTCAGTAAGAGCAGTACCGGTTCGGATGATAACTCGGGAACCGTCATAAAAAACTGCATACTTTCCGGGGTTGCTGCCCAATATGACGTAAGTTCTTTGACCGCACCATGGAGTTTAAGTGGCTCAGAAACCGGATATAGCGACATGGAAAATGTTTCAGCCACGTATACCGACTTTTATAATGGTTTTGAAATCATTTCAGGAGCAGGCAATATATCCTCTGATCCATTGTTTGCCAGCACAACAGACTTCCATCTCAGATCACAAGGTGGAAGATGGAATGGAACTGCATGGGTTAATGATGATGTAACCAGCAGTTGTATAGATGCAGGAGATCCTGCAGATACTTATTCCGATGAACCAACCCCAAATGGTAACAGGATAAATATCGGGGCTTATGGGAATACTATAACAGCATCAAAAAGTTCCGGAACAAGCTCTGTCAGAGATTGGGAATATCAAAATTTTATAAAAGCATATCCAAATCCTGTGTCAAGCGAATTAACCATCGAAGTTGAAGTGAATAATGAAAAAGTAAACTTTGAAATTCTGAATGCATTGGGACAGAAAGTTTTCAGAGGAAATTTTATTGAAAGAACAATTGTATATACAAACAACTGGAAACCCGGGGCTTATTTCATTAAATTTGAAATTGGTAAGAAAATCGTTGTTAAGAAAATTATCAAAAAATAACCGACATACAAGCAAAATTTCACGAGGCCAAAGTTGTTCTGGAGGATGCTTTTTTAAGTAAGTACTTGTAAAAAGATTGGTGGCGAAAACGCTTTTCATACAAATGATTATAAAAGGATGAAAATTAACTTCTTGCAATTGTTGCTATTAAGTCTTGCAATTCTTCAGTTTTCAGAATCGCAAGCACAGGAGTCGTCAAAACTCAAAGAATCAACTGCTTCCACAAAAACGGCAACCGAGTCTTTACAGATAACCAAGCCTAACCCACAGAATCAGGCAAAAATGCCGGTTGTATATGTAGAAATGCTTCCAAAGCCTGCTCCTGACAAGAAGGAGAACAGACAAGGATTTATTGCCTACCCAAGCCTTCCGTTCAGGATGTCATTCGAATATTCCAGACCGGATTCAACCAGGCTTACTGAGATCAGTGTTTTCGCCGCAAAGGGTGAAGTAATCCCAATAACATTTTGTGTTTATGCGCTTCGCGACATTAACAATGTCGTACTTGAACTAACCGATCTTAAAGGACATGATGGAGCAGTAATTCCGGCAACATGTCTGACCAAAAATATAGTAAAGTATTTGAATAAGAGATTTATGTATCAGAAAATCAAATACCTTGTCGATGCTCCGGTCTATATTACCTCATTGGAAAGTCCGGTCTCAATTTCTGGCGACAGAAGCGAAAAGTTCTGGATTAATTTTAAGTCTCCTGAAGATGCCAGACCCGGAGTATATAAAGGAACGATTACCATACAAACGAAGGATGCCTTTCAACGCATACCATTGAGTGTACAGATTCTTCCCTTCACGTTGCCGGAACAGAAGGGATTGATTTATGGAATGTATTATTCAAATTACAAACAAGTATTCGACAATCTCAAAACTGTTGATGACGTGAGAGTTCAGATCAGACATGATCTGGCAGACATGAGAGCGCACGGTATGACCTCAATCGGACTCTGTAATGGCGTTGATCCGTCAAGTTTTACTGTTACGGATGACGGGAAAGTGAGATTCAATTTCACAGGGAATACACTCTTCGAATTAGTGATGGAAGCTTACAAGGAAAACAAATTCACTGAACCGGTGATAGATATGTCCAAAGCTGTCCAGAAGGCGACAGCAGATCTCAAATTAGGCACACCGGAATATGATGCTTTATATGTTGAATTCTATAAAGAGCTTGCACGGGAAGGTCGGTTAAGAGGCTGGCCTGTCATGTATATTCAACCGTATGATGAACCTGGTTGGCACTCGCAGAAAGAACGTGACGATAATTTGTATATGTTGAAAGTTTTGAAAGCTGCTGGCATTCCTACTGAAGTGGACGGCCCTGGAGACAACTATTTTGTTAATATTGCCGGACCATTCGCCGGTCTCTGGAATTATAATGCAGCTCTCAGTTCCGCCGAAGATGTACGCAGGGCTCAGGCAGAAAATCATAAAGTTACTTTATATAATTACGACGTCTCCGGCTGGCTTGGTGAATGCGGCCGCTGGTCATGCGGATTGTTTAACTGGAAATTCGGCCTCAATGGCGCATTCAACTGGATATACTTTGGAGGAAGATCAGATCTTTATAATGATCTTGACGGAAATAATGGCGACTGGATGCACTGGTATCCGAAAAATGACATACATCCCGGTGGCCCTTCAATCGGCTGGGAAGGAATACGTCAGGGAATAAATGACCGGCACTATCTTGAACTTTGTCAAAGCACAATTGAAAAAGCGAAAGCAAGAGGTGGCGCAGCCGCTGAAGCCGCCAACGCAGCTGAAAAAATGCTTGAAGAACTTCGGGCAAGCTTAAGCAATAATTTGGCGTCGCAGTACAAAAATATGGACTGGACTATAAATCTCACAGAAAAAGAAGCCGGAAAATATTCATATCCCGACTCTGAAGAAAAGGTTTTTGCTTATGTGAGTGGTGATTATAAGTACAGCAATAATCTTAAGCTTGAAGACTATGATAAAATACGTTGGATGGTGGCTGCAAATATCGTGAATATGCTGGAGAAATCCGGAGAAATATCTTTCACCGGGATTACTGTCCCTTCGCCTGTAAGTTTGTCGAAGGGTATACCAAAACCGGCTTCTGCACAAAAAGTACTGAAAATACCCACTCTGGTCGATGCTCCGGTTATTGACGGCAAAATTGCTCCCAACGAGTGGAAAGGTACCGTTGAAGTAAAACTTATGCTCAATGACCAATATGCTGATCCGCAAATGCCGACGAAGGTTCTTTGCGGGTTTAATAGCGGAACCCTTTATGTCGCTTTCTCCTGTACAGAGGAAGTCATAGACTATCTCATTATGGATGCGACAAAACAAAAGGGGATTGTAACGAATGATGATTGCGTGGAGGTATTCCTTGATCCGGGACTTACCCAAAGTAAATTTTATCATGTAGCGGTAAATCCCCGTGGCACCTTTCTGGCCGACGGCAGTTACGATGGTTGGAATCCTGATATAAAAACCGCGGCATCTGTCAATAAGGATAAGATGGAATGGGTCGTCGAGTTGGCTATTCCCGTCGGAGGCATGAAGCTCGATCAGCCGTTTGGTCTGAATTTCAACCGTGAACGAAGGCCCAAAGACGCATTGCTCGAACTCTCTTCATGGACTATGACTGGCAGCAGTTTTGGAAGAGTGGAAAGATTTGGAACTGCTATCATATATTGATAATTTGAGCTGGAACTAAGAAAAATAATTAGCAGGTTAATCAACTGGAGCTATATCCAATCCCAAATGATCAGGCTTACTTAAAATTTAATCCTCAATTCTTAACACATCAAATATAGGTTCGGAAGACAGAAAAGACAACATTCAAGGGCACGCTTCGCCTTTTTGGTAATGTGGTGAATAAATACCGGGTAGAGACTGAATAACCGGAAAGGTTACGAAAAGATGCAGGTCGTAGGGAAGAGGAGAAATTATTGATGAGTTAAAACCAATATGGAATATTTGGAGAAAAATCAGGAATGGCCTAAATTAGCAGTAAAACAGTATATTAAATGGGGTGCAAACTTGCATTTTTTATTCTTGTATTTATCTGTCAGAAATTAATAACTACCGGGGAGGATACTATTCCATCAGTTCATGCAGGATTTCAGGCTCATTATGGATTTATAATACCACATTCGAAGGTAATCGAATCCGTTTCACATACCAATCCCTATGGATTTGAGATCAGCCTAAATAAATTACACACAACATTTAAACAGTGGCAGGTATTTAACGCTTACTGGATTTCAGGCCTTCAAACCGGATATTTCAATTTCCAGAATCCTGATATCCTTGGAAGTGTTTACGATATAACAATTTTTGCCGAACCGGTAGTAAGTCACAGGAGAAATTACTTATTCTCAATATGCGGAGGAACGGGTTTATCCTATCATACACGGTTCTATGATAAACTGGAAAATCCTTTAAACCAGTTTTTCAGCACGAGGTTAGCATTTCCCTTATTTGTCGGATTGAGGTTAAAATACAGACTTGCTGAACGTACATATTTTACCATTTCAGGATATTATAACCATATTTCAAATGGCGGTTTAAAGCAACCAAATAAAGGGATGAATTTCCCCACTCTGGCTCTGGGTCTTGAACATTTTCACTCAAATGTACCGGAGCTGAATCATAATTACACATCCGGACAAGTTGTCCCAAAACCAGGTATATCACTACTGATTCAAACTTTATCGGCGATCAAGATACTGGAGGGGACAGAAGTGTTTCCTGAGAAGCTGGTGTTTATATATGGATTTCAAATCAAAGTTTCGAAACAGATCAAAAGCTATTATGCTCTTAACCTTGGATCTGAAATGGTATTTGATGATTATATAAAGGAAACAATAAAGAGAGAACAGACAGGACTTGATCATAAAAGATTTGCCCTTACTGCAGGACAGGATTTTTTACTCGGGAAAGTGATATTTACCCAAAACCTGGGATTCTATATTTATTCACCATATAAAGCAAGAAATCCGGTTTACGAGAAGTACGAACTGGCATATAAATTCAGTCCTAAACTGATAGCAGGTGTTTATCTGAAAGCTCACATGCAGGTCGCTGAAATGATGGGTCTGAGTTTTAGCTATAGATTGTTTTATAAATAATAGCGGCCCCGATCAAAGTTGAACCGGCCTGTTTGTGTTTCTAAGTTTTTGCGTTGAGGAATTACTTACAAAGATTTCACTTTCGACACAGATACTCACTCTTTTTAGTACTTTGCTAGCGCGGATTTGTAATCCGTGCTTAGAAATCATATTTATTAAGAAATGAATTTTGTAGAATGAAAATGTTTTAAAAAGGAAATTAGATGGATTGCAACAAAGTAAAAGGCACGGATTGCAAATCCGCGCCAGCGGTGGGGATATTACATGGATTGCAACAAAGTAAAAGGCACGGATTGCAAATCCGCGCCAGCTGTGGTGGACACCAACAAGAATGAAAATAATTTTTCAAAACATGGAGGTTCACCCGCCTTGGTGGGAACCTTTAAAATTAAATTATACGTATGAAAATGAAAAAATCATTGAATTTTTTAATAGTCTTTTATATTCTTTCAACAATTGCTGTTGAAGTGTCAGCTCAAAAAACAATTAAAATCAGGTTCAATGAGACTGACGAGGTCTTAACTAATCCTGGAATTGGTTTTATGACCTTTCAGCGGTTTAACGGTGACGACATTAATTCCGGTGTTGGTTGGACGGAAGGTAAACCCATTGATTACCAGAAATATGATGGAAATCTGGAAAACAAAAATTACCCAATGACTTCAATAGCTTATTTCAGGATCTACTGGAGATATTTAGAACCGGAAATGGGCAGGTATAACTGGCCATTGATTGATGAAGCGTTGAAAACAGCTCATGAACGACGACAAACACTTTTATTACGTATTGCACCATATGGAGGAGGGCCTGAGGACGTTCCTGGCTGGTACCGTTCCATGGTAGGAGGACCCGATTTATGGCCAGGACAAACAAAGTGGAGGGTTGATGCGAATGACCCACGCTATGCAGAATCCTTTGGCAAATTCATAACTTCATTAGGTAAACGCTATGATGGACATCCTGACCTTGAAGCAGTTGATCTTGCAATTGTGGGATTCTGGGGTGAAGGTGCGGGTTCTGCCATGCTTACACAAGAAACCAGGGAGGCCCTGGTAAATGCATATACCGATAATTTTAAAAAGACTCCGCTAATAATGCTTCTGACAGATGAGAAAACAAACAAATATGGTCTTTCGAAGTCAACTGTAGGCTGGAGAGTTGATTGCATCGGAGATCTTGGCTTTTGGGGTAAAGAATGGACCCACATGTACGATTACTATCCACAAGGCATCATTAATTTTGGAATGAAAGATGCCTGGAAGAAAGCACCTGTCAGTCTTGAAGTTTGTGGTACGATTATGAGCTGGAAAGGTAAAAAGGATAGCTGTCAGTATTGTCAGGGATATACCCCTGAAGATGTGGATTATATAATTGATGAAACCTTAAAATGGCACATATCCTCTTTTAATAACAAATCTTCAGGTATTCCTGAAGAATGGAGGCCTAAGATCGACCATTGGCTCAGGAAGATGGGTTATCGTTTCGTATTGCGAAGTTTTTCCTATCCTGAATTTGTAGCTCCTGATGAGAAACTTGATTTTAAATCGTGGTGGGACAATAAGGGGGTCGCACCGATTTATAAAAAGTTTCTTCTGGCAATCAGACTTACCAATGAAAAAAGATCTGAGGTTATGATTACGGATGCAGATATAACTACCTGGCTTCCAGGCGACAACCTTTATGATGGGGCAGTATTTGTTCCACTTGATATGCCATCGGGTATTTATCAACTGCAGATCGGTATTGTTGACCGTCAATCGCATGAACCTAAAGTAAATCTTGCTATTGAGGGAAGAGACACTGAAGGCTGGTATTCCGTTGGAAAAATAGAAATCAAATGATTTCATCCCCGCCTTAAGCTCATGAAGTTGAAGATTCTATTAAAGTAAGATTTCCAATACTTCGTAATCTTCAATAACCGGAAGTACAAAGGAAATTGAATTTCCTTTACTGGTAAATTTTAAATTCTTTTCAAGCCAGAGGGCTTTTATACTTTTTACTTTTTCATTTAGATGAATATCGATCTTAATATTTAAACAGGGAATGATTTTTTGTACAGGTCTTTTCATCTCGGAAGTGAAATTAATCAGATACATGAAAACAGAATTTCCCTTTCTTCTTAAATTCACCTCCACTGATGAAGGAGCATTTTCTAACGTTACAGATGACTTACTAAATTCACTAACAAGATTGAAAAGTATCTGATAATATTCAGGGAAATGAAATTTATATAAGGAACCGCCGAATGTGCCGGCAAAATAAATTGACCTTCCTTTTCCATAAAGATTTTCAATAATAAAAGGAAACGTAGAAACTTCCGGGCTTCCGGAATAACTTCCTGGACGGGGATTACAGAAAAATACCGGAACGTTTGCGGTTGGTTTTAATTTCAGGCCAAAGGTGGGAGCATTAATATAACTGTTTTTAATTTCTTTAAGAGAATAATGCTTATCGTCTGTTGGAGAGACATAATCCCAGTTAACCGGGCCAAAGATATCACCTGAAGATCCTATTCCAAAGACATCATGAAGCTCAAAATTATCAAGCTTTTCCCCATTTTCATTGTAGTGAGATGTTTCAAAGGTAGAGATAATGTTACCCCCGCTTCTTACAAAATCTCTTATTTTATCTGCTTTTTCTTTTTTAAAGCAGGTAGCGTTGGGGAAAATAATTAAATCATATTTATCAAGATCATTATTCAGAGATTCTTCATCAAGTACATCAAAGGGAAAGTGTCCTCTGGTAAGTCCGTCGTAGAATCCATAAAATTCCTCTCCTGTGTTCCCTGCTTTTCCTGTATTCATTTCTTTTGTGAAGTCAGTTAAAGGAACAGAGGAGCCATTGTAATAATTCCCTGCTTCTTGCGGCCACAGCAGGGCGATTTTTGCCATTGATTTTGTTTTGAAAAACGGATCAGGATTTTCTTTAATAAATCTGTTATATTTTTTAATAACATCCATCTCTTTCTCATGAAAATGTGGCTTGTCAGTTATCGCAAGCCATACATTAGCCTGGTTGGTAATCGTCTGGCTATATAGAATACTGATTTCTCCCTGAGGAAGCGTTGAATAAGTCCAGGGTCCCTGTTTTGCAGCATCAAATACAACTGTCGGTTTCCCGTTTGCCTGTGTTTCCAGTAGCTTTGCCACTGCTCCCGGCTTATATATTGGCTCTTTTAATTCTCCGTACAGAAATCCTCCCTCTGCACCAAGGATATCTGTTTCTTTAATAATTTTCCGGTTATCTCTTCCTGTTGGCCATGACGGGCCAAGGGTATTCCCATTCATATAAAGAAGGATTTGCGGATTAATTTCTTTTAGAATTTTATTTGAGTCCTTTAAGAAACTCGCAATACTATCAGATTGAAATTCAATAACATCTTTCCAGTCAGAGCTGTCATGCCTGGAAGACAATTCTGTCTTTTTCGGTATATCTCTCAGATATTTTTTCTTAAATAATTTATTGCATGATTCGCAATTACAGGTATTGGAAAAAAATATTGGGCCATCATAAAAAATGCCATCAATTTCATAAGCAGCAAGCTTTCTCAGGGTTTGAAACACTTCTTCTCTCCATGGGCTATTGATGCAGAAAGAAGAATCCACGCCGTACACATCCTCAATAGGTTTTCCATCATCCTTTATCTGCTGCCAGTTACGATGCAGGTTCGCATAAGATTGTTCTATCGCGTGCACATTGTAATAAATGACTACTTTAATTTTGCTTTTATGTGCTTCAAGCAGATAATCTTTCAGAGAATCGAAGTTGACTTTTTTGCCTCCATAAAGATTATGAACATCCAAAAACGATGTGCCCGGTGAGGTGTCAGTAAATCTGGTAAGGTGCTCCATATTTGCACCTAAATCTTTTAATAATTCGATCTTTTCTCCAAATTCGTATCCTTCTTCTAATTCAACAATTCTTAAAGGTTCTCTCTCCCACCATTTTTCAATTGATATTTTACTTTCCCCTTCATGATAAATTTTATCCAGGCTCACCATGTCGCCAGTACTGGCCGAAGCAACAATTAATTTATCACCTGGAGCCATTTCTATAGGGGCAACTAAAAAAGAACCAGGGAGTAGAGTCATTCCTGCCGCAACAACGCCAGTCGTTCCGACAAACGACCTGCGGTTAATATTCTTTAAATTCTCTTTCATTATCAGGTAAAATTATTTTGCTACATCTTAAATGACATGAGTCAATCAAAAAATCATTAATAGAAGATTAATAATCTCTGAATTGGTTGTGTTCATAACAGCATTTAAGCAACCAGTAAAAGTTAATTTCCTCTAATATAAAAAATAATCCTGATTAAGCACGGAGTTATGAATTAACTGAATATCTGAATCAACAGATTCTGTTAACCTGACCGGAAAAATCGTAACTTAATGTTATTAATCCATCTGAATTTTTTATATTTGAATAACCTGATACCGATTTTTCATTTGTAAAAAGGTTCATTAATTCATAAATAATCCAATCTCTATTATCATGTTCAACACAGCCCATTTACACCCGATTATAGTGCACTTTCCTGTTGCACTTATTACTATTGGATTTATCATGGAGGTTATTGCTCTCTTTTTCAAGAGCGAAAGATGTCTTTCAAAGGCAGGCTTTTATCTTATGATTCTGGGAACGCTGGCAGCTATTGCAGCATGGTTAACCGGACAATTATTTACCAGTCAGCCAACTCAGGACGCCATAGCCGGTGTATTCAAAAAACACGAGACAGGAGGATTGATAACAATGATCATGATGATAATTTGTTCTTCCTTCAGGATATGGCTGATGGTACAAAAAAAGGAGGAGACCCAGCTCAAATGGGTGGCTTTTGTTTTTTATCTTCTGGGTTTTGCTGCCGTCACGTTTACAGGATTTATGGGAGGGACCATGGTCTATAATTACATGATAGCTCTCTGAAAAACATTTTGACAGCTTAATAAAATTTTTAGTCTTTTCTGCAATATAAAATTGTTTTCTAAGGTTATCATCAATTTATTGCATGTATTTTACAGATATTCTGTATTATATATGTAAATACATGTTTATTTCAACACTGAATCTGCATTCATAAATGCTATTTATTTTCAGTCGTGAGAGATTCAGCCCATTTTTTTATAATATCAATCTGATCTTCAGTAGGAATAATTTCCGGTCGGGTTTTTCTTACAGACTTAGGGGGCATAGAACCTTTTTTAAGAAGTGAATACATCTTTTCAGCCTTAGCTTTTTGTTTTTCAGATGAATACTGAGTCCATTGCGTAAAATTCAATTTTCCCCTGGACAAAAATCCTCCGTTGCTGGAATGGCATGGCATACATGATGCAGTAACTATTTTATTTACATTTTCAGGAAGTGCAGGAGACTCCCTGGATATATCCTGACCTGTAACTGAACAATTTAAAAGGAACAGACCAGGAACCAGAAATAAAAGATCTGGCAAAAATGATGTGGTTACTTTTTTCATGACTTTGCAGATTAGATTATTAAAATGAAATAAATATAAAATCTGTTAAATGATAATCAGAAATGATATTGAGACTTATTTATAAGTTACCTTTAAAGCTTTATAATCTAATCGAATCATTTGATCCGTTATTTGATTGATAAATTTTTGCTTGGCTCTGGCATTTAAATCGCAATCTTCAGGTTGAATTATAAAGTTACAATATAAACAAGAAATGACCTCCGGCAAAAGCAAAATAAATTCATTTTACAATCGGTTTTTGTATCGGCAGAATGATAACAAACTTCTCTCCAAATTTAAAATCAGGTGAAATGTCAAACCAGACTTCATACCCAGTTCATTGCTGTAAATTAAAAGAGGCATATACTTTATTCTATGGTTTATAATCCATGAGATATGATTATTACCTTATCAAACTATATAACAAAGAATGAGACTTTATGTTTAAAGTTGTATCTCTAAACATAGCAAACGCATGATCCAACAAGAATCTGCCTGACAACTTTTAAGGTTGCAGGGAAAGGCAAATTTACTAAGCTGACTGTTTAATCAATTACTCTTTCTATTAAGTCCAGAGAAAACCTCATACATGCATCCTCTGTCTGAGGTCCGTAATCAGATCCATCAACCTCATAATCCCCATCAATAAATTCCCTTGCTGCAGGGAGATAACCTTCCTCCCCGGCTGTCACCCCTATGACATAGGTCTTATTGTATGGTGAATCATTTTTTATTCTCAGGCCTATTTCGGCAAAGAGTTCGCCCGGGAAGGTAACAAAAACAGCATTTCCTATCCTGACCGCTTGTTGTTCAAGAGTGCGTGTCTTAGGATGTGGTCCATTTGCGTAAAACTTTCTTGCGCCATCCAGTCTCTGATTTGTCGAAAACACCTCAACACGTGCATTATCGAGAGTACGTGTCCCGTTGAATTCGGGTCTTTCTTCAAGATATGCGAGTCTGGCCTTTGCTGCGTTTACATCTTTCTCAGCATCCCGGACAGTTATTGGATAGTTTTCACGAAGGGGATAGTCAAAATAGTCACGTGCGGTTTTCACTGCCTGGTTATTGCTGGTTTTTATGGATGGAAGTGCTTTGAGAACAGCATCAGCCATCTGGCCTCCTTTTTTCTCGATATACCAATAGCTGCGTACCGGCATTTCAGCCCCCACAGCTGAAAGTTCAGCAGAGTAACCCACATTTATGTTGCCCTGAGCACTCTGGTAATAAGCAACCCAGACATTTTCTCCCACTGCTTCCTTAATTTTCCTAATGGCAAAATATGGCCAGTCTTCCGAAATAAGTGTATTGCTCCAGTCCAGCCCGGATGGATGGCAACCATAATTAAAAGCCACTCCGAGGAGTTTGCCTTCTGCATTTTCTATCTTAATAACAGCAACTTCGGGATCAGGATGGATACCACCATATAACAATCTTCTGCGGTTCCTGCCAAGTTCTGAAACCTCAGTTGATTCGATACCGATTCTTCCGGGGACACGGTTTTCCCATGCGATAACAACACTCTCCACACATTTGGCAACCAGGAGATCCCGGTAGGATGATCTGTCATCATTACCACTTCCAAGGCCAGGCCCTGAATGGGTATGTGTAGCTGTTATAATAACTTTATCACCCGAAATGCCTGTTTTCACCTTTATACCCTCCCGGATACGATCCGCTAATTGACGGCTCATACCTATCAGTGATACAGTCATAAGCACCGAAACATTTCCTGAAGTATCCTCAACCACCATACTTCTTGCATGCAGGTCATCATGTACACCTGTCGATTTCTGACTCCTGGCGAAACCTTCCATCAGAACATTCCCCGAAGGAGTAATCACTGTTTCACCAACACCGACTTTAAGTGACGATCCTGATGAAATGGCCTGGATTGTCAAATATGGCAGCAAAAACAGGATAAACCCGATAAAAACTTTTTTCATACAACTTCCTCCTTGTTTTAGATGAATTACTTGAAAATCAAACAAACAACAAATATATATTAACTCAAATTTGATATATGAATATACTACTAAACGGATAATTCGAGAAATTAACATGAGATTCTTCGCTTCACTTCGTTTCGCTCAGAATGACAGGTAATTGTGTTTTTGAGAAGGAGGTGGTTGGCGACACCCGCCGCCAACCACCTCCTTCTCCCCACAACCTTTTAAGTAATTGTCATTCTGAGCGAAGCGAAGAATCTCATATTTTTAGTCGGACACTTGTGATATGAATATTTAAAAATCGGGAATCTCAGCAAAATCAATTTATATCAAGGTTGCCCAATAAATTTTTGTTTTCACATGTTAAGGTGAAAAACTTCATCACGGATATAAAGTTATATACTTAACATTAAAGATCAACTCTTTTTACAGAATAAATCTCACTGACTTAGTAATTGATAACACTTTAATATTCAAAATACTATATCAAATTTATAACAGACGGCGAGTTATAATCCGTGTCTTTAAAATTATCTGTTTTGCTTCTGTTTCAATTGTCCCTGGTCCGAAATAAACATATCAGGCATTATTGATATTTGTATCCTGTTTGTATCCTATTTGTATCTTATAAAACAAAATCCCCCATTATTATCATCAATATAAGGAGGTTTAATATACTCCAAACCTTTGAAAGTTGCAACCAATGGGCGAAAATGCAGGTACCTTCACAGCTGCTATCTTTTCTTATAAAGTATTAAATGAATACTATTTCAGTTGTCTTATAACTCTTTTAAACGGGGCAAGAAGTGTATTCCAGGGAAGTTCAGAGAGTACCATTAATACAAGTATCTCTGGTTTAAAATAGGATGCTGCCAGAACTATTGCCATTCCATTATTCATGTAGGCAGCCCCTATTGCTACTGCAACTCTGTTTTCCTTATTTTGTTTAAAACAAATCAGATATCCTATTACATGTAGCATTATGAATACCAGATATAATACTGCAATTTTCCATACAAGTCCCACAGGATTTTCAAGGATAGTATTCCGTTGGGAAGAAATTGCAAGACAAACAAATGTAAAAAGGAGAAGTACATTTAAGGACGTGAAAAGATGCTGAGTTTTTTTGATTATAAGGGGGAAATGTTTTTTTATCACCTGTGAGATGATCATAGGCAGGAAAACAATAATTGCCATATCTTTTAACATCAATAATTTATCAATTGAATGACTGTTGAGATCAATCAACCAGAATAATAACGGAACTGTAAAGGGAGCAACAATTTGACTTACGATTGCCAGACTCAAAGAGAGTGGGACGTTTCCTTTTACAATGTCGGTAAGTGCGGGTGTTGATACTCCGGCTGGCATAGCTGTAAGAAGAAGTATGCCAATTGCAAGTTCAGGATTAAAAAAATTTATTGAAAAAAAGAAAAAAAAAGGAATTATGAACATATAGAAAAAAGATATATAGATCATTAATTTATAATTCCTTATGTTTTCAAGTACTTGCAGTGAATCTATTTTCAGAAAGACTAAAAAAAGCATCATCCCAAGCAACATTTTCGGTAAGAAGGCAGGAAATATTTTGAATGGCATGGGATCCAATAATCCAATGAAAATGCCTGCAATAAGGAATAACCAGAAATATTTTTCAATAAAGCCGCTGATTCTCATCTCTTAATAATAATCTATCCTTCCAATATGCAATTTTAATCAGATCATATTGGCAAAGATATCAGATTTGAATTAGGGTTCAAATATCCGCAGCATTTCAGCCGGATGTTAAAAAAAAGTCCAGGGTATTCGCCAAATGAATACAGGTTACAGAATTAGATTTTAATTCCCTACTGTTGAAACATGTACTACGCCGGCTTCTTCAAATTGGTTTCCAAACCATATCCATGTCCAGTGGAAAACAGGGACGATGAACATTTTTAAAAGGTAAGGTTCGCATATCAAGATTACAAAATCCCGAGGTTAAAGCTATTAAATGAACGGGAGCAATATCCCGCAGTTCAGGATACAGATAGCCCAATTTAACAACTACTATTTTAAAGTCCAAAGGATTTAATCCTACTTCCTTAAAATCATTTACTTCCACAAAAGAGCGCCGGGTCTTTATAATGACCGTTTTCACACCATCTGTTTCAACAACTGCAGCTCCCCTGTTCGTATTCATCACCGAATCAGGAGATATAAACAATACTTTTGCGTTTATTTTAAGCGGTTTCCCAAATACAGTATCAACTTTTCCACCCAGGTTCATTTTGATTTTTTTACCCTTTCCAGCTTTAATGCATTCTTTCAAAGCTTCAGGATCAACGATTCCTGCCACTAACACATTTTTACTATCATGTCTGAGCAATGCGTCCAGTACCTGTACGTTATCACCCGGTGCTCCGGCAGTAGTGTTATCACCAGAATCAGATATAAAGACAGTCTTGCTCGTGTATTCTTCTGATTTGGAGATCATCTCATCAATCGATCCGGATGGCACATCTAATACCATTTTTTCTCTGCTATCCCAAATTTGTTGAGCCAGACGAACCGCTTCATCTTTTGCAGCGGTACTGTATCTTTTATCTTTGGCAACCACAAAAACTCTCATGGCAGAGCGTGGCAGATCTGCCCAGCAATAACCGGCAAAAATTGAAGCGTCAATTAATCCCTCCGTTTTAGTGACATCCGGGATTTGTGCATATACAGAATGTAAAGGTTCCACTTCTGTAATACTTTTTTCGCCCGGCACCAGCATCGGTATTACAACATACTCGATATGAGGTTTCCATCCGAATTTCAGTGCATCAGCGAGCATTTGTGCAGCTCTTGCTTTAGTTTCGGCTCCATCCCTGTGTGGTGCAGTGCGATAGGCTGTTATCAGATCGATATTTTTTACAAAATCAGGTGAAAGATTACCGTGGAGGTCAAAGCTTCCTGATATGAGTATGTCATTGCCTACCACATCTCTTATTTCCTTAATGAGTGTGGTTTGAGCATCTTCATAACCCTCTACCTGCAATGCTCCATGCATATCCATGTATATGCCATCTAAATGTCCGGCATTTTTTATGCTGTTTATTATTTCATTCTTGAAATCTTCAAATGCCGTGCGTTCGACTACCCCTCCCGGCCAGGCATAAGCATGCAAAGTAGGTATGATTTCTATACCTGCCTTTTTAAAAACATCAGCCCACAACTGATCCTTCAAAACATCGGCACCACGCAAAACTTTAAAGTCGGATTCTTTTGTCAAAAGAGTTGAAAATGTATTTGACTCGTGTCTGATCCCTAAGGTCAAAACTCTTTTTTGTTTGTGTTCGGGCTTGCATGAGAAAGCCAAAAAAAGCAATAATCCTGACAAGAGACAAATTGTTATCCGTTTCATACGTAAATAATTTTTTTAAGGTTCCCGAGCCTGTAATTAATATCGAGTGTTTTGCCTGATGTAAAAAATTTCCTCTGGTTCTCAAGTATCGTTACGGACTCTTCTTTATCCATAGCTTATGGGGCTGCATTAGTAAAGTGAAGTGCAAATATAGCCAGATTGCAGCTAAATCGATAAATCCATAACCGGGCTGGCAAACGATCCTTAAAAAGCTGGTTACCCAAAAAACTGACTATTGTTGACAGAATATAGCAATAAATAGATAATTTAGTGGTTTGGACCAAGAAGTCATGAGCAGAGGATTTGTCAGGGAAGACGATCAGGAAGAAGTTCCAATAGTGCCTCAGAGGGCATATTTACCGGACGGTGTAGCAAATTTTGTTACCAGGACCGGATTGGATCAGCTATTAGCTGAAAAACAAATGCTGATCCATGAAAGAAACAACCTGAACAGCACCAGCGAAAATGAGAAACGAATTACTTTGAACCTTATCAATGCAAAATTACAGTTGCTGAACAACAGAATTGCAGAAGCCAGAATTATTGATCTGAACACGCAATCTCAAAACGAAATATGTTTCGGGGCAACAGTAACCCTCAAAACTAAAATTTCTGGTAACATTCAGATTTTTCAGATTGTAGGTGTTGATGAGGCAGACATTGGCAAAAGTAAGATCTCATTTATATCACCTTTAGCCAAAGCATTGATAAATAAAAAAGTCGGAGATAAAATTACTTTAAAGCGAAACAGGGAAGATATAGTTTTTGAAATTATGGATATATCCTACCGATGATCCGATCTCAATAGAAAAAGTTGATTAAAAAAACCGAAGTAAAGAACATAGATTGAAAGTTCAAGTTCGTGTTGGCTCGCACTTACTCTCGTTCTCATTTTCGCTCTCACTTTCACTTTCACTTTCACTTTCACTCTCGCTCTTTTTTTGTACCCCGGACGGACATAAGTTGCAACTTCTTTGCCACTTATAAATGGAGTCACATTAACGGCCGAAAACTGGTTTCTCTCAAAGCATGGCTTACTGTAATCAAATTTTTTTCTTGAGATCCCTTTCACCGATGAGGATTATTTCTACCGGGAACCAATGAAAATAAAACTCAACCGAGGGTATAATAAAATCCTTTTAAAAGTTCCTCATGGCGGAACTTCCTGGAAATGGATGTTCACTTTTATGCCTGTAAAGATTTCAGCTAACGGGGTGTCAGAAGTTGAAGGATTGTGGTACTCGGTAAACCCGGAATGAAGACAAATGAAGATTATCGGGTGTTTGATGATCGGAGGCAAAACCTGGCATTGAAAATAAAAAGAGCCAGTGTGCTTGCTTTAACACCGGCTCTTTTTTTGGTACCCGGAGAGGGTCAAAAGTTGCAATCAGAAAAAGATGTCTGTATTGTTACTAATGGATTGACAGAAGTAAAGAGAATAGCATTAGAGTACAAGATCACTGAAGAGAAGGTGCACATCCTGAAATGAAACCTGGACAATGAATATGTGACTGCTAACAAAAGTGAAAATATATAAATAGGATTTCTTGTTAGTAATAATCATGAAATATTTGTAACTTCGGATATCAATGTTTATTATATTCAAAATGAAACCTATACCAAGAAGAAAATTTATCCGTGACACTGCCCTGGCTGGGGGTGCTTTACTTATGCTCCCTTCGTTGAAAGCCTGTAATGTCACGGGTACACAATCCACTGCTAACTACTTTGTGAAAGAGTTCGGGATTGATGACGCCCTCTGTCAGAGATTACTGGCAAAAGCATTATCTAAAGGTGGCGATTTTGCTGACCTTTTTTTTGAATATTCTGTACAAAATTTCCTTGGACTCGAAGATGGTAAAGTCAACCAGTCCTATGGCGATATCTCCCTGGGTGTTGGAATCCGTACAGTAAAAGGAGAACAGATAGGCTATGGATTTACCCAGGATCTCACTGAGGAATCCATGATGTCTGCTGCTGCAACTGCCTCCACATTGTGTGATATGAGTGCGACCCCGGTTGATACCAGGTTCAACCTTCTTAAAACCAGTAATTACTACCCGTTAACTCCTGATTTTAATGGAATCCCGGGTAAATCAAAATTACCGCTTTTACAAAACATTAATCAAAAATGTTTCGCCCTTTCACCTGAAATCGTTAAGGTCAATGCAGGTTTTTCGAGCACACTAAAACATACATATATTGTCACAAGCGATGGTGTCAAAGCAGAAGACCTTATTCCTCTCGGATTTATTTACTCTTCAGTGGTAGCTGAGAGAAACGGGAAGCGGGAGCAATCATTCTATAATCTTGGGGGGCGTCGTGACTTGTCTTATTATACCGAGGATGTGATAAACGAGGTAGCCCGGAAATCAGTTACGAATGCTTTAACCTTATTTGATGCTATTCAGCCTCCTGCCGGTGAAATGCCCGTTGTACTCGGTCCTGGTGTTACCGGAATATTACTCCACGAAGCCATCGGACATGGCATGGAAGCGGACTTCAACCGCAAAAAGATTTCGACTTATTGTACGATGATAGGTAAGAAAGTAGCTGAACCTTTCGTGACAATAATTGATGATGGCACTAACATGAATCTTAATGGGAGCATTAATGTCGATGATGAAGGAATCCCGGGTAAGAAGACGGTACTAGTTGAGAATGGGATTCTCACAAGTTATATCCATGATAAAATTTCAGCGAAATATTATAATGTTGAACCAACCGGAAACGGCCGCAGGCAGGACTTCCAGAATTACCCTGTACCAAGGATGAGGAACACGTATATGATGGGAGGTCAGGCCACACCTGAGGATGTTATTAAGGAAGCCGGCAATGGTATCTATGTTGAGAATGTCAGCAACGGGCAGGTAAAAATAGGCGAAGGAGATTTTGCTTTCTATGTATCGCAAGGCCGACTTATTGAAAACGGAAAACTTACTTCGCCTATCAAAGATGTTAACATCATGGGTAATGGCCCGAAAATGCTTACGAATATAATCCTGGCTGCAAATGATCTTACAATGGACCATGGCGGAGCAGGTCAATGTGGAAAGAGCGGTCAGGGTGTGCCAGTTTCATTCGGGATGCCCACATGTCTGGTCAAATCGTTAACAGTCGGAGGTACACAACAGAAAGGAGGTAAATCATGAGTTACAAAACAGAACAGCAGCTAAATCTGCAGGAACTGGCTGACTGGGTTATTGATCAGACAAAAAAAGCCGGAGCAGGCGATTGCAGGGTAAGCCTTTCAAAGAGAAGACTTGTGGAAATCAGTTATCGTGACCGTAAGCCTGAAGTCATTAAGGAGGCTACCACCAAGAACCTTTATCTTGAGGTTTTTATGAATAACCGCTTTGCTGGTAAGTCCACTCCTGATTTCCGACAATCAACCCTTACCGGATTCATAGCGGAGGTGGTTGATAATGCTAAAATTATGGAGGAAGATCCATTCCGCACACTTCCTGATCCAAAATATTATGCTGGCGGAATAACTGCCGACCTTCAGCTAAATGATCCGGATTATAACCAGATTACCCCGGAAAACAGACATAGCATGGTAAAAACTGTTGAAGATGCATGCCTGACTAAAGGAGGCGATAAGGTTATTTCAGTTGAGGCTGGGGTATATGATGAATCTTTTGAAGAATTTATAAAGTCAAGCAATGGTTTTAGCGGCTCAACAAAGGGCACCTACTGCCAGGCAGGAGCAAGTATGACCGCAAAGGATGAAGGGGACCGTCGCCCTGCAGGCTATAATTATATAGGTTGCAGATACAAAAGCGACTTGCCACCGTTTCAGGATATTGGAACTGAAGCTGCAGTAAGAACGCTTGATCTCCTTGGAGGTAAAAAGATTGCCTCGACCAAAATACCTATTATTCTTGAAAATCGTGGAGCAGCTCGTGTTCTGGGCGGTTTGTTCGATCCGATGGCAGGGGCAAATATCCAGCAGAAAAGATCTTTCCTGGCTGACAAAAAAGGTAAATCAATTGGGAGTAAGTTACTGACAATCCAGGATGATCCTTTACTCCCCAGGGGTCTTGGCTCAAAGTACTATGATGGAGACGGATTTCCGGCAAAAAGACGCAACCTTATAACTGAAGGAACAGTAAATGAGTTTATGGTCGATTGGTATTACAGCCGGAAATTAGGCTGGGAACCGACATCAGGTTCTGTTGGCAATATTATCATTCCCCCTGGATCACGCAGTGTAAATGATATAATAAAAGATCTGGGACGTTGCATCTTAATAACTGATTATATTGGTGGGAATTCTAATTCCACAACAGGTGATTTCTCAGTAGGGATTATTGGCAAGTTATTTGAAAAGGGGCAATTTGTTCAGAATGTGGCTGAGATGAACATTGCTGACAACCATCTGCAATTCTGGAATAAACTGGTTGAAATTGCCAACGATCCCTGGATTTTCAGCCAGGCGCGGCTTCCAAGTCTGGTCTTTGAAGGCGTGATGGTTTCAGGGGTTTAGCTAGTTATAGTGTAAGAGCCCTCCTTCGCTGAAGCTACGGAGGACGAAGTGAGAAAAAAAAGATGAGAGTGCTCGTGACTGCTCTCGCACTCACTCTCACTCTCGATCTTTTTCTGTACCCGGAGCGGGTACGCAACCTGGAAAATATAAGAAAATATTAATATATTAAAAGACAATATATCAACATTATAAATGTTTTGCAATGTTGAATAATTTCTTATAATATGCATGAAGTTAACTAATATTTGTATCCTATTTGTATCCCGGATTAAAATTATCATTAGCTTTGGATAACATAAGAATGCAAATAATAACTATGGGAAACACAAAATCTATTAAAGCAAAAATTCTTAATTATTCTCCTGGAAAGAGTTTAAATGTAAGATTAAGAGGAAAAAGGTTAGCCAATGGGACGATTTCGCTCTATCTTGATTATTACCAAGGATATACTAAAAATGATGAAGGAAAACTTAAAACTCAGAGGAAGGTTGAGTATCTGAAAGTTTATTTAGTTGATAATCCTAAAAATCCGACCGAACGAAAAGAAAATGAAGAACATCTCACATTGGCGCAATTGATAAGGAATAATAGAGAAAGCGATCTGAGTCATAATTCAGAAGGACTAATTGCCCCATTTCGGAAGAAGAGTAATTTTTTTGATTATTGTCAGGCCTATATTGATAGATATCAGAAGAAGGATATCAGAATGATTAATATGGCCGTAGATCAGTTTAAAACATACGTGAATGAACAGTACCTGACACCTCATCAGATAGATCAGGTTAAGATAACAGGATATCGTGATTATCTATTAAATAAGTACAATGGAGAAACCCCAAATTCGGTATTTGCCAGATTTAAAAAGATACTGAATGCTGCAACAGAGGAAGGATTATTTACTAAGAATCCTGGCGAAAAAGTAACTTGCAAAGTCCCTGATGGTATACCAAAAGAAATTTTAACAGCTGAGGAAGTTGTTAAACTAGCCTCTGCTAAATGTGGCAATCCGGAAATAAAAAGGGCATTCCTTTTATGCCTAAATACAGGTTTGAGATTTTGCGATGTTGTAGATTTAAAATATAAGCATATTACAAATGGTCTTATTAAGAAACCTCAACAAAAAACCGGGCGTGAAGTAACCATTGACCTTAATCCAGCTGCTATTAAACTTATTGGAGAACACAGAAATCCTGATGATTCAGTTTTTAACCTTCCTTCATTTACAGGCTGTTTAAAGACATTAAGAGCCTGGGCAAAAAGAGCTGGGATAGAAAAGAAAATTACCTGGCATTCTGCACGACATAGTTTCGCAACAATTTTATTAATGAACATGACTGATATTAAAACTGTTGGAAACCTTTTAGGACACTCAAAAATTGAACACACTCAAAAATACACTCATATTGTAAATCGATTAAAAGCACAAGCTGTAAACACATTACCTGACTTGGAAATAAGTGAGCAGGAATAAAAGGAATAATTAATTATATACCAACATGATATATATCAGAAGGGAAAATCTTATCATGATGTTGACAAAAACTAAGCTAATTATTTCTTATACCTGTTATTCTTTCTAATCTTTGTTCCTATTGACAGAGCACTTATTGAGCCCAGTCATATTTAATAATGAAAATTATAAATATGGCTGGGCTTTTTATTTTGTATTAATAATTAAAAAAGAATTATGGCAGAAAAAGAACTAATGGAACAATTGCTTAATCAGGAAGAAAGACTCAAAAATATTGAGGATCTTTTAACTGTATCAAAAAATGTACTCAATCTCGATGAAACTTCCAAGTTAACCGGGCTATCGAAAAGTCATTTGTATAAACTCACCTGCAGACAAGGCATTCCCTTTTACAAACAGTCGAAACACCTGTTCTTTGATAGGACAGAAATTGAGAATTGGTTGAAGACTGACCGCCATATTACTATTGCTGAATTAGAAAATCAAGCAGTTAAATACCTTACTCTTAAAAGGAAGTAAAGGATCCAAAAGCAATGTGAATAAAAAATATTAGATAATCTGAAGAAAGGAAGAAAAGGGGAAAATGGAAGACGATGAATTATTATTAGAACCCAAAGAGTTTGGAAGTTTCAAGTTCGGTCCAAAAGGATTCAAATTGGGGCCAGAAATGATCAAATTAGGTTCAGGAATACGACATTTAACTGATGAATGTCCTTATATAAGGATAGGCTGTAATTATTATAAAATAATTGAAAAAACTGATAGGTATGGCTTTAAGAGAAAAGAATTAAAGCAATGGCTCAAATCAGAAATAGTGCAGGATTTTGGGACTGATTATCCTAAGACAATACCTCATTATGATGACTTTATTGTGGAGCCCAGTAATATTGATTTTAAACAAGTTGTTCAGAATTGTTATAATATCTATTCAGAATTTCTTCACGTTGCAAAGCAAGGCAATTGGATATGGACAGAACGTTTATTAAAACATGTTTTCGGAGAACAGTATGAACTAGGTCTAAGGTACCTACAGATACTCTATTTACATCCTGACAGGTCCACTGTTATTCTTGCTTTGGTATCTGCTGAAAGAGGTACAGGAAAGACAACTTTTCTGAATTGGATAAATGCACTTTTCGGTGCAAATATGGTAATAATCTCTTCATCTGATTTGTTAAGCAACTTTAATAGCCATTACGCTACTAAAAATATCGTTGCAATCGAGGAATCTCTTTTTAGTCAAAAACAAACAGTAGACAAATTAAAAGCATTGGCTACAGCCAAGTTTATTCAAGTAAATCAAAAATTTGTAACCCCATATAAGATTCAATGTTATGTAAAGATAATTCTGACATCAAATAATGAAGATGACTTTGCCGTTGTTGAAGCCAATGAAATTAGGTTTTTTGTAAGAAAGCTTGGCAAACCAGAATTTATAAACCATGCAATTGAAGATGATCTGATAAAAGAGATTCCGGCATTTTTGGACTTTCTTAAATCGTTGCCAAAGGTTGATTGGACTGTAAGCCGATCTGGTTTTACAACTGATGAATTAAAAAATTCTAGTTTGGATGCAGTAGTGAGAGAAAGTAAATCAGATCTGTACAAAGACCTAATAGAGCATTTAATTAACTATTTCAACAATACTGACCAAGAATTCATTTATGCTGCACCAACCGATATTAAAGAGAAGTTTTTCTCAAATAATAATAGGGTTGGGATTAACTCTATACGGAGAACACTTAAAAATGAGTTTAAAATGTTTCCTGATGATAATCATAGATATACACCTTTTCAAACCGCTAAATCCATAGTAGGAAGACCTTATTATTTTAAACGCACTGATTTTGTAACAAAATTATCGACTGAAACAAATGATTGTTACAAGGTAATGGATTAATTATTAATTAATTGAAGTATGTGTAACAAATATTTTCAAAATGCCGGAAGCTCTTATAATATCTACTTATATTCTTTATACTCTTCATTATATATAAAAAAATGTTACAAAAGTTAAACTTATGTATATATACTGAATAACAATAATATAGAACGTAACAAACTTTATTACAAGTTTGTTACAGAGTGTTACTATTTATCAAATATCTTTTTAACATGCATAATATGAATAACATAACAAAGATTTCACTATTTAAAAATCAATTCAGCACCAAACCATATGATGAAGTTTTATTAAAAGAGTTTTATAATGCAATTCTAAATGGGAAATTTAAAAATGAAATTGATACAATAAGATCTAATTCTGAAAAAGAAGCTAAATTAATGAAAGACTTACCTTGTGTAACTATTTCAGGAATCTTTAGGGAACTGGATACAAGTGGTTTGATTTGTCAATCAGGTAGAATATGTATCAGTATTGAAGCTTTGCAGAATTCTGAAATAGAAGACTGGAATTGTTTGAGAGATACATTAGGAGTCTGGAAAGAAGTTGAATTTGCGGCACTTAGTGCTTCAGGTAAAGGATTAATCCTTGTAATTATGCTAAAATACCCAAAAAAATATATTTCACATTATTTGGCACTTGAGAAATCTTTTAAGGAATTAGGAATTGTAATAGATCCCACATGTTATGGTATTTCTCGATTGCAGATATTGTCGTATGATAGTGATGCAATTCTTAACAAAAAGGTAATTCCTTATAGCGGACTATTTCAATTACCAAAACCTCAGTCATTTTATCATAAAGATAAAGATAATGGTCTATACGATTTAATAGACGAAATTGAAGCAAAGGAATTGGATATAACTGGAGATTACTCTCAAAGTTCGACTATAGCTAAAGCACTTGGTAATGCATTTGGTGAATTAGGTAGAAGTTATTTTCACAGAATTTCACAGTATTCACCAAAATACAATCAATTCGAGTGTGATTGTCAGTTTGATAAATGCCTTAAGATGCACAATAAATACAATTTAGCCACAATTTTTAATTGTCGAAATAAGTTAAAATAAATAATTCTGAATCAAATTAATAGAAAATAAATTCTCCAGAACATTAACATTTCTTATTCTTTACATTCTTACTCCATTTTGGGTTAAATTTAAAGTATAGATTCTATCAGTGTAAATATTAAGCTTAAAACAAAGCACCATGAATGAATTTAATATAACAGTAATTTCTGTGACACTTCGGAAACAGCAGGTTCATTTTTGTCACAGAAATTAAATTTGACATTAAAATGGATTCAACAGAGCACTATCCCTATTTAGCCATGATGAATAAAAGGATGACCTTTAATTTTACATAACAACAATTCTTGTGACACTTCGGAAACAGTAGATTCATTTTTGTCACAGAAATTCAATTTGACATAAAAATGAATTCAGTAGAGCCTATCCCTATTTAACCATGGTGAATTAATGGAGGGCCTTCCTCTTGTAAAAAGAAGTTTAAGACATTATCTCTCCCTACTGAAATTTCCTAAGCTATGTTTACATAACACATATTATAGTCACTTCGTGCTTCGGTCTGAAACCCTATAATAGGTATTATGTACTTCGGGGCTTCGCCAAATAGCCGCTCTGGTAATGCCTTAAACTTCTTTTATCCGGCCCGCCGGCCCAATGTTAATAATGGGTTCCGCATAAGCTAAAAGGTTGTATAGGGCTATTTAAAAGATAATCTGTTTGTTTATGTTATTGCAGGTACTTAGGAATATTGATTTTTCGAATATTCAGGTAACTATGTTCGAAATTTCTATTTTGTTTTCTTACTCATTATGGTCGTGTTAAATACCTTATTTGAGTAAGCCGGGACAACCTTATATTGTCGTTTTTCGGTTTTACCGGAGACAACCGGGGTAAGGGGGCCTTTATCCTGTGCCTGGGTGGGACCCTATAATAAAAAATAACTTTTCCATTAGAAAGAGCTTCGTTCGCTGCGCTCACTCGCTCAAACTATGATCATGAGATGATTATTTACCAGAGTGATTGGAAATACTATTGCCATATGATTTGAATTGAGAGGCGCTCATTGAGACTAATTGCAGATCCTTCAAGAATGTGATTACCTTATTTATTTTCTGATTGGATATTAACTAAAATTTATCCATAATGAAAAACGCTATTCAATTATCAATGTTCGGTGTTGCCGAAGTAGAACTTAGATACAAAAGCAAGGTGCCGGCATCACAAAGAAGAAAGATCTCTTGCTCACGAGATGTATTCACTTTATTAAAAGAAAACTGGAATTCTGATACAGTGGAATATGTTGAAGAATTCAAAGTACTATTGATGAATCGTGCTAACGCAGTATTAGGCATTCTGCCGGTATCCAAGGGTGGCATATCAGGTACTGTCACTGATGTCAGGATAATCCTTCAGGCAGCCTTAAAATCGAATGCATCAGGTTTGATTATTGCACACAATCATCCCTCAGGTAATCTCAATCCGAGCGAATCAGACATAAAGATTACTCAGAAGATAAAAGACGCTGGTAATATTATGGACATTAAGTTGCTCGATCATCTTATTATTACCGCTGAAGATGACTTTTACAGTTTTGTAGATAATGGACTTCTATGATTCAGAGCCTTCGTAATGAAGGCTTTTTTTTAAATCCATTTATTTCTTTATCAAATTCTAAAATTTATATATCATGAAAAGTAATCTGTTTTTCGGGTGCACTTCTATAGATGAAGTTCAGCTACGTTTCGATGAATTATCCAATGTCTTTAATGATCAGGATGAAATGCTTAAAGCGATTAAAGAAGAATATTCAACACTCATGAGTGTTCTGCATGATTCTAAACCGGTTTATGAAGCAGTAAAAGAGAGAGCTACAGTGTCAGATAAGATCAAAGAGCTTCAGGAAAAAGTTAATCCGGAAGGACTTAGTCTTGAGATCTGCGGAACATGGCTTTGGGTAACTGGCAAAACTTATCAGGTTAAGAATATTTTGAAAGAACTTGGGTTCAGGTATTCTGCTAATAAGTTGTCCTGGTATTATCGTCAGAGTAATCATAGATCAGCTAACCAGAAACCGGTACCCCTTGCAATGATCCGCGAGAAGTACGGGACTAATGTAGTTGCTATCGTATAGTAACAAAAAAAGACTATCTCAAAATAGAGACAGTCTTTTTTTTATTTAAGGCATTGGCTTTTATTTTTTGACCTGGAAAAACTTCTGGTTTAAGGTATGCGTCCATCTTCCTGGAAGAATAGATATTTCATAAATAAGAATATACAAGAACCTTTATTAACAATAGTTCGTTAACCTTTAATACAAATATTTGATTTACAATAAAATAAATGAATAAAAATTAATTTAAGTCCCTGATAATAAGTATCATAAAGAATTTGCCGCAATCTTTCCAAGTTATGATTACCAGGGAATACAAAACTTAAAATCAGCTCATTGTTAGCATGTTAGATAAATTGTCAAATATTAACCAGTGGCGAAAAGATTTCATCTTAGAAACTTTTATTTTGTTTCTGTCCATTCGCGGCCGTATTAACTTCTTACAGCTTGCTCGTTACGGCAAACATGAAGAATAAAGGTATAGACAACAATTAGAAAAGCCATTTGATTTCTTAACATTTAACAAGGAACTTGTTTTGTCTTCTGGTAGCAGGCGTTACGCTATTGCCTTTGATCCAAGCTATATAAGCAAGGCCGGGAAGAAAACACCAAGAGTTTGGTTTTATTGGTCCGGATGTGCCAACCAAGCCAAATGGGAATTGGAAATTGGAGGTCTTGCAGCCATTGACATAGACAACCATACCGCTTTTCATCTGGAAGCTGTTCAAACACTTAAAACCGATGAACAAAGCCTTACAGATTGGTATGCCAGTATAATATATGCCAGAAAAGATACCCTGTCCGCAATATCCAAATACATGGTAGCTGATGCATGGTTTTCCAAAAGAACATTTGTAGATCCAATAGTCTCTATGGGTATGCACATGATCAGCAGGATGCGTGACGATACTGACCTGAGATATATCAGCGCAGAAAAACATACCGGTAAAAGAGGCAGGCCATGTAAGTACTCTGGTAAAATTATCCTTACTGACATTGATAAAGATTATTTTACATTTATATCCCAGGACGAAGAGTCCACGGTATCTTCCGCTGAAGTTTATTCAAAAGCGCTCAAACGCATTATTAGGCTGGTTCATGTTACTTACCGCAACGATAAAGGAAAAGAAACCTGCAAACTCTATTTCAGTAGCGATGTGTCTATGCCTGCCACAGACATACTGCTTTATTACCGTAACCGTTTCCAAATAGAATTTCTCTACCGTGATGGAAAACAATATACCGGACTGGGCGATTCACAGGCGCGAAGTTAAAATAAATTACACTTTCAGTTTAATGCCTCCCTGACTGCTATAAACATTGTAAGAGTTGTTAATTGGTTGAGCCTGCCTAAAGAAGAAAGAAAAGCATTCTCAATGTCAGACATTAAAACCATGAACCACAACACTATACTGCTGCAACGATTTATTGACGTGTTCGGGATTAGCCCATACTCCATCAAAAATCAAAATTACTTCAAAGAACTTATATATTACGGCACTGTGGCCGCTTAAAAACTTAACGAACTATTGATTAACATACAAGGATGATAACTTGTATACCATCCTCCCTTGAATTTCTTTTAAAATGGATCAATGTTAATCTCATCAATTATATGATTAAGCACACGTACAGGAGACCTTTATTAATAAGCTTTCCCAAGGTCAGCGGAATAGCCATCAATTGATTTTTTTGATAGGGCTTGAACTTTATTCTTATAATTTTCATATATTATTATTGTACGATATTTATTATCAATAATATATAATGCCTAATTAATACAAACATGTTGATTATCAAAAAAAAAGCTGCCCTTTTCAGACAGCCTCTTATTATAAATTATAAACTATTAGACCATATCTTTTAAATATTATTGATGCCAAAGATTTTCATCATGAAAGATCCCTTCCCCAAGTGTCCTATTTCTATCTCCAACAACCCGAGTATCTATATATCCACTCATATTAACTGTCCATGTGGGGATTTCAGAAATATTACTATAACAAAGCAATATGGATAAAGGTCCAACGAGACAAGTGTACATTTCTTCATTAAAAATATCTAAAGAAGTAAAGTTGAAAGTACGCCCAAATTCTGTATTAGTCAAATAGGCAGATCCATTTAAACCAAATGTTATTCTTTGTGGTTCACCTGCAGGTCTCCAACGGCTGCCTTTATATTCTAATTTGATTCTTAAATATACATAATATACATTATTAACTTCTTCAGAATATAATTCATGTACAAATTTTCTCGTTCCTCCAGTAGAGATTGTATCGTATTCTCCGCATGGCAGATATGATTCCTGTTGAAATTCCTGTTGGTTATCGGCATTAAGACCACCACTAAGTGGAATTATTGCTATTGATTTTTCAGTTGATCTACCTATTGAATTCAATGTTACAACCCCAATATTTCGGAATTTTTCAGGGTTGTCTTCTAAAGTTATTTGATCTGCTTCATTTTTTGAATAAGCATAAAGGGTACCATTATTAAACAATACAATACTATCTCCTAATTCAAATTCAAAATCTTTATTTAATATAGTTTTCAGCACTTCAGAATAATCCACAATTGTGGAATCTAAAGAGTACAATAACGTACTATGATTTTTCGAGTGTGCCCAGAAGCTTAATTCATCATTTGTTCTAAATTTTGTAAGCGTCAAGTAAGTATCATTAAACTCTTCAAAATTCTTAAATACCAGCCTGTCACTCTCGTTGCTATTCAAAGAAGTAGCAATATTTTTTTCTTTCGTACAAGAAATACATGAAAGGATAATAAATCCCACTAATAAAAGTAATGATTTTTTCATTTTTTCATTTTTAAATTTTGTTTAAATAATTTATTGCTATTAGGATATGGTCTAATTTTAATTGAATAGTCTTATTAAAAAAAATAGGCAACATTTGTGTACTAAAAATTCTTTTTGTCATTCATTTATCATATACTTTTGGCGTACTAAAATGAGAAGCTTCTTTTATTTCTTATAAGGGGTACACTGTATTAAACAAAATCATACACTTAATTAACATTTATGTACTTACACAATATATGACAACCAGTAATTTTGTGTTTTCACTTATTATTATCAAAAAGCAAACACGCTTTAAGAAATGAAATCAGGTTATTTAGTTGTATTGCATTGTTTGGTTTTATCTGGTATCAAGCAAGAATGTTACCTAGAATATTATGTTTTTTTCACTTTGTAAGATATTTTAGAATGCTTCTAAATAAGATTGTTTAATGTAAGTCAAATTCCTTTTATCATGAATTGGACACATATAACACATCGTCTGAAAATTATGATACATTTAATTTTACCATTTTATAATCTTGGAATTTCATCAATTTGTAACAAATAGATAGAAATTGCTACATTATTACTCTCTTATAATTAAGTATGATGTATTTTGTTCAATTACTTTTGTTTGAAAGGAAGATAAAATCACAAGAGACAAAATGTTTTTTTATTATATTTGTCTGTCAATGTAAAAAGCAGATATGTAATACTATCTGCTCTGAAAAGGACCGTCAATTTGTTTCAAAAAAAGCTTGAAACAAATTAAATATTTGATTTAATCATTAATACTTCTTGTAATTAAAATGTTAAATTTCCTTCTTATAATCATATTTATTTAAAAATGAAATATTCTATTTTATTCACCATTTTCCTAATTCTGTTTACTTCTTGCCAAGATGATCTGGAGATTCCCGATACAGGACGGAAAATTGTTATCAATGGATTAATTACTACAGATAGCCTATTGAATGTAGATATTAGCAGAAGTGCTTATATAACAAATGTACGCGAATATGTATTTCGTTCTGATTTGGATAATGCTGAGGTCTGTTTTTACCAAGACGATGTCCGTATGGATTCTTTATATCATTCTATTCTGTACGTTTATTCAGGGGGTGTATTCTTTACTGGAAATTATTGTTCGAAAAGTGTTTATCCTTTACCCGGTAAACAGTATAAAATTGTGGTGAAGGCCCCTGGTTTGCCTGATGCAACCGCAACTACAATAATACCAGATCTGGTTAGAATAGAACGGGTGGATACCTCACGAATTATACTTACCACTACTTCTACTAATAGAAGTTACCGGATGACATACAATATTGAGTTTACTGATCCGGTCAACGAAACTAATTATTATCTATTTAATGTCTGTCGGAAACCAAGATCTAGATCATATTCAAACAATATTTCGTTTGATTGTTCAGACCCCATTGTTGAAGAGGAATTAAAAGATAATAATTTGATTTATGGAATTGCTTTTTCCGACAAAATAATCAATGGTAAAAAATATAGCTTAACAATTACGGTGGATGGAAATTGGTTAAGTTCTTACTCTTATAAATTTCCTCATACGGTTGATGATTATATGAAGGATAATTACATAGATAATAAAAAAACTTATTATTTCAATCTTTA
The DNA here is from genome assembly GCA_021371855.1 of Bacteroidales bacterium. Classification (GTDB taxonomy): domain Bacteria; phylum Bacteroidota; class Bacteroidia; order Bacteroidales; family VadinHA17; genus LD21. The sequence continues at coordinate 93,424 of JAJFVL010000017.1, read as the reverse complement.
TTCCATTCCAGAAGAATACTTTAAGTATATCCAAACGATGAACCTATATTTTGAGAGACAAGGCAACCCACTGTACGAGCCGGTTATGGTGTATTCTAATGTTACGGGAGGATATGGAATTTTTGCCGGAGCAGCTGTATCTACCGATTCTGTCGTTTTTACCTTCCCGAATTAGAAAGGTGATTTAATAAAAAATTAAACCATGTTAAAATTTAAAGCCCTTATAATTTTTCTAATAGCTTCTCAATGTGCATATTCTCAAAGTCATACTATTTCTGGTTATGTAGAAGACATGAATACAGGCGAACGTATAATTGGTGCTTATGTAATTGACAGTATAAGCAAAAGTGTTGCTCAGACAAATAACTATGGATTTTATATTATTAAAAAACTTGGCAGTAAAGTTGCCATAAAAGCTACCTATATTGGATTAAAATCAGAAACAAAATTTTTATCATTGGACCATGACTCATTGATTAACTTTAAAATGCAACCTGCCATGGAGCTCAATGAGGTAGTCGTTGTATCTTCGGGTTACAGGCACAATGTAAATGCCCCATTGGGCACAATTACTATCCCAATAAAGCTACTCACATCTATCCCGGCATTAGGAGAATCCGATTTGCTTAAATCCATTCAAAGCCAGCCTGGAATAAAAGGTGGTATGGAGGGTTCTGCAGGTATATATGTCCGTGGCGGTAGCGGCGGGGAAAACCTTTTCATGTTAGATGATGTACCAATGTATAATGTAAGCCATCTGTACGGTTTCTTCAGCGCATTCAACAGCAGCGCTATAAAAGATATTAAATTGATAAAAGGATGTTTCTCTGCAATATACGGCGGCCGGGCATCATCTGTTATAGATGTACGCAGTCTGGATGGTAATAATAAATCAATTAAAGGAGAAGCATCCATTGGATTTATCTCATCAAAATTAAGCCTTGAAGGCCCATTATTCAGCGAAAAAACCACTTTTATGATTTCTGCCCGAAGGTCGTATTTTGATTTGTATTCGGATGCTCTCAAACATTTTAAAATTTTAGATGAAGACTTTCCCGATTATTATTTTTATGATTTGAATGCCCGGATCACTCATACATTTTCACAGAAAGATAAAATATTCCTGAGTTTCTATAAGGGAAAAGATAACATTCAAAACAAAAATGAGTCTACTGATACAGAAGGAATCACTGAAACAGAAGCTGTTACTGAAATATTTAAAGAGAACCTTACTGAAACATCCGGATGGGGCAATATTATAGGATCTCTGCGTTGGAACCACGCTTTCGGGAATAGCATGTTTGCGAATACCACACTTGCCTATAGCAGCTATGATTATTTTACTCAGAACAAATACATAAGTACCGACAATGATTTAACCCAAAACACAATACTTGAGGAAAGTTATATTGCTAAATACAAGTCAAATATCTCCGATGTAATTATAAAAACCGATTTTGATTATTCAATATCAAACAATCATAAGCTTTTGTTCGGTTTGGGTAATACCTTTCATACTTTTCGTCCCGGGGAAAATAATTATTATGTAAATGATCCGAAGAATAATAAATTAATAGACACATCCTATACAAATAGTGTTATTCATGCCAGCGAACCATTCTTTTATGTCGAAGATGAGATCAAGGTAACTGAGAAACTGAACATTAACGCAGGATTAAGATTAAGCGGTCTCATATCAAATAGCAAGGCATACGTTAACTCTGAGCCAAGGATATCAATAAATTATGCAATACTACCACAACTTGTTTTCAAAACCGGATATTCTCGAATGGTGCAGTATATACACCTGCTAACCAGCTCGGGACTGATCATGCCAAACGATATCTGGGTTCCTGCTTTGAGAGAATTACAGCCATTGAAATCAGATCAGATAAATGCCGGGATTTCTTATGACTTAAACAAAAAATTACTTTTTTCAATCGAGGTATATCAGAAGTGGCTAAACAATACGACAGATTATCGTAATGGATCATCATTATTAGCCGACCTGTCTCCATGGTATGAGAAAACAACACAAGGCTACGGTAATGCTAAAGGCATCGAAGTGTCCATCGAAAAGCAACAAGGGAAGCTTACCGGAAGCATTAATTATACCTTATCAAAAGCCTCAAGAACCTATGCCGCCCTTAATAATGGACAAACATACCCTTTCCGGTATGACCGTTTACACGATTTCAATATCTCTGTAAATTATCAAATCTTTAAGAAATGGGATATATCTGCTTTATGGGTATACGGAACAGGCTATCCTGTCACGGTCCCAGTTGAAAAATATGGAGCTGCCTTAGGTACTTATATCACTGATTCTTATGGAGACGGTGGCGAAGTAATTGGTTATTATCCTTCTCTCAATAATTACAGGTTACCTGCCTATCACAGGCTTGATATAGGTATTCATCGTAAGTCTCATAATCGTTTAGGTGATCAAACTTTAAGTTTGGATATTTTTAATGTTTACAATCGAAAGAATCCCGTTAATATGAGCTTTTTTGTTTCTCGCCCTAAGTATGTTTATTTATTACCAATAATTCCAACTTTTACATATACCCTGAAGTTCTAATTAATATATCTCAGTGTTCTTTTATTAAGTCATTTTTTGAGTAATAATCGTATTTAAGAGTCTCATTAGTGGATGCTTGCAAATAGAAAATGAATAATTTATCAATATTACTTAAACAAAATGATCTGATTTAATAAAGTTGTGTACCTTTAATCTGAAATGTGAGAGTTAGTCCAATGGTTTTGTGAAGTGGTGTAGTGCAGTTGAGATGATTTATTATTGTGACTGACGAGGCCTTGGCGTAATTAAATTTAATAATATCAGAAGAGTATAATTGATGGTTTATAAAGGACTAATAGAAAAGAACATAAGAATACCCAAAAGTGTGTTTAAAATTCCAAAATTTATTGAATGAACACAAGAAAAGTAAATTTATAAGTACGTTAGGCGGCAAGGCAAATTTGCATCAAACTCTTAGTATACCAGGACTTCAGACCCACAAGCAAGAGTTTTGCGACCCTTCCTTGCGTTGCAAAAAATAACTTGTCCCGATCAATCGGGATGCTTTTTTTTCACCGTTTGACATTCGTAACTATATTGATGATCAACCAATAATATTTTCATATTTTTATAGAATATATGTACTAACTTCTAAGGTTTAAACTCTGTTTGTTCGATAAAAAAGTAAATTCAATAATATGAGACTAATTGAAATCATTGAAAAGTATTCTGATTCCACAATTGATCAGATAGCTGTAGACAAAGTAAATGAACCAACAAATCTTAAATTACCAAGATGTGTAGTTATTCAAGAAATACATTCTGCTTTAAACTCATTATCTTATGTTGCATCTGCTCTAACTCCAACAAAACCTCCCACATATGCATTTATTAAGCTCCTTTTAGACTCACCGGATTATATGTCATCGGTAGAAGGTTTTCAAAATAAGGTAATGAATACAACTAAGGAAATGGCTGAACGAGCTGCAACAGGACTTGGTTTAACAGCAGGAAAAAACTATCAACTTTATACTAATATTTTAAAAAATGCATGGGAGAGTGATCTTGAAATTGATCGTAGTGAAGCGCGATTATTGGAGGCATTAAGAAATGAACTAAATATTTCGACAAGAGAGCACTTACTGCTAGAACACCATCCTGATATAAGTAAGCTCTGGGATAGTTCAGACGCATACATTTCTTCAAGAAACCATTTATTATTAACAGGGATAGTACTAACATATGAAAATAATTACGCTATTGCTGATGAAGTTGTTGCTCAGGTAAGACGTACATGGGGTATCGACTTAACCAAAGAATCATATAGGCGATTATTGAATCTTTTAAAAAATGAGCAATTGCATTCTCCTTTAAACAATACTGGTCTCCAAATCAGTGGGACAAAAGAGGTAAGAATTAATAGAATAATAGATGCTTTAATCCCTCCTTCTGAACTATTGAATTTATACGGTATAGAAGAGCTTCGAGATTTCTGTAGAAGTAATGGGATACAAGTATCAGGTCGAAAAAATGAGCTTATTGCAAATGTTATTGATTATTTTGATCGAAACCTAGATTTAAAAGATGAAGTAACTAATGAAACTCAGGTTTTAGCTCCGTCACAGGATGAACCCAGAGAATTGTCGAATGAAACATATTCAAGACTGTTGCAAAATCTGACAAATGATCAATTATACGATTTATTATACGCATGTTATTTAAAAACAAGCGGACTAAAAGATGAAAAAATAGACAGACTTATTGAGAACAATTGGTCAGAGAGGTCAGTACTAAATCGTTTAAGAAAGGCCGATATTACTGAATTATGCAGGAAACTATACATTCCAGTATCAGGAGTTAAAAGTGAATTATTGGATAGGCTAATTGAAGGAGCTCATATTAGATATGGAGAATCGACTACAAAAGCAGCAGTAGAAGATCAGCAATCACATACTGAATCAATATCTCCAGATAAAGCACCGAATCAAATCGAAGTTAGTGAGATAAATAATCAGCAAAAACAAAGCTTGCCTAAATGTGTACAAGAAATAAAGACAGATTATCCATTTCTAGATGAAGATGAACAAATAATTCTATCACTTATTAAGGAGGCAAAGTCCTTAACGGAACATGAGATTGAAAGAGCAAGCAAGCTGCATGGGTTGGGTTGGTTTCTTACTAAAGCCCATATGGCAGAACTGGTGGCCAAATTAAAAAAGAATGGTTTTTACCCAATTAATGTTAGGAGTGTGCGAAGTATAAATATCTATGAATGGAAGAATGGAGTAAAATACAATAATAATGTTTTAGAAAAACAAGATGCTCGTGAGGTAATTGACGCTATGCGCCAGGGGGTCGTGCCAGACAGAAATTTGGACTCAGTTATTGTAGGTCATACTAAGGAACGGGATCACTTGAAAGAACTATTGAACGAAGCAAAAAATAATAAATCACCGTTCAAATTTATACGTGGTCCTTATGGTGCTGGTAAAACATTTTTAAGCTCATGGCTTCGTGAATTAGCTTTAAAGGAAGAATTCGTGATTTCTACTGTGAATATTGGGCCAGACCAACCTTTATCAGACTTGCCAGTTTTTTATTCAGGTTTCATTAATGGTTTAAGAATTCCTGAAAAAACGGACTCTTGCGCTTTAGCCGATATATTGGAATCATGGCTATTAACAATACATAATAAAACAGCAAAAATTGAGGGATTAACTTCTATAGATACAGAAACAAGAAAAAAATTATCTGAAATTGTGGAAAACCGAGTAGAGTCAGAACTTACATTCTTATCAGATCTTGATTCAGGTTTTATTCCAGCTTTACGCGTTTTCTACCATGCCAAAAGTACTAATAATGCTGTGCTAGCTCAAACATCAATTTCATGGTTAAGTGGTAATAAAACATTATCTGGAAAAATGCTAAATGATATTGGCGTTCGAGGTTTTTTAGAACCAAATCAGGTTTTACCAAGAATCCATGCGCTTATAGAATTAATAAAGGGATCACGCTATAAGGGTCTTTTACTAATACTTGATGAACTGGAACTAATAAGAAAATTTCCTCAAGCAAGACAGCGAGAACAAGCACTTGAAGTTATACGACTTCTTATAGATGAATCAGGGAAGAATAGCTTTCCGGGATGTCTTATGGTCTTTACAGGTACAGATACGTTTTTTGAAGATGACAGGACTGGTATAAAAAGCTATGAAGCATTAGCAGATAGAGTTACAACGCCTAATACTCCCGATGGTGCAATTAGCTTAAGACAACCAGTTATAACTCTGCAAGGGTTGGATCAATCAAAATTATTATCTGTGATAGGCAGGATTAGAGATATTCATGGTATTGCATATAATTGGGAGGTACTAAAGAAATTTCCTGATGATACACTATTGAAACTTGTCCACGATTGGACTGATTTCGGTAAGGAGTCAATAAATAGAAAACCCCGACCAGTAATTCGTGAATTTATTCATATTCTTGATTTATGCGAAGAAAATCCGAACATTGCTCAAGAAGAGTTTATACGGATTGACTCTTCTGATACCAACTTAGTTAATGAGATAACTAATATTTTAAATTAATAGTATTTTCATTTTGGAACAATACGAGTTATTAAGTTTAATTCACCCTGGTCTTCAAAAACTTATACAGGAAAAAGGCTGGAAGGATGGGTTTACTGATATTCAAAAAGAATCAATTCCTGTTATCTTGAGTAATGATAACTGTATCATTGAAGCTCCTACAGCTGGAGGAAAAACAGAGGCAGTTTTTTTCCCTTGCTTAACAAAGGCAGCTAAAGACAAGTCAAATTCAGTGCAAGTTCTTTATATAGCTCCACTAAAAGCCTTACTAAATGATATTGAAATCAGAGTAAATGAATATTCTAATGCTTGTGGTCTTCATTGCTTTAAATGGCACGGTGATGTAAGTCAAAGTGAAAAAATAGACGCAATCACAAATTCTCCCGATGTTTTATTAACTACTCCTGAATCTTTAGAGGCAATATTACTTCGCAAACCTAATTGGCCTGATTTCTTTAAAAAGCTTCAAGTAATTATCATTGATGAAGCACACAATTTTGCAAGTGTCGATAGGGGTTGCCATTTGATTACATTACTTGAAAGGCTTTGTTTCAAAATTGAAACAAGCCCTCAAAGAATTGCAATAACAGCCACTGTGGGGAATCCGGATGAGATGTTAAAATGGCTTACTGGCTCAAGTAAAAATATTGGTAAGCGAGTATTTGTAACATCTGATCAAAAAAAAGAAAAGGATTTTCAAATACACTTTTTTTATGATAGTAAACCAGATGAAGATACTAAGACACCATCACAATTTAAGCGTTTAAGTTATTTATATAACCTGCTCCCATTAAAAAAATCAATTGTTTTTGGTGGTTCAAGAACCAATTGTGAAAACGTAGCTTCTGCAATTAATAAATTGAACTCCAACATAAAAAGAAGAATCCCAATAAAAGTTCGGACTCATCACTCTTCTGTGAGTAAGTACTATCGAGAAGAAGCTGAAAGAAGAATTAAAATAAAAAATGATTTTGAAAGCGGAATTGATTGTATAATAAGTACTTCAACATTGGAGTTGGGTATAGATATTGGACAGTTAGATCAAGTTTTTCAATTAGATGCAATTTCAAGTTCAAGTGCATTTCTCCAGAGAGTAGGACGGACTGGCCGCCGTATGAACAAAGCTCAGTTCTTTCGTGGCCTATTGTTGGATGAAGATGATCTTATTCTATTGACAGGCGTGGTCAATCTTGGTATAAAAGGAATATCCGAGCATCTTTTTTTCCCTAAAAAAGCATTTAATATATTAGCTCATCAACTAATTTGTTTAAGTCTACAGAATAATGGTATTAATTCAAGTAAAGCTTGGAAAATTTTATCTAACGCCTATTGTTTTTCGCAGATAAGCGAAAATCAATTCAATGAAATGATTTCATATATGATTAATAGTCAATATTTGCGTGATGTTGATGGTGAGTTGGTAATTGGAGAATTAACTGAGAAGGAATTTTTAGGTGCAAATTGGCAAAAATTATTTGCTGTATTCAGTGGAGGCCCCTTATATGAAGTCTTTAATGAAAAAAATCATGTTGGTAATTTAGATTGTGCATTTGTTGAATCTATGGAGGTTCCTTTCCATTTTGTTCTTGGAGGTCTTGAATGGGAAGCTTTTAATGTAAAACCCGAATCACACTTAGTTCTAGCAAAAAAGACAAAAGTTGGTAATGCCCCACGTTGGAATGCTTTTCACGGTTCTGATGTTCCTTTTGAGTCTGCAAAAGAAGTTGGAAAAATCATTTTTTCAAATACAACCCCTTCATTTTTAAAAAACGAAGCTATTATCTGTTTTCAATCTGAGCAATTAAAATTTATCAATCAAAAATGGAATGAATATTTGTGGGTATTTATGAACGGTTTCAATGAGTCTGAATTATTAACTTTTGCTGGTGATAGGATTAATAGAACATTGGCAAAATTGATTAATGTTTTCAATATTGGATTGGCTACAAGCAATTATAAATCTGTAATTATTAAGACAAATAAATCTGATTTAGAATTTAATGTAATTTATCTATTTGATTTATTGAGAAATTTGAAAAATGAAACAAAAAATATTTCAAACTCATATATGATTAAACTTAATGAAAATACATCTCCTAAATTTTTTTCAAAATTTGGGAAGCTATTACCGAGTAATTTAATTTCAGCCACTATCGCCGAGAGATCGTATGATTTTGATGGATTAATTTCAGAATTAAATAAAATTAAAATTCTAAGTCAAGATGAAATTGTTAAGATTTAAAATATTTCTAGAGCACAGTATCCCTTCGTATTCTAAGACATAACCAAATAATACAATCTTCTACACCTTTATCAGGATTAACAACAGCAATGATAAAATTGCATTAGCCAAACAAACATTCTTGTCACATGGAAGCAAAAATATGTTACTATTATTAAATTCCATTCGACATCTATTAATTATAAATATCAAATATAGATTTTGTTAATTCAGTTTAAAACGTCAACTTATGTCATAGCCCCAAAATATTTTTGAATAAAAAAGAGAAGCCGAAAACTTATAAGAGTAAGCATAACATAAAAATAGTATTATGGCGGATTTTTTTTGCAAAAATTGCGGTTTCAAAGCAACAAGTGTTGCATTTTTAACGGGTCATCCTTGTAGCAATCATTCACTTGGACCAAACAAGGGAAAATGTGAATTGTATGAAGGAGGTCAAAAAAAACAATATACCTGTAAATATTGTGGTTTTAAATCGGCAAGTATTGCAGGATTGGCATATCATCCTTGCACAAGGCATCCCAAGGGTGCAAATAAAGGTAAATGTTCACCGGCATTATAATCATTGAGATGATAAAATGTTTTACTGCTATTGATTTTGAAACTGCAAAAGGCTCCCATTGGAGCATTTGTCAGGTCGGTCTTATAAGAGTAGAAAACGAGGAAGTTGTTAAACAATTAGATTTCCTTGTACAACCTCCAGATAATTATTATTGGGATAAGCTTATTGATTTTCATGGCATTACTCCTGAAGATACTGCAAATACGCCAACTTTTGATATAATATGGCCATATATATAACCATTTATTGAAGGACAGCATGTTGTTGCTCATAATGGATTCTCATTTGATTTTCATTGTATAAGCCAAACCCTCGAATATTATAATTTGAGTGTACCGGAATATGAAAAGCATGACACTTATCGAATTTATGGTGATAGTCTTGAATCACTTTGCTGTTCATACGAAATAGAGCTTGATCATCATAATGCATTATCTGACGCAATGGCTTGTGCAAAAATTTTTATGCTTCATGTAAACAGTTCTGGATAATTAGATATAGTAATTTAAAACACATTTAATTTTGAAACAAAAACTTATTTAAAAAGCCGGATGCCTTGTTCACAATTGGCCTATAAGATTACCCTTATATACATAACTAAACAACACGCATATAACACCACTAAAAGATGGTCAAATTAAACCTTTCAACTAGGGTCAAAATCACTGATTTTTCTAGTCATCAAATAACTAAATAGTTTTTAATATTATGGATTTTTCAAAGGATTTATTCAAACTTTATCAAGATCTTATTGAAAAGATATACAATGATAAAGACCTGTACGTCGAAGATGAACTAAATGTTTGGCCATCTCGCATTGGGAAAGATTATAATAATGAGCTCATGATTGTTGGAAGAGCTGGAAACGGCGGTAAGATATATATAGATAAAAATGAAGATAAATATAGAGATTCTTCAATTATTGAAACGAAAGAACAGCTCATTGATGGTTTACAATGGGTAATTGATTTATGGGGGAACAATGAATTTAATATAAAATATAGTACTAAATACAATACAAAAAAGTCTGCGTTTTGGCGTTTATCAAAAAGATTATCAAATAAATTGACTAGCGATAATAATGATTCTGCGATTCATAAAATTGTTTACTCAAATCTGTATAAAGTATCTAAAGAATCTGGAGGTAATCCTTCTACACGGTTAATGAATGTTCAATTTGATATCTGTCGTTCTATATTAATTAAAGAAATTGAACTTTTTAAACCTCAAATAATTGTGTTTCTGACAGGATGGTCTTTTGCTCAGCTCTTTTTAAGTGATTTAAAAACTAAAGTGATTGAAGATGGTTTTCAATATGTGGAATCTGTTGGAAAAGTTGACAACTCTCTGATTGTAGTAAGCAAACACCCTCAAGGAAAACCTGAGGATAAACAATTTGAGGAAATATTATCAGCAATTTATACTTATTTAATAAACTAGTTCTCAACAATGTCACTAAAATTTAATTGCACAAAATACTTAATAAAAGAAGTGAAATTGTTTTAAATCTTTTTCCAACGTCACCTTCTGTCATAGCCCAAGTATAAATTTATTCTATGAAATTAAGAACACAACAGATTTATCATGTCAAAGCGCGATTACATAATAAGGTATTTAATAATTGTCAAGAAACTTCGGAATTCCAGGTTAGCGACGTTTAATGAGATTAATGACTATATCATGCGTGAGTTTGAATTAATGGAAGGTCCCAGGAATATATCTTTGAGAACATTTCAACGCGATTTAAATGAGATACGCACAATCTTTAACATTGACATTAAATGCAATAATTCAAATCAATACTATATTGTTGAAGAAGAAAATTCAGGTTTTAATAATCGTATGATAGAGGCTTTCGATATAATAAATTCATTAAGCGTAGGACAGAAACTTTCACCCCATATAATACTTGAAAAACGATGCCCTCTGGGAACAGAACACTTACACGGTCTGTTGCATGCAATACGGAACTTGTATGTTGTCCGCTTTAAGTATCAGAAATATTATGAACCTGATATTACCTCAAGAGAGGTCGAGCCGTATACAATGAAGGAATTCAGAGGTCGCTGGTATATCCTTTCAAAAGATTATAAAGATGAAAATGTAAAAACATTTGCTCTCGATAGAATCCATGACCTGGAAATATCAATGAAGAAGTTTATATATCCTTCTGATATTGATCCCAATGAATATTTTAAAAACTGTTTTGGAGTTATGACATCCAATGAATCCTCCCCTGAAGAAATAATATTATCATTTGAACCTCTTCAAGGAAAGTACATTAAATCATATCCATTACATGAATCTCAAAAAATATTAAGAGATGACGGATATGAATTATTAGTACATCTTACTATGTTTGTTACACATGATTTTTTCATGGAGCTTCTTTCATATGGCGAAAATGTTAAAGTTATTAAACCGGATAATCTTATTAGCGATTTAAAAACCTCATATCAGGATGCTTTAAACCTTTATTAGATGAAAACGCCAGAAGAACTTATTTTGAAACTGAATGAATTATTGGAAGCTGATCAGTTTGACCAGGATAAAATTGAGTGTATACTGAAACAATTAAAAGAGCATTATAAATTGAATATTAAATTCCTCGATTTTAAGTATTACAATGAGTATAGGCGGAGATTTGCCAGAAAAGAAAAAATGAAATACGTAAGAATTCAGGATTTTGAAACAGCTGCGAAGTTTCGTAATCTGGAAAAAGAATGCCTGAACTATATTTCCATAAAAAATGATTACAACATTGAGAAATCGATGTTTTATTATGATCTTAATTATCTGTTTTATTTTTATTTCGGAAAAGCTAAAAATGATGGGTTAGTAAGAGAGTATCTGAAAGAAAAAGGAATAATTGAGGTCGTTCCCTCACCCTAAACCACATTTACTACCCCATCTTGGCCTACATGCAAACTAAAAGTAGTACAAGAGGTTTATAGCCGATCCCTACCACTTTACGAAATTGAGGATTAAACTGCAAGATTCTCAATTTTTTCTAAAGACACCACGAATGCCAGAGTCAATTAGTTTCTCATGGTTTTTATTGGATTCAGAGCTCTCTATCAGGATCAATACTCGGGGAATAAATCAGGATCGCTTCAGTGTTCTTAATCAAATTTGCACAGCCAGACAAGCACTCTGCACATAATAAAACTTTTACTGCGACCCTCGTATCGTTTACCAGTTTTGTACCGGGATTTGCAAAAACTGCGCCATACCCGTCTTGCCACCGGGACAAATACCGGCTAAAGTACCAGGATCAGTGGCCGGATGGCTTCGCCGGGTAACGCAGCCTCCCTCTACCCGCTGGCCGTTAGCAACAAGCAGGATCGTAAATATACCACTCTGATTTTCACTTGATAGTCGTATCTTTGAAATAACAAACCTTTAACAGATGAAAAAAATATTGTTATTGATTTTCAATTTCCTATTTATACTCATTATAGCCAATGATTCTCAATACATGTTTAACGATTTATAACAAAAAATGCTAGAATCTAATATAATAAAGTGCTTTGGTCTTTCTGAAAAACAATGTGTTCTAATAGAGTATATAATGAAGCGTTTGGGCTTTGATGAAAATCAATTTAGACATGATTATTTACTTAAACTAGGATCCATAGCTCATTACCACCGTAATTTTAGAGCTTTACCCGAGAATGTTAATCCAGTTCCCAATGGCTATTTTTTAGAAGGTAATCGGTATTTGCCTAATAAATATACATTAGTTGATTTCCTACTTGATGAGTATAAACTTAAAAAGGAACAGAAATACGAAATTAAAAGCGAGATATCTGATTATATCAGTGCAACAGACTTAGCAAATTTTACTTTTTGCCCAGTATCATATTCAATATATAAGACTTTTGAGGTGAGGCCAAATATGCTTATTGAATCTGGCACTAATTTACATGAAACTTCAAGACTTTCAAATAGAATCGACTTTAAGATAGGATTAGCTGAGGATGAAAAACTTAAATATAAGAGCGATCTTTATCACATAATAGATACAAAGAATAAATCATTTTTTAATTTATTGCTTGAGTCTGAATTGGTTTATCTAGGGCATTCAAAAAATCAAACAAAAAACATTACAAATGAAAATTTAAAATTTGTTGGGCAACCCGATTATATTTTTGTAGATAATAGGGGGAATAAGTTCATCATTGAAGAAAAATTTGTCAAGAAAGAGTACTTAGATAAAAATGTATTTTTTAAGAATCATAAAATCCAATTAGCCTCTTATATCTATTACTTAAAAAAAATAAATGCAAAATATGGCTTCCTAGTTTATTGGATTTATGATTTTAAATATGGTAAACCAGAATATTCCAAATGTCTTATTTATCGCATTGATTATTCAGATAAGATCGAAGAGTTTCTGGATAATATTTATAAGGGATTAAGTAATTTCAAATCTATGCATTACTTTAATCTTAATGCAAATCAATTCAAACCAAATAAATGCGCTGCATGTTCCGGCTCAAGATATTGTGGACATAAGAATGGCAAATTAAATCAAGTTACTCTCCCGTATCAGAGAAGTTTTCATAGATTATATAAAGCAGATTTCCCAGAAATATTAAGACACCCAGAAAATCAAAACAAAAACAATGGAATTATTTATACTGAAGATGGTGAATCACTTCCAATCTAGAAAAAAGATTTAAATCACTGGCTATAACACGGAAGGTTGGGGTAATAAGCTTGTCACGGTTTTTGCTTTTGTTCCTGCACTCAAGACAAATTAGTAATGGTTGTTGAACCTGGACACGCGCATCTGCACCCAACCAAGTTCCTACACCATGACAAATTACTGGCTCCGAGACAATTCCTACCGCAACACTGCGCCAGTGCCCATTTAACAACCTTCTGCTACCGAGACAATTTACCGACCACTTATCAACTTTGTACCGCGACACTCGTAATGCTCAATAAAACTGCTACCTGAACGGCAAAAACACGCGACATATCCTCCTTGCACCGTGACAGTTTCTTGGCTAAAGTATCAGGACTCCGCCCGGTGCTTGCGTCGGGTAACACTTACTTACTTTATTGCAGGGCCGTCAGACTGTCTAATAACCTTATTTTGTATTGATCTCTATTTTCCAATATATTGAATATTAGCATTTTAAAATTTCAATTGTGGTAACAAATGAGGTTATTAGACAGACTCCCGTTAGCATGCATCCGCCAGAAATCAAGACAGTTGACATAACTCATTATCAATCATGAATAATCTCGAACTTATCCAAAAACTACTTCTCATTACTACGGGATTTATCGCCTTGTTGTTTAAGATTAAAAGTTACTTTTCAATAAAGACCCAGAAACACGATCTTAAATTAGATATCGAAATTCTAGATCTGTTAAAAAAACAAAATAATCCTAACACTGAAAACATTGAGAAAAAGGTTAAAAAAGATATTGAGAAAATTTATGACCAAAATTTGATTCATAGTTCTGAATTTACAGGTTTTATAATTGGCCTGACTTTTTTCATTGGGTTCGGATGGTGGTCAATCAGCATTTTTAATAATAGTCAAGGATTCAATGCTTGGATAATATTAACTATGTTTCTTTCTGCATCCGGCATTTCAATGATACTGATGGATTCTTCTCGAACAATAAAGAACCAACCATTTTTTATTCTAGGTTTTTATGAAAAATCAAACATGCGATTTGGTCTTTTATTGAGTTTATTAGGGGGATTTATGCTTTTAATATTAATTCTACGATTACGTTCGTTTTCATTTTGTGAATTCTTAAGCGGGTTCATCTTTTTATATGGTCTATTCTTGATCATTAAAAACATCAGAAAAGTAAAGATTTAAAAAATTGATTATTTTAAATTTATAACAACTTCGAATGCTCGAAAAAAACATTTATAACTGGAAATATAGATTTTACTCTGAAGGTAGGTTCGAAATTGTACCTAATGAGGAATATGACAAACCAACTGTTTTATGGAAGCTTTATGCGCTGAATAAAAATTCAGTTGACGCTGTTGTAAGTCAGTATGTATATGCGACTCATCCATGGCAAGTGAACGATTTATTTGATTGTAATGAAGATTTATTGGATTTTGATGATGAAGAAATGATTCATCATTTTTTAAAAGATGTTATTCCGGAAGAAGAATTAAATAAAAAGAAAAAAGATAATCCAAATGGATTAAAAATCCTAGTTCAGAGAAACTTTAGAGAAATTCTATATAAGAAATGGGGAATTTTTTCGATGACAGATAATCCAAACAATGTTTTACTGTGGTCATATTATGGTAACCATAAAGGTTTTTGCATTGAATTTGATCTAACTCAATTCCCATTTGAGTATTATGGCCCTTTCCCAATCAACTATCAATCAGAATTAAATGCACTATCAATAAAAGATATAGGAATACACCTCGGAGTTCTAGCCCAATGTAATTTAAAGGATAAAATTTGGGAACATGAGAATGAATGGAGGCTAATGATTCCCAAACCTAAGGGAGAGGATATGCGATCACCTGCTTTTAAATTCTTAAAAGATATGGGTGGACATGATAGAAAATTTAACTATCCATTATCAGCCATAAGAAGTATCACTCTAGCTAATAGATTCTTCGAACCAGACGAAATTAAAGAAATCAGTAATAGCGAACTTGAAATAAATTTAACTGAAGATATCGAATTAAAGGCTTCCTTATTGGATTTTATTGCTGCAAATAAAATTCCCTCGTTTCTTGGACTAAAAACTGGATTTACAACTCTGGGATTTAAAAAGATATCTATTAATAAGATTAAGGGGAAAGATATTTATAACATTAACGCATGCTAACACGGACAATAAAGGTAAGTTGTTTGTCACACTTTTTGCTTTTGCTCCTGCTCCATTGACAAATTTGTAATAGCTAATACCGCGACCGCGCCACTGCCCGCAATTTAAATCCTGCACCGTGACAAATTTCTGGCTTTGGGATAGTTTGTACTGCGATAGCGCCTGCACTCAATATAATATTTATCCTAAAATATTGAATACTAGACTCTAAAGTACGTCTTTGATATCTTTTTGAAGGAATGTGGTGAGGAGGCAGCAAAAAATTACTTACTTAAATTGCAATTAAAAAACCTCTAAAGGATGACGAATTGGAAAGGTTTTATAAGTGTCACCTGAAGAATCTAAATATTATCATTAATTACAAGTTTAATATAATATGTAAAAATATTTTAAAATTACATTTGGTCCCAAACATTTCTAAATAAGAGAATTAATGTCAGTTTTTTATTGATTATGTGGCTAGTGATGTTATTAAGTTCATGATAAACCACACAAATAAGGCAATATAAACATAGATATTTAACTTAATTCGTAAGGTAAAGAGTGATAACAAAATCACATCGATATATAAAGTTAAATCATAAATAGTGTTACAATTTTAAAATAAATTGATTTTAGATAATTGTATTATAATAAAGTCAATATGCGAAAAAGTATATCAAAAAAAGTACGTTACGAAGTTTTTAAGAGGGATTCATTTAAATGTCAACACTGTGGAAAGTCAGCTCCTGATATCATTTTAGTAGTCGAACAAATAAAAAATATTTCAGAAAACGGTGATAACAACATTTTAGACCTAGTTGCATCATGTAGAAACTGTCTCCAAAAGATGGGAGGCAATGTGTTGGATGACAATTCATTCTTGGCAAAGCAACAAAAGGAAATTGCAAAGCTTAGAGAAAGAATAGCTGAACTTAAAATGATGACTGAATGGAAGAGTGGATTGTCAGAAACTGATGTTATTGATTTAATAAAAATTGATATCTTTTGGAGCAACTTTTTTCCAGAATTTTCATTTGGAGAACCTGAACATATAATCCACCTTAAAGAGCTTATTAATAAATTCGGTCGTGAATCAGTACTAGAGGCAATGAAAACTTCAGCAGACAAATATTTTAAATACGAAAAAGACGAGATGACAGCGGATTCTGTGATAATTGCCTATAGCAAGATAGGAGGTATTTGCACAATAAATAAAAAGTTGAAGGATAATCCTGACATTAAAGATTTGTACTACATAAGAGGAATTTTAAGGAATAAATTGAAAAACGGATATTATGACGAGGTCCTGGCGTTTCAATTACTTCAAAAAGCACATAATAAGGGTATTAGTATTGAAATTTTAAAACAGTTCGTAATAATAGTAAATAGCTGGTCTATGTTTAAAGGTGGAATAGATTATTTAATTGAAGAGCAAAGCAAAACGTGATTAGGAAATAATAATCATTTACTTAAGGATCATGAGCATTTTTGGAACAATAAAGATATCTGATTCTTTTTAATAATTGTCTTTTGTATCCTATTTGTATCCCATAAAACACAAATCCCCTTATAATCATTTATATAAGGGGATTTCTTTGTACCCGGAGCGGGACTTGAACCCGCACAGCCGTAATGGCCACAGGATTTTAAGTCCTGCGTGTCTACCATTCCACCATCCGGGCGGAATATTTCAAACTTCAACTATCAAATAACCAGGTCCTGCGTGTCGGACCCTGTTCCGCGTCAGCGGAAATTCCACCATCCGGGCGGAATATTTCAAACTTCAACTATCAAATAACCAGGTCCTGTGTGCCGGACCCTGTTCCGCGTCAGCGGAATTTCCACCATCCTGGCAACAATTACTGTTCCGTGTGGAATTAAGTGCGGCAAATTTATAATAAAAAATTATGAAATGAAATAGCCTGAAACAATAAAAGGCTGTTCTTACAGCCTTTTTTCTTTGAGCGGGAGACGGGACTCGGATGCTGACGCTTGCGGTCAGCATCCTGACATCCCGACAAAATTGTCGGGATCGTCAGGACCCGCGATTCCTTCAGGATGTTTTTTGATAAACTCCACAAGACGTTTTTTTGAAAGATTCTTTAGTTTTCGCTCCAGGATTACAGCATCAGATCGGGATTGTTTTTTAGTGCACCAAATCAGAACCCATGGTACTCCACATTGAGTAGCCTTCTCTTGTCTTAAGTTATGACGATGAATCCTGTCAGATACATCATTAGTCTGACCTTTGTAGAATACGTCAAGAGACTTTGAGTATAAAATATATACGTAATAGCACATATGAAAAAAGGAAGCCAGCCACTTCCTTCTTAATTTGAGCGGGAGACGGGACTCGAACCCGCGACCCCGACCTTGGCAAGGTCGTGCTCTACCAACTGAGCTACTCCCGCAAAATCACGCGGCAAAAATAAGAATTTTTTTTTATCTGCAAACAGATGCAGATAAAATATCATCGCAGATAATAAAAAGGAAATAGATTATTTTTTAACAGGACCCCATTCAAGAAGAGTATTATTCTCAAAATAGAGCCATGTACCTCTATATATCCACTCTTCCTTAATTATATTCCCATTGATTACCCTGTTGACCTTATCAGCTCTTCCCCAACTATCTTTCACCATTCCCGAATTCATCCCTTTCCATATCTTCCCTTCATAAAGCCTGGCAGCCATGGTTGGTCCGTATTTTTTTTCAAGATACAGTAACCTGTTTGTCTGTTGAAAAGAAGCCGGTTTTTCCTCCTGTTCAGCTTGTGGCGTCTGCTCTGTCTGAGCGGCAGGAACAGGAGTCTGATTTATAACGGCATGCTCCCTTAAGATATACCCCTCATTCTTTTCATAAGTGACATGAAGATATGTAACATCAGAGTCCAGCACAGTTACGGTAGTCCCTGAGGGAATTATTAGAATGACAGATGTGAGATCATCTTTGGCTGCAAAAAGGCGGCTTGATGATTTCAAAGTGGCTGTTGTGGTTACATTTTGATCAGCTGATTTAGCATGTGCAATTGCGGTACAAACTAACAACAGGAGCAGAGCTGATAATAATTGTTTTTTCATCCTTCACAGAATTGTTTTTTCAGATAACGCAAAAACCATACCACATATTATTCTTTTTTCCTTATCAATATTAATCCGTCACGTAACGGTAGTATTACTTTGTCGATTATGGTTTCATTTTTAATCAGTTCATTAAAGTCGATGATACCCCTGGTCTGAGGATCAGTTGTCTCCTTTTCAAGGATTTTTTCACCCCAGAGTACATTATCGGCAAGAATGAATCCTCCCGGTTTCACTTTTCCGATTACGAGCCTGTAATATTCAACATATTCTCTTTTGTCGGCGTCTATGAATACCAGATCGAACATGGTATCCAGATCAGGAATAATATCCTGGGCTTTTCCTGTTATCTGAACGATTTTTTTTTCAACCCCTGCCCGGCAAAAATATGAGCCGGCAAATGAGGCTAGTTCGTCGTTCACATCAATGGTGATCAGCTTGCCTCCTGGTTTTAAACCTTTTGAGAGGCAGATTGCGGAGTAGCCCGTAAAGGTTCCGATTTCAAGGATATTTTCAGGTCCGATCATCATCGAAATGAATTCAAGGAATTTTCCCTGAAGGTGACCTGTCGACATATTCGGATTAACAAACCGGAGATGTGTCTGTCTGTAAAGATCTTCGAGAACAGGGTCTTCAGCTGTTGTGTGTTCCCGGAGGAATTGTTCAAGCTTCTTGTTCATCTTTGTTTATAAATCAGGGTAGACAGTCTTGATGGTTCGAAAATGTCGTTTGCAATTTCAAGTAATTCTGAAGATGTGATATCATCAATCTTTTTACAGGTTTCCTCAATAGTGTCGATCTTATTAAAGGCAATGAGGCTTTTTCCCAGACTCAGCATCATACTCTCATGATTCTCATATCCTCTAACCAGATAACCCTTGATCTGCTTTTTTGCTTTGCTTAACTGTATTGTACTCAGTTTTGATGTCCGGAGTTTTTTTAATTCAGCCATCACCGTAGAGATGCATTTATTAAGATATTGACTGTCAGTACCGAAGTATATCGAAAAGATACCGGTATCACAATATGGATTATAACAGGATTCAATATCATAAGCGAATCCGTTCTTTTCACGAAGCGACATATTCAATCTTGAGTTCATCCCTTGCCCTCCAAGAATATTGTTTAGGAGAAACATCCCCATCCTGCGTTTGTCTTGAAGATCATATGATAGGTTTCCGATTATACAATGATTCTGATATGTATTCATCTTTTTAGTTACAGAGGCAGGTTTGTAAAGCCAGTTCTTGCTTGTTCTTTCTTTCCTGTAACTTGCAACAATTCCCGAAAAATACTTTTTGAAAAATTTCAGGATTTTCTCATCAGGGATGTCTCCAACCGAACAGAAAACCATTTGACGGGTATTGAAATTATTTGAAATGAATTCAGATATCTTTTTTTGTGAGAAGGATCTGACTGATTCCGGAGTACCGAGTATATTCCTGGCAATTGGCTGGTTTGAAAAGACAAGTTCTTCAAAATCATCAAAGATAAGTTCGGCTGGAGTATCGAGGTACGAGTTAATCTCCTCGATAACAACATCTTTCTCTTTTTCAATCTCTTTTTCCGGGAAAACCGAATTAAAGGTTATATCACTGATCAGTTCGATAGCTCTCTCGTAGTCTTCCTTTAGGAAAGAGGCATGCACTGCCGTTTCTTCTTTTGAAGTATAAGCATTAAGCTCGCCTCCGACATCTTCAAGACGGCTCAGGATATTATATGCTCTTCTCTTTTTTGTGCCTTTGAACAACATATGCTCAATAAAATGGGCGATACCATGTTCCGGAACGGTTTCATCCCGTGAACCTGTATTTATAATGATTCCACAGTGTGCAACCAGCCCTGGAATCCTGTAGTGAACCAGTCTGATCCCATTATTGAGGGTGTGAAGGAGAATATCCATCTTATTGTTAATATTGAGGATGCAAATGTACCATATCATTAAAATGATTCCAAATCGAATTTTTTTTGTCAAAGTGTTTGGTTACTCGGATTTGAGATATATATTTGCAGTCCGAAAAGGAGGTGCCATAGCTCAGTCGGTAGAGCAACGGACTGAAAATCCGTGTGTCCCCGGTTCGATTCCTGGTGGCACCACTTCTTTAAATCGCAAAACCCGTAAGATCAACGTCTTGCGGGTTTTTGTTATTTAGGGGGGGGATGGGAATGGTAATGGATTTTAATTTTTGCATCAAAACTTTTTTCGGGTGACAGGTTTTCAAAATGGATAAAATGGACACTCCTGTTATCAGGACTCACCGGATTTGTTGTTTTTACAGATCCACTTTTCCCTCTGCCCCCGATAATTACTTTGAATGATGCCTTTTCAAATGCGATTTTTCTTATCACCTCTATTATTCTAATTTGTATTTGGTTTAGGCAATCTTATAATACGTCAAAATAAAAAATTGAACTTCAATTTAAGAATAAATGGAAATAAAAGAACTACAACAGATGCTTCAGGAAGCATATAACATTAAAAATTTGAATAACATATCTCTCGCTCTGATAAATTTGTACAAAGCCCGGAAGTATACAACACTACAAAAAATTTCAGATATAATAAGCGACTTCGTATCTGTTACTATAACGGATGACGGAAAAGGTTTTTCAAAATTAATGAAGCTGTATCATCCTGACAGATCCTGTTATCATATAAACGAAATTAACAGGCTCACTGAGCAGAATAATTTTGATGGGTTACTTGAGTATTCACATATTTTGAAACTGGAACATATTGAAGAAATTACTAGTTCATTGAATAGCTATGAAGATATCGATTATGCCCCTGTTTATGACTGGGATATAGATACGGAGGGTTTTAGTATTATCCATGACATCCAGCCTGTCGAAATCATCAAAACAAGAATAAAGACAGAATTAATTGGATATGCTTTTTACGATGCTATAAAAATAAGAGAGTACGGCCATACAGACATTGAATATCCCTCATTTTATCTCGAAGATATAGAAGAATTTGAATTATCATCATCAGATATTAACGATTTGGATGGAGTGCAATTTTGTATCAATGCTAAAACTATTGATGTATCAAATAATCGCATTACAGATCTTACACCCCTTATCGGACTAACAAATCTGGAAGAACTAAATCTTGCAGATAACCAGATTGGATATATAGATGGATTAAGCAATTTAGTCAACCTGAAGAGTGTAATATTATCTAACAATTATATCGAAGACATATCACCTCTTTTCGAACTGAAATTGCTCGAATATGCTGATCTGACCCTGAATAAGGTTGATATCAAACAAATTAACGAATTAATTGCGTCGGGAGTTACGGTGGACTATTCTGCCAAAAACTTCAAATAGAGATTATTTGGATGATTGATTATTAATATTTTACAATTAAAGGTTTAAGTGATATTTCATTGTTTTGTAAAACTAGTGGGATAAAATCGGTCAGATTTAGAACCAGTTTTTAATAGATAAAAAAAATATGGACGTTGTAACATGAATGGATATCCTAAGTCATCTCCAATGTCCAAACCATTCGTTCCTTTTGACAATTAATTTATTTAAATAGCTCATTTTGGCAGATCTGCAGGCCAAATAAAATCTCTTATTTGAACAGTAGTTTAGGCTAAATGAACACAAGAAAATCAATTATTTAAAAATTTACCAGACTTTAAGGAGTTAGGACAAACGACCTTCTGTCGTAAAACATTCAGACCTCAAGACAATAATGTTCTTAAACAATCATAAGAAATTAAAAATAAGAGTATATTTAAAAAAATAAAAAATGAAGAATCTGATTTTAGTATTTGTAGTTTTATTTGCAGTTTTAAGTTGCAATAAAAGTGATGATTCGAAATTTAATGTTCCCAGGATTGTAATAAAAGGCACTCTTTCAGGCAGCTATCTGACAAGCAGGGCATTGAATGCGGGAAATCCATTGTCGTTATCTGATGCAAAAAAAGTACTTGTCTTTAACAGTACTTCATATAAAGTCTTTGATATTGTAAATAATTCATTCACAGCTAACGCAGTTTCAGGAACGGCTACTGCCCTTGCTTTCCTTGATGCCAATAACCAGTATATTGGTTGTCTGACTGCCGGCGGTCTTAATGTTCTGCCGCTCGTGAGCCTGAAAGACGGCGATAATACTATTATCGATCTAAGTACTTTGACTCTGGATGGTACAAGTGTTATACCTGCCAATAACCCTTTAGGCAACTCAATTCTTCTTAATGATGAGGAAATTGCATGGTATAAAGAACTGGGTGTTTACTATGAGTCATTGTCTAAAAATATTGATGTTGATAACGACGGTGTTCCTGATATTCTTTCCAAAAGTGACATTGGCCTAAGCACCATATTTAATATTTCATGTGGTCCCTGGACACTGAACAATGCCTCAGTGCAGGTGGTTGATACAAATCATATATTTATAAATTACATATTGAGGATTTGCACCGGGAAAGCCCTTAAACCCGTAAATACAAATGTTATAGTTTCAGGTCCTGCCGGTTCGCCCCATAACGATATCAAACAAATGAGTTATGCTTTTGGTCCCGATTGTTTTATTGCTTCTTTTTGCAGGGAAGCTCCTCCATCTCAGGGAAATCCATTAGGAGCAGTTATGTTACCATTCATGAAAGGCACCTATACTGTAACTCTCGAAAACAAAAATTATACATTAAACTATGCAAACATAAGTGCAAAGCACTTCTTTATTCTCGCAAAACCAACAATACACACTAACAACAATAATGAAATTGTTTCTGTTTCAATAGACTACAGAGACACAGAAAATAATTTTGTTACTGCTGAAAATTATGTTTATCAGACTCAGGTCACCCTCGACGGACCCCAGACTCAACTTGCACAGATGGGAGCGTTATGGGAAAATCCGGAAGCTAAAACTAATTCTGATCTTTATAACTTTACGCTTCCAACTCCAGTGCCTATGTCACAACTCAGCAGGTTGTCGGTTATGTATCTTGATCTTATCGGTAACTCTTATAATATCGGATATCAGGCTCAGTAGTCTGATATTTTAAACACAACCGGGCTTCAGAACTCGCTGGTTTCATATTTAAACATAATTACTAATAAAAAGAAAGGAAATTGAAATGAACTATTTGTATGTCATAATTCCGATTGTACTGTTACTTTTTGCAGGAATCAAAATTGTACGGCCAACACAACGAGGTTTAATTGAGAGGCTTGGTAAGTACCATAATTTTGCCAAACCGGGGTTTCATTGGATAATTCCAATTATTGATAAAATATTTATAGTAAATGTGACTGAGCAGATGGTAGATGCCGAGCCACAGGAAATAATCACTAATGATAATTTGAATGCAAGCGTCGACGCGCAGGTTTATTTCAGGGTTAAAGCCGACGAAGAAAGCGTTAAAGGATCAATTTACAATGTCAATAATTACAAATGGCAGATCGTTAATCTTGCACGCACAACCCTGCGAAATATTATCGGTACCCTTACTCTTAAATCAGCAAACAGCGAACGTGGGAAAATTAATGCCGAACTCTATAAAACACTTCATAATGAAACCCAAAACTGGGGAATTGAAATAGTTCGCACAGAGTTGAAAGAAATAGATCCCCCGAAAGACGTTCAGGAAACAATGAATAAAGTAGTAAAGGCCGAAAATGAAAAAATAGCTGCAATAGATTCCGCTACAGCTGCTGAAACTGTCGCCGATGGTGTCAAACGGGCTAAGATTAAAGAAGCGGAAGGATTTAAGCAATCGAAAATATTGCATGCCGAAGGAGAAGCCGAAGCCATTAAACTGGTAAATGAAGCAGCAGATAAATATTTTGTTGGAAATGCCCAGTTGTTGAGGAAGTTGGAGGCTCTTGAAGCATCACTCGGGAATAATGCCAAGATCGTTGTTCCAACAGGAACCGAATTGGTAAATATTATTGGAGAGATGGCAGGAATAATTCCATTGGACAGAAAGAAAAAGGAAAGCTAATAATTCAAAAATCTGATGTAATTCATTATCTACTTATATCATATACCCCGCAAGATCAATGATCTTCTTCTCTGACTATTACAAGCTAGTTCATGGTGTAAATTAAGAAACCGCCGTATACCGAACGGTACGTACGGTGGTGTGAGAGGTTGGAAAATAAAATAGGAGGAAAACTATTCTATTTTCTTCCTACTCGATTTTATTAAACCGGCAGAACAAATGATTGATCTGCTTCATTTTATTATGTTGGCACTTTTAGTCAGCTCCGTCTGATATTACCAGCCAACAGGTAAATTACTGATCATTTGAATAACAAGTGTGTTAATTATATTACTATTTTCGCAGCTTTAAATATTTTGGATTTTGTGAAAGTGAGTTCAAAAACATTGTAAATAACAGCTATGAAAACCATATCCCTTCCCAATATTACAGAGTCAACTACTGAGAGAACATCCGGATTGGTCTTGAGCGAGCCTGTCCGGGTTAATAAGGCTATCAAATTCTTTTTCATTATTTTCTTAGTGACAGTATATGCTTCATCTTGTTTTTCTCAAAGTTCCGGCAACAATGCATTTCAGGCAGGAGAAATGTTGAGGTTTAAAGGTTCGTATTATACCACATCACTTTGGGCTGATTTGGCAGAAATAAGAATTGATGTATCCGAAATCAATTCCGATGGAAAATCTTTATACTCGATAAAAGCTATAGCCAGTACTTACTCTGATTATGATGCATTTTTCAAGATAAGGGATCTGTATCAGACCTGGGTCGATAAAAAAGATATTAAACCATATATCTTTAAACGAAATGTTGACGAGGGAGGATACAAGTTCAATATGAAATATGTAATTAAAAGAAGTTCTTTACAGGCAAAATACGAATATGAAAGGAATGGAGAGACGAAAACTTCAATGATCAAAATTCAGGATAATACTCAGGATTTTGTCTCTGTATTATATTATGTACGAACATTGAACTTTGAAAAAATGGCATTGAATAAAACCATCTCGATTCCGGTATTGGTTGGCGAAAAAACTAATGATATTGTTTTGGTATACAAGGGGAAAGAAACACTGAAAACAGAAACATTCGGCTCCAAAACCTGTTATAAATTGGGAGTTTCAATAAGAAGTGAGGCTTTTGTGAACAAAGAATCAAACAATGTCTGGCTTACAGCGGATAAAAATAAGATCCCTGTACTTGTTAAAGCTGAAATCCCTGCTGGCAGTGTTCAGTTAAGGCTGGTTGAAGCAATAGGAATTAAAAACTGATAATAAATATGGAAAGCACCGAATTAAAACAAAAATCCTCAAGATCTGTTTCACTTTTTCTGTTAGTACCGGCTTTATTGCTGGGTCTGATATCATTAGTTATGGCTATAGTCGGATTAGGACTTATTCCCATACTTCCGGCTCTGGCAGGTATGCTATTATGTATGGTTTCTTTAATTCTTTTTAAGAAAAGTTACAGGAATGTTGCACGCATTATTATAGGTATATCAATAGTTGCCGCTTTAGTTTCTGTTTTTCGCGGTTCAATTATGGAACAAAAAATTGCGTCGGATAAAACTTTTGACAGTACTTTGGTAAGAACACAACAAGGAATCGAAAATGATCTGAATGAGGCATTCGATGATAGCGTAGAAGTATCAGACACAACTATTGCACCCATTAAAGTTACCGGAGAATGACTGCATACAGACGTTCAGGTTTAGACGGTACAAGAATGCCTCTGGCTGGCGGATCAAAATGAAAAGCCTCTGAGATTCTTACATAATCCATTACCGGACTGACTGATAACCTCCAGGTATTCCATTTTTGGAAAGAACTATCTGCCATAATTGATTACGTATTCTTGCTCTGAATGAACCGGCGCCTGAAAGCAAAAAGTATTTCCACATTCTGAAAAAAGTTTCAGAATATTTGTCTTTTATTTTGTCCCAGTTCGCTGCAAAGTTGTTAAACCACGCCATAAGAGTCTTGTCATAATCTGTTCCGAAGTTGTGCCAGTCTTCCATCACGAAAAGATTTTCAATTGCTTTGCCAAGCTGAGCCACGGAAGGAAGCATCCCGTTTGGGAAAATATATTTATGTGTCCAAAGATCAATTGTTTTTACGGATTTAATATTCCCAATAGTATGAAGAAGAAATAAACTGTCATCTTTAAGGCACTTATTCGCTACTTCAAAGAATCTTCTGTAGTTTTTATAACCTACATGTTCGATCATTCCAATACTGACTATTCTATCAAACTTTTCATTTATATCGCGATAATCCATCAGCTTTAACTCAACAGGAAAACCTCTGCATAAATATTTTCCAAGTTCTAATTGTCTTTGTGAGACTGTGATTCCAACAACTTCAACGTTATATCTTTCTGCAGCATATTTTCCAAAAGCGCCCCAACCGCAGCCAATGTCGAGAATGCGCATTCCGGGTTTGAGATAAAGTTTACGGCATGCCAGTTCAAGTTTGTCTTCCTGAGCTTTATCTAAGTTATTGGCATTCTTCCAATATGCGCAACTGTAATTCATCCGCTTATCAAGCATGTTTTGGAAAAGATCATTTCCCAGATCATAGTGCTTTTCACCGATAATGAAAGCTCTTCGTTTTGACTGCAGATTTAAAAGCTGTGCAGTAAAAAGTCTGATAAGGATTGTAAGTTTCCGGCGTATTTTTTTGTCAAGTTCAGCTCGTAAAATTCTGTAAATAAATTCATCAACTTTTTCAGCGTCCCACCATCCGTCCATAAATGATTCGCCGACACCTAATTCACCTTCGGTAATTGCTCTTTTATAAAATTCATCATTGTGAATCCGGATATCCCAGGGATTACTACCGTTAATTTCCACTCCGGCGAGTCCCAAAATGTCTTCTGTTATTTTTCTATACGTGTTTTTCATCACACGTACCTCCGGATATTAATTAAACTACCTTGTATGAAAGAATATAATTCTGCAGTATGAACTTCAAATGGCTATCGGTGCTATTCTATTTTATCTGTTTCGCTTTTCCGTACATCTTTTTGTACATTTTTTTGTGTCTTTTCTTCCCTTTCCTTATTCAAACCCATGGATAATGCTGTTATTCCTGCAAGGCCGCCTAATTGCATGGTTTCAAGTGCTGAGCTTGGGACAATCACTATTGTTGAGTTTGTTTTTAATCCTTCATACAGCATGTTCATTGCCCTCAGATGGAGCGCAGTAGGATCGTTGGTATATGTTTTTGCAGCTTCTCCAAACTTTTCAGCCACCTGCCGTTCAGAATCACCCAGGATCACTCTGGCCTGACGTTCTCTTTCTGCCTGGGCCTGCATCGACATTGCATCCTGCAGCGCAGGAGGGATATTAACATCTTTAACCTCAACGGAGATCACATTTATACCCCATGGTTCGGTCCGTTCATCAATAATTTTCTGCAGAATATTACTCATCTTGTCTCTGCCTTCAAGCATCTCCGAGAGCATGGTCTTCCCGATGACATCACGAAGGGCTGTCTGGGAAGCCCAGTTGATTGCACTTTTGTATTCAGCTATTTCAAGGGCAGCTTTTTTGGCATCCAGAACTTTCCAGAAAAGAACTGCATCCACATCAACAGGTACAGTATCTTTTGTAAGAGTTTTTTCTGCCGTAAATGAAGTTGTAATAACGCGGAGGTCAATCCAGTAAACAACGGAGTCGATTATCGGTATAATAAAAAACAATCCTGGCCCCCTGAGTGACTGGAAACGTCCTAATCTTAACACTACCGCTTTTTCCCACTGATCTGCTATTTTTATAGCGGATGAAACAATAAGAGCAACCAGAAAAGACATCACTCCGATCCATATGGCTCCGGTTTTGTCCTGAATATCATAGCGGGCATTTGCCAATACTATGCCTATCGCAAAAATCACAAAAAAGATAAATACTGAAAAAGAACTTTTGGTTTTCATAACAATACCCTCCATTTATTTTGGTTAAATAGCCGGCCCGTTTTTCTTTAACCTTTGTGTGAATTTCCGGTTCACATGTTCAAAAACATATCAAATTTAATAAATATACTATCGCAATACAATAAAAACGTCTTTCACTGAACTTAATTCTTTGCCTGTTTCTGAGCTTAAGTTAACCTAAGCCGATATCAGGCTTTCCATACCTGTTACAAGACTTTGATAATATCATCAATAATTCCTTTCATCCTTTCGCTATGTGAGCCCTCCCAGTAAATACGGTCACAACCGGGACAAATTTTAAACTTCTGATAATACTGACGCGTTTTTGGCAATAAACGGTCCAGTATATTCTCTTTTGATATGTCTGCCAGTATACCATTGCATTCTATACAACGGTTAAAAAGCCTGATCTGGTTTTTCAGATCAAACCGGAGAAATACTTCTCTAAGTTGCTCATCAAGATGCTGGGAACGTATCCAGTAACCGCGGGTCACCAGCTTCTTTTTAAGCAATTCCCTGTCACGTGTAAGGATGATCCTTTTTTCTGAGATGGCAATGTCAACTATTTCCTGATCGTTGTAATCTGTGCGGTAATAGGTGTCAAAGTTGCATAATCTCATGTATTTTGTAAGCTTTCCAAGATGAACATCAAGGATAAACTTCAGTTCGCGCAGGGGCTTTTCTCTTAAATGAGTAACAGAACTTATATCGAAACTTTCAAAAACGGGAAAAACTGATACTGAATCTCCATTCAGAAGCTTGTAAGAAAAACTGACCGAAAGACTATTTACCAGGATCAGGTCGACCTCGACATGAGGTACCCCCAGAGCCTCGATGATATCTTTGACAGATGGATTTCCATTAAATGAATAAAGAAAAAATTGTTTCCTCTTCCCGATAGGCAAAAAATCATTTAATTCTTCGTAAAATCTGAACCAGGCATGATTCATGTTGTCAGTGCATTTGAATGCCCGCTTTCAACAGGTTAAGTGAAGTATCAGATTTGTGTGCGGGTCATTTATGTGTTTTACAGCTTCGGGAGTGCTCATAACAACTATTTTAACACCCTTACGAATAGCAATATCAAAAACCTCATCCATTACCGGCAGGCTGGAACTATGTCCAGCCCCAACAATGAGATGCCTGCAAACCCATGGAATATTCTCATCAGGAGAAAGAGGTGTGTGCCCGAATCGTTCGCTGTATTTTTTTGATTCCTCCTTTTTTCTTTTTTTAACCGAACCATTATCGATAATCACATCTTTCAGGTATGTTTCCCCATCGATGGTAACTGATCCAAAAGAAAGATTATTTACTTTCATAAAGGACCTCCTTCCTTTTTTTGTCGTACTGTAAATATACAAAATTGTTAAAGAATAAAGGATTAACGACAAAGTTCATTTGGTTACATCGTTGTACTTTTATTGCCTTAATCTGCATAACTTTTTTGCAGCTTTAATGATATCTTTGATTTTGTGTAACTTTAGATTCACCTTTAACCACTTGCTCTAGTGAACAAACAATTAGAAGATATAATATCGGACCTTATCGAATTCTTCAGACCTCATATCGAAGGTATTGATTCCGTTCTCGATATTGGTACCGGAACGTCAATACCTATTCATGTATTTGCTGAACATTTTCCTGAAATAAAATATAATACGATTGATATTGTTGATATCAGGAAAAGGAAAACATTACCTTTTAAAATTTATAATGGCAGTCAATTGCCATTCGGAAATTCAGAGTTTGATATTTCAGTTTTAAATGAAACATTACACCATTGTGAAGATCCTTTGACTGTACTGGCTGAAGCCCGGAGAGTGTCTAAATCTGTGTTTGTCATCGAACATTTTCCCTGTCGCGGTACTGATATTAAAGAATTAATTAAAACAGAAGAAAAAGCACTAAGCGATTTTAATATTGAGTGCAGCATTTATAAACCTTTTACGGAACATTCACTTTACTTATTATTTGAAAAAGCAGGTTTGGATATTTTGGACCAGATTGAAGTACCTTATCATGGTAGCAGGAAAATAAAAAAATATTTTTTCAAACTGGAATAATTACTACCGGTTTATTGTCTTTAATATAATAAATCTTTAATAATTTGAATGACTAAGCAGAATAATTTAAAAATCTTTTGCAGTTTTGAATATCTATAATAAAATGAATCAACAGGATTATCAATTATCCTTATTTTAATGAGTTAAGTACATGAAAGTCACAGGTTTTACATTTATTCGAAATGCGGTCAAATTTGATTATCCTGTTGTTGAAGCAATAAATTCAATATTACCTGTTTGTAACGATTTTGTGGTTGCTGTCGGAAACTCTGAAGATAATACAAGCGAACTGATACAAAGTATTGACAAACAAAAAATCAGTATAATTGATACCATTTGGGACGATTCCCCGGAAATGAAGAAAGGCGGTAAGGTTTTTGCCCTGGAAACCGATAAAGCTTTTCATGCAGTTCCGGATGATTCTGACTGGGCTTTTTATATCCAGGGCGATGAAGCAATACATGAAAAATATCTCGGTATCATTTATTCGGCAATGGAGAGATGGAAAGATGATGATCGGGTTGATGGATTGTTATTCAATTATTTACACTTCTATGGATCATACGATTATATAGGAATATCACCCATGTGGTACCGTAACGAAATAAGGGTCATAAAAAATAACAAGGAAATTTATTCATTCCGGGATGCACAGGGATTCAGAAAGGGTAAAAATAAAAAACTTAATGTCATCCCAATCGATGCTTATATATATCACTATGGATGGGTTAAAGAGCCGGGAGTGATGATGGATAAGGTCAAGAATGCCTCCAAATTTTATCAAAATGAAAAAAAATATAAAAAAATAATAAGTGACAAAGATTTTGATTATTCCAGGATAGATGCTCTGAGTTTATTTACTGAATCTCACCCAAAGTTGATGCAGGAGAGAATAAACCAAAAAAACTGGAGTTTTGAACATGATATTGCATTTAACAGATTGTCATTAAGGTATAAAGTAAAAATATTCTTAAAAGATCATCTGGGTATAAATACATTCTACGAAAACTACCACCTGATCTGATTATCTTTTTATTTGCTGATAAATTCCTGAACAAACACAATGCACGGTTTGTACCAATCCTTATCTTCCTTATTTTTTGGAGGGGATGGGCTTTTTTAGATAGCCTCTAAGTTATAGTATTGTATATCAATATATTCCCCTTCATTAAAAGTAGGTGTATCATCCGGCAACCGGCTGATGTCAGGGTGATTATTAATAATTAGGAGATGCTTTGTAATATTAATAATTTGGCAAAGCAGAACTAATTAAAATCTGGTATTGAATTAATAAATTCATTATTTTAGTTCAAATTATTAAACCCATTCAATTTTAGAACTATGAAAAAAAGTCTGTATGTTATTCTCTTTATTTTCTTGCTTCCGGTTTTTACGTTTTCGCAGAATAAATTTAACGGTCTCGATATGAACATGGGTAACCTCTACAGGTTATCTGATGCAAAAACCCGTTCAATCAGTCCCGAAAACTTTACCGGGGAAAAAGGAAAGGCTGGTATGGCTGATCCTGCCGACAAAGACAAACCAAATACTGCCAATGCATCTAACGCTGCCCGCGATCTTGGACAGGGATGGAAAGTAAATCCTTATGTAAGAATTAAACCAGGAGAGACATTCACTATGGCAGAGATTGAAGGTCCGGGTGCCATTCAACACATATGGATGACTCCTGCAGGCAAATGGCGATATTCAATATTAAGGATCTACTGGGACAACGAAACGGAGCCATCGGTAGAATGCCCGGTCGGTGATTTTTTCGGGATGGGATGGGGTCAGTATGCTCCGCTTGTCTCATCTGCAATTTGTGTAAATCCGGGAAGCGCTTTCAATTGCTACTGGGTTATGCCTTTCCGTAAGAAGTGCAGGATCACGATGGAAAATTTGGGCGATGCTGATCCTTTGACTCTTTATTATCAGATCGATTATACATTAACCGAGGTTCCTTCCGATGCCGGTTATTTCCATGCACAATTCCGCAGAACCAGGATAAATGAGACATCGGACTATACAATTGTCGATGGGATTAAAGGAAAAGGTCAGTATGTAGGTGTATATATGGCACTGGGAGTGAATAATAACGGATGGTGGGGTGAAGGCGAAATTAAATTCTTTATCGACGGTGATACAAAATTCCCAACTATCTGCGGGACAGGAACAGAAGACTACTTCTGTGGATCTTATGATTTTGACACGAGGAAAAAGAATGCTGCAGGTGTCGAAGAAGTTAACTATACAGAATTTTGTACACCTTATTCGGGATTACACCAGGTGATACGTGGAGATGGCCATTATAACGTAATGCAACGTTTTGGACTGTATCGCTGGCATATTATGGATCCGGTAAGGTTTGACAAAGATCTGAAAATCACTATTCAGGATCTTGGATGGAGGCAGGGGGGAAGATATCTGAAACAGCAATCGGATATTGCTTCGGTATGTTACTGGTACCAGGCTGATCCTCATGCGAGATTTCCAAAACTTCCTGTATGGCAGGAACTGGAAGTGTATTGATTTCACTTGATACGATCAATTGGGAATTAATAGAATTTGCCTCGATACAGACGTTATTGATAATTATTAGTTCCAACAATACTACCGGCGAATTTTCCGGGCTCTTTTGTAAACTGTTTTTTTCACTCTTTTTAACTTATTGACATATATAGTGTTTGATTTTATTCTTTAAATTGCAAAACCTTTTAAAAAATATATATTCTTCAAAAATTTCCAGATATGAAAAACAATAAAGAATTAAGCCGCCGGAAATTTCTTTCCAATACGGCAATGGCAACTGTTGGGACACTAGGGGCCACGCAATTTTTAACTTCCTGCTCAGGAAGCAGTTCGAAAACAAAAGAAGTAAAACTACCTGCATTTCTTACACAGGCACCTGACGGAAAAGTGTTGAAAGCCGGATTGATAGGTTGCGGCGGCAGAGGGACAGGAGCAGCCATGAATTTCCTTGATGCGGGTCCGAATCTTCAGATCGTTGCATTAGGTGATGTTTTTCAGGATCGTCTTGATAAATGCCGGGGGGAATTAAAAGCCAAAAAGAATGTTGATATTCCTGACGAAAAGTGTTTTCTGGGTTTCGATAGTTATGAAAAGGTGATTGATTCAGGAGTGGATATTGTGCTGCTTTGCACTCCTCCTCATTTCCGCCCGGCACATGTTGAAGCTGCTGTTAAAGCGGGTAAGCATATTTTCATGGAAAAACCATGTGCAGTCGATCCTGTCGGTGCACGATCGGTTCTGGTTTCAGCTGAAAGAGCAAAACAACAGGGGCTTTGCATTGTTAGCGGAACAATCCGCAGAGTTCAGAAAGATTTTGTGGAAACATGGAGAAGAGTGGCCAGCGGAGAAATTGGTGAGATTGTTAGCGCTCACATAATCCGCAACGGAGGTTCTCTATGGGTTATCAAGAGACAACCCGGAATGTCGGATATGGAGTACATGCTTCGTAACTGGGCCAATTTCTGCTGGTTGTCTGGCGACCATATTGTTGAACAATTTATTCACGAGGTTGATGTAATGAACTGGTATCTTGGTAAAATTCCCGTAAAGGCAATGGGGTGGGGGGGCCGTCAGAGAAGAGTTACCGGAGATCAATATGACTTCTTCAGCATTGAATATGTTTATGATAACGGCATGCATACGCATTGTGCTGCCCGCCAGATAACAGGCTGCAGCAATCTGACTGAACAGTTTATTACAGGAACAAAAGGATTTGCTAATGCAAAAGGGATTCTCTATAATCATAAGGGTGAAGAAATATGGAAATATCCTTATCCCGAAGAAGGCTCGGCTGATCAGACATGGAAGGTGACCGATCCTTATGTACAGGAACATATTAATCTTGTCACTGGAATACGTACGGGTAATATAGTAAATGATGCTGAGGCACAGGTTAATTCAACCCTTATTACCATTATGGGACGTATGTCAGCTTATACCGGAAAAGATGTAACATGGGAAGAAGTGATGAATTCTGATCTTTATCTGGGCCCGAAGACCTATGCATTCGGACCTGTGGTACCAGCGATACCTGAAACAATTCCTGTAATCGGGTCAGAACCTAAAGTATAAATGGCTGATAAAAAATTTTAAAACAATAATACATACTAAAATGAACAGGAGACAGTTTGCACGGAATACAGTAATGGCTTCTGCCATGTTATCTGCAGGTTCCCTGCCTGGTTTTTCAAATATTGTTACACCGTCAGCCAGAAGTCTGAAAAGAGGGATCATGTGGGGGAGCATAGGTGTGGGAGGAACAATACTTGAAAAATTTCAATCTGCAAAACAGGCAGGTTTTGAGGGAGTCGAACCAATGAGCCATCTGAACAGGGAGGAAGTTTTAAAAGCCCGCGATCTGACAGGATTAAGCATCCCGAGTGTCTGCGCAGCCCTTCATTGGAAATTAAAACTTTCGGATCCTGATCCGAAAGTCAGAGAAGAAGGATTGGCAGCTTTCAGGATTGCTTTGGAAGATGCAAAAGTCTATGGAGCAGATACAGTGCTTCTTGTTCCGGGAAGTGTGTCAGAAACAGTCAGTTATGATGAATGCTGGAAACGTTCATCTGAAGAGATAAAAAAAGTAATTCCATATGCAGAAAAAATAAAAGTGAAAATCGCAGTTGAGAATGTATGGAACAATTTCCTTCTCAGTCCTATGGAAGCTGTAAATTATGTAGACCAGTTCAAATCACCAATTGTAGGTTTTTATTTCGATTGCGGAAATATTCTTGCTTATGGGTGGCCTGAACAATGGATAAAAATTCTGGGAAAACGCATTGCTAAAGTCCATATTAAAGAATACAGCCGTAAGATCGCCGATAAACAGGGCAAGGGGGCCGGGTTTAATGTAAAGTTGCAGGAAGGCGATGTTAACTGGCCGGTAGTAATGAAAGCCCTGGATGAAGTCGGTTACCACGGCTGGACAACTATTGAGCAGCCTGGCGGTAATACTCAGGAGGGTCTTAAAGATCTTTGTGACAGACTGAAAAATATTCATAACAGTTAGTTCTGAAAATAGTTTTTTCACAGGTTTATATAGCTGCGAATTAAAGTGATAAACAAAAGAGAATAACACAAAAACGGTTGTACGTTTCAGGACTTTTTAAAACAAGTGTAATTATGAACGATATCCTTGAAAAAATTGCATTGTGTGTCGAATTTGGGAAGATCAACAAAGTATCTCCTTATCCACCTGATATGAAAGATCAGGATGGCGCTGATGAGCTGGCAAAGAGAGCTCTTGACGAAGGGACTAAACCTGATGAAATACTCGATAAAGCCCTGGTACCTGCAATGGCAAAAGTCGGTAATAAATTCAGCAGAAAAGAGATCTATGTACCACAGATGCTTATGGCTGCAAAAGCAATGAATAGTGCCATGGTGCATCTTAAACCTTATTTTCAGTCGGGCGAAACAAAGAGAAAAGGAAAGTTTGTCATCGGGACTGTTTCAGGCGATCTGCACGATATAGGAAAGAATCTGGTTGCAATGATGATCGAAGGCGGAGGATGGGAAGTGATTGACCTTGGGGTAGATGTCAGCACCGAAAAATTCATGAAAGCTATGGACGAAAATCCAGGGGCAGTTCTTGGCTTATCAGCTCTGCTGACAACAACAATGGAAAATATGAAAAAAACTGTGGCAGCTATCAAAGAAAAACAACCCGGTTCAAAGATCCTCATTGGCGGAGCTCCCGTAACCAAAGAGTATTGCGAGAAGATTGGAGCTGATTATTATTCTCCCGATCCTCAGGGGGCAGTCAATTATCTCAAACAACTTGTTTCCTAACAGAAGAAGTGTATGAATACTATACTACAGGGAATAAGTAGTGAAGTGGTAATTAATTCCAATGGCCCGGTTGTAATTATTGGTGAGTGCATTAACCCGACCAGAAGAAAAAAACTTGTTTCCACTTTACAGGAGGGAAGCTTTGATTATGTTTTGGAATTAGCTGAAAGCCAGATTAAAGCAATGGCTGACGTACTTGATGTTAATGTCGGATTTCCGGGTGTCGATGATGTTAAATTACTTCCGGCTGCTGTTCTGGCAATAAGGGATAAGTTTGACATCCCGCTTTGTCTCGATTCTCCTAATCCAAAAGCAATTGAAGCTGCTCTGAAAGTAGCCGGCGGCAAATGTCTCATCAACTCCGTGAATGGAGAAGAGAAATCAATGAATTCTCTGCTTCCGATAGCTAAAGAGTATGGCGCTGCGATAATTGGACTTACTATGGATGATGATGGTATTACCCATGATCCTGAAAAACGACTGGCTATTGCCGAAAAGATATTGAAAAGAGCCGTTAAAGCAGGAATTAAAGAAGAAGACGTAATTATTGACCCTCTGGCAATGGCGGTAAGCGCCGATCCTATGGCGTGCGTCGTAACTCTTGAAACAATAAGGCTTGTCCATCAGAAACTGGGTATGAATATAACTCAGGGTGCAAGCAACATCTCTTTCGGATTACCGGACAGGGAGATATTGAATGCAGCATTCATGTCGTTATCAATTCTTTATGGTCTGACATGTCCGATTGCAAACCCCGAAAAAATAACAGCAGCAGTAAGGGCAACCGACCTGATAATGGGGAGAGATGATTATGCTGTCAGGTTTTTGGAAAATTTTCAGGTGACAAACAGGTAATTGTTTTTTGTCTATCAGATATTTATGTCAGGTATAAAACCCGCCCGCAGATGGCAACCTGCTTTTTACCCTTTTAAAAAGGAAACATTCGGCCGAAGGGTTTTGGAAAAAACAGAGCTTTACGTTAAAGGGCCGTTATTTGGTTGCCGTATGTGCGGGAATTGCCTGTTGCAGGAAACGGCTTTTATATGTCCCATGGAATGCCCGAAGGGGATGAGAAATGGGCCATGTGGCGGGTTGACTCCAGAAAAGAATTGTTATGTCGATGAAACTCGTAAATGTGTCTGGTATGCCATTTATAAAAGAGCTCTTGCTACCGGAAGAGAAGAGACTCTCCTTGAGATATTGCCTCCTCTGGATTGGGATAAGGTTGGTACAGAGACATGGGGCGATGTTTTCCAACAGGTAAGAAAGGTAGGAACCGGAAAGTTCCTGGGTTCAATTTTTTCAAACAATAAAGCAAAAAAGACTGAAGTGTGGGATAGTGTATTTAAGACTATCCGTCAGCCCGACTGGTGGAACGGGGACTCGGATTATCATCCGGCTTCAGATAATGAGCCTGTTTCAGATCTGCAGAGAAGATTACTCAATGCTGAATTTGTTGTAGTTTCCGAAGCGACACCTCCGCTTGGAGCCAACCCTCAAAAACTTATTGATGACATTGGACGGGTTAAACCTTATGTTACGGCTATTAACTTTACAGATTCATCCTCTTCCCGTCCAAGAATGTCAAGCCTTGGTTGCTGTAATGTTGCTCTCGGCCTTAAAACAGAACCGGTTTTTCAGATTGCTGCGCGCGATACAACACGATGCGGGCTGCAATCTGATATCGTTGGATTGAATGAAATGGGCATCCGTAATATTCTCTGTATTTCCGGCGACAGTCCCAATACAGGACCTTCACCAATAGGCAATATGAATTTTTATGATGTCGATTCTGTCCAGATGCTCTGGATATTTAGAAAAATGAGAGACGAAGGCATTTATTTGGATGGAAGGAAGATTAAAGATCCTCCAAAACTGTTTCTGGGGGCAGCTACATCTCCTTTTGCTTTGGATCCTGTTTTACAGGCTATTAAAGATCATAAAAAAGTAAATGCCGGGGCACAGTTTTTTCAGACCAACATTGTTTTTGAACCGGAAAAACTTGACTTATGGCTTGAACAACTTGATAAGAGAGGGATCTTGAATAAAGTATTTATCCTTGTTGGTATAACACCCCTGAAAAATTTAAAAATTACACAACATCTTCATTCCAACGTGCCTGGTGTCCGGTTGCCTGAAAGCATTTTGAAACGAATGGAAAGAGCAGGAGAATCTGCAGCGGAGGAAGGTGTACAGATAGCTCTGGAAGTGATCGATTCAATTAAACATAAACAGGGCGTAAATGGCATTCATCTCATGACATTAGGATGGGAATCGGTAGTTCAGCGGATTGTGTCGGAAGCAGGACTTCTCCCCTCTGACAAATAAATTTTGAATTATTCTGGTTAAGAAATCAGTCTTTAATCATGACAAAATCAACGTTTCACTTTGAGTTTAATGATCTGAACTTAAGCGTATCTCAGATTGAAGGCATTATAGGGTATAAAGAGGGGGAGGACAGCGCTCTGGTTTCAGGTCTTATTGGAGAAATACTCAAAGAATCGGAAAAGATATGCAATATTAAAGCGGAATATATTATTTATAAGGATATACTGTTTAATTATGCTGATAAATCGTTAAATATCAGTGAAATTAACTTTCAGATAAAAAGAATAGTCTTCAGCCAAATCAAAGGATCAGATTCAGTTGTCGTATTTCTTTGCACCGCCGGCAAGGAAATCGGAATCAAAAGCCGTGAAGCGATGCATGAAAAAGATCTGCTGAGAGGTTACATATATGACGTTGTAGGAAGTGAAATTGTGGAGGCAGCAGCGGATCTGATGCAGAATGAACTTGAAAAATCAGTTATTTCTTCCGGGAAAAAAATTACAAATCGTTACAGCCCGGGCTATTGCGGCTGGTATGTAGGAGAACAGCATAAGTTATTCCAGCTTGTTCCTGATAATTATTGTGGTATCAGATTGACCCCTTCAGCTCTGATGGATCCTGTTAAATCGGTCAGCGGCATAATCGGTATTGGGGAACAAGTTAAGATGAATCCTTATACATGCGGCTTATGTGACCAGAAAGACTGCATCTACCGAAAAAAAAGGCAGTAAATGCTTTAGAAGCCTTAAAGGCTCTACAGGCTTAAGAAAAGTAAGGCCTCTACGGCCTCTATAGCCTCTATAGCCTCTATAGCTCTTCTATACCTTTATTCTTTTGTGTACTTCTCAAATGACTCAGCAATTTTGGCCTGCCTCTCGTCGCCTGAATGAACAATAACGCGGTAGCGGAGATTTATAACAGTTCCTTTTTCAATGAAAATTTCACTCCCGTTTTCGGGCCAGTTCATTGGAGTTGGTGAGATGAAGCCATAATCGCGTGTGAACCATGGTGATGGATACAACGGGTTAGAAGGATGCTGCATGATAGCCAGTCCTTCGACATAATCACCACGTTTTCCATAATAATCCATCCATGCCGACCTCTTCCCGAAGGTGTCTTTTTCACTTTTCATTCCTTCTGCATTAATCATTATTCCCCCGTTTTTTACAGAAATGTCAGCGGCAATTCTTGCGCTGAACAGGGAATGGTTAGTCTTCCTGATAGTTACATCATTAAGCATTTCGAGACTTATGTTAAAATCAATCTGTCGG
The DNA here is from genome assembly GCA_021371855.1 of Bacteroidales bacterium. GTDB lineage: Bacteria > Bacteroidota > Bacteroidia > Bacteroidales > VadinHA17 > LD21. The sequence goes on along the minus strand of JAJFVL010000017.1, from coordinate 53,229 downwards.
ACAGTAGCCGAAGGAGATGTTATGATGATAGTTCTGGAGTCTTTAACCGGAGATTCTGCTCCGGGCCGGCTCCATATACATTCATTGGTGATAATTGCAGTATCCCCGCCTTGTTTATTGACTTCAGCATTAACCGATATGATCCTGCCCCTTTCCAATCCTTCCTGCCAGTAGTTGCCTCCGTTTACCATATCGCATCCGAAAAATAAAGAACTGTGATGAGGATATTCGCCGTTGCGCATGGAAGTGACAGAGCCACCTGAAACAGGCCCGTTTACCGGATAGAAAAACGGATACTTCTCATCATCAGAAAAAATATAACTGGTAAAAAATCTGTTATCGATAGTGACATTAATTTTTGAGCCTGTTTTTTCTGCAACGATTTTTGCTGCCGAGACAGGAACGATTATCATAATTAAAGCAAACAATGAGGTGGCAAAGAATAGTTTTTTCATACGTATATAATTTTTTTGTTAACGGCCCTATGGAACCCACATGTTTGAAAACTATTTTCCACTGCTGGCGCGGATGTGCAATCCGCGCCTTTTACTTTGTTACAATCCATGTAATTTCCATTATAAAATATTTTATTTCTTAATCAATATTATTTCTAAGCACGGATTACAAATCCGCGCTAGCAAATGTAGTCCGTTCCGTATGGTGCTCGCTGGTTTCGCGAAAGCATAGTGTTGGCTTCATTATCATTCACAAATAACTCCTTTTCAGGGTTCCATATAAGCTTTCTACCTAATTTCATTGCTATATGAGTAATCAGACAAACACTGCATGCGCGATGACCGGTTTCAACAGGTGAAACAGGCTCTTTACGCGACCTGATACAATCGAGCCAGTTGCCATGTTGTTCTTCGCTTACATAAAGATGCGTTTCGTCTGGTCCTATAACAGAAGTAAGTATTTTCGGATCGCTTGCATCAAGGGCTTTACTGCTGTTTGTTTTTGCAACAGGATCACTTGGAGAGGCTGTGTAATTACCTCTGGTCACAAATATCCAGCCTTCGGTTCCTTCGTACCGGACTCCATTCGGATAACCACCACTGGTAAGCATTGTAATACCGTTATTGTACTCTGCTTTTGCCATAAAATCACCATGAACATCCCAAAGGCCTGATTTTGGGAATTGTGCAACTGCTTCAACTGAAACAGGTCCTGTTAGTTCGGTGTCCATTCCCCAGGCTGCAGAATCGAAATGGTGCTGCCCCCAACCTGTGATCATTCCGGCGCCAAACTGCTCACAACGCAGCCAACCGGGACGATCGGTAATACTGTTTTGCGGATGGACACGCATTTCAGTATAATAAACCTGAGGTGTTGACCCTAACCACATATCATAATTAAGATTTTTTGGTATTGGCATTTCAGGTGCCTTCGGACCAGACGGATCGCCAGGAAGACCTATTTTAACCGTCTCAAGCTTGCCGATCCTTCCATTCCTGACCAGTTCCGCAGCAATCCTGAACTGAGGCATTGAACGTTGCTGAGTCCCCACCTGAAGGATAACTTTTTTCCTTTTAACCACATTGCTCAGTAAACGGCCCTCTTTTATGGTAAGTGACGTCGGTTTCTGAACATAAATATCTTTCCCTGCAAGAGCAGCCTCAATTGCCGGCTGGGAATGCCAGTGATCAGGGGTCGATATGATCACCGCATCAATACCCGGATCGTTGATGATCTTATGATAATCCTCAAAGATCTTTACATCAATATAGTCTGTTTTTCCGGTTTTATTCTTATAATAGTTTTCAATAAACTTTTTACCTTCTGCAGCGCGGCGCGAGTCGAGATCTGAAACAGCAACAATCCTCGCAATATCATATTTTAATGTCTCCGGAAGATCATGAGTCATGGCGATACGGCCAAATCCTATCTGTCCGATATTTATTTTTTCACTCGGGGCATTCTTGCCGAATACACTGGAGGGAACAATAGTAGGAAATCCATTAAGAGCAAACGATGATAAGATAGTTGCTTTTACAGATTTATCAATGAATTTTCGTCTTGTTATTTTTGATTCATTTTTCATCTCTTTGAAGTTAAATAGGATATGAAATTATCCCATTGTTCGGAACATTATGACTAAGGGCACCGGAATTTACAATAAAAATTTCTAAAGTGTACTCCTTCTTATCATTTCTTTAAAATCCACTTCTCTCCAATCCCTCCCCTAAATCAGCCTCACCCTGAATTCATCTCCCAGGTGAGAGGGACATGGAAACCTTATTAACAGATTTTTACTCCCCTTCCCCCCATTGGAGAAGGGGCCGGAGGATGAGGTCGGAAAGTAAATATTTATTATATTTAACTCCTTGTTGTCCCTGCGATCTCAATGTTTTTCTGATGAGAAATTGAATAAAAACAAGAACTTACACAGTGGACGCAAAGGAATACGGAAAGACACAGAGAAGAACAAATTCAAATACCTTTATTAGTATGTATTTACTTGGAATAGACCTTGGAAGCTCTTCAGTTAAAGCTTCAGTAATTGATGGTGAATCAGGGCAGTGCATTGCAACAGCATTTTACCCTTCCGATGAAATGAAAATCATAACCCGGAACCCCGGTTGGGCTGAACAGGATACTGAGGTATGGTGGGAAAATCTTAAAGCAGCAATCGCAACCTGCACAGAAAAGCTTGGGCAGAAAAAAAGAGTTATTGGCGCTATCGGGATTTCTTATCAGATGCATGGTCTTGTTATTATTGACAAAAACATGAAAGTGCTTCGCCCGTCAATAATCTGGTGCGACAGCAGAGCAGTTAAATATGGCGAAAAGGCATTGCATTCGCTTGGAAAGGATTTCTGTCTTTCTCATCTTCTTAATTCCCCCGGAAACTTTACAGCCGCAAAACTTGCCTGGGTAAAAGAAAATGAGACTGATATATTTGCTAAGATCCACAAGTTCATGTTGCCGGGCGATTATATTGCTTTAAAACTTACAGGAGAAACTTCTACTTCATTTTCAGGACTTTCTGAGGGCATATTCTGGGATTTTGAAAAGGATCAGGTTTCATCAGAGCTACTGAAATATTTTGGTTTTAGCTCTGATCTTTTGCCAAAAGCTGCTCCTTCTTTTTCGGTAACCGGCAGACTTCTTAAATCGGTGGCGACTGAACTTGGTTTACCCGAGGGGATACCTGTTTCATACAGGGCCGGTGATCAGCCAAATAATGCTCTGTCGCTGAATGTTCTTAATCCTGGCGAAGTTGCAGCAACTGCAGGTACTTCAGGTGTTATTTATGGGGTTACCGATAAGAAAAAATATGATCCATTTTCAAGAGTGAATACATTTCTTCATATAAATCACAGCAAATCAGATACTCGTCTTGGTGTCCTTCTGTGCATAAACGGGACAGGCATACTTAATTCATGGCTGAGGAGGAACACAGGTGGAAAACTGTCGTATAATGAGATGAATGAGATTGCTGAAAAAGTTGCTCCCGGTTCAGAAGGACTCAGAATACTCCCGTTTGGGAACGGCGCCGAAAGGATGCTTGGGAATAAGGATACTGGTGCCCGGATAGCCGGATTAAACTTTAACACACATACGAGTGCCCACCTGTTCAGGGCTGCACAGGAAGGCATAGCATTTTCATTCAGATACGGGCTCGAAATAATGAAGGAGACTGGTATAGATCCGCTTGTAATCAGAGCCGGTGAAGCCAATATGTTCCTTAGTAAAATTTTTCGTGAAACTTTGTCATCAGTAACAGGGACAACAATACAATTATATAATACTGACGGATCAATAGGTGCTGCGCGCGGTGCAGGTATCGGATGCGGCTACTTTAAATCAGAAAAAGAGGCTTTTGGCGGCCTGATGGAACTTGGGGTCACTGAACCTTCCGAAACCGGATCTTCTGTTTATGAAGAAGCATATTTGAACTGGAAAAATCTTTTATTGTCGATATAGAAATCAATTGTCCTTTGAAGGCTTCACATAAAACTTTGTGTATTTTTACGTATCAGATATTATAAGATAGAATGGAGTTAACCTGGAAAATATAAATGTCTGTAAAAAATATTCAATATGGTTTACAAAGGTAAAAAAGAAGCATATCCCGGTATAGGGAAGATTAATTTCGAAGGGAAAAAATCAAAAAATCCGCTTGCATTCAGATGGTACGATCCTGAAGAAGTTATATCAGGTAAAAAGATGAAAGATCATCTTCGTTTTGCGATTGCTTACTGGCATACCTTCTGTGGTGACGGGGGTGATCCTTTTGGTAAAGCTACAAGGATCTTTCCATGGGATGATGTGAAAAATCCTGATGATAAGAACATGCAACGGCTCGATGCCGCTTTTGAATTCATTACCAAGATAGGCGCCGGATATTATTGCTTCCACGATGTAGATATTGTTGGCGACGGTACTGTTTTTGAGATTGAAAAAAGGCTTGAGAAAATAGTTCCTGTGATGAAAAAGATGCAGGAACAGACAGGAGTTAAATTGCTTTGGGGGACAGCAAATCTCTTCTCAAACCCACGTTATATGAATGGTGCTGCCACAAATCCTGATTTTGCGGTTGTAACAAATGCCGGTGTGCAGCTTAAAAATGCCATCGCTGCAACAGTTGCCCTGGGGGGTGAGAACTATGTATTCTGGGGTGGACGGGAAGGTTACATGACTCTTCATAATACCGATATGAAAAGAGAATTGGAACACATGGGGATGATGCTCTCAATAGCACGCGACTATGGAAGAAAAATAGGATTCAAAGGGACATTTCTTGTTGAACCAAAACCAATGGAACCGACCAAGCACCAATACGATTTTGATGCAGCCACAATAATAGGATTTTTGCGTCAGTATGGACTGGATAAAGATTTTAAACTGAATATCGAGGTTAATCATGCAACTCTTGCCGGACATACTTTCCAGCATGAACTGCAGGTTGCTGCCGATGCCGGATTACTTGGCAGTATCGATGCCAATAAAGGTGATTACCAGAATGGTTGGGATACCGATGAGTTTCCTACGAATATTTATGAGATAACTGAAGCCATGATGGTTATTCTCAGGGCTGGAGGGTTTTCAACGGGAGGTGTAAATTTCGATGCCAGGATCAGACGGAATTCCACCGATGTTGAAGATATTTTTATTGCTCATATCAGCGGTATGGATACATTTGCCAGAGCTCTTATTATTGCTGACAAAATACTGAAGGACAGCGACTATCTGAAGATGAGGAAGGAACGATATACCTCCTTTGATAAAGGTGCCGGGAAAGATTTTGAGAATGGTAAACTTACATTGGAGAAACTGAGCAAAGTTGCATCTGAAACCGGGGAACCTGATACCAGAAGCGGGAAACAGGAACTCTATGAACAACTGATCAACATGTATCTTGCCTGATTAAATACCACCTCTGTGACCCTCTGTATATTATCTGTGGATCTCAGTGTAATATTTTGGCTGCACTGATTCTTAATCAATGATTGGGGCTACGGGATTATCACCTGTGATGTTTTATATCTGCAGAGAACTTTATATTTGTAATCAAAAAGATAGACTTTAAATCATGTACAGAGCGCTCTTTAAATTTGCCGTAACCACCCTTACAATCTTATCTGCCAACCTGTTGACAACACATATTACCGAAAAATTAATAAGTTACAAATGGGAAGTGAAACCTTTACGGTTTACACTGATTTCGATGGCTGTAATAACAATTGTATTTTATCCTCTGTTCATAAGGCTTGATGAATGGCTGAATAAGTTTTCGCGACGTTTCGTAAAAGCAGGGCACTCTCTTGCCGGGAAATACCTCGGATTAATTATGATGTATTTATTAGGTTTATTTATTATGATGTATTTTTATGCTAAAATGTGGTATAACATGAACATAATCACGTTAATATTGAACGGCAGGTTTTTATCCCTCTTTTAAGTGCCCGAACACTTTCTTTGTTACTGTTATTCTCCAGGCAGTACTTCGGAATTTATATATCTAATTTAAACCAGTTTGAGAGATAAGATTGATTTATACCGGCGAATTTAATATGATGAAATTCATTGGTATGCCGGTCGTAACAATAATCTTTTACCCATACAGCGCCATTTTCTGCAATCTGCCTGATAGCATCAATGATGAAATGCAACTCATCATTCGTCATCGTCGGATGGAGAGATAATCTTACCCAACCGGGTTTCATTGAGAGATCGCCTGCCTCAATTTTATCGGTAATTTCCTGCGATTGTTTAAATGTTACATTAAGGAGAAAGTGTCCATATGTCCCTGCGCAGGAACAACCACCCCTGACCTGAATTCCATACCTGTCGTTAAGAAGGCTTGTAACCAGGTTGTGATGCACATTATCGATATAAAATGAGAATACACCAAGTCTTTCTCTGATATCAGGGGCCAATATATGAAGCCCTTTGACTTCAGACAGTTCATCGAAGGTTTTATCAATAAGTTCTTTTTCACGTTTATGGATCATGGAAGTGCCCATATTTTCTTTAAGTGTAACAGCCAATGCAGCTCTGATCCCCTGAAGAAATCCTGGTGTCCCGCCATCCTCTTTTACTTCAATATCACTTATATAACTGTAACCACCCCACCGGTTTGTCCACTTTACTGTTCCTCCTCCGGGAGTGTCAGGAGTTTCATTCTTGTAAAGCTCCTTATTGAATATTAATACACCCGCACTGCCCGGGCCTCCGAGAAATTTGTGAGGAGAGAAAAATATTGCATCGAGTTGTTGCATTTTATTCGCCGGGTGCATATCTATATCTACATAGGGAGCTGAGGCAGCAAAATCAACAAAACAGTATCCGTTGTGTTCGTGCATTATCTGAGCAAGTTCGTAATATGGCGGAAAATATCCTGTAACATTTGAACAGGCAGAAAATGAACCAATAAGCAACGATCGGTCCTTATATTTCACTATCTCTTTCCGTAAAGTGTCGGGATCGACAGTCAGGTCGGACGAAGGTTCAAGAACAACAATGTCAGCAAGGGTTTCGAACCAGGATGTGTGATTCGAATGGTGTTCCGTATGGGTTAAAAAAACGACAGGACGTTTTTCATTTGGAATATCTTTGCATTGTGAATAGTTTCCATGAGCCAGTGAACAGTAATTTATTGCATGTTCAGGGATCTTCAGGCCAAGAATTCTCTGAAGTTTGGCAATGGCCGAAGTCATTCCTGTCCCGGTAAAAATAAGAAGATCGTTTTCGTTGGCATTAACATGATGCTTTACAATTTTTTGTGCCAGATGATATGCATCTGTCATGGCCTTGCCCGTAGCTGTTGATTCTGAATGAGTATTGCCGACCATTGGCCCAATATCTTCTATCATCCTTTTCTCAACAGGAACATAAAGTCTTCCGCTGGCTATCCAGTCGGCGTAGATCAGTTTTTTTATTCCAAAAGGTGTTTCGATTGCCGAATCTATACCTACAATATTCTTCCGATATTGATCAAAATATTTTTCAAGCTCTGTCATACGGGGTGTAAAATTATTTCAAAATAATCCTTTTGGGTCAGGTTCTTCAGGTGTTGGATCTTCAGAGACTTCAGGCTGGTTTTTATCTTCTTCTTTATCTTCTTCTTCTGCCTCCTTTGCTTTCCGGTTTGTACCTGATTTTTTGGATTTTGGCTGTAGTTCTCCATCGGAAATATCAATGCGGTTTTCACGTAAAAACATACCTGTCAAAACAGCTGTTTTGATATCTTTAACCATCAGATTGAATTCCCAATCGGTATCTGGAAAAGTTTGAGGACGAACATTGAATTCTATTTTCTCATCGAGGCAGAAGTCTACAAAACCAGGAATGGATTTCTGTTTTAAGATCACTTTAATTGAATCACTCATAATATGTTATATTTAGTATATTTTAGACGGTAAAAATATATTTTTATAATTGTCCTGAAGCATTTTTGGAGACAAAATTTTCAACCTTTTATATAAGTATCTGAAATTAGTTACAATAAAAGAAAAATTTGATATAGATCAGGTTTCTAATTGTTTTAAGCGAGTAGTTATCAGGCCCGATGTAAAGTTAAAGTGTCAGTCCTAAAACCTAAATACACCATTGAGAACAGAAAGTCCCTATGTCGGTGGATTTAGAGAGTATAAAAAGGAGACAAATTATAATCAATTTAGCAATAGGTTAGCGGGTAAAGAAAAAATCGTAATTATGGATCAATCCCCGGCAATGTTTCTACTCCCTTCCAAATTTAGGGATCTTTAATTCAAAAATTTCTGGCAACGAAACCTTCTTTTATCATTTTATTGAATAATTTTAAAGAAAAATATTTGAAAATGAAACCCATATATTGTTCAAATAATTCCGGAATCCGACGAAGTAACCCATGTGAGGTTTCATATTAACTTTAAAATCAAAATTATATTATGAAGAAGTACCTTGTAGCCCTGATTTTAACTATTTGCGTCTCGTGTACCGGTTCAAAAAAGAATGGAGCAGGGATACCGATAATTCCGCAGCCTGACTCTGTTGTACAGAAAGGTGGATTTTTCAAGTTGGATAAAAAAGCCACAATTTCATGTTCTGAAAATGTGAAATCTTCTGTTATTGATGTTTTTACTGATGAAGTAAAAGATTTTCTTTCCCTTGAGAAAGTGAACAAAGGGGAATCTGACATAGATATTAATATTGAACCAGGGAAAGAGACTGAAGGTTACTCTCTTCTGGTCAGAAAAAACAAGATCCTGATTTCAGCAAGTTCTTCAAACGGAGTTTTCTATGGTTTGCAGTCGTTGAGGCAGCTTATTATTTTTTCTGAAAAGAAAAACGAAAAATTATTGATACCCTGTTGTTTAATAAATGATGCTCCAAGGTACGGCTGGCGTGGAATAATGCTTGATGAATCGCGTCACTTTTTCGGCATCGGGAAAGTGGAACAGATGCTTGATATGATGGCACTTCATAAACTTAATATTTTCCATTGGCATTTAACCGATTGTGCCGGATGGAGGATCGAAATAAAAAAATATCCAAAATTGATGACCGTCGGAGGTATAGGTAATCATACTGATCCGGATGCTCCAGCTGCTTACTATACACAGGATCAGATCGCGGAAATAGTTAAATATGCTTCGGACCGGTTTATCCAGATAGTACCTGAAATAGATATGCCGGGACATGCGGCCGCTTCTAACAAGGCTTATCCTGAATTTTCAGGAGGAGGTTCTGAAGCTTACCCCGAATTTACTTTTAACCCTGGGAAAGAAGGTACATATTCGTACCTCACTGATATACTCAAAGAGGTAAAAGGACTCTTCCCTTCGCCTTACATTCACCTGGGTGGTGATGAGGTCCATTTCGGGAATCAACAGTGGAGTACCAATCAACAGGTTAAGTCGTTAATGAAAAAGAATAACCTGGCTGACTTAAAAGCTGTCGAAAAATATTTTGTCAGAAGAATGGCTGATTCAATAAAGAGCTTAAACAAAACTACTGTAGGATGGGATGAAATTATTGATCTGAAGCTTGCTCCCAAAGATGTTATTGTGATGTGGTGGCGACATGAAAAACCTGCTCAGCTCGACAGCGCTCTTATAAAAAATTACAGGGTTGTGCTTTGTCCCAGAATCCCGCTCTATTTTGATTTTATCCAGCACGAAACCCATAAATGGGGCAGAAAATGGGGAGACGGAGCTTTTGCTGCTCTCAGGACTGTATATGATTTTCCTCCTGACTCTTTGTCGATTTTAAAAGAACATAGCTCACAGATATTGGGTATTCAGGCAAACTTATGGTCGGAGGTTATTCACAATGACCGGAGGCTTGACTTTATGACCTACCCGCGTCTGTCAGCAATGGCTGAGGCAGCATGGACAAAAGAGGAAAATAAGAGCTACGATGGCTTTTTGATCAGGATAAAGCCCATGCTTAATTATCTGAAGGAAAAGAATATCTATTATTTTGATCCGTTTAAGCCTGAACAAAATCCTGAACCTGAAGGACCATCAAAATAACTAACACTATCAATATATATAATGAAAACCGACGACAAAAAGAACAATACTCTAAAGGAAACGAATATATCGCAGGACTCACATTATACAGGTTCAGGAAATCCAGTATCCCGACGTTTCTTTCTGCATTCGGCAGGAATAGGAGCAATAGCACTGGGACTTCAGCAGTTTGGTTGTTCTTCAAGTAAAAAAGCAATTCAGCAACAGTCTGTTATTCCACCTGTACAAGGATTTGAGAGAGCAGCTTATGATCAGGAAGTATCCAAAAGCTGGGTCCCTTTTTCTGACCGGAAGGTTCGTGTTGGCATAGCCGGTTACGGTTACTGTAAATTCGGAGCTGATTTCGGATTCCAGAAACATCCTAATGTTGAGATTGCTGCTGTCACTGATCTTTTCCCGGACCGCTGTGCAGGACTGGCAAAAGCTTGCGGTTGCTCAAAAACATATCCATCGTTTGAAGAACTTGTAAAAGATGACAGTATTGAGGCAGTGTTCATTGCTACCGATGCCGCAAGTCATTTTAAGCATGCAACCATGGCACTTCAACATGGGATGCATGTTGCTTCTGCTGTGCCTGCAGTTTTTGGGTCGCTCGAAGATGCTGAAAAACTGTTTGAAGCCGTAAAGTCCAGCGGTCTGAAGTATATGATGTTCGAAACTTCACATTTCCGTGAGGATAATTATAGTATGCGAAAGATATATGAAACCGGAGGATTAGGAAAAATTGTTTATTCTGAAGGAGAATATTTTCATTATATGCCTGAACCACTGCCATCATTTAAAGACTGGCGTGTCGGACTTCCACCTCAATGGTATCCTACCCATTCAAACGCATACCATATTTGCGTGACAGGTGGAAGTTTTACAGAAGTGTCGTGTATTGGAGTTACAGGGATCGTCTCTCATTTACAGGCATCAAACAACCGGTATAAAAATCCTTTTGGTACAGAAATAGCTCAGTTCAGAACTGATGATGGCGGTGTATCAAGGATGGGTGTCAGCTGGGATACTCCGGGTGACGGGGGAGAGAGAGGTCGTGTGCGCGGTCAAAGGGGCACTTTCTATGGGAGATACGAGGGTCTCGAAAAAAATCTTCCTGATCTGAATCGTCCGGCACTGCCTCCCGGTGTGCCTCCGGGCGGACATGGAGGTTCTCATGGTTATTTAATGAATGAGTTTGTAACTTCAATTATTCAGGATCGCAAACCACTTGTGAATATAGCTATGGCTCTGAACCTGACTGTCGCCGGCATTGTGGCTCATCAGTCAGCTATGAAGAACGGGGAACTGATAAAAATTCCACAATATAAAATATAGATGTTCAGACATATTTATTTGTGGCTAACAATCATATATTCAGTTAATTCAAATAGATCTACATTAACCATTTCTAATGAGGAAGATAGTCTTATTATTTATTTCCCTGGTTTTATTCCTCCCGGTTTTTTCACAGGGGAATGACACGTTATATGATGAGTGGGAGAAGATGCACCTAACAAAATCTCCTGTTTTCAAAGATTATAATGATCTGAAATTCGGAATGTTCATTCATTGGGGTGTCTATTCCAAATTAGGAGGTGTATGGAAAGGGGGAAAAATTGTATCTGAGACTCATGGATCGCAGGCGACTATCGGTGAATGGATAATGTATTGCGCTCAGATACCCCGGGTTGAGTACAGGGAAGTTGCCAAAACATTTAATCCTGTCGGATTTAATGCGGAAGAATGGGTAAAACTGGCAAAGGAAGCCGGTATGAGATATATTGTTGCCATGCCAAAGCATCATGACGGTTTTGCCATGTATCACTCGAAAGTTTCGGATTACAATATTTATGATCTGACACCCTATAAACGTGATCCGATCGAAGAAATTTATAAAGCATGTCAGAAGTATGGCATCAGAATGGGAATTTATTATTCTCATTCCATTGACTGGATGGATGGGGGAGATGCCGGTATTGCACAGGCTAAAAAAGCAAATCCGGAGCTTAAGGACACCCTTGCAGCCAATACATGGGACCCTTCACCGACATCTTATCAGGATTACATCGATAATAAGGCAAAACCCCAGATGAAGGAAATACTCGCCAAATTTCCAAACCTTGTTGAGATATGGTACGATTTTCCCAGGTACATGAATGCGCAACAGAGTCTTGATTTTTATAAACTGGCTTATGAATATCAACCGAATTGTCTTATTAACAGCAGAGTAGGAAATAACTTCGGGGATATGCTTACGGCAGGAGATAATCAGATACCGACGGAGGTCAACAGCAAATATAAAACATGGGAGACCCCCGGAACATTAAACAATACCTGGGGATATAAAAGTTATGATAAAGACTGGAAATCATTTAATGAAATGATATTCTGGATCGTCGAAATTGCAAGCAAAGGAGGCAATTACCTGTTAAATGTCGGACCTGATGGGAACGGCATAATTCCTGAAGAGAGTGTCAAAATTCTGAAAGAGATCGGTGCCTGGATGAGAATCAATGGGGAAGCAATTTATGGGACAAGCAAATGGACCACAATGAAAGAGGGTCCGACAGCACCGGAAATGAAAAGCACAACTTACAGAAAAGAACATGGTTTCAATTCTGTTTTTACTCCTGAAGATTTTTGGTTCACTACAAAAGGGAAAAATGTATATGTTATTTCACTTGCTTCTCCTGTTGGTAATAAAGTCAGTGTCAAATCACTTATTAACTATAGACAGAAGATACGAAGCATTAAACAGCTGGGACATAGAGGATCTTTAAAATGGAAAGCTTCAGGAGATAAAGTCGATATTAAAATATCTACTGAAAACAAAGCAACAATGCCAGGTTTTGTACTGAAGGTTGAATTAAAATGAAAAGTCGTATTCACTACTTTCAATTTTGGTGAATAGCATTTCTTTTTTATGCTTTTAGCAGGTCTCCTCTGCGAAATTGAAATCGGCTGCCATTATTGATCCTGAAAAAGCCTCGTTTCTGGTTTTTTCCACTAATTTGAAAGGCATATTTATCGCCAATCAGAAAATCACTCTTTTCTGTCCATTTAACTGAACGAAGTACCTGAAGTTTATTTAAAAAGAAGGTGTGCCTTAAAAAAGGATATGGATATTTTGTTTGCCAGAGTCGAACGATTATTAGTGTAACAAATATCTCGAAGAAAAATTTGTATTTGGGAATCTGAGGTCTAAGAATGTTGGCAGTTAAGTATCTATAGTTCGAATTTGTGATAAAAATTATACAAAACGTCCAAAAGATGCAAATATAGTGTCATATATTGAAAAAGCAGTAGTTTTTTAATGAATTTAGAAATAATAAATTTGTTAATAACATAACCCTATTTAACTAACCTCGAAAATATTCTGCCTATGAACCAAGTGTTGAATAGTATTAGATTAATATTATCTATTTAAACTATTGAAGGATGAAAAGTATTCTCATTTTGCCTCGCGAATTACGTAGGAGTTTAATGATATTAGCAGTTTTGTGTGTTGGAGCATTCTCTGTCCAGGCGCAAAAGACCAATTCAAGCTGCACTGTTGATGTTTCCAATCCTGGGGCTATAGTTGCTCCTATCTGCAGAGGTCAGCAAATAGAAGAATTCAACTACCAGATTGAAGGGGGATTGTATGCCCAGCTGATTAACAATCCTTCATTTGAAGAGCTGAAAAATCCAATAGCTGTATGGTCCGTGGTAAAATCAGGATCTTCAAATGGTAATTTATTAAGTCAGACATCAGCTGAAACAGGTATGCTGAACAACCGGCAGTATCATTGTATCAGACTTGAGGTAACTTCAGTAGCTTCAGGAAGAGTAGGTATGGCAAATGGAGGTTACTGGGGTATTAAATTAGAAAACAATACAAAGTACAGGGTCTCTTTCTGGGCGAAGAGAGATCCGGATTTTAAGGGTACAATTAAAGCTGCACTTGAAAGCAATAGTGGTACAGTATTCGCACAATCGAAAGATTTCAAACCAACAACCAGTTGGCAGCATTTTACCTGCGATCTGATTACAAAGGGTGTCTCAGAGGTGACCGAAACCAACAGATTCGTATTATATGCATCTGCTAAAGGCAATATATATTTTGATGTCATCACGGTAATGCCACCAACCTGGAAGGATCGTCCAAATGGTTTGAGACCTGATCTGGCTGAAAAGCTGAGTGCTTTAAAATTAAAATATATACAGTTCCCTGGAGGATGTACAGCTGAGTCCTACACTATGGATTCTTGTTGGAACTGGAAGAATTCAGTTGGTCCCATCGAACAAAGACCGGGATCCACAAGAAACAGATGGAATTATAAAAACGACCTCTATTTTGGGTTGGATGAGCATCTTCAGATGTGTGAAGATTTGGGAGCTGAAGCGGTTTATACCTCCTCTGCCGGAATTAGTGAAGTTCCGGCATCAAAAAAGTGGTTTGCTCTTTGTCCGCTTGATAAAATGCAGCCAATAATTGATGATATACTGGATTTAATAGAGTACTGCAACGGATCAACTTCAACTAAATGGGGAGCTAAACGTGCAGCAAACGGCCATCCGAAGCCTTATAATCTCAAATATATCGAAATAGGCAATGAAAATGGATATGAAACAGTAAGTGAGTATCGTCCACGATATTCTATGATCCATGATTCTATAAAAGCTCATTATCCTGATATTGAGATTATGTATAATGGCTTCCGTCAGGAGAATATTATTTCGCATACTTTCGGACTTCCTGTTGACTACACTGATGAACATTTTTATTTGAAAGACCTTTCAATATTGTACAATAAATATGACAGCATCGATCCGGCATGCAAAAAGATATGTGTTGCTGAGTATGCATCTTCAATTAAGGGAAACGGAGGGAATGTGATTGGTAATTTTGGAGATGCCCTTGGCGATGCCGTTTTCATGCTTGGGTGTGAAAGAAATTCCGAAAGATTGTGGTGGACAGGATATGGAAATTATGCGGGTCTGGTAGATCATGGTAATTTTGGGCCCTGTATCGTCTGGAATGATGCTGTATCTTGTTTTGCATCGCCTTCATATTACATGCAAAAAATGTTATTTTCAGATAATCCTGGAACACGGGTTCTCCCATTTGCTCAAAACACAACTAATTGTTACTGGTCTGCATCTATTGATACCGAAGGAGGAAAAAAGGACATACTTCTGAAAGTAGTTAACAACAGAAGTACATCAGAAACTGTAACCATAACTCTCAGAGGTGCTGAAAATGTGAAAAGAGCTGGCTATTCCAGCACATTAACAGGTGCTCGTGAAGACGAAAACTCAATTTCTAATCCAACAAAAGTAGTCCCATCGACAAGTACTTTTACTGCTGGAATTAGTTTTAATTATACTTTCCCTGCCAATTCTGTTACTGTGCTCAGAATGGGTTATTAACTTATTATTATTTAATTCTGGATATCTGACATTTAAAAGCTTATGAAGTTTGTTTTGGAAGATGTTATCATTTATTGTGATTTGAATCATTAAGTAATAAACAACCTTAAATGTCTTAATAATGAAGGGAATATGTTGATTTTTCAGCTTTTCACCCTTTTGGTCGGGGTAAAAAAAGCTGAAAAATAATAACTTCATTAACCTGTCAAGGTAGAAATAAATAACTATGAAAAAAATGAATTATTAACATACTTAAAATCGAATATATGGGATTAAGAAAAAAAAGAACAATAAGAATATTAGTTCTGTTACCCTTATTAACAGTCTTATTATCTGGAAGTTTACAGGGACAGACATTGCCTTATAAAAATCCGGAACTAAGGATAGAGGATCGGGTAAATGATTTAATTCAACGGATGACTATTGAAGAGAAAGTTAACCAGATGCTAAAGCTTACTCTTGAAAATTTAAAACAGGATGAGAAGGGAAATGTTACCAAAGAATCTTTAGAGTCGTTATTTAAAGGACAGAGTATTGGATGTTTGGATCCTCCGCGTATTGATATTGATGGTGTTGCAAAATATTCAGAAGCAGCAGATCAATATCTTAGAAAAAATACAAGATTAGGCATTCCTGCAATTCAGGTAGAGCTGAGTGGTATGCATGGAATATTGGCATATGGTGCAACTAATTTTCCACAGACAATCGGACAGGGAAGTACCTGGAACCCGGAATTGATCCGAAGAATGGCAGAGGTTATTGCATATGAAGGTAGCATAGCTGGTTGTGATCAGGCCTTCTCTCCCCTGTTTGATCTTGCAAGAGATCCACGATATGGAAGGGTCGAAGAGTGTTTTGGAGAAGATCCATACCTTGTTGCTGAAATGGGGAAAGCTTTCGTAATAGGGTTGCAGGGTGATCCGAAAATCACTAAAGATTATATTCCGGAAAACCATTTAATTGGAACGGCAAAACATTATGTTGGATATAGTACTCCAGTTGCAGGTGTAAACATAGCACCGGTAGAAGTGGGACCAAGAGATTTCAGAAGTTTATACTTATATCCCTTTGAAAAAGCGGTAAGAGAAGCCAATGTCTTATCGATTATGCCTTCTTATAATGAGGTAAACGGTATACCGACGCACGCAAACGAATATCTGCTTCGTGATGTCCTGCGAAAAGAATTTGGTTTCAAAGGGTATGTATTTGCTGATTACGGCGCAGTAAGTATGTTACAGAATTTGCACAAGATTACTGCCACTAAAGCTGAAACTGCTAAAGTTGCCTTAAAGGCCGGCGTTGACCAGGAGGGTAGTAATTGGGCTTATTCAGAATTGGTCAATTTAGCAAAACAAGACAAAGAAATTGCTGCATTGGTTGATGAAGCAGTAAAACATATTCTTACGGTAAAATTCATGGCAGGTTTGTTTGATAAACCGTACATAGCTCCTAAAAAGGTATCAAAGCTTGTTCACAGTGAAGAATCGGTTAAACTGGCACTTGAAATAGCAGAAGAATCAATAATATTACTTAAGAACCAGGATAATTTGTTGCCTCTTAAAATTTCTGGTTTGAAATCAATTGCCGTAATCGGCCCAAATGCCAACCAGGTGCAATACGGAGATTACAGCATATCGAAAGACAATTCTTCGGGTGTTACCATTCTCGAAGGGATAAAAAATATAGCAAAAAATAAGATTACTGTAAATTATGCAAAGGGATGTGGTATTACAGATCTGGACAATAGCGGATTTAAAGAAGCGGTTAACGCAGCAGAAAAAAGTGATGTGGTAATATTGGTAATTGGTGGGACAAGCATGTCTTTGTCGGGACTTGGATGGGGAGAATTAGCAAAAGAAGGAGCTTATCCAACCTGCGGAGAAGGATATGACAGGTCTGAGCTGATACCTCCGGGCATTCAATCCGATTTAATTCAAGCCATATATAAAACAGGCAAGCCAATTGTACTGATAATGGTTCACGGTAGGGCTTATAGTATTAAATGGGAGAAAGAACATATTCCTGCGATACTCGAGGCATGGTATCCCGGAGAAGAGGGAGGAAATGCTGTTGCACGAATATTATTTGGAGAGGTGGTACCTTCAGGAAAACTTACGGTTTCCGTTCCTCAAAGTGTTGGTCATGTCCCGGTATTTTATAATTATAAACCTTCTGGAAGAGGATATTATCACAACCCGGGTACACCAGTAAAGCCCGGAAGAGATTATGTGTTTTCCTCTACTGATCCATTGTTCCCTTTTGGTTTTGGATTAAGTTATACTCAATTTGAATATTCCGATTTAAAAATAGCCCAGAACGAATTGATAGAGACTGATACGGTTAAATTATCGGTAAAGATTAAAAATACCGGAGCTGTAGCTGGGAAAGAGGTGGTTCAGGTCTATATAAATGACAAGATCAGTTCAGTAACAACCCCGGTAAAAGTACTGAAAGGGTTTAGAAAAGAAAAAGTCAATCCAAATGAAACAGCAACTCTGAATTTTGCAATTCCATGCAAAGAACTCGGCCTCTGGAATAAAGATATGAATTATGTAATTGAACCGGGAGAGTTTGAAATTATGGTTGGAGCATCTGCAGAGGACATAAGGTTAAGAGATACTTTCATAATAACTAAAAAATGAAACCTTCAATCCTTTATTTAGATTAATAAAAAAAATTAGAGTTTGACTAGTTGCAAGAAGAAGTTATTTGATAGTTAATAATTAAATAAAAAGATTATGAAAAGTTTGAGAATTCAAATTTCGATTTTAGTGGGTTTCTGTCTTCTGACCTTATTTTTTAATTGTTGTACCGGCAACAAAGGAGCAAAAGGAGGAAGCAAGGAAGATAAAACGGGTAGTTTTTATATAGGATGGGCGTCGGTGGATATAACTCCCGATAAACCTGTTCTTGTTGCGGGTCAATTTCCTGCCCGTGTTTCGGAAGGTGTCCTGGATCCGATCACGGCAACAGCTTTAGCAATAGAGTCTGGCGCAGAGCCGTCTTCAGAAAAGGTAATAATGATAAGCTGTGATCTGGTTTCTATTAGTGATGGTACTCGAAATGAATATGATGAAAACCTGCGGGATAATGTCAGAAATCTGTTGAAAGAGTCGTTGCCTGAGCTTAAACCTGAACAGGTTATTTTAAATGCAACACATACACATACTGCTCCGTATTGCAGTTCAGAAAAAGATTCGAAAAACATTTATGGAGTTGAACTTGACGCAATGTCTCCATACGACTGCCAGAAATATATTTCTGAACGTATTGCAAAGGCTGCCGAACAGGCATGGAAGAGCCGCAAACCAGGAGGTATAAGTTTCGGGTTGGGTCAGGCTGTTGTCGGCCATAATCGATTGGCAGTTGATCTTTCAGGAAAGTCGGTTATGTACGGAAAAACCAACACTCCGGAATTTGGTAATTTGGAAGGATGTGAAGATCATTCAGTTAATTTGCTTTATACCTGGGATAAAAACAAGAAACTGACAGGAGTTGTAATAAATTTAGCGGCTTCTTCGCAGGTTACTGAGGGTTTATACCAGATCAGCGCGGATTATTGGCACGAAACGCGACTAGAGATTCGTAACAGACTTGGTAAAGATATTTATATTTTACCCCAATGCAGTGCTGCAGGAGATCAATCACCACATATAATGATAGGTGAAAAAGGGGAAGAGCGTATGCAGCGGTTAATGTTTCCTGACAGTATCAAAACAGGCGACCGTACTATTGGACTCAGAAAACAGATAGCAATACGAATTGCTGATGCAGTAACTTCTGTTTTTCCATACATGAAAAACAATATTGAATGGAACCCATATTTTGTTCATCGGATGGAAAAGATTGAACTTTCAAGGAGACTCGTTGGTGTCGAAGATGTTAATAATGCACTTAAAGAAGGTGAAGAATTTAAAAAACAATATGAGAAACAACTGCAGGAAATAAAAGACAATCCTGCAATTAAAGATAAACCAAGATGGTATACGAATATTACAAGCACTTATACAAAAATGAGGAGAGGTTACAGTGTAAAGGATCGTTATGAATTGGAAAAAAAGCAACCTAAAATGCCAATTGAGGTTCATGTTCTGAGAATAGGGGATATAGTAATTGCAACCAATCCTTTTGAACTTTACCTCGACTATGGCATGAGGATTAAAGGACGCAGCCCTGCAGTTCAGACATTTTTGGTACAGCTTACCGGTAGTGGTTCTTATCTTCCTCCATCCCGGTCGATTACCGGAGGTTCATACGGATCTGTACCTGCAAGCACTCTGATGGGGCCTGAAGGAGGGCAGGAACTTGTTGAAAAGACACTGGAAATGATAAATACTGTATGGCAAAAAAATGAAAATCTAAAAGGAGCTACAGATAAATAAAATTCTGGAATAATTAAATAATAAAACAAAAAGGCTATGATTAAAGAATCTTGTTTTACTGAAATTAAGAAGAATGAAAATGTGAAAAGCCTTTACACTAAGAAAGGATTTTATATTATTCTTATATTACTGATGGGATTTCAATTAAATGCCAAAGGAAACACCATTTATTCAAATCGGGATATGGCTGAACGAGGAGATACTATTAGAAAGACCATACCGTATACCCTTCCGTGGGATGATATGCCAATAGATTTGTCCTTTATATATGCAAAGGAAAAACCGGCAGGCAAACATGGTTTTTTGAAGGTTGATGGAGATAAGTTTGTTTTTGAAGACGGCACGGCAGCAAGGTTTTGGGGTACCTGCTTTAATAGCGCCCAAAGTTTTCCATCGCATGAGCATAGTGCGAAAGTTGCAAAGAGGTTGGCAAAGATAGGAGTGAACATTGTAAGATTTCACCAGTTGGACGCAGAATGGTCTACACCAAATATATTCCAGTTTACAAAAGGTGAAAACAAAGTAAACACCATGAGTTTTGATCCTGTCAGCATTGACAGGCTTGATTATCTTATATATTGTCTGAAGCAGGAAGGTACATATATACACATGGACCTGTTAACATACAGGAGGTTTAAAACAGGAGATGGAGTAGAAGCGGCTGATAAGCTTGGCGATGCGGCAAAACCATATAGTACCTATAACAGGAGACTTATAGAACTTCAGAAGAAGTTTAATTATGATTTATGGACACATATAAATCCCTACACCGGATTGGCTTACAAGGATGATCCTGCAATAGTACTTGTAGAGGTAACCAATGAGTGTGATTTGTTTACACAGAAGGTAACACTCGAACCTTACAGAACTGAACTGGAAGGGATGTATAGAAAATGGGCAGAGGGGAAAAAAGTAAAGATTGCCAGGGATAAGGTAGACTTCACCAAGTCAGACAAAACAATGCTGGAGTTTTTTGTAGACGTAACAAAGGATTATTATACAGAGATGATACAGCACATGAGAGAAACAGGAGTAAAGATCCCTATAACAGGAACCAACTGGAGCAGAAACGGCTCACATCTTTCTTCACAGATGGTAACAAATCATACAGATAGCCATGCTTATTGGTATAGTTGGAGTTGGAAAGCTGATGATAAAAAGTTTCAGAATGACCAAATGACAGGTAGTGTTAATAACATGTTACCAGGTCTGGCTTTTAACAGGGTGGCAGACAAACCATTTTTTGTTTCTGAGTGGGATAACCCATGGCCTAATGAATGGAGAGCAGAGAGTTCTTTGTTAATGGCATCTGTAGGTGCATTCCAGGGATGGGGAGGGTTTGCCATACATACATATAGATATTCGAGAGATGAGAATATAGACATGATTGGGAAACCAATAACTTCCGATGCAATAGGAGGTGTTTTCTACAGAGGTGGAGTATTCGATACATTCAACGATCCTGCAAAATTTGGCCTGTTTTATCATGCAGCTCTTTTGTTCCGCAGAGGTGATATAAAACCTGCCGGCAAAACAGTAGCCATAAAAGTGGATGATCTTTCAGTATCTCCAGGGATTAAAGCTCTGCAACTTACTGCAGAACAAAATCGTGTTGAGATGGTTTTACCCGGAGTAACAGCCAAAGGTGTGGTAGTAAGCCCCGACAAAGCAGTAGTTGATGTAGAAAAGGGTGAGGTATTATCAGATACAAAAGAACTTTACAGGAATTTAAAAAAGAAAATTGGTTGGATAGATACACCTAACACAAAAGCAATTTATGGCCTTGTGGGAAAAGAAGGTGAAATGACATTAACTAATTTAAAAATTAATGTAAAGACTGATTTTGCGACGGTTGCATTAAGCACATTAACTAATGAACCGATAAAGAGTTCAACAAACATGCTTTTAACAGCGGTAGGCAGGGCTGATAATACTAACAGTAAGTACAATGCGGATCACACAAAACAGTTGGACGTCGGAGAAGGTCCAATACAGGTTGAGATAATTGAAGCCGCTATTGAGATAACCACTGATAAAAGCAACCTGCGTGTGATGGCAATTAATCCTCAGGGATTCATAACCGGTTATATACCATCTGAATATAAAGATGGAATATTCAGGTTTGAAATAGGGAAGGCGTATCAGTCAATGTACTATTTGATACAAAGTTTATGAGATTGTATTGAAAACAATGGAATTTCAGCTATTTGTTTAAAATAAACAAAAATGGTTTTATACTTAAAATTAGTATTCATATGAAAACAGAAAACAGAAAAAACCCTTTGAGGAAAATTGTTTCTACAGTCATTTTTGCAGCACTTTTCAATACAACAAACTTGTTTGCCGACGAATTGCTGATTGGAGTTGCAACAGCCGACATTACACCAAAACTGCCTGTCGCATTGGATGGACAGTTTCACTTGCGAATAGCAAGGACAATAGAGACCCCTTTAACAGCTAACGTTGTGGCCCTGGAATCAAGAGACGGAAACCGTTTTCTTGATCTGGCTATAATGGTCTCTTGCGACTTGGTTGGAATTCCAAGAGAGGTGCTTAAATCGGTCCGTGATGAAGTGAAAAAGCAATTGCCGGAAATAGATGTGAACAAAATCTTCCTGAATGCCATTCACACTCACACAGCACCAGTAATGGAAAATGGAATAAATTCTTCGTTTAGATACGAAATTCCTAAAGACAGTGTCCTGCAACCAGAAGAATATGATGAGTTTTTTGTTCAACGTGTATCCGAATCCATTGTTAAGGCATGGAAAAATCGTAGCCCCGGAAGTGTTTCATGGGGAATGAGCCATGCAGCTCTTGCATACCAGAGAAGAACTGTATATGCCGACGGATCAGCTGTGATGTATGGAAAAACCAATACCCCTGAATTTAGGAATATGGAAGGCATTGAAGATCATGATGTCAATGTGCTTTTCTTTTGGAACAGGAATGGTAAATTAATTGCAATGTCTATTGATGCACCCTGCACTGCCCAGGAAGTTGAGAATCGGTATGCAGTTAATGCTGACTATTATCATCCGGTCCGCGAGAAACTAAAACAGCGCTTCGGCTCTGACCTGGTTGTTCTTGGATGGATTGGCGCCGCAGGCGATCAGTCACCCCGACCATTGTACCGTCAGGCTGCTGAGGCAAGAATGATTAAACTTCGTAATCTGACCAGATTAGATGAAATTACCAGGCGCCTTGTGACGGCTGTCGAGGAAGTTTATGAAACTGTTGAGCAAGATCGCTATAGTGATGTAAAATTAGTTCACAAAGCTGAAATGCTAACTTTGCCAAAGAGGATAATAACAGAGAAAGAATATGAAATATCAAAAGATGAACAGGAAAAAGCAGCAGGGCTTATTGCTGCAGATCCAAAAGCAGCCGCTCAGCAGTTAGCCCGTATGACATGGAACAGGGATGTAGTTAGACGTTATGAGAGTCAGAAAACCAATAAGAATGCAACAATTGATTCTGAAGTTCATGTACTGCGTATTGGAGACGTGGTTGTCTGCACAAATGAATTTGAACTGTTTACCGACTATGGGCTTAGGATAGAGGCACAGAGCAATGCATTACAGACATTTGTTATCCAGTTGACGGGTTCTGGGTCATACCTTCCTACGGAAAAAGCTGTCAAAGGCGGAGGATACAGTGCTGTAGCACAAAGTAGTATTGTTGGTCCGGATGGCGGGCAGATTTTAGTGGACCGCACGGTAAAACTTATAAACGAAA
Source organism: Bacteroidales bacterium (assembly GCA_021371855.1). Classification (GTDB taxonomy): domain Bacteria; phylum Bacteroidota; class Bacteroidia; order Bacteroidales; family VadinHA17; genus LD21. The sequence continues at coordinate 29,753 of JAJFVL010000017.1, read as the reverse complement.
TGTTTCCCGAGACGAAATAATAATAGCTTCTGGGTTCCATTATCCAGTGGGAACCGGAAGCATTTTACCTTATAATATTCGCGATAATATTTGCGTTTAAAAAAATTATTTTAAAAATTTCCTTACGCGCATACATTTAAATAAGTTCTAAAACCATTCATTATGAAACCTCCATATTTTCCAAAACAGAACCGATCCCGACTTAGCGGGAGAGCTCGGCGAAGCTAAACAAGAATGAAAATAATTTTTCAAAACATGGAGGTTCCATCTAACTTTAAATTAAAAATTATTTACCGATGAAACCCACATGATTGAACGCAATCACAAACACGTATAAATATAATTTTCAATCATGTGTGGTTCCATCTGACCATTAAAAATAAATTATATGCAGATGAAACAATTTAAACACAAATTTTGGACCATTACAACTTTCCGGATATCACTGTTAAGTTTAGTAATGGTTTTCACGCAGTCAGTATTTGCAGGTGACCTGAAAATCGGATCAGCTGCCGTTAAAATTACCCCACCACTGGGAACACCTTTGGCGGGATACTATAGCGATCGCGGAGCGGTAGGAGTACATGACGAACTGTATGCCAAAGCTATTGTAATTGAAAAGGACGGATCAAAAATTGCCCTTGTTTCTTGCGACTTAATAAGTGTTACTACAGATATCGTTACTAAAGTCAGGAATATTGTCGGGAAAACTGTAGGCATAAGTCCTGACAACGTAATGGTAAGTGCAACACATTCTCATACAGGACCTGTGATTCCCAAAAAAAATGACAGAACCATCATAACCGGAAAAACGGCTGAGGTCCACAAGAAATATATTTCAGACCTTCCAACTCTGATTGCAGAAAGTGTTAAGCTGGCAAATTCAGCTTTAGTTCCTGCCAGGGCATCAATTGCAATAGGCCGGGAAGAGTCTATCAGCTTTAACCGTCGTTTCTTTATGACAGATGGTACCGTAGGCTGGAATCCTGGTAAATTGAATCCTAAAATTATTAAACCTGCAGGTCCGATCGATCCGGAAGTGTTTGTTTTCTATGCTGAAACTCAGGAAAGCAAGCCTATATCAACTTATGTGAATTTTGCTGTTCATCTGGATAATGTGGGAGGTTCGGAAATTTCTGCCGATATGCCATTCACACTGTCAACAATTCTTGGGAAGATCAAGGGCAACGATATGGTTACTTTATATGCCCAGGGTTGTTGTGGGAATATTAATCACATAAATGTAAAAAACAAGGAACCTCAGAAAGGCAATAATGAGGCTCAGAGAATTGGGACTGTTCTTTCCGGCGAAGTAATAAAGGTATATACCCGATTGCAGCCAGTTGAGATTGCTACTATTTCAACAAAAAGAGAAATTGTAAAACTGCCTCTTCCGGAGGTTAAACCTGATGAATTACTGATAGCCAGGGATATTATTTCAAGGGATGGGAAAGCTGATGCTCCGAAATTTCTTGAATTGGTAAATGCTTATAAGGTATTAGATGTGCTGGATAGAAAAGGGGAACCTCTTGATGCAGAAGTACAAGTGATAGCTTTAGGTGATCAATGTGCCATTGTCGGTCTCCCCGGGGAAATATTTACAGAATTAGGGATGTATATAAAAAGCAGATCGCCATACACAAACACTATGGTTATCGAATTGGCAAACGGATCCATTGGTTATGTTCCTGATAGAAAAGCTTATGCTGAAGGAAATTACGAACCCGTTAGTGCACGATGTGGAGCAGGCTCAGGTGAAATTCTGGCTGAGAAAGCGGTTCAGTTATTATATGAGTTAAAAATGAAATAATTATTATTTATAAAATCTCATGGCTATTGACAAATGACCTTATCAGGAGAGAAAGAGAAAGAATGTTCCTTCCCGGTTTTAAATTTTGTTAAACTTATGAGATTTAACTTTCGATCTGAGTTTCGGATTCCTGGTTGGCATTTATTAAATATTTTTTTGAATATTCTTTGGCAGTTAAACCTGTTATTAATTTAAATTGTCTGTTGAAATGTGAGATATTATTATACCCGGTTTCGTAACAAATTTGAGAGATTTTAATATTACCATTAACTAAAAGTTTACAGGCATGGGCAATTCTTATTTCGTTCAGGAATTGAGAAAACGTCTTTTTTGTTCTCGATTTGAAGTATCTGCAGAACGATGATTTATTAAGATTAACGAGGTTTGCAATTTCTTCAAGGGTAATTTCATCAGGGAAATTTTCCATTATGAAATTCATCACTTTGTTTATTCTTTCAGTATCTGTTGAATTTATTGAATTAGAGTAACCAGGGCTGGAAAGCAATTCGTATTCTTTTGTATTAGCAATAGCGTCAAGCGTTTTTATAAAAAAGGCTAAACGATCAATTCCTGATGAATAGTAAACCTCTTTTATTAAGTCGGAAATTTTCTTGTGATCTTTGCCTTTAATTAATACTCCCTGTTGACCAAGTAGAAATAGCTTTCTAATATGCATAAATTCGGGCAAATCAAAAAAACCTTTTGACAGGTCATCTATCTTGAATTGGATTACATAAACATCAACTAAAAGATCTTCACGGCCTCCGTAAAAATCTTTATCATTTCTCCAGACATGAGGAAGGTTAGAACCAATAAACATCAAATCACCATCTGAAAAATTGCTGATGTTATCTCCCATTAATCTTACCCCATAACTTTTTTCAACGAAAATAATTTCAAATTCAGGATGATAATGCCAGGGATAATCCATATAGGGCACAATTTCTCGTTTCACGAACATTGATGATGTTGAGTAATGAGGCACTTTTTCAAGTTTCGGTTGCATGATTTTTACAAAAATTACTCAAAGTAATTGTAAAATGCCAGTATAATGCAAATCTAGTGTCATTATTTGAAAAGTGAGTAGTTTTATTTGCATTTCTTGTACTTTATTTTTGTTAACTACAAATGGTTAGATTGAAAATTTAAAGTCAAGTAATTTTAACAAATTGTTACAACCATGAAACTATTTCCGGATTATCAGATTGGGCAATGCAGATGTGGAGATTTATATATCCTTATTTGTTACCAATTGGACAGAAATTTGATATCTGATAAATATTTAAGATTAATGTAGGTAAAAACCAGTTTTTAATTTTTTAACTATGAAATCCACATGATTGACTGCAATCACAAATACGAATGAATATAATTCATTTTCAACCGATCCCGACTTGTCGGGAGAGCTCAACGAAGTTAATCATGTGCGGTTCCATCCAACCTTTAAAATAAATTATATACGGATGAAACACAAAACATTACCGATTTATCTGGTTTTCCTCTCGATGGGGATGATTGATGCTGTTGGCCCAATGGTAAGTCTTGCCAAAGAGTCCTTTAGAATTTCTGTTACGATGGCTACTTTTCTGCCATTGTTAGGTTATATTATGTACGGTCTGCTTTCGGTGCCGATAGGAGTCTTGCAGGACAAGAAGGGGAAAAAATTTATTTTAAATCTTGGTCTTTCAATTGCTTTATTAGGTCTTATAAGTCCAATTTTATCGGGGATGTATGGGAAAATGGTTGTTGACAGCTCCTCATTGATTCAATTCTATAAGATTTTAGCTGCAATACTATTTTTGGGTGCAGGTGGCTCTATCCTTCAGGTTGCAGGTAATCCTTTTATGCGGGATGTTTCTGATGAGGGGCATTATTCAAGGAACCTTTCTTTGGCGCAAGCTTTCATTACCATAGGTTCCTCCATGGGTTTTCTTTTGCCTACCGTAATGCTATGGGCATTTGGCCTCGATTGGAGCATCTTGTTTCCAGTATATGCATGTATAGTTTTAATTGCCCTTGTATGGATCAGACAACTCAAGGTAGTTGAAAAGAAAAATGATCATCATGCGTCATTTAAATCTTGTTTTAGGCTACTAAAAAATGGCTATATTTTAGCTATGGTACTTGGCGTTTTTATTTATTGTGGTGTCGAAATATGCATGAGTTCTCATATACCTTTGCTTTTAAAAGAGAAATTTGGCATTTCTGTCGAGAAGATGGGTCTGTTAATCAGTTGGTCGTTGTTTTACCTCCCAATCTTATTGGGAAGGTTTTTAGGGTCCTTCATAATGTCTCATATCACACCTAAGAGATTACTACTGATTACTGCTTTAGTTGCTCTTAGTGGTATTCTCATGATTTTTTATGGTTCATTTACTCTGACATTAATTGGAATTCTTCTTGTAGGCTTTGGTTTTGCTAATATTTTTCCTCTTCTTTTTTCAATTACAATAGAAAGTATGCCTAAATATACTAATGAATTGTCAGGTTTAATGGTTTCTTGTATTGCAGGAGGTGCTGTAATTCCTCCCATTATGGGCATAGTCGCAGATAACGTTTCAATTTTATCAGCTTTTGTAGTGCCTCTTGTTTGTATCCTATACCTGATTTTTGTTGCAGTCATTAATAACAGAAAAAAACAGAATAAAAATGAAAGAATATGTAATTAAAGCAGCATTTGTTGGATTTGGTGAAGTTAATTCTCCCCAACAATTAATTAAGGATAAATGTTTAAAGGCCAGAAAAGAAGTTGAATCTTTAGGTATTCAGGTTTTGACCACGGATCATGTCACAGATGATCCCAATGGGGTGGATGTCAAAAGGGCTATTCAGGACTTAAAAAAAGATGAATTTGATGTCTTGATCATTTGTCTCGCCGGATGGATTCCTTCCCATGCTGTTATTGCAATTACGAATGAATTTAAGTGTAAGCCTATGATTCTGTGGGGGCTTGCCGGAGATATTGAAAATGGTCGTGTTGTTACTCCTGCACCTCAGGCAGGTACAACGGCTCTTCGAAAAGTATTTGAGGACCTCGGGTATAAGTTCAAATATATTTATAATATCATAGGTAAACCATCTCCGTTAGAAAAGATAAAAAGTTTTGCAATGGCTGCTGTTGCTGCTAAATCTATTGAAAAATCAAAAGTGGGAATGATAGGATTTCGTGATATGAAACTTTATAATACACTTTACGAGGGCATATCACTAAAATCTAAAATTGGAACTGAAATTGAGTTTTTTGAAATGTTGGAAATGTTCCAATTAAGCGAAAATATTAAGGATAAAGAAATTGATGCAGTATTAGACAAAATCAAAAAAGAATGGGATTTTGAAAAACCAGCCGATCATGATTTCCTTAAAAAGGGTATAACTTATTACCTGGCAATTAAGAAAATTGCTGAAGAAAATAAACTCGATGCAATATCAATAAAAGATGTTGATGGGATGAAAAAGATTCTGAGTTTTCCTCCGGCTATGATTTTTATGTTGCTCGCAGATGAGATGAATTTGTGTACTATCCCTGAAAATGATGCAATGGGGGCAGTTACTCAGTTAATAGTTAAAAGTATTACTGGTCAATGTGCTGCTTATCTCGAATTTTATGAGTTCTTCGAAAAAAGCGTCCTTTTGGGAGTACCTGATTTTGTTCCTGCTGAAATCGTTGATGGTAAAGTAAAGGTAAAACCCGCTGCATTTGGCAATATCAGCGGAGGTCTTGTAAACATTTCAACCCTAAAAACCGGTAAGCTGACTATGGCAAGGTTGTCAAATAAAGGTGATCAATATACTATGCACATTTGTACGGGTGAAGGAAAATTAAAATCATGGGAAGAAGCAGGATGGTCCTATCCTGCACCTCAATTGCCGAGTCTTGAAATATTTCTTGACAAACCTGTTGAAGAATTCGCGCAGAGCATTTCCGGCCAGCATTATATTATATCTTATGGTGATCATTCCCAATCCTTGTATGACTTTTGTTTTTTGAAGAATATCAAAGTCGTTTAATAGAAGAAATATGGAAAAGTATGATGCCGTAATTGCCGGTTATACTTGTGTTGACATGATTCCTGATTTTAAAAATATTGGATCATTGGATAGTTTATCAGATTTATTAAAACCAGGGAAATTAATAGAAATTGGTGATTTGCATTTTGTCTTGGGAGGCGTTGTTCCAAACACGGGTCTTGCAATGAAAAAATTCAATAAAAGAGTTTTTCTTAATGGTTTAATAGGTGATGATTTTATTGGCAAAATAGCAAAAGAATGGTTAGGAAATTATGGTGTTTCAGAAGGTGTTACTACAACTAAAGAAGCTGGCAGTGCTTTCAGTATCGTTATTGCTCCTCCGGGAGTTGACCGAATTTTTCTGGAATCTCCCGGGTGCAATCAGATCTTTGATAGCAGTTATATCAATTTCGATGTTATTGCTCAAAGCCGCTTATTTCACTTTGGCTATCCACCTCTTTTAAAACAGTTTTTTCTGAATGGGGGAAGTCAACTTTCTCAGATGTTCTCTAAAGTACAACAAATGAATGTGTTAACATCTCTTGACTTTAGTTTGCCTGACCCTGAAAGCGAATCAGGCAAAGTAAATTGGCCTGAGATTATGCAAAAAACATTGCCATTCATCGATATTTTTGTTCCAAGTCTGGAAGAAGTTTTTCAGATTATGCAACCAGGAGAATATGACCAGATTCTATCTTCACCTGTAAGTACTGATATTATTGACCAGGTGTTAGTCAATTCTATCCGTAAAATTGGAAAACAGATAATCGATTGTGGGGTCAAAATTTTATTAATAAAAGCAGGTACGCGAGGAGCTTATCTGTTAACAGGCGATGTTTCGTCTATCAGTGAAAGACTAGGCTTTGATCTGCAGAAAAAAAACTGGAATTGTAGAGAATTTTGGTGCAATGCTTACCCTGCCGATAATTTAAAAATTGTAAATGCATCAGGTGCCGGGGACACAGCTATTGCTGCATTTCTTTCAACTATCCTTGATGGAGAAAGCCCGGATTTAGCATTAAAATATGCTGCACTTGCAGGTAGAAACAGTTTGTATTGCCACAATATTTATCGTGACTTAAGTGACTGGCAGACAATGGCTAAAGAAATAAAATCAGAAACTAATGAAATAATCTTTTTTTAGCATAAACTGCAAAGCAGGCTGTAATTATTGTTATTCTATGAATTGTGGATTAATTTTTATTATTTAAAAATATATGATTATGAGTAATTTATCTAAAGTGTCGAAAGATTGGTGGAAAGAAAGTGCAGTTGGGATTCCGAAGCTAATTACCACAGAGATTCCCGGGCCGAAATCAAAGATCATGCATGCGAATACGATCAGATACATGAAAGGTCTTAGTTCGCAGGTAAAATTATTTCCGGTTTGTTTTGAAGAAGGACACGGGATAACTCTTACCGATGTTGACGGGAATAAATACCTCGATTTTTCATCCGGCATTTACGTTACTTCCCTGGGTCATTGTCATCCTAAAATATCGGAAGCAGTTGCTCATTGGGCGAAAAAACTGATGAATGCCCATGATTTTACTACACCGGTAAAAGAAAAACTCATGGAAAAAATGGCTTCTGTACTTCCCGGGAAATTGAATGCAATTCAGTTGTATTCCGATGGGACTTCAGCAGTGGAGGCTGCTTTGCGTGCAGCAAGAGCAATATCTGATAAACATGAATTTATCTCGGGTTACCGTGATTTCCATGGTAAGAGTATGGGTGCTGTCAGCTGTGCCCAGATGTGGCGTGGGGAAACTCATAGTTATGGTCCTACACGTGCTCCGGGATTTTATATGGTGCCACGTCCTGATCCATATCGGCCTCTTTGGACTAAAGCAGATGGTACAATTGATACAGATGCTTATATTAATTTTTATGAAACCTTTCTCAAGGAAGGCACAGTAGGTAACGTTGCTGCATTTGTTCTGGAACCGGCACAAGGCTGGGGCGGAAGTATTTTCCCACCCGAAGATTTTTTCCCGAAACTTAAAATATTCTGTGAAAAACATAATATCCTGCTTTATGACGATGAAGTATTGGCAGGAATGGGTCGTACCGGCGAATGGCTTACTCTTAGCCATTGGGGTGTAACACCTGATATTGTAACCTTCGGTAAATCATTTGGTAATGGTTTCCCTGTTACAGCTATGGTCGTCAGGGAGGAGAACGGAGAAGCTCTTGAAAAAATATCTGCATCTTCAAGTTATGGCGGGAACCCAATGGCATGTGCTGCTGCCCTTGCTTCTATTGAAGTTATTGAAGAAGAAGATATCCTGCAAAATGTACGTACAGTAGGCGAATTCTTTATTAAAAGAATGACGAAGATGAAAGAACAGCATCCGATTCTCGGAGATGTGAAAGGAAAAGGGTTCTTATTGGGTATTGAACTGGTAAAAGATAAAAAAACCAAAGAACCATTTGAAGAAGCCGGAAAACTGGTTTATCAGAAAGCCTTCAGAAAAGGTCTGGCATGGGTTCCTGCAGGGCACATTCTTCGTATGTCACCACCACTTATTATGGACGAAAAATATGCATCGATGGGTATGGATATTATTGAAGATGCAATTACTGAAGTTGAAAAAGAGTTTGGCTATAAATAGATTGTGATGCAAAGAGAAAAAATATATTTTGGGATAATAGGATTAGGTCTGATGGGCAAGGAGTTTGGCAGCTCTCTTGCCCGTTGGTGCCACCTTCTGGATGATGGCTTTATTCCAGTTATCTCCGGCATTTGCGATAAAAATCAGGAAACATGGAAATGGTACACCGAAAATTTTCCTGGGATTAGCATAAAAACTATTGATTACACTGAATTATTGAGGTCAAAAGAAATAGATGCCATTTATTGTGCTGTTCCGCATAATTTACACGAACAGATATATATCGATATCATCAGGGCTAAAAAGCATCTTTTGGGAGAAAAACCTTTCGGCATTGATAAAAAGGCAAATGAGAATATTCTTAAAGCAATAAAAGAAAATCCGGAAGTTGTTGTTCGCTGCAGTTCTGAATTTCCTTATTTCCCTGCCTGTCAGCAATTGATAAAATGGCTTAAAGCAGGAAAATACGGGAGGCTGATTGAAGTAAGAGTGGGTTTCCACCATTCAAGTGATATGGACCTGAATAAACCAATAAATTGGAAAAGAATGGTTGAAATAAACGGTGAATACGGATGTATGGGTGATTTGGGAATACACACATTACATGTTCCCTTTAACATGGGATGGAAACCAACTAGTGTATATGCCGACCTACAGAAGATAGCAGAAAACCGGCCAGATGGTAAGGGAGGAATTGTTCCATGCAAAACCTGGGATAATGCAGTTCTTACTTGCAGAAGCACCGATCCAAGAACTGGTAAAGAATTCTCGATGGTGGTAGAGACAAAAAGAATGGCTCCGGGGGCAACAAATAACTGGTTTATTGAGGTTTATGGGACAGAAGGTTCCGCAACATTCTCTTCTCACAATCCAAAAGCATTCAATTTTCTGGTAACCAGCGGCAAAGAGCAAGGCTGGACCACTATTGATTGCGGATCACAATCAGCAATACCTTCAGTAACCGGTGGTATTTTTGAATTTGGTTTCTCAGATGCATTTCAGCAAATGATAGGTGCTTTTGTGCAGGAATTATCTGGAAGAGGGAATACCCATCCGTTTAAAAATGTCACTCCGGAAGAAACCATGTGGAGCCATGAACTTTTTACAGCTGCCCTGGAATCTCATAAATCAGGGAGAAAAATTATTTTGGAGAAATAAAACTATTTAGGGATTTTCAGAAGTAAGGATAAATTAAAAGAATGAGTAAGATTATATGGTATAGAGTCTTACTCATTCTTCATTTTGGTATTTATTATCATCAATAGTTCTCTGTATTTATCAGCATTATCCCTATTTCCACATATCATTAATTAACTTGACAGTTTCATCAACCAGAACCTGTCCTCCGGTTGGTCCTACCTGGGAAACCAGTGCACTATACTGTCCACCTGAAATAGCTCGGGCTGTTGGTAAATAATCGTTATAGTCGCAACTTAATTGAATGGTAAAAGTCTGTTTAGCTTTACTTCTCCCCATAATACTTAAGCCATAATCTATATAAAGCTCAAAAGGATTAGATGCAAACGCAACATCTCCCAGACGTATAACGTGAATCTCTGTCCTATAAAATGGATTCTTATCTTGGTTTGCATAATTTTTCAAAAGAACTTGATTTATTTTAAGAATTCCAAAGTCACTTTCTTTATTATCCCAGGGACCATATTCCATTATTTTTTCATTGTCTTTCATTTCTTTAAGAAATCTGTTCCATGCAGTATTGGGAGAGTTAATATCTTTAGGTTCACTTGACAGAATTTCATTTACTATTTTAAGAGATTTTTCATATTCTTCTTTGCTAACTTTTCTTGTAGGCAGATCAATTTCTTTAACAGCATGTTTAAAAATCGGATCCGTCTGAATCGTATTCTTTGCATCCGGATATACAGAGTTAATGGTCTGAATGAGTCTTTTCCCTATTTCTACAACGCCTGGGATATCCCACATGTTGGGTTCTCCTGCTCTGTATCCGCGTGGCAGGTCACGAGGTGATTGATCACCTGCGGCGCCGCACTGAGCTAAAACATAAATGTTTTTGGAAAATTTATTCCTCAGCTGTTTTCTTACTTCACCCCAATAATCTGCTGAAACATAATATTTTGCTTCGGTAATTTGGGATGGGCATTTTACATTCATTATTATTCCGGTCAATTCTTTATTCAGGTCCCAACAAAAAAGCATATCTACTCCGGGATCACTGGCACCTTCCATACCGATAAAATCTTCTCTTGCAGTTGAACCGTACATTTCTGTTGTACCATTTGCATACTGTACTCTTCGGCAATGTCCGACAACCGCATAGCCTAATCCTCTGCTGATTCCTGCAGGTTTACGATTATTCCAGGCTGCTTGAGCAGCTTTGCATGCTTTCTTCAATACAAATCCACCATATGCACTGGTAACATCCGGATCAGGCGCAGAATGTGTATGCGTCGCATTCATGAAAAGTTTTTTCACATCAAAATCAGGAATTTCACTTGCAATTAATTTCCTCAATGAATCCTGCATTGTTTTTTTAATCCCTACCAAATCAGCAGAAAGCATGATAGCCTGTTCTTTATTCCTGTTTTTATCAACAGATTCTATTGCACAGGCAGTTATATTCAAAGGACTTTGGACATATTCTGCTATTCTGTCATAATATTGGCCATATAAAATTGCAGAATCCCCTGGAGTAATATCTTCCATGGCCCAACCTATACGTAAACCACCATCCTGCAATTTTTCAGAACAATTTGGAAGAATAAGCAAAATTAAAATTGACAGGATATACACCGTTGTTGATTTTGATGTAATCATTTTAAACTTCCACATTATTTTCAGATTTTTATTTTAAACATAACGAATTTTTTCATAATAAAAAAATGGTTGATCCGCACTAAAAGTTTATTTCGGCAGAAGCCAAAGTTGCAGATCAGTCTATCACTTGCTGATGATTTTTTGAATTAAAATGAGAAGTCGTATTCACCACTTTCAATCTCGGCGAATGGTGCTTCTTTTTTTATACTTTTCCCGTTCAATGTGTAAGTCTGCACACTGTCAGGAATAGTAACTGTTGCGGTACAACCGACAGGGATATTAACATTCAGACTATAAATTCCGTTTACTGATTTCCAACTGACCATAACAGTCCCGTAAGGAGTCTCTTTTGTAGTATTTACCCAGGTAATTCCTTTCGGTCTCTGCGGATCTATTAACAGGTGTTTATATCCCGGCAAGTTTTCATCGGTTCGTATTCCGCCCAAAGCCTGGTAAAACCATGAACCGATACCATTATAACAGTTATGTATCCTGCTTCTGGCACCGTTCCAGTGTTCCCATGTCGTTGTGGCGCCGTTATCAATCATATACAGGTAACCGGGGTAATCTTTCTTTTTAAGAATCGAATACATCAGATCAGCTTCATGATTCTTTACTGCCCATTCTGTAAAAACAGGGATACCTACCAATCCGCATGCAATATGACCCGAGTGGTTATTTTCTATTTCATTATATAGATTCTTTCTTACAGCCGGGACCAGTGAATCAGGAACAACTTCTGCCAGCAATGGATAAGTAAGGTCTATCTGCGTTCCACTCCCGTAAATATTTGTAGTACCATTAAATAATTCACTGTTAACAAGTTGCTTCATCCTGTCTCTCTTTTGTAAATATATTTCCATGTCGGATAGTTTTCCGAGAGCTCTTGCTATCTTTTGCATGGTTTCATAGCAGGTTGTTACAAAACAGTTATTAACCAGACTTATAGATGCTTTATTGGTATGATCGGTTCCTTCGGGGCTTGCCCAGTCGCCAAGATACCATCCTCTGTAATCTGTATCGGGCCATTGCTGAAGTAAACCTGAAGGAGAATATTTTTCAACATATCCGAGCCATTGCTGCATAACAGGATAATATTTCTCAAGGATCCCGATATCGCCATAGTTCCGGAAAGTTTTCCATGAAGCAGTTATTATGAATCCGCACCAATATGGTCCACCACCGGCGGGATACGGATTCGGGGCGGTATGAGGCATCCCTCCGTTGTCACGGACACAATCGGCCCAGGCCTGCAGCCAGTTATTGTACAGAGGATCAAGGTCAAACATAGTCTGAGCTGTTTCTGTTGAAGCATTCCCGTCTCCTCCATAACCCAGACGCTCAAGCTGAGGACAGTCTACCAGGTAGCCTCCGAGACTGAGGCACCTTAGGGTATAAAAGATCATATTATGAATGTTGTTAAGATCAGGATCAGAGCATTCAAATGATGAGGCAAGCTGGTAACCTGTATGTATCAGAAAAGTGCTTATATCCTCTTTTTTTGGTTCTGAAGCCAGATTGGAAATCTTAATATATCTGAAACCATGATAGTTGAACTTATTCCTGAATGATTCACCTTTTTCACCTCTTGCAATATAACTGTCTTTCTGCCATTGGTCCACAAAGTTTCCATCTTTGTCAAGATGATCACAATATTCCATCTTTATTTCCTGTTTTGGATTTAATACAGGGAAACGGATATCAACCCATCCGGTTAGTGTCGTACCCATATCGATCAGCCATGTGTCTTTACCAATCTGGTGGATGGTTTCAGGTTTGAAAGTATCCATAATTTTGTTTAATTCTGCCATCTGAGGGGTGACCTCGTGGTCAGGAATATTTGCTTCGAAAACCGGACTCCAGGTGGTTTTATCGAGTGTTTCACCAGCCATGTCGGGAAGCAGGAGAGAGCCATCGACATTTTCTCCGCCAAACCGGTTGGGACGCCAGGAACTGTTACTGCAATAACCGCTGTTTCTTCCTGACCATGAAGAATCTGTGTAAATAATGGTATTCCACTTACCTTCAATAAGCTGATCAATTTGAGCTTTCACAAAAGGTCCGCCTTCGACAACGCCGGGAAGTCCATTACTGTACCAGCCATGGCCTATCCATAAAACTATATCGTTTCTTCCTTTCCTTATAAGTGAAGATATATCGTAAGTGATTACCTGTGACCTTTTATTAAACTGCGAGACAGCAGGTGTAAGTACTTTATCACCTACCTTTGCCCCGTTCAGATAAACCTCGTGGTAACCCAATGAATTTACATACAGAAATGTTTTATCGCCCTTATCGGGTATGTTAAAAGTCTTTTTCAACTGCGGACTGGCAGAATCGGCTTCATTGCCGGAGAAACCGATATAAACTGCTTTCCAGTCAGTTTTGCTTAACAATCCGATACTAAAAACTGAAACACTGCTCCATTCTGACACTTTGTCATTTTCGTCCCATGACCTTATCTTCCAGTAGGCCACCGATCGGGATGTCAATTTTTTACCATTATATGGCACCATTACATTTACGGAAGATAGAAGTTTACCGGAATTCCATAAGTCGGCATTTTTTTCATCCAGAAGTTTATCACTGCTTGCAACTAATATCTGGTAAGCTTTCTGTGATGTACCGTTTTTTTCTGATTTGATTTTCCAGCTGAACCGGGGTATGGTAGTCCCGATTCCGGCAGGATCGGATAGATTTTCACATTTGAGTTCGTTGATGGTTATTCCTGAATTGAAATTGGAACATCCTGCAATGAATAGTATAATTGCTGTCTGTACAGTCAGAAATGATCGGAGCGTCATAATTTGTAATATTTGTTTATTCAAAGATTGTTATTTTTAAATCAAAATAATGTGAAGGCCAGAGAAAATGATAGTTTTAATATCATAATCTGGAATAAGGAATTTACATTATGATAAAAAAATTAAAAATGCGCAACCTTCATAATATATATTTTTTCCCAGACGTCTTTATTGTTACAAGGCTAAATAATTTTTTTCTATTTTTAACAAATTGTTTTAATAAGGGGGGGTGATAAGTAATGTGACAGTACTTATCAATTTTTGAAAATTCAAGATTTATCGTCATGAAGGATCAGCTTGCCTTGAGAATTAGACTTGGTGATGAGCAAGCATTTGAATTGCTCTTTCGAAAGTATTATGTTCGATTATGCGGATTTGCCAATAAGTTTCTTAATAATCCTGAGGAGGCCAGGGAGATTATCCAGGAAGTTTTTATAAAAATCTGGGAAGGGAGGGAAGAAATTGATCCCGAAGATTCGTTAAAATCATATTTGTTTAAAATTGCTCAGAATCAAAGCCTGAACCGGCTACGGAAGTTAAAGGTAGAATCAAAGTACAAGGAAATATACAAGCTTGTCTATATTGAACATAGCGAATTTTCATCTTATGAATCTTTAATGGTCCGGGAACTTGATAAAAATATTATTACTGCTCTTAACACGATACCTCCAAAATGCAAAAGAATTTTTGAACTAAGCAGAAACGAAGGACTAAAATATAGTGAAATTGCCGAAGTAATGAATATTTCAGTTAAAACTGTAGAAGCACAGATGTCTAAAGCGCTCAATATATTAAGATTTGAGCTGAAGGATTACCTTGAAGTTCTTATTGTGGTATTGATCCTGGCAGATCTGTAAGATTGTTAATACTTCTGTTTCCAGCTGAAAGAAATTTTCATAATAAGGATATTATTCAATTTTAAAGTAAGGGTAAGCGACACCTTGATTGTATTAGATATATCTTTTGTGAAAAGTTTAGGTTAAGAAGATTTTTTGTGCAGAGATTTAGGTTAATTAAGTGAAGTGCTGAACATTGTTTGGCACTTTTCTTCTAAAAAAAATGAACCTGTTACCTGGAACGTGGAATCTGGAATGTGGAATCTGGAACTTGAAACTTGAAACTTGAAACTTATGCTCCCGCTTGCCAATAATTATTTTTTAACCAATAAGGGTAAAGTCGCTTGAGTTTGTATTATCTAATAATTTAAATAGGTTTATGCAAGACGAATTGGATTTTAAAAAACTGGTAATTAAATTTCTAGCCGGAGAGATTACAGAAAGTGAGGTAGAAGTTTTAAAATCCTTGCTTCATAAGGATGCTGAGTACCGGCGCATTTTTGATCAGGAAAACGAGGTATGGAGGGAAACAAGCGATCAGATAAAACTAGAATATTTTAACGAAGATCAGGGCTGGAATAATATTTCTTTAAGACTTGGAATTGGAAAGAATAGAAACAAGCCATTATTTATTATAAGCAAACGTAAATTTTATGTTTTAGCGGTAGCAGCATCGGTTGCATGCCTGATGGCAATTTTCGGACTTACTTTTTGGTTATCAGGAAGACAGCATTTTGATCAGACATTAGTTGCAACTACAATAGTTTCGACTGATGAAGGGGAGAAGGCTCACATATTTTTATCTGATTCTACACAGGTCTTTATAAATTCAGGAAGTACTTTTAAATATAATTCTGATTATAATACTGAAAAGCGTATTGTAAGCCTCTCAGGTGAGGCCTTCTTTGATGTACGTACGAATCCCGAAAAACCTTTTATAGTTCAGTTAGGCAAAATGACTGTTTCGGCAACAGGGACAAAGTTTAATGTTTTGTCATATGCTAATGATAGCCGTATTGAAACCACTTTGGAGAGAGGTAAAATACAAGTTGCGATAAAAGGACAGGAGTTTATTAATGTGAAACCAGGTCAGCAGGTTGTGTATTTTACGAAGACAAATAAAGCTATTGTACAGGATGTTGTCACAGAGGTATATACATCATGGAAAGAGAATAAACTGCGTCTAATCGATACTCCTTTTGAAGAATCATTAAGAAAAATCGCCAGGAAGTATAACGTTACCTTTGAAATAAGGAACAATGATCTCCTTGATTTGAAATACACTGCAACATTTATTGATGAATCGATTGAAGAAGTTATGCAGATGTTAAGTTCAGTAAGCCCAATTTCTTATCAGATCAAAAACCGGACATCAATTAACGACAAAAATTATCTTAAGCCTAATATAATTGTCAGGAAAAGGAAATTTTAATGAAAACTACATAAAACTAACCCTAATTCTAAAAAAAATGCCTATGAGATAAAAAACAGTAAGTATTCTATAAAAAAGCAAGGAAGCCCTCCACGGCCTCCCTGCGTACATTTAAAGCATTATAGCACTTTATGAGAGATGGTATAATGCGATTTAGTTTGTTAAATGTCTAAATCATACAAATTTATGAAAAAAATTTTAAATTTTCAACGAACACATTTATTTGAAGTGTGTTCGAAAAAAACCTTAAGAGTTATGAAACTTGCTTACCTTCTGCTTTTTGCAACCATTCTAAATTCCTTCGGAAGCGACGCATACTCTCAGCATGCAAAGCTGAATCTGAATATGCACGATGTAGCGATACAGGCCGTGCTTAATGACATTGAAGGGCAGAGCGAATTCTTCTTTCTGTACAGCTCGAAGATGATCGATGTATCGCAAAAGGTTGATATCCACGCTGAAAATAAAAGCATTAATGAAGTTCTGGATAATCTTCTGGCAGGCAAAGACATTAAATACGCTGTCAAGGACAGGCAAATCCTTTTAGTTAATAAGGAATCAGAAATGAGTGATCTGTTGCAACAAAAGAAGATCACAGGAGTTGTCACAGACGCAGCGACAGGAGAACCTCTTCCCGGAGTAAATATTGTAGTTCAAGGCTCAACTATAGGTACAATGACAGATATAAACGGTGAATATTCGATTGATGTATCAAATTTAAATGCTGTTCTGGTGTTTTCATTTATAAGTTATGTAAGTCAGTCAGTCCCGGTTGGAACGCAGACCACAATTAATGTTTTATTGAAAGAAGAAGTAAAAGCTCTTGATGAAGTGGTTGTGGTTGGTTATGGAACTCAGAAGAAGGTAAATCTTACCGGGTCAGTCTCCTCGATATCTTCCGATAAGTTAGCTGTTGTTCCTGCCGCCAACGTATCAACCCTTTTGTATGGAAATCTGCCAGGTCTTATTCCTATTCAAAGGAGTGGTCAGCCTGGTTTGGATGATGTAACATTATCGATCCGTGGATTCTCAAATGCACTTGTTGTTGTTGATGGTGTTGTAGGAAGGGATTTCTCTCGTTTAGATCCTAACGAAATTGAAAGTTTTACAATCCTGAAAGATGCTGCATCTGCTGCTGTTTATGGTGTTAGTGGTGGTAACGGTGTTATCCTTGTTACAACCAAACAAGGAAAGATCGGTAAGCCATTGTTTAATTATACAATGAACTATGGTGTCCAGCATGTTACAAAATATCCCAGGTTGGTAAATTCGGAAGAATATGCAACATTAAAGAATCAGGCTTCTGTAAATCTTGGAGGAAAACCCGTTTATTCTGAAGAAGAAATTCAAAAGTTCAGGGATGGAAGCGATCCACTCAATTATCCTAATTTTGATTATTATCATTATATGGTTCGCGATTATACTCCTCAGATGCAACAGAATATTTCTGTAAGAGGTGGTAGTGAGAAAATAAAATATTTTTTCCTTTTAGGTCAATTATCACAGGCTTCAATGTGGAAGGGTGGCAACCAGGATTTTAAAAAATATAATTTCAGATCAAACGTAGATGCAATAATTTCAGATAATCTCGATATCTCTGTTGATTTTGGCGGGCGTGTTGAAGACCGCGATAACCTGATCCAGAGTTCATATCTTATGGCTTCATGGCTTCAGTACCAATGGCCAATATTCAATCCGAAAACTCCCGATGGGAAGATTGCATCGACAAACTATGGATTAACAGCTTATCTCGATAGGAATTTATCAGGTTATATCAGGGATCAGAGAAACGTTTTTGAAGGAACTCTGGCTGTTAATTATAAAATTCCTTTTGTAAAAGGATTAAGCGTTCATTTCAAAGGAGCTAGAGATATGTACTTCGAAGATCAGAAGCAGTGGCTCAAGAAATATATCACTTACTCATGGGATGCAGCTACTCAGACATCCAAGGCGGTTGGTTCTCGCGGTACTGATCAGTTGATACTGGATACTTATAAAACATCAACATTACGGTTACAGTCCTCCCTTAATTATGAAAGGACTTTTGCGAAAGTCCATAATGTCAAAGCTCTTTTATTGTATGAAGTAAGTGAAGACAATGCTTCCAATTTTCAGGCATCCAGAACAAACTATGTTCTGCCAATTGACCAGATATTTGCCGGACCTGATGCCGGTAAAAGCAATACCGGGGGTGCTTCAGATAATGGACGGGAAAGTTATGTGGGTCGTGTAAATTATGACTATGCAGGTAAATATCTTCTGGAATATAGTTTCCGATATGATGGTTCGGCAAAATTTCCACCTGAAAAGAGATGGGGCTATTTCTCCGGAATTTCTGCTGGGTGGAGAGTTTCTGAAGAGGATTTTATTAAAAATAATTTTCCTGCAATTGATAATTTGAAATTGCGTGGTTCCTGGGGAACACTTGGTAGTGATAATACAGGTAATTTCCAGTTCCTGACAGGTTATACTTATCCTTCAGGAAACTATATTCTTGGAGGAGGTATTGTAACCAGCGGTATGGTAGATTCGGGAACGCCAAACCCCAATATTACGTGGGAAAGGAGCCAGATTTATGACTTTGGTATTAACCTTAGCCTCTGGAAAAGATTAATCGAAATTGAAGCTGACATATTTTATCGTGACAGGACTGGTTTGCTCGCGACAAGAACAACTCAATTACCAAGCACATTTGGAGCAACTTTGCCCTCAGAGAACCTGAACTCAGATAATACAAGAGGTTATGAAATTTTAGTGGCACATAGTTCCAATATAGGTGAGGTCAAATACACAATTTCAACAAACCTTTCTTATGCACGATCACAAAATGGACATGTGGAACAGAGAGCATTCTATAATCAGTATGACAATTGGTTAAATAATGGGGAGGACAGATGGAACAACCTTTATTGGGGTTATAAAGCAATTGGACAGTTCCAGTCAGACGCAGATATAGTTTCATCACCAATTCAGGATGCAAGAGCTAATTCCACATTAAGACCCGGCGACATAAAATATGATGATTTTAATAAAGACGGGGTTATTGATGGTAATGATATTCAGATTATTGGTAAAGCAAATACTCCTGAATTGAACTATGGCTTAGGAATTAATGCCAGCTGGAAAAATATTTCATTTTCAATGAACTGGCAGGGGGCTTCTCATTTTAATATACAGGAACAGCATTTCATGATACAACCTTTTGCAAATGGTATGAGCGCTTACTCTTATTTTACTGACTGCTGGCATCATGCCGATCCGACAGATCCAACTTCAGCATGGGTCCCCGGGAAATATCCTGCAACTATTAACGACGGTGCTCCAAATAATAAATTGAACTCCTCTTTCTGGTTAAAGGATGCAACTTATGTCAGATTGAAATCGTTGAATATCAGTTATAGCATTGAAAACGAATTTCTGAAAACACATGGATTCCAGAATCTTATTGTATCATTGAGTGGACAGAATTTACTGACTTTCTCAGGATTAGGTCCAATTGATCCGGAAACACCCAGTGGTAGGTTATCCTACTATCCTCAGCAGAAAACATACAATATTGGTATCAATCTAACATTTTAATTAAGTCATTATGAAAAGCAAAATAGTCATAGTCTTTTTGACATTAATATTTCTATCAGGCTGTATAAAAGATACATTGGATAGAAAGCCTTTGAATATGGTTTCAGATGCTGATGTTTGGGTATCTCCACAGTTGATCGATATCTATATGGCCAAATTATATGATAATATTCCTATGGGATTTGCTGGCCTACCGTACCTTGCTAATTACACTGATGAGTCTTCTTATCACGAAGAGAATCCACCGGTAAGTGATTATGGTAATAATTCTTTTTCCACCAATACATCAATGTATTCATGGATCAGAAAGGCCAATTATTTTATGGAGAGGATTCAAACAGCTTCCATTTCGGCAGAGCTGATCAATCAATACTCAGCTGAATGTCGTTTCATTCGTGCATATTACTACTTTGACCTTGTAAAAAAATACGGTGGTATGCCAATTATTGAGGAAGTCCAGACATTTGATAACAACCTTGAAACATTACAGGTTCCTAGAAATACTGAAGAAGAATTATATGATTTCATTCTGGATGAACTTGATGCAGCAATTGCTGATCTTCCTGATTCGTGGAACTCTACTAATTCTAATCGTGCAACCAAATTAGTTGCTCAATCATTGAAATCAAGAGTAGCGTTATATGCAGGTTCAATTGCAAAGTACGGATCTGTACAATTAAACGGGCTGATTGGAATCCCTTCTTCAAAGGCTAATACTTATTTCACGGAATCTATGAATGCTGCGAAAGTTGTAATGGATGCCAATGTATATGGTCTTTATGACAAACTTTATAATCCGATAAGCAAAACTGGTGATCCTGTTGCAAATTATCAGCAAATCTTTCTGGATAAAAGTAATAAGGAAATTATCTTTCAGAAAGCTTACAGCTTCCCGGACAAACCACATAGCTGGGACAACCTTAACATTCCTGAAGGTTTTACGACCAATCAGGGAAGTGCAATATGTCCGCTTCTTGATCTTGTTGAAGCATATGAATATGTTGATGGGACTCCAGGTACCCTGGATGTAGAAGGAAAAGTATTTAACTCACCTGACGATCTGTATAAAAATAAGGATCCTCGCTTTCATGCAAGCATATTCCGGTCAGAAAGCCCTTATATAGGTAGAAATGTTCAGATTTACAGGGGAATTTATGATGTGGATGGTAAATTATATGATGGCGAGCATATCCCATTTCCAAAAGATCCTTCCAAAATGCAGGTTGGTCTGGATGGTCCTTTCCCAACTGGTAACTATACAAAATCAGGTTTCTATATTAAAAAGATCACAAATGCCAGCAAGGCAGTTGTAGAGCCCAGCTATTCTGATCAGAACTATATTGAGTTAAGGTATGCAGAAGTCTTACTTAACTACGCTGAGGCTGCAGTTGAGTCAGGAACTAATCTTTCATTAGGACTCGATGCAATTAACCAGGTACGAAGCCGTGCAGGAATAAGAACACTTACGGCATCAGAATTTACTGTTAACAGGCTAAGAAATGAAAGAAGAGTTGAACTTGCTTTTGAAGACAAACGGTTCTGGGATATTAGGCGATGGAGAATAGGTACTGACATTTTCAAAAACACCTTTATGCGAGGACTTTATCCATATCTGAAATATGATGGCACTTCGTATAAATATATCTTTGAAGTTTGGAGCGGTTATCCTCTGGATGGCGGATTGTCAAGAGTATGGGAGGAAAAAGATTATTACAGCAATCTCTCAGGCTACATAAGTACCAATAAGAATATTATTAATAATCCGGGATGGTAATCTGTACAAAAATGAAAACGATTATGAAAATGAAAAATGTAATTTATCTATTTCTGATAATAATATCAGTTGCAAGTTGTTCGATTGATAATTATGATGCACCAAGTGCGACATTATCAGGAAAGGTGTTAGATAGTTCAACTAATAACATGATTGAAAATGGCGGTGTCAATAGCGGCACAATAATTCAGATCTTTGAGGGTAACTCCAAACAACCGATTTTAAGTCAGTCATATCCTGATGGACATTTTGTTAATGCTGCTTTGTTCCCGGGCGATTACAGACTTTTTGCAGTCGGAGCTTTTAAAATGGTTGAAGATACTATGGATATCACAATTAATAAAAATACTGAGATAGATATCAAGGTGAATCCAAATGTAAGATTAACGGCTTCAATAGTGAATAGCACCAGTACAACTGCAACTGTAAAAGTTGATTACGTAAAAGTCTTTGCAGACCAGACACTTAATCAGATTGCTGTAGCCTGGAGTACTATTAACAATCCTAATCTCTATACATTTGCCGGAGGTGGTCAAATAACTGAAAATGTATCTTCACAGGGACTTACTTCAGGTTCGATGAATTTCACGATTACTGGTTTAACCGCCGGAACTAAGTACTTTATAAGAGCAGCAGCACGTACTAATGCCGCTGGTAATTATTATAATTACAGTACTACAATTAAAACACAGTAACCAGATAATTAATTCAAATTTAATTGATTATGCCAGCTTCACAGCTGGCATAATCTAATTTTTACAGAATATCTAATAATTAACCGGAGGAAAATAAAATGAAAAATAAAATGAATCGGAGAAATTTCATCACTGCTGCTTCTGTTGCAGGAGCCGGTCTGGTAATTGGTGTGCCGACGGTTGCCTGTTCATCAGGAGGGCAACTGGCAAAACCAGCCATTTTAGGAGGGACTAAAGCTTTCACTGGTACATGGCCGGGCTGGCCCGTTATTGATCAGGTCGACGAAACGGAACTTGTTAATGTCCTTAAGAGTAAATCGTGGTGCCGTTTGGGTGGTAAAACTGCTACACGTTTTGAAGAGGAATTTAAAAAGCTCACAGGCGCAACCAATGCACTTGGAGTATCAAGCGGTACAAGTGCACTTTATACTATGCTTGGAGCAGTGGGTACTGGCCCGGGTGATGAAGTAATTATTCCTCCCTATACATTTGTGGCAACATATAACGTAGTTGTTTTGAACTATGCATTGCCGATCTTTGTCGATTCTGATATTGAGACTTTCCAGATGGATGCTAATAAGATAGAAGCTGCCATTACCGGCCAGACAAAAGTTATAATGCCTGTACACATTGGAGGAAGTCCTTTCGATATAGATAAGGTGCTCGAAGTAGCAGGGAAACATAAAATTCCTGTTCTTGAAGATGCATGCCAGGCTCACCTTGCTGAATGGAAGGGGAAAATGGTTGGCAATTGGGGATTGGCCGGCGGGTTCAGTTTTCAGGCAAGTAAAAATCTTAATTCGGGAGAAGGTGGTGTTATTCTGACAAATGACGAACAGTTTGCCAAAAATTGTTACATCTTTCATAACCAGGGTCAGGGTGGGAAAGCTACGTCTTTTAGTACAGGATTTGGAACACGAGGGACCAACATGCGTATCACAGAGTTCCAGGCCGGAGTTTTGTTAGCTCAGATGACACGTGTTGTGGAACAGACTAAGAGGCGTACAGAAAACGCTAACTATCTCACAAAACTTCTTAATGATATTCCTGGTATAATGCCGGCAAAACTTTATAAAGGTGTTACCCGAAGCGCATACCACCTTTATATGTTCCGTTACGACAAAACAAAATTTGCAGGACTTGATCTTTCAAAATTCCTTGAAGCAATGCATGCAGAAGGGATTCCTTGTTCCCTTGGCTATGGAAAGATGAATAAAGATGCCTATGTCACCGACCTGGCAAAGAATCCTCATTATCTGAAGATTTATGGTGAAAAGACTATGAAAGAGTGGCTTGAACGGAATCAGTGCCCTGAAAACGATAAACTTGTTGATCAGGCTGTATGGATGTATCAGACTATGCTGCTTGGTTCAAAAACTGATATGGAACAGATTGCTGAAGCCATCCGCAAGATACAGAAAAATGCTACTGCGATCAGCAAAGCGTAATTAATGATCTGATTTATTGTACTTAAAATTATCAATATTAAATAAATTATTTGATACGTATGTCTCTCTCCCGTCGTAAATTTATTGGTGGAATGACAACGGCAGGTGCTGGTTTGTATCTTGGAATATTACCAGCTTTGAAAAGAGGAAATGGTTTGTTCATACCTCAATGTAGTGAACCTTTACTGGACTGGTCCGACTGGGAAAAATATCGCTCAACTGTACAACATCCTTGTCTGACCATAAAAACGGAGAATCTGGATTTTGCTCATGAAAATATAAAACTTTATGGGTGGGCGAGAGACTATGCATCAAATGTTGAAAGAATTATAAATCGTCATCTGCACCTGATAACTCCGGCATTTCTGGAGAAGATGATTGAAGAGACCACGCCGGGGGATCCATTGTGGACTCCTTGTCCTGCATGCCGTGATCAGGAAAAACCTGTACACCCTCATGGCTTGTTTACCTGGGAAATTGAAAATCCTGATCAGATAAGGTGTAGTATCTGTGGAACTGTTTTTCCGGATGATAAGTATCCTGAAGATATAGCTCTTAATACAAAGTGGAAAAAGCCGCAGACAATTACTTATTATGGCGGTGAACCTTTTGTTATTTTCGGCTATACCAAAGGCAGACCAAGTTTCAGTGCAAATATACGATCGAGAAAAGTACAGTGGATCGCGAATTATTGTCATACACTGGCAGAAGGATACCTGCTTACAAATAATCTGATATATGCCGAAGCCTGCAAAAGCATATTACTCAGGTTAGCAGATTGTTATCCGGCATGGCTTGTTCATGTGGGATATGGAGAATATGCTGATATGGACCCACGTGTTGCAGCAATGAATATCAGTAATCTTCCTGTACCTGAGCTCTGTCCTCCTCCAAATGAACCAGATAACAGTTTATGGACCGGTTTCTGGACTGCAGGACGGGCAGGGGGAGTAGGATTAGAGTCAGATTTTATTCGGAACGTTGTATCAGCTTATGACTTTACCTGTAATGCAATTAATCAGAGAAACACCCCTGTTTACACAGAAGATGAGAAACTTAAAATTGAACGTGATTTATTATTGGAGAGTACTATACTTTTAGTATGCGATAAGAAAATAAATAACAAGTCTGTAAGCAATCATACGGCTGTAGCACTTGTTGGAATGTGTGTTGGCCATCCCGGATTATTACGCTTTGGACTGGATGGATTTAATAAAACTGTTGACGGCTGGTATTTATCTGATGGAACATCAAGTGAAACGCCATTTTATGGTTTGATGGCACTTGGAGGGATTTGGGATATGGCACAGGCAGCACACGGATACAGTGATCCCCAGGGTTATATTGACGAGTCAGGGAAACGGATCGACTTACTCGATCTTTATCACAACACTTCTTATGGAAACGTATTGAATGCCTTTTTCAAAGGATTACAGGGTGATCTGTGTTATCCACCCTACGCTGACTCTTTCCATAATACCAGTCTCGATGTCTCTTATGTAGAACTTATGGTTGCTAATTTTCCTGAGCACAGTGAATATCTGTCATTGCTTAAGGCATTATGCGGAAACGATCTCACTCTGCATAGCGGTTCTCAAAAATTTAAAAACAAAACAACTGATAATAAGGTTGATGATGAACCAGTTCTGACACTTCCTTATGACCTTGCCAAACCAACAGGATCATCTTCATTTTCATTTTATTACCGTAGACCCAACCTTGAAAAGAAAACTTCTCCTGTTTTGACTCTGAATGACTGGTGTCCTCCGCAGTTACGAATTGGTCACCTGCGTACAGGTGTCGACGGTCGTGAGAGTCTGCTCTTAATGAGTGCCAGTGGCTGGGGTAATCACCATGAAAATGACAGCCTGAATCTTTATTACTGGAAAGAGGGTCATGAGGTCTTATCGGATCTGGGATACCTTTGGGATCATCCTCTGAAAACTCAGAATATAAGAACTGTTGCCCACAATACTGTTTTGATTGATGAAAAAAATCAGGTTACAAAAGAACGCGGAGGAAAAGTATTGCTCTTCAAATCATTTGATCATGTAAAAGTTATGGAGATGTCCTCGTCAGCATATCCTGAAGCATCTCTGTACAGACGAACATCAGCGATAATTGACCATGGTAACGGACAGAGCTATGTTGTGGATTTCTTTCGCGTTGAAGGGGGAATGAATAAGGATTATGTTTTCCATGGAGTCGGGAATGCCTGTAAAGTATCTGATATTAAACTCAAACCAATAACCTCATCAAAACTTTATGACTTCAGCAATATTCGTACTGGTGATGGAGATACTGTCTGGACTACCGAATGGCATAATGGTGATAACATGACATGTGTGGCATGGTCTGTCGGACAGCATGGAGAACAGGCAATGGTTGCTGACGGTTGGGGCCAGCGTGACTGGAAGAATTCCGATATAAATGCAACAATTCCCTACATTGTAAGGCGATGTAATGGGGAAGGTGTCAAAACTTTTATCTCTTTATTTGAGGGCTATCAAGGTTCGAAACCGTTTATTGAAAAGGTTAAACTTATTGATAAAGAAGGTATAATAATTGTCGAAACTGCTATTGGAACGGATTACATAATGTCAATGCCTGATAAAGGTATTATGGAAATAAATTCCGGAAGAGGTCTCAAAAAAGTAAAAGCTCATTTTGCTGTCGGGTCTGTAATGAACAAAAAGCTTATCTGGGATGTATTAGTACCATGAATATGCTGAAAAGAGAAATAAGAATTAAAAACAAAATTAAAGAGAAACAAAAATCTAAAACAATGAAAATTAAGAGTCTGATTATTTCAATTATAATATTATTGCCAAATCTTTCAATTGCCCAACCGGCATATCAGGTCGGAACATCAAAGAGTAGCATTGAGCCTGATCAATCGTTGATATCATTACATCTCGGAGGATACGGTTCACCAAAAGCTGGCAGGTTTACTTTGCAATGGGTTAATAAAGAATCTTTACAGGAAGTCTCTTTAATGACAGGCAGTGGTAATAAGATTTTCATATTAAGCAAAGGCATCTTGCTTTGTAAGGATCCTGAAAGTGGAAACTCATCATGGAAAGAAATTGGTAAAACCGGGAATGTAAAAGCCATTGCAGTTTTAAACGAAAATCTTTATGCTGTTGACAATGAAGGAAGCCTTCTGGTATCAAAACTTGAAGGAGGTATTAAGTGGAAAAAAATCGGATCGGTAGATAATTCTGTGACAGTACTAACCTCTTCAGGAAATAATTTATTTGCTGCAAACAACTCCGGATTGATGTGGTCAGCTGATATGGCAGGTAAAAGCATTGACTGGACTAAAATTCAATCTGTTGAAGACATCATTAGTCTAACATCAAAAGATGGGAGAATATATGCTCTTAATAATGAGGGTGTTATTTACCAATATGAATCATGGAACAAATATCATAAATGGCTAAAGGTTGCTTACAGAAATGGACAGACTATAAAAGAGGACATAAAACATATTTCAATTGTTCATAACCGGATTTATGGAATAGACAATGAAAACAAACTTTATATTGGAGAACATCGCACTGAAGGGACTCTTACTGCACGGGCAATGGCAATAAAAGGAGGTGATAAAACAGTTGTTTTGGTCAGTGTAGATGTCTGTGGTCTTAATGATACTTTTACAGGATTAGTAAAGCAAGAGATTTACAAAGAGCTGAATATACCGGTATCAGCAGTTTTTATAAATTCAATACATACACATTTTGCCCCTGTTTCACAAAACTGGCTGCCATGGCAGGAACCTAATCAACGTCCTGACAGTGTTTATCTTTATTCAACCATACGCACTGGTATTGTCAATGCTGTTCGTAATGCTGTAAAAAACATTTCACCTGCGGAAATGCAATTTGGAAGAGGGACTACTGATATAGGGTATAACAGAAGTCTTAATGAGCATCAGGAAATTTATGATAGTGCTGTAGATGTAATAAAAGTAAAATTTTTAAAAGATAATTCTGAAGATTATTTATTCATGGCAGCCTGCCATCCTGTTTTCAGTACTGCAGGCACACTTCATTACACAATAAGTCCGAATTATCCGGGAATCGCACGCAAATTGGTTGAGGAGAGGACAAATACTTTAAATTCTTTGTTCCTGCAGGGTACATGCGGAGATATTAATCCAAGAGATAACGGGGAGTATATAACCGGAGAAAAACTGGCAAATGAAGTAATTGCAGTTTTAAACCGTCCAATGACAAAAATTGAAGGTGAAATATCTTATTTTCTGGATACTATTAATATCCCGACCACTCCCTGGAAAAAAGAAGACATATTGGCTTTCCGTGACAAAAATATCATTAAACCGGGTGATGTTGACGCTGAGAAGAATGTAAAATGGTGTGATCTTATGCTGAGATATTATGATGAAGGTACGATGCCAAAATTTATGCCCATTTATGTCCATACAATAAACATAGGCAATTGGAAACTGGTTGGGTTCTCACGTGAAACAACCACGGGATATGGTCTTGGTGTTAAAAATATGTGGCCCGATAAATTAATTTCTGTTGCAGGCTATACAAACGATGTGTCAAGTTACCTGCCTACCCACATGCATATTGAGAATAAGACTTACGAGGGGAATAATTCATTTTTCTGGTATGGAATGCCGAATGTATTCCCGGAAAATGTTGATGACATCATCCTTGACAGAATAAAATCACTACATCGTTAATACTTTCTTACTATTTTTAGCACCGCAACACATATATGTTACGGATTATATTAATTTATTTTAAATGGAAAGATTAAAAAAGGTTTACAAAGATATCTCCAGCCCAATCATTATTATCGGAGCACTGTTTTTCGTATTCGGTTTTATCACATGGCTGAGTGCCGTATTGGTTCCCTATCTTAAAATAGCATGTGAATTAAATAATTTTCAATCATATCTGGTAGCCTTCTCTTTTTATATTGCTTACTTCTTCATGTCGGTTCCCTCAGGGTGGTTTCTGGAATACACCGGTTACAAGAAAGGGATGACTTCAGGTTTGGTGATAATGGCTGTCGGTTCGATCATCTTTGTGCCAGCGGCTCTGACCAGGACCTATGGGCTTTTTCTGACAGGATTATTCATCCAGGGAGCAGGTATGGCGTTACTTCAGACTGCTTCCAATCCTTATGTTACCATCATCGGCCCCATAGAGAGCGCTGCAAAACGAATCAGCATAATGGGAATATGCAACGGCGTTGCCGGTGTGCTGGCACCTGCAATTCTTGGATTTATAACACTGAAAGGTGCTGATGAAATCGTTCAGAAGATAAAAACCATGACGATTGAGCAAAAAAATCTGGAGCTTGACATGCTTGCTTCCCGGGTTATCCTGCCTTATATTCTTATTATGATTTCATTGCTCCTTCTGGCAGTCTTTCTTTATTTTTCAAATCTTCCCGATATAAATGCCGAAGAAGAAAATGCAATGGTTGATGAAGGATCTTCCGGTAAGACAAGCATATTCCAGTTTCCCCATCTTTTGCTTGGTGTCTTTACAATATTTTTATACACGGGAGTAGAGGTTATTGCAGGAAATACAATAATAAGTTATGGCGTGTACCTTGATATCCCTATCGCTACCGCTAAATTTTTCTCTTCATTTACAATATTTGCCATGCTTGTTGGTTATGTTGTCGGCATAATTACCATTCCAAAATACCTTGAACAGAAAAATGCTCTTATCATATCATCAGTTCTGGGACTGATATTTATTTCAATGGCATTACTAACTCATGGATTTACATCCGTTATGTTCATAGGTTTGCTGGGATTGGCTAACTCATTGATGTGGCCGTCAATATGGCCCCTGGCAATTACTGAATTAGGTCGTTTTACAAAGATCGGTTCTTCAATGATGGTAATGGCTATATCAGGTGCTGCAGTTATTCCATTGTTGTACGGACGTATCGCTGATGTCAGCAC
>JAJFVL010000016.1 GCA_021371855.1 Bacteroidales bacterium | reverse complement strand
TACATTCAATATCAGCGGTGTGAGTGATCTTGAGGTCAAAGACAATACAGCTCACTTCATATTCAAGGGGAATATAAACACCATTATGAAAATACTAACCGAAATTGAGCTTCGCAATATATCCATTGTCGAGCCTGATCTGGAGGAAATCTTCATGCATTATTACGAAAAAGAGGATTAAGTGGTATGAATATGTATCTATTCGAGCTTAAGTCCATGAGAAAATCGACCATAATATGGACTTGCGCCTTAGTTGCTTTGGCAGCACTTTATCTTTCCATTTTTCCCAGTATGGCGAATTCTGCAGCTGATTTCAAAAAACTGCTGAGCGGCTACCCGGCTCAAGTGAGAGCGATTCTTAATATTAATCTTGATTACATCACATCAATTTTAGGGTTCTACTCGATGATATTTTCTTTTATTATGCTCTGCGGAGCTATTCAGGCGATGAATCTGGGAGTTTCCATCCTTTCCAAGGAGACACGGGAGAGGACAGCGGATTTTCTCCTGGTCAAGCCGGTTTCGCGTGCAGCAATCATCACGGCCAAGCTAATGGCAGCGTTCACCACGATCCTGGCAACCAATATAGTCTTCTTTGCTGCAGCTGACATCTTAGCCAATACATTTAAAGCAGCGGATTTTGATCAAAAATTGTTCTTCATGATCAACCTTACCTTGCTTTTTATTCAGTTGATCTTTTTTGCTATCGGTATGGTTATATCAGTATTCTTTAAAAAGATCAGATCCGTACTCCCGATCTCACTTGGCGTGGTTTTCGGCTTATACATAGTCGGAGCACTGTTTGCCACTGGCAAGAACAATGAGGTGGTCCGTTATATTTCTCCTTTTAAATACTTTGATTTGACCTATATAATTAAAAACGCCAGTTATGAGGCTTCATATCTTATTGCCGGCGCAGTCATCATGGCCGTTTCAGTTGCGGCAAGTTATGTTGTCTATATAAAGAAGGATATCTACGCTGTGAACTGATTAGCATAGTTTTAAATTATGAGGAGAACTGCTAATGAATATTTTTTTAAGGGAAATGAAGGCTAATCGAAAAGCTTTGATCATATGGAGCGTAAGTATGTTTTTGCTTGTTCTGAGTGGCATGGGCAAGTATACGGCTTATTCTTCCGGTGCTACCAGTGACATTTTCAGCAAGATGCCATATTCATTGAAAGCACTGCTGGGAATTTCCTTTGATGTCACCACCATGAGTGGCTTTTTCGCATTTCTTTTCCCTTACCTCGAGATTACGGCTGCAATCCATGCTGTACTGCTTGGCAGTGGCATCATTGCTAAAGAGGAACGAGATAAGACCACTGAATTCTTGATGGTCAAACCTGTATCGAGAGCCACCATCATCACTTCAAAATTCCTGGCCGCCCTGGTGAATGTTATGATTATTAATGTCGTTACTCTGATTTCATCAATTTATTTGGCAGCAGCCTATAGTAATGGAAAAGATATTTCCAGTGAAGTGGCAGCATTTCTTTTGAGCATGTTTATCGTTCAGTTAATCTTCCTGTCACTTGGCGCATTGCTGGCAGCTGTCTTGAAGAATGCAAAAGCCTCAGGTTCTCTTGCCGCAGGGATATTGTTCGGCTGTTATGTGATATCCAAAATAACGGATTTGACAGACCGTGTAAATTTCCTGAATGTACTTTCACCATTTAAATATTTCAGCTATCAAAATATTGTAAATGGAAATGGCCTCAGCTTGGACATTGTTATCCTAAGCATTTTACTTATGGCTGTTTTTACTATTTCAACATATTTCTTTTACAATCAGAGAGATTTGAGCATTTAAGCTGATTGATCGCTGCTTAAGTTATATTTTAACCAGATAATTATATGTGACTATGCATACCTTTAATGTAAAGCAGACTTGACATTACTGCAATATTAATGTAAAGTTAGCTTTACAAACATAACATGAAAGGAAAATCTATGCTTGAAAAGTAGGATTAAAGAACTTAGAGAACAATTGGGTTTAACTCAACAGGATTTAGCTGAAAAAGTAAAAGTATCAAGACAAACAATTATATCACTTGAAAACGGAAAGTATAATCCATCCATCTTTTTAGCCTACCGAATTGCAAAAGTTTTTAATTTGACGATTGAAGAAATTTTTAAATTTGAGGAGGAATTATCTTGAGTTTTGAAAGATATTTAAAAAAAGAACTTTTTTATTCACAGATATTTATTTTGATAGGTATTATGGCCGGAATAGCAGGGTTTTTATTTAGATATCAAAAAGAGCTTATGCTTGGTTTGACAATAGGGTTTCTAGCAGCAGGAATAGGTACAATGTTTGTATATAAATATGCCAAGAATAAACCTGAATTAAGGAAGAACCTGGAGCTTCAAAATGAGGAGAGAAATATATTTGTTAATACAAAAGCAGGGCAAAGTGCATTTTGGGTTTCCTATTGGTATATTTTCATAGCAGTCATATTAAGTTATTCACTAAGCATATCCCTTCAACAATTTTTGATTATTACACTGTTTTTTATGCCTATTGTATATTTCTTCCTGGTGTTTATTTATCATAAAAAATATTGAGCGGCATTAAGATTATTGACGGCTTCAAAAGAAAAGGAGCTGTCTCTAAATTTTGAGACAGCTCCTTGTTTTTGAACAATAGGCGTTCCTCTTATTCTTTAATAGCACTTTTTTTCATGTTGGGTACTTTCATTACATATACAGAGAACAGGCATCCCTGGTTGGCTTCCAGCGCATGCGGGATTTGGGCCGGGCTCACTATAATATCACTTGCTTCAACGACCTGGCTCTCTTCGCCGATGGTTACAGTACCCTTTCCATCTATTACCTGAAAAAGTACATCTACGGGTGTTTTATGGGAAGGAACCTGTTCTCCCGGTTCCAGAACCAAATTGATAATACCTATTTCCGGCATATCTATGACAGGTCTGCCTTTTACACCCCAACCAGTCTGCATATAGGGCAATTCATTAACCTTTATTACTTTCATTAAGTTCACCCCCTGATTTTTTTCTCTGTTTATCAGATTTCCCTGCATCTTTAAATAAATGACAGCTTATCCGAGAATTTTCTTGAGGTCTTCCTCGGGAGTGGAAATCGGAGTAAGGTTAAAGTTTTCCACTAAATAATTCAGTACGTTAGGAGAAATAAAGGCCGGCAGTGAAGGCCCAATGTAGATATTTTTAATGCCCAGATACAGCAATGTCAGTAAGATACTGACTGCCTTCTGTTCATACCAGGAGAGAACCAATGTTAATGGCAGATCGTTAACGCCGCAGTCGAAAGCTTCCGCTAAAGCCACAGCTACACGAATAGCGCTGTAAGCATCATTGCACTGGCCCATATCCATGATGCGGGGCAGTCCGCCAATTTCACCCAAGTCCAAATCGTTAAAGCGATATTTACCGCAGGCTAAAGTAAGAATTACGCTGTCCTGAGGCGCTTGTTTGACAAATTCGGTATAGTAATTGCGTCCCGGCTTGGCGCCGTCACAGCCGCCTACCAGGAAGAAGTGCTTGATTGCTCCGGCTTTTACGGCATCAATTACCTTATCTGCCACCGACAGTACAGTACCGTGTCCAAAGCCGGTAGTAACCTGCATACCTCCATTAATGCCGGTCATCGTTTGATTCTCAGC
>JAJFVL010000010.1 GCA_021371855.1 Bacteroidales bacterium | reverse complement strand
GCTGATCTTAAAACCTAACTCTTCTTTTATTCTTGTTATTATTTGCAAAGCCAAAAGAGAGTGACCTCCAATTTCATAGAAATCATCATCCGGTCCTATTTCATCACTGCCTATTAATGATTCCCAGATATTGGTAATCTTTTCAGCAGTTTTATCTGAAACACCTGCTGTTTTAATAGTCTCCTCAGATGATGAATCACTGACTATCGGAACAGTGTCGTTACTGCTTTTTTGTACTAAAGTATTCCTGTCTTCAATGATATGTGACAATTTGTATTCTATCCAATGACGCTTTCTTTCAAACGGATATGAAGGTAAATGAACCTTCCTGGGTTTACTGCTTTCCGTCAGAACCGAAAAATTAATATTTATCCCAACATTATACAGGTTACCTAATGCCGATATAAACTTGTACCGTTCATCAATATTGTCAGACTTTCCTAATGTGCTGATTATTAATTTTTTATTGGTGATATCTTTTGATTGTCTTATTAATGAGCTTAAGTGAGTATTGGGACCCACCTCAAGAAATACTGTGCCACCGTTTTCAGCAATCTTTGAAACACCCTGTCGAAAATGAACGGTATTTCTTAACTGCTTAGCCCAGTATGTCCCTGAAGTCGCCTGTTCTGAAGTAATAAAATCACCGGTTAAACAGGAGATGAAAGATAATTCGGGAGTTTTCAGGTTGAATTGATTTACATACCCGGCAAATTCTGACAAGATAGGATCAAACGCAGCGGAATGAAAGGCATGAGATGTATTCAGTGGAATATACTGAATTCCATTTTTATCTAACAATTCTTTAACCTTTTCATTATCATTGGTTTTAAAAGATATTGTACAGGACTCAGATGCATTATCAGCAGCAATTTCAAAATATGAATCTGAAATGCTTTGAAGCTTATCAATTGTTGTTCTTACTGCCATCATACTCCCATTTGGCATCTTTCCCATCAACTGACCTCTTTTTATTACAATCTTCAATGCAGTTTTCATGTCAAATACGCCTGCCACACATGCTGCAACATATTCACCAATACTATGTCCGATCAGATAATCTGGTTTGATATCCATCTGCTCCAACACTTTAACCAATGCATATTCGATAATGAAAAGTGCTGGTTGGGTCATCTCAGTACCAGCTAATTTCCGATCGGCGTCCTCTTTATTTATGCTACTAAAGAGTATTGTCTTTAGATCTTCATCTGTTTCATCTTTGACAATCCTGAAACATTCATCCAGTATTTTTCTGAAGTTTTCATTTGTTTTATACAAATCACTACCCATACCCACATATTGAGCCCCCTGTCCGGGAAACATAAAAGCAATTTTTGAAACAAGCTTGTCCTTTTTACCATCAATACAAGTTTGTTTGTCAGAGATTATTTCTTCAATGCCGGATGCAACAATAGAACTCCTGTATAGCATATGGTTCCGTCCTGTTCCCAGAGTATAAGCAACATCATGAATATTTAAATCAGGTTTTGTCCTTAAAAATTCAACCAGGTCTTGTTTTCTTTTGTCCAGGGAGTATTCCGATTTTGCTGATAAAACAATTAATTCCGGCCATTCTGCTGTTGAACCGGATACTTTTTCCCGTAAAGGGGGTTGTTCAACAATTACGTGAGCATTGGTGCCACCTATTCCAAAAGAGCTCACTCCCATTATCAGAGGTCGCTTGTCAGTCCACTCTTTTAGTTCTTTTTGTACATAAAATGGCGAATTCTCAAAGTCAATATTAGGATTTGGTTCAGTGTAATGCAAACTTGCCGGAATCTTTTTATAATATGCAGCAAGGCAGATTTTAATAAACGAAGCTACACCGGCAGCTGAGTCGGTATGTCCTATATTACTCTTGACAGATCCGATACCGCAGAATTGTTTCATTTTTGTTTTGGCTGAAAAAGCTTTGGTAAGTGCAGCCATTTCAATCGGATCGCCAAGTTTGGTGGCGGTCCCGTGTGCCTCAACATAGCATATCTCTTCAGGTGTCACTTCAGCAAAGGATTGAGCCATCATAATAACTTCTGCCTGTCCTTCGACACTTGGTGCCATAAAACTCACTTTGTTGCTGCCATCATTATTGAGTGCCCAACCACTGACCAGAGCATAAATAGTATCATTGTCCCTGATTGCATCATCATACCTTTTCAATATTACAACTCCCACACCATTGCCGCCAACAGTACCCTTTGCCTGTGCATCGAACGGGCGGCATTTCCCATCGGGTGAAGGAATTGCTCCCTCCTGATAAATATATCCCTTTTCCTGTGGAACATAGATACATACTCCTCCGGCCAGACACATATCGGATTCGAAGCTATAAAGACTCTGACATGCCTGTGTAATTGCCACGAGAGAAGTGGAACAAGCTGTCTGAACAAAAACAGCGGGTCCCCTGAGATTAAAATTATAAGCAGTCTTAGTAGGCATATATGATATGTCATTGCCAATCATTATCTGAGTCAGGTCTGTGGACCCTGTTCTCATAATGTCTTGATATTTCTTAGGATCACTCAGAATATTATTGATAAGGTATGAGCTCATTGTTCCACCGGCGAAGAGACCAATTGCCCCATGATAATTAATCGGATCACAACCGGCATCTTCAAGTGCTTCCCATGCAGTCTCCAGCCATATTCTCTGTTGGGGATCAGTCATTGCAGCTTCTTTTGGAGTCATTCCAAAAAAGCTTGCATCAAATTTATCTATGTTATTCAAAACGCCACGCACTTTGACATAATCAGGATTATCCTTAATGTTCTCAAAATCAGGTTCGGAATTTGCAAGTTCTTCGTCTGTGAAATGAGTTAAGGTCTCCTTCCCCAATATTAGATTATTCCAATATTCTTCAATGTTACTGGCACCCGGAAACCTACAAGCCATGCCAATAACAGCTATCTTATTATTATTTGTATTCATAGTGACAGTAAATTTCAAGTATCACGTGACAAAAATATTTTATTACCTAACCCTTTTAAAACTAACATTCTTTTTATTCTTAGTCTTTTCGTCAATTTCAATGTTTTTTAAGGAGAACTTATCTCCTGTCGTACCGGATAAATATTCACTCTGAGCTTTAATACTTGGGAATTCAAAGATCATCAGCGCTTTTAAAGTAATACTGAATTCCCTGGAAATTAAGTTAGCAAGATTAATTGCCAACAATGAATTCCCTCCAATATCAAAGAAATTATCGGTAATACTGATATTTTCTGTTTTCAAAAGATTACTCCAAATATCAAGTAATAATTTTTCATTTTTATTTGAAGGTGTGATTAATGCATCTTTCTCTATTACCCGGTCGGGTGCAGGCAGACTTTTTCTGTTAAGTTTTCCACTGCTTGTTAATGGAAGGGTCTCCAGAAATAATATATAAGGAGGCACCATATAATCAGGCAATTTTCCGGACAAATAGTTACGGAGTTTGTCAGCATCAATTTCATTTCCGGGTTTTAAACAAACATATGCAACCAGATATTTATGCTCCCCCTTTTCTGTTACAATAACTGCACAGTGTGTAACCATCGGATGCTCAAGAATTTTGGCTTCAATATCACCAAGTTCTATTCTGAATCCACGGATTTTAACCTGATTATCAATTCTTCCCAGATAATCTATTTCTCCTTCCGGAGTTAACTTCACAAGGTCTCCCGTATGATAAGCCCTGATACTTTGATTATTTGATATCTTGAAATCAAAGAATTTTTCGCTTGTAAGATCAGGACGGTTTAAATACCCCCTTGCAAGGTTAACACCAGCTATCAGGAGCTCTCCTGGCACACCTATTGGCTGCAAAATGTTCTTCCTGTTTACAACAAAGAGTTTAGTATTATCGATTGGTTTGCCTATATAGACATTTTCTATTCCATTTCGCGGACAGTTATAATAAGATACATCTACTGTAGCTTCCGTTGGACCGTAAAGATTAATTAAATCAGGAAGGGAATAGAACTTCCTCATTTCATTAAATTCCTTTACCAATTTTAATGGAAGAGCTTCACCGCTCAAAAAAATCCTGTTTAGGCTCCCCAGTTTATCAAGTAATTTCCTTGTTATAATTGTTTCATAAAAAGTCGCAAACATTGAGGGAACAAAATGAATTGTTGTAACATTGTAATTATCAATATACTGCACCAAAGCCTCAGGATCTTTTTCTCCACCTTTGGGCAGCATGACAAGTTTTGCGCCATTGAAAAACCACCAGAACAATTCCCATACGGAAACATCAAATGTTATTGGAGTTTTTTGTAACAAAGTATCATTTCTGTCAATCGGAAAAGCTTTCTGCATCCATCCCAGGCGGTTAAGAACCGAATGGTGCTCAATCATCACTCCCTTTGGTGTTCCGGTTGATCCCGATGTGTATAGCACATATGCCAGATTTTTTGAAGTCATTTTAACATCCGGATTGGATGAATTTTCAGATAATGGTTCACTGATAATATCATCAATAAACACCACGGGGGTTCCTTCCGGGATATTTGTGGAAGCAATTTTGCTGGAAAGGATTAGTTTTGGATTTGCATCAAGTATAATGCTCTTAAGTCGTTCTGTAGGGTTTTCAGGACTAAGAGGGAGATATGCTGCACCTGCTTTAAGGACACCAAAAATAGATATCATCATTTCCATAGAACGGTCAATGCATATACCTACTTTATCCTCAATTTGAACTCCTCTTGTAATCAGGTAATTTGCCAACCTGTTTGCATGATCATTTAACTCTTTGTAACTTATTGTCTGATTATTTCCCAATAACGCCGGTAAATCAGGATTTTCCTTTACCTGCAGTTCAAATTTCCGGTGAATAAAGAGGTTATGTTCATAGGAAGCATCGGTATTATTAAATTCAGACAACTTATTCATATCGCTTTCTGATATTAATGCGATTTCAGAAATTGCCTGGTCAGGATTTTCAATTACGGAGTGCAGCAACTGGACAAAATTATCTCTTAACCGGACTATTGTATCGCTTCTGAGAATATCAACATTAAATTCTATCTCACCTTCAACCCGGTTTTCATTTTCCCAAAGGGCCATTGTAATGTCAAATATTGCACTCCTTTCATTCCCTGTAACCTTTTCACTTTTTATCCTATCCAGGTTTAAAGGTTCATCCAGGTTATTCTGCCATGTAAAACCAACCTGAAATAATGGATTAGTATGGGACGAACGTCCGGGGTTTACAATCTCTACTACTTTCTCAAAAGGAAGATCCTGATGGGCAATTGCATTCAGTGCTGCTTCTTTGGTCATATGGATTATATCCCTGAATGTTAATTCATTTTCATACCTGAGACGCACAACCACCGTATTGACAAACATGCCAATTATATTTTCAAACCTTGAATGCGGCCGGTAAGCTACGGGTAAACCAATATTTATGTCATCTTCACCTGAATACTTTTGCATCTGAATACCAAAAGCACTTAACATTGTGACAAACAGTGAAGAATCTTCAGCTTTACTGATTTTTCTGAGTTTCTCCGAAAGATCTTGTGAAATCTGAAAAGTTTCATATTTACCTTTACCTGATGGTTCCTTTGTCCGCTTAAAATCATATGGAAAGTTCAGTATAGTGGAAGCTCCATCTAAATTCTCTTTCCAGAATTCAACTGATTCAGCCTCATGTCTGGAGCCCACAGAACTTTTTTCCCATCGTGCATAGTCATATTGCTGAAACTCCAGTTCTTCAAGGTCAGCCTCTTTACCCTTCAACAGACTGTTGTATATATTATTCAGATCCTTAGCCAGTACGGACCATGACCAGCCATCAAAAACTATATGATGAATACTCATGCGAAAATAATACTCTTCATTTCCGGTCTTAATAAGGTACAACCTATATAAGGGACCTTTCTGTAAATCGAAAACCTTTCGTGAATCTGCATTTATTAAATCAAAAACCTTCTCTGATCTTTCAACTTCAGTCAGACCGGAATAATCGATAAATGAGATGTCAACTTTGGAAGGTACTATATCACAATATGGTTCGCCATTATCCTCCTTTATTACTGAAAAAACTATATGATGCCGCCGGAATAAAATATCAATACTCTTCTTAAATATTTCACAGTTAAGAGGGCCAGTTAGTTTAAAAGTGAATGGAACAATATATGAAGGTATATCAGGTCGCAATTTCGAAATCAACCATAATCTTTTCTGATTGAACGTCAGTGGCAGATTTGTCATTTCAGTAGCGTGGACAAGCTCTATATCTTTTTCTTTAGTTTGCGTTTGACTATCTATATAATTTGCTGACTGAATAATTGTAGGATGGTTCATAAAAGCTTTTAAAGACATTGTTACCCCCAGCTTTTCTTTGATTTTATTAACCAATCTGAGAACCATCAATGAATTACCTCCTATATCAAAGAAATTATCCGTCGATATTATATCCTTTGTTTTTAAGACATCCCCCCATATATCAATTAAAACTTTTTCAGTTTGCGTAAGGTCACCGGTTTCTTTTCTATCCTTATTTTCCAATTCAGATAAATCAAAAACAAGGGCCTTCCTGTCAATTTTCCCATTTATGGTCAGGGGAAATCCATGCATGAGTTTATATGCTGATGGCAACATATAAGAAGGCAGTTTTTCTTTAACCAGATTATTAATATCTTTTGAATCCATTCCGAATGTTTCCACTACATTCAAAAAGGCAATCAGCTTATAATCGCCATCTCCGATTTTTATAGGTTTTATTACTGTTTCAACAACTCCTTCTATTTCTGACAGTACAAACTCAATCTCTCCTAATTCAACTCTAAACCCCCTGATCTTTATTTGATTATCTATCCGGCCATGAAATTCAATATTCCCGTCCGGGAGCCACCTGGCAAGATCGCCTGTTTTGTAAAGTCTCTTCCCGGGGAAATACGGATGATCTATAAAACTTTTTCTGTTCAGGTCGTCCCGGTTCAAATATCCTCTGGAAAGCCCGTCTCCACCAACATAGAGCTCGCCTATTATGCCAATAGGCTGATAATTCATGTTTTTATCAAATATATAAGCCGTTGAGTTACTGATAGGTTTACCAATAGGAATATTATAATCAAAATCTCTGTCTACCTTATATGCAGTAGAGTTACATGAGTTTTCAGTAGGCCCGTATTCATTAATTACAGCAAGTTGTGGGTTGTTTTTCCTCACTTTATTTATGTGAGGGGCAGACAATGAATCTCCACCTATAAGAAGGGTTTTTAATTTATTAAATATATCTGAACGTACTTCTGCTATCTGGGTGAATAGTGCTGTAGGAAAATCTGTCATGGTAATATTGTCCTTTGCCAATGCATAACCCAATAGATTTGGATCGAGAACAGTCTCTTTATCTATAAGATACAACGTGGCACCATTTAACAGTGCACCAAAAATTCCTACTGTTGAGGCATCAAAGACAATGGAAGTGGATTGAAGGACTCTGTCTTCAGACGTAAAATCAACATAGTTGGTATTGCGTACCAGTCTTACCACACCGCGCTGAGGGATGAGTGTCCCCTTAGGAACACCAGTAGTGCCCGACGTATAAATAATATAAGCCAGGTCCGACGGAACATTTATTCCTTCAAGATTTGACTTATCAGTATGATAGGTATCCGGAGAATCCAGACTTAACTTTATAATTCCTTCAGCAGTATCTGTAATATATTTATTTTGGGTTACAAGAATTTTGCATCCGGAATCACTGATAATAAAGTTTTTTCTGAATTCAGGATATTCAGGATCCAACGGTACATAAGCGCCTCCTGCTTTAAGAATTCCGAATATCCCAACAATCATATCAATTGACCTGTCTACTAATATACAGACCGGATCATTGGCAATAACACCGGAATTTCTCAATACACGAGCTAATTGATTTGATTTTTCATTTAACTGGCTATAAGTAAGAGAGTTTTCTTTAAAAACTATTGCTGTTTTGTTAGGATAAAGATTGGCCAGCTCTTCAAATAACTCTGCAATGGTTTTATCTTTCGGATAGTTTGTAGAAGTATCATTGAATCCATCAATTATTTTCTTTTCATTCTCAGATATTATAGACAGTGATTCGATGGATGATTCAGGATTTTCAATCAAAGATTGCAGCAGATAGATAAAGCTGTCTCTCAAATGGAGTATCGTTTCCTTTTTAAGGATATCCAGATTGTATTCAATCTCACCCTCAATCCGTTTTCCATTTTCCCATAATGACAGGGTAATATCAAAAGTTGAAGTTCTGTTTGTTACAGGGATCTTTTCACTTATGATACCATCCATTTTTATGGGTTCATCTAAATTATCCTGCCATGCAAAAGCAACCTGAAACAAGGGATTTACATTGGAATTACGTTCAGGGTTTACAATCTCAACTATTTTATCAAATGGAAGTTCCCGATGTGCGATAGCATTCAGCGCTGCCTCACTGGTCCGGTGAATTGTATCTTTAAATGTAGATCCGGTTTCATTTTTCAGACGTACCACAACAGTATTGACAAACATCCCGAATATGTTCTCAAGCTTTGAATGTGGACGGTAAGCTACAGGTAAACCGATATTGATGTCATCTTCACCTGAATATTTCTGCATCTGTATTCCAAAGACACTAAACAATGTAGCAAAAAGCGACGAATTCTCCTTTTTACTTATGTTTCTGAGTTTATCCGACAGCTCCTCCGGGATAAAGAAGGCTTCCAATCCACCTCTGCCTGATGGTTCCTCTGTACGCTGAAAATCATATGGAAAATTCAGTATAGAGGATGCACCATTTAAATTCTCTTTCCAGAATTCAACTGATTCAACCTCATGCTTTGAGCCAACAGAATCTTTTTCCCATTGAGCATAGTCATATTGCTGAAACTCCAGTTCCCCAAGGGCAACCTCTTTCCCATTCAGAAGACTATTATAAATCTGATTAAGGTCTTTAACAAAAACAGACCATGACCAGCCATCAAAAACAATATGATGAATACTGATCCGGAAATAATATTCATCATTTCTGGTCTTTATAAGAAACAACCGGAATAAGGGACCATTCTGTAAATCGAAAACCTTCCTTGAATCTGCATTTATCAGATCATTAACCTTCTCTGATTTTTCATTTTCAGGCAATCCCGAATAATCAATATATGAAATATTTATCTCAGACGGTATAATATCACAATATGGCTCGCCGTCCGACTCCTTTATAACAGAAAATACAATAAAATGACGCTGGAATATAATATCCAAACTCTTTTGAAATATCTCACGGTTAAGTGTACCGGAAAATTTATAAGTATTAGGAATAATGTAAGAAGGTATATCGGGCTGCAATTTCGAAATCAGCCATAACCTTTTCTGATTTAACGACAGAGGAAGATTTGTGGTTCCTGACAGATGAATAAGCTCAATTTCTTTTTCTGCAGTTTGAGATTGACTATCAATATAATCACCCGATTGAATAATTGTGGGACAACCTATAAAAGTCTTAAAAGACATTGTAAAACCAAGTTTCTCCTTGATTTTATTAAGTATCCTGATAGCTAATAGTGAATTACCTCCTATATCGAAGAAATTACCGGAAGGAGTTATGTTTTTTGTTTTCAGAATATTCTCCCAGATATTGAATAATTTTTTCTGTGTCTCAGAGAGTGACTCAAAATCTATTTCTTGGTTTCTATCCAACACATCTGTTTCAAGAATAAGAGCCTTCCTGTTTATCTTCCCGTTTGGAAGCCTTGGAAAACCATCTGATGTCTGGAAGAAAGATGGCATCATATATACCGGAAGATTCCGTGATAGAGATCTTGTAATCTCCTCTTTTGTCAGTTTAAATTCAGTATCTACATTTAGAAATGCAACTAAACGTTCATCATTATCTTCAAACTTGTGAACCTTGACCACGGCTTCTTTAACACCAGTTAATTGTGATAACAGGCTTTCTATTTCACCCAGTTCAATCCTGAATCCTCTTAATTTGATCTGATTATCAATCCTTCCCAAGAGCTCAATGTTCCCATCAACAAGAAACCTGCCGAGATCACCAGTTTTATAAATGATCTGACCATCTTTAAATGGAATGAACTTCTCAGCTGTTAACTCCGGCCGGTTAATATAACCTTTGGAAACACCCATGCCACCTATTGCCACTTCTCCAAAGACCCCAACTGGAATAGTATAGTTAAATTCATTCAGAATATAGATTTTGGTATTGTCAATAGGTTTTCCTATATGAATTTTACTATCAGGATCTGTTATCCGAGACCCTGTTGAACACATTGTGGTTTCAGTGGGACCATAATAATTATGTAATTCTTTAATTTTAGGAAGTATCTGCCGTACAAGCTTTGGCGTTAATGCTTCACCCCCACATATACCTTTGAGATTGTCTTTACCCTTCCACCCATTGTCAAGAAGAATATTCCAAAGCGAAGGTGTTGCCTGAAGCAATGTAATATCATATTTATCAATCAGATTTATTAAAGTTATCGCATCTTTAACCTCCTGAAGATTCGGGAAAATCAATGTAGCTCCATTTGATAAAGCAAGGAAAATTTCAGAAAGAGACATATCGAATGAAGGAGTTGCGACTGCAAGAGCATTGTCAATCTCAGTTACAACCAGCGCCTTTGACATACTTTGGATCCAGTTTACCACAGCATGATGATGTACTTTCACTCCTTTCGGTTTCCCTGTTGATCCTGAAGTGTAAATTATATATGCTAGAGAGTTAGAGTCTATATTCAGAGCCGGTTTCTCAGAAGAATATTCTGCTAACTTTTCATTATCTTTATCTAGTAACAGAATTTGGGTGCCGGTGAAATTGTAAAACTTCTCGTGCAAACTATTCTTCGAAATCAGTACTTTTGCTCCTGAATCTTCATACATAAATTTAATCCTGTCATCAGGCAACTCTGAATCAATAGGGAGATAGCATGCGCCTGCCTTAAGAGCTCCAAAAAGAGATATTATCATTTCTATGGATCTTTCCATACAGACTCCTATTACATCTCCCGGTGTTACACCCAAAGAGATCAGGTGACCTGCAAGTTGATTTGCCTGGCTGTCGAGTTCCATAAAATTCAGACTTTTGTTCCCAGAAATAACAGCAGTTTTTAATGGATTTTGATTCCTGTGTATTTCAAAGAAATTCTGTACAAGAATGTCAGGAACTAATACATC
This sequence comes from Bacteroidales bacterium, assembly GCA_021371855.1. Classification (GTDB taxonomy): domain Bacteria; phylum Bacteroidota; class Bacteroidia; order Bacteroidales; family VadinHA17; genus LD21. The sequence continues at coordinate 165,379 of JAJFVL010000010.1, read as the reverse complement.
TGTTTGGTTAAATTTTTCAAGAAGTTTCTTATTTCTATCAGAAACGATATTAATATCAGATATGGGCAGATCAGGATTTTCAACAAGGGTCTGCAATAAATATATGAAGTTATTTCTTAAACTGATTATAGTATCACTTTTAAAAATATCCAGGTTGCATTCTAGCTCACCTTCAATCCGGCCGTCTCTTTCCCATAATGACATAGTAATATCAAAGATTGAAGTCCGTTCTTTTGCTGTTATCTTTTCACTCCTGATCCCATCCATTTGAATAGGTTCATCAAGGTTATTCTGCCACACAAAAGCAACCTGAAACAAAGGATTTGCGTTGGATGAACGATCAGGATTTACAATCTCCACTACTTTCTCAAAGGGCAGATCCTGATGGGCAATTGCATTAAGGGCTGCCTCATTGGTATTGTGAATTATATCTCTGAATGTATTCCTTTTTGAACTTCTGAGTCGTACCACCACTGTATTGACAAACATCCCGAATATATTCTCAAGCTTTGAATGTGGACGGTAAGCGACTGGTAATCCAACATTAATGTCATCTTCTCCTGAATACTCCTGCATCTGAATGCCAAAAGCACTTAACATTGTTGTAAACAGCGAAGAATTCTCAGATTTACTGATACTTCTGAGTTTTTCCGACAATTTCTTTGAAAGCTTAATGGTCTCACCTCTGCTTCTGCCCGATGGTTCATCTTTCCGCTGAAAATCATACGGGAAGTTCAGAATAGGGGAAGCTCCCTCGAGATTCTTTTTCCAAAATTCAACTGATTCAGCCTCATGTTTTGAACCTGCAGAACTTTTTTCCCATTGTGCATAATCATATTGCTGAAACTCAATCTCCTCAAGGACAACCTCTTTCCCTTTAAGCAAACTGTTGTAAATCCTATTGAAATCTTTTGCCAGGACTGACCAGGACCAACCATCAAAAATGATATGATGAATGCTGATACGGAAATAATATTCATTCGTACGGGTCTTTATAAGATACAAACGGTATAAAGGACCATTCTCCAGATCGAAGATCTTTCTGGAATCTGCATTAAATATATCAATGACCTTCCTTGACTTTTCACTTTCAGACAGCCCTGAATAATCAAAAAATGAAATGTCAACTTTCGAAGGCAATATGTCACAATATGGTTCGCCATTAACCTCCCTGACTACAGAAAATATAATGCAATGCCGCTGAAATAACATTTCAATACTCTTCTGAAATATCTCACGGTTAAGTGAACCGGTAAATTTAAAATTATATGGAATAATGTATGATGCTATATCGGGCTGTAATTTAGAAATCAGCCATAATCTTTTCTGATTGAATGACAGAGGAAGATTTGAGTTTTCTTTCAGATGGATAAGTTCGATGGCTTTATCTGCAGTTTCAGATTGACTATCTATGTAACTACCTGACTGAATAATTGTGGGATGTGCAATAAAATCCTTAAAAGACATTGTAAAACCCAGTTCTTCTTTGATTTTATTGAGTATCCTGATAGCTAATAAAGAATTACCTCCAATATCAAAGAAACTTCCGGAAGGAGACATGTTTTTTATTTTCAGAACATTCTCCCAGATATTGTATAATTTTTTATGTGTTTCCGTTAGGGAATCAAAATCTATCTCTTTTTCTTTAAACGATTCATCAATCTCGAGAATAAGAGCATTCTTGTTTATCTTCCCGTTTGGAAGTCTTGGGAAACCATCTAAGGTCTGGAAGAAAGATGGTATCATATACCCGGGCAAATGCTGTGATAAGGATCCTTTTATCTCTTCGCTGGCCAATTTAAATTCAGTACCTACATTTAGATATGCAACTAAACGTTCATCATTATCTTCAAATTTGTGAATCCTGACCACAGCCTCTTTTACACCGGGTACCTGCGATAGCAAACTTTCAATTTCACCCGGCTCAATCCTGTATCCTCTCAGCTTGATCTGATTATCGATCCTCCCGAAAAGTTCAATATTCCCATCAGCAAGAAATCTGCCCAGGTCACCCGTTTTATATATGATCTGACCATCATCGAATGGAATGAACTTCTCTTCTGTCAATTCCGGCTTGTTATTATATCCTTTTGTCACTCCAAGACCTCCGATACAGACCTCCCCGATCACTCCTATTGGAAGTTGATTATTGTTTTTGTCAAGTATATGGATACTTGTATTATCAAGTGGCTTTCCTATAATGATAGGTGCATCCGGATCTGTAATCTGAATACATGTAGCATAAACCGTTGTCTCTGTAGGACCATAACAATTCCAGAATTCCCTGACTTTTGGAAGAATCTGACGCACCATGTTTTTAGCCAATGCCTCTCCACCGCAAAATGCCCGAAGATCATTCTTCCCTTTCCATCCGCTGCCAAGAAGGATATTCCATAGTGAAGGAGTTGCCTGAAGCATTGTTATATTATACTTTTCAATCAGATTAGCTAAAGCCTGACCATCTGTAGTGTCCTGCGAACTTGCTATAACAACTGTGGCTCCTCTAGACAATGGTATAAAGAGCTCAAAAACTGACATATCAAATGATAAAGTGACAACGGCAAGAAGTATGTCATCCTCTTTTATACCCGGAACTTTTGACATACTCTCTATTAAGTTTACGACTCCTTTATGAGGAACTTTGACTCCTTTTGGTTTGCCTGTTGATCCTGACGTATATATAATATAAGCCAGTGATTGAAAACTAATATTAAGTTCCGGCTTAACTGTATTGCTTTTGCTTATCTTGTCCTGATCAGTATCAGTCAAAACGATTGTAATGTTGGGGAATTGACTGAATTTCTTTTTCAGTGAGCTTTGCGAAATGAGTACTTTGGCCCCTGAATCTTCATACATATATTTGATCCTGTCATCAGGAAATGACGGATCCATAGGAAGATAACAACATCCCGCTTTTAATATACCTAAAACTGAAACCATCATATCAACAGATCGCTCGATACAAAGGCCAACAATATCGCCGGGGGTCACCCCCATACTCAGCAAATAATTTGCGAGCTGATTAGATTGATTATCCAGTTCCCTGTAAGTAAGATTTCTTCCCCCTGCTATAACTGCCGTTTTTGATGGGGTCAACCCTGCCTGATTCTCTAAATAATTATGTACAAGACATTCAGGAATGGATACTTCTGTATTATTGAATTTTCGCAGGTTCTCATTATCTTCATCTGTAAGGATACTAATCTTACTTACAGATAATTCAGGAGATTCGATTAATTGAACAACTATTTTTTTAAAGATACTTATCCACCTCTCTATAGTCTGTCTTTTAAAAAGCCTTTTAGAGTATCCAACGTATCCGACAAATCTTTCATCTTCAGGATATAGCGTTAACAGGAAATCAAACTCAGTCTGATTCTGATTTTTTTCAATTTTTAATGGCTTTGCAATTATATTATCAAATTCAAGTTGCATCGGAGGTTTAAAGGCAAAACCTGTCTGAAAATATGGATTTAGGGTAGCATCGCCTTCACTTCTGTTATAGTTAACCAGATCTGTGAACGGAATCTCCTGTCTGTCAAGAAGTCTTGAAAGAGACTCAATAACTTCCTCCAAAACAATCCTGGAACTTTTTTCCGTTGAGAAATCAACCAAAAAGGGCAAGGCATTAATAAAACAACCAAAAGTTGATTTGCTTACAGGTCTTGTCCTGTTAGTCAAAGGTAATCCTATATATATCTTATCCTGGTTACTAAGTCTTTTTAGAAATATAGCATATGCAGTCAAAAAGAATCTGTATGGATTAATATTATTACCGATGGAAAAAGCCCTGACTCTATCAGCTAATTGTTTGTCAATCATAAAAAAAGCATCTGATCCTTCAGTATCTGTTTTTCCATTCTCTATATAATCATTTGGAAGTTTTATACTGGAATTAGGATCAGGAGAATCCCTGGCAAGCTCTTTTAGTTTATTTAAATATTGATCTGAGGAATACCAGGGATTGATTTCTTTTATATAGTCCGAATACTGAAATGGGACAGCACCTAATTTTATTTTCTCATTTTTTGCCAAAGAGTTGTATGCCTCAGATAATTCTTTAGCAAAAATGCCTTCAGAGCGAACATCAATAATGATATGATGGAACACGATTGACAATACAGATATCTGGTTTTCAAAATTGAACAGAGTAAATCTGTATAATGGTCCTTTGGCCAAATCAAATGCCTTATTGACTTCATTAACTATAGTATGGTGAATATTGTCTTCATTAAAGCTTTCCCCGATAATGATCTCGGTTATTGAAATGTCGATTTCATCGGGAGTTCTAATGACTTGAAAGAGCTCATTATCAATAAATTTAAAAGATGTTCTCAGAGGCTCATGCCTGTCAATTACAGTTTTGACAGCTTTTTGTAAATATTCAGGATTTAAAGGTCTGTTTAATTTAAATACTGAAAATAAATTATAGGCACCACTTTTTGGATAAATCTCATTAAGAATCCAGAATTGCTTTTGGATTTTAGAAACATCAACTTTTTTCATTTTTTAGACTCTTATTTAAGGTTTGATGCTATAAATCATTTCTCGTAAGAAATCGATCTTCTTTGGGGTTAAGATAAAACTTTTTCAAAATCAGGAAAAGTGTTTAACATTTTCATCCATCTTTCTTCAGCCCGGTATTGCGAAATTTATTTTAAATTTCTAATTGTAAGTCAGCTTTAAGAGAATTATGTCAATCTTTAACCTGCCTGCTGTGCAGGAGAACTATTTTTTAATAATTTTCTTAAAGTCAAAAGCTTTCCCGTTCTCAATTTTTATTATGTATACCCCACTGGAAAAGCCTGATGTCTGAACAAAAGTCTTTTCTACTAAATTACCTCTGAAAACTTTCTGACCTGATGAATTTAATATTTCAAATTTAATAGTTTCTGTATTACCAATTTTTTCAATAATTAACTCATTGGTAACAGGATTTGGATATACTTTGACTGGCATATCTTTTCCAGTTAGCTCAATTCCTGTAAGCACAACATTTATTATGTTTGAAATATCAGAAGCACATCCATTTACCGTTACAATAACATAATAATTATCGTTTTTTGTTGGAGTGTAATCCTGGTTTATTGCACCCAATATCGATCCACTTTGATTATACCATTGATTATTATTTGCAGTATTAGAGTGCAAAACATTGTCAGTTAAAGATATTACTGGTGTTGCCGGTAATGGATTAACCGTGACAGCCAGCGATGAAGATGTCCCGTTACCACATGAATTGGTCCCTTTTACCGTGACACTCCCCGAAACAGATGAAGAACTAAAATCTACGGTAATGCTCCTGGTGGAACTGGTCCCTGTTACTCCGGTCGGAAGTGTCCAAGTATATGATGTTGCATTTGTAATTGCCGGTACAGTATAGGTAACCGAAGTCTGACCCTGGCAGACTGTGGTCAGGCCGGTAATTGTTCCTGCCGCGGCTGGCAAGGGATTAACAGTGACAGCCAGTGATGAAGATGTACCGTCATCACATGAATTGGTTCCTTTTACCGTGACATTCCCCGAAACAGCCGAAGTTCCGAAATTTACAGTAATGCTGTTTGTTGTACTTGTCCCTGATGCCCCCGATGGAAGTGTCCATATATATGATGTTGCATTTGTAATTGCCGGGACGGTATAGGTTACCGATGTCTGACCCTGGCAGACTGTGGTCAGGCCGGTAATTGTTCCTGCCGCTGCCGGCAATGGATTAACTGTGACAGCCAGTGAGAAAGATGTACCGTTACCACATGAATTGGTTCCTTTTACAGTTACGTTCCCCGAAACAGCTGAAGTTCCGAAATTTACAGTAATGCTGTTTGTTGTACTTGTCCCTGATGCTCCCGTAGGAAGTGTCCATGTATATGATGTTGCATTGCCAATTGCCGGGACGGTATAGGTTACCGATGTCTGGCCCTGGCAGACTGTTGTCAGACCGGTAATTGTTCCTGCCGCTGCCGGAACAGTATTGACAGTTACTGCCAGTGATGAAGAGACTCCGTCACCATTGACATTATGCCCTTTTACGGAAATGTTCCCTGATACGGCGGTTGTTCCAAAATCCACATTAATGGTTTGGGTTGAACTGCTTCCGGTACATCCTGCGGGTAAAGTCCAGATATATGAAGTTGCTTCAGCAATAACAGGTACATAGTAAGTTACCGATGTTTGACCATTACAAACGCTTGTCGGTCCGGAAATTGGGCCTGCTGCAGCCGGCAATTTTAAGTGAATCTCAAAAGTATAGCAACTTAAAACACCAAAGACTACTCCTGCAGCCATTTTTTTAAATTCATACCAATGCTCATAACTTCCATCCCAGGTGTCCAGACAGTTATAATATTTTTTTCCATCTTGTATTCCATACCCTATTACACAAACATAATGGTCATAAATCCCATCACCACTTGCATCAACAAGAAATACCATAGGGCGGTTGCGATCGACATTGGATACCAGGGAGTCCCACGGAAAACTGTCAAAGTCATATTTCTGAGAGGTCCCAATATAATCCGAAGCTTTTTCTGATATATAGTTTTCCCATGCAGGTTTCATATCTGAAGGCAAACTCCATCCCCAATAATTTCCTTTAATGCTTTGAGATGTGCCCATATAATCGGCGATACAATTATTAGCATGTGCACCACCCGTTTCGGATTTATCAGCAAAGAAACCGGTATTAGCATCATCTAAAGGAAGAGAGTAGTCATTGTAATGTTCATCAGAGGCTATGACCGCATTAACTGCATCTGTCTGGCTTGAAGCATCTCCTGGAATAAGATCAGGAAAACCATGCAGATCATAATATCCTAATACCATTCCTTCTGAAGTGGGGCCACATCCATGCCGCCAGATATAAGCCGGAACCTCTGGAATTACTGCTTCTTGCGCAATGATCTGCAGAGATATCAGCGAAAAGCAAATAATAAATATCTTTTTCATAATATCCTTTGAATAAAATTATGTAGAAGTGGAATCCAGTTGGACAATGAGATTAATTTTAAATAAAGAGAACAATGATCAGAATTCAGACCTGTTATAATAATTTCCAACAGGCATGATATATAAAGGTTCTTCTTCATCAGGTAATTGAATGACTTTTTTTACCTCATCATCGTTGAACGCACCTATTGAACAGGTCCCCAGATGCAGGGCTTCTGCTTCGAGATAAATATTCTGTGCGGAATGCCCTGCTTCCATATAAACATATCTTTCACGTCCTCTGTCGCCATATCCTTGTGTTGTCCTACTGAATACAGCACTAATAAGCAGGCAAACCGGTGCAACATGGATCATCTTCTGATTAAGCGCAGCCAAAGAAAGCTCTTCTTTCATATCCTTAGTGATCACACAAGTGATTTTATGTGATTGTGAAAAATATTTATAAACTCCGGGTTCAATCCCCTCTACATTTCTGATAAGTACATAAATTTCCAATGGATATAGTGCTCCGGCCGATGGAACAGTTCGTAAACCACCTCTGGTCTGAGGATAACCATCTAATGGTTTGGAAATACCATATGCGGCCCATAGTATCTGCGACAGGTCTTCTGCAGAAATTTTTGTTTTTAAATATGATCTGTGAGACCTCCTTTTCGACAAAGCTTCCTCGACAGTAATGGTCCCTTTTAATTTAGGGGAAGGTAGAGTATAAGTTAACTGTTCTCTGTCGGCTTTTCTTAAACCAGAATTTTTTTCCGGAGATTTCTTTTTACCAATACAACCATGATTAAAAAAGAGTACACTAAACATAATTAAAATAATGCATTTAAGTTTTGTAAAACTATTCATACGAATAAATTAAAATGACTATTCATTACTAACAGATTAATTCAGATATTGTTCTTTGAAATCACGATTAAACCAGGAACGGGGATTTATTAACAATAACAATCTGAAATAGTTATAAATTAAAGTTAACAATTGGAATTTTTAAAAAGTGTCCTGAGCGAGCCAGAGTGTCTAAAGTACTTCGGGTTTTAAAAATTTTATTTTTCTACCTTTGAATCCAAATTCTTAGTTATGTTTAAAAATCGAAGAAGAAGAATAACCATTTTCATTTTTTTTGTTTTTTTATCAGGTTTCTTATTTCTACCGGTAATCTATCTTCTGTCAGATCAGTTTTCGAAAACAACCAGGACAAATGCAAATATCCTCCTGGTTGAAGGGTGGCTCCCTCCTTATGCTATTAATATGGCTTTTGATGAATTTAATAAAAATGGGTATGACCATATTTTTACTACTGGCCTTAAGTCAACTCCTGAATATTTTAATGTTTTTTCAAATGGTTCCCTGATTTTTTACACTCATAAGAAACTTCCATATAATTTACAAACTACAAAACATAATATTGAAATAAAAGCCTGTAGTTCCTTAAATGGCGAGAATCGTTCCCATTTCAATGTTTTAATTAACGACTCAATAGTTGGGGACTTCTTTGCTGACAAAAAAAAGAGAAATTATGCAGTCGAATGGAATCGCCATCTGTCAGGGATTGATTCTGTCTCGGTTCAATTTGTAAATGACAGAGTAGGTGATTTTGGTGACAGGAATCTGTTTGTTAAAGAGATTATTTTTGATCATAAAATATCAATTCCATACCTGAATAACTCAATATATGTCATCCCCGGATTAAATGGCAATGTCAGAATTAAAAACAAATACTATTCTTATGCCGAGATTGCCAGAAATAATCTCATCGCTCTGGGTATCGATTCTTCTTTAATTGTATATATCCCTGGTGAAAAAGCAGCTTCGAACAGAACAATTAAGAGTGCTTTAGCTTTCCGTGATTGGCTCAAGACATCAGACATTGAAGTGAACGGAATCAATATTGTGTCTTTGGGAACCCATGCCAAAAGAACCTGGATGACATACAACAAAATTCTTCATGAAAAATATGACATCGGGATCATTTCCCTTCCAGACTATAAATCCCAACATTCAAGAATATCTAAAGTGATGAAAACACTCCGGGAAACTTTTGGAATAATCTATTACTGGTTTATTCTTATTCCCTATTAAGGGAATGCCTAAAGTGCTTTATTTGCTCACTCCGTTAAAATGGTGAAATTAACACGACGGTTTAGTGCCCTGTCCTTTTCCAGGGAATTGGGTGCAATAGGTCTGGACCCGCCAAATCCTTTTCCTATCAACCTGTTTTTATCTATTCCCTTAGTTATTATATAGTCAGTCATTACCCGGGCATGATTTTGAGATAAGATAATATTATCTTTAGGTAATCCCGTGTTGTCAGTATGTACTGCAACTTCAAGTTTAGTTCCGGGATATTTGTTCATTATTTTGATAATCTGATCAAGCAGGAGGTACGCGATGGAAGTCAGTCTGCCATGACTATCAAAATAATTATCAGTAGAAACGTCAAAAATCTTTTTGAGACTGCTCAGCTCTATGGCAGCAGGATCCTCCAGAATCTTCATTCTTATCCGGGCATTTTTAAAACCAAGGCCCATTATTTCCTGATAAGTTATATATGTAGACATCAGATTCATCTGTTGATCTACAATATAACTGTAAATCCTTTCATTCTGATTATAGATTTCTTTGACTGTATATTTCTCTGGTACATTCCTGAAAATAATGCTGCCTATACCAATTTTAGTCTCAGAAGATATTAATTCAACGTAAAATTCTGCCTCTTTTATAATTTCTGTCTCTGCAGGGTATTTTATTTTTACTACAGCATTATCATTTTTTCTTATATCGGGGAGAATTGAGTCTGACGAAGTTTTATTAGCCAGAAGAGATACTTTTTCCTGACTATTATCCAAAACAACTATTTTCTTTGAAACACCCGTTTTACGAATATTGCCATTTGAATCAGACTTTAATGCCAATCCCAATTTAATCAGGAATTCTCCTTTCTTATTAAAACAGTGTTTTACTTTTCCCCCTTGCATTCTGGTCCCATCACTAAAGTCCCATGAAAAATTCAAAATCTTATATCCCGGAAGATGTGATTTGAGTCCGTCAAAATCGATTGTATCACCCCTGACGACAATATCCATGGAATTAATATATGCTTGTTCAATATCTCTTAGATCAATATTATATGCCAATTTTGAGAAAAACAAATTTCCTGTTGCCTTATCAATAATATCAAGTTCAACATCATAAATCCCTGAACCCGGGAAACAATGACTTGTTTCCGCTCCTGAAGCTTTCTCTCCATCCCCAAAGTCCCAGATATATTCAAGCTTCGTCGTATCAATAACTATTGAATCGCTGTCGATGAATCTGAAACAATATTGATTTTCTCTCTGAATATCGTCATAAAAGATCTGTGGAAAATTTGTTTTAAACTGATATATGTCAATTGATTTGCCTCTATTGGAAGAGAAGTAACCTTTATTCATGAGAGAATCAGTTATTATTCCAAAATCATCATACTGTGAGTTTATGGGGAAATCCAGACAAACTGGACTAATCCATGTACTATCGGAATACCGCGAAAAAAAAATATCCTTCCCTCCTAATCCCGGATGTCCGTCGGAAGCAAAGAAAAGTTCTCCTAAGGAATTAATAAAAGGGTATGCTTCATTACCACTTGTATTGATCACTGGTCCCATGTTCACAGGATCTTCCCAATATCCGTTTTTCCAAATGCTGTAGTAGAGATCAGATCCGCCAAAACCACCGGGCTTATCGGAGGCAAAATAAAGCCTTTTCCCATCATGTGATAACCATGGTGTGGTAACATTGTACCATTCATTATTGAATCTCATATCCCTGATCTTTATCCAGTTTTTACCGTCCAGTACAGCGCTGAAAATTCCAAGTTTATTTCTTGCTGCAGATAGCTCCTGATAGTTACCATCAACCTGCCGGTTCCTGGAATAATATATAGTATCTCCACTATCGTTGAATGTCACGGGTCCATCATTTAAATGTGTTGTAAGACTTTTGGAAAACAATCCGGCTTTTTGCCAGGTTACCTGCCCTGTCGTATCAACAAAATTGATCTTAACCGGATTTTCTCCTTGAGTGGAGGAATAATTAAAAAGGTAACTTGACTTGCGGTTAGTACAGAAAATTATTCCATTTTTATAGAAGACAGGCGAAAATTCGTTGTATTCATCGCTACTGAAAGGGGCAAGAGTTATTGTATAGGTTTCCTGTTGGCCCATGACGATCCCTGGCAGGAAGATTATAAGGGAAAAGAAAAACGATAGTCTGAGTTCCATTTTAAGTGATCTAAATTCTTTATTATCTGTTATTTTCAACTCTAAGTACTCCAAACTCGGAACAATCCAGCCACTTAAAAAATCAAAGGATTCACCACATCCACCTTGTACCTGAACTCATACCTTAGCATTATTTCATGTGAACCGTTGCTGTAAGTTCGTAGTTTGCTAAAATCAAAATCGTAAGTGTATGCGACTTTCAACTGGTTATTAACCTGAAATTGAAATAATCCAGCAAATGACCGGGTACTCCGATAAGAAACTCCGAACCAGAACCGATCAATATAATTAAAATAGGTATTGATATCAAAGAGTATCTTCTCCCGCGGAGTAAAAGTTAGAAGTGAAGAGGGGAAGAACTTAAGTTTTGGAGAAACACTAAAGATATAACCACCTGTGAACAGATAACCAGTTTGGCCAGGATTAATCAACAGGTCATATTTGTTCTTTTTAAGGTTAAATTTGTAGCTGAATATTTTTGGTATTGAGAATCCCAGATAATAATTATTGTTTGAATAGCAGGTCCCAAAACTAACATTAGGAACAACAAAAAGACGAGAATTGTTAAGATACAATTCATCTCCCTTATCGAGAACTACCAGATCAGACCATGCAGTATTTGTAGTAGTTATTCCTGCCCCAAGGCCAAAAGAAAGGGAACCCTCTTTCAGACTTAATCTGTAAGCATAATTGGAAATAATCTGCGTTTCTTTAGTTACTCCAACCTTGTCATTCATGATAATAAGCCCTAATCCAACCTTCTCATCAAAAAAGGGTGCATCAGCCGCTAATGTCATTGTATTAGGTGCCCCCGTAATACCAACCCATTGTCGCCGGTATAACGCCGCAATATTCAAAGCACCTCTGCTTCCGGCATAAGCCGGATTGATTGAAAGCGGATTTAGAACATATTGATTAGTAACGGGAGCTAATTGCCCGGATGCACCAATCGGGATAAGCAGAAAAAATAATATTTTATAAATTTTCCTCACTCTATCGTCTTATTACTATATAACCACTTAAAGATCTGCCATTTTTTGCTTTCAGAACATAAAAGTAAGTATCATCAGGCAACGGATTTTCATTGTAGTCGACTCCATTCCATAAATTATCATAATTCATATTTTTAAAAACCATAATTCCCCTGCGGTCAAAGACAGTAAGTTCTGTTTTCCCCAGAGTCTCAATTCCCCTTAAAACGAGGTAATCATTTATTCCATCCATATTTGGGGTAATTAATGTTGGAATAAGCAGATCATGCACAGTGACAGAAACCTGATCTGAAACAGGATCACAAACACCATTTGTCACTTTCCATAAAAGAATATTTTCACCAAGCGAAAGTCCGCTGACTTTAGTTGTTGTAGAATCAGGGTAAGAAAAAACACCTGATCCTGAAATGACTGACCATGCTCCAGTTTCATGCGTTTCCAGTCTGTCTGCACTTATTATTGTTTCGTAGAGATATTCTAATACTTTGTCAGGACCAGCATTGATAACCGGTTTTTCCCAGACCCCGACAGTAACTTCATCTGAATCTTTACACCCATACTGAAGCTCAGTCAAAGTGACCAGGAAGGTCGTGGTTTGTTCAGGAGAAGCAACGGGATTTTTTAAATTTGGATTGTTTAATAAAGAAGATGGTTTCCACAGAAAATATCCTGTTCCTGTTGCCTGAAGCTGATAAGAATTTCCTTTACAGATAATCGTATCTTTTCCTGCTGATAATAATGGTTTATCATGAAAGATAACTCTTACAACATCTGTAGTCTGGCAATAAGCATTTACTTCTGTCCATGCAAAGTCGTAAGTTCCATTCTCGTCCACCACAACATTGGCATCAGGTTTATATTTGTCAGGAAGGAAAACTGCATTTCCCGGACCACTTATCTTGGCCCAGGAACCGGTACCTGAAGTTATAACCGGATTCAATTTGAAATTCATATCACATGCATCTCCATCTGTTCCGGCATTTGCCGGTGGGTGCTGAACAAAATTAACAGTCACATCAGCGCTATTTGAACAAGGTCCATTCGTTACAGTCCAGCGGAAACTATAAATACCATAATTAGTTACCGTCACTTTTGCATTTGAAGTATCTACACTCGGGTAAAAGTATGCAATACCGGGTCCGCTTAGTTTTGTCCAGATCCCTTTTCCAACGTTGAGGGCGCCATTAAGATAGAACTCCAGACCACAATTATTTCCTCCTGTTCCGGCATTGGCCACTGGCTGCTCATAAAAGTTCACGGTAATAGCAGTACTGTTGGAACATTCACCGTTAGCTTCGGTCCAGGCAAAAGTATAAGATCCATAGTCTGTTACCGTAACAGTAGCCGTAGGAGAATGTGAATCAGGTGAAAAAACTGATGATCCAGGTCCACTTGTCTGGGTCCAGGTTCCAGTCCCAACACTTGGGACTGCCTTGAACTGATAATTAAGGTCACATTCATTGCCTCCCGGTCCTGCGTTAGGAACCGGTACATTAAGAACAGTATTTGTTATACCAGCAGAAGTAGCGGAGCATCCATCTGAATTTGTAACTACCACGCTTACTATCTGACCATTAGTTAATACCTTAGTAGTATAAACAGTAGATGTACTGTTTTGCATACTTACAGTTCCGATCTTGAAGTTATAATTCGTTCCACCTTCTGCAGTAAACAAAACGGTCGTACCTGCACAGAATATATTGTCAGCATCAGAACTTACCAGAGATGCGATTGGTAACGGATTCATTGTAACTTTAACAGGTGTCCTTGTACTGCTTACACAACCTGATGTTATGTTTCTTGTCATTGCATAGTAGGTACCTGCAACTGTTGGGGTATAACTCAGACTACTGCTTTTCAGCAGTGTTCCACCTGATAAAGCATTATACCAATCTACCGTTTCGCCGGTAGATACAACAGCCGTTATTGTTGGAATTGTTCCTCCTTCACAATACGATTTGTTTCCTCCGCTTACCGGAGCTGATATGCCAGGACAAGAGCAATCGGGAGCATTCACAACCAGAATACTTTCACATCCTTTTGCATCAACAACATTAAGGGTAATATTTGTTCCCGAACGAATCCCTGTAATAGACCATATATGTCCACTTGTATTTATTACAGTGCCAGCTGTGCTTGTCACAATACCTGAACTTACAGTTACACCAAGCGAATAGGTCAATAAATCAGGTGAACATACAGGATTAGAAGTTACGATAATAAATGGCAATGGATTTACAAAATTTGTTACACCAGCTGAGGTTGCTGTACAACCATTTGAATTCGTAACACTTACACTTACCACCTGCCCATTGGTCAGTGAACTGGAAGTGTAGGTTGCAGATACCCCGGTCTGTACAATTTTTCCTCCTACTCTAAAGTTATATGTCGTTCCGCCCCCAGCTGTAAAAGTAACACTGGTCCCCTCACAGAAAATATTATCTGGCTCTGAGCTGGTAAGTGTAATAGCTGGTAATGGATTGACAGTCATACTGATTGCATTAGATGTTGCTGGACTTCCTGTAATGCAAGGAGTCGCGTTTGAGGTCAATACGCATGTGACTATATCATTGTTTGACGGATTATATAAATATGTTGAACTGTTTGTTCCGACATTAGAACCATTGACTCTCCACTGGTAAACAGGCGATGCTCCTCCATTTGCGGGTGTTGCCATGAATGATACCGGGGTGCCGGCACAAACAGGATTGGCTGATGCACCAATTAATACACTGACCGGAAGGTTCGCATTAACAACCATATTTATCGCATTGGATATTGCCGGATTCCCAGTCGCACATATTGCATTTGAAGTCAGCACACATGTGATCACATCGCTGTTTGAAGGATTATAAGTATATGTTGAACTATTTATGCCAACATTAGAACCATTGACTTTCCATTGATAAACAGGAGTAGCTCCTCCGTTAACCGGTTTTGCCGTAAAGGTTACTGAGGTACCTGCACAGATTGCTCCTGAAGGAACAGCTGAAATACTCACACTAACTGGTAACAGAGGATTGACAGTCATACTGATAGCATTCGATGTTGCAGGACTTCCGGTAGCACAAGGAGTTGCACTTGATGTCAGGATACATGTGATTATATCACTGTTAACCGGGACATATGTATAAGTTGAACTGTTTGTTCCGGCATTAGAACCATTGACTCTCCACTGATAGACAGGTGATGTGCCTCCGTTTGTCGGTGTTGCTGTGAAAGTAACTGAGGTGCCTGCACAGATCGCACCGGAAGATGAGGCTGCAATGGTGACGCTGACTGGTAACAGAGGATTGACAGTCATACTGATAGCATTCGATGTTGCAGGACTTCCGGTAGCACATGTCGCCGTTGAGGTCATCACCACCGTGATAATATCTCCATTGGCAAGAGCTGCAGATGTATACGTCGGGCTTGTCGCTCCCGATATGTTTGTCCCTTTATTCTTCCATTGGTATGTCGGAGTACCACCGTTGGTCGGTGTGGCAGTAAAGGTCACAGATGTACCTGCACAGATTGCACCGGAAGGTGAGGCTGCAATGGTGACGCTGGCAGGTAACAGAGGATTAACTGTCATTGTTATTGAATTGGATGTTGCAGGACTTCCGGTAGCACATGTTGCCGTTGAGGTCATCTCAACCGTGATAATATCTCCATTGGCAAGAGCTGCAGATGTATACGTCGGGCTTGTCGCTCCAGATATGTTTGTCCCTTTATTCTTCCATTGGTATGTCGGAGTGCCACCATTGGTGGGTGTGGCAGTAAAGGTCACAGATGTACCTGCACAGATTGCACCGGAAGGTGAGGCTGCAATGGTGACGCTGGCAGGTAACTGCGGATTAACTGTCAATTCTTTGGAAACCTGCACTCCATCACAGCTACCTCCGGAGGCAGTCAATGTTAAAGTTACAGGAGAACCTGAACTGGAGGATGCTGTATATGTTGCTTTGTCCGGAGTTCCGCCGTAATTGTCTGTAAACGTACCACCTGCACCTCCATCTGACCAGATAGCGCTTGTGGCATCACCAAGGGTGCCTCCCAAAGCCAGGGATGTTTCCCCCTGACAAATTGAAGCCATTTCCGGGCCCACAGTAGGACATTGGGCCGCCACCATTGCTGAAAATAATGACAGAATTAATATCAAGATTAATACTTGTTTCTTCATTTTGATTTTTTATCTGGAATTATTTCTGGCAACCTGATGTTATTGATTTTTTTTAATCTGAAATTAGCTGGCTGGTTATGAATTTATACCCATAACTTCTTTTCTTAATAGAAATTATATTAAGTCGTCTATTATTATATTATAAATTACAAACGACCAGAGTTGCTGTTTCCACAGTGATAATCTTCTTAACAAATATAAACAAAAAAAGACCAACCAAAGCAGAAACTTTGATCAGTCTTAATACATTAGTAATTATACTTTTCGAACTATTAATAGCTTTCATTCGTACGTAATAACTTAAGTTAAGTAAAGACACTTCAAAAGATATTAATACCTCCTTTAAAAAGATCAGGCGGAGCTGTTCATGTGATTAAAATGGATCTAATCACCAGTAATATAACCATTTTGTCTTTAAAATAAAAAGAATCAGGGAGAAACATATGCTGAAAATCAGTATTTTATCTTGAATTTATAATCCCTCCTTACAAGCTTCCGCCACGTCAGTCACATAATATAATTGACCAACCAATGTAAAAATCCTCTTCTAATAAATGTAGAAAATAGATTTTAGAGTTAACTAATACATCATATTATCTTAGAAGAAGAATGGTTAAAAAACAGTACAGACTATATCAATAAAAGTCTAATTTATATCGAAGGTAAGAAAAAAAAATTAAATCAAATTTTTATTTGACCAACTGTTTGTAATTGTCCATTAGCGGCAGTATCGTATAAATTAACTGAACTGGCAAATTTCATAAAATCACTTATGAAAAACCGGTTTTTCATAAATTTGTTTCACTCAGGTAAATTAGCCATCCTCTCATTGGTTCAATCGGGATTGTATCACCAGGTTTGAAAGTAGTTTTCTTTTGAAAATCTTTAATTTCAGGAGCAACTAAAATCGTCTTTGCAGGATTGATTCCAAGAGCTTTCCAATCAAACTGAAATGAAAAGTTAACCTGTTTTTCAGCCCAGCTTGCAACAGATATCAATGATCTCCCCTCCTTCTGATAAACTGTCGCATGTATGTCGGGATGATCAGTCCTTACATGGCAATCTTTTTCCCAGTATCCTATCATTGATGAAGATGCTATGTCAAATTCATCCCATACCTTCCATACGGGGCGTGGGTCACATTTCATTCCTTCTGTAGTCCATGGATGGCGGACTGTCATTCCGTAAACCATTCCCATCCAGCGATTCCCGCCACCCTGAAGCATGTCGCCCATCAATCCGAACGGGATGCCAGAAACTTCAACGAGCCAGTTCTCAGGGGGCATTCTATTATATTGAAAACTTTCACCGAACCATATTTTATCAACATACGGGAAATATTCAGCGTACTGGATTGCAGGACCTTTTGAGAAACCCGTATTGGAATGCAGATCGATCATGCAGCCCGGTTTATTGTTATCCAGTACTTTCCTGATCCGTTTTACTGTTCGCCTATCATACGATACATCATCGAGATATAAACCGTCGATATCAATATTCCTGACCAGCCATGCCAGCCCTTCTATGTAATAATTGTACCATCTTGAATCACCAGGGGCATTGACAATTGATGCATCAGCGCTTTTATCAGGAAAGTACTGATACCATTGTGGCATGTAGCCATCAATAAAATGTTCCTTCAGCCATGGGTATCCACCCCCGTCCCCATCTCCAAGAATTTCATTTCCAAGACTCCGTAACGCCCAAATCTCAGTTGCATAATTGGTAAGTTCACGTATCGTATAGTATATTTTTACCTTCTGTCCTTTTTCGTGCATGCGGTTGACAAACCATTTCATTGAGTCCACTGCAATGAAAGGATAATTGATGTGCGGGTTATAGTTATTGGCGTGGTGCAGGTTCACGATCCTGACACCACACGCAAGATCGGCGTCGGAAGGTAAAGGATTGCCTCCATTGTGATAGTACCTGTCGAGAAACTGGCTCCGGTAATTGACTTTTTTTACAGGAGTAATCAGCATTGACCATTCAAAGTCAATGTTTTCACCTGCTTTCAGTTCCCTCATCCCGCTGTATACAACTGCTTTTATCTGTTCCGGACTTTTTTCAATCTTGAATCCGCCTTTGTCTTTGTTAAACCACGAAGCAGGTGGATCAGGATGATAAAGGTTCATCAGAGGTCCATTGTAACTGCCTCCCCTTAGTTCACACCATAACCCGCCCTTTGTATTACCAATCCAGAAACTATCATAAGGGCCTTTCCATTTGGCCTGATGTGATTGAGGGACAGTGGTCCCGGGAAGACCCATACCCATCATATATTGTGCTATATCTTCCGCAAATGGCAATTCGAGCCTGACATCATTCAGACTGACATCATTTAAAGCCTTTACCTGAATTTTATAGTTGATATAACCATCCGATTCAATAACACCAGCACCAGTGAGTTCAATATTTTTTGACTGGCATTTCCACGATCCGCTCATTGCTCCTGGCTTGTTTTTAAGCAATTTCACCTCTCCAGGTAAAGAGAATTGTTCAACTCCGGATTTTGATTCTACCAAAAATGAGACAGGATGCTGTAAAATTTCAGTCCCCGATACTTGTATTGATCCCGGCATCCCATTAGGATCCATAACCAGTATTTTGTCAGTAAGCCGATAAGTATTATTGCCTAAAAATTCAATTGCTTCGTAGGGTTTTGTTGGTTTATCGTCAATACCAAGAGTAGAATTCAGCCAGCGAAGGCGTGAATGTTTCCTTGTCTCGCTGTCACCACGATCGGTCAGAATTTTGTCGCTGATCTTAATAATGATTTCCACCGTCTGCGGATCAGCATTTTCAGGACGTACAGTAATTGCTCCCTTGTAAATCCCTGCAGGAATTGTTTCAGGAATATCTATTCCGATCCAAAGTGGCTGAACGGCTCCTTTTGATACATCCACTCTTTTCTCAAAAGGCTTCCCGTAAGGATCCACTCCACCGGTATTGAAACAGGTCAGGTTTGAAGAAATAATCTTATTACTGCTGCTTTCGAGAGCTGAAAATTCAACTTTTACATTCTCCAGGCCTTTCTTCGATGCATAAATTCCGAGCTGAAAAGCATAATACTCATTTTTGCAAGCTTCACCCGTAAACTTTTGTGACGGACCTTGTTCTACCCACCTAAGCGGTATCTCGTCTTTCATGCGGATAGGATACGCCCTGTCTTCCGGAAAAATAAGAAAATCACTGTTGAATTTTGTGAGAAGAGCATCTTTTTCAGAAGAAGTCGGGATTACTTCCATAGGATAGAAAGAATCAAAGGCAGAACGGGATTGAAAGCCAGATAGTTTTGCCAAAGGGAATTGTTTTGATTTCAATACATTATCGACATGGTTCTTGTTTACCCATTCCTTTGAAGGTGTATTTTCGGGTTTCAGATAATCCTTCCCGTAAAAACCCCAATTTGGCTGAACTTCGTAAGGCAGATAGTAGAAATAATATGTTCCTGCATTTTTTACCGGTCCAAAGGCAAGTTTACACCGTTCATTGTTTACTTCATAACGATAAATATTCGGGATAGTATCTCCCGTTGATGCCTCTACAATTAAGAACCTCTTATTCTCAGGATTTTTGTCGTGTCGGCGCCACAAGATATCAAGTGTTGCCGCCTCAGCTTTTTTTGACAGTTCGAGAACGGCTCTGTGGTTTCCGAATCCTTCGGGCCAGAGAGATCCCGGAACGCTATAATTTGGAGAGGAAGATGTTTTACCAAAACAAGTTACAGTTGCAAATGTGAAAGCGAGGCAATAAACTATTTTCATTTCTAAATATTTTTAAACAAGATCTGACAGGACAATTTTCTTTATCTGAATTTTCTTGCTGTATCTATCATCATTTTTAAGTTCTCTGATGGAGTGTCAGGAGGAATAGCACATCCGGCATTCAGAATAAAACGGTTTGAGTTTTTCCAGACAGACAATAATTCCATGGTTTTCTTCTGCACATCATCTACCGAACCTAGCGCCAATACACCGCTGGGATCAATATTTCCTATGAAAGTTGCTTTGTTTTGAAAACAATTTAATATTCGTGTAACATCGGTTTTGTAATCCAGTTCATGAGCATCGGCACCGGTCGATAACATGTATTCAATTATTACATCAGTATTGCCGCAAATATGCAATGTGTATGGCAACCCGGCCTGGTGAGCCACCTCAACAATCTTTTTCTCATAGGGCATGGCAAATTTTTCATACATATCAGCCGAAATCATTTCAGGCCCGGCAGGACTGTCTCCATTGGAAACCATATCACATCCAGTCTGAGCCATAAGTTTTACAAATTGAGAACATGCATCGGTACAATAATCCAGAAGGATGTTAATCTGTTCTTCCGGTCCCATCATTAAATCGATCATCCAGTTCTGTGCTCCGCGCATCATACTTGCCAGAGAAAAAGGAGCCTGGTCGCAGTTGCCGCGGATATATATCTCGCTTTTATAATAATCTTTTAATATTCGTACTGCTTCCAGCCAGATCTGTATGTATTTATAATTTTCTACCTTCGGTGGCTTCAGGCTTAATGCATCTTTCAGATTTTCAAGATTCCCGTTATGAGTCCGTGCCGGATCGGTTACCGGAAAATCAACCGGGACACCCACCGCCCCGGCAAGTGTAACGGTGTCTATATCAACAAGAATGCCGTCATACTTATATCTGTCAATTGCATCAATGAAACATTCAGCGATCAGGCGGGGACTATTGCGATACTGCTCCATCGTAGTATTATGCTCCATGGCTGCCATCATGAAATTATGCAGCATCACAGGAACTTTATCAGGTTTTTCACCTTTTAGTGCGGCGACGATCCTTTCATATCCGGTCATAAAGGTTTAAGGGTTTAAGGGTTTAAGGGTTCGAGGGTTCGAGGGTTCGAGGGTTCGAGGGTTCGAGGGTTCGAGGGTTCGAGGGTTCGAGGGTTCAAGGGTTCGAGGGTTCAACGGGTTAAAGGGTTAACGGATTTAGCACACTAAATTAAGCATTATAACATTAAATCAATTCTTTTAATAAGTTCCATCATTGCCCTGCCGTTGTGGTACGGACATTTCCAGGGATCAATTTTCCAGTCGTTGCGGTAATAAGGAGAAGGATCATCGGCTGGTTCGACCAGATATGGAATTCCCAGACGGTTAAGTTTGGTGAACCATTCACCTCTTTTATGGTCAATCAGATAAGTATCGATAAAATTCCACGAAAGTTTTACTGTATCCCAGTATTTTACATGACCGGTCATTTCGAATGCATTCATAAATCCGACAAGCGTTTCGGCTTGCTGCCACCAGTGTTTATTTGTTTTAAGATGGCTCCCGAACCGAGTCGATTCGAGAAAAAGTCCCCCGTCTTTATCCACAGCTACCCGTTCAATATTATCAACCATTTTTACAACAACCGGGTTCAACTTTTCAATAATTTCTTTGTCCCCAAGTATTCCCGCAGCTTCCCACAATAACCATGATCCTTCAATTTCATGTCCGAACGAACATGTCCCTGATGATGAATCTGCCTCATTAAAAACCTCATCGAAAAAAATACCAAAATGGCCGTCATTCCGGATGATCTTTTCCAGAAACAGATTCAGCATTTCAGTCAGCCTTAACTCGACTACAGGATCTTTCCAAACTTTGTACAATGCAGCCCAGGCCTCCAGTACATGCAAATGGGTATTCATCGATTTTGGCTCATTGTTGTCGGCCATCCGGTTCTCGCTATAAATTTTCCAGTCACGTGTAAACGATTCACGATAACCAATATTTGAAGGATCTTTAGCCTTTTCTTCCAGAAGCTTAAAAAATACCCTGATCTTTTGCATAATTGTGTCAAGAGGCCGGAGTTCATAATATTTGCAAAGCGAATAAATCACAAATGCCTGGGCATAGGTATGTTTAATATCGTTGGCAACCTTATTGTCAGAAGTCAGCTCCATAAAATAACCACCAAACTCCTTATCTTCAAAATCTTCTGTAATTACATTATAAGCTTTATCTGCAATAGCTGCATATTCTTCATTCCCGTCAAGCAATGTGGCAGCTGAAAAAGTCCATAATATTCTGGCGTTCAATACACTTGTTTTGTTTGCTGTCAATACTGGATTCCCGTCCAGATCAACTGCTCCATAGAATCCATGACCGTTCTTTTCAACGCCGTATTTCATCCAGTAAGGAAGAATATCTTCATGAAGTTCTTTACTGAAAGAGTTACGATATCGTCTTAATTCCTTGTTTGAGGTTCCCATCACAACTTAATCTTAAAAAATCAAAATTTAAACTTGTGCGTTTTAATTGAATTCTCTCACATATTCAGATTAAACCTAATTCTCATATGTAACTATTTTTGTTATTTCACTTGACAACTGAATTTTTCAATGCTGAAGGACTACTTTGACAGATTTAAGTTCATCAACGATTTTCAACTTTTTTACCCCCTACCCCCTGAAGGGGAAAGTTGAAAATCATCCAGTTCCCTTTAGGAACCAAGGGTAAAAACTGGCTGATTTTCTAATCTGTCAAAGTAGTCCCCGAGTATTAGATAGTACAGTTGACTATAGAGTAACAGGGGAAAAATCGTTAAATTTAAGCAATTGCTCCGTGCAAAAAAACCGTTTTTTCTATGGTGCTTCGACATCAAAAAGTAGTCTGGTTCTGCTGGTTTTATGAGTTGCCATTGGCAGTTGGATGCCGTATAAGAGAATTAATCTCTCAAAAATCAACAGGCACGGAGCAATAATATAAACTTAAATTTAAACATATGGGTAAAAGTAAAACAAAAAAAGCAGAAGTGAAAAAAATCTCACAACTGACAGTGATCAATCCTACAGCAGCAGGTATAGATGTGTCAGATACAGAAATGATGGTAGCATATCCGATCAGCTCGGAAGAGGTTGAAGTACGGTCATTTGGATGTTTCACAAGGGATTTACACTTGATAGCCGGGACTTTAAAAGAGCATGGCATAACAACTATAGCCATGGAAAGTACCGGGGTATATTGGGTTGCGTTATTTTTGATTTTGCAGGAATATGGATTTGAGGTTTATCTTGTTAATGCCAAACATGTAAAGAATGTGACAGGTCGCAAAGACGATGAGAGTGATGCGGAATGGATACAAAAACTACATAGTTGCGGTTTGCTTCATGCAAGCTTTCAACCGGATCAAATAACCAGGACATTAAGAAGCCTGGTTCGGCACAGGAAGAATTTGGTCCGTATATCTGCCGGATACATAAACCGGATGCAAAAGGTGTTGGAATTGATGAATATAAAATTACATACAATCATTAGTGATATTGACGGAAAAACCGGGTTACTAATTATTGAAGCCATTCTGAATGGTGAACGGAATCCTGAAGTCTTAGCCGAATTAAGGGATAAGAGAATAAAGGCGAGCAGGGAAGATATCATCAAATCATTAGAAGGACATTGGACGACAGAACATCTTTTTGAACTCAGACAGTGTTATAAATTATATAGTATGCACCGTCAAATGATCGAAGAATGTGATCATGAAATAGAGAAACAATTAATGGGCCAAATCGCTTTAAAAAATGGAGGTTTATTGACGGATATTCCCCCAACAAAAAGGAAAAAAAGCTATAAAAACAGGGTTTTGTATAATTTGTCAGCTTATCTGCATGAGGTATTAGGAGTGGACGTTACAGAAGTATCCGGTATCAGTGAAATAAGCGCGTTGTCCATCTTCTCGGAAGTAGGAACAGATATGTCTAAATGGAAAAATGAAAATTATTTTACTTCCTGGTTAGGCTTGGCCCCAAATACAAAAATATCTGGTGGCAAGGAGATAAGTAGCAGGATTCAAAAAAAGAAGCACCACGCGGGGCAGGCATTTCGTATGGCAGCTGTGGGATTAAACAATAGTAAAAGTCCTTTAGTTGATTTTTATCGCAGAATTAGGGGCAAAACAGGAAATGCAAAAGCTGTTGTCGCTACAGCAAGAAAACTTGCAATTATTTACTATAAAATGGTATCTAATCAGGAAGCCTTTAATCCCAAAGCGTTAGATGACTATCAACAAAAGTATAAAGAAAAAAAGATCAATCAGCTAAAAAAGAAAATTGCGATTCTTGAAGCTGCTTGAGAAAGAAGTTACATAAGAGAACTAAGTTAGAATTAACATGAACAACTAATACCTGTTGTTTGCTGAAAAATGTATTGCATTAATAAAATGTTAGTTATGTTCTAAATATTTTACGGTATTCTGAAGGTGTTTTCCTCATGATTTTTTTGAAATAATGGTTAAAATTAGCAAGGCTGGTATATCCACATTCATAACCGATTTCTGTAATTTGTTTGTCTGTTTCTGCAATGACCTTTGATGCATAACCTATCCTTATGTTTAAGACATATTCAATAAAAGTCATATTTGTCTTCTTTTTAAAATACCTGCAAAATGAACCGGGAGACATATTTAACATTGATGCAGCTTCTTCCAGTCTTACCCCTTTCTGTAGATTTTGAAAAACATATTCGTACACTTTATTTATTTGATTAAAATCTTTTTCAAATCCAAAATTACCATGAGTGATGTGTGAAAGATATTCCTTTTTATTGCAATTTATCAGAAGGTCAAAAATACTTAGCAACTGGATGTAGCTCTTAAGTCCATCCATTTTGGTTAGTTTATTTAATATTACTTCAACTTCATCGATAATATCTCCATAAAAATATATACCCAATTCTGCTTCTCTCAAAAGATCTACAATTTTTTCAAGTTCAGGATTATTAAAAAAATTAGAAGTAATAAGATCTTCATAGAAGTGTATAACAATACATTTTGGGGAAATATCATCTTCAGTTCCGATTATTTCCCAACAATGGGGCAGATTAGGTGCCATTAATACAAGATCGTTTTTATCGAAACTAGAAATATTGTTTCCAACAATACGTTTCCCTGTTCCTGAGATTATGAAATTCAGTTCAAAGTTTTTGTGTGAATGGACTCTTGCCGAGTTCTTCTTAAGTTGCAACTCACGGGTGATAAATGAATGTTTATTTGGAACAAAGATTTTTTCAAATATGTATTCCATATAATAAAATTTAAATATCTAGTGTCATTCAAATAAAAATTTGTTTTTCCTACCCCCTACACAGAAGACTTTTTACTCTCCAGTACCGGATTTAAGTAGTATAACTGACTCTTTGGGCTTAACATAACACTAGCTAAATATAATAAATATTTTTTATTATATTTTTATAATTAGGTGTCTATTGAATATACATCAATAATAACCATTTTCTTCAGATCAGAGATGGTCAACAATTTCATTTTATTGACGGTTTAGCTGCATCTTTCAGCTCACCATAAAAGACGAATCCACCTTGTAAGCCCGGGATTCCGGGAATACAATAACATTGAATTTTCAAAGATTGATATCGATTAGAAAGTACCGGGGCTCTTCCGAATAATATAGCCAGCCTGAAATATCGCTGAGGGCAAACATTATAAAGGATACAAGTGTCTGCCAGAAACAATGATTAAGCTTTCACAATCCTAATTTTTCTGTTCATGAAGCAGCCTATCTGGAAACCAACAATAAAGATGCCACTTGTCCCAAAAACGATTGATAAATAACCGTGGAATGGGCTGGCATATTCTTGCATTTCAGGGTTGTTAAAAAATATCGGGGAAAGGCTCAACCACCCTATGATAAGGACCCCGGCAATAACACCAATAGCAGCAGCTTTATTCTTTACTCTCGGTGCAAAGAAGCCCAACAAGAACAACCCCAGCATACCTCCGCTGAAGATAGAAGCGAGTTTCCACCAAACCTCCAGTGCACTCTGGACATTGATCATTGCAATGGCGATCAATATGCTGCTGATACTGAAGATAATAGAAGAAGAATACAAAATTTTCATTGATTTTTTTTCAGCTCTTTCGCCCTTTAATGACTTTTTAAAATAGTCTGTTAATATAACTGTCGCTGAACTGTTTATACTTGTTGAAATGGTACTCATTCCTGCTGCAAAAATTGAAGCGATAAGCAACCCTGTTAAACCAGGAGGCAACTGGTGTGCAATAAAATACGGGAAGACTCTGTCACCCTGCACTCCGGCAGTCAATTGGTCAGGAAAAACTGTATAATAAGAAAAAAGCGCAGTCCCGATAAATAAAAACAGTAACGAAACAGGAACATATATCAATCCTCCCTGCATGGCTGATTTTTTTGCTTCTTTCTCGGTAGATGCAGTCATATAACGTTGGACATAGTTTTGGTCAATCCCATAATTCTGAAGGTTGATAAACAAGCCGTAAATCAGTACCACCCAGAAAGTGGAAGAAGAAAGATCCATTCTGAAACTACCCAGACTAAATTTATTATGTGCTGTGGCAATCCGGAATAACTGACCAGTTCCTTCCGGCATTGAAAATAAAATGACGCCGGCGCACACTAGAGCTCCTACGATTAAGATGACAGCCTGGATAGCATCGGTCCATATAACAGCCTGTATCCCTCCGAGTATAGAATAGATCATTACACTCGCGCCGGTAAGGACAATAATAGTAATTATATTCCATCCGTAAAGAACATTCAGAGGCAGGGCTAGGAGAAAAAGGATGGTTCCAGATCTCATTAACTGAGTCAATAAATACATGGTCGACGCATATACTTTTGCCCATGGTCCAAAGCGGTTTTCAAGATAAGTATAAGCTGAGGGGCTGTTGACCGACCGGTAAAGCGGTACAAAGAATTTTACTGCTATTATTAATGCAAATGGAATAGATAAGCTAAAAGCAAATGCATTCCAGTCAGACATGTATGCCTGCCCTGGTATCGCCAGATAGCTGATACTACTGACGAATGTTGCAAAAATCGACAACGAAATGACAAAGGTCGGGATATTCTTATTTCCCAAGGTGAAAGAAGATGAGGATTTGTTTTTCCAGTAAAATGAACTTCCGAATAATATAATTCCTACCAGGTAGACAATAAAAACCAAAAGATCAATAGTAGCCATTTTTTTTGCCTTTAGTCAATTAGTTTAACTATTTCTTTCTTAAAATCACCTTCAAAAAAGGCTTTTATAATCAAGTTCTTCAAGAGATTTTTCAATACTGCAGCGCTCTTCGATACCAAATTCAGAATAAGGTTCAGCCATAAAACCGCTACATATCCCCATTAACGATAATGCACATTTTAATCCTTTCAGATAGCTGGAAGGGGAATTCCCAGCCAGGTAAACGGAAGAACTAACCTGCATAACAGTTTTCAGAAGTTTTAAGACCTGATCAAGATCGCGGGCTACAGATGCATTATATAGGTTGACATATAATTTAGGGAACATATTGGCTCCGCCGTTGACTCCTCCATGGCCTCCGGTAAGTACAAACTCAGCCAGTAATTCTTCCTGCCCCACCATAAATGTAAAGTCAGGCCGGTCTTTTAAAGCATATTGGACTTGTTTTAGATATACAAGGTCAGAGGAACTGTCTTTTAATCCGATTATACCTGGAATGCCGGCAGCAGCTTTTACTGTTTCAGGAGCAAACTTTACCTTAGTATAAACCGGTATATTGTAAAGAAAAATGGGCAAAGGTATTTGTGGCACTAACCGCTCGAGGTATCCCAAAAACTCCGACTGGCTAAGTGCGAAATAATAAGGGGGGGCCAACACAACCGCATCAGCACCACAGTCAGCAGCCTTATGTGCCAGGCTCAGGCTTTCAGGGAAAACACAATCGGAGATGCCGACTAAAACCGGGACGCGGTCATTAACATGAAGGCAGGTTCTTTCAATTAACTCATAGCGCAATTTGTGGCTTAAACTGGGTAATTCACCTGTTGTTCCCAGAATAAAGACACCATGAACACCACCCGATATAATATGTTCGAGCAATCGTTCCAGTCCTTCAACATCCAGAGTATTGTTATTGAGCAAAGGGGTAACAACAGGAGGAATTATCCCCCTTAAAGGTAGTATTAATGTATTTTGCATATAAATTTGAATTTCTAATTTCCGCCTTTTAATGACTCATCCCAAAGATTATTCATAAAGTATCTCTAAACGGACGTATTTTATCTTTTCGCGGTTATAGGTGTAAGTAATGTGAATTTTGCCATCTTTTCCCCTGATAATTGCAGGATAACTGAACTCCCCTTCCGGCTGGTCTTCCAGAACAATCAGTTTTTTCCAGTTTTTACCGTCAGAAGAAACCAATACAGCCAATTTATTCCGTCCTTGCTCAACCGGGTTACAAATAAGTACCTGTAAACCATTGCCCAGAGACACCGCGTCAATGCCTGAATTGTTGTTCGGAATGGATGTAGCCTGCAATGGGGACCATGTTTTTCCATTGTCGGACGACCATGTTTCTACAATCCTTTTTTCTTTGCTCCGGCAAAGCATTTGAACAACTCCCCCTTTGTAAAAAAGAACAGTAGGCTGGATGGCATTAAAACCATTGTTGTTGATTTCGGTTTTTCTCCAATTGGTCAGATTCTGTCCGGATGTTTCCACGTAAATATTCCATATTTGAGGAGTTTCAAAACTTGTGGGGTACAAAATCGTCCCATCTGGCAGCCCTAATGGTTTGTTCTTTATCGGCCCAAAAAGGTTGTTGGGAATCTGTATCGCTGCTGACCAGGATTTCCCTTCATCAGCTGAGATTTTATACATTCCCCACCATTCACGGGG
This sequence comes from Bacteroidales bacterium, assembly GCA_021371855.1. Classification (GTDB taxonomy): domain Bacteria; phylum Bacteroidota; class Bacteroidia; order Bacteroidales; family VadinHA17; genus LD21. The sequence continues at coordinate 136,363 of JAJFVL010000010.1, read as the reverse complement.
GCTTGGGCCAACCTTATAATAAAGGATAATATCATTATTGTCCCTTTTGAAAAGAACCGGGTTCCAGCACGGGAAAACGAGTGTATCATTTTTAGCTCCATCGGCAACCCGTTCCGGAATGCCCCATTTTCCATCTCTATATAGCGAAGTATAAATACAAACATCTGGGTGTCTTTCGTGTGTGCCGCCAAACCATGCAGCCAACAAACCTTCGTCCGTTTCAACAATAGTGGAAGCATGGCATTGTGGAAATGGGGCTTCATTATATATAAATTCAGAAGTTAATACCTTAACTTTGGTTTTTTCGAGAGAAGGTTTCCGGACACATGCCGAAGAGACAAACAAACCGATAATTCCTATAATAAGGGCCAGTTTTATTCTATTGGTATTCATACGTTAGTTATATTAAATTCAATCTGTTTTAATTCTTCTGTGTGTAATTGTTAATAAAGATATCCATTCACGACGCCAAAATATTAAGAAGGCACATTGCAGAATGCAACCACACAATTCCACAACGTGTCTTCTTTCAAATAAGCTCATTTCACATTAAGTTGTTTTAGGTTAACCCTAGTACGGTTTTCCTGTGCCTTGTAAAATCCACATTTTTGAATAGGTATGGTCTTTGCTCTGTCCATTCGGTACAAAAATTGTTGATTCCAACCGGTCAACTGCTGTATTGTAATTGACCAGGTATTTTTCATCCTGATTTGGTTCCGGATACATAAAACGCAACGGGAGAGCAGAGCCATATTCTGCCACCGGCCCAGCTTTAAGATTAGGATATCCGGTCCTGCGCCAGTCAAACCAAGGTTCTACGTTTAACCAGAGAGCTATCCATTTTTGTTCCATAATCCGTTCCAGTTTAGTGGAAGCAGAACTATAATTTACTTTTGAATCAGCATAATAACTATTGAAACTGAATCCATTTGAACCGTCAGAAATACCCCATCTGTTCATCGATGCCAGAATCCCGCTTTTATAATGAGTTTCAGCTGTTCCGCTTACTATAAATATTCCCCTCTCAGCTGCTTCAGCAAGCAAAAATTCAACTTCACTGTACATCATTAAATCCATCTGAATATAAGTGTCCGAATTTTTACGATATCTCCCGTGCATATATGAAATATAAGGACTCTGCTCTGAATTATAAGTTGCGGCATCATCTCCCTTGTTATAATTCATCGCATCCTGTACCGCTAATCCCATCGGCAGGCCGACATAGAGTGAAGTATCTACTTTGGGGTTTAGGGTGGGCCAATATTGTACACTATATGAATCGCCAAACATATTAACTACTGTTTTTGTAGTGACTTTGGAGACAGTGTAATCCCATTTGTGCTGAACAGGCATAACCCACCGGTAAAGCCGCGGATCATTTATTGATTGAAGAGTATCAACTATTGTTGCACACGGTTTGGAATTATATGGAGGATTAGAAGAATTCAGAAGTCCGCCCGGAGCAGAATTGGCTGCAGTAGTACCCAGATAATCAACATTAGCATCATCACTGTTGCTGGTAAACGAATTGGCAACTGCTTCGTTAAATTCGGTGATAATATTCACTCCGATTCCAGACATCTCAGACTCTTTATTTATAAGCCTCATACAGTATCTCAATCTCAACGAATTAGCAAACTTCCTCCATTTGGCAGCATTACCACCATAAAGAACATCAGAGCTTGAAAGAACCTTATAATTGCCAATATCTGATCTGGATAATAATTCATCTGCATTTTTCAGATCCTCAAGTATTCCTTTATAGATGTATTGTTGTTCATCATATTTTGGAAAGAACAGATCATTATCTGCTTGAAGACTTTCAGAATAAGGAGAATCACCAAAGAGATCTGTAATTGTCCCGAAAAGAAAAGCCCTCAATGTAAGAGAAATTGCTTCAAAAAACGGATGCCCGTCTTCTTTTGCATTCTTGTTGATGATTTCAATATTTCGTAAAAGATCATAATAACCAGACCAGGAAGCTCTGCTCCAATCATAGTAATTCATGTTATCTGCGCTAAAATTAGTACCTACCTGGATATATTGCATTGTCCCTGACACGTTTGAATTATATTCTCCTAATGATTTGTAGGCCTGTGCAGTATTTGTAAGCACATAAGTCAATATATAATTAGACGATACCTCAATTGGGTTATTCGGATCTTCGTTTAGCTCATCCAGATCAAGGCAGGATGATAAAGGCAAAAGAATTGTCAATGCCAATATAAATGCTGATATTTTTATAGTTTTCATAATCGCTTTTTTTTTAGAACTCTAAATTCAATTTCATACCTACAGTACCTGTCCATGGCATGGCATTATAGTATTCAATCCCTTGCAACCAAACCCCATTATTACCTGTGGATTTAAATGCTCTTTCAGGATCAATATCGATACCTGCGGCTGTCCATTCAAAAATATTGGTAGCAATTAAAGAGAGGGAAGAATTATAAATGTGCATTTTTTCATTAAATTTTCTCGGGATACGATAGGTTAAAGCAATCTCTCTTAATTTAACGTATGTTGCATCATATAGATAGCGATTTGGGAACGGACGATTGGCATAACGATTGGCATTATATGGGTCCAACCATTTCGTATTAGCCCCACCCAGGTTTTCGACATATGTTTTTACCCCACCTGATACAACCTGACGAACCCCGGCATTAAAACATGCATCCTGTAAACGGCCACTACCGCTACCTGATGGCCAGGCAAATCCTCCATATTCAGCAGTACGACCTCCCAACCATTCTCCAAAAAAAGCATCAGGATTTTCCTTGATCTGTTCTTCAATGCTTCGGCTATTATCATAAGTAGCTCCTGATAAGCTATTCTCCGACCACCCATTATTATTGAAAAACATATTGGTTTCAGAATAGAATTGCCCCCCTTGACTCCAGTCGATATTGGCATATAAAGTAAAGGCTTTATATGTAAGGGAGGGTTGAATGCCAAGATTAAAATCAGGATTTGAATTCCCAATTTTGACCATATGATTGGCATCCGTATCTGTTTGGTATTTACCATCTGCTGTCAGCAATGGATATCCATAGTATTCCGAGCTTTCATCGGTTACTGTTAGCATAGGTTGCATATAAATATCACCAATCATTCCTCCTTCATATGTACGGAACATGGCTCCTTCAACAGATCCAAATGAGAAATTGGTCAGCCCTTCTGCCAATTCTTTCAATTGTGTTTTGTTCGTTGAAAAATTCAGGTTCATATCCCATTTGAAGTCTTTGGTCATTATCGGAGTCAGGTTTAATCCAGCTTCCCATCCGCTGCTTTCAATAAGTCCTGCATTGATCATCTTCCCTGTCGCGCCAGATTCAACAGGTAATGAAATGCTAAGAACCTGGTTTTCGTTTTGCACCTTATAATAAGTAAGTTCCAAACCGATTCTGTTATTTAAAAATCTGAAATCAGCTCCGATTTCTTTTGATGTTGCCATTTCAGGCACCAGATTATTATTTTTCAGAGTACCTCCCATATACATTTGTTTTGCGGTCCCCCAGTCAGAGGCAATTGAAAAATATTGAGAGAGGCTGTATGGAGAAGTATCATTACCAACCTGAGCTATACCGGCACGTAGTTTTGTGAATGTTATCCAATCGGGCATGACAATCATTTCTGAGAGCAACACACTTAGTGAAGCGGAAGGATAAAAATAGGAACGGTTATCGGCAGGTAATGTACTTGACCAGTCGTTTCTGGCAGTAAGATCCAGATAAATCCTGTCTTTATATCCAATGGAGGTCATTCCATAGACACTATAAATTGCTTTCTCTGACCATGAACTTCTATAGGTGACAGCACCAGCAGTTCCATTTGATATGGTATAAAGATCAGGTATGACAAGTTGAGATGCAATATTATTAATATTACGTCCATAAGCATACATCCTGTTCCCTGCAATAAAAGCGTTCAGATTCCAGATGTTATTGAACTTTTTGTTATAGGAAAGATTTAATTCCATGTTCGTTTCTTTCTGGTAATTATCCGCGATATTATATCCACCATTGACCTGCCCATAAGTACTAAATGCTTTTTTTGATTCGCGATTTTCATTATAAGCATCCCTTGTAAACCTGCCTGTAAACTTTAACTCATTGGTTAGTTTCCAATCGAGCTGAACTTTGCTTGTTAGCCGGTCCCTGTTGAAGGCATTAGTATTCTCATTAGCAAGGAACCATACATTGTTTTGTTTAGCTTTATATCTCAATTGTTCAATGCCCTCCTGCCCTTTTATCCAGTAGTCTTTGAGATCCATAACATTTACCTGAGCACCTATTTCATAAAGGCTCCTTACTATGTCGCTACGATCTTCACCATTAACATTCGGACGATTGTCTGATCCTGATTCCGTCCAGTTAAAATTAGCTGTTACTGAAAGTTTATCCGTAATGTTGTAACCGGAATTCAGGTTTATTGTGGAACGATTCAGGTCGGTGTTGGGAATAATACCTGTATTTCTCATATCACCTACAGACAACCGGAAGTATCCTTTATCATAATTTCCATCAATTGACACATCATTAGTTGTAGTGAATCCGGTTTTGAAAAAATCCGGTAACCGGTTTGGGTAAGAAATCAAAGGAACCGCTTCTCCATTACTGTTCCACAAAATCCATTTTTCCCCAACATCCAACTGGGCTCCCCAGCTTTCATTTTCAGCTTCTTCCAGTTTATTTGCACCGGCCTTGCCAGAACCAAATTTAGTTTGATACGGTACGTAATGATATGGAATCTCCAAAACATTTGTAGTACTTAAAGATACGCCGATACCTTTTCTGCTTTTTGCACCAGTACGGGTGGTTATCAGAACTACGCCATTCCCTGCTCGGGAACCATAAAGCGCAGCAGCGCTGGCACCTTTCAGTACTGAAATGCTTTCAATATCATCAGGGTTTAAGTCGCTTATCGCATTTCCCAGGTCAGCTCCTTCATAGAAATTGTTTAACTGATTTTTTATCGGGACACCGTCAACTATAAAAAGAGGCTGATTGTCGTTGTTTAACGAAGTTGCCCCTCTGATGATCATGTTTACCGAGGAACCTGTGGTCCCGTCCATCTGGTTGATTTTCACCCCGGCGACTTTCCCAACTAAGGCATTCAACACATTACCCTGGCTCGTTTCTGTCAAATCTTCTCCTTTCACTTCTCCGACCGAGTAGCCAAGAGCTTTTTTCTCACGTTTAAGTCCTAATGCGGTAACCACAACTTCGTCGAGCCCAACATCAGATGCTTTTAGGGTAACAGTAATCATTCTCTTTTCACCGACAACAACATCTGCTGGTTGATATCCAACAAATGAAACCACGAGAACGGCTTTATTATCAGAAACAGTAATAGAATAATTCCCGCTCAAATCGGTTATTGTCCCATTGTTTGTTCCCTTTTCGATTACAGTAGCTCCAGGTAAAGGTTCACCTGACTCGCTCTTTATTGACCCTTTAATAAGGGTTTGGGCAAAAATATTTCCTGTAAACATCAAAAGCCCAATAATGAATAAAAATAATTTAATTCTTTTCATAAGTTTCGGTTAAGTGATTGTAGATAATATACAAAAGAAATAAATCCAATCTGGTTTGACTTGTTATATCATAACAGAAATACACTACATTTTAACAATTATGTCGCTAAAAATGTCTGTATTGACCTTAAACAGTCAATATTTAATTATAAGGATGTTGATAATCTATGCTGAAGCTCAAACATCAGGACTCAAATGAATTCTTTCCAATGCTTAGAGAAAAGCCTTGAGTAATTTACTGTTTCATGAATAATTTAATAGTCTCAATTGCATGATGACCAACTTTCAGATCCAATATTTTCCCAGTTCCGGGAACAGGTTTTCCTTCCTCTTCTATAATATTTGTCAGTTCTGCTTTCTGAAATGAATCTGACAGATATATTTTTGCTTCAATATCCTTTCCTTCAATATCATAACACCTTACAATTACATTATCGTCATCATCACATTTTTTTATTGTGCTGAGAAGAAGGTTTTTATTTTCAACTGATATGAAACTCATAGTTTCAGGCATATTCCCTTTTCCCGAAACCGGTTTGGAAATAACAACCTTTAATGGTTGATTTGACTGGGGACCAAGGTGATATCCGTTTTTCCAGTCCCCCTTATGTGAATATACTGAAAATGTATAATAATGATCACCAGGCTGGAGGTAATAATTTCCCTCGCCATGGCAACTTTTACGGCTGGCGAGAAGCAGAGGCTGCAGAACAGAATATCCGACGGGGGTTGTTGTTGGATCGATCCAGTCGAATGCCGCTACATCGGAACTTATTGTAACAGAGGTATTGCCATCAGATGCAGAAAACCAATCCTGAACCTCACGCGGATGAACCTGTGAACAGGGAGTATCATATATTTGTGATTTTTTCGAAAATCCTGCTGCACCGGCAATTTCGTCCTTCCCTATCCTAACCACACCCATTGGCACTTCATAGGCAATTTCCGATCTGGCCTGATTAACAGGGAAAGCAAGTCTGAACTCACGGTAGCGCTCCCCATCGAAGCCCAACAATTCCACATGGACATCAATACGTTTGACAGATTTGTAGAATATTACCTGTTCAACGACAGTTACATGATTAATTTCTTTCTTAATTTCATAAACATCCCGAACAGGACCACTTGCTATGAGAGACCATTGCGGTCTGTACTGGCTTAGTTTTTCAAATCCTTCCATCGTGGGTTGTTGAACATCAGTGAATTCACCTGCTCCGTTACCTACTGATTGCATGGTAAATAACTCAGCACCAAGAAATTTATCAGTTTTAAACAGCTCTGTGGATAATTCTTTATCAAACAATGATTTTATACCACCTTCAGTAAATTCAACTTTATAATATTGATTCTCATATACTGAATCTGAAATCTTGTAAGTACCTGAATGTGATTCAGGTTTTCCTTTTTCAAGATAATAGGTTTTATAACCGACTGAGGGAACTTTACCAGCAACAAAAAGGAAGGTGATCACTTCATCCCTCTTTCCCTGAATATTGTGTTCATCAATAAGCTGATATGGTATTTCGATTCCCTTTTCATCTACAAGCCTGTATGTATTCTGCTCATTCCCTTCAACATCGAGAGTGAATTTCGCCAAATCAGTCCGTTCCCAGGACAGGGGATTAAAAACAGTTACAGGAATGCCCTTATCCTGGAAACTGATCCTTGAAGCAATATTCTTCATCGATTGTTCTAGTATCCCCGAAGCAATATCGCGTGCGTTTTCGAAAGCTGTGCGGAATGCCCTGTCGGTAAGGTCTCCATGCTTGCCTCCCCAGCCATGATCGGGATATATTGCATATTCCCAGGCTCTTGTGAAGGATGCCTCCGGGTAGTCAGCAAAAGAACCCTGCTGAAGTGCATCGAATGTAGCAAACTTCTCAGCAGCAGTAAGCAGACGAGATCCCTCCCTTGATGCCCTGAGAGCTTTCTGATGAGATGGCCCGTGTATATAAAGCCATACATCCGGTCTCTCACCGGTTATTCTGTCAAATGAGGGTTTACCTTTTGTTACTGCCTCCATCCATTCTGTACCCGTTGAATATTTAATTGAAGGTCGTTTCAGGGATGAAGATTTTGAATTCCAGTCGTTGAAAAAAGCATCGTAATCAGGCGGTGTGGCAAAGTCAGTTGAATATAATAATGGCAACTCAGGGTTTATTTTCCGCTCTTTAAAATAGCTATTCCATTCGATAAGATACGCGGTAAAAGCATTTGTAAGCTTTCCTATATCATTTTGTGCCTGTCTTACGGGTATCCCTGCTTCATCATATTGTCCGGGAGTATAACAGGTCACATAACTTCCGTCGGGGCTGTACCATCTGTAGATGCCAGGCTGGTGACGGCTGAAATGCATATATGGGATTCCTGCTTTTGACAAAATCTGGGCCATCTGCAATGTCCGGCCCGGGACATCCTCATTCCAATACGTTTTGAAATTGCAGCCCGGCAGGGTTTTCTTCAGCCATTTTCTGCCAAGATAAGTCTGACGGATAAGCGATTCCCCATCATACATTGATTCATATGGTTGTTTATAAGTTGCTCCCCATTCGAGCCGTCCTTCGAGCGTATATTTCAGTATCTCTTCTCTGGAGCCGGGATGACGCTGAAGATATTCCCTGAGACTCAATGCATCCTCAACGGAGAACTTAAACTGAGGATTTGTTCTAAGCCGTGCCAGTGCCGGTGTTATCATCTTTTCATCCCTGAACTCGATACACGCACCTATACTGTCCATCCAGGCAATATCCTGGTGGGAGGAAGGGATAACACTTATAACACCATTCTTATAGTAAGAATATTCACCCGGCCTGACTTTCGAAGCATAAGATTTCGATTGTCCGGTTACCTCAAATGCATACGGGATAATCAGACTCAGAATTAGAATAAACGAACGGCAATTCTCAAGAAATATGATTACTTTTTTCATCATGATATAAGTTTTTTAAAATGTTTTGTTACATGACCATAATCTATACAGAATAAATCCACCCGCCATAACTTTCTTTCTCAATATCAATACCGCAACCAGGAGGGAGTAAAACAGCAAATCTATTCCTGTGTATAATACTAAATTCCCTAATCCTGTTCCAATAATTATTAACTCTTCATCTTTAACAAAATCATATATCCCTTTTTTCCCGGAATGGAAATCTTATTAAGTGAAACAGCATTTTGCCCGGTTTGAAAATCTTTTACTTCAGGAATAGAAATGTCAACCTTGCCAGGATCTATACCAAGCTTTTTCCAGTTGACAACCAGCGAACAATCCTGATCATTATCGGTCCAGTTGGCTACAGAAATAATTACTTCATCTGTGCCTTTAAAGATTGAGGCTTTTATCGCTCTGTTGCCGCAAGTCACCGGGCAATTATCTTCCCAATAGCCGGTCATTATTTTGTCAGCAATCTTATGTTCATCCCAGAACTTCCAGATTTCAGAAGGAGTATTACCGGTCCATCCTGTGCGATTCGTTATGCCATAAACCATTCCACGCCAGGGATGTATTTGATTTTCGCCATCCGGAAGCATCTGACCGGCTAGGCCGAAAGGAATGCCGGAAACTTCGATAAGCCAATGATCGGGAGCCCGGTTGTAATCACGTCCTTCACCAATCCAGACAAGATCAAAATAGGGCAACAGATCCATGTACATGTTCAAACAATTAGCAAATCCCGCCCATTTATTAAAATGGTTCCAGCTGTGCAAATCCATTCTTCCTTCCGGACGGTAACGATCGATTACTTTCCTTGCCCTCTGAATCGTGTAGCGGTCAAGAGCAGAATCATCAATATACACACCGTCAATACCTATATTTCTGACCATCCAGTCTAATCCGGCAACATAAAAATTATTGAGGCGGCTGTCGGGAGTTGTGATTACAGAAAGATCAGTTTCACCCTTAAATTTGCCTTCTTTAATCAGGTTGTACCATGCTGGTATATAATTCTCTCTCAGATTCTTAATAAGCCATTCATCAGGACCTTTGGGATGTAGAGCTTCTGTCCGGCTTGAATTACCGGGTCCCGGAAAGATTATTTCGCCGTTAAGGCTGTTGAAAGCCCAGAACTCCGGCAGGTTTTTAGTCAGTTCGCGGGTCGTGTAATAGAATTTCATTCGCATATTTTCCTTGTGTGCATTGGCTACAAGTTGTGCAAGCTCAGCAACATTGGCATCAAGATATGGATAGTTAATAAACGGGTAAATATCTTCGGCATGGTGGATATTGATGATATTTGCACCAGCCTCTTTTGCTTTTTCAATTTTTCCGGAGGTTTTTGTGCCACCGCCATGATAATACCGGTCGCCAAATTTGTTTTGTCTGTTAATAGTCCTGAACGGAGTAATAAGCAGTTCAAAATTATAATTAAGCCTGTCCCCTGGTCTCATTTCCCGATCTCCTGAATATGCACTTATTACAACGTCCCTGTTTTTCTGTACTACATTCACACCGCCTTTGAATTCATTTCCCCACGAAGGAGGCAATTTCAGAGGACCAAAGGCATAATAAATATTAATCAAAGGATGAACATAATTCTCGGCTTTCCATTTTACCCGCAGACCGCCGTTCACAGCACCAACCCATAACATATCCTGATTTTTCGACAAGTCCCATTTCCATTTCCAGTCAGGAGTGCGGAAACCTCCTTCGTGTCCAAGACCCATCATATATTGTGCTTTATTTTCTGCAACTGGTATTTCGAGACGTATGTCTTTAATCTTTGCGGGAACCTTTGCAGTAAGTTTCAACCTGTAATCAGCAAAACCATCAAACTCCATCGTTCCCATACATTCAAGATCAAACTCATCAGAAGTATTTAATGCATTCCATGAAACTCTGGAAGGTTTTGACTCAGTAAATTTCAGATCGCCGGGGATCAGCCGTACAATTTTCCCATTCGCTAATTCGATGATAAACCGGAAAGGATTACTGACAACCGGCTCTCCCTTGTCCACTAACGACTGGTTTGAAGGACCGAAATAACTTATGACAGATGCAGGAAGACCGTTTTCAGCAAGAGTTAATGTACGCCCCAGGATGGAGATACTATTTCCCTCTACTTTTACCGGAGTGTATCCTTTAGTTACTTCATCATCGAAGCCCAGAGTTGAGTTAAGCCAGTTAAGCCTTGAAAGACGCGACCCTTCATTGTATCCATGATCAGGAACAGCTTCTCCCGAAACTTTAAGTAAAAGAGGGATTATTCGTTTTTCGCCACTTGCAATCACAGAAACTGAACCTGAATAATTTCCTTTTTCAATTCCATCGAGATTAATCCCCATCCAAAGTGCTTGCACCCTTCCCGACGGAATGCGTACCTCTTTTAAAAAAGAGTTGCCTCTGAAATCTGTACCTCCTTTATTTAAGCAGGTCATGCTTGTTGAAGGAATTGTCTTCCCATTCCTGCTTTTGAGATCAGAAAACTCAATTTGTAAATCGGAAATATCTTGTTTCAATGCCCAGACTCCAAGTTGAAAGACATAGTATTCATCCGGACAGGCAGCCATCACAAAATCTTCAGGATGACGGGCATCAATAATTTTACCTTCTGGAATAGAATCAAACCATTTAATTGGATTCTCACGTAATTCGGGAAAAACTAAAAAAGACTGGTTTCCAAACTGGGTACTGTACTTGGTTAATGCTTCGGATGTGCAAAGATTATTGACAGACTTATTTGTACAAGCCATCAGACAAAAGGCAACTAAAACGAACAGACTAATTTTCATATCATTGTATTTATTTCATTAATATTTTGCGGTCATTTTACCCTTTTTGACAGGTCAACCACCTCATTCTCCAATCCCTTCTTAAAAGAGACTGGGAGTAAATCATTATCACCCGAATCATTTCACTTTACCCGTTTTGCCAGGTCTGTCAGAGGAACAGTAATCATTCTCCCGGCAGGTTTCCCTTCTTTGTATGTTACAACACGGAAGGTATCAGCATCTTTTGGGATCATCAGTTTTTGCCCATTTTTATATAGCAAAGAATGATGGTCAGGATAGGTGTTGTCAAATGAATAAAATAAATCGAGTCCTTCAATTTCAGTACTCAGTTGAATTAACAAATGTCCCTTTTCATCTTTTAATGGCGTAATAACTGCATCATAAAAACTACGTGAATAATTGATATCTTCATAAGATAACCTTTGCAGATTGGCTTCGGTACGGTTTATAAATCCGTTCCAGTCTTTGCTTTCTTTCGGCGACCATAAAACTTCTGCCAGGGCAAATGCACGGGGCCAGTACATATATTCTGCCTGGCGGAATGTCGGTACACTTTCAGCCCACAGGTTTCCCTGTCCACCAAGAATATAAGACGGATCGACTCCTTCGGGAACAGGTTCAAAAGAATAGACTTTATTTAGCCTCAACATGCCATATGTCGGGGGCTCAATAGCAGGATCGCCCTGATATAAATCGAGATATGCATAATTATTCGGGCTCATCACAACATGATGATTTGCTTTTGCGGCTGCAATACCTCCGTTTATGCCACGCCAGCTCATTACGGTAGCATTGGGAGCAAGGCCCCCTTCCAAAATCTCATCCCATCCAATAAGTTTCTTACCTTTATCCAGCAGCATTTTCTCCAGACGTCTGATAAAGTAACTCTGCAACTCATTTGCATCTTTCAGTCCATTATCTTTCATCCGTTTCCTGCAATCTTTGCATTTTTCCCAGAAGCCCTTAAAACATTCGTCTCCTCCTATATGAATGTATTCAAAAGGGAATAATTCGGCCACTTCAGTGAAGACAGTATTCAAAAACTCAAAAGTAGACTCTTTCCCGGCACATAGAGAATTATCATCATGTCCATAGAATTTACAGCCAGGATTCACTTTATAGGGCAATCCGGAAGATGAAAGATAAGAATAAGAAGCAATTGCTGCTAAACTATGTCCTGGAACATCAATTTCCGGTAAGATATTCACATGCCGTTGCATTGCGTATCTGACAAGATCTTTAATTTCTTCCTGAGTGTAGAAACCTCCATAAGTAGCTTCTTCTCCCTCTTTAGGGCATTCTCTGTCCCACCATAATCCCATACGTGGGACCCTCCAGGCTCCCTTTCTTGTTAGTTCAGGCAACTTTTTTATTTCTATTCTCCAGCCCTGATCGTCAGTCAGATGCAGATGAAGAATGTTAAATTTATAAACTACCATTTCGTCAATAAGCCGTTTTACTTCATCGATAGTAAAGAAATGGCGGCTGACATCAAGCATTAATCCACGCCATACAAAACGAGGCTCGTCATTAATTAAAAGGGATGGAACTTTTCTGTCTCCGTTAACCGGAATAAGCTGAAGCAAAGTCTGAACTCCGTAGAACAATCCCTGAGATGTTTTGGCTTGTACCAATATTTCTTTAGGAAAAACACTTAAAACATACCCCTCTTCAGCTATACTTAATTTATTGTCAAGAATTAAATTGATCGATCGTGCAATTTTCTTATCTCCAGTCAGACTATTAACATGTAATTCCAACTTATTCAATAATCTTATGTTGTCAGAAGTGTAATCTGCAAGAAATTTTAATTGCTGATCATTGAAACAGATAAGAGTCTTTTCGGTTAAGGTAAAATACCCTTCTTTCATTTCAACCATTTTTGGCTGAGGGATGATATTTATGTTCTGTGCTGTCAGCAGGACACAAAAGCACAGTGAAAACATGGTTGCTGAAAATCGCTTCCGTTTCATAGTATACTATTTTTTAACAAAATCAAATGGCAAATTGTTGTATGCACGAGCTAACACAGCTATGTTCCGCTCATCACCTTTTAAGCTGTCGACATGTCTGGAAAGATAATAATCGACCGGTGGCATCATAGATCCTTCAACGGGTTTGGTAAAGCCATAAAGCCCGACTTTTTCTTTTATTGCTACAGGAATAATTTCTGTCGGATCTTGCCCGTTCCAGTTGGCAAGACAGGTTACTAAACGGGTATGGGGACCCAACATACCGCGAACAGATTCTGTAGTAGCAATATCACCTGCCTCATTCAGTACCCAGTCAACTTCTTTCAGCATATCCGACCCGGCAATGTCCCTGCTGGTAAGCTGGCAGGATGTCAGCCAGATAAGACAATCGGGTTTTGTCTTCTTCACTGTCTCCCTTATCCTCCTCCAGCACCGATCAATTGCTTTGCGACGGAACTGAAGTTCAATCTCAGAAGTAATTTTATTTTTCCCCGGGAATATCTGTCCCATCAACTCTTCATACATTACCTGCTCGCAATACATCCATCTCAAAGGAGGATATGGCTCCATAGTAGTTCCGGGATTCCATAACCAATCAATAAAGACGCCATCCATATCAGTCTTTTTAATAGCATCTTCAATGGAAGCACAAAGGTAGTCGAGATACTGTGTGGTGTATGGGATATGAGGACTTGAAGGAATTCCATAGCTCAGATCAGGATGTTCCAGCCCCCATTTAGTATTAGCACCAGCACAAAAATATCCGAATACTTTTATATTCTTTTTATGAGCCAACCTGACCTCTTCAGTCAGAAAATCATACTTCAATCCAGGTTGCTCAGGAACGATACCATTTTTGTACCAGGCATAGCCATTACATGAAACAGCAAATGATTGAATCACGTTACATCCTAAAGCTGTGTACCAGTTTACATGATCCTCAGGGTTTGCATCTGCCCATAAGCCGGGTTTTGCGAAACCGTTAGGACCTCCTTCTCCCCAGTTAAAATCAATGTCATAGGCTTTTATTGGCTCATTAACTTCTTTTTGCAGGATATTCTTACATCCGCCACAAACAGATAAAATTATTAATACAACAAGAAATGTAAATTTTTCCATTTGTTTAATGCTTAACAAATTTTATGAATGAATCTGAAATTATTGTACTAAGATATTTATTTAATAGCAATTATGGGATACAAAAACCAGAGGTTTTCAACTGAAAGTGGCAAAGTATTGTAATTTGGAATATGCAATGGGTATACCCAATTGGGATACTGGCTTTTCGGATGAAAGTTAACTTTTCAATACATTAGAACCATATTGGGGTACACTCAATAATGAAAGTCGTTATATTTACACTGCGTATAGTAAAAATTATGCTCAGAGAAGACAGACCATTTTATAATAAACTGCTTCCCTTTCTTAATTCAAAACCGACCGCACTTATAAGTAAAATAATATAAAAAGACTACATATTTATGAAAAGAAGTGAAGTAAATACGATCATCACAGACCTTGAATTATTTTTTTCCAAACATCTTTTCCTATTACCCGAATGGGCCTCATGGTCACATGAGGACTGGAAAGGAAAATATGATATATGCTCTGAGATAATTGATAACAAACTTGGCTGGGATATTACCGATTTCGGAAGTGGTGATTTCAAAAAAACAGGTCTATCGTTATTTACGATACGTAATGGTAACTGGGACAAGAAAGACAAGTTGTATTGTGAGAAAATAATGGTAGCTGATGAAGAACAGGAGACTCCGTTGCATTTCCACTGGAACAAGACTGAAGATATTATCAACAGAGGCGGAGGGAACCTTGTTATGGAACTTTACAAGGCTACTGCTGACGATAAATTATCAGATGAGCCTGTAACAGTAAGCATTGATGGTGTACTTACAATAATTAAAGCAGGAGAACAACTTATACTGAAACCAGGTCAAAGTATCTGCCTGAAATCAAGAGTTTACCACAGGTTTTACGGTCAGAAAGCAAAAGGAAAGGTTCTCATCGGAGAAGTAAGTCTGGTAAATGATGATGCCAATGATAATCGTTTTTATGATAAAATTGGCCGGTTCCCTGAAATAGTTGAGGATGAAAAACCGGTACACCTGCTGGTAAATGATTATATAAAGTATATTTAACCTTTAAATTTAAAATCAATCTATTTGTTATGCCAGAAAAAATCATCGTTTCGGGTATAGGCTGCTGTCTGGTCGACCTTCTGTATAATGATGTCGATTTTGGAAGCGATACTGTACGTCCCTATCTCTCATCAAAACGTGGTGACGGAGGTTTAACTCCGGGTCATCTTGTATTTAAGGAAGAATTTGAAAAATTCAGTGGTTGCTCTTTTGATATAATTCTTAACAAGATAACAGGAGGGAGGAAATATGATAAGATAAATATCGGAGGTCCATCAATTGTATCGTTGATCAACGCGTCACAACTTACTGATAATGATCATTGTGAGGTGCGCTTTTATGGTCGTGGAGGAGATGATGAGGCAGGAAAATATCTTATTTCATCGCTTAAGAAGACTCCGGTCACACTTAAGGATTATAAGCTGATAAAAAATCAGACACCTTCAACTGTAGTTTTGTCAGATCCCTCATACGAAAACGGACACGGTGAGAGAGTCTTCATTAATTCAATCGGTGCAGCATGGGAATACGGTCCAGACGATCTGGATGAAGATTTTTTCAATTCCGATATTGTTGTATTCGGGGGAACAGCCCTTGTTCCTCAGATACATGATAATCTGACAATGCTTTTAAAGAAAGCCAAATCAAAAGGATGTATCACAATTGTCAATACGGTTTTTGATTTCAGGAACGAAAAGTTAAATCCTTCAATTAAATGGCCGCTGGGAGAAAGTGATGAAAGTTACGGATATATAGATCTTCTCATTGCCGACCAGGAAGAGTCACACCGGCTGAGCGGAGAACAAAACACCGGGACTGCCATTAACTTCTTCCGGAGCAAAAATGTCTCATCGCTGATCATTACAAACGGATCAAAAAATATATCAACATATTCTGACGGACGCTTCTTCAATTCACTTGCTTTAAAAGACATGCCTGTATCACAAAAAGTCATAGATGAGCGGAAAAACATGAAGGGTGGAGATACTACTGGTTGTGGTGATAATTTTGTAGGTGGAGTGATTGCATCTGTTGTGAACCAGCTTAAAGGAGGCATTAAATATCCTGATCTTCAGGAAGCCTGTTGCAGGGGAATAGTTTCAGGCGGATTTGCCTGTTCTTATCTAGGAGGAACATATTTTGAAGAGACGCCCGGTGAAAAACGGGAAAAAATAGAACCATATTATGATGCTTACAGAAAACAAATTTCAGATTGAAGAACACAAAATAGTAATTTTCGGAGCAGGGAAGATTGGTCGCTCCTTTATTGGTCAGTTGTTCGGATGCGGGGGTTACAGTGTTGTCTTTGCGGATGTTGATGGAAGAGTGGTTAACATGCTTAACCAGCAAGGTAACTACCGTGTTGTCATCAAGGGTGAAAAAGAGGAAGAGATAACAGTGCCTAATGTACGAGCCATTTCTGCTCTAGACAAGAGCACTGTGGCTGAAACAGTGTCTACCGCAGGAATTCTGGCCGCATCGGTCGGGAAAAACGCACTTGAAAAGGTGATCCCCGTCATTGCTGAAGGTCTGTCAATCAGGTATAAGAATAATCAGGGAAAACCTCTTGATATCATCCTTGCTGAAAACATGAGATCGGCAGCAGAATTTGTTAAAGGAGAGCTTAAAAAATACCTTCCTTTAGATTTCCCTGTTGAGACCTATGTCGGCCTCATTGAGACAAGTATCGGGAAGATGGTTCCTATTATACCGCTTGCCGAGCTGGAAAAAGATCCTCTTGTGGTATTTGCCGAGCCATATAACACTCTGATACTCGATGGGAAAGGATTTAAAACACCAATCCCTGAGATAAAAGGACTGGCTCCAAAAAGCAATATAAAAGCATGGGTCGACCGGAAAGCTTTTATTCATAACCTTGGCCACGCCACTGCTGCTTATTTCGGACATTATCGTCACCCGGATGCTGTGTATATGTACGAATTATTCGACGATAGCGAGGTGTTAAGCTTTACCAGAAATGTGATGCTCCAGTCAGCTGATATACTCAGAACAGCATATCCCCATGATTTTACCGCATCTGATCTTGAAGATCATATTGATGATCTGATCAGCCGTTTCAGGAACAAAGCTCTTCAGGATACCATATTCCGTGTAGGTCAGGATCTTACAAGGAAGCTTGGTTCTGACGACCGTTTTATGGGATCAATACATCTTGGGATGCAGTACCGGATACCCTATGACATGATATTAAAAGCAATGTCGTATGGTTTGTGTTTCAAAGCAAAAAATGAAGAGGGTAACTGCTGCCAGTCCGATATCATTTTCCAGGAATCACTTTCAAATGACTTTGAATCGACATTTGTAAAAAGCTTGATTTTTGATCCGATAGCTGACAGATGTATTATTGAGGAATTAAGAAAACTGTATAAAGAACTATGCATTAATTGAAGGCCTCCCCAGTAAGGATCAAACAGGAATTATGGATTTCGATTTCCTTTCTATCCACTCTGGAAAATATGGCAATGTATTTTATTTACTGAAAAAGACTCTTATTTGGTTCATTCCCCATTGTAAATTCAAGCGTTCCTCCATCCATGATCTCCTGGTGAGTTATATAAGATCTTTCGAGAACCTGTCCGTTCAGTTTTACTTCCTGAATATACTTGTTATATTTCGAAGCCAGTGGTGCTTTTACTGTAAAGTATTTGCCGGGCACCACTTCTATTTTTGCCTCCTGGACAACCGGTGAGCCAAACTGGTACTTCAAATCAGAAGGATTCACCGGATAAAAACCAATGGCACTTAAAACATACCATGCCGACATCTGACCGCAATCCTCATTTCCGCATAAACCATCAGGAGTATTTTTATACATGGTAGTCTGAATGTAACGGTTCAGTTCCTGGGTGCGCCATGGTCGTCCGCAATAATTGAACAGGAACGTGGTATGGTGCCCGGGTTCATTCCCATGAGCATAAGCTCCGATCAATCCTGAAATATCTGGTGAAGCATTTTCTCCTTTCACTCCTACAGGAACGTTAAAAAGTTGTTCCAGTTTTTCAGCAAATGGTTCTTTTCCTCCGAGTAAAGAAATCAATCCGTCAACATCCTGAGGTACAATCCACAAATATTGCCAGGCGTTTCCTTCAGTATAATCGCTTCCTTCATGTTTCGAGAATACCGGATCGAACGGAGTTGTCCACATACCATTACTCAGTTTCCCTCTCATAAAACCGGTTTCTTTATCAAAATAAGCTCTATAGCTTTCGGCACGTTTGCCGAAGTAAGCTGCATCTTCTTTTTTCCCGAGCTTTTTGGCTACTTCAGCCACAGCCCAATCGTCGATAGCAACCTCAAGAGATTTGGCTACCGATTGCGTTATTTTATCAGCCGGCATATAGCCAAGTTTGTCGTACAGACCCATTCCATCGCGGTCGTGCATCGATGTGGCTTTCATGGCTTCGAAAGCCAGTTCCCGGTCAAAGTCACCTATCCCTTTCAGTATGGCTTCCGCAATTACAGAGATAGAATGGTTGCCGACCATACAGAATGTTTCATTTCCCTCAAGTTCCCAGACCGGCAGAATACCCGTCTGTTTGTAATTATCAAGAAATGATTTCACCATATCATTTACACGCGATTGCTGGGTAAGTGTGAATAACGGGTGTAACGCACGGTATGTATCCCACAGTGAGAATACGGTATATCGTTTATATCCATCTGCTTTTTGAACGTCACCTTTAATACCCTTGAATTCATTATTAAGATCTGAAAATAAGGCCGGTGCAACCATAGTATGGTATAGAGAAGTATAGAAAATTGTCTTCTGGTCTTTATCGTTTGATTGAATACGTATCTTCGACAATTCTTTTTCCCATGCATCTGATGCGGCTTTCTGAGTCGCTTCAAAATCCCAGCCGGGTAAAGAAGCATCCAGATTAGCCAGGGCATTTTCAACGCTTACCGAAGAAATTCCAACCTTAGCCATTATCTCTTTTTTTGAGAATGTAAGGCAACCAACAGTTCTGCCTTCACCTCCAACATTCTTGATAACCGATTTTGTGATCGGACTGGAGAACCTAACCGCAAAAAAAACATGTTGATCAGCTGCCCATCCATTTGAAAGACGTGAACCGGTGACCAGCAAACTATCAACAACATTCAATGAAGTCTGGTAAGGCTTATCCCAGTTAATGACAAATCCCAGATTGATTAAAAGATTATTTTCTCCTGTTTCAGGGAAGGAATACCGGTGCATACCGGCTCTTTCTGTCACAGTAAATTCGGCTTTGACCCCATTACTTTTTAATATAACAGCATAATAACCCGGCCTGGCAGTTTCCTGATCATGACCATATTTCCCGGCATAGCGGGAAACAAAGTCCTTGTTTGTTTCACCTTCTCTGAATTCAACTTCAGAGGTTAGAGGAAGGAAAGAGATATCGGCAAGATCGCCGATGCCCGTTCCGCTCAGGTGAAGGTGGCTGAATCCTGCTAAAGTGCTGTCGGAATAATGATAACCTGAACACCAGTCCCAACCTTGTGTTCCGTTATCAGGGCTAAGCTGAATTTGTCCGAAAGGATAAGCAGCCCCGGGGTAGGTATGTCCGTGATAGGCTGTTCCTATGAAAGGATCAACAAAATCAGTCAGGCGTTCATTCTGTACTTTTTTATCGGCAGATCCGGTACATGCAGTCAGTAGCAGTATGCATCCCGAAATAAAAGAAATATATTTAATCATTGCATGGATTTTTGGTGAATTGGTCATAAAAATAGCAAAAAGTACTTAAAATCAAATTTCAGTATGTCCTATTAAGTTTTATTCTGGTGGGTCTAAATCTAAAACCAATAAAAAATGGTTATTCCTGATATTTACAACATGAGAGATCAATCGTTAAACACTAGATCAAAATTATGGTTCTTATATTTGCATTGAAATTCAGATGGAGTCATTCCTTTTATCTTTTTAAACTGCCGGTTGAAATTTGACAAATAGTTGAATCCTGAGTCAAAACATACCTGAGCAATGTTATCCTTATTTTCTATTAACATTTTGCAGGCGTTTCCAATTCTAATTTCGTTAACAAAAGATGAAAAAGCCTTTGTCGTTCTCGATTTAAAATAACGACAAAACGATGGGGGAGTCAGGCTTACCAATGATGCTATTTCTTCCAAAGATATTTTGTTGGAATAATTTTTAATCACGTATCGGAATATTGTTTCCATCCGGTCTTTATCCTCAGAATTTATTATACTGGGTTTGTAATTTGGGGAAGACAAGTATTTTATATCATTACCTGCCGACATAATATCTAAAATCGTCAAAAGACCTATTAATCTATCCATTCCTACCCGGGAAGGCAAGTCCTCAAGATGTTTACAAAGTATGTCACGTGTGTGATTTATAAACTGCATTCCCCGTTTTGCTTCATTTAATAATTTACTGATTTTAATTAATTCCGGAATTTCAAATGATGATTTTCCCATAAAATCTTCCATAAACTGAATACAAATAGCATTTGAAATGAGCTTGTTTCTCGGATCCAGATAATCTTCATTACTAGACCAGACATGGGGAGTATTTGAGCCAACAAGTACAACATCCCCAGGATAGAAAGTATTAATACTGTCTCCGACATATTTGGTACCAATTCCTTCTCGGACATATAAGATCTCAATTTCGGGATGGAAATGCCAAAGGTCAGCAAAATATGGTTTAATAACTTCTTCAAGATAGAAGGACTGATCTTCGTGCTTATTTATTTTTTCAAATATTGGTTTCATCCGTAAATAATTTTTAGTCTAGAGTCGGATGCAACAGTTCTTCCAAAGTTACAGGAGAAGCATAAAGTTTTTAATAAATTATCTTTCTGAATACTTTTTATGTATTGCAATCAATTGGTTTATACATTTATAGTTATAAAAAACGCATAACCTATTCTTCTAATTTGACAATAAATTCTTTGTTCAATATTTTCAAATATAAATATTATTATAACCAATTGTATAATTTGTATTCCAAAAGGAAGATTATTATATAAAAATTCATGCTGCCACTGATGTAATCAAGGAAATCCCCGGTTTTTAAATTTGTTCGTGCCTGCTAATTTTACTGAATAATCTTAAATTTTGATTTTTTATTTAAAGTATTGCTCATATTCTCCTATAATTCAACTTAAAAAAATGCTAATCAAATGATCTGAACACAAAACATTCCTTAATTTAAAAATGAGTAGCATTTTTATGTTTTCAGTTATCTATCACTGAAAATTGTAAAGATCTGTTTTATATTATTGGTTTATGGAAGAAATTTCTCTGGTCGCAAAAAACAGGGGAAAGTGTCATTATTTTTATAAATTTGGAAAACATTATTACTGATGATCCAACCAAAAAAAAAAGAAACTTCAAAACATCTGCTTCTCCTAAGCATGTTCATTATTTTCTTCCTCTATTTTGGCATTTTTAACCGATATCACGTTCAGCACCTCGAACAAGATCAGTTGTTCCTTTATAATCTTGATTATGTTAAAGATTTTTTTTCGTTACCAGGAGGAATACTCAATTATATCGGAAGTTTTCTTACTCAATTTTTTATCTTTTCATGGGCTGGAGCGTTTATTATTACATTGAATGCTTTTGTAGTTTTCGTATTTTCAGATTACATTTACAGGAAACACGATTTAAAAAACACTACCATAGCCTTTGTACCGGTATGGCTTCTGGCGATATTGCAGAGCAATGAATTATTCACATTTAGCCAGTCAATAGGATTTTTATTGCTTATTTCCTTTTTTTCCTTATATATCACAATCAATAAATCAGTACTCCGATATATTTTTTATTTTGCCGGATGGCCTATTCTTTACTTACTTATCGGTGGCTATTCTGTTCCGGCAGTATTATTATGTTCACTCCACGAATTACTTTTCAGAAAACAGAAGAATCGAAGCATTATTTTTATTTTGTTCATCATTACAGGAGCATTAATACCCTATGTTTCAGCACATTTTATTTATTTCATTCCAGACAACAAAATTTTCACCTATCCTGTTCCTTTTGAATTGCATTCATATTCCCTTTATGCATTAATATTACTGCTTGTTTGGTATCCATTTTTATTGCTCCTTATTTATTTTCTAAATAAGATTAGTTCAACTAAGAACAGGATTCCCGCATGGCATTTAGCGTCTTCTCTGGTAAGCGCCTTAATATTTGCACTTATGAGCTTTACTGTCTACAACTATGCTTTTAGTAAAAAGGCAGAGATTATGCTGGGAATTGACTATTATGTTCAACAGGCTGAATGGGAAAAAGTCCTAAAGTTGTCAGACCAGTACCCCGGGAACAACAGGCTTGTGATTTATTATACAAATCTGGCGTTGTACGAAACAGGGAGGATGTCCAATAAAATGTTTAGCTATCCACAGATAGGAGTAAATGGATTAAGGCTCAAATGGGAACAAAATTCAAGTCTCCAATTTGGAGGTGAAGTATTCTACTATTTATCATATACAAACGAAGCCTATCGCTGGGCTTTCGAAGCTATGGTAGCAAAAGGAATAAATCCAAGATCATTGAAAAGATTGATTGTTACAAGTATAACAAATGGAGACTATCCTGTTGCAAAAAAATATTTAAATTTTTTAAACCAGACGCTTTTTTATCGGAAATGGGCACAACATTATGGCACATATCTGTCTGATCCTGATTTGGCTAAAAATGATCCTGAAATATCACAAAACCGAAGTTTATTGATCCATTCAGATTTTTTTTCTAATGATAATCACATGAATCTACATAATTTGTTGATTAACCACCCTGAAAACAAGATGGCTTATGAGTATTTTATGGCTTCCATGCTTCTCGAGAAAAATCTTGAAGAATTTGCCAGAAATATTCAAAGGATAAAAGACTTTGGCTATACCAAAATACCTGTACATTTCGAAGAAGCCCTGCTATTTTATAATAGTTATGAAAATAAAAATCTTGTACCAGAAGGGTATTCATTCAGACCAGAAACTATCCGGAGATTTAAGGAGTACGCTACTATATATGCAAAATATAGGAACAACCCTTATGTGGCTGCAAAAGAACTTAATAAAAGACACGGGAAATCTTACTGGTATTATCTTCAATTCATTAACAATAAATAATAATGCAAAAAACAATCAATTTAAGCTATAAACAAACATCAATTTACATTTATTCAATTGCGTTGTTTCTTATTAATATAAGCTGCAATCAAAAGTTGCCTCATTTCACAGAAATAAATCAAAATGTTGTTTTAAATCCAGATTATACTTCCATTTCAATTCCTCCAAATATTGCTCCACTGAATTTCAATATAGATGAAACTTCAGATCAATACATGGTCAGGTTTCATAATTCAAATGGAATTGATTTCATAATCCGATCAAAAGACGGGAATATCGATATCCCTCAAAAAAAATGGACCAAGTTATTACAGACTACTGTTCCGGGAAAATTCTTCATGGATGTTTTTGTCCAAAGATCTCAACAATGGGTAAAATATAATACTATAACGAATAATGTGACATCAGACTCTATTGATAATTATCTGGCATACAGGCTTATAGAACCAGGGTTTGAAACCTATAACAAAATGGGCATTTATCAGCGAAATCTTGAAAATTTTGAAGAAACACCCATTATGCTTAACAGTTTAAGTGATGGTAATTGTATGAACTGCCACACATTCTGTAAAAACAACAGTAATACAATGATGTTCCATATGAGGGGGAAACATGGCGGTACTATCATATATCGCAATCAGAATCTTACAAAAATAAATACTAAAACAAAAAACACAATTTCACCTGGTGTCTATTCTTCCTGGCATCCCTCAGGAAATTATATAGCCTACTCAACAAATAATACTGTTCAAAGTTTTCATGCCACACCCGGTAAAAAAATTGAAGTTTATGATACCCTGTCGGATATTATTGTCTACAATACAAAAAAGAATATTGTTACCACTTGTGAGGCTCTATCAGATCCCAATCGCTTGGAAACATTTCCCACCTGGTCTCCTGATGGTCTCTACCTATATTTTTGCTGTGCTAAAAAACAACCTGCAGATATATTTTACCAGACCCGATACGATCTGTTTCGTATTGCTTTCGATCCTGAAAGTTGCAGTTTTGGACTAGTCGATACTATATATGTAGCATCATATCAGGGTAAAACTATTTCCTTCCCAAGAATATCACCCGATGGAAGATATCTTCTCTTTTGTATGTTTAATTATGGAAATTTCTCAATATGGCACCCCGAAAGCGATCTTTACCTTCTTGATCTTACTAATAGAAAAATATCAAAACCTGAAATAAACAGTTCTAATACTGAAAGTTTTCATACCTGGTCATCTACAGGGAGATGGATTGTATTCAGCAGTAGAAGGGAAGATGGTTTATATACACGGCCATATTTTTCATATTTTGATTCTTCGGGCAAGGCACATAAGCCATTTATATTACCACAAAGAAAACCCGGATTTTATTTTAACTTTCTGAAATCGTATAATCTTCCTGAACTGGTCACTTCCAGAGTAGAATTAAATCCAAGAAAACTCATGAAAATAACCGCATCTGAACCTGTAAATGCCACCTTTAAAAGTGCAGATTAACAAGATCAGGTTGTTCTATTAAAATACCTATTATCTATTTGAGCTATATAAATCATATTAGTTTTCAAAACTCCAAAATAGCTCAAAGAGTATACAATTGTTATTATTTTCCACTAAAACAAATGTGGGTACTACTGAATTAAATCATTTATCAAACCTGCGAAAAAACAAAATAAGCTCCCTGTTTATATAGGGACTTCCACCGCTTAATCCATGATTGTTACTGTTAAATTCCCGTAATTCGCAATATCCGTTTGCGTTTTGAATATATTTCTGAAAATTTCGTGAGTAAATCGGATTTACTGATTTATCTTCAGTTCCATGCCATATTTTTACCGGAACAGGATATATCTTAAATGTATCTTTCTCATTGCAAAACGTATTAATAAAATAAGGATTCCACCCCATAATTTTATCTGGTTCCCATTTAGTTCCTGATTGGTCAGTAAAATTGAAAGCTTTCGCGATGGCTTTTCTTGTAGTAGAGTACCAGGGATTTTTCCAAGCCTGGTCATACAGATCGAGAACAGGGCTGAACATTCCATGTGCTAAAATAATGTTGCTGTGTTTATACACGAAATTTGTTGAGGACAGTCCACCCATTGAACCGCCAATTACGAATATCTTATCATAAACATTGTATTTGGATATGATCTTTTCATAAGCTTTAAAAGCAGATTGAACCACCCAGATTCCTCCGACATTTTCAAGAGATGGCCCTCCATTTACATCAAAACAGGCATAACCATTTTCAAGCAAACTATCTAAAATTGAATATCTATTCCAGGCCCAGGAGCTGTCTGTCACCCCTCCCCCTGCTCCATGTGCCAGATAAACTAACCTCACTGGCGTACCTGTGTCAGAATAATTTTCCGGAAGTTTCAAAATTGCCTGATCAAAATATAGACTGTCAGAATCTTCAACTTCTAATGCATTTGAAAAATTATCGGAAAACTTCAAATTGATTCTTACAGTAAAATGAATATCTTTTAAAACATTATTATCTTTCTTTGCATCCTGTGCTGAACATATGCTACAGACAAATATCAGGAAAAGAAATATATTTTTCATGTGGAATAAATTATTAAATTAAACAATATCAGCATATTAATAATAAATAAGGAGTTAAAATTTCGTACCGAATTGAATTTTACAAAATTTCCCTAAGGTCTGCCATAAGCATCCAAATGGAGGATAGCTGCCAGAGTTAGTTTAACTGTCAATTTTGCATTCTCATAATCCACTTTTTCAGGTGTATCGCCTTCAAGATGATAATTCTCATCTCCATATGGCATTGATCCGATATTAACTACTGCCCAGGGGAATCCGGCATTAACAAATGAACCATCATCATCGTTAGGGCGATCACCGCGATACTTGGTTTGCTCGAGTCCAATAACATACCGTCTATTTAGACTGTCCATCAAATCTGCAAGTCTTTCTCCTTCAGCAGTAGTAAAACGTGTCACATTCGTGAGGTGTCCTTCCTGTTGAGGGGATTTGACTCCTATTCCATCCATATTTATTGCTGCCAGTACTTTCAGCCCGGCAGCTTTTATAGCTTCGGCTGCCGTAACGCTTGTCCATGGTGTGTGTTCCTCGTTGCAAAATATAAACCGTATCGTATGCTTTGGTTTATATTTACTTAAAACCCTGGCCAGCTCCAATGCACCACAAGTGCCTATAGCGTTATCGTTAGCTCCTGGTGAGGCGATCCAACTTTGTGAATCTTTATGAGCCAGAATAACGATTAACTCATCTGGATAATCTGTCCCTTTTTTTCCTGCAATGATGTTGTGCGCAGTAAACCAGGGAGCATCATCCGGCGGAGTTGCATATTGATGATGCACAGGTTTTGAAAAATCCCGCCCATAGGCTCGTACTTTAGTATCGTCAGTCGCAGGTGCATATCCCCAGCTTGTGAGTTGTTGTATTATCCAGGCATCTGCCTCATAAAGACTTGGAAGAGAATGCCCGGGAATTGACCAGTTCAAGACGCGTCGTGGCAACGGATCTTTCGATAGATAATAAACATTCTTCTTAATTCGTTCTTTATCAACCTTAGTAGACAGAGACTTATAAGCCGATTCATAATTTTTATCTGTCTTAGAAGTTTTAGTAAAACAAGATTGAGCTGAACTAAAAACCGTACTGATTCCTATGGCTATCAAGAATGTTAGTAATTGTTTATGAGTAATCATAATTAATTGTTTTAAAACTCCGTAAAAGATTATTTATAATTAGCCCCGGACCTAAGTCTGGGGCTAATAGATGATGCTGAAAAAAATATGGTCTTAATTTTAAATTTATTAGTCTTAATCACTTTTAGAATGGTCTCAGAACTAGAAAAAGGCATATTGAAAATAACTTCCGTACTAATTCCACTCAAAATCGTTAACTAATGTAATGAAATTCTTATACTAATTACTTCCATAACCTGGATTTTGTACCAATTTAGTGTTACGATCAATCGCTGATTGTGGAATTGGGAGCAGATAATTCTTTGCAGGATCAAATTTTCTGTTTTTATCACCTGTTGGTACCACAGTATAAACTTTTACGCCATTCACTTTCGTTATTTGCATTGTATGCACCGTACCTGGAATAAGCTTCTCCGCCAACTTTAGTCTTATTAAATCAGGCCAGCGTTTATCTTCAAAACAAAGTTCTACTCTGCGTTCCCTAAGTATTGCAGTACGCATTTCAGTCTGAGACATGCCAGCCGGTAAAGAAGGCAAATTTACCCGCGCTCTTACTTGATTAATTGCATTATAAACAGAAGCATCGGGGCCAACTGCCTCATTTTGCGCTTCCGCATAACTAAGAAGCACCTCTGCATACCTGAAAAGTACCCAATTAGCACTACTTAGTTGATTCCATCCATTTATATAATATTGCGTTTCTATGGCTTTACGTGGATGATAGGAAGAACAAGGTCTGTTAGTGCCTCCTTGATTTAAGTCTAGTTCATTCAGACTTCCGGAACCTGTCCAGTATACTGATTCCCAACCCGCCCAGAATGATCCATCATAAATTATGTCATCATAGAATCGTTGTTCACGGTTTACATAAGGATGTTGAGGATCATATCCCGATGCAGGGTCAGTTATAGGTAATCCATTTGCCATTTCATACTGATCGACAAGTTCCTGAGTAGGGTTTACACCTGACCATGATTGTTGAGCTCCACCTACCACTCCAATAGGTTGTAAACCAGATCTGCTATTTCCGATACTTGTTCCTCCCTGATATGTTTTGACAAATATTTGTTCGACATTGAAATTATTTGCTTCATACAGCATAGTTGCATGATCGGGGAACAAACTATATACATTCATATCCATCACTTGCTTATTTGTAGCAGCTGCCAAGGCCCATCTGGCCTTATCATTTGTGGGATTTTTCAAAGGACTTGCATTGAATAATTCACACCAGCCTTTTAAGGTAAGTGCCGCTCCTTTGCTGGCTCTACCTTTCCCTGGTTTGTTGGGTAAATCTGCTGCTATAGCCGCACATTCATCAACAATGAATTGATATGTTTCTGCATCAGTAGCCCGTGCCCTGAAAATTTCCTCTCCCTGAGTATTCCGGTCTAATACGTCTGTTATAATAGGAACTCCTCCATAGGTAGTCCAAAGTATCGAATAGAAATATGCCCTTAGATACCTGGCTTCTGCCAGTCTTAGCTTTTTCCAGGTTTCATCTAAATTAGAGGCTCCTACTTTTGTAATGAACACATTACATTTTCGTATGTTGGTAAACTGGCTCCACATTTGTAATGAAGAAGTAGTACCAGGTGTTTCAATACCAATAACATAAACACTTCTGCTATTTGCCCAAAGGTACTGACTTAAAGAATTATCAGTAAAATTGTCTCCATGATCAAAAAAATCTATTGGACCTCTAATGCTTCCATAGATACCATTCAAAAATAAATCTGCATTTCCTTTGTCGGTCCAAAGAGTAAGATCCGAGACACTCGATTTAGGTGTTACATCCAAATATTTCTCACAAGAGATCATGCAGATGCTCATAATGACCAATGTCAATACAATTTTACCCTTAACATTTATAATTAAATTTTTCATATCTTATTAATTTCAGATTATTAGAATGTAAGATTTACACCTACCGAAATGACTTTCTGCTGAGGATAATCTAAGGCTTGAGAATCGATTATTTCAGGGTCATAATTTATGATAGGAGTGAATGTTAACAGGTTTTGCCCGGAAACAAAAACTCTGGCATACTGAACGCCTACTTTTTTACTCAAAATTGAAGGAACACTATAAGAGAGATTTAAACTTTTCAACCTTAAGTAACGAGAATTAAACATCAGGTACGAAGAATGTTGATTGTTATTTGATGTCGGTGAGGGAGTAAGCCTGCAATGAGAAGCGTTCGGATTTTCAGGTGTCCAGTAATCCAAATTACTTTTGTAAGCGCCCCGTCCATTGTTAAATGGGTGCCAATAACCATTAGGCCCATAAATACTTGTCATGCCAACCCCTTGAAATAACACATCAAATGAAAAACGCTTATAAGTAACAGTAGAAGATATACCATAGATAATCTGCGGAACATCATTCTTGCCAATTGGTACCTGGTCATTACTGTCAATTTTGCCATCCTTATTTGTATCCTGATATCTGACATCCCCGGGATATACTTTTCCCCAAGGTTGTGTAGCAATTCCGCTAAGTAAATTACCACTATCATCAAAATCTTTAACCTGAAAATAACCGATTGATTTATAACCAAATTCGGTACCTAATGGTCTTCCGGTTATTCTGCGATTTGGATTATTGTAAGTAGTAGCAGTTTCAAAAACCTGGAGTAATTTGTTTTCAGCATATGTGAAATTTCCGGTAATGGATATCCGTAGATCTTTTGAAACGTTGTAGTTAGAGTTAATCATAAGATCAAAGCCTCTGTTATCCATTTTTCCTGCATTAACCTGGCTAAGACTTACACCATATTCAACTGGTACAATAACTGTTGGGCTAGTTAGCATATTAGATCTATACTCATAAAAATAATCTGCTTCAATTTGCAACAATCCTTTCCATAAAGTTGCCTCAAAACCCAGGTCAGTTTTTTTTGCTTTTTCCCAGGTAATATTTGGGTTAGATTCTGTACCTTCAGATGCCGCTTGCACTGCTCCTCCATCAAGAACAGCAGCTGGTCCATATACATTATATAAACTTAAAAATTGAAATGAAGATCCTGCAAGAGATCCGACTTCACCATAAGATCCCCTGATTTTAAGATTATCAAGCCAGGTTAAATTTTGCATAAAATTTTCTTCTGATATTCGCCAGCCCAGGGAAAAAGCAGGAAAAAAACCCCACCTTTTATCTTTGGCAAAATAGTAGCTGCCATCATTTCTGCCGGTGGCTTCAAAAAAGTATTTTTGTGCATAATCATAGGTAAAACGATAAACTATACCCATTTGTCTCGCGCTGGATGATGACCCATAATTGCTGAGATCAGCCAGACTTGAACTACCCATACTCAATTCATCAATAGTAAGATTATAATTTCTTCTTCCTGCTCCAAAATAAGTATCATTATTTGATTTTGCTTCAAAAAGGGCCAATGCGCCAAAAGTACTTTTACCAAATGTTTTATTATAAGTAAGACTTGCCTGATAGGTAAACTGTTGAGCATAATCGTTACTTTGACTCAAGGAAGGTTTGGTTTGTTCAAATATTCCATCTATATATGTATAAGGCGTTGAGGTAGTATCTACTGACCAAAGATGGGTAGGAGTACGGAATGCTTTATACCGAGTAGTTGTCGGGTCAAAAGCTATTGTCCCTTTTGCCTTGAGACCAGGAACAAATGGCAACTGTTGTTCAAGGGATATCTGAGTGTATAATTGAGAAACATTGGTCCGCGCTTGGCCACTTTGGAATACATTACCCCATATGTAATCTCCCCCTTGTCCATTAGAAAATGTAAGGGGTTTAATTGGAGAGGAATAATGAACCAATTCAAATAATCTGCCAGTAGATACTGTAGGCGAGCAATTTAATTGTTCTCGTCCATTAATATTGAAAGATACTTTTGTTGTTTTAGTGACATCAGCATCAATATTCATGGAATAATTATATCTGTCTTGATAGGTTGGCGCCCAAATTCCTGCCTGATATTGATAGCCTAAGCTGGCATAATATTTTACTTTGTCAGACCCCCCTGTAAGTTCAATATTATGGTTAGTAAGAGGGGTATTCTTAGCCCATAGTTCATCATAAACATTATGGTTAGGATGTCCGTCAGGATCAGATCCGTCCTGAAATTTCCGAAGATCATAAGCACTGTATAGCGGTTTTCCACCCGTATTCACACTGGCAGCATTTTTCAGGGAAGCATACTCATATGCGGTTGGAAGGTCAGGCAAAACGGTAGAATTCTGAAAACCCACAAAACCATTATAAGTGATAGTTGGTGCTCCGGTTTTACCTCGTTTGGTAGTGATCAAAATAACTCCATTGGCTCCGGCAACTCCATAAGGTGCAACTGCAGCAGCGTCTTTCAAAACAGTAAAACTTTCAATAGTATTAGGGTCCAGATTTTGAAAACCTCTGGGAATACCATCAACGACTAACAAGGGCGAAGTACTTCCTGTTGAAGAGATTCCTCTTACATAGATATTGTTAGCGTCCCTGCCTGGTTCACCAGTAGTTTGTCGTACGATCAATCCAGGTATTCTGCCACCTAAACTTTCACTCACATTAGCAGCCGGGATAGAGGCCAGTTTATCTGCCTTTATAGAAGACACAGCTGAGGTTAAAGATGTTTTTTTCTGTGTGCCATAACCAATAACCACAACTTCCTCAAGACCTTGAACCTGGGATTCAAGTTTCACATCAATGACAGATCTACCTCCAACAGATACTTCTACAGGAGTATATCCTATAAAAGAAAATACCAATACTGCCTCACGGTTTGCTGCAATTGAATAAATTCCATTTGCGTCGGTATTGGCACCAATAGTTGAGTTTTTTATAATAATGCTTACACCAGGCAAAGCATCACCTGTTTGACTATCAGTAACTTTACCTGAAACTTTTAGTTGTTGCGACTCGCCAATATTAAGTGAATAAGTTGAAGTTGCCGATACATTCATGAAACTACATAACAGAATCACTATACTAATTTTCATAGCTAAAAATAGTCTCTGAAAACTATTGTATTGTGGTTTGTTTAACATAAAACAATTAAGATTTTTTTTCATACATTAGAAATGTTAAATAATTAAAATCAAAACATTTTAAAAATTTAAAAAATTTTTGGGTTATCAATCCAAATCAAAAAATGTCACAGCATTTCTTTCTTTGGGGTCAGTTTGGTTAGGTTAATTGGGTGTGTCATAGGCATTTTTTAGTTAGTAATTAACTTCGTAGACTCTTATACATAATTTAAATATTTTTCAAATCATTGTATTTAAATGTTTTAAAAACACCAATAAGTAAAACTAGTCAACTAAGAGTTGAAATTCAAAGTGTAGATTATCCAGTTATTACACTATTTTAACATAAAACTATTAGCTGGAAAAAAACCTTCGCCCCAACCTATTAAAATCGAATTTTTTAGAAATAAAAAATGATTAAATTCTACAAACTAGGTCTATTCTCAAATTGACGATTTGATGATAATGCTACCTGAATCAAAGGCCTCTCATATATTTAAGAATGCCGCTATCAACCATTGAGCTTTTGAAATAGTCAATGCAACTAATCTTGTCTGGCAAAAGAAATTTGACTGTTTATTTACTTTTTTACTTCAAATTCTCCTCTAAGTCGTATGTCCTCTGATGAACTGCCAACCATCACTTCAAATATTCCGGGTTCAACAACAAAATTCATATCTCTGTCAAAGAGTGATAAATCTTCCGGAAGGAGTTTTAATTTTACAGTTTTCTTTTCTCCCGGTTCAATAGCTACTTTTTCATACCCCTTAAGTTCCTTGACCGGCTTTGAAGTACTGCTGATAATATCACGAATATAAAGCTGCACTACTTCTTCCCCTTTAAGCCCACCTGTATTTTTTACATCCAGAGATATCTCAACTTCACCTCCAATTTCTTTAGAATTTATCTGAAGATTACTATATTCAAAAGTCGTATAGCTTAACCCATATCCGAATTCATATAAAGGTGTACCTGGCATATCTATGTATTTCTTGTCTGCCTTGGTTGCTGAATGATTATAATAAAATGGATACTGTCCTGAATGGCGGGGTACAGTAACCGGAAGTTTACCGCTTGGATTATAGTCGCCAAATAGTACATCTGCAACAGCATTACCACCCTGCTCTCCGCACATCCATGCTTCAACGATTGCCGGGATGTTCTCTGCAGCCCACCTTATTGATAAAGGTCTTCCATTTATTAAAACTACAATCGTTGGAGTGCCTGTGGCATAAACAGCTTTAAGCAGCTCTTCCTGAAGACCGGTCAGATCGAGACTGGCAACATCTCTTCCCTCACCATTTGTTACATATCCTCCTTCTCCGATTACAACTATTGCAATATCTGAGCTTTTAGCCGCAATTTTAGCCTTTTCAATTTCATTAAGCTTATTACCAATAACATCACAACCTTTTACATATGTGATTTTTGTTTTTGCCGGAACTTCATTTTTAATACCTTGCAGTACTGTCACCACCTCCTGAGGAATATTATGTGGAAAATAATCACCAAGCTGATCAATCCGTGCATCCGCATCCGGACCGATAACTGCGATGGACTTAATATTCTTTTTCAGAGGCAGTATATTTTTTTCATTCTTTAGTAATACTATAGCTTCTCTTTCAGTCTGTAATGCAAGTTCCTTATTCTCTTTCGCATTAACTGTCAAAACTGCATGCTCGACATTTACATAGGGATTCTCAAATAGCCCTAATTGAAATTTAAGTCTTAATATCCTGGCTACTGCCTGGTCAACATACTTCACAGGTATTATGCCATCTTTGACATTTTCTATCAGGCCACCCA
The DNA here is from genome assembly GCA_021371855.1 of Bacteroidales bacterium. GTDB lineage: Bacteria > Bacteroidota > Bacteroidia > Bacteroidales > VadinHA17 > LD21. Next base: position 102,357 of record JAJFVL010000010.1, on the reverse strand, counting down.
TGTATGCATCCTCTATCGATATTCCTACATCGACACCCGCCTTAATTGCCAGAATTCCCGCTTCTTTATGAGTTGCAGCATGCCTTTCAGTCACAATTGTTCCCAACCCGCCTCCTTCACTTAATACAATTCCTTTAAACCCTAATTCTTCTCTCAGAATCTTTGTAAGTATTTTTTCAGAGCTGTGAACAGCTTCGCCGTCTATTGCAGGATAGGTTGCCATAACTCCAAGAGCACCATATTTTTTTATGCCGGTAGCAAACGATGGTAAAAAAACTTCTCTTAGTTTTCTTTCAGAGATTTCCATTGCACCCCGTTCAAATCCACTAACCGGTTGGCTTTGCCCGGGATAATGGCAAAGGAAAGCAACCAGCTTATCGGGTGCAGATATATCATATCCCTGAAGTGCCTGTACAATATTTGCAGCAATCTGTGAACAAAGATATGGGTCTTCACTAAATCCCTCCTCATTTCTACCCAGTCGCGGATCTCTGTTCGGTTCAATAACCAATGTACATAATCCATGTACTCCGATAGCTCTTCCTTCTTTTGCAGCAGCAGTGTAAATCCTTTTTACTAGATTCTTATTCCATGTAGCACCTATTGCTAATCCCTCAGGAAATACTGTTCCTCCCGGACACATTAATCCATGTGTCCCTTCCTCAATCTGTAACAGAGGAATACCTAACCTGGTTTTTTCGATTGCAATCTTTTGAAGCTCATTTAAAACTTCTGCCTGTCTCTCGGGGCCTTCATAAATAAGTCTGTCAGAGAGTGTAAAGAAACCTCCTCCGGGCCCGAAAACACTATTATGCGTTCCTTCTGCCCATTTCCTGCAACCTTCCAGCTGTTTGTCTCTCACTTCCCTGGTGTCTTTCATATCCCACAAATATGGTGCCTTGCTATTAAGTCCCCAGCCAAGCTCTGTTGAATAACATGTTGGGATATTCATCTGTCCAACCTTTTCTTCCAACGTCATACGGGAAAGAAGGTCGTTAATTCTGTAATCTGTCGGGAATAGAGGATTTTTATATGCCGGTATTACTGAATATGGTGTTTCACCTCTCTTTTTTTTTACGTATGCTGCAATGTTGTGAACATTGTCAATCCAAATGCCATTAGCGGGATCTGATGCATATTGGCAGATGGCTTCAATAGTTGAAATAAGAGATGTCTGAGATCCTCCGTTGTTTATTTCATGCCCTGCAAGAATCAACCACTGTCCGCTTTTTGCTGCCGATTCAATCAGTATTTTTATCTGATCAAAAGATTTGCCATCCAACTCCATTCCATTAAGTTGAGACATTTCACAATAGACTGGATTGTTTGGTCTTTCGTTGAGCCATCCGCGTCCCGTTTCAAACATAGATGCAACAATGGGAACATAACTTTTTGTATTAATCCCTTTCCCAACAAAACTCTGCCCACATGGATAGGCGAAAGATACAGGGTGAATGCCTAACAGATTTTCAATAATAGTACTTGCAGAGTCAAGTTCTGTTTTCATTTTTTGAAGAGAATAGTTTTCTAATGCTCTATCCTGTGGCCATCCATAATTAACAGTACATGGATGTACAAGAGTATGATTTCCAATATCATGACCATTGCTGACAGCTTTTTTCCATCCATCCAGTCGCTGTGCCATATTTGACGGGGAAACATAAAAAGTTGCTTTTACTCCATACTTATCAAACAATGGAATTCCATTGTCAACCTGGCTCAAGCGAGCATCATCAAATGAAAGACTCAGGGCCATTTTCTTGCCTTCAGGCCATGAGAAATCAGGTTGACCATGACTTACACCGGTTTGATAATTTTGGGCTGTAGAAATTCTGAATATCAAGCTAAAAATGATTGTGGTCACGATAATCATCCAATTCATATTTGATTTCATATTATCGTCATTTATTAGTATATACTTTTTTATTTGAGTTACTCCACCTGACTGTTGTTATTGAATGTGCCTTAAATTTTTGAATTGATATTTTCTTGTTCCATGATATATTACAGTAAGTTTCATCCCCATTATTTATTACATTAAGTATAATGCTGCCATCATTATTCAGAAATCCGACAAAATTAAGTTGTGAAGAACCACCTGTACAATTTATGCGATATGCTCCGGGTTTAACAAATTTGCTAAAGTGGGCAAGGTAATAATATAAACCTGTATATGTCACTTTTTTAGTATTCCGGTCAATAATTACAACAGGATGCTGGTGGTTGTTATCCGGATCTGAATGCTCAGGCGAAGTTAACCAGGGACCGCCATCCTGATCAAGTATCATGTTCCAGTAAATCCAACCTGAAACCCAGTTTTTCATATCATTAATAATTGTGTTCCCCCAGAATTTCCCATCAGAAAATTCAAAAACGGGTAATTTAACATAGCATACTTCCGTCATCCAAATCGGAAGATCAGGATACCGGTTATGAAGATCGGTAAGGGAAGTAAACTTATCCCAGTCGTAGCCATGAACTGCAAGCTTATTTATATATTTTCCGGCTTCCGGATCATCCAAAACAACAGGAAATTTCAGAAGCCCGTCGTAACGGAAACAAGTTTCACCTAGTTGAATTTTAGTTGATAATCCATCAGTTTGCAAATGTGGAACAATATAGTTTTTTATAAGTTCCCCCATTACTTTATAAGAGACATCCGAGTATCCCTGATTAGGGTTTACATTATCTGATTCGTTGAAAAGGTCAAGATAGTTGATTGTAATCCCATTGGCAGCATAGGCCTGTAAATATTTTGAATAATATTTGGCCAGGGCATTATAATATTCAGGTTTAATTTTCTTTTCTCCATGCTTCAAACCATAATACATCCAATCAGGTGCAAAATCCATCGGAGATTCTATTTCAAACCTGCCATATTGGGATGCCTTTTTTATAAATGGAATCAAACCATTTGGTCCAAGATCTCTTTTAATGGTAAAATGTTCCATAGATGTATCCCCAGGAGTATCGTTGTAACTATACCATGGGCCTGCTGAGGCAAAATCGCATGCTGCAATCGGTGACTTCATTAATGTATACCCGGCACCCGAATCAGGATCAAACAGCATTTTCAATACGCTATCCTGTGTTACAGAGTTAAGTGAGTTGAGGCAGATCATTCCGGCTTCATTGAAGGATGCTCCAAAGCCATCAATTATTTGAAAATGTATCTTCTCATCCACAATAATTACCGGTACTGAAGTTTTCTCATTCAGATTGAACCGGACATAGTCTTTTTTTGTTAACCGATCGCCATCCTGTGAGGAAGAATAAACAGCAATACCATTAAAGTCAGATTTATGACATTGAATAGAAATAAACAAAGTACATATGATTAGCATATCTCGAACCATCTCATGCAATTCAAACTTGTTTTTTTCTTTAGTTTTCCTGTTTTTCATGGCATAGGGTTAAATTATTTCGATGGTGCAAACTTTTTCATGCATTTCTATCGTCGCCATGAGAGGATACCTCGCATATTGTCGCCCAGTATGGGAAGAAGAGTTTCATCAGGCACATTGAGTGAGAGCAGGCGTCCCATTTCCCATGCAGGGCTATGTCCCCATTGGTTTTCCCATGTTACGCCATCGCTGCCGTAAACCAGACGGCGATTGCCAAGACGCTCTAATGTTTCACACCAGTCTGCGGGGTTACAAAAGCTGCCGCACCATTCCAGGTAGACGTTCGGGTTCTCCTGTGCCAACTTCTCTGCATCTGGCCGGTCTCCGCTACTGGAGTGACCAAGTATAATGGTCGCATCCGGATAACGGGGCGCGATGTCCTTCAGCATTTTCGGTGCATTGTAATTGCCCTCCCATGTATGTAGGAGGATCGGCAGCCGGTGAGCATTGGCGTATTCCCACATGGGAACGAAGCAAGGGTCTGTGACGGGAATACTCCAGTGATCGTTATGCATTTTAAAGCCAACGTAATACGGCCGTGAAAAGTACTCGTCTAGCCTGGGAATCATTTTCTCAGAATACTCCGCCTTGAAGGCAAGGGCGCAGAAGTATCCGCGAAATCGGTCTCCATGGGAGCCCAAATGTTTTTCAAAAAAAGTCATGCCTCCGGTTAAATCTGGAGGATATAATTCATATTCAGCAACGATCATGGTTCTTACGCCCATGCTGTCCATACTACGCAAAGCATGATTTACATATCCATCGAAATCGAGACGGTCATGGTCATCCCAGTTCATAGTACCGTGGCTGTGGTGAGTATGTGCATCAATGATCTCAGGACCCAGACGCTCTCGTCGCAGCAAACGATGCCATAGTCTGTCCCCTTCGACCGGTCTGGATCCACTGAGTGGTGATTCGATTTCCAGTAACCGTTCAAGGTTTCCATGAGCAATCAGTTGTTCATGTTCGGGGCTGATCTCCGAGTGCACAAGGGAGGCTATAGAAGCACCATTGTTTGATTTGTACCCGGCACCAAAGATGAGTCGCTCCACCCCGAATCGTTGGATAATGTATTCGATTGTACGATAGGTATGGAGAAGTGAAATGTCCACAAATATATTTGGCCGGGCCTCCATCAACTCATAGAGTCTCTTGTAGTGTGGCCACATCGCGTTGGTGAAAATGATGGATACCTGCGGAAACTGTTCTGAGAAGTTCAGAACACCGTTTTCCTTACTTATGTTCTCAAAGGAATCAAGAAACAGTACCGGTTTGAAAGGCAGGACCGACTTTATAACAGGACTAATATCCTGGAGCGACCAGCCGAACTTCTTCGGGAAGAAGTGAAAGCAATGAATGTGATGCGTCTTGACGAGATCCAGGAAATGGTCCATAACACCTGGATCATCGATCATTGATGGTGCAATAATGAAGGATGGGATTATCCGGTCGTGAGCGCAAGCAGCATCAATTTCCATGATCAACTGCTCGTTCCCCGCCATCGGGTGGAGGTCACGCGCGGAAGTGTGCCATGCAACAGCACGGTCGATTCCCAACCGGTTCATGTGAACCAGCAGATCAGCAGCCCGGGGAAAATCAGGTCGCTGCGGAAAGCCCGGACCTATATACTTGTTGCAGTCAAATAACGGTGGAAGATTGGTTACAGTCTGTTCTCCACCTGCAGCTGACTTCGCATATTTAGACATAGGATATCGCTCTACTGCCCAAGAGGGAGCAATCGCAACCGAAAGCACCCCTGCTCCAAGGTCTCTCATGAAATCACGCCGTGAAATATTCGATTTTTTCATATCTATTAATTTGATAATTCTGAATCTATGGTTGTAGAAAATGTGATAGTTTTGCGGAATCCTTTGGTCTTTATAAACCCTACAATCATCCCGATTAAGATCCAAATACTACCGGCAATCTGTGCCTGGATACGTAAATTTATCCAAATTAGGAAGCAAAATATAAATCCAAGTACTGGAGGAACGATATTGATAAAATTCTTTCTCTTTTCCTTTATGAAGAAATGAAAAAACACCGACAGATTAACTCCCATAAATGCTATAAAAGCACCAAAATTCAGCATTTCAGCTGTTAGCTGATAATTGAGTACAAAAACCCCAACCAGAGTAGTAGCTCCAATAAATAAAACATTGTTACGTGGTATATACCTTTTAGAATCAAGTACCCCAAAATACTTCTTAGGGATTACGTCCTCCCGTCCCATACCATAGAGTAATCTTGCTCCTCCAAGCATTGATCCGATACCTGCTCCCATACAAGAGAACAGCAAACTAATATTGATAATATGGAAAAGTGTATTTCCTCCCACCTTCCTGGCAACAAATGTAAAAGCGGTATCCATATCAGGAAAACCTCCCCAATCTCCCCAAATCAGTTGTGATACATATACTTCAGCAGAAGCAATTACTCCGGTAATCAAACAGACCAGGACTGTTGCCAATAGTACATTACGCCGTGGATTTCTGACCTCTTCTGAAAGAGTCGAGATCCCGTCAAAACCAATATATGTCAGAGCTGCAATAGAGGTTCCGGTCAATACTAATGGTAAAGAAAACGTCTGGGGATCATAGAAAGGTTTAATTAATTGTTTACTAGAAAGATCAGGAACGTTTATCAAATACCGGAAAGCATAAAAGAAAAAAATCAAAACAACGATACTCAATATTATGACCAGTGTCTGGTTATTCCTTGCATTTGTTTTAATCCCCCTCAAATTTAATGAAGTAAACAACAAGGTAAAAAAAACTGCACAAACCGGATATGGAATTTGCGGTATAATATTCATTAATGCTTTACTGCACCAAATAGTGGATAATATGGGATTAAGCATGTAGTCCATGGTCATTCCCCAGCCTGTAAGAAATCCCAGTGACGGGCTGATTGATCTTCCAACATAAGAAAAAGCTGAACCGGCCAATGGATAAACACTTGCCATACGACCGTAACTTATTGCGGTAAAGAGCATGGCCACCATAGCAAGCAGAATAGTCGTAACTACATGACCCCTGGCCTGGTTACTGATTATTCCAAAAATAGGCAGGGGAGCGGTTATTGTTATAAGAACTATTCCATAGAATACAAGATCCCACAAGCCTAAAGCACGCTTAAAATGAGGAACTTCTTTTTGGATAGTTACTTCAGATTTATTTTCAGGCATTATATGTTTTATTAATCGTTTATTAATAATTTCATCTTTTTGTGGATATAGAACCACTATACATATGTGCTAGAGCTTCGAGAGATTTTTTAGGTTTGCGGTCGACAGTCACAACGCCATATGGTCCATATGTGTTATAAGTGATTAAATATTTTCGATGATAATAGTCTGCCCAACACCAAAGGATACCTCCTGATACTCCGAGAACACTATTAATTCCTTCCCACGCTTTCTGAATATATGCTGCCTGGAATTCTTCCGAACAAGAGACATCGTCGTGAATGTTCTTAATACCCTTAGTACCATATTCCGTGATTACGATTGGTTTATTACTATAATAACTACGATATAGTGTCAGGTCTTTAACTAGCGGCTTGAATCCAAGCGAATCAATTTCAGAAATATGATTACATATCTTACCTGAAAGAGAACCGTTATACATATTAACACAAACAATATCTGCTTCATCAAATGCCAGGTGCCTGCTTGGATTGGAGTTTACAACGAAGGTGACTAAACGTGTCGGATCTAAAGATTTTGCTAATCTCATCAATTCACGCATCACTGATATTCCTATTTCGTTGTCAGTCTGACACTCATTCGCCATACTCCAGATAATTACGCACGGATGATTCTTATCCCTTGTTATCATTTTCCTTAACGCCGGCTTCGCCTGATCAAGGATATCAAGGTTCATATTCTCTCCACCCCACCAGTTTAACGGAACCTCCTCTAACATCAGAAATCCGAATTCATCATACAGAGACAGTAAGTCTGATGACTGCGGATAGTGTACGCGTATAGTGTTTATTCCAACGCTTTTCATTAATGCAAGTTCTTTGCGCAATATTTCTTCCGGAACATTTATCCCAAAATTGCTGTATTCGTCATAGCGGTTAACACCTTTGAGATTAATTGGTTTGCCATTCAGAAGAATTGAGGTACCCTCGGTGGTCACTTTTCTGATACCAATACGATCGGTAATGTCATCAATTACAGTTTCATTTCTTTTGAGTCTTGCTGTTGCTGTATACAAAACCGGCGTATCGGGTGACCATAATTCCGGATGGTCTATTACCAGGTCAACACTTAATTTTGTGCTATCATTCGGTTTGCATTGCAATTTCTCAGTTTTCTTCGTAATGTCATTACCGCGGGCTATTTCGATGTCCAGTTCCATTTCGGATGCAACGTCGGATTCATTGATAATGGTAACAATGCAGTTTATTTTGGCGCTACCTTTTATCAGGTCAGTCCTGACAGTTAAATCGTCAATATAAGTATGTGATGTGCCAACTAACCTTACATTCTGGAGAATTCCTCCATATTGGATCCATTCTATCTGTTTCGCTGCTGGCAGCCATTCTATTCTTGGTTTATTATCCACTCTGACAACAAGTTTATTTTCCTGTCCGCGCTTAAGATATCTGGTAATATCAAAACTAAAAGGCAAGTAACCTCCGATATTTTCGCCAATAAATTCTCCATTTAACCATACTTTGCTGTAATACATTACACGGTTAAAAATAATTTCCGTTCGGGTTTCAGGATTAAAATCGTTCGGGTTTATAATTGTCGTATACCAGCCGGTACCTTCATAACCCCACAGTGCCGTTTCATAGCAATCCCATGCCTGGGGAACTGTCACCTTCGTCCAATTCTTCCTGTTGAAGTTATCTTTAAACCAACCTTCTTTCTCACCAATATCTCTAATGTCAAGCTGGAATCTCCAGTCATCAGACAGTACCTTGATTCTTCTTACCAATAGCTGATCTTTAACGGCAGGCTGACCTCCATTCTTATCCCCGGGTTGACATTCGCAAAGAAAGACACTAATAAAAACTGCCATTAATATCATCTGATAAATGGATCTATCTGCTTTGGTTCTATTATTCTCTTTCATTGCTCCATTTTTAAAAAGTGTTCATTAATAAAACATACCGTTATTCCCTATGAGATTTTTTATAATTATTCTCAATATTTTATCCAATCGTTAAAAATTGGTTGGGTATTCCAATGAGCTATCCATAATTTTTTAATCACCTATTGGGTATGGAACCTCCATACATACGTGCAAGAGCCTCAAGAGATTTTTTCGGCTTGCGATCGCCGGTTACAACTCCATAAGGTGCATATGAAGTAGTCAAAGCAAAATGCAGTTCGTGAAAATAATCCGCCCAGGTCCATAGAATACCTCCTGATATTGTTGGATTTTCTCTTAGGGCTTTCCACATACTTTCTATATAAGCTGCCTGATATTCTTCAGAATAACTTACATCACCATGTATGTTCTTGATTCCCTGACGTCCAAATTCTGACATTACTATCGGCTTGTTGCCAAAATAACTACGATATAAAGCCAGATCCTTGGCAAGAGGCATATAAGCAACAGAATCTATCTGGTTAATATGGTCGCAACTTACATATTTATTGAAACATACTATATCAGCTTCATCAAATCCGAGATCTTTCGTCGGATTACCTGCTGATACAAATGTCGCCAGACGCGTAGGATCAAGCGATTTTGTAAGTCTCAATAATTCACGCATGACTTTTGTTCCAACCTCATTGTCAGTAACACATTCATTCGCCATGCTCCAGATTATAATACATGGGTGATTTTTATCCCTTGATATCATTTTTGTTAAGGTTGACTTCGCCTGATCAAGAATATCCAGGCTTTGCTCTGCTCTGCCACCAATGGATTGTAGTTCCTTATGATTTTTCTGACCCCACCAGTTTAACGGAATTTCTTCCATCATCATAAAACCATATTCATCATAGAGGTTCAGCAGCTCAGGTGATGCCGGGTAATGTACACGTATTGTATTTATTCCCACACTTTTCATTAATGCCAGTTCTTCTCTCAGAAGTTTCTCCGGAGGATTCGGCCCCAAACGATCATAGGCATCATAACGATGAGTACCTTTAATAATAATTGGCTTCCCGTTCAACAATATTGAAGTCCCCTCAACTTTGATCTGTCTGATTCCAAAACGGTTGGTAAGATCATCAATCTTACTGTCGCCTTTTGTAAGACAGGCAGTAGCAGTATATAAAACAGGGGTATCGGGTGACCATAATTCAGCGTGTTCCAAGGTGAAATCAACATTAACCTTTGTGTTCTCATTCGGCTTACACTTAACCTTCACACTTTTATTCTTAATGTCAGAATGAAGTGATATGCCAATGTTCAGATCCATTTCCGTTTCAATAGCGGTTTCATTTGCAATATTGATCATGCAATGAATGCTGGCACCTCCTTTATCTGGCACTGTACTGATAATTAAATCATCGATATATGTCTGTGATGTACTGACTAATTTTACTGCTTCGAGAATACCACCATACTGAATCCATTCAATTTGCTCTGCTGCCGGCAGCCATCCGATTCTGGGCCTGTTATCTACTCTGACAACAAGCTTGTTTTCCTGCCCCCGCTTAAGATATTTTGTAATATCAAAACTGAAAGGTAAATAACCTCCAATATTTTCGCCGATGAATTCTCCGTTGAGCCATACTTTGCTATAATACATCACCCGCCCGAAAACAATTTCTGTCTTTTTCTTAGCTATAGAATCATCAGGTTTTATATTGGTTGTGTACCACCCAATACCCTCATATTGAAACAATGCATCTTCATAACAATTCCACGCCTGGGGAACTGTTACACTCCCCCAGTCGCTCAGATCTTTAGCGAACCAGTGTTCTTTCTCACCAATATCATTTACGTCAAGCTGAAATTTCCAGTTATCAGTCAATACCCGGATTTCTCTTACTGATTGATGATCATCAATGGCAGATGGGACTTGCTTTTTATTGCCGGATGCAAATCCATATAAAAAGGTACTAATCAAAACCAGTATTAATATCTTTTGCTTATAGAAGCTGTGAGCCTGGGCACTAAAATTCTTTTTCATTGCTCTGATTTTCAATGGTTTAATAATTATATTTCTATAAACTACAACGTAATTCCTGCTATTTATTAAGGTTTTTCAAATACTCAAATGTTTTTGACAAAGAGATTTCATCCTGTTCTGTTGGCCAGTATTCCAAACCGAAATATCCATCGTATCCGGAATCATTAATTGCATTAATAATTGAAGTATAGTTAATCTCTCCTGAATAGAGTTCATTTCTGCCAGGTACACTTGCTGAATGGAAATGCCCGATCAGGGAAATATTCTCCTTTATTGTCGCAATTTGATTCCCTCCCATTATCTGCATGTGATAGATATCATACAGTAGTTTCAGACCTGGACTATTTACTGTCTTTACTATATCAAAACCAATTTCTGAAGATGTCAGGAAGTATCCGGGATGATCAACTTTCGAATTAAGCGCTTCCGTAACAAGGGTAATACCCTCTTTACAGGCTATTTCTGAAGCTTGTGAGAGTGTTTGGACTACGCTGTCATACTGCTGTTGGAATGATCTTCCTTTAAGTTCATTACCAGTGCATGTAATAAGTTTTTTACAATTCAATTTATGCGCAATATCAATGGTCTCTTTAAGCCGTTCAAGATACTTAGCCATATCCTCCGGTTTGGTAAGGGATCCGCCTATTTCTCCGTCAGGTGAATTGACAACCAAATCGGTTATCATAACATTCAAATCATTACATACCGAAGAGATTTCCCCTATATTCTTTTTACATGGGATCAAATCTTTTCCGTTAAATTCATGATCCCAATACCAAAATTCAATTGCCTCAAACCCGAGTTTTTTTACTTTTCTAATTTTTTCAGATGTTTCCATACCCAAAAAAAATGGGTCGATACATAAATCTATTTTAACCATATTAGTTCCTCCGGTTTTATAAATATGCATTTGCCACTTTGAGAATCCCCTCGGAAATCATATCACAATCATCTTCTGTCATTTGAGGTGGAATATCGATATGCACTGATCTATGTAGATATTGTAAAGTATTTGGATTCATATCTGGACTGTAATTCACTTTGCCTCCCTCTTTCAGATAATAGTCACAGGTATAAGGACATCCTTCCTGTGTTGCGGTCCATTTATTGAGTATCATTTCCCAATAACTATATATATGCCAGTCAGGTACACTTTTATTGTGCATGGATGATGCTGCAATACCTTCTGCCTTAAGAGCATCGGCAAATCTGCCGGTTATTTCAGGATCAGACAGGAAAAAAATCAGAACCAGACCGGTATCTCCTGCTGCATCATTCAATCTGCGAAATTCCAAACCAGGTATATTTTCAATTGCTTTTTTTATTCGGGATTTATTATACCTCATTTTCGATATAAGTCCATCAAGCCTGTTAAGTTGTACCCTAAGTATAGCTCCCGTAATTTCGTTCATTCTGTAATTTACACCGGGGAAAAGTTCCCCACTGTAACGGGCTTTTGAGAATCTTTTCTCCGGTCCACCTGGTCTCCAGCAAGCTGCTGTGTCATGATAGGACATTGCCCTATCATATAGAAGATTATCATTAGTGGTGACCATGCCTCCTTCTCCTGCAGTAATTATTTTGTGATATTGAAAACTAAAAGCACCCATTTCTCCAAAACTTCCAAGTCGTGTTCCCTTGAAACTACCCCCTGCAGACTGAGCTACATCCTCAATGACCTTTAGGTTGTATTTGCTGGCAAGTGTTAAGATTTTGGCCATATCGCAAGGCACTCCTCGCATGTGAACAACAATAATTGCTTTAGTTCTTGGGGTGATTTTTTTCTCTATATCAACGGGATCGATGGTTAAGCTGTCATCAACTTCTGCAATCACAGGAACAGCCCTGGCTGCAACTATTGTTGCGCAGGAAGCAAAAAATGTATATCCCGGAACAATGACTTCATCCCCCGGACCAATTCCCAGCGCAACCAGTGAACAAATTAAAGCAGATGTACATGAATTTGTTGCCAGAGAATGTTTAACTCCAATCTTTTCAGAAAACTCCTCTTCAAATAATTTAACTTTTGATTCCACACCCGAAGGACCATAATAACGGAACAGATACTTGTCATCCAGTACCTGCATCACTGCCGACTTTTCTTCTTCTCCGATTTCCAATCCGCCTGGGTACATAGGAATATTAGGGGTGGTTTTGGCTTTTGCCCCTCCATCAATTGCTAATTTACTTTTTAGTGACATTATTTTTTCTTTTATTAAAGGTTGTTTTAAAAACTTTATATAATTGAATATTAATTAGTTTTGAATACAAATGCCATCTAGTTAAATTATGGGTAACTCTAGAAATTGCTTTTTTTATTAAAAATCGTCAAGTGTAAAAGTGTATAATAGACATTTTTTGTCAGTAATTACCTTATCAGACTATTTAAAAGCAATTTGAGTCATTCTTTATAATATTATATTTCAATATCTCAATATTTAAAATTAATCTATTAATAATAGTTATTCAAAGTTTGAATTATCCAGTTATTACACTATTTTAACATAAAACAAATATTATATAAGAAGCTTTCTGGGAAATCCTTTAAAAATAGACTTTTCTGAAAAAAAAGAACCCTGATAAGTATTACTAACATTGGTCGTCAGTAATACTTATCAGGGAATAAGTACAAGAGTTCTTAATGATTCAATTACCCTCTTATGCAGCTAAGACTATCCTCGCATTAATGATTTGATAATATAAAGGTCCAACTCCTCATAGTCACGTTCTTTAGAGCATTTCGCAATGTATTCATCATCCAGACTTCTGGATATTTCAAGAAGTTTTAAAAATACTTCCTTACTATTACTTAAATGCTTGGTAGCTACATCATCCTTTTGTGTTCTCATCGCTTTTACATCAAGGCCAACCCATTGTCCATTCTTCCCATAATCGTGCTTATCGAGAATACGTACCTGGTTAAATGCCCTTCGTATATCAACTGATCCGAATGCTTTATCCTGATCGAATTTCAATCCGTTTTGATCATTAAGATGAACCGTCCATAATTTATTAAAAGATAAAGCAAATCCCATTTCATCAGAAGGATCCAGACCTGCAAGAATAGCATGAGCACTTTCTATATTAACACCAATACGTTTGGGATCAACACACAACAGCGATAAAGCTATTGCATGCCCGGTGGTAGGAATATAGGTATGATCCATTGGTTCGTTTGGTTTTGGTTCGATACAAACCCTGATTTTAGGATCATACTCAAGCATCTGGTTAATTGCATAAACGATTCTTTCTGTTGCCACCTTGCTGTCTTTTGATTCACGGATATAGGTTCCCTCGCGTGCAAGCCATAATACCAGCAAATCTGTTCCGAGTGCGTTTGCAATATCTATTGTACGTTTACTACGTTCAATCGCATACTTTCTGCAATCAGGATCATTTGAAGTATATCCTCCATCAATAGTACGTGAATCTTCCCACATCCTGGGTGCCACAAATTCAGCAACCAATCCATGATCATCCAGCACTTTTTTCAGATCTTTTGCATTGTTAATGATCTGTTGGGGTGTAAGATTATTCATATCAGGTACAGCGTCATCGTCATGAAACTGTACACCATCAAAACCGAGCTTTTTGTACAAAGCCAGTTTGTCTCTGAATTTTATTGATTTGCGTACTGCCGGACCAAAAGGATCAGCACCTTCATGAATGTTCCAGGGGCCAAATGTAAATTTAAATATTCCTGCCATGATTTTAATATTAAGGTTGTTTAAATACTTTATAATATTATATTCTCATTAAGTTAAATCGTTAACTAAAACTATTTTGTTCTGCAAAAAGTCACTATCAGAGCCTTCCCGCTTTTTATCTCACTATTTTACTTCAAATTCTCCTGTAAGCCGTATATCCTTTGATGAACTGCCAACCATCACTTTAAACATTCCCGGCTCAACAACCGGTTCAAGATTCTTGTCAAGAAAAGACAAATGCTCCGTGGTAAGTTTAAATCTGACTGTCTTTTTCTCGCCTGCAGCAAGACTTAATTTTTCAAAACCTTTTAGTTCTTTGACCGGTGTTGACATTGAACTGATTACATCGTCAATATATAGCTGAACTACCTCATTACCATCCCACTTGCCTGTATTTTTTACATCCAAACTTACATAAACCACACCTGCAGGGCCTATTTCTTCAGGAGTGATCTGAAGGTTACTGTATTCGAAAGATGTATAACTTAATCCATAACCAAATTCGTAGAGCGGCAAGGCGCTCATATCCACATATTTTGTTCCCCAACCGTCTTTAATCCAATATTCTTTTGAAGGTTTATAATTATAGTAAACAGGAAGCTGCCCTGAATGACGTGCAAAAGTAATTGGCAAATGTCCCCCAGGGTTGTAATCACCGAACAAAACATCAGCAATAGCATTTCCTCCTTCCTCTCCACACATCCATGCCTCAAGTATTGCCTGAATATTTTCTGCTGTCCATCGTATTGACAATGGTCTTCCATTTATCAATATTGCGATAGTTGGAGTCCCTGTAGCATGAACGGCTTTTAAAAGTTCTTCCTGGAATCCTGTTAAATCCAAACTTGCCACATCATGTCCTTCTCCATTTGTTATTTCACCATTTTCACCGACGACAACGATAGCTATATCTGCTTTTTTAGCTGCTTCTGTTGCTTTCTTAATCTCATTAAGCTTGTCACCAATTATTTCACAACCTTTAACATAAGTGACTTTTGTTTGTGGTGAAACCTTATTCCTGATACCTTCCAATACAGTAACTACATCCTGTAAAACAGGCCTGTGAGTATAATCACCCAACTGATTCCTTTCAGCATCTGCATTTGGGCCTATTACAGCAATTGATTTAATATTTTTTTTAAGTGGAAGAAGATCCTTTTCATTTCTTAATAACACAATCCCTTCCCTGGCTGTCTGAAGCGCCAGTTCACGATTTTCTTTTGTATTACTTTCTCTTGCAGCTTTTTCAACATCAACATATGGGTTTTCGAACAAACCCAAAAGAAACTTGATACGTAAAATGCGTCTCACTGATCTGTCAACGGTTTCAATAGAGACTTTTCCCTCCTGAACATTTTCCCGCATAGCATTATAATATCCGTCTTCGTGCCATATACTTACATCCACACCTGCTTTAAGACACAACGCTCCTGCTTCTTTCATTGTAGAAACTATTTGCTCATAAACGAGAATACCAATTCCTCCCCCTTCACACATTACCAAACCATTAAATCCCAGTTCTTCACGAAGAATTTTTGTGAGCAATTTTTCTGATCCGTGAGCAGGCATACCATCAATGGAAGGATATGTGGCCATTATTCCCAATGCCCCGGCCTTTGTTATTCCGGCAATCCATGGAGGAAGGAATACTTCTCTCAAGGTCCTTTCTGAAATCTCCATTGCACCTCTTTCAAGACCGCTCACTGGCTGACTTTGTCCTGGAAAATGACAGAGCAACGATATTGCCTTATCATTAGCAGAAATATCTTCACCCTGCATACCCTTAACAATAGCTTCAACTATTTGTGAACATAAATATGAATCTTCGCTGTATCCCTCTTCATTTCTGCCAAGCCGGGGATCCCTGTTTGGTTCTACTACTAATGTGCCTAAAAAATGAACGCCTCTTGTTCTTCCTTCTCTGGCCGCAACAGAATAAATCTGTTTAACCAGGTCCGTATTCCATGTGCTCCCTATAGCCAGACCTTCAGGGAATACCGTAGCACCAGGAGTTAACAGACCATGAGTACCTTCCTCGAAAAAAAGAAGAGGTATCTTAAGACGATTTTTTTCAATAGCAATCTTTTGTAGTTCATTAAGAAACTCAGCCTGGCGCCGCGGACCCTCTTTGAACATATTTGCCGCTGACCAAATTCCTCCCACTGGTCCAATATTGGTTACAAATTTCCCCTCTGCAGACTTACGACATGCATCAATCTGGTCAGGAAGACCTTTTGCCATCAAACCAGGACAAGGAGAATTCAGCTGCCCAAGTTTTTCCTCGAGTGTCATTTGGGAAAGCAGATCTTCCACTCTTTTTTCGATGGGCTGTTTGGGGTCAAGATAAATAGGTTGCTGCCCAAAAGAAGAAACATTCATTATGAGTGTTAAAACTATGACCAACAGTGCTGTTTTAAAATTTCCTGATAAGCGCATAAATCTTTTTTTAAATGATTAAGTTTTTATATTATTTGATTTTAAGACAGAATTATTCAGATCATTATTTTACTTCAAATTCTCCATTTAATCTGATATCTTTAGATGAGCTACCAACCATTACTTTAAAAATGCCAGGCTCAACGATCTTTTTCAAGTTCTGGTCAAGTAATGACAGATGGTCAGGGGTCAATGTAAACTCGACTCTTTTCTTTTCACCAGGGTTAAGTGTTACTTTTTCAAATCCTCTTAGTTCTTTGACAGGTGTAGTTACTGAACTGATAACATCGTTGATGTATAACTGAACTACTTCAGAGCCGGCTCTTTTGCCAGTATTTGTGACATCCAGACTGATATGTACTTCTCCTTCTGATCCGATTTGCATTGGAGTAAGAACCAATTTGTCGTATGTGAAAGAGGTATAACTTAATCCAAAGCCAAACTCAAAGAGCGGGGTAGCACTCATATCAGTGTACGATCCATTAATCTCCATTGCTTTGGAATATTTGTAATTATAGTAACAGGGTAGTTGACCGACATTGCGGGGAATGGTTATTGGTAAACGACCAGATGGGTTGTAATCACCAAAAATAACGTCTGCAATAGCATTTCCGCCCTTTTCACCGCAGAACCATGGTTCGATTATTGCTGCCACATGTTCTGCTATCCAACGGGTCGAAAGTGGCCTTCCATTTATAAGAATGACGA
This sequence comes from Bacteroidales bacterium, assembly GCA_021371855.1. Classification (GTDB taxonomy): domain Bacteria; phylum Bacteroidota; class Bacteroidia; order Bacteroidales; family VadinHA17; genus LD21. The sequence goes on along the minus strand of JAJFVL010000010.1, from coordinate 84,995 downwards.
TGGTAGGAGTTCCTGATTCATAGACTGCTCTGACAAGATCTTCCTGAAGACCAGTCAGATCCAGAGTCGATACATCCCTGTGTTCTCCATCAGTTGGTCCATTTGAGGAATACCTCTCATTCTCTCCCACAACAACTATTGCAATATCTGCATTCTTTGCTGCTTTTTTAGCCTTTGCAATTTCATTAAGTTCATTCCCCATCACATTGCATCCTTTGACATAGGTGACAGTTGTTTTAGATGATACCTTTTTCTTAATGCCTTCCAATACAGTTACTATATCCTGCGAAACGGGGCGGGTAGTATAATCGCCGATCTGGTTCAGATCATTATCTGCATTCGGGCCGATTACTGCAATTGAACCAATATCTTTCTTCAAAGGGAGCAGTTTGTTTTCATTTTTGAGAAGTACAATCCCCTCGCGGGCTACCTTAAGCGCAAGTTCCTGATGTTCCTCTCTATGAACAACATTTTCTGCATAATTTGGATCTACATAAGGTCTTTCAAACAATCCTAACCGGAATTTCTGCAACAAAATTCTACGGACTGCACGGTCTATCATTGAAATATTAACCTTACCTTCCTGAACATTTTCTATCATTGATGCCATATAGGCTTTTTCGTAAGATATTCCGACATCAACACCCGATTTTAATGCAAGAGCGCCAGCTTCTTTTTGAGTTGCAACAACATGATCATGAATAAGGTATGAAATTCCACCTCCTTCACTTAGAACCAGTCCTTCAAAACCAAGTTCTCCTCTAAGAATAGATGTCAATAGTTTTTGGGAAGCATGAGCAGGGACTCCGTCTATCGCCGGATAAGTTGCCATTACACCTAGTGCTCCGCACTTTTTAATACCAGCCTCCCATGATGGAAGAAAGACTTCCCTAAGTGTACGGTCTGATATTTCCTGCTCACCATTTTCAAGTCCACTTACCGGTTGAGTCTGACCAGGGAAATGACATAGTACAGAGACAGCTTTGTCAGGAGCAGCAATATTATCGCCCTGAATTCCTGAGACAATTGATTCCGCTATATGTGAACACAGGTATGAGTCCTCACTGTATCCTTCACTGTTTCGTCCCATTCTTGGATCCCTGTTAGGTTCAACAACCAGGGTACACATATGATTGGTACCTGTCGACCTCGCTTCTCTTGCGACAGTAGCATATATCTCCTTAACAAGTCCCATATTCCATGTACTCCCAATAGCAAGACCTTCCGGGAAGATAGTGGCACCAGCGGCCTGTAATCCGTGTGTTGACTCATCGATCATTATAAGCGGTATTTTCAAACGTGTCCTTTCAACAGCGATTTTCTGAAATTCATTGTACAGTTCAGCTTGCCAACGAGGTCCTTCCAGACATAAAATGTCACGCATATTAAATAATCCGCCACCCGGACCGATTCCTGTTTCTAAAGTACCAGCAATAAATTTCCGGCATCCTTCAATCTTACCAGGGATATCTTTACCAAGTTCACCACAATATACAGTGGGCATATTCAACTGTCCGATTTTTTCTTCCAAAGTCATGCGTGAAAGAAGATCCTCAACTCTTTTATCAAATGAAAAATCAGGATTCAGATATACAGGTAACTTATCAGATTTGATTTCTCCCCTTTTGTTGTTTATGTAGGATGCTATATTATGAACATTATCTATCCATATGCCATTTGCAGGATCAAGTGCATATTTACATAAAGCTTCAATTGTAGATATCAAAGATGTCTGGTTTCCTCCGTTGTTTATCTCGTGTCCGACCAGGATCAACCACATCCCCTGTTTTTTTGCAGACTCAATCAGGCTTTTTATTTCATCGAACGACTTTCCATCCATTTCCATACCTGTGAGTTGCGACATGTCGCAATATACAGGGTCATTGGGCCCCTCATTACGCCATCCCCTGCCAGTTTCAAACATAGATGAAATTAAAGGTATATAGCTTTTAGTTGATGTGCCCCGACCTACAAATGTTTGTCCACAAGGATATCCAAAAGAAAATGGAACAATTCCCAATAAATCTTTAATGATTTTATTTGCAGAATCAAGTTCAGCATACATCCCCGGAAGAGTATAATCCTCCAGAGCCGCTTGTCGGGACCATTTAAAATTACCTGTACAAGGATGGAATATTGTATGATTACCTATATCGTGTCCATTTTTAACAGCCTTTTTCCAACCCTCCAATCTTTGTTTCAGATTACCGGGTGATACATAGAAAGTGGCTTTCACTCCATATTTATCAAATAAAGGAATGCCATTGTCAATCTGGGAAAGACGGGCATCGTCATAAGAGAGACTTAATGCCATCTTTTTTCCTTCAGGCCATTGAAAATCAGTTTTTTTCTGAACTTCATTAGTTTTATAAGATTGTGCATAGCTAATGCTCATAATAAAACTAAAAACCAATGTCATTGCGACAATTCTACTTTGCCTAACAGTCTTCATATTATTGTCATTTTATTTATCTAAATTTTTAGTACGAGAGTTGTCCCACTTTAATGTTGTTATTGAATGGGCTTTAAGTTTTTGAATTGTCATTTTATTGCTCCATGATATCTTGCAGTCTGTTTCATCGCCATTGTTTATTACATTAAGTACAATATTACCGTCTGTATTTAGGAACCCAACAAAATTTAGAGATGAAGAACCACCTGTACAATTTATACGATAAGCTCCCGGCTTAACGAATTTGCTAAAGTGTGCCAGATAATAGAATAATCCGGTATAGGTCACATCTTTCGTTTCCCGGTTAATAATTACAACCGGATGCTGCGGGTTTGGATCAGGATCTCCATGTATTGGGGAAGTTAACCATGGACCTCCGTTCTGATCAAGAATCATGTTCCAATAAATCCAACCAGAGACCCAGTTCTTCATATCATTCATAATCATATTACCCCAAAATTCACCATCGGAGAACTCATAAACAGGACATTTATCAGGACCACCAGAAGGAATACAACAGAATGTTGCATAGCAAACCTCTGTCATCCAAATAGGAATATCCGGAAACTTATTATGCAATTCTGTAAGTGCAGAAAAATTATCCCAATCGTAACCATGAACAGTAAGTGAACTAATGTGCTTTCTTACTTCAGAATCATTCAGAACAGGAGGAAACTTCTCCAACCCTTCAGGACGAGTACAAGTTTCACCCATCTGTATCTTTGTAAATAATCCATCAGCCTTAAAACGTTGTACAACATGATTTTTAATCATGTCTCCCATAACTTTATACGTTTCACTAGAATAATGCGGATTAGCTGCTTCGTTAAAGAGATTCAGATAATCGATGGTGATTCCATTTTCTGCATAGGCTTTAATAAATCTTGAATAATATCTCGCAAGGGCACTATAATATTCAGGTCTAATATATTTTTCTCCTTTATTCAGACCATAATACATCCAGTCTGGCGCAAAATCCATTGGAGATTCTATTTCAAACTTCCCGTATTTCGATGCTTTCTTTATAAATGTTATCAAACCATCTGGCTCTAAATCTCTTTGTATGCTAAAATGTTCCATGGATGTATCACCAGGAGTATCGTTGTAGGTATACCAAGGGCCTGCCGAAGCAAAATCACAAGCTGCTATGGGTGACTTCATCAAGGTATATCCGGCGCCAGAATCGGGATCAAATAATAGTCTTAAAACCGAATCCCGGGATTCAGAGTCCAGTGAATTCAGACAAATCATACCTGCTTCATTAAAAGATGCTCCAAATCCATCAATCTTTTGAAATCTGGTTCCTTCATCTACTTTTATAATTGGAAGTGATGATTCTCTGTCTGAGATAAATTTCACATTGGTCTTCTTTGTCAATCTGTCGCCATCCTGTGAGGATGAGTAAACAGTTATGTCCGGGCCATTGGATCTCTGGCATTGAACGTTAACCAAAAGTATACATATGATAATAGTATATCTAATCAACCGACTTAATTCACATTGGATTTTATCCTTCATTTTTCTGTTTTTTGCATTGTGATTTTATAAAATTAAAGCTGTATCCAGGTGCGATTAGCAGACGATTTCTCCACTGCTTCAAGTATTTCCTGACTCTTGACACCATCTTCGAAATCAGGATTAAATGGCTTATCTTCAACTATTGAGCGAATAAATTCAGCCACTTCAATCACAAATGAATCAGCATAACCGATACCGTGTCCCTGAGGCCACCATCCACCTTTATATGGATGTATATCATGAGTAACATTTATTTTTTTAAATCCTGCTTCCTTAGGTGATGGCTGATTGTCATAAAATAAAAGATAATTCTGGTCTTCAAAATTCCAAACCAGTGAACCTTTTTCACCATTGACCTCAATTGTGTTGTAGTTTTTACGACCCGTAGCAAAACGTGTTGATTCATAGCATCCTACAGCACCACCTTCGAAATTTACAAGAAACTGTGCAACATCGTCGACAGTAACTTTATCATTGGGGCCATTCGGATTATTACTATCCATAGGTCTTTCTTTAACTAAAGTTTGCAGGTTCCCGCATACTTCTTTAAATGACAGGCCGGTAACAAAGCGAGTTGCATCTACCGAATGTGCACTCAGGTCACCCAAAGAACCTGACCCTGCAATTTTTTTATTCAGACGCCAGACCATCCCATCGTTCGGGTTAGTAAGCCAATCTTGTGCATATCGCACAAAAACATGATAAATCTTTCCTATCCTTCCTTCCATTACCAATTGACGTGCCAATGCCAGAGAAGGAGTAAAACGATATGAAAAACCACAACAATTTCTGACACCGGCTTTTTTAACAGCTTCAAGCATTTCTTTTGAATCGGCTAAGTCATTTGCCAATGGCTTTTCACATAGAATATGCTTACCATTTTTCGCAGCTTCAATAGCAATTTCTTTATGCAAAAAATTGGGAGCAGCAATACTGATAAGATCAACATCATCGCGTTTAACAACTTTATGCCAATCGGTTTCACAACTTTCCCAGCCATATCTGGCTGCAAAAGCATTCAAGTTATCCATGGTATCTTTGGCACATAAACATTTCATTGTTATCTTTACCGGGAGACCGGTCCACATAGCAGCATTGCGGTATGCATTTGAATGGGCAACACCCATAAATTGATGCCCTATCAAGGCAACCCGAATTTCCTTCATAGACATACTATTTTGTTTGAACTTATATGGATTTGCATGCAATAATAAACTGTTTTGCAGCCGATTCAATTTCAGCATCGGTTGAATTAATATTAATACCCCACCCTGAACCCAGTCCTCCGTCCACCACTCCTACACTGATGTTCATTGCACGGCTAAGAATGTCATCGGTTTTAGGATAGGATCCTTTTGTATGTGGTTGACCAACGTTTTTTAAATGATTTAAAACGTGTTCCATATTATGATAAACGTGCCATCCGCTATTGTCAACAGTTTTTGAGCAAAGCATCTTAGATACTTTAGCTGCCTGCTCTTTGGTATCAAAGATAACCGTACAAATCGTTGCACAATCGCCTTCAGGATCATTAAGTGTCCTGAATTTAAAACCATTGGCCTCTGAAATAAGTTTTTTAAATTTGCTTCGTTTTTCGCGAAGTGTAGCTAAAATTTTATCTATTTTCCCTAATTGAGCAAGAGCAACAGCGGCAGTAAGTTCATTCATTCGAAAATTTAGTCCAAGTATATTCCGGTTACCAACTTCTAATCCAAGACGACAAGGCTTATGTCCCTGATCGTGCACTCCAAAAGCAGTTTCGTAAAGTATATCATCGTTAGTCACTACCAATCCGCCATCGCCACTATTTATGGTTTTAAAAATGTTTAATGAGAAAGTGCCTATGTTACCAATGGTGCCAACTTTCTTACCCTTATATGTAGCGCCGGCAGCCTGGCATGAATCCTCCACAACCAGTAATTTATGTTTTTTAGCAATAGACATAATTCTATCCATGTCGCAAGGATTCCCCAACATATGTACTGGCATAATCGCTTTAGTACGAGGTGTAATCTTACGTTCTATATCATCAGGATCAAGTGTAAGGCTTTCATTGATTTCTGCAAGGACAGGAACCATTCCTGCAAAGATGATCGATGTATAACTTGCAACAAAAGTATATGCCGGAACAATAATTTCATCGCCAGGTTTTAAACCTAAAGCAAAAACTGAAGCAACCAAAGAAGCTGTTCCTGATGTTGTTGCCAATGCAAATTTAGCTTCGCAATACTTTGCAAATTCCTTTTCTAATGTTGATACTTTATGCAGAAACTTCGGATCATTTTCGCTGCCATAGCGAAAAAGATAACCACTCTTCATAACTTCAACAACTGCTTCCATTTCTTCTTTACCAAACAAATATGCTCCGGGACCCGGCATGATAACCTCCTTTTTATTAATTAATATAAGTTTAACGTTTAATGCACATCCAAAAAATATTACAATTTGGGCTAAAGCCCGTTTACTGATAAATCAATCACTAAGGTTCCTTTTATTTTGAAGAATTATAAGAGTGTGATGCCATCTCTTTTCTATCATTATACCACATAATTTTTGTCATCCATTCGTTTGCAATAATTTGACGGGCAAATGTTGTTTCGTGAACTCCATCTCCGGTATCGTAGAAATTTGTCAAGTTACCTTTGCCATCACTCAAGGTATTTGTGTGGGAGTTACAGTATGTATCAATATTTCTAATTTTATCAGGCCCAATCCCTATCATTGCAGTATTCATGTCAAGCCATTTTTGATATGAAATTAATCCTTTGGTATTACCATACAAATTAATTAGTCTTTGCTTGCAAGGTGTCATGGTACTTGTAATAATCTTGCATGAATTATTTGTTTCGGTGCGGATTAAATTAATTAATGATTGATATCTTGCAAGTGCTTTTGATGCTGACTCTTCAGGTTTCAGATCGTTCAGTCCAATCTCAACAAAAACGTAATCCAAAGATTGTTTGACGCTTACTGGTAGATTTCTCCACAATGAATCCTCCTGGTGTATCGTGTACCCAGGGACAGAAATGTCTGTAATATTATAAGCTGAAGTCACGTTCATAAGTGTTGCTATAGACTCTCCTCCAGCGTATGCAGCAATGGTACTATTACCCACTATTCCTACGGATGGTTTTGTCTCGTATCTTATGCTCCTCAAGCTACTGTTTGTTTGGGATTGAATATATCCCTCATCCGGTTGTATGAGTTTATGGTTTTGAATTCCACTTTTAAGATATGTAACAACCGCTTCGGCAAGATCTCTGGCCGCCCCTGGAGTATAAGGTGAAACCGTTGGTTCGTATCCCTCGTATTTGTATTCTGATTCCGCCAATAAGTACCCCAGCCAACCATTTGTATAACCAAAATAAAAGGTGTAAGGAAACGGGGACCGGTCGCGTACTTCATTTGATATCTCACAAAATAACTCCAAGGGGGCACTCCAGATGGCTATATCTTCATTTATTTTCAGGAAACGAATTGGAAGTCGTACCATATTAACACCAGTGTTGGTTGTGCGGGTATAGTTACCAAAATCAGATGGCCATGCCAGTCCGGGTTTTCGCGGAGTTTCCACAGTTAAAGATCCCGAACAAAGAATTACCTCATTAGTGGTATGTGCAATCTTCCTGTTTGCATCCAGAATTTTATCTCCCAACAAAACTCGGAATTGTCCCAGATGTCCGGATTGAGGATCTGGATAACAACTGTATAAAGGTGCCAGATTACCTGCTGCGCCATTGATAAAGATTAACGGAGCTCCGATCTGCTGTTCAACGTATTCAGAGACAATTCCCGGGGCATCACCACTGATTTCCAGGTAACTCCCTCCCATTACTGTTCCATGAATTGGATAGTTAGCGATCAAAACCATTAAAGTGCCATCTTCCTTTTCAATTCTCAATGTACCTATCCTTCGATCAACGGGTCCATCCGGATCCATGCCAAGAGATGATTTGTCACCAATATCCTTGGCACGACGGTTAATGTTTGCCTGTGAAAAACCCCAGCCAACACCTAGTCGGGCCGGGGATAGGTTCTGCCTGGCTTCCTTTATCCCTTCAATTAACTTTTGCTCTACCAGTGCAGCATATTCAGCATCAACTACATGTTGATAACGTTCATCCATGAAAGTTTTACCCAGTCCGGCATCACCAACTTCCGGAGCTGAATGTGTATGTGTCACTGTCCACCACAGATTCATCGGGCTGATCCCAAGCTGACTTTTTATTTTTGCCGCTACTTTGTCATACTCAACTGGTGATGTAATGCATATATCGGTGGATACCAGAAAGAACTGGGTAACACCGTCATCCAGAGCTACAATCCGATGGTAAATATGGTCATGAATGCCCTTTGATTTTCGGGCGCCATAGCCTAAAAGATACTGGGAGTTCTCAGGAGTAATATCAATTTTAACCACTGACGCACGAAATTCTTTCCTTGAACCATTGCCGGCAGGATTATCTTTTTGACCGAAAGAGAAATTACTGAAGATTATAAGAAAGATGACTGTAAGAAATCTATTCAGTTTTCTTTTGCTTGTTTGAAAATTCATTGCAGGTAATTTATGTTTCGATTTCATAATATAAAAAATATTGGCAAGGAGAATACACAAAAATGCTTATCCAAAATAAATGAATATTAAGCTGCCATTCAAAGAGAAAATTACCCAGTTAATACACTATTTTAACATTAAAGCTAAAATTGGAAATAATTTTCTCACAAGCTGAGTGCAAGTTTATTTGATTGATTATTCCAGTAATTATAATAATACCGATGGTATTAAACTAACTGGAGTTACGCACTTAGATTTATTATCAATAGTGTCCGGCTAAAAATATGAGATTCTTCGCTTCGCTCAGAATGACAATTACTTAGAAGGTTGTGGGGAGAAGGAGGTGGTTGAACTTAAATGTTTAAGGAACTTCTTAAAGGGCGTTTCAGAGGTGTCAGGATTTGGAGATATCGGGTTTATCCTTTGTTTAAGCGATACAAGTCAAAACGAAGCTCTGAATTCTCTAATTAAAATACACGATTCATCTTATACTAAAACTTCACAGAAAAAGAATATTTAGCAAGTGCCTCATTTCCTCCCCCCCATCTTTTCTAATCATTTGGCTTTGGGACAACGTACAGAACATCCTCTTTCATTTTTACTTTAGCTTTGTGATGGTTTGAAATGGCTATTCCCAATAAAATTAAAGCAGCGATGATAAGAAGTAAACGAACAGGCCCGCTTTTAAGTAATTCCAGTATAAAAGAATCCTTTTTCATCCAGGAACAAGTTATTGTGAATGTTACTAATTAATGCATCTAACCAAAGTTACAAAATTTATTGAATAATCACTAATAACTTTTTATTCTGATCTTTACAACAATGAACTCTGATCAGAGATCCTTCAAAAAGATGCGATTCCTGATAGAAAATTCAATAGTAAACGCAGGTAGTCCAATTAATTTATTGTACCTGCGTTTTATCTTTGAATTTTAAAGACGGACTATTTTTTTATAAAACGAAATACTTTTACAGAATGAGGTGGCATTTTTATTAACATAGTATTCTTATCAAGTTTCAAGTCTTTGTGTTCCCACAGATCGCGTACTTTGTAGTCTTCAAGTTTGTATTGATCTGAAGCCCAATAATTGTCACTGGCTTTTAAAAGCACATTAAAATCAACCTGAACATCTTTTTCGTCATCACCCCGGTTAAGCAAACAGGCAGCTTTTTCATTGTTTGCTAATTTTTTAATCCATATCTCATAATCACCATTATCTCTGGTGCAGAAGCCCTGCTTGCCTAAAGGATCCTGATCCAGAGCTATAATTTCAGTATTGGTAAGTATCTCTTTATTTTCTTGCGACATATTCTGCAAATCGTTTCCTGCCATAAGGGGAGCAGCCAGCATACACCATAAAGAAAAATGCGTTTTATACTCTTCCATCGTCATTCCCCCATTGCCAACTTCAAGCATGTCAGGATCGTTCCAATGTCCGGGGCCAGCATATTTCGCGAGATCTCGTTCGAGATCCAGAATTGCAATCATTGCATCCCAACGATCAACAATATCACCTGTTGTACGCCATAAATGACCAACTTCTTTTGCCCATTCCCATGGTTTCGCAGTCCCCCACTCACATAAGCTGAACACAATAGGGCGACCAGCTGCATAAAGTCCATCACGCATAGTGGAGTAAGAAGCTTTTGCGTCCTGGGTGGAAGCATTACACCAGTCATATTTCAGGTAATCAACACCCCAGCGGGCATATGTACGTGCGTCCTGAAATTCATGACCTCTTCCACCCGGGCGTTCCTGACAGGTTTTTGTTCCGGCACATGAATAAATTCCGAATTTTAAACCTTTTGAATGAACATAATCAGCCAGATATTTTATCCCGTGAGGAAAACGATCCTTATCGGCAATAATCTCACCGTTTTCATCCCGTGCAACCTGCCAGCAGTCATCAATAACGATGTACTCATATCCGGCGGCCTTCATACCACTGTTTACCATAGCATCGGCCATTTCCATTATGAGCTTTTCACTCACATTACAAGCAAATTTGTTCCAACTGTTCCACCCCATTGGGGGAGTTTTAGCCAGATCAAATTTTTGTGCTGATGCATTAAAAAAAATGGATGCAACAACAATTAAGAGAAAGAATTTTTTCATTTTACTTTTTGTTAATTTGTTTAAACAGTTTATTTATCGATTAAAAAATCCAAAAACAGATTGTTCAAAGAGTACTATTTTAAGATTAATTTATGGTTCAGAAATAAGGGAACGTATGGCATCGACCCATATCTGATAACCCTTTTCTGTCGGATGACAAAAATCGCCTGCAATGTCTTTGGAAAGCGTACCATCAGAAGCCAGCATTTTTGGCCCGATGTTGACAAAAGTGATTTTTTGCTCCATTGCAAAGGCTTCAAGTTGTTTATTGATCTCGTTAATCAGGATCCTGCGTGGATGGGTCGGACTTTGTTCACGTGGGAAAACAGCCATAAGTATAATCTTTGTTCCCGGAACCTTGGAACGGACTCTGCCACAAATGGCACGGACGCCTTCTGCAATTTCAGCAGCAGTATTCATCCGTGCATTAGGGGTCTCGCTGGTGTTATTGGTACCAATGTTGATTATAACTGACCGGGGTTGAAGCCCGTCAAGCTCGCCATGGTCAAGGCGCCAGAGCACATTTTGTGTGCGATCCCAGCCAAAGCCTAAGTTCAGAACACGATAATTACCAAACAAAGAATCCCAGGATTTGGGACCATTAGGATTTCTGGGTTTTCCGTCAGTATTTTTCAATTGCGGTACTCCTCCCCAGAAATGCGTAATGGAGTTGCCAATAAGAACAATTTCAGGATTAATGGAATCTTTTATCCGCAGAACTTCTGAATGTCGTGCCCACCAGTCGTAACTGTCATTTTCCAGTTTTGTGACAGGAACAATAGCTGTATTTGCAGGGATATCTGTGTCTAAGGATTTATCACCCATCAATTCTGACAGAAGAGGTTCCATTGCCTGTGCCCAGGCTTTGGCTCCTGCCTGAGTAGGATGCAGCCAGTCGGACATCATTTCATGATTAATCGATCCATCTATGTTAAGGAACACGTGGTTTACATCGCAATAGAAAACATGTTTGCCGTCAGCAAGCTTTGAAACGATATCTGAGGCACGATTGAGAATTGCACGATGTGAAGTTGGATTCGGACCGTCGTAGCAACCCGGGAAACAACGGAGTACAATTATTTTGGCATCAGGACACTTCTCGCGCAACAGATTAACAATTGCTTCTATACCTCCGGCAAGCTGACCGGCTGTGTGGCGTGTAGGGTAATTTTTCTCATCAACATTGTTTGTTCCAATTTCCAGCACAATTACCTTTGGTGATTGACCATCAAGTTCCCCGTTTTGAATATTCCAAAGAATATTTTCTGTACGGTAACCAGAGTATCCGAGATTTATGGCTTTACGCGGTGCAAAAAACTGGTTCCATACAGGTTGATATTTTGGTTTATCAAAATTATTGGTGATTGAATTCCCGACCATGATCAGATCAAATTTCTCTTTTGCTATCAGAGCCAGTTTTTCAACATGTCGCTTTGGGTTGTATCCGGCGACCGGAATAGCAGCAGGATTGGGGACAGACCCGGATGTCGCAGATTTTTCTTCGATGAAAGTTTTAAGAAGTCCTGGCAGTTTAAGCCTGGTGTCCAGCGGATTACTGTCTTTATCGGAAACGAATGTGCTATCAGGCAATAAATTAAAGGAAGCCTGCCCGTCATATCCTTTCCATATTTTTGAATATTCTTCACTACTGTAAATCCATTCCTTGTTGTCGCCGGCAGAAAAAGTACAAAAAAGCCTTGATGTAGGTTGAAGCGGTGGCATAACTTCGGGGATTACTGTACCTGAAATTGTTTCATTCAGGTACGTCGGACTGATAAGAATCAAGTCGCTGGGTTGCTCATTTTCTCCAAGGTTTTGGACTGTACGTGCGGCAAGATGTCCGCCGGATGAGATGCCCATGATCGCTAAGCGATCATCGTTTAAGCCAAAAGTCTTTTGACTTTTATTAAGAAGTCTGAAGGCTTTCAGAGCATCAGACAGAGCCACATCCCTGGTTTTCAGTGTCTTTGAAACATGGTATTCAAGGATGGCAACATCGAAACTTTCTGAATTAAGGAACTGAGCTACCTTTTCACCCTCGTTCTTTATTTTCAAAATTTCATATCCTCCCCCAGGTAACAGTAAAATGGTGCCACGTGAGGATTTTGACTGTGTCCGGATAAGACGCAAGACCGGAGAATTGAACCTATAAATATTACCATCAGCTTTGACCGGATTTCCCTTTGGTAAAACATTCCCTTCGAGGGAGATAAACCTTGATTGTCCTTCAGATGTATTTGCAGACAAAAAGAACAACGCAATACTGACTAACAACTGAATAAATGATCGCATATCTAAAGAGTTTTTTGAATTTTTAAAGTTATTCTTTTACTAATAATGTATTACATTGAGGATGCATTTATATTCTGTAAGTTCCCATTTTATTCAAGCCTGCCAGACATAATATACTCTTTACGACTTATGTCCGTGATGCTATCTATAGCCGAAAACCAAATTGTCAGCTAAGATAGCCATTCACATACATTACCAAATCAATATTCATGAAACTTATAAACTTTAACTTCTTTCTCAATAATAATTACCTTAAACAATCCTGTTACAGATTATATAAGATTATAAAGAACATGTACCCTGCCTGAAAACATGAAAAGATTAGTTAAGTTTGTGTCAGAATTGCACAAGGATTCAATTAAATTGAAACCAGTATTATTATTCAAATATGAAACCTACATGTTTCTGAAAACACAACCGAGCTAAACACGTACGAAAAAAGTTTTCAACCATGTGGGTTCTCCCGCCTTGGCGGGAACCATTAAAATCAAAATTATTTACGTATGAAAACACTTAATATTTTCAGAAAACAGATTCTCATCACATTAGCTTCATTACTGTTATTTTGCATTAACAGTGCTTATTGTCAGAATAATACAAAAATTCCATATCTTCAAAAGACAGGTATCTCGAAACAACTGATCCTGGATGGGAAGCCATTTATAATGCTTGCTGGTGAGTTGCACAACTCCAGCTCATCAAATTTAGCTTATATGGATTCCATATGGTCGCGAATGGTTAGTTTTCATCTTAATACTTTGCTTGCCCCTGTTACATGGGAAATGATCGAGCCGGAAGAAGGTAAATTTGATTTTACAAATGTCGATTCATTAATAATAAAGGCAAGAGAATATAATCTACATTTGGTTTTTCTCTGGTTTGGAACATGGAAGAATGCCTGTTCTACTTATCCTCCTCTCTGGGTCAGACAAAACACAAAACGGTTCAAAAGGGCTCAGTCGGTTAAGGGAGAAAATTTGAATGCTATCTCCTGTTTCAGTACGGAGACAAATAAAGCCGATGCAAAAGCTTTTGCATCATTAATGCGCCACATCAAAGAATTCGATGGGAATATCCATACGGTTCTCACAATTCAGGTTGAAAATGAATCAGGACTACGATATATGTCTCGCGATCATTCTCCACTGGCTGATGAAGCTTTTAAAAATCCTGTTCCAAATCAGTTAATAGATTTTTTGAAAAAGAACAGGAATACTCTCATACCTGAGTTTGATGCTATATGGAGAAGCAACGGTTATAAAACCATTGGAAACTGGACAGAAATCTTTGGAAATGATGCCGATGAAGTATTTATGGCATGGTACACCGGGCAATATATTGAAAAGGTAGCTGAAGCAGGAAAAGCAGAATATCCTCTGCCAATGTATGCCAATGCATGGCTCGATGGCGGTAAAGCAAAAGCCGGAGACTATCCCAGCGGAGGTCCTGTTGCTAAAATGATACCTGTATGGCAGGCTGCGGCACCTCATATTGACATGTTAGCTCCTGATATTTACCGACCAGACTTTGCATTTGTTTGCGATACTTTCACACGTATGGGAAATCCTTTATTTATTCCCGAAACCAGTTTCGGCTCTATAGCTGCTGAAAATATTTTTTATGCAATCGGTAAAGGAGCAATATGTTTCTCACCTTTTGCAATTGACAACATCAACCGTGTACCACTTACTACCCCGATAGCTGACAGTTATCTCCTGCTTTCTCACTTAATACCATACCTGCAGAAGTATCAGTATACTGATAAATTAATTGGTTTCCTTGGAAAAAAAGGAGAAACCTTGACCTGTGATTTGGGAAATTACAGTTTATCAATAAATTTCACCGGTAACAGTTTTAATATAGATACCATTTCCTGTGGCCTTTTAATTGCAACTTCTGACGATGAATTTATTGCAGCAGGTTCAGGATACACAGTTACATTTCTGACCAAATCAGTAAGTAAACCTCATGCTGAAATAGATTATGCGTATGAATTGATCTATAAGAACGGACAATGGATAAGAGAACGCAGGTTGAACGGAGATGAAACTGGCGTAGGCTCAATACACAATATTGCATTAAGGATGGAAGAAAAAAAGCTGACAGTTAAAACAGCAAAGATATTTAGTTATGAATAAGTATTCTTAATCTAAAATTAATTGGTTTAGTATTAAACTACGCCAATTAATTTTTTAAATATTCTTAAATCCCTTAATAATTGTTGGTTTAGTTTTTTACGGTTAATATTCATAGCCATTCCTCCTCCGGGAGTCATTTTTATTGTAATCTTTCCGGATTGCGGTACATTAATGATTTCATGAATATAATCAGTGGTATTCCTGTCGGTATTAATACCATCTTTAAAAACCTATGCCCTGAAATCTCCATCGCTTAAAAATGAAAAATCTATTTCAATACTTCTACTATCACAGTTAGATTGTTCCGGGTGAAAACGAAACGAATAAAGAGGCTGTCTTTACCTTTTGAGACAGCCTCTTTTTATTCACTGATTATATCGTAAAATGACTTTAATTAAATTTTATTCCCAGTCATCGGTTCGGAACGATGATGCAGGTATTCCTTCAGTATTGAAAAGATCACCTACAATAAAGTCCTTGAAAGCATATCTTACCGCAACAGGTTCTGCAACAGAAGGGCAGAACAAAGTAACTCCGCCGGAAATGATCGATGCCTCAGCCGGATAGAACCTTTTATTTGCACCGGCAATTTCAAAACAAGATAACTCCTTTCCGTATGAAGTAAGCCCGTTATCTGCATTATTAAAGGTCAGTTTTACTAACTGACCTGAAATTTTCATCTCTTTGAGAACAGGTCCTGCACTGGCAAATCCTGTTTTCCCGTAGGTATTTGCGAGGGCCAGGTATGCAAGACGATATGATCCTGCTTTCTTGTCAGCAGGATGAATGCAATTCTTTTCACCTATATCCATAGTAGTAGCCATACCAATATTAGGAATTGTTGTTGATGCTTTCAACTGTGCTTCACGCAGATAAGCAGAATTCAAGCCGGTTGATCCATAGTCAAAAGGAGCTATCTGCACATAGTAAAAAGGGAATTCCCCGACACCCCATACTGAACGCCAGTTTTCGATCATTCCTGGCAGCAACTGTGCATATTTATCCGGCTCATTACGGTTAGATTCACCCTGGTACCATATTGCACCTTTTATACCAAATCCGACCATCGGGTTAACCATAGCATTAAATAAAACTGTTGGTGTCTGAGGCGAAAGGTCTCCGGTCTGATTTTTATCAGGAAGTTTAACAAAATCAAATTTATTGAAACCTTCTTCACTCATCCATGGTTCAATGCGTGTTCCTCCCCAACTTGTATTAATAAGGCCAACCGGTACATTCAGGGCTCTGTTCAGCATAAGTCCAAAGTAGTAAGCAGTTGCGCTGAATACACTGACGTTTTCCGGTTCGCAATTTTTCCAGGTACCTATAAAATCATTCTGTGGCTGCAGATTTGAGGCTTTTTTTACAGTAAATAACCTGATTGCAGGATTTGAAGAGGTTGCAATATCCTCATTCGATCCTAAATTTGGCTGGCTCATATATCCCTTCACCGGCATTTCCATATTCGACTGGCCTGAGCATACCCAAACTTCGCCAATCATTACATTTTTAAATTTCAACGTTTTGCCATCACCGCTTACTGTTACCTCATATGGTCCGCCTGCTGATGGTGTTGAAACTTTAAGTTTCCATTTACCTTCGTTGCCAGCATGTGCAGAGTAACTTTTGCCATTCCATGATGTTGTGACCTTAACAGTAGCATTTTTTGCAGATGTACCCCATACAGCCACTTCAGTTTTTTGTTGCAGTACCATATTGTCGCTGAATATAGCCGGCAGCCTGACCTCGCCATATAACGTTGCAGATGAAATGACAAATACAATCAGTACTGTCATTAAGAGAGAAAAAGATTGTTTCATAGTTTGGTTTAATTATTTTGAATAGTTTATTTAATAAGAATCAATTTTTATGGTGATTCTGTGTCTTTAGGACAAAAGAAACACCAGCAAAGAGGGTCCCTGGTTAATTACTTAACTGATTTAACCCATGCCTGTGCCATTAACTGAGCCCCGGCAAGAGAAGGATGAACCCCGTCGGGAGTCCAGTACAGACCAGGAGCCTGCTTTAATGCCTCATCATATATTTTCTGATAAGGGATAAATATAGCTCCAAACCGATCAGCTATTTCGCGGGCTGCCTTCTGATATTCATAAAATTCAGGATACCAATTGTCTTTTACGGCTTTCAATCCTTTTATTGCATAAGGTTCTCCAATAATCAGTTTTACATTTGGAAGAGCTTTTTTTGTCCTTTCAAGAAGCGCAATATAATCCTTCCGGTACTTTTCAATTGTTCCTTCATTATAATGACCGTCCATTTTATGCCAGAGATCATTGACACCTATAAGAATACTTAAAATATCAGGTTTTATCTCCAGACAATCTTTATCCCAACGGTCAGCAAGCTGAAATACTTTATTTCCCGAAATACCTTTATTATACACTTTAAGGTTCAGAGAAGCATATTTCTCAAGAAGTGCTGCACCTGCAAAGACAGGATAACCTTTGCCCAAGGCATTTGCGTTGTTATAAGTGTTGTCTTCCTTGTTTCTGCCTGCATCAGTAATCGAGTCTCCCTGAAAAAGAATTGTAAAATCTTTACTTAATGAAATATTCTTCTTTTTTCCTTCCGAAACCATGGCTCCTGATAATATTTCAGGAATACTAATTGCCATCAGTCCGCCCATAGCGGCTTTCTTAATGAAACTGCGCCTGTTGTTCATATGACTTTCCGTTATTATATATTTTAATTGTTAATTAGTTATTTATTTTTTCAGGTTCTTTTTTGCTTTAGCCATAACAGATTCTATGTCAACTGATGCGCCCTTCTTTAGTTTACTTACCTGTGCAGCTTCCATAAATGCGAAAATTTCCAAAGTATCTTCAGCAGGGACCGGTACTTTGCCCGTATTGAAAAATTCAATAATCTTTATGAGTAGAGTATTATAATCTTTGAATTCCCCGAGAGTCTGAATACCTTTTTCCCCGAAAGCAGTTCCTCCATATCCTCCTTTGCCCGAACGTATTCCACGAAAGGTTCCAATTCGATTGTCCTGCCATACACCGACAACAACATCCGTGTTATCTGTGAAAGTACGTGAAACACTCTTGCATCCTTTTCCCATGAGTGTAAATAATGTTTCCACACCATGTATTCCATACCAGAAGAGATCGGGATGTGTTTTCTCAATCGGTGAAGGACTATATGTGTCAGCACCTAACACTTTTCCAATAGATCCATGTGCAATTTCCTGTGCTCCTGCAATATACCTTAATGATGATGATGAAAATACCGGTACATTATACTTTTTGGCAGTATCAAAAATAGCAATTGCATCGGTAAGAGAAGCAGCTACCGGCTTATCAATAAACATCCTTTTTCCTGCTTTCAACACAGGTATAGCCTGTTCACGGTGAAGGCGTCCGTCATTTGTTTCCAGTAAAACTACATCAACTTTGCTGATAAGCTCTTCGATTGAGTTAACTATCTCAACACCATATTTTTTAACTTCCTCGGTATAACCCGGTATTCTGTCAA
Organism: Bacteroidales bacterium; assembly: GCA_021371855.1. Lineage (GTDB taxonomy): Bacteria > Bacteroidota > Bacteroidia > Bacteroidales > VadinHA17 > LD21. Next base: position 66,426 of record JAJFVL010000010.1, on the reverse strand, counting down.
CGCTCGACTTAATATCGTTGCTTCCCTTTGGATAAGCAGCAACTATTTTAAAACCGCTAAATTCAGGTCCAGCATCCGGGCTGTTAAGAGTTTTTGTATAAGCTACACTATGAGATGTATCGAGCCCTATAATACCAATTCTTTTCCCTTCCGGAATGCTTTTGCCGTATAAAGAAGTAAAATTTCCGGCCAGGCCAAGACCTATGCCTCCGACTGCAGCCGTCTTTACAAAATTACGGCGATTAAGGTTTTTATTCATTTTTGTCTTTTTATTAATTTTTGATCAGATACAATAAAATAAGTCCCACAATTTAGTTGATATAACTTAATTTTTAAATTAAATCTAAGATTAAAATCATATCCATTTTATTTGAATAATTGAAATATTGAGAATGGAATTTCTCATATTATTGAAGTGTTTGAAAAAAATTATTTTAGCCGATGATATTAATATTTATCAATTGAGGAAAATTTATTAGGTTTGGCACTCAAACTCTTTAATATGACAAAAACTAACAATAAAACAACCCGTCGTACATTCATTGCTCAGACAGGAATGATCTCAGCAGGAATTACTCTTGGCGTGAATCCGGTCAGTGCAAAAAGTTACAAAACGATAATCGGGTCAAATGACAGGATAAGGGTAGGTTTCATTGGTGTCGGAAACCGTGGAACCCAGCTTCTGCATATCTTTATGAATCAACCCGACTGTGAGATAGCAGCATTGTGTGATGTTTACGAACCATATATAACACGCGACCGGTCAAAGGTCAATCCGCGCTACGTCAAAGACAGGCCCGGGCAGATTCCGGCAATGGCTGAAACATTTCCAAATAAAGTTGAAAGATATTCAGATTATCGCAAGTTATTGGAAAATAAAAATATTGATGCTGTCTGCATAGCCACACCTGACCATTGGCATGCTCTCATGACCGTTGATGCAATTAAAGCCGGCAAGGATGTTTATATAGAGAAACCTCTTTCAAAAACCATACACGAAGGAAGGGTTATGGTAGAAACGCAAAAGAACAGTAAACAAATAGTAACGGTTGGATTGAACAGAAGAGCAGCGTCAAGTTTTCAAAAGCTGGCTATTGATATTCCTGCCGGAAAGATAGGAAAAGTGACTTTTGCAAGCACCTGTTATGTAGGAAATATGTTCCCTTTCGGAATTGGAAAGATGAAACCCGAAAATCCACCTGCTGACTTTAACTGGGATGCCTGGCTGGGGCCACGTGCTTACAGACCATACCAATATAATATAGCTCCATACATGTTTCGGTGGTGGAATGACTACTCCAGTCAAATAGCCAATAATGGAGTTCATTATCTTGATCTGATGCGTTGGATGATGAACGAGCAGGCTCCTGTTTCCATCTGTGCAAGCGGCGGGAAATATGCTGTTGACGATGACCGTACTATTCCTGATACTTTGCAGGTCACATATGAGTTTGGCTCCGGTGCTCTATTCACAATAAACGTTTTGGAAGCAAGTTATGGCAGTTTTGTTTCGGATGGATTTATTGAATTGCGAGGCACAAAAGGGACACTCTGCACTAATGAAAATTCCTATAAAATTGTTCCGACCAGACCGGGCCAGTTCCAATCGTGGGATAAACTTATGGATGGAGAAGAGAATAATCCGGCAATAAAAGACAATTTACTGCCTGACGGCAGCAGCCGCGACAGCACCACCAATATGATACGCAACTTCCTCGATTGTATAAAATCGAGGAAGACGCCATATTGCACCCTTGAAGACGGTCATCGTTCAACTTCGCTGGCACATCTGGCAAACATTGCTCTTGCTACAAAGCAACGTCTTCAATGGGATCCGGCAAAGGAACGTTTTACCAACTCTGAAGAAGCTAATAAGTTATTACATTATGAGTACCGTAAACCCTGGAACCTGTAAGGTTATTGTCCGAACAGATGAATGGCATCCGGGGCAATCCATTCTTTGGTTATAAGTTTTGGTTTAGGTAAGGCAGTATCCAGATCAAGGTATTCCAGTTTAACTTTTATCGGCGTTTGCATATAAAACGGTTTGCATTTCGGAATGGCAGCTATTGCTTTTTTAGCCCCTTCGTAAAGTGCCTTACGGGTTTCTTCAAAAGGATAGAGAACAGCAGCCTCCCTTGATATTCCCTGCTTGGTTGCAACAGTAATTACCTCAGGACCAAGAAATTTTGTTGCTTCACGACATGTTGCCACATCACCGGTAACAAGAATTGCAGGGACATGATAGTAACCTGCCTGTAGAGCCGTTTGTACGATTTCACCTGATTCCACACCATTGTACCAATACCGGTTTTCAGCTTTCGAATTCTGAGTATGATTCAGTACTCCGTCAGGGGTTCCCATCATTGCATGGTATCCGAACATGACAACACCGGAAAAAGACTCATCCAGCCTCCATCCATCTCCACTTGTTCTGGGTTTACCGGTTATGTATTTGGCACCAGGTTCCATCAGATGGGGAATCATCGCCTGATTTCCATGCCCGTCAGAAACAATTATTTCCGTGGCGCCACCATCGCGAAGACCTCGTACAACAGCAGCAAGATCGCCCATGAAATACTCACAAGCCTGAATATTCAATGGGGTATCTTTCTCCCTGGTCTGGGTAAACTTATACACACCACTTACTCCTTCAAGATCTGTCTCAACATAGATTTTAATCTGGGCTGTGACAGATGAAAAGCATGTTAAAATAAACAAGGAAAAAACAAGTATTATCTTCATAGCAGATAACCTCAATGATCCTATGCCTGTTTTAATTTTTCTATTCATACGTTTGTTTTTTAATAATATCATTAAATAAAAAAGTATTTAGTAAAAATTCAGGAAAATCAAATATTAGTTGATTTGAAAAATCCTAAGCTATATGTTTAATATCAATTACATTCTGACGTGTATAAGTATAAAACTTTAAAATATCCCGATACCGGTAACGAATTAAATTTATAACATAAATAAAAGAAATGCCAGAAAAGTAAATTCTGGCATCTCAGTTAGCATTAAGAATAAGAACAGTTCATATTATTTCTTAAACGGATTTGGAACGCTGAAAAGGTCTGTAACTTCTTTCCCATTTCTTACCATTCTTCCCATGCTGTAAACAGTACCGTCATCACCAATTGCAATTGAGTTCACATAAAGCGGACGTTGACCATCTGTAAAGAATATAACACCATGATCAAGATATGTTTTTGTTTGCAGATCATAAGTGATCAGATGGAGGTCTTCGAGACCTTTTGCTTCACCTTTGGCAGTTGAGGCGGCACCCTTAACACGTTTGCCGTCAATGTAAATCGGAGCTCCTGTCAGATAGTAAATTGTATGACCGTCAGGGCCCAGTTTGAAACCAAGATATCCATAACTGAACTGGTCACCCATACCGGTAAGCTTTGACGGTACAGATGTAAGCCTTTCCAGCACATCAACACGTTGAGCAGCGGGATCGAAAGAGAAAAGGTAACCTGAATTACCATGAACACCATAAATCTTATTCTCAGGTCCATACCAGAAGACCTGGCGCCAGTTGTATGCCATGCTTCCTGCTGTTGAAACTTTGTATGTTCCAAAGTAATCCTTCACTAAATCATCACCTTCAACTGTCTCAATATTATCCTGTCCGACTTTCAGGAACTTAATCTGTCCTTCTGCATTGGTCATATAAGCAGTTCCATCTTCCGGACGAATTGCAATAGAACGGCATACTACACGAAAATCTGGTCCTTTGCCATCTTCGCCTTTACCTGCAAGAGCACAGATTTCTTTCATTTCTTTCTTTGCAAGATCATACCTGAAGAGATAACCTGTTGGCCAGGTTATACCATAAATAAGGCCACGGGTAGTGTCCATATTCATTGTAATAATCCCTTCATTATGAGGAGCAAGACCAAAATCTTCAAATGCCTTGGTTTTCATATCATATGAAAGCAAATGTCCGCCACGATAAGCTTTATAACCTTTCGTAGGAATACCTGTCTTTTCCATACCATCTATGATACTGTAATAGCCAAGATGTGTAGCAAAATATAATTTCCCTTTCGACTCAACAAAATTCACATGACTTTTCCCCTGAGCTACTACTTTCATATCTTTTTCACCACAGATTTCAGTAAGGTCGCCTAAATGTTCGATTGTGGAGGTTTTTGGATCCAAGCAGTACATCTGACCAGCTGTGTCAATTGAAGGCGAGCAGAGCACATAGTATATCTTTCCGTCGCTGGCTGTTGAAAGACCGTTATATGTATCGTGTGAATGTTCAAAACCGGAGTTATAAACAGTGGCTAATAGTTTAGCGTCAGGAGTTGATACAACAGGCGCTTCAGCCACAGGTTTGACAGCCTGTTTACAGCCCATAAGAGCCAGTCCAAAAAAAAGTATTGCGAATAGTAATTGGTTAAATTTCATAGCATAATAGGTTTTTAAAGGTTTTTAATTTTTTCAGCGTTTTTATATATCCTTTCGATTGCTGTTGCAATATCATCCATGTCAGATTTTTCGGAAAGCAGCATATTCTGTCCAAACCATACTGCTTCGTCGCACAGCTGATCATTCAAAGGACATTGATTGTTTTCCATATATTTCTTGTAATCCAGCATTTCGGGAGGGTACATCAATTGGTAATTTTTTGTTTTAAGTACATTTTCCAGGAATGCCATTTTATTAAGAGGTGTATAACCGCTTGAAGCTGGGATTCCTTCTGCCTGAAGAGCTTTTATGAATCCTGCTCTTGTGAGGCCTTTGAATTCCTCTTTTTTGTACCTGAAAGGGAAAAGATGGAAAGAAGCTCTGGTTACCTTTTGATTGAATTTATAAGGTAATATTCCCGGGATCTTTTTGATCTGTGATTTCAGGTATTCAGCATTATCAAACCTTTTAGAAGTTTGTTCCTCAAGACGTTTTAACTGAGCCAGACCAATAGCTGCCTGGTATTCAGTCAATCGTAGTTTAGTACCAGGAATCAGTGTACCTGAGCCCACTTCACCCACCATGGTCCCATAAGGATTGCCGTAATTATGATAAGAATAACATCTGTCCATAAATGCTTCGTCATCGCTTACTATTGCTCCGCCTTCACCCATTGGTATGTTCTTTGAATTTTGGAAACTGAAGCAACCGGCGTTTCCGAATGTTCCCACTTTCTTGTGATCTATTTCAGCCAACCAGGCCTGGCATGCATCTTCCACAACTAAAAGATTATGTTTCTTTGCAATTGCCATTATCTTTATCATATCGGCGGGTAGTCCGCATATATGAACCGGTAAAATTGCCCTGGTACGTGATGTTATTTTAGCTTCAATTTTAGCCGGATCCATCTGGAACGTTTCAGGATCGGTATCCACAAATACCGGTATTGCTCCTGTCTGGAGTATTGCAGCAGGTGATGCAATAAAAGTATAAGTGGAAACAAGGACTTCATCACCTCCTCCAATGCCAAGCTGAACCAGAGCTGCAATCAAAGCGTTAGTTCCATTTACAACTGACAGGCATCGTTTTGCTCCTATTGTCTCTGCCCATTTATTTTCAAACTCGGTTACTACCTTTGCCCGAGACCATACGCCACTGCGAAGGACTTTAAGAACCTGTTCTTCGTCGGTAGCAGGGTTCCACATTGGCCATCCCGGCCATTCTTTTGTCCTTAATTTCTGGCCGCCAAGTATAGCCGGAGTACCGGTATCGGTAGCACAATTAGCCATAAAAGTAGGTGTCATCCCTAAGGCAACCGCTGCCCCAAGAGCCATAGAATTTTGTTTAACAAATTCCCGTCTTGAATAATTTCTATTTGCCATTTTTGTTTTCTTTTGTTTTTATTTTTATCAGTCGTTTATTTCGTCTCTGTATGACAGGTTAGAAAAGTTTTTTGTGTGATGATTTTAAAAAACAATCACGAGTCAGAATATTCATACAATATTCAATCTCCATCAAAAGAGAAATCTTTAAAAAGACGTTTGATAAATCAAAAACCACTATGGTGATACAAAAAATCTATATTGAATTCAATTTATCTCTGTTTTCATATATTTTCATGACAGCGTTGATGATGTCATCCATATCCTCCTGTGTTCCGAGAAGCGGGCCAGGACCATTAAGAATTACCACATCGCGGCAGACATTGTCGCAATTAGGAAAATTAAGTTCAGATTTATATTTCTGAAGTCGTGCAGGAGAGTACATCTTCTGATAAACCTTTAAATTCATAATATAGTCAGTCCAAGGTTCTTTATGCAATCCGTTTGCTATATAGCCGCTTAATCCTATACCTTCAGCTGTAACAGCTTTCAGAAATTTACTGCGATCAGCATTATTGAAGTGTTCTTTATGATACGTCATTGCAAATTTGTAGTAAGCACTGCTGGCAGTCCCATCATATTGTTTCTGAGGAACAAGACCCGGGAAGTCTTTTAGTTTGGATCTCAGATAATTTGCATTCCTGTTGCGTATCTCGTGACGTTCTTTGAATCCAGGCATTTGACCCATCAGTATAGCTCCTTCAAATTCTGTCATCCTGTACTTCGGACCAATTCGTTCAGTGATTCCTTTCCTTGTTGTGCCGTGATTTTGGACAGTGAATACTCTTTCCATCATAACGTCATCGTTACCCACAACGCCTCCTCCTTCACCACAGGAGATAACTTTGCTTTCCTGGAAACTGAATGAACCAAGATCTCCTATTGTCCCCAGTTTTTTTCCCTTGTATTCTGCAAGATGAGCCTGGCATGCATCCTCTATTACTTTCAGATTGTGTTTTTTTGCTATTGCCATAATCCTTTCCATATTACAGGGAACACCCATAATATGAACCGGCATTATCGCTTTTGTATTTGGAGTTATTTTTCTCTCAACATCATCAGGATCAAGCTGATATGAATCAGGATCAAGATCTGCCATTACAGGAAGGGCCCTGCAAACGAGAATTGATGCTATTGTTCCCATATCGCTGTATGGAGATGTGATCACTTCATCTCCGGCCCCTATTTCAAGAGCTTCAACGCATGTGTTAAGCGCCTGGGTTCCGGAACCAGTCCCAACAAAAAATCTTGCCCCAAGCATCCCCGAAAATTCCTTTTCAAAAGCTGTAACAGTACTGTTGGGAGCCCCCATCCTGCACCATTTCCCGCTGTTTGTGGTCTTGATTATCGAATCCACAACATTCTTGTCAATAAATGGCCAGCTGTGCCATGGTTTATTCTTGCGTACCGGATCACCTCCAAGAATAGCAAGCTTACCAGTTGATTGTGTCATTCCTGTTATTTTATCAAATCCAGTAACTGCTCCTGAAGCTACTACTCCAACTGAGCCCGCTGAAACAACTGAAACAAACTGCCGTCGTGTAAAATCTTTCTTTTTCATGATTTTTTGTATAAAATTTTATGATGGATACTATTTGCCTATTAAATAAAACCTCAATCAAATAAGTAATTTAAAAAATAATATCGATTATGTCTCAAATAAATAATCCATGCTATGGCAATGACAGAATTTTATTCCATGACAGTTGAAAACAGATATAAAATCTATCCCAATTCTTTACGATGTGCCCATATCTTTTCGAATCCTTTGATATATTGCTCGTTAAGTTCTGGCATTTCTTTTGTAAAGAAAGGAAGTGAGATTCCTCGTTTATTGACTTCCGCAGCTCCCGGATATTTATCAGCAATTACCGGCAGATGATGCCACCATTCAGCTTCATGGAAAATCGGATTATTGCAGACAAACTGTGCACTGGCAGCATTAACATCAACACCTTCAGCCCTCAGGGCTTTGACACAAACATCTCTTGTCATTCCGGCTTCTGCTTCATTCAGCAAAAACCTGTTCGAAGAATAGTATACCCGGTCAACATCCGGACGGTTCTGCTGTTCATAAAGACCAGGTAATTTTGTAACAGAGTCATTTAACCTGCGGACCTGTGCTTTTAAAACGGCATTATTTTTCTCAAGTTTCTCAAGCTGGCATTTAGCCAATGCAGCAGCCATCGGGTGCATACGCAATTTCATTCCCAATCCATAGGAATACTTGCTGTTGAAGCCTTTCAATTTGGACGCCCATTCATAATGTCCGAGTATTGTTGCTCTTTCAAAATCTTCCTCGTTCTGATAATTCCCCATACCTCCTTCAATTGCAGGAAGTGGTTTGCTGGCCTGGAAGCTGAAACAGCCCATCCTTCCCCATGTACCCATAAATTTACCATGCATCGAAGCACCATGAGCATGGCATGCATCTTCAAGAACAATTAATCCCTTTTCCTTGCAGAAGTCTGATATATAATCCATGTCAGCAGGCATACCAAGATAATGTACCGGGAATACTGCTTTCGTATTTTTAGTCAGTTTACGTTTAGCATCTTCCACGTCGAAGTTCAGCGTTACAGGATTAATATCGACAATAACCGGTACCAGACCGAAAAATCGCATTGGAGTAATTGTTGCCCAGAAAGTTGAACAGGGTACCATGATTTCACTGCCTGCCGGAAGGTTTAAAGTAAAGAACATTGCGGTAATAGCACTTGTTCCATTGTAATGAGCCTTGCAATAAGGTACATTAAAATGACTTTTCCAGGCATCCTCGAGCTGATCATTCGGTTTATAAGATGGTATTCTGAGTACATCCAGCACAGCTTTTTCTTCTTCAGCACCATAACGTGGCCAGGTTGTAGCATCATCATGGGATAAAGTGACAGATTTTGGACCACCTTTCAAAGCCAGAACTTCCTGATCTTTTTGGTCTGAAGCAGAAATGGAAAAAGTTGGAGGAGTAAGAAGCAGACCAGCAGTAGCAACACCTGTCGATTTGATAAATGTTCTCCTGTTCTCAATTGTTTTCCGTTTGTTTGTACTGTTTTTCATCGCAATTGAATTTAATTGTTTCGGAGCCTATAAAACCGGGCCGCATATTCATAGCCTGTATTTAATACACCAGATAATTTACCTGATTTGGAATTCTGGAAATTGTTTGCACCATATTTTTGAGCTTGCCTGCATTCTGCTGAATCTTCCTGATGGCTGAGGCAATGTCATCCATATCTGATTTTTCACCAATAAGCATGTTTTGAGAGAACCATACTGCTTCTTCACATAAGATATCATTTTCCGGGCACTGGTTCTGTTCCGTATATTTCTGGAAATTCAATCTTTCGGGAGGATACATTTTCTGGAAATTTTTTGTTTTGAATGTATTAGCCAGAAAGGGCATCTTATTAAGAGGTGAATAGCCACCTGAACAGGGAATTCCTTCCGCTGTAAGAGCTTTAAGGAATTCTACTCTGGATAATCCGTCAAACTCTTCTTTTTTATACCTGAAAGGGAAAATATGAAAAGCAGCCCGTGTCACATTATTATACAATTTGTAGGGAATTATTCCCGGAATTTCTGAAAGCTTTGACTTAAGGTAAGATGCATTATCGCTTCTTTTGTCAGTATCCTCTTCGAGTCTTTTCATCTGAACAAGGCCAATTGCGGCCTGGTATTCTGTCATTCTAAGTTTAGTTCCTGGTATCACCGTTCCTGATCCAACATCACCTACAAGGGTTCCATAAGGATTACCGTAGTTGTGATATGAATAACATCGATCCATGAATTCATCATTATCACTTACAATTGCGCCACCCTCACCTATTGGTAAGTTTTTGTAGCTCTGGAAGCTAAAGCAACCGGCATCTCCGAAGGATCCTACTTTTTTATTGTTAATTTCAGCAAGCCAACCCTGGCATGCATCTTCGACCACAAAAAGGTTATGTTTTTTTGCAATAGCCATAATACGTTCCATGTCAGCAGGTAACCCGAGAATGTGAACTGGTAATATTGCTTTTGTGTTAGGCGTTATCTTTGATTCAATTTTTTCAACATCAATCTGGAACGTTTCAGGATCAGTATCAACAAACACAGGTATTGCACCGGTCTGAATAACAGCTAAAGCTGTTGCAACAAAAGTATACGGAGGAATAAGCACCTCATCACGGCCACCAATTCCTAAGTTAACGAGAGAAGCTATCATGGCATTCGTGCCATTAACAACAGAAAGGCAACGTTTAGTCCCGATAGTTTCTGCCCATTTTTTTTCAAATTCGGCAACGACACCAGCACGTGACCAGACTCCACTGCGAAGAACTTTAAGAACCAATTCTTCGTCAGTTGCAGGATTCCAGACAGGCCACTTCGGCCATTCTTTTTTTCTGACTGGTTTCCCGCCCAATACTGCCGGAATATCTGCATTTCCTGAGCATGAGTCAATGATAATTGGTGCTAACCCCAAAGCAACAGCAGCGCCGATACCTACCATTGAATTTTGTTCTTCTGAATCACTTTTTGAATATTGATTTTTTGACATGTTCATTTGATATTTATGGTTCAATTAACATTCCTGATTTTGACTTTTTATTTAATGAATGCACAAAATGATGGTATTATAATTTCATTCCCTTCATAATTGAAAAACTGTATTCATTAATAGACAATACCTTATCAGATTAATATTATCCTTACTACTCCCAAAGATTTATTTTTTACTTTGCAGGAGTTTCCGCATCGAAGCCAAAATGATAGCCTCAGCTCCCGGAGTCACTGCACTGGCTATTCCTGCTTCATATCCACCTTCGTTATATGCTTTGTCGGTGCATATATATCCTGTTGCATAATCACCGTACGCTGCCATTGCAACAAACAAATCGGGACGCATTTTCTTAGCGGCAAGCTGGAATTCTACAAAAAGTTCACCAGGCATGAATAGAATGCGTGCTTTACCCAAAGAAAGACAATTGACATTAATCTTTTTACCTGCCTGCAACCGTCTGAGCCACACAAGTTTAAAAAGATTATTTGTCAGATAAACCTGATCTTTTGTTTTCATTTCTTCCTGTAGATTTTCAATGAAAGAAGCCGGAGGTAAAGCTACCGGTTCAAAATTCCACTCTACATCATTGGCTGTTACAGGTTCCTTGCGTGTAGCTTCCCAAGCCCTTTTCATTCCATCAGCAAGACGTCCGGCAAGTTCTCCTCTTCTCTCCTTTGATCCGTCATTATATTTGCCGGCTGCAACGTTACCGCCGGCACCGTTAAAATGAACATGGAGAGCTTCGGGAACAGCAAGTTGACGCATAAAGCGTGCAACACCAGGAAAATCAGGATTAGCTATTCCAAGACGATAATAACTCTGTGGGTGACAAGCATAGTAGCTCAGCACTGCAACCGGTTGGTTGGCATTCCAGAAGCTCACTAAAGATACCATAGGGTCGATTAATCCTTCGGGTTCTGCCCTGAGTGCAGAATCACGGCACGATGAAGAGCGGCTTGCAATTACTTTTCCGTCAGGGCCAAGGATACGCCGGTTTGAAGCTACTTCATAAACTTTTGCTTCACCTAGTCCTATATGAGTTATGGGTTGTGCCTTTTCAAGGGAGTTCTTTACTGCAATCGCGAGGCGTCTGATCACTTCGCGCTGGAAAGAACTCTCATAACTTATTGGGTTAAGACCTGCTTCTTTAAGAAGTCGTTCAGCCCCAAAATCACTAATTGGAGCATCGTGTGGGTGAACAGTATGAACAGCAACACGTTCGGGAACAGTTCCGGCAGCTTCAGCCAAAGCAATTTTGAAAGCATCCTGGCTGTCATTTGAGATACCAATCCAATCAACAGCACAAAGTACAATAGGTTGCCCTGAACCCAGGAGAACAATCCCCCTGGCCCTGAGACCCATATCCCATGAGTTAACCATCAGATCATATGCAAGCTGACTTCCAACAGGAGGCGTGGCATCTACATCAAAAGTCGATAACCGAAGTCCTGCAGGTGTATTCTCGTTCGGAAGATTTCCTTCTGCTGAAAAGCATGTAAATGCTTGTAAAATGAGAGCCAGAAGACAGAATATTAAAATTATTTTATGTTTATTATAATAAGGCATAATTTTTTTGATTTAGACGATAATTTAACAAATTTATATCAGATATTAAATAATATATTATAAACCAAGCATTCTTTTTGCATTTCCAGATCTTAAAAGTTCTTTTACAGCTCCATCTGCTTCATTTTTCCATGAGAGACTCTATTCCTAATAATCCTCCAAGATAATCAGGAATTGGAGGATGGGTGCCGAAGGCAACCTTATCTTTCCCATAACGTTATACCAGTTCAAAACCAAACTTGTTTATTCTCCCCAATAGCGTTGCACAAGTATTATGTTTAAGCTGTTTAAAAGGTAACTGGCCTGTATATGCATTTATGTCAGGCAACATTATAGCCCCCCTTACATAAAATTCTGTTATAATTTTCGAAGAAGATCTTTTTCCGCTGATTATCTGTAAGATCTACAGCCAGAATCTTACTGACAGACTGATAATATGAATTATCAGATGCAAAAAACACTCTGTCCTCTCCAAGATATTCTATTGCATAATTTACCACATCTGCTTCATTATTAGATCCTCCCACATCGACATAAATGTTTGGATAATCTTTTAAAGCTTTACATTCATACTCCCAATCTCCGCCACCTCCAAGATGTGCAAATTGAAGCAATGCTTCAGGGTATCTTTTGGCAACATCCACAAAGTCTTCCGGAGTCGATTCTTTCGGATAAAGATTTCCATATTTGGTACGGTATCCACCACGACCAATACCGGAATAAGAATGCATAAGGATAATCATTTTAAGATCTATCATTTTTTCTATTATCGGGTAGAATAAAGGGTCATTAATCTTTGTCTGATAATACACCTTAAGTCCCACCATACCCTTATCAACACATCTGTTTATCTCTTCAAGTGATTCTTTGGTATATTTTGGATTTAATGTAAATTGTCCGATGAACCTGTCAGGATGCTGCTTTTTAGCCTTGATAATCATGTTATTAGAGTCAACAAATGCCTGGTGTGGTGCATCCTGTTCTGTTATGGGTCGTGAGATTACCAGTTTTTCAATACCCAGTCTGTCTGCAAAATCAAGTTGTAATTCAGGGGAACTTTCATCTGAAAGCCAGATATGAGTATGACAATCAATTTTCCTGTATTTCATTACCTCCTTCATAATATTATAATTATACGAAGAAGCAACAGGATGATCCGTTAATCCGTCATCACAAATATTGGCGCCCAGTAACAAACCTGCTGCGGACATGGTTGTATTTGAAAAGAACTTTCTCCTGTTAATAGTCATTTCAGTCAATTTATTGGACCACCTGCTTCACCCCTGCTTTTGCTGCCAGCTTTTTGAATTCATTCAGAATCTTAACCTGTATATCTGAATTCCATTTGCTTGGCATTCCATATACCATCTTTGATGATTCTCCTTCATAACCTCCCTCTTTCAGTACTGTTTCAGAAGGAATATAAGTCATAACATCATTTGCATAACCCATAACAAATATATCAGTACCAAATAATTTTTTAAGTTCAATGGAATATTGTATAACAAGTTCACCTCCGAGTGTCATAAGAGGCTGGTCTCCAAGCTTCCATATCTGAACCGGATAAGGATAAGAGGTACGTAAGGATCCGTTCCTTTTAAGATAAGCCAATTGATTTGAAGCCCACCGTTTTTCATATCCGTTTGCTTCTTTTTCAATTTTGATCAATTCCTCTTTTGTAGGTGGTGTGGAAAATGTAAGATTAATTTCAGAATAAGCTGTTGAGATTGAAGGTTCAAGTTTTTTCATATCCTCATTCAGGACTCTGTCCACTGCGGCTGCCAGTTCTCTTCCATATTGTTGAGCAATTGGCACTGATCGGCGTGGCAACGGATTCTGATCTGCACCAGCACCCTGAAAAAACATTGCCGTTACACCAGGATGCAACTTTTCCATCTCAATTTGTGCAAATCCCGGATAATCACCTGAAAACTGGTAAAAATTTAAGACGGTGGCGTGACAGGCATATCCAAAAGCAACAGCCATAAGGTTTCCTGAAGAATCAGCCACCTTTAAGACAGGAACAGCGTAATCGTTAGGTCCGTTCAGATCTGTTTGTTTGTTTAATGTTGTCTCATTATTATTGCGACGGTTTACCTGGAAACGTGCAACGCCATTCATGGAAAAGAGCTGAGCTGGTACCATAGAATGAAGTGCCTCTCCTGTCAGAGCAATTATCTTTTTTTCAAGATTATCCGAATATTTTTTTATTACACCCAACTGTGCTGCATCCAGCGGATAAATATCAAAAAGAGCATCCATCAACACAGGACCTGTATGTGTATGAGAACTGCTTAAGATTATCTGGGATCTTGTTAAACCATATTTAACAGCGATCTGATCTCTGATGTGATCTGACATATTCTTTGGGAATCCCAGAAGATCGGCAGTAACGAGAATTACTTTTTTCCCTTTTGCATCTTCAAGAGCCAGAGCTTTTGCCCACAGATCGACCAGCATCCCTTCTGAAGGATGATCACGTCCTCCATATCCGGCCATCCAGATTGGCTCCTGAGGTGTAATAACAACACGTGCTACCCCTGCTTTCCAACCTTTATTATTGCTCTGCTGATTTCCGTAAGTGGTTGAAGTAATAACCAAGAGGATCAAAACGGAAGAAAAAACCGAAAACAAAGTTGCTTTTTTCATTTTATTGAAGTTTCTAAATTACAAATGTCAAATTGTAATAATGATTAATGTTCTTTTTGTTTTAACAGATATTAAATTTCTGACAAAATACTTATTTTCCTGATGTTTAAGCTATCGCTGCAGTAATTTTCGTATTGCAGCCATAAGTGTTGCTTCAGCTTCATCTGTGACACCTGATGCCGGACCTGTTTCATAACCACCTTGTTTATAGGCAATGGCAGTACCAATGTAGCCTGTTCCACAGTCACCATAAGCAGCCATAGCTACAAATAAATCGGGCCTCTCGGCTTTAGCTGCAAGTTGATACTCCACGAAAAGCTCACCGGGCATAAAAAGAATACGGGCATCGCCAATCTTCAGACATGATATGTCAATTTTTCGCCCGGTTAAATATCGCCTGTACCTGACAAGTTTGTAAATATTAGCTCTTATTGATGCAGAATCAAGTGTATTTATCTTTCCCCACAAGGATTCGAGGTCTTTGGCAGGTTTCAGAGAGACAGGTTCGATGTACCAGTCAACTGAAGTTGATGTAACAGTTTCGAAACGGGTTGCTTCCCATGCACGTCGCATCCCATCCGCAAGCCTTGCAGCCAGTATCCCACGGTTCTCTTTTGATCCGTCATTGTATTTTCCGGCAGTTATATTCCCTGCGGCACCATTAAAGTGGATGTGAAGGGCCTGAGGTACGGCCAGCTGACGGTAAAAACGTGCAATACCTGGAAAATCCGGATTAGGGATTCCTGTCCGATAGTAACTTTGAGGATGTGTTGCGTAATAACTAAGGACAGCTATCGGTGTTTCATTATTCCAAAAACTTACGAGTGAGACAACAGGATCAATAAGTCCCTCTGGTTCAGCACGTAACGAAGAATCAGCCGTAGCGGAATAACGGCTGGCTTTCGACAGACCATCGGCACCTATTATCCGGCGTGCAGAAGCTACCTTGTAAACCGGAGCAGAGCCAAGCCCTATCCGGGTGACCGGTTGAGAATGCTCAAGAGATTCCCGGACCGCAACTTCAAGATTATGTAAGACTTTACGTTGAAAACTGCTTTCAAAACATCCGGGATCAAGGCCTTTTTCCTTAAGAATTTGTTCGGCACTGAAATCACTCATTGGGGCATCATGCTGATGAACAGTGTGGATTACAACACGTTCAGGTACTGTTCCGGCAGCATCAGCCAGAGTTTTTTTGAAAACATCCTGACTTTCATTATTTATCTCAATCCAGTCAACAGAGCATAAGACCAGAGGCTTACCTGCTCCAAGAAGGACAACACCTCTGCCACGTAAACCCATATCCCATATATTTACAACCGGATTATAGGCCATGATACTTCCTACCGGAGGGGTGGCGTCAATATCGAAGGTAGCCAGCCTGAGACTCGGAGATTCTAAACTCTTCTTAAAGCTGTTATCCCCGGCCGATAAGTTGTCAATGAAAAAAATACCTGAAAAGATCAATATCATCAACTTCACCGGGAATGAGTAATGCTTACTGCGGCAATATCTGGATTTCATCATCCTATACCTTTTATATTATATGTATTGAACCGAAACTAAAAATATTTATTTTTTGGGCATTGATCGTATTGCTTTTGTACTACCTCCCTTTTCAAGTAATATATCCACCGGTTGGTTTGTTTTCCATGAACCGCGGGTGAAATCCGGAACATCCACAGAGTTTGAACGGTTTGCAACCGACTTTTCGCTTAAAGGTGCTATTGAACTCCAGAGAGCAGCATCGTAACAATCCTGATCAAGTGGCAGTCCGTTGCGCAGACAGTCAATTAAACGCCAATCCACAAGAAAGTCCATACCTCCATGTCCGCCAACCTCTTTAGCAATCTCTCCGATCTTTTTAACAATTGCAGGTGCGTATTTTTCTTCTATTGCTTTTAATTCTTCATCTGAAACCCATTCGTCTCCAACTGAAATCTTCCCGGGAGTAGGATATTTCAATGCAGCTGCCTTCGTTCCGCTTACCTTATGAATCCTGGAATAGGAATTAGGTGATGTAACGTCGTGCTGAATCATTATGCTGCGTCCTTTATTTGTAAGAATGCTGGTGGTCGTCATGTTACCACGGTATGGATTATTAACAAACTGTTTGTAAAAATCGTCAGTGGCAGCCATTTTTTTAGCTGTTTCGTTCATCTGGAAGTCTTTGCTCATAAGCGAAACCAGGTATTCCATCTTATCGCCCCTGTTGATATCAAGTATCTGGCAAACCGGACCCAGACCGTGAGTCGGATAAAGATTGCCCCTTCTGTGTGCATTTTCTCTCAGACGCCACATGTTCCAATAGCCATCCCTGGCAAAATTGCTATTGAGAAGGTTATGTATATAAGCCCCTTCGCAATGTACGATTTCACCAAAGAATCCCTGCCGGGCCATATTCAGGGTAAGTAATTCAAAAAAGTCGTAACAGCAATTTTCCATCATCTGGCAGTGTTTACGGGTTCTCTCGGAAGTCTCGACAAGTTGCCAGCATTCCTCCAGTGTATCTGCTGCAGGTACTTCAATAGCCACATGCTTGCCATGCTCCATTGCATAAACTGCCATAGGAGTATGTAAATTCCATGGAGTGCAGATATATACCAGATCAATATCCGGTCGATCACATAACCTCTTCCATGCCTCTGCATCACCTGAGTAAAGGGTTGGATTGAAACCGGCAAATTCTATCCGTTTTCTTACTTTTTCCACATTTTCCGGGATCATGTCACACAAAGCCTTAACTTCAACTCCTTCAAGAAGGCTCATATTATATACATGCCCCGGCCCCCTGCTGCCGAGTCCGATAAAACCGACTCTGACAGTATCTACTTTAGGCGCAGCATACCCACACATATTGAAAGCCTGTGCATGTTGCTTCTCAATAGTTTTGCCTTTGGAAGCTTTCTCTTTTCCGGTTTCACCCGAAGCATATGCCGGTATAACGCCTGCTCCTACAAGGCCAATTCCGGCAAGACCTGTTCGTTTTAAAAAGTCTCTGCGGTTGTTTTTATTTTCCATTTTTCTATGTTTAATATTATCTAATACTATGTAAATTACACGATTTCAATGTCATAACAGATCACATATGGTAAATTTAGATATTACTGCTTTGTTCGTGTTATTTACCGTATAAATATAATATATTGAATGACATTTTAAAAACCTAATCTCTTCAATTCTCAGTTTCACTTAACCCTGCTCAAGTTTATTTATCAATTAACATCTATAGACTGTCAATATTTGAGATTAAAGCACACATCTACCGGGTTTAACAATGAGCTCTTGGGCTTAGTTTTTTCAATTTTTAAAAATATCATTATTTTTTATTAAATTAAATTTTACATTTACAAAGTTAATTATTGTTAATAAGTGTTAAATTGTGTTAAGATTATCAAAGAACTGGATTTTTTGATGGCCTTATGATAAAAAACAAATTCACTTTTTTTTGAAATACTAATTCCTATCGCATTTCTTAATCTAAATCCTTAACTAGTTTCTCAACCTAAATCTTTTAATTTATGAAAAAAAACCTTACTCGTTTATTCTTTCGAAGAAGAGAAAGTAAAACCAACATCTTTAAAAGAATAAACATAATTGTCTTGTTTATGGTTATTGCCATCACATCGGCATTAGCTGAAGGTAACTCTCTATCTGATAAACAGGTCTCTGACCTTAAAACCAACACTTCGGAATTACAGCAAGCCGTGGTCACTGGTACTGTCAGAGATCAGCAAGGGCAACCAATAATCGGGGCCACTATTGTTGTAAAAGGAACAACAATTGGGACTAATTCAGACGTTTCCGGTAATTTTACTTTAAACAGGGTCCCGCGAAATGCCACTATCCTCTTTTCTTATATTGGAATGACAGCTCAGGAAATTCCATATACAGGACAATCAAGGATTGACGTTGCAATGAAAGATGCAGTACTATCTCTCGAAGATGTTGTTGTAATTGGCTATGGTACGGTCAAAAAGCCTGATGTTACAGGTTCTGTCGGTGTAGTCCCTGTTAAAGATATGGCAAAAGCTACTGCTGTAGCAACATTTGCTGAAGCATTAGCCGGGCGTATGGCTGGAGTCCAGGTAAATACAAGCGATGGTCAGCCTGGTGGTGCAATTAACATCACCATCAGAGGAATCAGCTCGTTAACCCAAAGCACAACTCCTTTATATGTAATTGATGGTTTCCCGGTTGAAAATATAGATCCGGCTACAATAAATACGGAAGAGATTGAATCGATGACAATCCTGAAGGATGCATCATCTACAGCAATTTACGGCTCAAGGGGGGCAAACGGAGTTATTCTTATACAAACCAAAAGAGGCAAGACTGGTAAACCGGTTGTCAGTTTCAGCAGTTCAACAGGTTTTCAGATGACACCAAAACCTATGGAGCTTATGAGTCCTTATGAATATATAAAGTACCAGCAGGAACTCGATCCAACATTAAAAACCACCACAGCCTTTTTTGCAAATGATAAAACTCTGGAAGATTATAGAAATGCTAAAGGTGCTAATTTTCAGGATTATGTTTTAAGGACTGGAACAGTACAGACACACAACCTGGCTGTAAGGGGTGGTAACGATCAAACGAGATATTCGATTTCAGGTTCTATCTTTGATCAGAAAGGCGTAATTATCAATACAGGACTTAACCGCTATTCAGGAAGGGTAACTCTTGATCAAACCATCAGCAATAAAATAAAAGCCGGGATAACAGCTAATTATAGCGGCGTTACTCAATTTGGACAGGTTATTAATCAGGGTGCAATTACTTCCAGCAATCCTACTGCTTTTGTGTTGGCAAGAGCCTGGATGTATCAGCCGATAGTACCAGATGAGAATGTAGATTTAGTTAATGATGAGTTTGAAGATTGGTCGATTGTTGGTAATTCTGATTACAGGGTGAATCCAGTAATTGATCTTGAAAATCAGTATTCATTTGACAAAACAAAGCTTTTAGAGGCTAATGGGTATGTGACTTTTGATATAACTAATAACCTGACTTTTAAAACTACGGCAGGTATTCGCAATAATACATTTATTCAGGAACGCTTTTATAATAGCAAAACATCGCAAGGATCACTAACCAGCCCTGGAAATGTTAATGGCGTTAATGGATCAATAACAAACAATTTTTCAAGCAGTTATTCCAGTGAGAGTACTCTTAATTATAAAAAGATCATTAATTCTGACCATGTTATTACCGGATTAGGGCTGTTCTCAGTAAATGGCATCAACACATCTGTTAACGGATATGGGGGCAGACTATTACCAAATGAAAATCTTGGAATAGCTGGTTTAGAGGAGGGAATTGCTTACAATCCTGTTTCAAGATCAAGCAAGAACACTATGGTTTCTTATGCTACAAGGTTTGACTACAGTTATAGATCCAAGTATATCCTGACATTGACATTCAGGGCCGATGGATCATCCAAGTTTGTAGATCATTGGGGCTATTTCCCGGGTGTTGCATTTGCCTGGAATATGCAAAAAGAAGAATTTTTCAGAAATTCATTGCCTTTTATCTCTACTTCCAAGATAAGATCGAGTTATGGAAGCAATGGAAATAACCGTGTAGATGATTTTGCTACTTATGCACGCTTATACCAGAGTATTGACGGCTATTCTTATAATAACGGAACACCTACCGGATCAATATATATCTCCCAGGTAGCAAATCCGGCTCTAAAATGGGAAAAAGTGAATACTATTGATCTGGGCTATGAAATCGGGATATTAGAAGACAAAGTAAAATTGGAAGTTGATCTGTACAGGAAAACCACTGAAAATCTTCTTTTAAATTCCACATTGCCACCAACAACCGGTTTTAGTTCAGCAGTAAAGAACATTGGCAAACTCAGGAATGATGGTTTGGAATTTACTTTGAATGCTCTTATTGTTTCAACTCCATCATTTAGCTGGGAAAGTAATTTCAATATCAGCTTTAACAAGAATATGGTTATGGAACTAACCAGGGGCCAGCAAAGTCTGCCAACTACGGCCGCATACGTGTCTCAGTTTGGCAAACCATTATATCTGGCTGAGATAGGTAAACCGGCCGGTATGATGGTTGGCTATATATGGGAAGGTAATTATCAGTATTCTGATTTTGACGAGACTGCCCCAGGCGTATATGTTTTAAAGCCTGAGGTATCATCAAATGGAGCCGTTAGAAATACAATAATGCCGGGTGATATTAAATACAGGGATATAAACGGAGACGGCACTATGACTGATGCTGACATTACATTTATTGGCAGAGGGCAGCCTATTCATATAGGTGGTTTTTCAAATAACTTTTCGTATAAAGGATTTTCCCTCAATGTATTCTTCCAATGGTCTTATGGAAATGATATCTATAATGCTAACCGGCTTCTGCTTGAGGGTAATAGCAACCAATATCACCTCATAAACCAATTTGCAAGTTATGCGAACCGTTGGTCTCCTGAAAACCAGACTAATGCTAATTACCGGACCCGAGGCCAGGGACCGATTGGATTCCATTCATCAAGAGTTGTAGAAGATGGATCATTTCTGCGCTTGAAAACTGTTTCATTCAGTTACGCTATTCCTGCAGATCTTATTAAAAAACTCTATTTAAGCGAATTAAGCCTGAATATTTCAGCTCAGAATTTAGTAACATGGACTAAATATTCAGGTATGGATCCTGAGGTTTCAACCCGTAATAATGTGCTTACCCCGGGTTATGATTATTCTTCTTACCCAAAATCTCCAGCCATTGTTTTCGGAATAAGAGGGGCATTCTAGAAAAATTATTAAAATAAATTCAAACAAAATGAAAAT
Source organism: Bacteroidales bacterium (assembly GCA_021371855.1). GTDB lineage: Bacteria > Bacteroidota > Bacteroidia > Bacteroidales > VadinHA17 > LD21. The sequence continues at coordinate 45,055 of JAJFVL010000010.1, read as the reverse complement.
AAAATATTATTTACCTGTATTACTATTCCTGATGAGCCTTGGCTCATGTAAGAAATATCTGGCGACAGAACCCACTGACTTTCTTAATCCTTCTAATTATTATGAGACCAAAGAACAGTTACAATTTGCAAGGGCTGGAGTATATAGCATCCTGGGTCAAGGGGGGCTTCATGGGTCATATGCAAATTATTTGCTGGCATGGTGTGGCGATGAAGGATATATGAACAGATCATCCCTGACTTCCGGACCATGGAACTATTTTTATTCCTCAGCAGATTCTTATAATGCATCAGTATGGTCTAACCTTTTTAACGGCATTAACCGGGCTAACGTGGTATTGGCCAATTTAGACAAAAATCCTGCCATAAGTCAGGAATATAGAGATATTATACGTGGTGAAATGCTGTTTTTACGAGGTTATTTCTATTTCACTCTGGTGCAATATTATGGAGGAGTTCCAATAAAATTAGAGCCTACAACAGATATTATCAAGGTAGACATCCCAAGAGCTACTATTAAAGAAACATATGATCAGATATTGAAAGACATGGAAGCTGCTGAGCCTTTGGTACCTGGCATTGCTACCCTGAAATATGGAGGCGCAGTGAGCAAATCAGCTGTTCGTGGTTTATTGGCCCGCGTGAATCTGAATATGGCCGGAGAACCTCTTAAAGATGAAAGCAGGTATGCAGAATCAAGTAAATGGGCTAAAATGGTGATGACCGATGCAGAAGCAGGTCATGCATTAAACACCAGCTACCCACAGGTCTTCATGAATCTGGCCGGAGATAAATATGATATAAAAGAGAGTATATGGGAAGTGGAATTCTGGGGTAACAGATCAGATCAATATGTTGAAACCGGCAACAATGGATGGATCAACGGACCTGCATCTACTAATGTGAATACCGGACGGGCTGATTCGTATATGAGTATCACATCAAAATTATATAACATATTTGAGCCCGGCGATAACAGGAAATGGTTTAGTATTGCACATTTTGCATACGTCAGTTCGGGAGTAAACGGCAATAAAACGATGTCAGCTCTGCCTGCTAATGAAAATGCAAAGAACTTAATGAGACCTGCAAAGTGGAGAAGAGAATATGAGACTCTTTCGCCAAGGCATACTACTACAACGCCTGAAAACGTACCACTTCTAAGGTATAGCGATATCCTCTTAATGTATGCCGAAGCAGAAAATGAGATTAATGGAGGGCCAACAGCTGAGGCAATAGATGCTGTTAATAAGGTTAGGCAAAGGGCCTGGTCAACCGGAGTTAAAACCATAACTGTAACCAATGGTGGCACTGGTTACACCTCAGCTCCAGTTGTGACTTTTACAGGTGGTGGCGGTACCGGAGGAGCGTCTGCAACTGCAACAATATCTGGCGGAAAGGTGACAACTATTACTTTAACCCGGGATTTGGCAGGTATTAAATTCTTTCAGGAGGGTGATTATACTTCAACACCAAATGTAAATATTACAGGTGGTGGTGGAACCGGTGCCACAGCAACTGCTGACATTTATTTGAAAACAGATGCAAACCTGACAACAACCCAGACAGCATCTAAAGAGAGTTTCCTGGCACTTATCCAGGATGAAAGAATGAGAGAATTCAATTTCGAAAACTTAAGAAAATCTGATCTGTTGCGCTGGGGAATATTCCTGAAAGTAAACCAGGACATGGGAAATCTGTTAGGACAGCAGAGTCCGGGACAATTTTTTGTCAAGTATTTCACAAATGTGAGCGAAAGAGATCTTTTTAGTCCTATACCTACCAGCGAAACATCTACAAATCTGGCAATGGATCAAAATCCGGGCTGGAATTAATAAATTCTATAAACTACGAATATGAAATTAAAATATTATTTTATGTTATTAGGCTTGCTTTTAATGGCATCCTGTAACAAAGAAATCGAAGTTGGTGATGTACATAACTTTGACGTAACTACAGAAACCTCTACCTATAAAGTGGGGGAAGAAATAAGGTTCGCTTTCACAGGTGGAAGTGTGCATAATATCTCATTCTATTCTGGTGAAACCCGGAAAGACTTTAATTTTAAAGATGGAAGAACAGTAAATGTGAGTGATACCGGAGCTACTATGTCATTTCAAAGCAGTGTGCAACTTGGAACACAGGCTAATCAGGTTTCAATATTATCATCTACTGATTTTAATGGCGATTATAGTAGTCTTGCAAGTGTTAAAGCCGCTACATGGACAGACATTACTAGTCGGTTTGTTTTGGGCACTGGGACTGCTTTCCTGGCTTCAGGTACAAAAGATATCTCAGATCTGATTGTTCCCGGGAAGCCAATTTATTTTGCATTTAAATATTTAACAAAACCTCAGGAAACAAATGGACTGGCCCGTACCTGGTACATACAGCTTTTTTCAATTATGAGTTATGCTTCACTTGATGGTACCATTGCCTTGCCATTAACAGATCAGGCAAGTGCCGGCTTCAGGATCGTAGATGAAAATCCAGTGAACGCTCCAGCGCTTTCTACAATAACAACTACCAGAATAACTCTTGTGGGAAATCGTTATAAGGTCGCCACTGATCCGCTGTTCGATCCGACTAATCCGATCTATGATCCTCTTAACCCTATCTATGATCCTAACAGCACGTCATATGTTCCTACTGCAGTAAGGCCAACCTTTATACCTTTTGATCCTTCCAGCCCTTATAATGACCCTTTAAGCGAACATTGGGCAGTTAGCAGAGCGCTAAGAACTGATAGTGTCGATCTGGGTCCCGATTGGGCAACCCCTTTAAAAGGAGTTACAACTGCAACAATGACAGAATATCGTTATAAATACACTAAACCAGGTACTTATAATGTGGTTTTCGTTGCAGCTAATAATTCTATTGATAAAGTAAAAAAGGTTGTTAAAGAATTAACTCTTACAATAACTGAATAAAAAAATCAGGCATTGTTCAATAAAAGGATTAATCCATTGAAAGGATTAATCCTTTTATTATGGATGAGAACTTATAACACTTGTTCAACATACCGGTACTAGGTACACGACACTTTCAATAATTGTGCTAATATACTTCTATATTTGTATGAAAAAAGAGATGCATTTTATTTTCAATTTCCTTCGTTGCAAACAACTTTTTGCAGCACCATTATTCTGTCTATTATTAGGCCAGGTCACATCAGTTACTGTCTTTTCCCAGGAACTGGGAAAAGGTTTTTTTGATCATGGTGTAGCTACACCAATCAGCAATCATCGTGGCATAGTTGCCACTGTAGATGGTAACGGTCGTGATGTGGTATTGCTCTGGTTATTTGATCATAGAGGAGGTTACGCCCTGCTGATGATTGATGCTGAAACCGGTAAAAGTGAACAATTTCCAATGCCCTTCACACCGGGCGATGCTGTATATTCTTCCATTCTTTCCAGTAAAAACAGGTTTTATACTCTTTTTAAGGGAAATTTTTCAGAGTTCGATCCGGTTAAACGGGCATTTATCTTTAACAATAAATCTATGCCCCAGATGGCAATGGCTATGACTGAGGACGATAAGGGGGTTATCTGGGCAGTAACTTATCCAAACAGCGGATTGGTCTCATTTAATCCTGATACACGGGAATTCAGAGACTATGGTTATCTGTACCAACAGAACTGGCGTCAATATCCCCGCTACCTGGCTGCTGATAAAGCCGGATGGATCTACTTTGGTATTGGTAATACTGCCAGCCAGATCATAGCTTTTAATCCGGCTACCGGGCAGGCCGATCCCATGTTAAAGGAAACAGAACGTAAGCGGGGTTCAGCCTACGTTTACCGTGATCTGGACGGAAAAGTTTATGGACAGCCGTTAATTGACAGCAAAGAAGACTGGTATGAATTTTATATGGGTAGCGGACATAAAATAGGCAAACATGATACCATGAATCCAAAACCGATTATAACAGGAAGTCAAAGCCTTTTCTATAGTGATTTCCCTGATGGCAGAAAAATTAAAAAACTGGATTTGCTCGAGCGGAAACTGGTTATTGAAGATCCCAAAACAAATAGTGATAAGGAAGTTACTTTTGATTATACAAGCGATGGAGCAATAATAATGGGGTTAGCTGCCTCTCCTGGCAGAACAATAGCGGGTGGCACAGCCTTCCCTATGCGTTTTTTTAATTACAATCCGAAAACAAATAAACTGGAGAATAAGGAAGCCTTTGGTCAGTTTAATGCACTTGCAAGCCAGAATAAAAACTTATATTTTGGCGTTTACCCTTCAGGTTCTCTACTGGAGTGGAATCCCTCAAAAGCCTGGATTGATACCAGAAAAGGTGAGAATACGAACCCTCTTTTTCTTTCTGATGCAGGTCTTGAAATCCATAGACCACACCGTGTTCTTTCCTATTCAGATGGTAAAACAATAATCATGAGTGGTACTCCGGAATATGGTTATACCGGCGGCGGACTGCTGTTCTGGGATCGTATTAAGAAGAAATCTACATTGCTCCGGGATAGTGCCATTATTATAGACCAATCAACCATGAGTATGGTGGTTTTGCCTGAAGGTAGACTTCTGGGAGGAACCACTACTGAGCCGGGTACGGGTGGAGAGAAGAAAGCAATAGAAGCAGAATTATACATTATGGACGTGTACTCCAAACATTTAGAATGGCATAAAGTAGTATTTCCCGGTGTTCAGAGCTATAGCGATATGTGCCTTGGCCCCGGTGGATTAGTATACGGAATAACTGATTTAAACCGATTTTTTGTTTTTGACCCTGTTAAGCATATTGTTGTTCACCAGGAGAATACCGAAGCCAGATTCGGCAAAACTGCGGCCAACCAGTCACCGCGGATTTTTGTTTCTGGTCCAGAAAAAGAAATCTATATTCTTTTTGTCAAAGGCATTGTGAGGGTTGATCCCCGTTCATTCAAGCTGAACCTTTTAGCAGAATCACCGGTTCCAATCAATACCGGCGGAGATTATCTCGATGGACGCATTTTTTTTGTGAGCGGTTCACATATTTGTAGTTATAAGCTTTTAAACTATCCAAAGAACTATTGACTGAGCAAAGGTTTGATACCAAATTTTAACAGAGTCATTCATTTAAGTTTCCTCTCCCATTTGAGCAGATCTGCACTAAATGCAAGACTTTCATCCCCTTTATTAATGTAGGCTAGGCGAATGGCATGGTAGACCTCAGGATTAGCCACTGCCAGTTCAAGCCAGCCATGTAGAATACCAAAGTAGGCAGGATGCTCCGGGCCTCCATCAACGCCTCTTCTCACACCGGTTCGGTCTGCTGTAAGCACATTGACCAACAAAGTATTAGCAAATCGTATCAAATCCGCATCTGTGAAAACAATTCCTGTGCGGTTAGCTGCCACTATCATTCCAATATCAAGCACCCCATGTGAAATATCTTCAACATGATTTGCGGGTTTGAAATACTTTACATTATACGAAAGACTATCATCAGGGGTCCACCCTTTGGTAGTCATAGGTTCATACCAGTAATTCCAAACATACAAGTCCGATTGTTGATTATATCTTAGGCGATTTTTTAACAGGTTGGACATTTTTTCAGATCGTTCAAGGTATTCAGTTTTTCCGGTCAAACGATATAAGGCAAGTTCTGAACAAACATGCCTGGCTAAAAAATTGAATGGTTCCCCAACATTGTCTGCCGGAAAAGACTCACCTTTTTCACAAGTTAAATAATATCCTTCATTTTTCCCTGGCCCATTTCGCCAGAGACGGTTAGACGCATCTGCATATGATTCTTCTGCCGATCGGATAAACCTGTCGGCAGCAGGAACCAAATCATTCAATTCTGGATTAGCTTTAACAATCTCTGCGAATCGAAGCATAGGATCATATATTACACCAATGTAACCCATATAGGCTAATGGTATTGGTTTTAGTGTTACCACCTGATTAAACATTGTTGAAGAGCTTACAACTTTGACCCGAATCAGATTTGATTTTTCAGTGTAGTTTCCTGATTGGGCAGAATATGGCGAAAGAGGATCGTTCACTATTTTTTCAACGAATCTATTGTCTGACGGGTTAAGACTCAGATCGGAAAACGTTTCAGTGCGTTTGTAAAAGCTATTGTTTACCTTGAGTGTAAAATGATCATCATTCCCATTACAGAATGAAATAATCTCAACTTTGGTAAGAAGATTATTAGAATATGGTGTTGATCGGATATTGATAACTGGCTTTCCTGATGCATCTTTAAGCTGTGCCTCCGCCACAACATATTTATAGCCCATGCTCCAGGCAGGTCTGCTCTTTCCGGAACAGTCAACTACGCCGCACCGGTCATCACGATGAGAAAGCAAACGGTCACCTCTTCTGGCTACTTCAGCTAAATATTTAGGATCATCAGTAGCTTCATACATGTTAACCAAAGCACGTAATGTTGCTGATTCACCCCAGGCGAGCGTACTGCCATCCGGCATCTTGTCCCATGGATCAGTTGCTGGCATTTCGGCGAGTAATTCATCTGCACGCTCTCTTGTGATTGTAATCTTATCCTTTCGTGATATCTGACTCATTTCTCTTTTCTTGACTATTGCCGAATCAGGTTGAACTAAAAAAATAAAATCTGTACCTGTACAAGATTGCAGCTCTTCTAAATTGGAAATAAAGAATAATAAAATTATTGACAGAATTTTTGAATATTTCATCAGTATATAACTTATTTTTAATGGTCTGCTAGCCTGCCGCACATGATTAACTTCGTTGAGCTCTCCCGAAAAGTCGGGATCGGTTGAAAGTAAATATATTCATGCGTGTTTATTATTGAATCAATTATGTGGTTTTATATTAGAATAGTGTTATCGTGGTTTAGGTTTAAATATTAATTGACTTAAAATTAAGTTAGATCATTTTTTAGTTGTCAGATCCTGGATATTGCAATTTTCACGGAATGTTCTCCTTTATCAATTATAAACTACCTTGGATAAACTTTCAGATTTTATTCACCCATAAAGATAAAATATTCATTAATCGGATTGAATTTAAAAAAAATCTTTGATAAATTACATTATCCATATATAATCAGCAAGTGACATGTCAAAATATTTCTTTTACCTAATTTAAATGTACTTCAATCTGTTACAATCATAATTCCAAATTGAACGTTAAAAGTTTAACAGACTATTTTCATATCAGAAATAATTATTATTAAGCTATCTGCCAGGGACCAATCCAATATATTGACGGATACATGCCCGGGAACTCTGTAGACATATTCATTTTCATTTTTCTGCAAAAAAAGAAGATCACAGAAACAGAAATTTTTGTGATCTTCCCCTAAAACGAATAAATCAATTATTAATCCGTCATTATTTTGGCATTACAACATAATCAGCAGCATTTAGGAAATCAATGCTCTTCTTGCAGCTTGTAAACTCGTCAAAATTATATCTTTCAACTTCAACGATCCCGTATTGCATGCCTGATTTAGCAACGCCTGCCCAGATTGCAGCAAAATCCATCATTCCGCTTGCCCCGATCTCTTCCTTGTCTTTTATGTGCCATAGTTCGAAACGGCCAGGATATTTATTGAAATAATCGACAGGATTTGCACCTCCTACAACAGCCCAATAAAGATCAATTTCGAACATTACTTTCGAAGGATCTGTATTTGCAAGCATAAAGTCATAGATTGTCTGCCCGTCTAATTTGGTGGAAAGTTCTTTATCATGATTATGATAACCAAAACGGATTCCTTTTGCATTGCATTTTTCACCAATTGCATTGAAATAATCGCAATATGCTTTCAACCCTTCCAGACTTTCATAAGCTGAACGTCCCATTGAAGGCTGAACAATATATTTTGCACCGGCTGCAACATGAGCCTCAATACAAGCATCCCACCAGGCCATAGTTTCTTCAAGATTAGTTGAATCGGGTATCGGACGGCCTGTATGTGAACTAAGCATAGTCATATTATTGGCCTCAATGAGAGCTTTAAAAGCAGCCGGTTCCATATCATAGAATTTACCGTCGGCATAACCGGCAGGTTCAACGAATTTGTAACCCATCTTATTTACTTTAGCAATAGTTCCAGGAACATCATGACGGATAGAATCACGTAACGAATACAACTGTAATCCTATATTTTTCTTAGGTGCCGTATTGCATGAATAACAAGCTGAGGAGATAATACTGGCAACAGTAAATAACAAAACAACTGTACTAAAACTTGATTTTTTCATTACGATCAGGTTTTTAAAATTTTGACTAAGATATAAATTTATCAGCAACTCACTTGAAAAAAATACCACACATAAATGAAAAATGAGCAAAACTCAACTTAAATATTTTGCTCACTTGTAATTATTTCCATTTCTTCTGAAAATCTCTGTCAGGCCATCTGCATTAAATATTTGTTCCTTAATATTACTGACATAACTTAACTAAGACTTTCCAACCTTCAGAGTTCTAAGCATTTTTTCTTTAATGACCTTCAACAATAAGGTTAAATGAGAGCTCCACTTTGTGCATCAACATAAAGAACTGCTGCCGGATGTTTTCTCATGATTGTTGCAGGATACAGTTCGGAAATTTCTTTCCCAATTGTATTGGTTACCGCCTGGGTTTTAGTTTTGCCTGGAACCATGCAGAAAAGATACTTTGCTCTTGTTAATGCAGGGATAGTAAGTGTCAGTGCATGAGTTGGCACTTGCCCGATTGACTTAAAACATCCGTCGTTAACCTGTTGCTGGCGACAAACAGCATCCAGTTCAACAACCTTGACTTGAGCTTTATCTTTGAAATCAGCTACCGGAGGATCATTAAAAGCAATGTGCGCATTCTCACCTATTCCCATACAAACAATATCAACCGGAAAATCAGAGAGCAGTTGCCCGTATCTGCAGCATTCAGTGGCTTCCGATTCGCATTGGCCATCCAGGTAATTAACTGATCGGAATGGTTTTTTATCGAAAATACGTTCTTTTAGAAAATTTCCAAATCCCTGAGGAGCAGACGGTTCCAACCCAACATATTCGTCCATATGAAAAGCATTTATGCGTCCCCAATCAATTCCTTCCTGACTAATGAGATTTTCTAAAAATTCATTTTGAGAAGGAGCAGCAGCAAAAATAACATTAATACATTCCTTGATATTTAACAGCTCTTTAATTTTATTCCCGGCATCGATTGCCGCTTCGCGACCTAATTCTTCCCTAGTCTGGAAAACTTTGATCGTCAACAGGTCTTTTTTAAAACTTTTAATCATTTTTTTTGTATTTGTTCATTCATCCTATCAACTATAATTATAAAGACTCATTTAGGCAAAGAAATATTAAATTCTTTGCAAAATTGCGGGTTCAGATTGTTCCGATTATCGAATAAAAGGCAGACTAACTAATCAGCCTTTGGATTTTTGATATTCTGAGGTTCATAAATAATTATTAACCCTTACAGCAAGCACGGAGCTTCAAAATTATCGGTATCCGATCGCTGTTGTCTTATGATTCCCCGAATTCTCCAATTCTGCATGAGTGCATATTAATATTGATCTTTAGTCACGCTTCAAAAAACACTACCTAAAATCCTCTTGATCATTACAATTCTGGCTCATCTCAATCTTTTACAACATCAAAATTACGAGCACCAAAGTTAATAAAATATTTTAGAAAATATCTTGAGCTTTTTTAAATACCTATTCAGCAATAAATTTAAACAGAGGAATTAAAATTGTTTCTCCCTCTTCAGCCAAATAGATAACTTTTGATTTATTTTTTTTATCTCCTTCGGTGCTATTCTCTGTTATTGCCGAGGCATGGACATAAGGATTCATTTTATTTATAAAGATCAGGGCTCGCTCCTTTGCGTCATCGCTGAAATTAACAAATTCAGGATGAACCACTGCAATAATATCTGTCAACTGATTTTTAGTAGTCACCATGGTTCCTTTGACTGTTGAAGCACTACCGTTTGGCTGCGAAATAATCACTGTTCCTCCTGAAGGTATCCAATTAAGCCAGTTCATCTCATCACCGGCATCCCTGTCGTTGCCTTTCGTTATGATTATATCTGAGTAGTGTTTCCGTAAACCTTCCTTATATGCGGGAGGCAGTTTTGTACTGTTTATATATGCCGATATCAGCCTGCAATTATTATAATTCCCAACATTGTAATTATAATCATCTACAATTATATGTCCATTATTATTAACAAGATAGGAAGCAAACAAGTCAATAATGGTTTTAAATTCAACAATTGATGTGTCAACCGAAGAGTTATTCTTAATGATGTAATCTCTTATCAATTGAGCATATCCTGACCTGTCGGGGGAGCTCAAACTGATATTATCAGAAGTCATTTTTATCTCTTGAGGTGTCTCATCCAGCCTGCTAATACTGGGAATTTTCCGGACTACTGGTTTCCGTCCTTCACCAACAAGTGCAGGTTCTATTATAACCGAATTGTCTTGTTTCACCTCTTCAGCCACAATATCAACCGATCCTGAAGCCAGACCGCTCGCAAATACAGCAACATGTATCGTCCCTGGTTTTCCCGTAGAACGTATAACATTTGAAACAGGCATGCTTAGATACCCTTTTATTCCTGCTGAGTTAACTGTACAGGATTCAAAAACTGAAGGCCCGGCAAGAGTTGCGGGTCCCGACACAGCCCATTTGACAGTATTATTTGCACCGGTAACAAAATTCCCTTTTGAATCAGTTACTTCAGCGGTTATTATTGCCACAGAACCACGATCGGCCGAAATTTTCTGAAGAGAAGAGGTAAGAACTATTCTGGCAGGTTCTCCTGAAGGGTTACCATGTCTGTTAATGACAGAACTTCTGTTCAGGTTTTTTATAAAAACATCCTCAGGTCCATCCTTTTGCTTTGCTGCAGTCAATGTTTCAGCCAGATCAGCTGAAAGAGAAATCTTAAGTCCGGAAGAACTTGTATAAGCATCAGCAATTTCATTCCCGTCAATTACCTCAGTATATAATTTATATACAAACGGATCCTCATTTGACCAAAGGTGAGGTTTCTTTATTGGTTTTGATGTCTGATCGAACCTGTACAACTGCCCCGGAGCAATATCTGCTATTGATTTAATTACCTGAACGGTTTTATCTTCTGCGTCTGAAATAGTAGTCTGTAAAGTGCAACTTTTCTTTTCTTTGTTATCATTCTTCACCCAGGTCTGTATTCTGGCAACAGCCTCTTTTTTTGACACCTGCGTGGCAGTGGCAGTAACACCACCTTCATGTTTGGTCCGGCTCTGCTCCGGAATGAATAATTTATTTCTCAATACAAGAGTAACATCACTGCCTAATCCGCTATAGATACCGGAATTACTTTCATCAGCCTCAGAAGAATCAAGTTCACTTCCATGACTGTTGTTTATGGCGACAGCAATCAGATTATCTCCCCCGGGATTCAAGAAGCCGCTAATGTCAAATCCAAAAGATCCCTGTTGCCCTTTATTGTCACCAAGATATTTCCCGTTAAGCCATACTTTGCAATATTCCTGCACCTTGTCAAACTCAAGGGTAACTTTTCTGCCGGAGTAACCAGGATTAACTGAGAAATGCTTGCGATACCAGCCCCATCCCCTCCACCAATAAGAGTTGTCATTGTCTTCCGGACTCTTACCTGAATTAAGAAACTCTCCGGTTGTTTCGTAAGTGTTCCAGGTATGAGGAAGGCTGACAGCCAGCCATCGTGAATCGCTGTATTCCGGCGATTCATAACCTTTATCTGCCTTCTCGTCAGGAATATAGTTGAATGTCCATTGAGAATTAATGACCTTTTCAATCGTACAATTCTTCTGATTTGCGGTCGGTTGTTTTTGTCCATTCGAAACGGCACCGTATAGAAAAGTCAACAGCAGAAAAAAGATAATTTTCATTATCAGGATCTTATAAAAACAGTTTTTTTATCACTGAAAAGATAATAAATAATTACAAAAATGAACGTGCAATTTTGAATTTTCAGAACTTTAATAATCAGATCTTTATAAGAAAAAAACTAAATTTGTGTAACATCCTGACAATGTGTTCTTTAACAAACCCAAGTAATGCCCTGTCAGGTTTTCATCTTTAAAAAATGAAAATTAAAAACACTTTTAATTTGATTTATTAAAATATTTAATACATTTGTGCATCAATTTAAAACCAAAAAGTGAAAATATCTTCAATCCATATTATTCTCCTCGTCCTTGCACTATTCAGTCCTGCAGACCGGAAATAATATGTATTACTATAAAAATATACAGCTTTCCGGGGAACCGGGAAGCTTTTTTTTTAATATGCTTTTAATAAAATGAAAAATCAACTCAGAAGTTCAAAATCAACAACAGGCAGAAACATGGCAGGAGCCAGAAGTCTCTGGCGTGCCAATGGAATGAAGGAAGAACAATTCGGCAAACCGATTATAGCCATTGTCAACTCATTCACCCAGTTTGTTCCGGGACATGTTCATCTGCAAAAGATTGGCCAGATCATTAAAAAAGAGATTGATAAGAGAGGTCTTTTTGCTGCCGAATTCAATACAATAGCTATTGACGATGGTATAGCAATGGGGCATGATGGTATGCTCTATTCCCTGCCATCAAGAGAGTTGATTGCTGACAGTGTCGAGTACATGTGCAATGCCCATCTGGCCGATGCCATGATATGCATAAGCAATTGCGACAAGATAACTCCCGGAATGCTGATGGCCGCCATGAGGCTTAACATACCTGCTGTATTTGTTTCAGGAGGCCCCATGGAAGCCGGTCTGCTTAAAGATAAATATCTTGACCTCATTGATGTTATGGTCTCAGCTGCTGATAATACTATAAGTGAAGAAGATCTGGATCAGATAGAAAAGTCTGCATGTCCCACATGTGGCTCATGCTCAGGAATGTTCACAGCAAACTCAATGAATTGTCTTAATGAAGCTCTGGGTCTGGCACTGCCGGGAAATGGGACCATTGTTGCCACACACAAGAACAGGGTGACGCTGTTCGAAAAAGCTGCAGGATTAATTGTTGATCTGGCTGACAGATACTACAATAAAGGCGACGAATCGGTACTTCCCCGCTCTATTGCCACAAAAGAGGCATTTATGAATGCAATGTCGCTCGATATTGCAATGGGCGGTTCAACCAATACTGTTCTTCATCTGCTCGCTGTTGCCCATGAGGCAGAAGTTGATTTTACAATGAAGGATATTGATGAGCTTTCCCGGAAAATCCCAAACATCTGCAAAGTAGCTCCAAGCTATCATTATCATGTTCAGGACGTTAACCGCGCCGGTGGGATCATGTCAATTATGGGTGAACTGGAACGCGGCGACCTTATAGATAGCTCTGCAAAAAGGATTGATTATCCCACTCTTCACGATGCCATCTCCGACTGGGATATTCAGGGTGGAAAGGCCATTGCGGTTGCTGTTGATTTTTTCAGAAGTGCACCTTCCATGAAAAAAAGCATTGAGATGGGTTCCCAAAATACTACATATGAAGAACTTGACACCGACAGGAAGAACGGATGTATCCGCGACATAAATCACCCCTACAATCAAGACGGGGGTCTCGCAGTGCTTTATGGAAATATTGCACGGAAGGGATGTATTGTCAAAACTGCAGGAATTAATCCATCTCTGTTTACATTTACCGGTACAGCAAGGATTTTCGAATCACAGGAAGAAGCATCCGAGGGTATTCTGGACGGAACCGTAAAGGCAGGTGATGTGGTTGTTATAAGATTCGAAGGTCCCAAAGGAGGGCCTGGAATGCAGGAAATGCTCTACCCTACTTCATATCTTAAATCGATGGGACTGGATAAAAAATGTGCACTTATAACCGATGGCCGCTTCTCAGGTGGCACGTCAGGATTATCAATCGGGCATGTATCACCGGAAGCTGCATCAGGGGGAGAAATTGCTTTGCTCAAAACAGGAGACCTCATTGAAATAGACATCCCTGCCAGAAAAATAAATGCTGTTTTGTCTGAATATGAGCTTAATAATAGAGGGAATGAAGAGAAGCTGAAAGGCGAAAAAGCATATAAACCACAAAAACGGAATCGTAAAATACCATCTTCTCTGAAAGCTTATGCCTCAACCGTCAGTTCGGCTGATCTGGGGGCGGTAAGACTTATTTAAGATAAAAGATAAAAGGAAGAAGATACAAAGACAATAAGACAACAGACAAAAAGAAATTAACAATATGTTTGATATTATGACAGAAGAGGAACTTCAGATTGAAACAGAACACATAAGCGATCCTGAATACATTACAGGAGCAGAAGCTCTTTTACGATGCCTGATAGAGGAAGAAGTAGATACCATCTTTGGTTATCCCGGTGGAGCTATTATGCCTATATACGACCAGCTCCTCAATTATGAAGGAAAGCTTCACCACTTTCTGACCCGGCATGAACAGGGAGCTGCTCATGCTGCCCAGGCATACTCGATGGTCACAGGAAAACCGGGGGTCTGTTTTGCCACATCAGGACCCGGCGCTACCAATCTTGTGACCGGAATTGCAAATGCTTTTCTCGATTCAGTTCCTGTTGTCTTTATCACAGCCCAGGTTGTATCGAACCTGATTGGAACAGATGCGTTTCAGGAAACTGATATAATTGGCGTTTCGATGCCTGTTACAAAATGGAATTGTCAGGTAAAAAAATCATGTGATATCCCCGAAACAATTGCAAAAGCTTTTTATATCGCAAAGTCAGGTCGCCCTGGACCAGTCCTGATTGACATAACAAAAGACGCCCAATTTGAAAAGATCAATTTCAGATATAAAAAATGCAATTATATCAGGAGCTATAATCCCAGAATTCCTTTGCATATCAAAGCAATTGAATCAGCTGCAATTATGATCAATCACGCTGAAAGGCCTCTGATTCTTGCAGGACATGGTGTGCTTCTGTCAAAAGCTGAAAAGGAGCTGAAGGAATTTGCTGAAAAAACCGGAATCCCTGTAGCATTGACTTTAATGGGTTTGTCAGCATTTCCGTCCAATCATCGCTTATTTGCCGGAATGCTTGGTATGCATGGCAACTACGGGCCCAATATTCTCACAAATGAAGCTGATCTTATAATTGCAATCGGTATGCGTTTCGATGACCGGGTTACAGGTGATCTTAATAAATATGCCAGAAAAGCATCTATAATACATATTGAAATCGATGAGGCTGAGATAAATAAAAATATTATGGTTGATGTCGAGGTCAATAATGATGCAAAGGAAGCCCTTAAATATCTTATCCCGCTTGTAAATAAAAACTCATTTGAGACATGGATAAGAGAGTTCCGGATCTATGACAAGACTGAATACGATAAAGTTATCAAACAAGAAATAAAACCTGAATCAGGCGAGATCAGAATGGGGGAAGTTGTAAGCCTGATATCAGAAATGACGAAGGGCGACGCAATAGTTGTAACCGATGTCGGACAGAATCAGATGCAGGCTGCCCGCTATTACAAATTTACTCAGCCAAACAGTCTGGTCACTTCAGGTGGTATGGGGACTATGGGATTTGGCCTTCCTGCAGCAGTAGGTGCTAAAATCGGAAAACCAGATAAACAGGTTATTGCATTCGTCGGCGACGGAGGTTTCCAGATGACAATGCAGGAACTAGGAACAATATTGCATTATAAAGTGCCTGTCAAAATAATAATACTTGATAATAGTTTTTTGGGTATGGTTCGTCAGTGGCAGGATATGTTCTTTGAGAAAAGATATGCTTCCACTGAACTTGTAAACCCCGATTTTGTAATGATAACCAATGGATTCGGGATACCGGCAAAAAGGATTTCTATGAGAGAGGACCTGAATGATGCTCTGTCTGAAATGCTTCAGTCCAAAGGATCCTATCTGCTTGACATAGTTGTTGAAAAGGAAGGAAATGTATTTCCAATGGTGGAACCCGGATCCTCAGTTTCCGAGATAAGACTGACTTATTAATTATAATACTATTTATGAAATAAAATATCTCCGTGTTCCTCTGTGACTTCTCTGTGCCCCTCTGTGTAAGTTCTTTTTTTGTTACACAGAGAAACACAGAGAACACACAGAGAGTCACAGAGGAAGAATAAAAGCAAAGTACTCAATATGAAACAGGAATTTACAATATCTCTTTTCACGGAGGACCACATCGGGATCCTTGGCCAAATAACAATAATACTGACGAGGAGACAGATTAATATAGATAGTTTCATTGCCTCTGAGTCAGCAGTAAAAGGTGTGTATCTGCTTACAATTGTTGTTAAGACAACAAGTGAAATGATCCGGAAAGTGGCAAGACAGATGGAAAAACTGATCGATGTATTAAAGGTTTTTGTGCATACTTCTGATCAGATCATTTATCAGGAAATCGCTCTTTTTAAAGTCACAACAAAAGGATTGATGTCTGGAAACATTGTTGATGAGGTGGTTCGTTTTCATCAGGCGCGTATTCTTGAGGTCTCCCCGGAATATGTTGTAATTGAAAAAACAGGCCATAAGGCAGAAATAAATGAATTGCTTGCCAAACTGGAACCATATGGGGTATTGCAGTTCGCAAAATCAGGAAGAGTTGCTATAACAAAACAGGTGAAAGAGCTGAATGAATATCTGCAGGAGATGGATGAAGCAAATCGTCTTAAACCAGAGATATCAGAAGCTATTTATTAAGATCCTCTTAAGAAAGTTATTAAATCTGTAACGATTGAAATGAAGAACAACAGATTAGAGTAAAATTATCAATAGAAAAAATAAACAAATTAATTATTCACGCATTTAATATTTAAGATCATGGCAAAAATTGATTTCGGCGGTACTGTTGAGAATGTTGTAACAAGAGAAGAATTTCCACTTTCAAAGGCCCGCGAAGTACTTAAAAATGAAATAATTGCAGTTATCGGTTATGGTGTTCAGGGACCAGGTCAGTCAATGAATCTGAGAGATAATGGTTTCAATGTAATTGTTGGCCAGAGAAAAACCTCAACATCCTGGCAAAAAGCTATCGACGATGGCTGGGTAGAAGGAAAAAACCTTTTCGATATTGAAGAAGCTTGTGAAAAAGGTACAATAATTCAATATCTTCTTTCCGATGCCGGACAGATTGCTGTATGGCCAACTGTAAAGAAACACCTTACAAAAGGAAAAGCACTTTATTTTTCTCATGGTTTCGGGATCACATACAATGATCAGACAGGCATAGTACCTCCGGCTGATGTTGATGTAATTCTTATCGCTCCAAAAGGATCAGGAACATCACTCAGACGTTTGTTCGTTGCCGGAAAGGGATTGAATTCAAGCTATGCAATCTATCAGGATGCTACCGGAAAAGCACAGGAAAGGGTATTCGCTCTCGGTATAGGAGTAGGCTCAGGCTATCTTTTCGAAACTGACTTTAAAAAAGAAGTATACAGCGACCTTACGGGAGAAAGAGGTGTCCTTATGGGAGCCATAGCAGGTATAATTGAGGCTCAGTATAATAAACTGAGGTCAAAAGGCCATTCCCCTTCAGAAGCTTTCAATGAAACAGTTGAAGAACTGTCACAAAGTCTGCTTCCCCTCGTAGGTGAAAACGGCATGGATTGGATGTATGCAAATTGCTCAACAACTGCCCAGAGAGGAGCACTCGACTGGAAAAACCGGTTCAGAGATGCAGTTGCTCCTGTTTTTGACGACCTGTATGAAAGTGTTGCCAGTGGTAACGAGGCCAGAATCACTATTGAGGCCAACCGTCAACCGGATTACAGGAAGAAGCTGGATGCAGAACTGAAGGAGCTTCACGATTCAGAATTATGGAGAGCCGGTGCTGCGGTGAGAAAACTGAGACCAGAAAAACAAAATATAAAGTAATAAAATGGACAATAAGGTATTAATATTCGACACAACTCTCAGGGATGGAGAACAGGTTCCCGGCTGTCAGCTGAACACAGTTGAAAAAATCGAGGTTGCCCATGCCCTGGAAAGTCTGGGCGTCGATGTGATTGAAGCCGGGTTCCCTATTTCAAGCCCCGGAGATTTCAAATCGGTGGTGGAAATATCGAAAGCTATTTCAAACCCGGTTATCTGCGCCCTTACCCGTGCTGTCAAGAAAGATATTGAAGTAGCCGCTGACGCACTCCAGTTTGCAAAAAGGAAAAGGATCCATACCGGAATCGGAACTTCCTCCTATCACATTCAGTACAAGATCAAATCTACTCCTGATGAGATACTGAGAAGAGCTGCCGACGCTGTTAAATATGCAAAAAAATTCGTTGAAGATGTCGAATTTTATGCTGAGGATGCCGGCAGAAGCGACCTTCCTTATCTTGCAAAAGTCATCGAAGCAGTGATAAATTCCGGAGCCACTGTTGTGAACATACCCGATACAACTGGATATTGCCTCCCTGAGGAATATGGTCGTATAATAAATTATCTTAGGGAGAACGTTCCGAATATCGACAAAGCAGTAATTTCGACCCATTGTCATAACGATCTGGGAATGGCAACAGCCAACACTGTGATGGGTATTCTGAATGGAGCCAGACAGGTTGAAGTAACAATGAACGGGATTGGTGAAAGAGCCGGTAACACATCACTCGAGGAGATAGCTATGATCTTAAAAAGCCACCATGATCTCAATCTTGAAACCGGTATTAATACAAAACTAATCTACAATACCAGCCGGCTTGTTTCAAACCTCATGAGAATGCCGGTTCAGGCCAATAAGGCAATTGTAGGCAGAAATGCATTTGCACACTCATCAGGCATTCACCAGGATGGCGTTCTGAAAAAAAGAGAAAACTACGAGATAATTGATCCTGTTGAGGTTGGTATAAGAGAATCTTCCATTATACTGACTGCCCGCAGCGGCAGAGCTGCCCTCAACCATCACCTTGAATTGCTGGGATTTAAATTCGGGAAAGAGGAACTTGACGATATCTATCATCGTTTCCTTCTCCTCGCTGACAGGAAGAAAGAGATTAATGATGAAGATATCAGGGTACTTGCCGGTGTTGTTTTCAAGGGAGAAAGATCCATGAAACTCGATCACTTGCAGGTATCGTGTGGAAAATCGCTGATCCCGGTTGCAATGGTCGGTATCAAAATAAATGGGGAAGTCCATTTTTCAACCGCATCAGGTAACGGACCAATAGATGCTGCATTTACCGCTGTAAAACAACTGATAAGCAAAACCGTGCATCTTGAAGAATTTTTGGTGCAGGCTATAACAAGAGGCAGCGACGACCAGGGCAAAGTTCATATTCAGATTGAACACGCCGGAAAACATTATTACGGATTTTCTGCCAATACTGATATTGTTACTGCTTCGGTTGAAGCGTTTATTGACGCTATTGCAAAAATTGAGTAATACTCTCTGTGTATCTCTGTGATCCCTCTGTGACCCTCTGTGTAAGTTCTTATCTTATTTTACACAGAGATACGGAGAAGAAGACAGAGAGTTTCCCGGAGAAAACAAAGAATATTTTATAGATGAAACCCACATGTAATTCATACACAAATACCTATGAATATAATTATCAAACATGTGGGTTCCATCCGACCTTAGATAAATAAATTATATTCGGATGAAACAAAACACACTTTTTGATAAGATCTGGGATAGCCACGTTGTGCGTTCCATTGAAAACGGACCTGATGTTCTCTATATCGATCGCCATTACATCCATGAAGTCACAAGTCCTCAGGCATTTAATGGCCTTAAAGAACGTGATATCCCTGTATTCCGTCCGGGAAACACAATTGCTACTGCCGATCATAATATACCCACCAGAAACCAGCACCTGCCAATCAATGATGAATTATCAAGGAACCAGGTCGAAAAACTGAATGAGAACTGCAATAAATATGGCATTGAATTATTCGGCTATAATCATCCGAAAAACGGGATTGTCCATGTTATAGGTCCTGAGTTGGGATATACCCTGCCAGGAATGACAATCGTATGCGGTGACAGCCACACCTCAACTCATGGTGCCTTCGGAACTATAGCCTTCGGCATCGGAACAAGTGAAGTGGAAATGGTTCTCGCAACCCAATGCATAATTCAGCCTAAACCCAAAAAGATGAGAATTACCGTAAATGGTAATCTGGGCATAGGAGTGACTTCGAAAGATATAATAATGTATATCATTTCAGAGATCTCTACGGGTGGAGCGACAGGTCATTTTGTCGAATTCAGCGGTTCGGCAATAAGAAGCCTGAGCATGGAAGCACGAATGACTCTTTGCAACATGAGCATCGAGATGGGTGCCAGGGGAGGGATAATAGCGCCTGATGATACCACTTTCAATTATCTGAAGCAGCTTCCTGCAATTCCCGGGATAGATGATCTTGGATCAGCTGTCAAAGAATGGGAAAAACTCCGGAGCGATCCTGATGCCTCATTCGATCGCGAACTCGAATTTGATGCTTCATTAATAAAACCAATGATAACCTACGGAACAAACCCGGGTATGGGAATAGCAATCGATAGTGCAATCCCTGAAGACAAAAACAACGAAGGCTCATCATCGTTCTTAAAATCACTTAATTACATGGGATTCAAACCAGGGATGAAACTTCTTGGTCAACCTGTGGATTATGTTTTCATTGGGAGCTGTACCAACGGAAGGATCGAAGATTTCAGGGCATTTGCCCGGATTATCAGGGGAAGAAAAAAAGCCGGCAATATTACAGCATTAATTGTTCCTGGTTCAAAAAAAGTAGAAGCACAAATGATTTCTGAAGGTTTAATGGAAATTTATAAGAATGCCGGTTTTGAAGTGAGACAACCGGGATGTTCTTCATGTCTTGCCATGAATGAGGATAAGATCCCTGCAGGAAAATATGCAGTTTCAACTTCAAACAGGAACTTCGAAGGAAGACAGGGCCCGGGGGCCAGAACTTTACTTGCAAGCCCGCTCACAGCTGCAGCCGCCGCTATAACAGGAAGAATAACCGATCCGCGTGAATTTATTACTGATGATATAAACAAAAAATAATCTGATATGCCAAAAGTTAAATTTGATATTCTTGAATCAACCTGTGTTCCATTGCCACTTCAAAATATTGATACCGATCAGATTATACCAGCCAGGTTCTTAAGCGCCACTTCAAGGGAAGGCTTCGGAGAGAATCTTTTCCGTGACTGGAGATATAAAAAGACAGGTGAGATAAATAAGGAATTTGTATTGAATAATCCGAAATACAACGGGAAAGTTCTTGTAGCAGGTAAAAACTTCGGATGTGGTTCAAGCCGCGAACATGCTGTCTGGGCAATTGCTGACTACGGATTCAGGGCTGTGGTATCAAGCTTTTTTGCTGATATTTTCATGAACAATGCGCTGAACAATGGACTTTTACCTATAGTTATATCCGAAGATCTTCTGACAAATCTTCAAAATATCATTCTTAAAGATCCTTCTGCAAAAGTTAAGATAGATCTTGATAAACAGACTTTTACAATAATACCAACCGGAGATTACGTCAGGTTCTCAATAAATTCCTATAAAAAGGAATGCCTCCTTAAAGGATTGGATGATATTGATTTCCTTTTGAGTATGAAAGAATTGATAACAGCATATGAGACAAAAAAAACCAGGTAAAGTGAGAGTTGAGATAATGGATACTACCCTGAGGGATGGGGAGCAGATGCAGGGAGTATCCTATTCCCCTCTCGAAAAGCTCCATATAGCTACGCTGCTTCTGAAAGACGTCAGGGTCGATCGTATTGAAGTGGCATCAGCAAGGGTCTCGGCAGGAGAGTTCGAAGCGCTCAGGAAAATAACTGAATGGGCTAATCTGAACAAATGCATCAATAAAATAGAGGTGCTCGGCTTTGTTGATGGGGAATTATCGCTTAACTGGATAAATGATGCCGGGGGAAAAGTAGTCAACCTGCTTTGCAAGGGTTCTATAAGACATCTTGAAAAACAATTGAAAAAAACACCCGAACAGCATGTAAATGATATAAAGGAAATCATAGAAAAAGCCAAATCGCTTGGCATTCGGGTTAATATTTATCTCGAGGACTGGTCAAACGGGATGATCCAGTCAGAAGAGTATGTCTTTTTCATGATTGATTCATTAAAGGATAAAAGCATTGGACGATTCATGCTTCCTGATACTCTGGGGATACTCAACCCGGAACAGACTTATTCGTTTTGCAAAAAGACTGTTGACCGGTATCCTTCGCTTCATTTTGACTTTCATGCACATAACGATTATGATCTGGCAATTGCCAATGTGTTTGCAGCAGTCAGGGCAGGCATACAAGGGATCCATACAACTGTCAACGGACTTGGAGAAAGGGCCGGCAATGCTCCTCTGTCGAGCGTTGTCGGAGTATTGCGCGATCAGTTGTGCGTCGACACCTCAATTGTAGAATATGAGATAACCAATGTCAGCAAGATTGTTGAGACATTCAGCGGAATAAGGATTCCGGCAAACAAACCGGTGGTCGGAGAAAATGTTTTTACTCAGACATCCGGCGTTCATGCTGATGGCGACAGCAAGGACAACCTGTATTTTAACAACCTGCTTCCTGAACGGTTCGGAAGAAAAAGAAAATATGCTCTCGGCAAACAGTCGGGAAAAGCAACAATCAGGAAGAACCTTGAAGAATACGGATTCTCCCTTAATCCTGAATCGCTGAATAAAGTAACACAGAGAGTGATCGAGCTGGGCGATAAAAAAGAAGACGTGACAACTGAAGACCTTCCTTTCATAATTGCTGACGTGCTCGGAAGTGAAAAGATTAATTATAAAATATTTATTAAGAATTATTCTCTCTCACTCTCATACGGATTAAAACCTTTTGCAAGTGTTAAGGTAGAAATTGACGGGAATTTATATGAGGAGACTTCTTCAGGCGACGGCCAGTATGATGCATTTATGAAGGCATTACATACTATCTATGATAAGCTTGGAAAGAAATATCCACTTTTAACTGATTATCAGGTCTCTATACCTCCTGGAGGAAAAACAGATGCGTTTGTGGAAACCGTCATTACCTGGGAATTTAACGGGAAAGAGTTCAAGACAAGAGGGCTGGATGCCGACCAGACTGAATCGGCGATAAAGGCTACAGAGAAAATGTTGAACATTATTGAGAATAATGATTTGAAAACAATAAATAATATATCATCAATAAACACAAGTAATGAATTATAATATAGCAGTTTTACCGGGCGACGGTATTGGCCCGGAGATAATCGAACAGGCAAAAAAAGCAATAACCGCTGTCGGAAAAAAATTTAACCATACATTTATTTTTAACCACGCACTTGTGGGTGCAGTGGCAATTGACAAAACAGGTTCACCATTTCCAACTGAAACATATGATCTATGTTCATCATCCGATGCAGTTCTTTTCGGGGCAATCGGTGATCCTAAATACGACAATAATCCTGCAGCAAAGGTCCGTCCGGAACAGGGTCTTCTTGCCATGAGAAAAGAACTCGGACTATATGCAAATGTAAGACCAGTAGCAACTTTCTCATCGCTCATCGATAAATCGCCTTTGAAGAAGGAGATTGTTCAGGGTGTAGATATCCTTATGATAAGGGAACTTACAGGAGGTATATATTTCGGTAAACCACAAGGCCGGTCAGAAGATGGCAATACAGCTTACGATTCATGTGCTTACAGCCGTTTTGAAATCGAACGGATAGTAAAGCTTGCCTGTGAATATGCAATGAAGCGTTCAAAAAAAGTCACCGTGGTTGATAAGGCCAATGTACTGGCGACCTCAAGGTTATGGCGCGAGACCGCTGTCAATATAGCTAAGGATTTTAAAGATATTACCATGGACTTTATGTTTGTCGATAATGCTGCCATGCAACTCATCCAGTTCCCGAAAAAGTTTGATGTCATCGTGACGGAAAACATGTTCGGCGACATCCTTTCTGATGAAGCCAGCGTTCTGACAGGATCCCTCGGTCTGCTTCCTTCAGCTTCCATAGGCCTGTCGACATCTGTTTTTGAACCCATACACGGTTCATATCCGCAGGCTGCCGGAAAAAATATTGCCAATCCGTTAGGAACAATACTCTCTGCTTCAATGATGTGTGACCTTGCATTTAACCTGAAGAAGGAGGCCGGGGTCATAAGGAATGCAGTTGAAAAATCCATCGAAGCAGACTATGTTACTGTAGATCTGAACAGATCTGATCCTAAGTCAACTTCACAGGTTGGAGACTGGATTGCAGATTGTATACTATCAATATAACCACACTGACAGAAGTAAAACACAAAATAAATTTCAATTTTAAACCTCAATAGGTCTGATTTATTAAAATTTTATTATCTTTGCATCCATAATTTTAAAAAATGAACAAGAAATCATTATATCACCATCATTTTAGTACTTGCTCTCAGGCGAGGAGATAGTGATATGTGTGTACTGAAAATATCATAAACCCGTCTGAGCAGATCAGGCGGGTTTTTTTATTTCCCGGCCGATTTGCCCGGACATATTTAAAAATGAAAATGAGTTTACTGAAAATTGCAATTCAAAAAAGCGGACGACTGAGTGACAATTCCAAAAAACTTTTGGAGGAATGTGGAATAAAATTCTCGAACGGAGCCGGGGTACTGAAAACCACTGCACAAAATTTTCCCGTGGAGCTTCTGTTCCTTCGGGATGATGATATCCCTCAATATGTTGAGCAGCAGGTTGCCGATATAGGTATCATAGGCGAAAACATGGTCGTTGAAAAAGACAAAGATATCAATGTCGTAGAACAACTTGGTTTTGCTCACTGTCGCCTTAGCCTTGCCATACCAAAGGAAGAGACATATACGGGCCTCACATATTTTATGAATAAGAAAGTAGCCACCAGCTATCCGAAATTTCTTTCAGAATTTTTCAGAGAAAATAAAATAACTGCTGAGATTGAAGAGATCAGTGGTAGCGTGGAAATTGCTCCCGGTATTGGTCTGGCCGATGCAGTATGCGACATAGTCAGCTCAGGCAGTACTCTTTCTACCAATGGATTAAAAGAAGTTGAAACCATACTGAAGAGTCAGGCTGTAATAATTGGAAATAAAAACCTCAGCGCTGAAAAACTGGAAATCCTTTCCGGTCTGCTTTTCAGGATAAGGGCAGTGAAAAATGCAAAAGAAAACAAATACATATTGCTCAACGCTCCTGAATCGGCAATTCAGAAAATTTGTTCAATACTTCCGGGAATGAAAAGTCCAACCATCCTTCCTCTTGCTGAGAAAGGCTGGGTCAGCCTTCATTCTGTCGTTAAAGAAGATCAATTCTGGGAAAGAATTGATCAGCTGAAAGAAGCAGGTGCGGAAGGCATTCTGGTAATACCTATCGAGAAAATGATTTTGTAATGAAAACAATATTCTATCCGGAGAAAGGGCAATGGGATCTGCTCTGCAAAAGGGCAGAAATCAGCAAAACAGATCTCGATGACCTTGTAAAAAGCATAATAAACAGTGTCCGAACCGAAGCAGATCACGCTATTTTTCGTTACTCTGAAAAATTCGATGGAGTTCCTCCGGTTACCTTAAAAGTGACACCTGAAGAGATTCGTGAGTCAGCAGAGAAAGTTCCCGATAATCTGAAGAGAGCAATTAATATTGCAAAAAACAATATTGAGAAATTCCATTCTGCCCAACTTATGACAGAAGCTGTTATTGAAACTACCAATGGTGTTAAATGCTGGAGAAAAGGTGTCGCGATTGAAAAAGTCGGACTTTATATTCCAGGAGGCAGCGCCCCCCTCTTCTCGACTGTTCTGATGCTTGGGATACCTGCAAAACTTGCAGAATGCAAAAAAATAATTATTTGCTCTCCTCCCGGGAAGGATGGAAAAATAAGTCCTTTGATTCTTTACACGGCCAAACTCATTGGTATAACCGAAATATACAAAGTCGGTGGAGCACAGGCTATTGCCGCAATGGCTTATGGTACTGAGAGTATTCCGAAGGTGTACAAAATATTCGGCCCCGGGAATCAGTATGTCACTAAAGCCAAGGAACTTGTGCAACAAGACGGCATTTCAATAGATATGCCCGCCGGTCCAAGCGAAGTATTGGTAATTGCAGACAAAAATGCCGATCCCGGATTTGTTGCTGCCGATCTTCTTTCACAGGCTGAGCATGGGCCTGACAGCCAGGTGGTACTGCTTACTGACAGTCAGGAACTGATCGAAAAAGCAAAAACAGAGGTTGAAAAACAACTGATGGTTTTACCCAGACAGGATATTGCCATAAAAGCATTATCCAACAGCAGGTTAATTCTTTTTTCATCACTTGACGATTGCATAGATTTCAGTAATTTGTACGCCCCGGAACACCTTATCATTAATACATGTGAACCGGATATTCTTGCAACCAGGGTGATAAACGCAGGTTCTGTTTTTCTTGGAAGTTACAGTTGCGAAAGCGCCGGTGACTATGCATCAGGTACAAACCACACACTTCCAACAAATTGTTTTGCCAGGAGTTACAGTGGCGTTTCCACCGAAAGCTTCCTTAAAAAAATATCTTTTCAGAAAATAACAAAAGAAGGAATTAAAAGTCTCGGACCGGCAATTGAAATAATGGCGGAATCCGAGTCTTTAAATGGACATAAGAATGCTGTCAGTATCAGATTAAAAAGTCTGCAAAATGATTGAAATAAAAAATCTTATAAGGAAAAATGTCCTTAATCTTTCTCCATACACATGTGCCCGGGATGATTATAAGGGCAGTGACGGCGTTTTTTTAGATGCCAATGAGAATCCTTTCGGCCACCTGAACCGGTATCCTGATCCATACCAGAAAGAACTAAAAGCAGCTATCTCGAAAATCAAAGGAGTCGCTGTAGAAAATATCTTTCTTGGTAACGGTAGCGATGAGATCATTGATCTTGGCTACAGGGTATTTTGCAATCCGGGCACAGACAAAGCACTTACCTTCTCCCCTACCTACGGCATGTATGAAGCATCTGCTTCTATTAATGATGTCAAAATTATCAGGATACCACTGGATAAAAACTTCCAGATAAACTATAAAGATGTAGAACCCTGCCTCTCTGACAAAAGTCTGAAACTGATATGGATCTGTTCTCCAAATAATCCAACCGGAAATTGCATTGACAGGGATGTTGTTGAAAAGATCATTTCCGGGTTTCACGGTGTTGTCTTTATTGATGAGGCATATATCGATTTCGCGGAAGGACCATCATATAAAAATCTTTTAAATAAATATCCCAACCTGATTGTGATGCAAACTGTCAGTAAGGCTTATGGTATGGCTTCAGTCAGAATAGGAATGGCTTTTATGAATTCTGATCTTGTTCACTACTTCAATAAGATGAAGCCTCCTTATAACATAAGCACAATCAATCAGAAAGCGGCTATGCGAAAACTCGCGAAGGTTGAAGATTATAAAACCCAGGTGAAAAAAATAAAAGAGGAAAGGACCAGACTTTCATCGGAACTTCATAAATTGGCCTGCGTTGAGCAGGTTTATCCTTCCGAAGCAAATTTCATTCTGATCAAAGTAAAGGATTCCAGCTATATGTACAACACCCTTATTGGTAAGGAAATAATAATAAGAAACCGGAATAGTGTAATCAGTAACTGTTTGAGAATCACTATAGGAACAAAGACTGAAAACAATAAACTTATTAAAGCATTAAAAGAATTTTAAACATGCAAAAAGTTCTTTTCATCGACAGGGACGGTACTATTTTAGAGGAACCTCTGGACGAACAGGTTGATAGTCTGGAGAAATTCAGATTTGTCCCGGGTGTTATCTCCAGCCTTTCAAAAATTGTAAGGGAAACAGATTATGAGCTTGTCATGGTATCTAATCAGGATGGTCTGGGTACAGAGTCCTTCCCTGAAGATACCTTCTGGCCGGCACATAATAAGATGCTTGAAATACTCAAAGGAGAAGGAATTAAATTCGCTGAAATATTCATCGACAGAACCTTCCCGGAAGAAAAATCCCCTACCCGCAAACCTGGAACTGCAATGCTGGCAAAATATCTTGCGAAAGGGATCGATCTCAACGCTTCGTTCGTCATTGGAGACAGGCTGACAGATGTCGAGCTTGCAAAAAACCTGGGATGTAAAGCAATTTTAATCGGCTCAAAAAACTCTCCTGATGCTGAATTATGTACTGCTGACTGGAACGATATTTATAAATATTTCAAGAAGATACCACGAACAGCAAAAATAGAACGAAAGACATCCGAAACACAGATTGAGGTTGAACTTAATCTGGATGGATCAGGAAAGGGCTCCATCGATTCCGGCATCGGTTTCTTCGACCATATGCTTGAACAGATAGCCCGTCACGGAAACATCGACCTTAGTGTTAAGGTAAAAGGCGATCTTGAAATTGATGAGCACCATACTGTTGAAGATGTTGCTATTACACTTGGAGATGCAATTCTGAAAGCACTTGGAGGGAAAAAAGGTATTGAACGATACAGTTTTGTATTGCCAATGGATGATTGTCTTGCACAGGTTGCTCTTGATTTTGGCGGGAGACCATGGTTGGTCTGGGATGTTGTATTTCAGCGGGAGAAAATAGGAGAAATGCCTGCTGAGATGTTTTTCCATTTCTTTAAGTCGTTCAGCGACAACGCAAAATGCAATCTTAATATAAAGGCTGAAGGCCAGAATGAGCATCACAAAATAGAAGCCATCTTCAAAGCATTTGCAAAAGCCATAAAAATGGCTGTCAGACAAACAGATAATTTCAATTTGCCATCAACAAAAGGGAGCCTATGATCGCTATAGTGAAATATAATGCCGGGAACATCAAATCAGTGCAAAACGCCCTGACACGGTTAGGTTATGAAAGTATCATCACTGATAATCCGGCGGAATTACTGAATGCCGATAAAGTCATTTTTCCTGGTGTCGGCGAAGCCAGTTCAGCAATGAAATACCTGAAGGAAAGAGGATTGGATAAAACGATCACCTCCCTTAAACAGCCGGTGCTGGGGATATGTCTTGGTTTACAGCTGATGTGCCGTCGTACCGAAGAAGGTGATACTCAATGCCTTGGAATATTTGATTCGGACGTAAGATTATTCCCCCCTATTGACAAGATCCCGCACATGGGATGGAATGATTTTCTTACAATGAGGGGAGATCTCTTTAAAGGAGTATCGATTGAAGACGACCTTTATTACATTCATAGCTACTACGCCGAAATTTCTTCCTGCACAGTTGCTACATGTGATTATATCATGCCCTTCAGCGCTGCGATGAAAAAGGACAATTTTTATGCAACACAGTTCCATCCGGAAAAATCAGCTCGTGTAGGAGAAATAATCCTTCAAAACTTTCTGAAACTATGAGAATTATTGTAGCAATTGATCTGATAGGCGGAAAATGTGTCAGGCTTACTCGTGGAGACTTCAATACAAAAAAAATCTATAATGAAGATCCTCTGGAAGTTGCCAGACAGATTGAGGATAATGGACTCCATTTTCTTCATCTTGTTGATCTTGACGGAGCAAAGAATAAAAAGATTGAAAACATTAAAGTCCTTGAAAAAATTGCAGTCCGGACAAACCTTAAGATCGATTTTGGAGGTGGAATAAGATCGCATGAAGATCTGAAGTCAGTATTTAATGCGGGAGCAAACCAGGTCACGGCTGGCAGCATTGCAGTTACCGATCCCCAGGTATTTCTGGAATGGCTTGAAAAAATGGGACCTGAGAAAATAATTCTTGGAGCTGACTGCATAAAAAGGAAAGTATCCACAGGGGGATGGACTGAAAACTCCGATAAAGATATTGTAAGTTTTATTTCAGACTATCAGACGAAAGGTGTAAAATATACCATATGTACTGATATTGATAAGGATGGCATGCTGCAGGGACCATCAACTTCTTTATATAAAGAGTTACTTGATGCGATCGATATTAATCTTATTGCAAGCGGAGGCATTTCTACGTTTGCAGACATTGAAGATGTCAGGAAAGCCGGTTGTGAAGGTGCAATAATCGGAAAAGCAGTTTATGAGGGAAAATTAACTTTAAAAGAACTGGGAAGAAAATGTTAAAAAGACGAATTATTCCATGTCTCGACATTAAAGACGGACGTACCGTTAAAGGTGTGAATTTTGTAAATCTGATCGATGCCGGAGATCCCGTCGAACTGGCAAAAGAATATGTAAAACAAGGGGCTGATGAACTGGTTTTCCTGGACATAACTGCAACTATTGAGAACAGGAAAGCCCTTGCCGGATTGGTTGAAAGAATAGCTGCTGAAATTAACATCCCTTTTACCGTAGGGGGAGGCGTTCATACTATTGACGATGTTGCAGCCCTTATTAAAGCCGGCGCCGACAAGGTAACTGTAAATTCAGCAGCTGTAAAAAGGCCTGAACTGATATCTGAGATTGCAGGACAATTTGGAAGTCAGTGTGTTGTAGTTGCCATTGATACAAAGTTTGTTGATGATGACTGGATCGTATTTGTCAATGGAGGCCGGACTCCTGCTGATCTGAATACCGTTGACTGGGCATGCAGGGCTGAGGAACTTGGAGCGGGTGAGATACTCCTGACATCAATGAATAATGACGGGACAAAATCAGGCTTTTCGATCGACATCACCGCTGAAGTGAGCAGGAACATAAATATCCCTGTTATTGCTTCAGGAGGTGCAGGCAAAATGGAACACTTCCGGGAAGTCTTTTTCAGAACGAGCTGTAGTGCTGCTCTTGCTGCAAGTATTTTTCATTTCGGGGAAATTGATATCAGGGATCTGAAGCAATATCTTAAAAAAGAAAATATCGCTGTACGATGATAGTAAATAATTTCTTTGTGGCTCTCTGTTCCTCCTCTGTGGACCTCTGTGTTAACAAAGAAACAAGAACTTACACAGAGAAACAAAGAGAAGCACAGAGTTACACAGAGATAATAAATATTATTTGTAACTACATTATCAATATGAAACCCACATATTTCTAAAAAACACAACCGATCCTGACTAGTCTGGAGAACGCAGTGAAGCTAAACAAGTAGGAAAGAAAATTTAAACATGTGGGTTCCATAAAGCCATTAACATGAAAATTATTTACGGATGAAACAAATAGATTTTAACAAAGGAAACGGTCTGGTACCTGTTGTGATCCAGGATAATACGACTCTGCAGGTACTGATGCTGGGCTATATGAATGAAGATGCTCTTGAAAAGACCATTAAAGAGGGTAAAGTAACTTTTTTCAGCAGGAGCAAAAACCGGCTCTGGACAAAAGGTGAGACCTCCCGTAATTATTTATTTGTAAAAGATATTTTAACAGATTGTGATAATGATACGATCCTTATCAAAGTAAAACCGGCCGGGCCTGTTTGTCACACTGGCAATACTTCATGTTTTGGAGAAGAAACTGCAAAAGGATTTGTTTATGAACTGGAACAGATTATAAATCAACGTATTGAAGATAATGCTGAAAATTCTTACACAAATAAGCTTTATAAAAGAGGTATTAATAAAGTTGCCCAGAAAGTAGGGGAAGAAGCTGTTGAAGTAGTTATAGAAGCTAAAGACGACAACATGGAGCTTTTTGAAAATGAAGCTGCAGACCTTCTGTACCATCTGCTGATATTATTAAAAGCTAAAGACACCAGGTTACAAAACATTGAGGAGGTCCTTCAAAAAAGACATAAAAAACAAGATTAATTCTTTCAAAATCTCACAAATTTTATTGTTTTCCTGAAATTTCTATTGTTTTATAAAATTTTAACTTACTTTTGTAAATCAAAAACACGACAAAATGAATATTGTGTACAAAAATTTTATCTCCTTTTATTACTTCTATTTTTATTTTAAAAACAGATAAGGGGATTTTTGTATACAGATAAATTAAATTTATATGAAAGCAAGGGTCCCGGTACGGGGCCCTTTTTTATTTAATAACAGACTGAAAATGAAAATAGCAATACAGGGAGAGGCAGGATGTTTTCATGAGGTTGCCGCACGACAGTACTTTAATTATGACACCATCGAGATAGTTCCATGTACCACATTCGACATGACTATCAATACATTAAAAGCCGGAGAGGCCGATTTTGCCATGATGGCAATCGAGAATGCAAGATCAGGCAGCATTCTTTATAACTATACTCTGATCAGGGAATCAGGAATGAAGATACTGGGAGAACACAATCTCCGTGTAGTTCAGAATCTTATGGCTTTAAAAGGCCAGACGATAAACGATATCAGGGAGATACGATCACATCCTATTGCGTTGGCACAATGTATGTCATATCTAAATCAATTTCCAGGAATAACTCTTGTTGAAAGTGATGATACTGCCGGAAGTGCAAGAATTATTAGCCAGAATCAGTTAAAAGGCGTTGCTGCAATCGGATCTTCCATTACTGCTGAAATATACGGCCTCGAAATCCTGGCTTCAGGAATAGAAACCTATAAGAAGAACTATACAAGATTTCTCGTCGTTGGAAATGAAGCTAAAGGGAACAGGAAAGGAGATAAAGTGTCAATCTGTTTTTGTACAAGTCACAAACCAGGATCACTGGCAACCGTTCTTGTTAAACTTGCAGAGATGGGAATCAATCTTTCAAAGATCCAATCAGTCCCGCGGCTTAACGGTGACTGGGAATATATGTTTTATCTCGATCTGGAATTAAACAGGAAGATCAACTCTGATGTAATTAAAAGAGTATTGGATAAATACACAAATAATCTGGAAATATTAGGAGTATATTTTAAAGGAGACATGCTATATGAAAGTTAAACCAGCAGACCGTACCAACAGCGTGCAGGAGTATTATTTCTCGCAAAAACTTGCTCAGATTGACAGAATGCGAAATGAAGGCGCTGATATCATCAATCTTGGTATTGGCAGCCCCGACCAGCCACCTTCTGAGAACACTATTACTACTCTTTTTGCAGAAGCTAAAAAAGCAACTTCGCATGGCTACCAGAGTTATAAAGGAGTTCCGGCTTTGCGAAAAGCGTTTGCAGAATGGTACAAGAAATATTTCCATGTAGAGCTGAATCCCGATAATGAGATACTGCTCCTGATGGGAAGCAAGGAAGGAATAATGCATATCAGCATGGCATTTGTTAATCCGGGAGATGAAGTACTTGTCCCTGATCCAGGGTATCCTACATATTCGTCGGTAACAAACCTGGTAGGAGGCATAGTCAGAAAATATGATCTCGTTGAAAAAGATAACTGGAATCCCGATCTGGAAACTATTGAGAATAGTGATCTCTCGAAAGTAAAGCTTATGTGGGTCAACTATCCTAATATGCCTACCGGTGCAAAAGGATCGGTGAAGCTTTTTGAAAAGCTCGTTGCTTTTTCACAAAAACACAACATACTTCTTTGCAATGATAATCCTTACAGCTTCATTCTTAATAATGATTATCACAGCCTCCTGTCAGTTGCAGGCGCAAAAGAAACTGCACTGGAAATGAACTCATTGAGTAAATCGCACAACATGGCAGGATGGCGTATAGGTATGGTTGCCGGGCACAGTGAATATATTAAGAATATACTGAAAGTAAAAAGTAATATGGATTCCGGAATGTTTCTTCCAATGCAAATGGCTGCAGTTAATGCACTCAACAACCCGGAATCGTGGTATGACACTGTCAATAGCATCTATATCAGGAGGCGTAAGCTGGTTGAGGAAATCATGGACATCCTTAATTGTAAATATGAGAAATCACAGGTCGGTTTATTTGTCTGGGGAAAGATTCCTGATGAAGTGTCCAATTGCGAAATGTATATAGAAGAGATTTTGAACAAGACTCATATCTTCATCACCCCGGGTTCAATATTCGGTCAAAACGGGAAAAGGTACATACGTATTTCACTATGTGCCAACGAAGAAAGACTTGCAGAAGCAAAAGAACGTATACTTAAATTTTAAACAATACCGACCAAGGAGCTTCAGTGCAACAATCAATAAATAAAACAACGAGAATAAAAACTACTTATAATTAATTCAAATTTATAACAAAAGAACATGACAATTGCAGTTGTAGGAATAGGACTTATAGGTGGATCGCTTATGATCGATCTCCGTAAACGTGGATTTGCCGACAAAATAATCGGTGTTGATACCAACCTCCATCACCAGAACATTGCCCTTTTATGCGGATTAGTTGATGAAAATGACACTTTGGAAAATGCCATTGATAAAAGTGATCTGATTATCCTTTCCTCCCCGGTCAATGCTAATTGCACTATACTGCCATCAGTACTAGACAGAATTGCAGGCAGTCCGAAAATTGTAACCGACATGGGTTCAACTAAGGCCAGTATTGCTGAAATCTCAAAAAATCATCCCGGCAGGGGGCGTTATGTTGCAGTTCATCCAATGGCAGGCACCGAATATTCAGGTCCTCTTGCTGCAATTGGTAAATTATTCGACTATAAAACCGCCATTATCTGCGATAAAGAACTCAGCGATCGTGATGCCCTGAAGAAAGTTGAAAAGATGCTTGACATACTGAATATGCGTAAAGTATATATGAATTCAAACGATCATGATGTCCATGTTGCTTATGTTTCTCATATTTCACATATTACATCGTTTTCGCTGGCTTTAAGCGTACTCGAAAAAGAGCAGGAAGAACATAACATTCTGGCTTTGGCAGGTGGTGGTTTTGAAAGTACTGTCCGCCTTGCCAAAAGTAATGGTGATACCTGGGCTCCCATTTTTCTCGAGAATTCTCAATTCATTCTTGAAGTTATGGATACATATATTGAAAAAATGAATTTATTCAGAAAGATGATCAGTGAAAAAGATATGAACGGGTTGAAGGCACTGATGGAAGAGGCAAATAAGATCAGAAAAATATTGAATTAAGAAGTGGCTGAAGTGAGCTGGTGTTGAAAATACTTTAAGTCGCGAATATATCTTAAAGTACCACCGGTAACGCCAGGTACTCCTGGCATTTCAGGCACTCCAGACTTTAGAAAACATATTGCCAGTAATAATTATTATATTTGAAATTATGATACTAAAACTTAAAAATTCCAGGATAACAGACTGGAGAGGATATAAAGGAAGACCTTTTCTTATTTCCGGTCCGTGTAGCGCCGAAACAGAAGAACAGGTCATGGAGACTGCCAGACAATTAGCTAAGATTAAAGAAGTCAGCTTGTTCCGTGCAGGCATCTGGAAACCCAGAACCCGTCCAAACTCCTTTGAAGGAGTCGGAGTCGAAGGATTAAGATGGCTAAGAAGGGTGAAGGAGGAAACCGGACTGCTCGTTGGTACTGAAGTGGCAAATGAAAGGCATGTTTATGAAGCTTTAAAATATGGAATTGACATGCTATGGATCGGCGCCAGAACATCAGTTAATCCTTTCACGGTGCAGGAGATATCCGATGCCCTTAAAGGGGTTGATGTAATGGTACTCGTGAAAAATCCTATAAATCCCGACATTGAATTATGGATCGGGGCTATTGAACGTGTTGCCAAAGCAGGAATTACCCGAATCGGAGCAATACATCGTGGGTTCTCATCGTACGAAAAAACATTGTACCGGAACCAGCCTAACTGGCAATTGCCGATTGAATTACGCAGGCGTATTCCGGAATTACCAATAATTTGTGATCCCAGTCATATTTCCGGGTCAAGACAATTTCTCCATGAAATATCACAAAAGGCTTTGGATCTTAATTTCGACGGGTTAATGCTCGAATCGCATATCGATCCTGATAAAGCTTTAAGCGATTCTTCACAACAGCTTACCCCAAACGATCTTAAAGAACTCTTAAGCCGTCTTATACTGCGTAATCCCAACCCTTCTGATCCAAAGTTGCTCGATGTGCTTGGAGAACTAAGGCAACAAATCGATATATACGATGATTATCTTCTGGACCTTATGGAAAAACGAATGAAAGTTTCAGAAACTATAGGGCACTATAAAAAAGAAAATAATATCACTATCTTGCAGAGTATTCGTTGGGATGAAATTATTAAAAAGGCAATATCAAAAGGTCAGGCTAAGGGTCTGAGTGCTGAATTGATTAAAACGATATTTACTGCTATTCACCAGGAGTCGATTAATCTTCAGATGAAAATCATGAATAACGGAGCAAAAGATCAGGATTACAAAAAATAAATTTCAGGAACTTATGGAAAGATGTGTAGAACCCTCCGCGATTAAAGGTCAGGTTAAAGCACCTGCTTCAAAAAGCATGACTCAACGGGCTATAGCTGCCGCTTTACTTGCCGATGGGCAAAGCATAATATCCAATCCATCCTATTGTGACGATTCTCTGGCTGCAATGAGTATTGCAATCGGCCTGGGTGCCAGGGTAAATCCCTTACCCGATGAGCTGAAAATTACAGCTTCAGGAGAATTGAAAGAACCAAAACTAAATAGTGGCGAATCAGGCCTTGCTATGCGTATGTTCTCTCCTATCGCTGCATTATACCCTACGGAGATAACCATGATTGGCACAAATTCCCTGAAGAAAAGGCCGATGTTCATGATTGAAGAAGCCCTGAATCAGCTGGGTGCAAAGTGCTCCAGTACCGATGGATTTCTTCCTCTTACCATTAAAGGCCCAATCATTGGGGGAAACTGCGAAATTGACGGATCGATAAGCAGCCAGTTATTGACCGGCCTGCTCATGGCTTTACCACTTGCATCAACGGATTCCGAAATAAAAGTCAATAATCTTAAAAGTAAACCGTACATCGACATGACTATTCAGGTACTGAAGTCATTCGGAATAACAGTTCACAATTCAAACTATAGTCTGTTTAAAATACCTGGAAATCAGAAATATATTTCACAAAACTATACTGTTGAGGGAGATTGGAGTGGAGGAGCATTCCTTCTTGTGGCAGGAGCAATAAGTGGTCAGATAAGCATCGTCGGACTTCGCACAGATACGAAGCAGAGCGATATAGCAATTATTAAAGCTCTCGAAAAGGCAGGGGCTGAAATGAAAATAGACGAAAATAAGATTGATATTTCCAGATCAGAATTGAAAGCTTTTGATTTTGATGCTACCGAATCACCTGATCTTTTTCCGCCACTTGTCACACTGGCATCTTATTGTCATGGCATCTCAACTATTAAAGGAGTATCACGGTTAATATTTAAGGAGAGCGACAGAGCTACGGCCCTTAAAGAAGAATTCTCAAAAATGGATATTGGGGTAGAAATTAAAGACGACCTTATGTATATTACAGGAGGACAGCCACATGGCGCCCGGGTTGAATCACATGAGGACCACCGGATTGCAATGGCGGTTGCAATTGCTGCCCTGGGAGCAACTGACAAAGTATGCATCAGAGATTCTCAATGCGTTGGAAAATCCTATCATGGATTTTTCAATGATCTAAGACAACTTGGAGCAATAGTTTATGAATGATAACAGGAAACCATTATATGGTATCAATTCAAATACAATAAGGTTTATTTTTTGATAATAATTAAAAAAGTGTTATTTTTGATAATAATTTTTAATTTTTAATTATGTTTGTGTTTATGGAAACAACAATTCTTTATATGTGGTCCTGGCGCAGCTTAAAAAATGAAGCTGTGAAACAAGCCATTATATAAGGTATTTAAGATATTTATCTGTAAGGGCACGCTGTTCACAGCGTGCCCTTTTTGTTTTATAACTATTAATTAACTTAAATAAACTTGAATTATGGAAAAGATCAGAAAATTCTTACTAACCGACAAAGAAATGCC
Source organism: Bacteroidales bacterium (assembly GCA_021371855.1). Taxonomy (GTDB): domain Bacteria; phylum Bacteroidota; class Bacteroidia; order Bacteroidales; family VadinHA17; genus LD21. Next base: position 7,451 of record JAJFVL010000010.1, on the reverse strand, counting down.
GAGGCAATGGTACAATGTGGTAGCAGACATGCCAAATAAACCACTCCCTCCGTTAAATCCTGTAACACGTGAACCTATAGGACCTGAAGCACTATGCAATGTTTTTTCTGAAGAACTTGTAAAACAGGAGGTTTCGCAGGAAAGATATGTCGATATTCCGGACGAAGTAATTGATTTATACAAGATCTATCGTCCCTCTCCTATGTTCAGGGCATATAACCTTGAAAAGGTACTCGGAACAAAGTGCAAACTGTATTATAAGTATGAAGGTGGAAACTATTCCGGATCACATAAAGCAAATACTGCCATACCTCAGGCATACTATAATAAGAAAGAAGGAATGAAAAGAATTACTACAGAAACGGGAGCCGGCCAATGGGGAAGTGCAATGAGCTTTGCCTGCCAGTATTTCGGACTTGAGCTTGTGGTATATATGGTAAAAGTAAGCTTTGAACAAAAGCCTTTCAGGAAACTTATGATGAATACTTATGGCTCAACAGTAATTCCTTCACCAAGCAACACAACAGAAGCAGGAAGAGCCGCACTTAAGAAAGATCCTGATTGTCCGGGAAGTCTTGGAATTGCTATTTCCGAAGCTATTGAGACGGCAGTTAAAGATCCATATACAAAATATACCCTTGGAAGCGTCCTTAACCATGTTGCTTTACACCAGACAATTATCGGCCAGGAAGCATTGCTTCAAATGGCAAAAGCTGATGATTATCCTGATATTGTTATTGGTTGTTTTGGCGGTGGATCTAACTTTTCAGGAATTTCTTTCCCATTCCTTCGGGAGAACCTTGTCAATGGTAAAAAAACCCGACTTCTGACCATTGAACCTTCTTCATGTCCTAAACTGACTAAAGGGAAATTCATGTACGACTTTGGTGATTCTGCCGGATTGACTCCACTGCTTCCTATGTATACTCTCGGACATGATTTCATCCCTGAAAAGATTCATGCAGGAGGATTGAGGTATCATGGGGCTGGTACGCTCCCAAGTCAATTGTTGAAAGACGGTCTTATTGAAGCAAAAACCAAACTCCAACGTAATTGTTTTGAAGCCGGAGTAGCGTTTGCCCGTTCAGAAAGTATAATACCTGCTCCGGAGTCATCATATGCAATAGCCGGTGCTATTGACGAGGCAAAGATTGCCGATGAGGAGGGGATATCCAAAACTATTCTATTCAATGTTTCCGGTCACGGTCTCCTCGACTTAATATCGTACGAGAAATATTTTGAAAATAATCTTGTCGATCATGCCATGACAAATGAAGAAGTTGATGCCGCTCTTTCTAAAATAGTGTTTCCTGCCTGACTTAACTCAGGGAACAAACTTTCTGTGACTCTCTGTGACTTCTCTGTGCTTACGTGTAATAATTTTTAAGAATTTACACTTAGTCACACAGAAGAATCACAGAGTTTCACAGAGATATTTCATATTAAAAATCGGAATAGGATGCAGGATGCAACAAATAAGGTGTTGTCTTTGATGTTGTATTCTTATATTCTTCCAATGCACGAAGAGCAGTCCATTCGGGTGAATTCCTGAATGCCGCCCAATGTTCATCATGCGATTTCATATCTGCATATGTGGTCATATACATAAGTCTTGGTTTCTGGCTTCCCAGTAAAACCTGACCATAAAAAACAGCGTTGGAGCCGATTTTATTAAAAATAGCCATCTCACCTCCCTCATTGAACATCCTGATTTTCTTAAGCGCTTTTGCTTCTGTAGCACTTTCATAGCTTCTCAGTTCATAGATCCTTTCCGTAACCGGAGTGGTGTAGGATGGTATTCTATACTGAGGCATTTGTGAAAAAGCTTTTAAAAGAATACTCTCGTATCTGTCAAATGGTGGTTCATTGTAAGGAGCATCAAGAAAATCCCTGCCAGACTCCTGGTATGCCTGATCTTTATCAAGAACCGAAGCCAGATCCAAATACTGATCGATAGTTTTGAAAGGAATGAAAACATATACTTTCCTGCCAAAATCAACAGTGTCAGTTTCAACGGGCTTGAATACACCTACATGGCTTATACCTGCACGATGGGCAGCAGGAAGAAATGATGCCTGAAGATACTTGTCAATACTTGCCTCCTGTGAAGGCTGGCTGATATTGTAAATTTTAATTTCATAAAGCATCTGGCCAGATAAAGGTTTTTCACTATCCCTGCATCCAACAGACAAAGTTAAAGCTGAAAGGCAGATAAAAGCTGCTGCCAGAAATCCCGGAGTGTTTTTAATCATTTTTTTCATCAGTATTTTATTTTTATTTTAATGGCCGTATTGAACCCACATGTTTGAAAACTATTTTCCAACGCTGGCGCGGATTTGCAATCCGTGTCTTTTACTATGTTGGAATCCATGTTATTCCATCATAAGACATTCTATTTCTAAATCAAAATCATTTCTAGCACAGATTGCAAATCCGCGTTGGCAAAGCTCTCCCGACATGTCGGGACAGGTTGTGATTCGGTTCAATCATGTGGATTTCATATTTAAGTTAGTTATTAAAAATGAGGTTAATGATTATACATCAACCTCATCTTATCCTGTTTAATAATTCAGACCTAGTATAAAATAGAAAATGCCTTGAAAATTTTATTAGCGCTGTCAGTCTTAATTTCGGACCCCGACTGCACATAAAATCTGTGACGTAATGTCATTGATTCCCCTTTTGCAAGTTTGTAACTGATTTTCTCCTGCTTCGGATCATATGCATTCTGTCCAAGGTTATTTACAGAGAAAAGCCCGTACCCGCGGGCATGGGCATAAGCAGGGTAACCCGGATTTTTCGGATTGTCAAAAATTCCAAAGGATATGGTAACATTGTCTTTTACACCGGTAAGTACAACCCAGTCATTTCTTGTTCCCCATACAGCATCACCTTTAAGGCCTTTGTCTGATGTATACATACCTGTTACACCGGTATTATCAGTTGCCTTAACAGTTGTTGGATTACCATTTGCATCGGTAAAGATCAATGATTCATTTGAGGGCATTTCAAAAGCCCTGTCGACTCTGATGGCAAATAGTCCTTCTTTACTTTCACCGATAGTGACCGGGCCATTTACTGCCGTAAGCCTGGTAATATGATCAATTGTTCGCGAATTCTTGTCACCTGAAAAGATATATGTTGTGTTTTCAGTCAACAGAGTATTCCCCTTATTGTCATCCCATCTGGCGACAATTTCAAGTGTGCCTTTTTTCCCGCTTTCGGCTTTTAAAATTTTCTGCAGCACTATATGACCGTATAGATCTTTCTTATCAGCAGGTATAGCTGAGGAATTGTTCCAGAAATCCAGACCATTTACATTTCCGTGGTTAAACCAGATTCCAATATGGTGCGGATGATCGACACGTTCTCCTTTTCTTGGCTCTATCGGATATCCTCTTGTGATCACAGATCCGTTTGGGGCTATGACAGGGAATAAAAATGGTTTTTCAATATTATCAGGATACTGGTACGATGTAAATAAAGCACCATTAATGATAACATCTACTTTATGTTTGTCATCAATCCTGACAAGTTTTACTCCTTTGTCTTTGGATGGTTGGGCATTCATGACCGTTCCTGAAGATAAAAGGAAACCAAAGATAACGAACATCGCCTTTATCAGTCGCCTGCCTGTAAAAACATATTTAATTATTTCCATCAGAATGCAGTTTAATATTGGAATACTTTTCCACCAGCAAGAACTTCCTGCCTGGCTTCATCAAAGGAAGCTTTTTCGCCGGTTCTCAAGGCTGCTGTACACATTATGTTTGCTATTGAATGGTTATAACCGGCCATAATATCGGCATTGGTTTTCTTCCGGTTGCGAACACACTCCATCCAATTCCTCATATGTGCATTAGTCATCGGATCTGAACCTGTGCTTGCTGCAGTCTCTACTTTGAATCCAGGCAGATCCATCGATTCCAGTAAATTAGGCTTCAGATTCATTGCTTGTGCCTCTTTTTCCTTGAGACCACCCTCTGAAGAGATCTTGTTTGTATCGAGATTAAGTGATCCGCCGTTTGAGTAATATATTTCTTTTGTTCCGCCTGCCGAATTGGTAAAGCGTGATGAATAAACAACCTGGAAACCATAATTAGCATCTCCATAATCCATTACTGCCGTCATAGTATCAAAATTTGTGCGACCATCTTTCCACTGATAGATACCACCATTGGCAGCAACGCTGTTTGGATGACTTAGTCCTGTGAACCAGTGTACAGTATCAATCTGGTGCGCCATCCACTGACCTGGTATTCCTGATGAATAGGGCCAGAAAAGTCTGAATTCAAGATACTTTCTGGGATCCCATGCTGCAGAGGGACGGTTCATCTGGAAGCGTTTCCAGTCGGTATCTGATTCTTTAATGATACCGGTAAGTTCAGGCCTTCTCCACCTGCCTGGCTGATTAACGTTCCATGACATTTCAACCATTACAATCTTTCCAAACTTACCTGACCTGATGTACTCATTTGCAGCGATATAATTTGGTGTACTTCTTCGCTGTGAGCCTATCTGAATTACCTTCCTGGTTTCTCTGGCAGCTTTTAAAGCTTCCCTGGCATCAGCCATTGTTTCAGCAAATGGTTTCTCACAATACACATCCTGCCCTGCCCTTACTGCTTCGGCCAGAAGCAATGCATGCTGAAAATCTGCGGTGCTGATTATTACAGCGTCAGTATCCTTCCCGCTGTACAACTCATCATTGTTACGAGCAGTTCTCACATTTATACCTTTCCCCTTAAAAAATGTTTCTGCCTCAGTACGCCTTCTGTTCCATAGATCCGAAACGGCTACTATCTCAAAATTTAATTCTTTTGACAGACTTATAAATGCAGGAGCAAGCGATGATCTGAAACGGTCAGAAAAACCAACTACTCCCACACGGATTCTGTCGTTTGCACCGAGTATGCGCGAATAACTCTTTGCTCCAAATGTCAAACCTGCTGTACCTAGTGCAGCTTTCTGAATAAATTCTCTGCGTGTTGCCATAAATGAATATTTTTAAAATGTATAACTAATAATTTTCTGTTCTCTGATCAAAAGTATTATATGCATCAAACCAGGTATTCCTGATTTTTATCTGTGAAGTAAAAATAATTCAAATCAAAAACAAATAGCCAAAAACATGATATTAATAATTTTTCAATCTTTAACTTTCATTAACATTAATTCATTTTAACTCAACTTTTAAAGACTTTACGACTTCGACGAAACTAAGAAGTCTGGGCTCAATGGCAGAAAAGACAGGATACCTAAGATTCATGATTATTCTTATCAATCGTGACAAACTGAAGAGGTTTCCGGAACCAGGATGTTTTGTATGCTCCATATAGTACGCCTATTGTCAGCCATGAAAGGCCTACTATTTTGGCCTTAATTCCAAGACTGAACCATAGATACAGGCAGATAAAGAATCCCAATAGCGGTACAATGAGATGGCCGAAGGTCTTCTTTTCATTTCTTATAAAATAATGAACAAATGATGAAGCATTAACACCCATAAATGCTATCAGGGCACCAAAGTTAAGAAGTTGTGCCCCTAACGGATATGTCAGAAGAAATGAACCTCCAAGTACCAGGACTCCAACAAGTATAATATTGTTTGAAGGGATACGGGTTTTTGGATTTACAAAGCTGAAAAATTTATTAGGGATCGCATGATCCCTGCCCATTCCGTAGAGAAGCCTGCCAGCTCCAAGGTGTGCACCTGAACCTGAACCGATGGTAGCAATCAGAAGAGAAAAATTAACCAGATGAAAGAGCCATTGTCCACCGGCTTTCCCTGCGATATAGCAGAAGGCAGTATCCTGATCCGGAAATGAAGTTCCCGGCCAAACCAGCTGAGCGGCATAAACCTGGATTGAAGCAAGTGTTCCGGTTATGAGACATACTAATACGGATGCAAGTAATATATTGCGTCTGGGATTATGCACCTCTTCAGACAATGTTGAAATACCATCAAATCCTATATATGTCAGCACTGCCAGCGAGGCACCTGCAGAAACAGAAGAAAATGAAAATGTTTTAGGATCGTAGAACGGTCGGGTCCATTCTGCTATTCCATTTGGAGGATTCAGAAAAAGATACCTGGACGCAGCTCCGAGGAAGAGTAAAATAACTACGCCTAAACCTGCAGCAATGACAGCGTTAGTTCGTGAACTGGCTTCAATACCTCGTAAATTCATTGCTGTAAAAAGAAGAGAGAATGTAACTGCATAAACCGGAAAAGGAATTTCAGGGATTAAATTCATTGAAGCCTTGCTTATCCAGATCACACATATAATAGGATTCATTACATAGTCGAAAATCATACCCCAGCCGATGAAGTAGCCAAGAGCGGGGTGGATTTCCCGGCTGACATAGGTATAAGCAGAACCGGCATTGGGATAAATATTGGCCATCCTCCCATAGCTTATTGCCGTAAAAAGCATTCCTATCATTCCGATAATGATAGTAGTTACTACATGACCTTTGGCCATGTTTGCGGCCGCTCCGAATAATGGCATTGGAGCTGTCGGCTGGATAAGTATTATCCCATACAAAACAAGAGAAGACAGACCCAGAACACGTTTTAAACCAGGGCCGGAGTCAGACGATGTCTGAGAATTGCTCATAATTCCTAAATTATATTAATGCTGATTACCATTTTAAAATTTTGCTATCTTTGAAAATATTACCCTACACATTCAAATATGCGAATTAAAAAAGAAAAAAAACCGATATGCTCTAAAAGTTTTTAAAGAATTATATAACCTGCACTAAAATCATAAGTACTAACAATGGAAAATCAAAACACTCCTGTTACAAAACGACTTCAATCACTTGATGCCCTGCGTGGATTCGATATGTTCTGGATCATGGGGGGAGGAGGAATTTTTATTGGCCTTGCCACCCTGACCGGTTGGCCTATATTTCAATGGTGGGCCGAACAGCTTGAACATGTACCCTGGCACGGTTTTCATTTTGAAGATATGATTTTCCCAATGTTTTTATTCATCGCCGGAATATCCTTCCCTTTTTCAATGGCTAAACGTACTGCCATGAATGAGAGCCGGAAATCAATATATAAACATGTGATAACCCGTGGTCTGCTGCTTGTTCTTTTCGGGATTCTTTATAATAATGCTGTAAAATTCAATTTTGCAGAATTACGGTATGGAAGTGTTCTTGGACGCATTGGTCTGGCATGGATGTTTGCTGCAATTATTTTTATGAATACAAAACGCAGCTTCCGTATTGTATGGTTTTGTGCACTACTTATCGGCTACTGGCTTTTGTTGCTTATCTTCCCCGCTCATGATCTTGGTTCGACCGATGTCTTTTCAATGGAGGGCAATCTTGCCAGCTATATCGATCGTCTTTTGATGCCAGGCAAACTTTATAAGGGGATTCACGATCCTGAAGGAATATTCAGTACCATACCGGCTATAGGAACTGCACTGCTT
>JAJFVL010000069.1 GCA_021371855.1 Bacteroidales bacterium | reverse complement strand
TACAAAATATGTTTACCCGCTTGCTCGCTTGTGAATGCTTATGTTGAATTTTATAGGTAAGCCGTATGCGGGAAAACTGCACGTACGGTTTGATGAGGGGGCAGGGAAGGTGATTTATCCTTCCCGCTCTACTCTACTGGTCAATAATTCCAAACCTTCCGACTTCCTCCCTCCATTTTATTTATTTTAATAAAGATTTCAAAAATTGTTATCTTTGAATCTGCATACAATCCGGTAAAGATGGATGAGAATGGTAATAATATCAAAGAAGAATTAAAATCAATCAGGAGTGAAAGTTCTGAAGAAAAATGGTATGCCATCTATACTCGTCCCAGAGCAGAAAAACTTGTTTATCAGAGACTTATTGAAGTAAGGATAGAAACATTCCTTCCTCTTCAGAAGACCTTCAGGAAATGGTCCGACAGAAAGAAACTTGTGGAAAAACCTCTTCTCTCTTCCTATGTCTTTGTAAAAACAAGCAAAAAAAAATTTCCTGTTGTATATAAAACAATGGGAGTTGTCAAATTCGTCACTTTTGAGGGGCTGCCTGTTTCGATTCCTCAGAATCAGATAGATAATCTTCGTTTGCTGATCAACAGCGATGCGGAAATCGAAGTTTCATCAGAGAAATTTGCTGCCGGAGATAATGTTGAAGTTATTAGCGGTTCGCTTGTTGGTCTGACCGGTGAGTTAATTAGAATCGGAAATCATAACAGGGTGGTTGTACGTATCGACAAGCTCGATCAGAATCTGATCCTTAAGATTCCGAAAGCGTTTCTGAGAAGGCTATAGGCAGAAGGCTGAAGGCAGAAGGGAAACCCCTACCGCCCACCGCCCACTGCCCACCGCCCACTGCCTCCCGCCTCCCGTCTCCTGTCTCCCTGATGAAATAATTATTTGTCATTTTTGAAATATGTCGTAATTTTACTTACGAAATATGTCGTAACGAAAAATAACGCAATCTGATGGAAACAAACCCTTTCAAGTTTGGTACAGTCGTTGACGGGTCATACTTCACTGACCGGGAGGATGAACTTAAGAGAATCGCCTCTTACATTAACGGAGAAAACCACCTGATCCTGATAAGTCCGAGGAGGTTTGGAAAAACAAGTCTTATAAGGAAAGTTGTCAACGAATCAGAGAGGAATTATATTTTTCTTGATTTACAACTTGTGTTATCCGCAGAAGATTTCGCAGCACAATTGCTGAAGCGTGTTTACCGGATTTTTACAGTTCAAAAGCTAAAAAGTTTTATTAAATCATTCCGCCTGATTCCTGTTGTAAACATTAACCCGGTAACTGGTGAGACAGAGATTTCTTTTAAAGCTCAATCAAAAGAGATGACACCTCTGGAAGATGTGTTAAACCTCATAGAAAAACTCGGGACGGATAAAAAGAAGATTATTGTGGTACTTGACGAGTTCCAGGAAATTTTCAGGATAAACAGCGGACTTGAAAGATTCCTGAGGTCTGTGATGCAAAATCATAAACATATAAATTATGTTTTTATGGGCAGCAGCGAATCAATGATCAGAGAGATTTTTGAAAAAAAGAGTTCCTCGTTTTACCGGTTCGGTTCTGTGATGACACTTGGCAGGATTTCTGCGGAAAAGTTCAGGTTATTTCTTGAAAATAAGTTTGCAGAAAAAACCGATAAAGGTGAAGAATTATCGAAAAAAATTCTTGATATCACGGATTCTCATCCTTATTATACTCAGCAGCTTGCTTTCACTGTTTGGGAGCTTATAGGGCATTCCGGCCATTTCCCCGACATTGTTAATGTTGCTGCAGATGAGATAGTTCAGAGTCATGATAATGATTATGAGCGATTATGGAACAGCCTGAACCGGACAGATATGATTATCCTTACAGGAATGTCAGTCAGTGATTCCACTCCATTATCGGATGAGTTTTCGAAACAGTATGGAACAGGAGCCGCAAGCACAGTATACAGCACGCTTCAAAGGCTGGCCCGGAAAGGACTGCTTATCAAGGAAGGATCAGCATATAAAATCGATGATCCATTCTTTAAGAGATGGATCGTTTTCAGAAGAGAACAGTAGGAGGAAGGCAGAGGGCTGAAGGCTGTAGGCTATGGGCTGAAGGAAGATGGAAAACCCCTGCCGCCCAATGCCTACTGCCGGCTGCCAAAACCATCCCCCGGAAACTCATTGCATGTTGCTCGTTACTTGTTGCTAGTTGCATGCTGCATGTTGCATGTTGCAGGTTGCAATTTGAACCTTAAACCCTGAACCGGCTACAAGTCTCCACTTCTTAACCTTTTGCCATTTCTTAATAAGTCTTAATATTTCAATAGAATAAAAGAAAAAAATTGATTATTTTTGGATAAAATGAAGCAAAATGAATAGTCCTGAGATAAAAGCATTTATTCGGGAGAAAAGCAATCTTTTCTGGTATATTTCCGATAACGAAAAGGAAGATATCAGTCCTGGACTTTTGGTTGAGACTATATTGAATTATGGTACTATGGACGAGATCCGATCTCTCATGAAAATTATGGGAATAAAGAATATGTCAAATGTATTTTTCAGTGCGGAAGGGAGGAAGAAGTTGAATTATTATCCTGAAATATATAATTTTTTCTCATTATTTTTTGCCAGAAATGCATAAAGAGATCCTTTCCGGAGAGCAGCTTGAATTATTGCCTCTTGTAAAGCAATTTATGCATGAATATTATCTTGTCGGGGTAACCGCAGTTGCATTATATATTGGTCATCGTAGATCGATAGATTTTGATCTGTTTAAGTTCAGTCCTTTGAAACACCAAAAGATAGTTCAAAAAATTACAGAATTCAGTTATCCATATATTATTACCAGAAGAGCTACAGAGCAACTGAATGTAAATGTGGGGAATGTTAAGCTTACGTTTTTTGAGTATCCTTTTAAAATAGATGCACCAACGAAATTTGAAAATGTAATCAGATTGCCTGAGCTTATTGATTTAGCTGCAATGAAAGCTTATGCTCTCGGACGCAGGTCAAAATGGAAGGATTATATTGATATATATTTCATATTGAAATATTTCTATTCAATAGATCAGATATCAAAAAAGGCAAATGAAATTTATAATCAACTGTTTTCCGAAAAACTTTTCAGGGCTCAGCTAAGTTATTTTGATGATATTGATTATTCAGAACCGGTAGAATATCTTGTGCCTGCGGTTTCCGGGGAAGAGATAAAAGAGTTTCTTATTGATAAGGCAACAGATATTAACCTCGAACTTTAAACACTTCAACCGTCGAATCATCGCATTGAGGCTTAGCCGAAATCCCGACATCCCGAAGTATGAGGGATCGTCGTACCGTCGTACCGTTCATCCCTCAGTAACTTATCTCCGGTATCCGGCACCCAGCAACAAAAAAGAGTCCCCTCACATGGGCTTCGATTGTCATTAACTCTACAACTCTCCTGATTTATTCCAGGGAATAATTTCCAATCCATTGCTGCGCTTCTGAGCGACTTCTCCGCCATAAACAACTGCACCATTTTGTGTGTTACTGATTTTCTGCCAGAAAAGAAGACCCTTAAAAAACTCAGGAGTAATGGTTTTTTCGTATTTTATTTCAACCGGGGAAAGACTATTAGGATTTTCAATTATTATATCAGCCATATCAGTTTCCCAATTCTCTCCGGATAATAGAGAAACACTTTTATCCCGTTGCATTTATATCGTTTTTTCATCCATTTTAATGACGGGAAAATATCGCCAATCAGAAATCTGAACCTGATATTCCACGGTAAAGAATAGAAATGAGTCCGGTATGATCTTTTTTTTTGTATCGGATTTTCTGAAGAATTTGGATTTAGAAGAAAACCGGCAGGAAACGGTGGAGCACTGCCCGGACTGATTAATTCGATATCATTAAATAATTTCAATTCAGCATTACCCGAAATCAGATGATGCTGCAAATGCTTCTTTAGAAAATCCAGATGAATATCATCCTTCAGGACAAATGCATGTTCTCCTTCAATTTCAATCATAACGGCATTATCGATAGCCTCATCAAGAGATTCGTTTCTTTCAGGTTCATAAAATAACCTGTGGTGGATCTCAACGGAATAATTCTCTTTCCGTAGTGCCGGTATATGGTTGCCTATTTCAGTAATTATTTTGAAATAAAGTGGAGATTTTGTCATATCCGGTACAAAACCATGTTCCTGCAGAAGAAACCATGCTTTCATCACATTATTCTTTTTAACAAGGATGTCGTTATCCGACATCTGGCGGAGGCCTTTTGCGCCATAGACCTTATGTTCCAGAGCCATACCCTTCAGAAGTACATGTTTAATTTCTGCATCTGTCAGTATCTTGTTCACCTCTTTCCATCTCTGAACAAGCCAGGTATTTCTGATCATACATTGCATGCGGCCATTGTCAAGGACAGCCATCGCATCTTTCGGGATGATCTTTTCCAGCCGGGCTTCTCTGATATTATATGCAGCCAGGGCTATTATCCCATGAGCGTTTACCAGCTCAACAAGTTTATGCCAGTCCTGAACCTCACTTAACAGCTTTGATAAGGTTGCCCTGTTTGCTTCATCGAACGGATAACGGCATAATAGTAATAACAGCTCTCTCATAGCGGGGGATAAAGTTAAGATAAAAAGGTTGAATGGTTGAAAGGTTTAATAGTTTAATGGTTATTCGAGTATTTTCAACCCTTCAACCTTTCAACCTTTCAACTCTTCAACCCTTCAACATTGAACATTGAACTTGGAACTCTGGCGCACCGTCGAATTGAGGCATAGCCGAAATCCCGACATCCCGAAGTATGAGGGATCGTCGGGACCTTCGTGCCTTCGCACCACCGGACCGTCACACCATTGCACCATTGTACCATTGTACCATTCCTCCATCGTACCGTTCATTCCTCAGTAACTGGTCTCCGCTATCCGGCACAGCACCCGGCAACAGGCAACAAAAAAGAGTGCCTATTCTGCACTCTGTATTTTCTAGTTATAGTTTTTGCCCTGCGCCACTAGCTGAAGGACTTATCTCCGAACGGACTTGCAAACGGAGAATCAGTACCCTTACTGCCACTTCCACGTGGTGGGGGGTTAGGTGGGGTGTCAGTCATCATAACCAGTGATATGGAGTTATCGAGTGCAACTCTTATTATCTCAGGTTTAATATATGATTTCCTTGATATTATTATATTGTCTATAGTCTTCAAACGCAAACAGATAAATTCAAAACGCAAACAAAAGTACTTATTTCAACGAAATTAACAAATTTTAATATTAAATCAATAAATCACCTGCAACTTATATTTTTTCAAAACATTACCTCGTCACCTCATCTTACAATTACCTTCTCAATATATCTGTTAATCCCTGCCCTGATTTCAACCAGATACAAACCTCTTGTCACAGGGGCCTGGATCATGTTGAGGGAACTTTTACGGAATTCGGCATTGGCAAGTGAATTGATGGTTCTTCCGGTAAGATCCATGACTCTTACAGATCCTGATTTTCCATCCCAGTTATCACTCAGAGTCTGTATATTCAGCATATTGTTTGCCTGGTAGATAATAAATAATTTATCTGTGACCTCAGGGTTCTCCATACCGGTGGATAACAGACCTGCTTTGAGGACGAACCTGCCGGTTATGGTTCCGGCGGCTGATGTAAAAGTAAGATCAGGAGTAGTTTTCAGATTTGCAATGAATCCGGTGGTATTATCTGTAAGTGTGAGATAATAATCATCGAGCCCCTGGAGTTGTGTTGCAGAGATCTTATGGTTTCCTGAAGATGTCATGTTAACAGTGACCGGAATTTCGGTAATTGTTTCAGGGAAAGGTTGTCCGTTAATGGCATAATCAACACCTCCCATTGACGTATAGATAGATGTTTTTGCAGAAGAGAGGAACATCTTTACTGCATCGAAATCATAATCAAGGTCTGATTTGGCCTGAGCGTCAAAACGTACCACTGTTTCATCATCTGAAGAAGTACTCTCAGACAGAGCCAGACGGACAAGCGGGATGACGTCTTTACTGCCCTTATATGTTGAGTGTATACTCGTATGTGTTCTTGCAGCAGCAGGAAGGGTAAGAGAATTTCCTGTCGAGTTGGTTTTAACAAAGAAGCCCTGCATGGGAGGGATTATCCCTGTAACATCGCCGGGTGTGCCAACACCTCCAATATAGGAGCATTGTGTGTTATTCCTGGTAAAATAAAGGCCTTTGCTTGTGTTTGAAGGATATGTGAAATATGTTCCTTTAACAATATCATCCCAGTTAAGTCCGGAGGTGAACGGATTTCCAAGCAGGTTAAAACCACTGAATGCTGGTATACCGGAATAACCAAGTGACATTGTAATATTTGAAGTATTGAATGATCCTCCAAATGAAAAGGTATGATCTATATTATCATAGTAATTGTAGCCTTGGCCGGGAAAAAGGACATCGAATGTTATGCCTGTCATCGAACCACCGGAATATTCATAACCGTCATACGCAACCCATCCCTGCATAAGGGAAGTTGTGGGACGGCTTTCAATAAACTGGGCAAGGTTGAGGGTTTCTACGGTAAAGACGTCAGTGGAAAGCGATGACACAGGAGATGAAATATAGTGCCATTTATATGTGCTTGCATCGCCGCCTCCCGTAAGAAACAATTTAATCTCTTCGGTTCCGCCGGTTCCTCTTGAATAGCCGTTTAAGATAAGAGAGGCAAACCCTGAAGAAGAGGAATTCAGCCGCAGTGTACCGTTATTTGTAAGGTTATTGAGAGTAAGACTTGCGCCGGCCTCGATTATCATATATTTTCCTGAGCCAAGAGTAAAATCCTGTGATGTTGAACCGGTCGGATAGTTTGTTGCTCCTGCCGGAATAAGTACATCGCGGGAGCCGGTAGGAACTCCTCCGGCCCAGTTGGCGTCAGTGTTCCAGTCAGTGGAGCCTGCATTTTTATTCCATCCGCTGTACTGAACCTCGTAAGCGCCTATGTCAGTGGTATTTACCCGGCTGTTTCCTGCATAATCCGTAGTTGGAATAGTTACACCAGTATAGGTGTCGACACCAGCATCGCGGCAGGGAGAGATAAAATTAATTGACCAGTCGGAACCATCAGTGGCAGTGAAATTTGGACCAGAAGCATCTGTATTTGAGGCATTTAATGTAATGCAATTAGTAAAACTTCCAGATACTGGATTTTGGATTGCACAATTTACAAAATCAGACGCTGATGCGGTTCCCCCATTATATATTATAGAGTTTGCAGGATACCAGATAATTGAATTAATGATTTTTGGTTTTGGTGTATTTGTATTATTAAAAAATCTGATATTATGTCCATATGATTGTTGAGATGCAGAGTTATTTGATATAACACAATTGATAATATAAACATTTTTAGCTAGACCACCTAAAAAAATTCCACCAGCACCACCAGCACCTGTGCTACTGTTAAAAGTTACTATGCTATTTGAAAAACTAGAATACGAATTTTTCCAGAAATACACTCCACCACCTGAATTAGTTGAAATATTGTTATGAATATAGCAATTTGATAGTGTGGGATTTTGTCCATCCCCAACAAAAATTCCACCACCCCATCCTGCTTTACAACTCCTTATCTCACAAAATGAAATTGATAAATTGCTAAAAGCAGCATGAATGGCACCACCATATTGGCAGGGATTTACTGGTAAGAGCGAAGTTGAGCTGACATCTCCAAACTCAATTATACAATAATCAATTAAAGAGGCTCCAGCGCTACCCATAGATTGAAATGAAATATGTCCCCATCTTTCACCGGTTTCGCCATAGGAACCATCGTTATCATCATCGGAGGTGAATCGGATCCTGCTTCCGGAGGTTCCATTTGCTTCAAGCTGGCCTGTTCCTGTTATTATCAGATCTGCTGTCTCAGAAAGAAAAATAATTATTGTTCCGGCATCAATGGTTAGTTTTTCATTATCGACGGTTATATCTCCGTTGATATATACAGTTCCGCTCCATGTAGTATTACCTTCAAGAGTTCCGCTCCATGGAGAAGCGTACGTACCATTCCCGGAAAGAGCAGCCTGTAATAATGCTGGTAGAGAAACTAATATTATAAGAATAAGTATTTTTTTCATAGGACTGAATTTTAAAATATGACTTCGCAGAATTGATTTTAGTTGCATCATATTTAATTTTAAACAGTGCAAATGCAAATATAATTATTTATAAACAATAAGGTTAGAGGAAATGGTTGAATATTGACGAATTGGATAATTCCGGGGACAGGTTACCGGAATCCGGAATCCGGTAACTGGCAACCGGCATGAGGTGAACGGTAAGCGGTGCACGGTGCCCGGTTAACTTCGCACATTAATTAGTTTTGCCAGCAAGATCCTTTGCAAGCTGCCATACCCGAAGTTTTTGAAATTTTCCCATAATACACGAATTTTAAATTACTTAACAAACCAACACTTAGATAAAAGTAGAAATTTTCTCCATAAATGTGAATCAGGTATCCGGTATCCGGTAGCCGGTCTTCGGTTCCCGGTTCCCCGCAATCATAAATTACACATTTTATTTTGTAAACTAAAAACATCGAGTAATTTTGTTACTCATTAACCTGACCGGATGATTAATACTCTTATTACTTCGCAGACAAGGATCAAACTGTTAATGAAATTCTTTCTTAACAGCAGTACTAAAGCTCACCTGCGTGGGCTGGCATCGGAGTTTGGTGAATCTTCAAATTCTATCCGGATTGAGTTGAACCGTTTTGAGGAAGCAGGTCTTTTACATTCTCTTCGTGATGGGAATAAAAAAGTTTACCGAGCAAATTGTAACCATCCATTATTCAGTGATATACATAATATTGTGATGAAGGAAAGTGGGATTGACCGTGTTATTGATAAGGTGATCCACCGTATCGGGAATCTTCTTTGTGTATATTTAACAGGGGATTTTGCACGGGGGAAGGATAGTCCTGTTATTGATCTAATCCTTGTGGGTGAGGATATAGATCGTGAGTACCTGGGAAGGAAAGTTATGCAGGCGGAGGAACTGGTTGGGCGAAAAGTAAATTATGTTGTGCTTCATCCGGATGAGGCTGACTGTCACTTGGCGAAATTAAAGAAATCAGATTTGCTCACTTTGTGGAGTTTTGGAGATTGCAAGTTGATAGCTCAGAGATCCCAAATAAACGGGAGCTGATTTTAAAAATTTAACAGCATTTTAACTTAGACATAAATGCTGTAATTTCTTATTAACTAAGCTAGTTAGGCACTTTTGAAGATGTGACTGACGTGGCGGGAGCATACCAGTAAATAAGATAAGAGATATAAGTCGAAGAATAAAAGAGATCAAACAAATTAGATATTTTCACTAAGCTTCAATAATGAAATTTTTATAATACTTTTATCTTGTGATCTTTTTTATCTTAAACATAACATGATGAAACACATAACTACATTACTTATCATGACTTTCCTTCTTGGAACCTCCTGTACTTCACAGAGGAAACTTGCTTACCTGAATAATCTTAAAGAAACAGGAGGTGAAGAATCCTTCAAAATGGAGATCCCCGATTACAAAATTCAAGCCCGGGATATATTATATATTACAGTAAAAGCAATGACCCCAGACGGTTCGATAACAGATTTTCTATCATCTTCAAGAAGCTATGGAGGGACCAATATTTTTCAGAATGAATCCGGAGGATATATTTTTGGCTACGATGTTAATTCTGAAGGGAACATTATCTTACCGGTTGTCGGACCTATAAAAGTCGGAGGCCTTACTCTTGATGAAACAAGGAATTTACTACAGACATCGGTTGACAAAGTATTTAATAACTCCACAGTAGAATGCAAACTCCTGAGTTTTAAATTCACTGTAATCGGTGAAGTCAAAATACCCGGGACATACACTAATTATAACAATTATCTTACAGTACTGGAGGCGATAGGCAGGGCAGGTGGATTAAGTGATTTTGGACGCAGAGACAGAATTCTTGTGATCAGACCAACAGATAAAGGAACCAAAACTTACAGGCTTAACCTTCAGGATAAAAAGATACTCTCAAGTGAAGCATATTTCCTGCTTCCCAACGATATGGTAATTATAGAACCGGAGTCTAAAAAAATATTTAATCTTAACCTTCCGACTTTTTCTTTTATACTTACAAGCGTAACTTCTACGATTACAACAACATTATTGTTAATTAATTATCTCAAGTAAGGAAGTAAAGGATAGTCATTCTACAAAAACAAATCTGAAAATGGAACCAACCTATAATCCCGGCAACTTTATTCTCCCCGAAGATGATAATATTGACATTAAGCGTTATGCGTCCTTGTTCATAAGCAACTGGTACTGGTTCGCAATTTCCCTTTTCCTAACAGTTACCATAGCCTATGGCATAAACAGGTATTCGGAGGAGATCTATTCGGTTTCATCTACTCTTTTAATAAAGGATGATCAATTAGGAAATATGAATAACAATGCTGCAAGTGTTCTGCCTGGTGGAGATATTTTTAAGAGTCAACAGAATCTTAGTAACGAGATGGGTATCCTAAAATCGTTCAGCCTGAATTATCGGGTTATGAAGGAATTAGATAATTTTCATGTTGTTTATGTTGGTGTAGGAAGAAGAAGAATTGTGGAATCAAGAATGTATAATACTTGTCCGTTTAAGGTTGTCTACGATTCACTTAAACTTGAACCCAAGGGTGTTAAAGTTTATATAGAAATATTATCAGAAGAAAAATACCGGATTAATCTTAATGGCAATCTGAATTTTGAAACGGAGATGAGGTTTAACGAAAGATTTTCAGAATACGGTTTTGACTTTACAATTGAACATAGGAAACCAGGAAATCCTGTTTATTTTAAGGATAATTCAAATATATACTATTTTTATTTTACAGATCCAGGCAATCTGGCAAGTGAGTACCGGGCAAAACTATCTGTGGCCCCAATTGAAAAAGATGCATCACTAGTAAATTTGTCAGTTTCAGGTTCTGTATATGGACAGGAGGCGGATTATCTTAACAAACTTATGGATGTATATATTCGGTATGGTCTTGATAATAAAAACCAGACAGCTGACAGTACAATTAAGTTTATCGAAACACAACTTAAAATAATATCCGACTCTCTTTCGTCAGCCGAAGAAAAGCTGGAAAAATTCAGATTGCAAAATAGTTTTATTGATCTCAGCAAGGAGGGTTCTCTTATCCAGAACAGGCTTGAAAAATTTGAAAATGAGAAGACTATGTTTGAACTGCAGCTACAATATTACAATTACCTTTCGGAATATCTCGATATTAAGGATGCAGGAGGAACGATCATATCTCCTTCAGTGATAGGCATTACCGACCAGGTGCTTATTAAATTAGTTAATGAGCTTTCTGCGATCCAGAAGGAATTGGAGAAAATAGGATTCAATTTAAGTGTTGACCAACCAGCATTTGAGCTAATGAATAAGCAAATGGAAGGAGCACGTGAAGCCTTAAGAGAGAATGTACGGAACGGAATAGCCGGATTAAAGTTGTCTATATCTGAATCAAACAGAAAGATTTCCAATGTAGAGGTTGAAATCAACAAGCTTCCTTCAACAGAAAGAAAACTAATAAATATTCAAAGGAATTTCGATCTTAATAATACTGTATATACTTATCTTCTTGAAAAACGTTCAGAATCAGGTATTGCCAGGGCATCAAATGTATCTGACAATCGTATTATTGACCATGCCTCACAATATAGTTCGTCATTAATTAAACCAAAAACAAGGATTAATTTTATTATTGCCCTTATTTTGGGCATAATATTACCAATGGCAGCACTATTGCTGATTGACTTTTTTAACGACAGGATAATAGATAAAAAAGATATTGAGAGAAAGACAAAAGTTCCTGTTATCGGATATATCAGTCATAGTGAAGGTAAAAGTGAGATGGCTGTTATTGAGAAGCCCGGATCATCTTTGGCTGAATCTTTCAGATCGGTACGTACAGCAATAAAATATTTTGTTAAAGAAAATGAAGTGGCAATAATTGCAGTATCATCAACCATCAGCTCAGAGGGGAAAACATTTATTTCAATAAACCTGGCGGCAATAACGGCAATGCTTGGTAAAAAGGTTTTGCTGATAGGACTTGATCTCAGAAAACCCCGTATAAACAAGGTTTTTGAATATAGCGATAGTCCGGGAATGAGCACCTACCTTAGTGGTAATTGTGATTATGAAGAGATAATTAAAAAAACACAAATAGTTAACCTTTTTTATGCTCCATCCGGGCCCATACCTCCAAATCCTGCTGAACTGATAGAAACTGAACGAATGAAGACATTCTTTGAAATAGCAAAAAAGGAATTTGATTATATCATTATCGACACACCGCCCGTTGCAATAGTAACGGATACCTTACTTTTGGCTCCATATGTAGATGTTAATCTCTTTATTGTCCGTCAGCGATATACATCACGAAATACTCTTGAAATGATAGAGCAGTTAAACAATCAGGGTGAACTTAAGAATATGGCAATTGTTATTAACGACATTAATCTCTCAGGTTATTATGGATATGGAATGAGGTATGGCTATTCGATGGGCTATGGCTACTCTTATGGATATAATTATTATAGCAGAGGTTATTACGGACGGTATGGTTATTCAGATAAAACAAAGGGATACTATACTGAAGAATAGGGATTAAAAGTTCTGAAAGTAAAATAGCCGACATCATAGTATAGAGATTTCTTTGACAAGCTTCTTTACTATGGCTATTTTGATATTGTATGTTGTTTTTTTCTGGTGAAGTAATAAGAAGGATAAAGCTTTTGGTTTTGAAAAGAAGAAAACGATTACTCGTATTAGCAGGTACTCATTTCCAGATACCAGTGATTTTATATGCGAAGCATGCAGGGCATTATGTAATAACCTGCGATAACAAACCCAATAATCCGGGACACAGTCTGGCAGATGAATATATAAACATCAGTACAACGGATTTAGACGGTGTACTGGAAATGGCGCGTAAAAATGGAATTGACGGCATATTGGCTTATGGGACAGATCCAGCTGCTCTTACTGCAGCTTATGTTTCAGAAGTACTTCAGTTGCCAGGAAACAGCTATAATTCAGTTCTTACCTTATCTGATAAAGGTCTTTTCAGAAAGTTTTTAATTGATAATGATTTTCATGCTCCAAAATTCAATGTCGTCAAATCGATTGAAGAAGCTAATCGATTTTTACAAATAGTTCAGAATAATGTTTTTATCAAACCAGTTGATTCTTCAGGAAGTAAAGGAATAACAAGATTATCTTCAGGAGAAAATATTGCATCTTCATTTAATAATGCTTTAGAATTTTCCCGGAAAGGGGAAGTAATTATTGAAGAAGAAATACAAAGGGAAGGTCCTCATATACATGGAGAGGCATTTGTTTTTAACGGAGAACTAAAATTCATCTTACTCGGAGATCAGTATTTCAGCAATACCAACCTTTGTGCTCCCATGTCAACCACGTTACCCAGTATAGAACACTCAGATTTCATGGATTCAGTATCAAAAGAATTAGTGAAACTATTAAAATTGGTTGGCTTTAAAACAGGAGGATTAAATATTGAAATAATAAGAAGTATAAATAATAAGATTTATTTTATTGAAATTGGTGCCAGAAATGGAGGAAACTTGATGCCTGAACTAGCCTGTATGGCTTCAGGTTTTAATCTGCCTGCAGCCAATGTTAATGCATCCCTGAATAAGGAAATAGATTTTAATTTTGTTTATCCGTCCGATTTGTTTTGTACCCAGGTAATACTTCATAGCCATCAAAACGGGAAATACAATGGTGTGAACTTTCCGGAAGTTTTTAAAGACAACCTTAAAACTGGGCTGATCTATTATGACAAAGGAGATAATGTTCATATTTACAGGGGTTCACAGGATGTTATAGGTGTATTATTATTCTCTTTTAATAATAAAGATGAATGCAACGATTTAATAAGTTTTATCAGACATAATAATATTATAAATCTGGGATAGAATAATATGTTTACAGTTGAAATCTGTCATCTTACTATAACAGAAATAAATAACTATCTTATTAAAAATGATCTGATTTTTGTACCCTCTCTGTCTACAAGATTTGATATCAATAACTTTGCAATCAAGCTTAATAAGTATGCTATTCATTTCTGCGCTCATCAAGAAGAAAAGCTCATTGGTTTTTCAGGTTGTTATTTTAATAATATTAAAATCAGAACAGGTTTTATAAGTAACTTTTCGGTTATTAAAGAATTCCAGGGGATGGGAGTAGCAAAAAATCTTTTAAGCTCAATAATTGAATATGGTAGCAGAAATGGATTTATCCAAATCAAACTTCAGGTTTACATCTCTAACTTACCGGCAATACAATTTTATACAAAGTACGGTTTTATTGAGATATCTCGAAATAAAGACCTGTCTGAGATGGTCTTGTATTTATAGAAATAGATTCTTTAATATTAAGTTTGATCTGGGCTTATTGTAACCAGTAAATATAATATTTGTTTTGAACCTTAGACAAAAGACAATCTCCGGGTTAAAGTGGAGTTTTATTGAAAGTACGGTAACCCAGGGGGTTCATTTCATTGTAGGCATTGTTCTGGCAAGATTATTAAGCCCAAGCGAATTTGGACTTATTGGTATGCTTACCTTTTTTATTGCCATTTCTCAATCGTTAATCGACAGTGGATTCAGCCAGGCATTAATACGTAAACAAAACTGCACAGATGCTGATTATTCGACAGTTTTTTATTTTAACCTTGCAATTGGCGTATTATTTTATTTTATACTTTTCTTCTCTGCAGGTGCAATAAGTGATTTCTACAAACAGCCGCAATTATTTGAACTTATCCGTGTTCTGGGTTTAGTATTGATTATTAATTCCTTTACAATATTGCAGAGTACGATTCTTACTAAAAACATAAATTTTAAGCTGCAAACCAAAATATCTTTAATCGCATCAGTTACATCGGGGATAATAGCTATAACAATGGCTTGCATGGGTTTTGGTGTATGGGCGCTTGTGGCTAAAACAATTTCACAACAATTTATTAATTCTCTTTTGCTATGGTTTTGTAATAACTGGATACCTTGTTGGGTATTTGATAAAAATTCATTTAAAGAACTTTTTAATTTCGGCTCCCGATTAATGGTTTCAGGTTTAATTGACACCACTTATAAAAATGTGTATTTTCTAATCATTGGCAAGTATTTTTCGTCAGCTGAACTTGGTTACTATACACGTGCAAATCAATTCAGCAATCTTTTCTCATCAAACATCACAAGTATTATTCAACGAGTCAGTTATCCGGTGTTAACAACCATACAGGATGAACCGGAACGGTTGAAGTCCGGGTATAAGAAACTGATTAAGACAACCATGTTCATCAGTTTTGTGCTTATGCTTGCAATGGCGGCTATTGCCAAACCTATGGTGCTTGTACTGATAGGCAATCAATGGTTGCCTGCAGCCCCTTACCTTCAGCTTTTATGCTTTGTAGGAATGTTGTATCCTTTACATGCCTTAAACCTGAATATGCTCAATGTAAAAGGGCGATCGGATTTATTTCTTAAGCTCGAAATAATAAAGAAAACATTGGCGGTTCCTGTTATTCTCATTGGGATCCTCGCAGGAATAGAAATCATGATTACAGGGATGTTCCTTTTCTCTCTGATTGCGTTTTTTATAAATAGTTATTGGTCAGCCAGACTTATGAATTACCCGGTAAAGGAGCAGCTGGCTGATATTCTTCCTGCATTTCTGTTTGCTTTATTCCTGAGTAGTTGTATCTTTTTCCCTTCATGTTTTCTGAACTATAAACCTGTTTTAATCCTCTCCATACAATGTATTGTTGGATGTGTAGTGTTTTTTCTGATGGTGAATATTTTTAAAATAGATGCTTATCAGGAGATGAAACAAATTTTAAAAGAGCAGTTTACCAAAAAAGACATACAAAACTGAAACAATAATGAAGATAAAAACCCCAATATATGTTACGCAGCCTTCTCTTCCGCCTCTGGAGGAATTTGAAGATTATCTGAAGCAGATCTGGGATAATAAAATTCTTACTAACAACGGCCCATTTCATCGTGAACTTGAGCAGAAATTGTGTGAATATCTGGGGGTACCATATATTTCGCTTTTTGCTAATGGGACTCTTGCCCTGCTTACGGCTCTGCAAGCTCTTGACATTTCGGGTGAAGTTATCACTACTCCATTTAGTTTTGTAGCCACTTCACACGCAATATTATGGAATAAGCTGAAAGTCGTGTTTGCAGATATTGAAGAGGAAACATATACGCTAGATCCGACAAAAATTGAAGCTGCCATAACTCCGGACACATCAGCCATTCTCCCGGTTCATGTTTACGGGTATCCTTGCCGGGTTAAAGAAATACATGATATTGCCAGCAGGCATGGATTGAAGGTAATATATGATGCAGCACATACTTTTGGCACAAAACTGAATGGAAAAAGCTTGTGCAGCTTTGGAGACCTTTCGATTCTGAGTTTTCATGCCACAAAAGTGTTTAACACATTCGAAGGAGGGGCAATTATTTGTCATGATGCAGCTATGAAAGAGCATATTGACCATCTGAAAAACTTTGGTTTTACAAGTGAGTTAACAGTCGAAGAAATGGGTATAAATGCTAAAATGAGTGAGATTCAGGCTGCTTTCGGCTTATTGCAATTAAAATATATTGAAGAAGCCCTTGAAAAACGCAGGGAAATTCATGATTTATATATAAAGGGATTATCTGATATTTCTGGGATAACTCTTCCTCCTGAACCTATCGGACTGACACAGAACTACTCGTATTTCCCGATTTTTATTAATAAAGTGAAAGACGGTAAAACGAGAGATGAAGTTTATGAAGAACTTAAAAGGAACAATATTTACGGAAGACGGTATTTTTATCCATTAATCAGCAAGTTTCCGACATATCATGGATTAGAATCTGCCCAACCTGGGAGAATGCCAGTAGCTGAAAAAATTACTGAAGAGGTTATTTGCTTACCTATTTATCCGGACCTTGATTCTAAGATGGTCAACACAATTATAAGGGTGATAATTAAAATTTTTGATTATTATAATTGAATTATCAATAAGTTCAGGAAAAGAAAAAGTTTGATTATATCTGAAACAAACGTAATAAAATTTTGATCATGGTTTGCATTATCTGTAAGAATCCAATGGTTTATTATTTCAGTAAAACATTTACCGAATTTGATTTAACAAATGTTGATTATTATAAGTGCTCGAATTGTGGTTTTGTTGCTTCGAAGACACATTCTATGATGTCAGTTGAAAATTGGGAATCATTAAATTTTAAAGCCCATAGTTATTACAATTCAATCGATAATAATCCTAATAATCAACCACCTCCTTACATGGAGCAGGCATTGATGTTACACATAATGAGAAAACATGAAATTATTCCTAGTGAAAACTGGCTGGATTGGGGTTCAGGAGAGGCCAAATTAGCAAAAATACTGTATCATTGGTTCGATCAGAAATTAACTTGCTTCGACAAGTACATTGAACCTGAGATAAATCCTTTGAGAGGAGGTGTTCCTTCTGGGTTTAAATATGATGTTATTATTAATAGCGCTGTATTTGAACATGTAACCGTAAGGGCAACTCTTGATGAAATAAATGATTGCGTATCAGAAAAAGGAGTACTTGCCATTCATACTCTTGTGAGGGAGGAAATCCCGAGTGATAAGGATTGGTTTTATCTTTTACCCGTCCATTGCTCATTTCATACCAATAAAAGTATGGATATTCTTTTTAAAGAGTGGGGATATAAATCGTCAACGTATTGTCCAAACGCAAAAATGTGGATGTTTTTTAAATTTAAAAAGGGGCAGATCGCCGATAAAGTAAACGATATTAATAAAATGATTGGTTTTAAATACCTATTTCTTAAAGATGGGTTTATGGATTACTGGAAATAATAAATTGTTCAGAATGAAAGTCGCAATAATGCAGCCATATTTCTTTCCGTATCTTGGGTATTTTTCGATAATGAAATACACTGATAAATGGATTGTACTTGATGAAGTACAGTTTATCAGACATGGATGGATTGAAAGAAACAGAATCCTTAAGCCAGAGGATGGTTGGCAGTACATCAGTGTCCCTTTGGAAAAACACTCTCGTGATACCTTAATAAAAGAGATAAGCATCAGGAATAATGAAAATTGGAAGGAAAAGATTTTCAGACAATTAGAACATTATAAAAAAGTAGCTCCATATTACCAAAGTACAATTGAATTTCTTAGAGAGGCTTTGTCCTTTAATACAAACAGTATCACACAACTTAATGTACACCTGATGATTGAAACTTGCAAATTGCTAGATATAAAAATCAATCTGGCTGTTTTCTCAGAAATGGAACTGCAAATCGCCCCAGTCAAAAAGCCAGGAGACTGGGCTCTGAATATCTCGAAAGCAGTTAATGCATCGGAGTACGTAAATCCTCCAGGAGGAGTCTCATTGTTTGATAAGAAAGCTTTTAAAGATGCAAAAATCGACTTGCTTTTTCTTGATTTGGAACTTTTAAGTTATAGACAGGGAGAGAGACCATTCGAATCGGCTCTATCCATGGTTGATGTTCTGATGTTCAACACTTACTATGAAATCAACAGAATGCTTGATAATTACAAAATTATATGAGAACAATTGGTGGTTATTTCGAACTTGAACTGCGTGAAGGTAAAGAATACCATAATGGAGCAGTATGTCTGAATACTGGGCGAAATGCGTTTGAGTACTTACTTAAAGCAAAAGGCTTTAAAAAGGTTTTTCTCCCTTATTATACTTGTGATGTGATGTTACAACCAATTAAAAGGCAAGGTGTTGAATATAAGTTTTATCATCTTGATAAAAACCTTGTGCCAATACTCGGTGAAAAAAAATTCCATAATGATGAGGTCATAATCTATAATAATTACTTTGGCTTGTTTGACAAAGTGATTAGAATAATGGCCGAGCGTTATAAAAGAAATATAGTCATTGATAACTCTCAAGCATTTTATGCCCTACCACTTTCTGGAATTGACACCTTTTATTCTCCTAGAAAATTTTTTGGCGTTCCTGATGGGGCATATCTATATACTGAAAATAAACTTGACTCTATTATTGAAAGAGATAGATCAGCCGAACGGATCGGGCATTTAATTTATAGAATTGACAGTTGCGCAGAAGATGGTTTTCTGGTTTTCCAGAAAAACGAAAAATCACTTTCGGGTTCGGGGATAAAAAGTATGTCATTGCTTACAAAGAGGTTACTCCAAAATATTGATTACCAAAAATGTGCAGAGGTTAGAAAAGAAAACTTCAACTTTTTACACAGTGAACTAGTTACAATTAATCATTTTGATATTGACCTTGCTAACGATTCCGTCCCTATGGTATATCCGTTGTTAACAGACAAGTGTGGGCTAAGGGACTTTCTTATTTCAAAAAATATCTATGTAGCAACATATTGGGATAGTGTCAGAAAATATATAAATCATAAATCATACGAGTACAAGCTTGTAACAAATCTAGTTCCTTTACCGATTGATCAAAGATATGATACAAAAACTATGGAATTGATAGTAAAAGCGGTTCTTTCCTATGTATAAAGTACTGATCAGACCGCTAAGAATTGAGGATTCAGATATATCCTATATATGGCGTAATGATCCTGAGATTTGGAGATATACAGGTAGTAGCCCAGATTGTCTCATTACAAAAGAAATAGAACGCGAATGGGTCCGAAAAGTACTAAATGAACAAGATTCTTATCGTTTTGCCATAACAGTTGATGACCAATATGTTGGGAATATTCAGGTAACAGATGTAATTGAAGGAACCAAAGGACAATATCATATTTTTATTGGAGTAAAATCATTTTGGGCCAAAGGTATTGCTTCACAAGCAACCGCTCAGATCATTAGGTTTGCCAAAGAAAAATTAAAACTCCAAGAACTTTACTTATCAGTAAATCCCAATCATTCAATAGCAATAAAACTTTATGAAAAAAATGGATTTATTAAAGTAAATAATGAACTACAGATGAATCTTTATCTAAAGAATTCTAACAGACCTTTATTAAGCGTTTGTGTCATAACATATAATCATGAACAATTCATTGCACAGTCATTTGAAGGAATTTTGATGCAAAAAACCAATTTCGATTTTGAAATTGTTGTTGGTGAGGATTGTAGCAAGGATAATACACGTAAAATTGTTCTAGAATATGCTAATGAATATCCTGGCAAGTTTAAGCTTATTTTGCATAAGCATAATAATGGTGCCATTGCAAATCAAATAGCTGTACTCCAATCCTGTTCTGGTAAATATGTCTCTATCTGCGAAGGCGACGATTATTGGACGGACCCTTACAAATTGCAAAAGCAAATAATTTTTTTGGAGGCTAACCCTAATTATGGGTTAGTTCATACTGATTTTGATGAACTGAGGGTAGAAAATAATAAAATTGTTAAGAGTATTATTAAATCGCTAAATCCTAAAAAAGAGTGGCAGGAGGGTCAGGAATTTGTTAAATGGTATGTTGGAGGTTATACTAAGATAATAACGTGTACAGTTTGTTTTAGGAAATCTGTATTTGACTCATTTATTGATTATAATGAGTTCCATAATCCATTATTTAATAAAATGGGAGATATTCAGTTGTTTTGTACTATAGGAGGGAATTCTAAAGTAAAATATTTTGAAGAAAGCACCTGCATTAAAAGAGTACTTAAAGAATCAGCTTCTCACAGCGAAAATTATCTCAAAAAAGTAGATTTCATAACTTCTATTTCAAATGCATTTGAATACTATGGTAAAAAATTTCAGGTTCCTGAAAAATATTACAAAAGATACAATAAACGTGTTTCAATAAATCTGATAAAAACAGCTATAACCAGGCAGAATTATCCACTTCTGATGCATGGGCTTGAATTTAAAAATGTAAAATATAATTATGTTCAGAGATTATTGTTCTTTCTGGAATTCTTCCTTTATAAAGTACAGTTCATCAGGAGTGCTGTAAATTTTTTATTAATAAAAATTAAACGGATATTATTATAATACAGATCAGAGCCAATTATATATTTAGGGTGTCTTTACGACTCTTTTTTTAGTTACTATCTGAGATTATTGCTAGAAATATCAGCCAAATATATTGAAGACGACCGGGATGTATTGAAACAATAATTTGTGAAGGAGAATGGAGTTATAAGAATCAACAATATACTAAATATGGGAGAACCCTTGGTAAGTATTGCCTGTATCACTTATAATCAGGGAAGCTATATTAAAGATGCAATTGAGGGATTTTTAAAACAGAAAACCACTTTTCCTGTTGAAATCATTATTTATGATGATGCCTCAGGCGATAGAACAGCCACAATTATCAGAAATTATGCCAACGAGTATCCTGAGTTAATTATCCCTATTTACCAGAAAGAAAATCAACGCTCAAAAGGGATTAATCCCATCGTTGAATTGGTTTTTCCAAAATGTCATGGCAAATATATTGCCATTTGCGAAGGTGATGATTACTGGACCGATCCCCTGAAATTGCAGAAGCAGGTAGATTTTTTGGAGGGAAATCCTGATTACGGAATGGTTCACACTGATTTTGATCAGTTAACAGTAGAAAACAATAGAGTAGTCAAAAGCATAATTAAATCCCAGGATCCTAAAAAGGAATGGCAGGAAGGTAAGGATTTTGTAAAATGGCATGTTGGTGGTTATTCGAAAATAATAACTTGTACGGTATGTTTTAGAAAGTCAGTTTTTGATTCCTTTGTTGATTATAATGAATTTCATAATCCTTTGTTCAATAAATTTGGAGATCATCAATTGTTTTGCACTATTGGTGGAAATTCTTATGTAAAATATTTTGATGAAAGTACTTGCATAAAAAGAGTACTTAAAGAATCCGCTTCTCATAGTGAAAATTACTTGAAAAAAGTCGACTTCTCAATTTCAATTTCAAATGCATTTGAATATTATGGCAAAAAGTTTCATGTTCCGGAACAATATTACAAAGGTTATAATAAACGGTTTTCGAAAAATTTAATAAAAACAGCGATAATTAAACATGATTACACATTGTTAACGACTGGTCTTAACTTTAAGGATATTAAATTTAATTATGTTCAGAAGATGTTCTTCTTTTTAATGTTCTTTCTTTATAAGTTAAAGTTTATTCAAAACATATTAGTATTTTTTCGAATAAGATCTAAACAGGTGATATAGTATTTTTATTTAAATCCTTAAACATATTATGAATGACTTTTCTACACCTGTTTTAATCACCATCTGGGATAGACCAGACTATTTATCCAAGTTGTTCGAAGTTTTAGGCAGAATTAAACCCCGGAATCTTTTTTTATTTTCAGATATGGCTGAACCCCAAAATATAAAATCTTGTCTGAACATAGAAAAATCCCGTCAGATAGTTGAAGATTCAATTTGTTGGGAATCAGATGTGAAACGAAGATATAATAATTACAATGAGGGACCTGCAAGGGGTATATTTAATGCAATTTCATGGGCATTTGAATATACAGATAAATTAATTGTTTTGGAACATGATTATATACCTGCAATCCCATTTTTTGATTATTGTGAGGAATTACTGGAAAAATATGCAACCGATGAAAGAATTTGGTTAATAAGTGGATTAAATCATTTTTCAGGCAGATACAATCTAAATGCCGACAGTTATTTTTTTTCTAAATTTGCTTCAATTGCAGGTTTTGCTACCTGGAAACGGGCCTGGCAAAATACAGATTTGTATATGAAAAACTGGGAAACCTTCAAAATAAAAAATTACTCTTTTTCCCAAATGGATAATATAATATCTAAATCTATTTACTGTCTATATGATAATTTTTATAAGAAGAGGATCCAGAGTAATGAAATATTCACATGGGATATACAGTTTACATTTAATTTTTTGTCTAATAGTGGTTTTGGAATAGTTCCTTCGTCAAATTTGATTAAAATGGTAGGAGACTATGGCATAAACACAAGGGAAGCATCAATTTTCCATTTTCTTGATACTGATGAAGAATACCAAATAAAAAAGCATCCCGATTTTATACAGGCAAATGAAACATACGATTTTTACTATTATAAGCATAGTCTTAAAAAACGAAACCTTTTCTACCGTGTAGTCAACAGAATTCGCAAGATCATAAGAGCAAATTCAATTCCATGAATCTTTGTTTTTATAACAGGATTAAGCGCTACAAATAGTTTTATTAAAGAATTGAATGATTCTTTAATCATAATTTCGATGAATTATTTGAAATAGTTACTGACATCATATTTCTTTTATGAGAATTATTTGGATAACAAATATACCAATTGGGCCTCTTTGCGAATTGGCCGGACAATACAAATCGCCCAATGGAAGCTGGTTGGAAGCTGCTTTCTCTGCTATAGAGGAAGTGATGGAACTGGAATTAACTATTGTAACAGTTGCAAGAGTAAAAAGTATCAGGAAGTTAAATAAAAATCGTCACAGTTACTATGTTCTTCCCGGAGGTTTCCCGGCTGAATATAATTGCAACTCCTTGAGAAATAAAAAAATTTGGGAGAAAGTAAAAGAAGAATGTTGTCCTGATTTAATTCAGATATGGGGGACCGAATTTACTCATGGTTACCTGGCATTAAAAGTAATGAAAGAAATCCCGGCAATTATCTACATGCAGGGAATGATTGGTCAGATTGCGCGTCACTATTTATCAGGTATTTCTGAAAAAGAGCTAACGCAATCAATCACTCTGCGGGATATAATTAAGCTTGATGGGATAAAACAGAAACAAATGAAGTTTTCCAAAAGAGCTGTCATCGAATCTGAAATGATAAGGCTTTCAGGGAATATTATTGTTGAAAATGAATGGTGTGAAGCACATTGTAAAGCAATTGCCCCGGATTGTAATATATACAAAAGTAAACTCAATATTAAAAAAGAATTCTTTAATACTAAATGGGATCCTGAAGTAAGTTCCCCATATACAATTCTATCGAATGCAGCCGGTTCTCCAATAAAAGGATTACATTTTTTAATAAAAGCTTTAAGCCTTGTTGTGTGCAAATATCCTGAAGCCAGATTGGTTATACCCGGCGTTAAATCGCCATTTGATAAATCATTTTTCAGGAAATTGGTTATAGATGGTTATACAAAATATCTGATAAAACTTATTAGGAAATTTAAACTGGAAAACAACATCCATTTCTTAGGATATCTGTCTTCATATCAGATGGCTGAACAGATGGCAACTGCGAATGTATTTGTAATGTCGTCCAGTATTGAAAATCATAGTTCAACATTAATTGAAGCTATGATAGTTGGAACACCCTGTATCTCATCGTATGTAGGAGGAATACCAGAATATTTAATACCCAATTTCAATGGATTATTATACAGGTTTGAAGATTATGAAATGCTTGCTTTCAATATAGTGAAGATTTTTGATGATATTAAATTCGGATCGGAGCTTGCAAAAAATGGGAGTAATGACATGAGAAATTCCAGAAACGATAAAAATCTGGGAAGTGAATTGTTAGGAATATATAAAAAAGTGATGTTTAATTATTTCAAACAGAAAGAGATCAATGGAGACTAATTTTTATCAACTGGTAAAATTGATGGATTATGAGCTGTTTTTTTCTATATGAAATGTAAATTGTACAAAGGTATTTTTTCGTAATGATTTTAGTTTTGATATAAATGCCGGGATTGGGAACGATAATTTTTACAGGCTTCGTTTTTTATAATCAGATTCATGGGAACCTCATCAAGGCATAATTATTTTTCCTTTATCGTCTTTATGCTGATGGCAAGTACATATCTTCCATTGGTATTCAATAATCTGCCTCCTTATATACGAAGCCATCATTTATGGACGATTATCTGGTGTATTTCATTGCTTCTTTTTAATAATGAAATTTTCTTAAAGAAATCAATTGTTTATTTATTAGGATATGGACTTTTTCTTTTATTGGCTACTTCAACTATTTGGAACCAGATAGATAAATGGAATTACAGAAGACTTTTTTTTGATTTTTATGAGATTTCAATTGGGATTTCTGTGATAACATATTTCCATCTGAGTAAAGATTATATTGGTTTGGCAAAAATCACAAAATGGGCTATAATATTTTTATTTATAACTGCCATAATGACTATAGTGTCATCTGCTATTGATCCATTGTATGCCAGAGCTCTTACAGGGATTGGCGAATTATCAGATGAAACCGAAATAGAAGCAGTATTGAATTTTAGAAGATTTGGAGGAGGAAACTATTCAACAGCTGCTGCTTTTATGTCTCTTTTCCCGATCATGATTTTTTATTACAAGAACATTAAAATAAGTCTGTTTTCAAAAAAACAAATTTTAATTTTTTTAGCAGTTACATTTTTTGCTTTACTCGGAATGCAAATATTCGGTAATATCCTGGTAGCGATTATCTTTTCTGTTTTTGCAATAATGGGCATGAAAAAAATAAGACAAACATTCCTGTCATTAAGTTTGTTGGTTTTAATATTATTGATCATTCCAAAGGAAGCATATGTTAATAGTTTGCTTTCTATTGGTAACAATTTTGAAGAGGGATCGGTAATAAATTACAAATGCAGAGATTTGGCAACCTTTATTGAAACAGGAGCTGATGTTAATGATAATACAACAGATGCCGGATTAAGAGCGGGAAGGTATCCTATGCTTATTAATGCATTTGTGAAAAGTCCTTTTTTAGGATATTATTATTTATCAGAAGGGAATGATAATGATTATGACATAAACGGAGGCCATTTATATTGGATGAATAAAATTACGGTTACAGGACTTATTGGATTATTATTATTTGGGATTATATTTTATATATTCTTAAAAACTAATCTTAAATATTTTAATCAGACATATAAATTTTTCTATATCCTTGCATCATTTTCCATACTCAGTTATGGTCTTATAAAGAATATTGCTGGCAGAGAAACCTGGTATGCATTCTTTATCATAATTCCAGGATTATATTATTTACCCTTATTAAAGAAATCAAAAAACAAGGATTAGTTTTCTAATATATGGAGTCTGAGAATTTGCAGTTCAAATTAGTTTTTTTGTATACTGGGAGCAAAGGTTTTCCGTTGGGTGATGCATATACGAATCGTATACTTTCTTTAGCAAAAGGGCTTATTAGAACAGGGGTTAATGTAAAAATATTTATTATTTATCCAGGGAAAGACAGTAGGGTTGTTTCTAAAAAAGGTGTATTTGATCAGGTCCCCTATGAATATCTGACGCCATTAAGAACGTCAAAAAATAAAGTTATAAAAAAATTAATCGGAGCTAAAGGTATTGCTAATACTTGCTATAATTTATTGACTAAAGATAAGAATACTGATGCCATTATCTCATTTGCAGAATCACCAGTTCAAAATAGTATTATTAGTTTTTTTGCTCATCTTAAGAAGATTCTTTTTATCAGAGAGGCTAACGAATATCCAAAGGAACTGTTAACTAAAGGGAAAGGAGGTCTTTCTGCCTTTGATGATATGAAGATAAGGAATTCATTAAAATCCTTGGATGGATTAATTTGCATTAGCAGATCATTGAAAGATTATTTTCAAGCAGAGTATTCATTTAAGAAACCGGTTTTAATTATTCCTATTGTCGTTGATAAAACCAGATTTGGGAATGAACATATTAAAATAAATGATAAGTATATTTCATATTGTGGAAATTTATTTGGAGAAAAGGATGGTGTTGATATATTGGTAAAGGCGTTTGCAAAAATTTCACTTAAGCACTCATTCTTAAGATTGAAGTTGATAGGCGACATAAGTAATGCTATAGAATTTGAAAAGTTGAAATTCCTGGTTAACTCATTAAATATTTCTGATAAAGTTGACTTTACCGGCTATTTAGACCGGGATGAAATACCGTTTCACCTGATAAATTCATACATACTCGTTTTAGCAAGGCCAGATAACATACAAGCCCAGGGTGGATTTCCAACAAAATTGGGCGAGTACCTGGCAACCTCTAAACCTGTTGTAGTTACAGCGGTAGGTGATATTCCTCAGTTCTTAAAAGATGGTGTTAATGCATTTTTAGCATTACCGGGAGATGTAAATAGTTTTTCTGAAAAGTTAACATATGTGATAGAGAATTATTCAGTTGCTCAAAAAGCAGGTAATGAAGGGCATAAATTAGTAGACAAGGATTTTAGTCCGGATTATCAGGCAACAAGAATAGTAGGGTTTATAAATGGATTAGCAAAAACAAAAGAAAAAAATGGGAGCATTTTTCCTGTATCATAAAGATTCAAAAATTACAGAGTCTTTAGTCGATGATCTTTATGCTTTAAAAGGATTTAAGAATCCTTTTAAGATTTCTATAGGATCTTATAATCTTGTTCTTTTCAGGAAACAAGCCGTTAATATTATGAATTATTATAAAAATGGTGAAAATTATCTATTTGTTGTTGGTTCTTTATTCTATAAAGGATCAGGTTATAAGGAAAGCCTCGAAAAACTACTAAATGATTTTACAAAAAATTGTATCGAGCCACAAAATCTATATGGCAACTATGTAATGATTTTTTATGCTAATATAAATAAACAGATAACTTTTTGTATTGATCCTGCTTTTATTAAAAACGTATATTTTGATGCGGGAAAAAAGATAATTACAACTGATTTCCTGGCATTAATTGAAGCTTTCCCGGGGTTCTATTCTTTAAACAAAACCGCATTAATTGAAAATCTGACCACGGGATCTCTTATAAGTCCGGATACCTATGCAAAAGAAATTCAAAAACTGGATAAGGTAAATATTACAACAATTGAATTAAATTTCCCGGGGATAAGGGTCCAACAAATCAAACCTGAAATAAACGAATCTGTTTATAGTTATAAAACCGCTGTAGAACAAGCAAACAAAAGATTATCTGAATATTTTTCAGCTGTAAGGAATCTGACGGACGAATTTGGAGCACACATTGGTTTAACGGGAGGTTTTGATAGCCGGTTACTTCTTATTCATGCAAAAAAACGCTTAAAGCATTTATCTGTCAATTCATTCTGGCGTGATAATTCTTTAGAATACCTCAATGCCAAAGAATTAGCTAAAGTTTCAAACCTCGATTTTTTCACATTCGAAGATGCCCCTTATATGATGCCGGGAAAAGAAGTAATGCTGGTAAAATCGTATTATTTTTTTGATGGGCAGATCAGGTCTCAAAACAACTGGGAGGAAGAATTCAGTTTATCAGACTATACATTTCGTATAGCATCAAACAACTTTGTCGGTTTTCATGGATGTGGCGGTGAACAATACCGGAATGCAAATCGTCTGATGAGAAAAATGTCTCTTAGAACATTCATTATGAATGAATGGATGTTTAAGCAATGTCTGAATGTTTTTAGTGATATAAACTTACAAAAGGAAGTTTATCAAAATATTGAAAATAAAATATTACGTCTTGTGAATATCGAAAATAGTAAAGTAGGATTATATGAACTGAAAAGGATTCAAAATGAAGTCTGGAATTCTGCAAACAGAGTCACAAGGGTAAATCTGATTAATCAGCAGATGTTTTATTTTGCACCATTTACAGAGTATACTGTTTCAATGTCAGCTTACGATTTTGTACCGTATCTGGGCAATTCCTTTTCTTTTCAAAAAGAAATGATGAAAGAGCAGGATAAAAGCTTAGCCGGTGTTAAAACAAATTATGGATTTAACATTTTGGAAAAAGAACCTTTAAAATACAAAATAATTCCATATATAGTTAATGTAATTCCAAGATCATTGTTTTATCCGATATTCTTTAAACGTAAAAATCAGCAACGAAATTCTTTTAGTGTTTCAGAATTTGAAAAAAATGCACATCCGGTATTTTTAGATCTTGTTCAAGGAATAAATCTTGATAAACTTGGTAAAAATATCAATTTAGGTAACAGTATAAACTCTTTCAATTATTTTATTAAAAAGACAAATTTAAGGTAAAAGAATTAATGAAATATCTGGCTAAAAAGGTTATAAATTTTCTCTCTGCATCTATTAATACAATAATATTAAATAGAAAAATAGCGCTGATTTATAAATCAATATCTTCTGTAAAGCAGATCTCGCGGAATAAAATATTAGAATATAAACGCATTTGGATAAAATTTGGATCTGATCCGAACGTAAAGTGGTTTAAAGTTTATGCATCAATAAACGGGATTGATAATCCATCTTATATTCCGGAAACAAATTATTACAACAAGGTGGAACCTGTTCTGAATAACAGGACTTTTAGTGAAGCTTATTGTGATAAGAATTCCTATCACAGGTACATTGATAATGATCTCCTTCCCCGGATTTACCTTCGAAATATCCAGGGTGTTTATTACTCTTCTGATTATGAAATGATTAAAGATTATAAAGCAATCGATGAGTTTATACCGGAAGAATCTGATAAAATAATTGCTAAAATTGCAATTGATTCGGGTGGTGGAAGAGAAGTTGAACTCTTCAGCAGAAAAGATGGTCATTTTGAAAGTCCCAATGGTATTATTCTAACAAAATCATATTTAGAACAGCGATTTAAGAAGAATTTCATTGTTCAGGAATATATTCATCAGCACGAATATTATCATAAACTAAATGCATCTTCAGTCAATACTATTCGGATTCTGACGTACAGATCAGTAATTACAAATGAAATAATCCCGCTTCAGAGTGTATTAAGAATTGGAAAGGAGGGAGCAATTATAGATAATCAGGCATCAGGAGGTATAGCATGCGGTATTAATAAATTTGGTGTGCTAAATAAATTTGCAGTAAATAAATCCGGTAAAAAATTTTACGAGATCAATGGATTGCCTATTAGTAATATTCCTCCTGTTTACAAATATGATGAAGCTGTTGGTATCGCAATAAGAATAGCAAGGATGAATTTTTATCATCGTTTAATTGGTTTTGATTTCTGTGTTGATAATACGAATACCGTAAAGTTGATTGAACTAAATAACCGTAACAATGAGATTAATTTTTACCAGATGAATAATGGCCCTTTATTCAGAGAATATACTGATGAGGTGATAGATTATTGTATAAAGAACAGAAAGACTATCTGTTTTGATTTTGAAATTTGAGTTAAGCTTTTATGAAAAAGGAATTAATTCTTTTAACAGATTACAAAGGATTTTTCGGATTTAAACAATTAAATCCAATATATCGCGGAGGAATGGATTTATCAAAATTAATTAATTCATTCAGAAAAAGAGGGTATAATGCAAAAGCAATGAATATTACAGATATTACAGGTATGCATTTACCGGATCGTAATTCTATCGTTTTATATACTTCATCGGAGGATAAAGAAGGTTTGTATAAATCCTTAATTGAAGATGTAATTTATCATTTAGAAATAAATGGAGTATCTGTAGTACCATCGTTTGCATATCTAAGAGCTCATAATAATAAGGTTGCGATGGAGCTTCTTAGGAAAAGGGTTGATTTTAAAGAAATACAAACGATTAATTCAAAAATATTCGGAACTATTGAAGAACTAAAAAAAAGTTTAAATCAATTCACTTTTCCTGTTGTTATAAAAGCCTCTTCGGGAGCAATGAGTAAAGGTGTTGCCAGGGCTGAAAATCCGGATGAACTTATCAGGGAAGCAAAGAAAATATCAAGTTCTAAATCGTTCTGGCATACTTTAAAAGAATATCTCAGGTCATTTAAATATAATAACAGGTATGTAAAGGAATCATTTTACAGGAGGAAATTTTTAGTGCAAAATTTAATTCCTGATCTTTGTAATGACTGGAAAGTTTTAGTGTATGGTTCCTATTGCTATGTACTATATCGTGGTAACAGGAATAATGATTTCAGAGCCAGCGGAAGTGGTAAATTTGAATTCCGGAAAGAAATTCCGGAAGGCATGCTCGATTTCGCGGTAAGAATTGAAAAACTGTTCAAAGTCCCGAATATATCGCTTGATATAGGATTTGACGGTAAAGAATTTCATGTTTTTGAGTTTCAGTTCATTAATTTTGGAACAACAACAATTGAAAAAGCTCCGTTCTTTTTTAAAAATGAAAGTAAAAAATGGATTATCGTTGATCAGAAATCAGATCTGGAAGAAACCTATGTTAACAGTATTGTATCTTATTTAGAAGAAAATGGGAATGGATAATAAATTAAAACCCGGTTCAGTTATTCTTGTAACAGGGGGAGCTGGTTTCATTGGATCTAACTTATCAGATCGGTTGCTTAATCTTGGTTTTTTGGTAATCTGTTTAGATAATTTTGATCCGTTCTACTATGAAACAATTAAAAGGGATAATATTAAGATTGCGCTGAAACATCCTGGTTATAAACTTATTGAAGGAGATATCAGAGACAAAGCCTTTATTGATACTATCTTTAAGACTCAAGGAATAGATATGGTAATACATCTTGCAGCAAAAGCCGGTGTCAGACCTTCAATTGCAGATCCGCCTGGATATTTTGATACAAATGTGATGGGCACAATTAATATCCTGGAAGCAATGAGATCGTATAATGTTAAAAAGATGATATTTGCCTCATCTTCATCTGTTTATGGTAACAATCCCCAGGTACCTTTTTCAGAAAACAATAATGTTGATTATCCTGTATCTCCATATGCTGCCACAAAAAAAGCCGCTGAATTGTTATGTCATACATACTATCATCTTTTTAAGTTTGATATTTTTTGCCTTAGATTTTTCACTGTATATGGCCCAAGGCAAAGACCGGATCTTGCTATTCACAAATTTACGGATCTGATTTTAAATAATCAGCCTATTGAGATTTACGGAGATGGGAATTCTTCACGTGATTATACATATATTGATGATATCGTTGATGGTATAATAAGATCAACAAAAAAACTTAAGGGGTATGAAATAATCAATTTAGGTGGGGGGAAACCTGTATCATTGATTACGATGATTATCACTCTTGAAAAAATGTTAAATAAAACAGCAAAGAAAATTCATTTACCGTTTCAACAAGGTGATGTTAATACAACAAATGCTGATACAACAAAGGCCCGGAAACTGTTAGAGTACTCACCAGCAACAGATTTTGATTTTGGTATTAGGGAATTTATTAAATGGAAACTTAAATGAAGGTTCTTTTTGTTGCAAGCGGAAATTCAAAAAACTTTGACATTGCTCCATTTATTAAAGCACAAGGCGAATCAATAAAGGAGCAAGGAATAGACATCGAATATTTCCCGGTATTGGAAAAGGGTTTAACAGGTTATATTAAATCCTCTTTTAAGTTACGAAAATATTTAAGGGAAAATAAGTTTGATTTAATTCATGCACATTATACTCTATGCGGCTGGACTGTTGTTTTAGCCAGGCCAAACACTCCTGTAATTCTTTCTTTGATGGGGAGTGATGCTTATGGGAGTTACAATGGCTACAAAAAAGTGTCCTATAAAAGCAGGTATTTAACTCTCCTAACTTATTTTATACAACCATTTCTAAAAGGTATTATTTCTAAATCGGGGAATATTAATAAATACGTTTATAGGAAAAGGATATCCTATATTATTCCTAACGGTGTAAATTTAAATCAGCATGAATTTAATGATATAGATTTTCGAACAGAATTCGGACTCAGGAATGATAAAAAATACATTTTATTTTTAGGCGATAAAAAAGATAAACGTAAGAATTTTGCCCTGGTCAAAGATGCGGTTGAATTATTAGACCATTCCGATATTGAGTTGCTTTCACCTTTTCCTGTACCTCATCATCAGGTTAATAAATTGTTAAAATCCGTTAATATTTTAGTATTAACCTCTTTTATGGAAGGATCACCCAATGTGATAAAAGAAGCCATGGCATGCAATTGTCCCGTAGTGGCGACTGATGTAGGCGATGTACGTTGGCTTTTTGGCGATGAACCGGGTTATTATGTTGCAGGCTTTTTACCCGAAGATTTCGCGGATAAAATTAAATCTGCATTAGTTTTTGTAAAAAACACCGGACGTACAAAAGGGGCGGATCGAATTATTAAATTGGGTTTAGATTCCTGTACTGTTGCAGAAAAATTAATTGAAGTCTACAAGAAAGTTGTTTAAAAAAATGCAAGTAATTTCAGACGCTGATAAGATTGACAGAACAGAATGGAGCGATTTTGTGTATAAACATCCCCATGGGAATATTTTCCTGACACCTGAAATGTTTGATGTTTATAAAAATACTAAAAATTATATACCCTTATTTTTAGCAATTATTGACGAAAATAAAGAAATTCAGGCTTTATTGCTGGCAGTAATTCAAAGAGAATATTCTGGGATCATAGGAAATTTTAGCGCACGTTCAATAGTTTTTGGAGGGCCTATAATCAAAGATAACAGTTATGAAAAATTAGACCAGCTCTTAAATAAGTATGATCAGATTATAAAGAGAAAAGCAATATATACTCAATTCAGGAATTTTTATTGCCAGAATGGAATACGGGAAATATTTGTAAGGAATGATTATACTTATGTTAATC
The DNA here is from genome assembly GCA_021371855.1 of Bacteroidales bacterium. Taxonomy (GTDB): domain Bacteria; phylum Bacteroidota; class Bacteroidia; order Bacteroidales; family VadinHA17; genus LD21. The sequence continues at coordinate 15,798 of JAJFVL010000069.1, read as the reverse complement.
ATTTGAATATAATACTTGATCTGAGTGTTGGGGAAGATGAACTATGGAAGAATTTTTCACGATCAAGGAAAAAAGGGATCAAGAAAGCTTTATCAGAGAATTTTATATTTGAATTCACTCATGATAAACAACATCTCAGAGAATTTTACAGGCTTCTATCAAATACTTATAGGAGAATAAAACTACCAATTCCTGAGGAAGGGCATTTTGAAGAGATTCTCAAAATTTTTTCTAATAACAATTTTCAAATATTCTCAATTCATAAAAATGGAGAAATCGTAGTCGCTATGTTTGCGCTAGTTTACAAAAAAACTATCTTGGGTTATTATATGGGTTCTGTTAGTGATAATGAGATAATTAAACAAAAGCCAATTGATTTGCTCTTCTGGGAGGTCTTTAAATGGTCAATTGATAGAGGATTAAATTTTTTTGATTGGATGGGAGCAGGGAAACCTGAGAAAAGCTATGGAGTTAGAGATTTTAAACTTCAGTATGGTGGCGAAACGAAGAATTTCGGGAGATTTGAAAAAACACATAAACCATTAATTTATAACCTTGCTAAGATTGGGTTAACTATCTGGCAAAAACTATAATATGAAACCCACATGATTGATCTAATCACAACCGAGCTTGCGAGCTCAGCGAAGCTACCAAAGGTTGAATATAATTTATATGCAATCATTTGCGGTTCCATCTGACCTTCAAAATAAATTATACACGAATGAAATACTTAATTGATATAGGACATCCTGCACATGTTCATTATTTCAAGAATTTTGCGCGAATTAATATTAATAAGGGGAATGAGGTATTATTTACCTGCAGAGATAAGGAGGTAACAATTACATTATTAGAGCATTATAACTTTAAATATATTAATTTTGGCAAGCCTTTTAAATCACGTATTGGGAAAATATTGGGGTTATTTTATTTTACTTTCCGTGTAATAATTGTATCCAGAAAGTTCAAGCCGGATCTATTTTTGAATGCTTCTATGTATTCTGCTATATCTGCTTGGATTCTTAGGAAACCACATATTTCTCTTGAAGATACATTTAACATGGAGCAGGTTCGATTATACCTGCCTTTTTCATCTGCAGTTCTGACGGGGACTTATTATCATCGAAAACTTGGCAAAAAGGAGATTTCTTATAATGGTTTTCAAGAGTTGGCCTACCTACACCCAAAATATTTTATTCCCGACACATCAATTCTTAAAGAATTAGATATTCCCGCTAATGAAATTTTTTTTATAATCCGTTTTGTTTCATGGAAAGCGAGTCATGATATTGGCCATGAAGGATTATCTCTAAGACTTAAAAGAGAGCTTATTAATATTTTATCAAAGTATGGGAGAGTATTTATTAGTTCTGAAAACAAACTACCTGAAGAATTTGAACAATTTAAATTTAATCTTGGCCCAGATCGAATGCATCATGCACTGGCATATGCAAATTTGTATATAGGAGAAGGAGCCACAATGGCTTCGGAATGTGCAGTTTTGGGAACTACGGCCATTTACATAAATTCTGAAGAAGCAGGATTGATTGATGAACATGAAAAAAACGAACTAATTTATCATTTTAGGGATGAGAATTGCGTCATTGAGAAGATCCATAAATTATTAGAAGACCCTCTACTTAAAACACATAGTTTAGAAAGAAGTAAAAAAATGGTTAATGAGAAGATTGACGTTACATCATTTATTGTTTGGTTTGCTGAAAACTGGCCGGAGAGTTTTAAGATAATGAAAGAAAATCCGGAGTATCAGGAAAGATTCAAATAACGGCACAACGGCACAATGGCACAATGGCACAATGGTGCAAGGGTGTAAAGGTACAAAGGTGCAAGGGTGTAATGGTGTAATGGTGTAATGGTGTAATGGTGCAAAGGATTATTGGTAAATATTTGATAATGGGTTAATAGATATGGATTCGGAATAATGAAATATTCTATAATAACATGGATTTTACTTTAAAAACATATAAGACACTTATTAAGACCCTGCAGCAACAGGGTTTTTCTTTTTTGTCATTTGAAGAGTTCATCTCAAAGCCTGAAGATAAAGCTATTGTTTTACGACATGATGTTGATTCTTTACCGCATAATTCTTTAGAGTTTGCCAAAATAGAGGCAGACATGGGAATTAAAGGCACTTATTATTTCAGGGTTGTTCCGGGTAGCTGGGATGAGGCCGTTATCAGGCGGATAACGGAATTGGGGCATGAGGTGGGGTATCATTATGAGGATGTAGGCGCAACGGCGCAACGGCGCAACGGCACAATGGTACGATGGCTCAACGGTATAATGGTACAACGACAAAAAAATGACCATAAAACTATACTACCATACGACAGCAAGACAGCAAGACTGCACGACTGCAAAACCGTAAGACCGCAAGACCGTAAACTCATTGAAGAAGAACTGGTTCTGGTTGCAATAAAAAGTTTTAAGGAAAATTTGGCTAAGTTACGGGAATTAGTGCCGGTAAAGACTATCTGCATGCATGGGAGTCCATTGAGTAAATGGGATAGCAGGTTATTATGGAAATATTACGATTATCATGATTTCGGGCTTATAGGTGAACCCTATTTTGATATCGACTTCGATGAGGTAATGTATCTGACTGACACAGGACGGAGATGGGATGGGGGGGCGGTTTCGGTAAGAGATAAGGCTGTAGGCGGAAGGCAGAAGGCGGAAGTTTTTTCTCCAGCCCCCAGCCCTCGGCCCTCAGCTCTCCGCCCTCCGCCCTCAGCCCTTCACCTTCAGTTTCACTCAACATTCGATATCATCATTGCTGCTGAAAGAGGTGAGCTCCAGGATAAGATCATGCTGACTTTCCATCCCCAAAGGTGGACCGATAAGCCGTTACCGTGGATGAAAGAACTGGTGTGGCAGAATGTTAAGAATACAGGAAAATATTTTTTGGTGAAGACGAGGGACCAGGAATTGGGGATTATGGATTAGATGATGAGGGACAAGGAACCAGGGATTAGGAATTGGGGATTAGGGACTAGATGATGAGGGATTAGGTTTTTCGAAAATATAATTATAATGACATTACAGACACATAAAAAAGTTAAATAATATTGGCAAAATGCTATCCGGGTGCGTATTCCTGTGATTTCGGACACTAATCAACTTTCATTTGAAATTGCAAGCCAGGTATTAAAGAACAGAAAGCTTGATGAATCTTTAAACAAACTTAAAAATAATCTTGGAGAAATTCTGACTAATATCAGGTTCAGAAATGAAATTCAGGATGCGGAATTTATTTTGAGTTTCGGAAAACCCGAGAAAGATCCCTGGCAACAATTAAAATCATCAGTCGGTTTCATAGAATCCTTTGCGGCTAAGCATAAAAAAAAAATATGCTTTGCGTTTGATGAATTTGGCGACATTGAAAAACTTGATGGGGTAGAGATAATTAAGTTATTCAGGGGTTTAATTCAACACCAAAAACAAACAGTTTATATTTTCACGGGTAGTTATGAATCGGTAATGAATAAACTGTTCGTGGCAGGTAAATCTCCTTTTTACAGAATGGTAAAAATTATCCAACCGGGGTTTATTGAGTCTCAATACCTGATAAATTTGTTGAAGAAAAATTCCGTGAACTGGAAGTTTTCTGGGAACCCGAGCATATCAGAAGGGGTGTTGAACTTACCAGAGGGCATCCATATTATATCAGGCTTTTCATTCAGGAATATTTTATCCAGTATCTTCAGGATCATAAACCGTCTGATCCTGAAACAATTTTTAAAAACATGATGATTTCTGAAAATAATTACCTGGAGAAACTATGGGATGAAATTTCAAATAAAAAGGAGACCAGATTTGTAATACTTAAAATAATAGAAACAAAAAAGCCATACACAGGAATTGAAACCAGAGGAATAAACATTTCAAGAGCAGTTAATGAACTTTTGGGGAAAGGAATTCTGTTTTCAGATGGTTCGGGATACACTCTCTCAGATCCTCTTTTTGAAAGATTTATAAGGGAGAGGATATTGAAATTAAACAATTGAATTTAAACATTATAATAGTAGTACTAATAACGTACCATACGGTTTAGGTATTAGGGATTGGGGATTAGGGATTAGGGACAAGGTGATGAGGGACTAGGTGATTAGGGACAAGAATGATGGAATAAAAATATGAATATCTGTAATTCTAACATATGAAATTTTGCTATATATTTTTTTTCAAGTTTAATTAAGGTTTATAATATTTCAAATACAATGCTTACGAACCTGATTAAACACAGAAATGGGCAGATGGCTGTGGGCTGTAGGCTGTAGGCTGATGGCTAAAGGGAAAAATCCTACTGCCTAACGCCTACCGCCTACCGCCTTCCGCCCTAACTGACCATCTTTTTATAATCCATATACCTTTCAATCGCTTCCCCCATTTTTTTCACCCCCATTTTGCCTTCAATATTCTCAACGTGATGTTTTATAGTATGATAGCTTCGGCCCAGCTTTTCGGCAACCTCTTTGCAAACTAATCCGTCAGACAGTAGCTCCATTATAACTCTTTCTTTTCTTGTAAGAGAAAAAGCCGATGGCACTACACTTTTTCTCAAAAGATTTTCATTGTTCCTGATAATTTCCAAATTGGTCATTTTGCCATTACTCTCAGGTACCAGCAGGTATTTCTGATTATCCGGTGATAATAAATCATTGAGTATCTCAGGGCTTAGTTCGTTATATGAATCAGCTTTCAGTGGGATAAATGGTAAGTCCCGATCATCTTTTTCGATTTCAGTATCAATTATTATCAGATTGACCACATTCTGAAAAGAGTTTTCACCGGCACTTCCGGGTTTCTCAGGAATGGTTTTATCGCAAATAGCTAAAATAATTTTTTTCATTTTTATTGTTTTTTAGTATCGCTGTTCTCCTTGCCCTGATCTTCATTCTTCAATTCTGATCTTCTTTAAAGTGCTCCCCGTTGTTGTGATTACAATCTCATATAAAACGAAATTTTCTTCTCCCGGAGCCTGTTGTAATTGAGCATTTTTCATTTCAAGTTGTTTTACAACATCAGATGTTTTTCCAACTAATCCGGCCAGAGATGTAATCATCTCTTCCACATTTGAATCGGAAGTCAGTCCATAAGAGTTCAGTATTCCATTGGTAAAAGCCATCTTAAGTTCGTTCGAACCGATACCGGGCTTTACTATAAGGTATTGAGGATTTGCCAGATCAGGAAGATAAACAACACTGGTTTTGACTGTCATGTCCTTTTCAGATTTAGGTTCAGAAAGAAGGTATGGTTTTACAGAATAAAACTTCAAACCTGTTCTCCCTTTAAGGTCGTTGTCCGAATAGACCTGCACCGACGCACAGCCATATAGCAACCCGATTGCCAAAGCCTCAATTAATAAAACAATTGTTTTTTTCATAAGATTTAATGTTTAGTTTATGTACTGAAGTTGTGTCCGGATCTTTCTATTATTAAATCCCTTTTTCATCATACAGGTTCCCTTGTAAACAACTGATTGTTCGAATTGGAGGCAAGACATTTCAGCAGATAAGAAAGTGCTGCACTTATACCGGCTATCAACATTAGCCTGACTGAAGGCCAGTCAAAAACAGCTCCTTTTTGAAGCGTATCGATTATCCCAGTCAGTAATGTTGTCAGAAAGGCCATAATAATTCCGTGGAGGATATCCCGGATATCTAATGTTCCAAGCTTTGATTTCATCATAATATAATTTTTATTTTAATGGTATGATGGAACCGCACATGATTGAAAATTATATTTATGCGTATTTGTGATTGTGTTCAATCATGTGGGTTTTAATATGATTATATTTTCTCCATTTCCACCCTCAGGTCAGTCATCTCATTGCCGGAAACAATCACCTTTTCAGTTTTGTCCGAATAACCCGGTTTAGTGATTACAACCTGGTATGTCCCGGCCGGCATATTCTTAATATGGAATCTTCCTTTTTCAGCCGTCTTTTTTACAATTTCCCCATTCACGTTTCCGGCTTTCAGGTTCCCTTCAGCAATCTTAAATGTAAATATTGCTCCCCGGACGGGTTCTCCGTTTTTCTTATCAGTTGCAAGGGCTTTTAACGTAAGATAACCGGCGCTGGTTTCGACTATTTTCCTCGCTGTTTTATATCCGTTATAGAAATCGGTCTGGTTAAGCCGGATTATTTCAACCGCGAGATCTATATTTTCGATCATTAAATCAGCAGTGTCAAAAAGTTTGACAAGCTGTTTTGTAGCCTGGCTCTTTTCAGTCAATCCCAACCTGGGTTTTGAAATGGATTCATTATAGGCGGTAATAGTTTCAAGAAATATCTTTTGAGTATCCGGAGTTATACCATACAATGGAAGAGCTTCTATGTTTACCTGGGCTTTATCATAAACGATCTGGGCATAATCTTTTAAACCTGTATCTGTCGCTTTTGAAAGAGAAGAAGCAGTGAACTTTACCTCACTGTGAAGGAGAGTATTGTCTGAAAATTTTGCGAAGGCAGTTATTTTTCTCGAATTATCAAGAGAGAGAGTTGTAAGTTTTTCCCTGAGCTCGTTTTTATGCCTGGCCAGTCCTGTTTTATCGGACTTCTGAAGCTCTGCAAAAGACTGGATACCGTTAATTGCCTCTTTAAGGATATTAAAATTAGTTCCAAAATTTGGAAGATCTTTGGTAATTGATTCTTTCTGAATAAGAAAATCCCTTACTGTAAGATACATGTTCAGTCTGGTTTCCTGGATAGTTGTCATAGCGTTAAAATTAAAGGTTTATAATAGAGTTACTTAAAGTGCTGCTGTTAGTTGACAGTCAATATTAATTCCGCATTCTTCCACAACTCTTTCGCTCTTACCTGCATTTTCCAGGCGCTCTTCTATATCGTGTATGCAAATCATTACCACAATTCCGCATTTATCTATGACGCTATCGCATTCTCATACGTCTCGTCTGATATTGTTCACTCCCTTTCCCCGTATGTCTGCGATTCTTCCGCAGACTCTCATACCCTGTATGCAACTGTCTGCGAACCTTTCGCACATATCTTTATTGACTCCGCACAGGGATATGCACTGCAAGCAAAGTTCATTTGCATATTTTGAACCGGCTCTCATGAATTTATGTGCGAATGAGAACGGAGTGAATATATCTGCCCCCGTTTTGATAATTTTGGCAGCAGGATATCTTATCAGTCCACTAAGGAATATTTGTCGTTTAACTTTTATTTTCAAAACAGTAACAGAATGTTTGCAAGAGCTAATTTATTAATACAATCAAAACGAGTCAATAGTTGAGCTTACAAGAATTTACCTAAAAATTACCTATGAATATAATTATCAAATGTGTGGGTTCCATCCGGCATAACGGTTCAACGGCTCAACGGCTCAACGGCTCAACGGTTCAACGGCTCAACTGAAGAACGGCACAACGGCATAACGGTTCAACGGCTCAACGGGAAGAAATATATTTCCTATAGCACCATCGCATTGAGGCGCAGCCTAAATCCCGGCATCCCGATGCATGAGGGATCGTCGGGACCGTTGCGCCGTTTCGCCCTTTCGCTCTTTCGCCGTTGCGCCGTTACGCCTTTGCGCCATTGCGCCGTTCTGCCCCATTCGCTCTTTCTCCATTGCGCCTTTGCCCTGTCACTCTCTCAATCTGTCGCACGTTAGCGCCATCTCAGAAATTCTTCCTTCTCATGGTATTGCTGGCCACAGTGTCGGAGGTGGTTCAACTGTGGTTTCCTTCCCGTTCGTTCAACATCATGGATTGGCTGTCGAATATGACGGGACTGGGGCTGGGAAGGGGGTTACTTGTGACCATGGGCAAGGTGACTGGTGATTGGTAATTTGTAATTGGTGGGCAGCAACTACAAGACAAAAAATATTATAACTTTAAACGGATAATTACTGAGAGACCAGAATAGATAGCATTCATATGAATAGTGCAAAAATATCCATACGTTTTTTTGACGACCGTGAAGTGAGAGCCGTTTGGGACGAGCAAAACACCAAGTGGTGGTTTAGTGTGTTGGATATTGTAGCTGCACTAAACAACCAGGACGACTACACCAAAACCCGTAACTATTGGAAATATCTTAAGGCCAAATTGAAAAAAGAAAACAACGAGTTGGTTAGTGCCACTACCCAACTGAAACTTTTAGCAAATGACGGAAAACGATATTTGACCGATATGTTGGATTACAACGGTATTATTGCCTTAGGTAAGAAATTCCCGGGTAAAAAGGCAAACCGTTTTATAGAATGGTTCACATACAGCGATGAAAGTATAGACGGAAAAAGCAAAATAAAAGCGTATGCCTTGTTTGAAAGTTCTTTTATCAACAGCATAGAAGTTGGCACAACCAAAGGTTTGCAACAAATACATGCTTATTTGTTTGGAGGATTGTATGATTTTGCGGGACAAATCAGACAAAAAAATATTTCAAAAGGTGGTTTTCAATTTGCAGTATCACACTTTTTAGGCGACACTTTAAAGCAAATAGAAGCATTGCCCGAAACTACTTTTGACGAAATTGTCAACAAATATGTAGAAATGAACATTGCACACCCCTTTATGGAAGGCAACGGCAGAAGCGCCCGGATGTGGTTGGATTTGATGCTAAAAAAACGCCTGAAAAAAAGCGTCGATTGGAGCAAAATAAGTAAGCGGGATTATATGAACGCAATGATGTTAAGTCCAACAAAAGGCAGTGTTCTAAAAACACTTTTGGAAAATGCACTCACCACCAAAATAAATGACCGTGAAATGTTTATGAAAGGTATTGATTACTCCTATTACTACGAAGAAAATGATTAAACAAAAACCGGCAAAAATTGGGCAGCACACAACGAAAAATTGAAAAGTGAAATGTCTTATAGACTTAATTCAAAGATATGAAATAAATGGTTTGACGGTAAGAAAAATCAATGGTTCGACGGTAAGAAAAATAAATGGTTCGACGGTTCGAAGGTTTGACGGTAAGAAAAATAAATGGTTCGACGGTTCGATGGTTTGATGGTTCGAAGGTAAGAAACATATAACCGTCGCGCCGTCATACCGTCGCGCCGTCATACCATCGCACCGTCGTACCCTCGCACCGTCGTACCATCGCACCCTTTCACCGTCGCACCGTCGTACCCTCGCACCGTCGCACCGTCGTACCCTCGCACCGTCATACCGTCGCATTGAGGCGAAGCCGAAATCCCGACATCACGAAGTATGAGGGATCGTCGGGACCCTCGCACCCTCACCCCATCACTCTGCTCCTCTTACCTTAATTAGTTTGTTAAGCATAACAGAAATAATATTACATTCATTATTAAGAAGATCCAGGGATTGTTTATCGATATAATCAATCTCGTTTGATATAATCAAAAGAGTTTGCAATTCAGCTACAGAACCCTTAGCAATATAAAAATGTCTGACTGATTGTTTATTTGTATCCAATTCGTCTCCCTCAGCAATATTTGCAGGAATACTGACGGCAGATCTTTGTATCTGATCTTTAAGTCCGTAGTCTTTTGAAAGGCCAGGTGTTTTTGTGAGTCTGTAGATTTTAACAGCAAGATCTTTGGCAAGTTGCCAAACCCTAAGTTCTTGAAAATTTCCCATAATGCAGCGATTTTAGTTAAACTTGATAATTAGACTATACGATTCCACGCATATAGACTTAATTCAAAGATATGAAATAAACGGTTTGACGGTTCAATGGTTCGACGGTTCAACGGTAAGAAAAATCAATGGTTCGACGGTTCGATGGTTCGACGGTAAGAAAAATCAATGGTTCAACGGTTCGATGGTTTGATGGTTCGAAGGTAAGAAACATATAACCGTCGCACCCTCGTACCCTCGCACCGTCATACCGTCGCATTGAGGCGAAGCCGAAATCCCGACATCACGAAGTATGAGGGATCGTCGGGACCGTCGTACCGTCGCACCGTAAAATCCCCTCCCCGTTTACCAATTTTGTTTAGCAATCATCGTGCAACCTTTTTTATTATCTTGTAGTCTTCATTCTAGCTGTAATAGCTATTGTTTTTATTATAACCAAAACAACTGACATGGCAACGTCAACTACTTCAGAAATTAAAAGTATGCTTAAGATAAAAGCAAGAAAATTATTTACCCTGTTTTCTTTTTCTGTTTTAACAATAGTAAGCACATTCGCTCAACCAGTTTGGAATGCAGGTCCGACCTTAGTTTCTTATCCAATGAGTTTTGGTTTTACATTTAATCTTGATAGCAATAGTAACGTATATTATGCTTTATTTCCAGGTGATCAAAGTGCTTTAACTCCTACAAACAATGTTGTAAAGAGCTGGGGAACTCTCACTTTACCAGCCGGTTCAATAGTAGCTAACGATAAGATAACATATTCAGGTATTGCTGGGACTAATTATACAACTAGAATATACGGAGAATTAGCTAATTTGACTCCTAATTACACATATACAATTTTTGTTGTTGCGGAAGATATTTCTACAGGGGCATTAACTACTGTGAGTAAAATAATACAAAAAACCCTCTTATGTCCCTCAATATATGTAGAGACAGGTTTTAATAATACTGACCGGTGTGTGAATGGAGATGGCGCTACAAAGACTTATACCCTACATACATATAGCGGATATGATGGAAAATATTCAAACGTATTAACAGGTGCCACTTTTACAATTTCATGGGGAGACGGACTGCCGGCAACCAATTATACTTACACTTCAACTTATGATAACGATGGCCCCGGAGGAGTGCTTCTTCCCGGATGGGAAAGTCTTGGTATTCAACATACCTATACAGTACATGATTCATGTTACAGGAAAGCTAGGTTGACAATAACAAACCCTGGGGCTTGTGCTTCAGTCGGGGCTCAGACTGAAACCAAGGATGTTCTTTTGGCAGGTCGTGACTATGACCCGGATGGGAATGGTTTGCAGCTTTTAGTAAATAACGCCGACAGCAGCCCTGATACAATAAAGGTCTGTGCAGGAAACGAAACTCTTATCAGATTACGTGATGCCGGTATCTGGGATTGTGATCAGACTTTCAAAACTTATCCTCCCGGGGAAATGAATTCCAGCGACAGGAATATTCAGTTTGTTTACGGTGCCAATCCCAACTCACTGGCTGTTGAGAACACTATCACCGGGGATGTTGCCATTACCGGAACATACCCCGGTACCGCCAATACAAGCGCCGGTCATTATACCCCGGTTATTAATATACCGACAGCTGGAATGAACCCTATAACAAATCCTCATACCCTGAGTGATGTTATTACAATTCCGGCCACATGTAAGGCAAAAGAAAAAATGCATGTCTATTTTAAAGACTGGAACAAATGTAACCCATATTCAAGTTCTGCAAATGAGTGGGATGGCAGTGCAGTATATGATTCAATAGTAATATATGTTGTGGCATCGCCTCCTGCACCTACTGTTGCAAACAAAACAATATGTTATGGAGATGACAGAACTCTTTATGTTACAAGCACACCTGTCGGAACAATAAGATGGTATTCCGATGCAGCGCTGGCAACAGTTGTCGGAACCAGTACATCTTTTGCAACAACAAACACCGACCCCGGTATTTATAATTTCTGGGTCACCGACCAGTCTTCAACAGGTATCGGATGTATGAGCCCTTCCACCAAGGTTACTCTTACCATACGTGAAGACCTTTCTCAACCCGGTGCAATCTCAGGGCCGACCCAGGTATGCAGAAATTCCACAAGTAACATTTTTTCTGTTACGGCAGATCCTCCGGTTATGACTTACGGAGGGGCCACCGAATATTTCTGGACAGTACCTTCGGGTTGGACCATCACTGCAGGGCAGGGGACAAAGCAGATAACCGTTACTGCCAACAATGCTGTCGGATCACAAACTGTAAGCATTGTTAACCGGTACACGACAACTCCTGTATGTACATCGGCCAGCCAGACATTTACCACCAATCTTAATCCTATTGTCACGGTCAACAGCTCAAACACAAAAACTGTTTGCGATGTTACAGCCCTTGGGTATACTGCCACAAGCGCTACAGCCGGATGTACCTTTGCCTGGACAAGAGCAGTGGTTACTGGTATATCAAATGCTGCCGGAAGCGGAACAACAGCCCTTATCGATGAGTCGCTCGATAATACCACCACAGCTCCTGTTAATGTTGATTACATCATAACACCCAGCATTAACGGTTGCCCCGGCACTCCATTCACATTAACCGTAACTGTCAATCCGGCAGGACAGGTAAATGACCCGACTGATCAGGTTGTATGCAACAGCGGTGCTACAACCGCAATAAATTTTTCGACAGGGAACACAGGAGGTACCACCACTTATTCGTGGACAAACGACAATACTTCAATAAATCTTGCCGCAAATGGAACCGGGAATATTGCATCATTTGCTGCTGCCAATACAACTAATGCACAGGTAACTGCCACAATAACTGTGACACCGACCTTCACAAATAACGGTGTCGGTTGTGCAGGAACAGCTCAGACTTTTACAATAAAAGTTAACCCTTCAGGCCAGGTCAACACTCCATCGAACCAGACAGTCTGCAACGGAAATCCGACAACAGCAATTAATTTCTCAACAAACAGAACAGATGGAACAACAACATATTCCTGGACAAATAATACAACATCTATTGGTCTTGCATCAAGCGGTACCGGGAACATTGATTCATTTACGGCAGTCAATACAGGAACAGCAAGGGTAACTGCTACCATAGTTGTAACTCCTACATACACAAATGGATCTGTCAGCTGTACAGGTCCAACCAAGACTTTCTATATTTATGTCAATCCGACAGGACAGGTAAATCAACCGGCAGATCTGGTTGTTTGCAGGGGAAGCACAGCAGCAGTGGCATTCTCAACCATTAATACAGGAGGTACGCGAACTTATGCATGGACAAACAGCAATACCGGCATAGGACCTGCCAGCGGCTCGGGGAATATTTCTTTCACTGCAACCAATACAGGGGATTCTCCTATTTCAGGGACAATAACAGTTACACCCACATATACAAATGGAGGGGTTAGCTGCCCCGGAACTTCCAAAACATTTACCATTACCGTTAATCCTCTCGGGCAGGTTGTTGATCCTTCCGACCAGGTAGTTTGTAACGGAGATGCAACCGCTGCCGTCAACTTTACTACAACCCGCACCGGAGGAACAACATCTTATGCATGGACCAACAATACAACAAGCATAGGGCTTGGTGCCAGCGGTTCGGGCAATATACCCTCATTCACGGCGACAAATTCAACTACTTCACCCATAACTGCCACTGTTACAGTAACCCCGACATTTGTAAACGGATCAAAAAGTTGTGCCGGAACGGCGCAGACATTCACAATTACAGTTAACCCCACAGGACAGGTAAATCAGCCTGCTGATCTCTATGTTTGTAATAATACTACAGGAGCTGTCAATTTTGCTACGGGGAACAGCGGCGGCTCGACAACCTATACATGGACCAACACAAATACCGGTATCGGGTTGCCAGCTTCCGGCTCCGGAAATATTTCATTTACAGCAACCAATACCGGAACAACCCCCATCTCCGGAACCATTGTCGTCACGCCAACCTTTGCCAACGGAGGAACAAGCTGTGCAGGACCAACGAAGACATTTAAAATATATGTCAATCCTACAGGGCAGGTTGACCTGCCTGCTAATCAGGCGATTTGCAAGGGATCGACAGCATCAGTCACCTTTTCAACAAACAATGGAGGGGCCGGAGTTACATCATATTCCTGGACAAACACAAACACTTCCATCGGCCTTGGAGCGACCGGCTCCGGGAATATTTCATTTACAACAACCAATACAGGAACAGCACCCATAACCGGTACGATAGTTGTCACACCGACTTATACCTATGGCGGAACCGGATGTGCCGGTCCCACAAAGACTTTTACAATAACAGTCAACCCGCTGGGACAGGTGAATGCCCCAGGAGACAAGACCGTCTGCAACAACTCACTGACGGCAGTATCGTTTGCGACAAACAATACCGGAGGAACGACAACATATTCCTGGACCAATACCAACACCTCAATCGGGCTTCCGGCAACCGGAAACGGTGATATCTCTTTTACTTCAACAAACACCACAACAAGTCCGGTAACCGGTACCATTGTTGTAACACCAACTTTTACCAACGGAGGTACAGGTTGCTCAGGATCAACAAAGACATTCACAATAACAGTGAATCCCACAGCGGTGATAAACAGCGCCCTGACAAAAACAATATGCAGCAATGCCGCACTCGGATACACAGCAACAAGCTCGACAGCCGGATGTACCTTTGCATGGTCAAGAGCTGTCGTTGCAGGGATATCAAATCCTGCAGGATCGGGAACAACTGCTTCAATAAATGAATCGTTGATTAATACAAACTCTTCAGATGTAGTTGTTACTTATGTGATCACTCCGACATACGGGACATGTACCGGTACCCCTTCAAATCTGCTGGTAACTGTTCATCCGCAATTCACACTTGCCCAGTTGCATGACAATATAAGTATATGTAATAATTCAGCCGCCGACATTAATGCCGTAATGGCCGGCGGTACTTCACCATTTACAGTGAATTACACCAAAGATGGTGCAGCGCAGGCACCCTGGACCAACTATGTAAGCGGTACAAACCAGAGTACAGGCAATCTTACAACCGGCACTTATGTTTATGCACTTACCTCTGTTACCGACAACTTCGGATGTCCGGCTCAATCAGTCGGTACAAGTATTACCGTGACTGTTGGTGCAGAATTAACCGGGGCAACCCTGACAGGGAGCGGTGACGCATGTTATGGAGCAGCCAGTACTCTTAAATCTGTAATTACCGGAGGAGCGCCTCCTTATAAACTTACTATCACAGGATTCCCGGGTTCTCCTGTAACGGGTTATACATCGGGGTCGGATATACCACTTACACCTCCGGCACTTTCCGTCGGAGCTCATGCCTATACTCTGGCAACTGTAACTGACGCATGTCTGAATAGTATCTCTCCTGCCGTGAATTATACAATTAATATTGCCGGTATACCCGATATTACGGGAACGGTACCTGCCACTCAGCCAATCTGCAGCGGATCAGCAGCCACCATTACACTGAACAGTACAGTAAGCAGTACTAAATTCACTTATACTGCTGCTTCTGTGCCGGCCGCGGGATATTCATGGACATCAGCTCCTGCCGGAGGATCAATTACTGATGCCAATGGTGATAAAACAGAAGCTCTTACCCAAACTCTTACCCACAACTATAACGACGATGTAACAGTTACTTACACAATAACACCCGAAGGTCCTGGAATAACAGCATGTCCGGGAACTGCAATAACAAGAAGTGTGACAGTTCACCCTATGCCGGCAATAACGGCCATGACCTCGACTATCTGCAGTGGAACCGCCTTCTCGGTTACACCTGTCAACCCGGCAAACGGAGTTGTCCCGGCCTCCACAAACTATACCTGGACCAATCCTGTTATTGCTCCTGCAGGAGCAATTACCGGGGGAAGCGCACAGGCAGTACCACAGGCAAGCATCAGCCAGACTCTTACAAATACAACAAGCGCCACTGCAACAGCAACTTATACAGTTACACCTGTTACTGCATCCTGCACCGGTTCGACCTTCACGGTAACTGTAACGGTTAACCCGACGGGTCAGGTGAATTTACCTGCTGATGTATATGTATGCAAGGGAGGTACAGGAACAGTAAACTTCACCACTACGAACACCGGATTGGGCACAGTGAGCTATTCATGGACAAACAGCAATACTGCCA
>JAJFVL010000063.1 GCA_021371855.1 Bacteroidales bacterium | reverse complement strand
TACAGGATTCCCAAGTCCATGTGCCAGAAGATAAGGTGATCCCATCTGTTCAACAAACTGCTGATCAACTACCCATCCTCCTTTATCTTTAAAGCTTTCAGCTTCAATAAGTACTTCATAATGCTCCTTTTTACAGGAAGTAAAAAGAGTAATAGAAAACATGCTGGTAAGAATAATAGCTTTTAATTTCATATCCGGATGTTTTAAGTTTTTACTCTTTTATTGTTTTATCAGGAGAATATTAATTTCTTTACTGTTTTCAGGAATGCTATTGATAGTCAGAATGTTTGTTTTTTCGTCAAAACTAAAAGTGATGTTTTCATTTTTCGGGACTAATTTCCCCGGATAGAAGATCTTAATAGTATGAGTCCTTTTTTGAGGCATATTATCATATGATCCGACCCTTGGATGAATTACAATACTTATGTCATCACTGCTCTCATGACATTCCAGGACTGTTCTTGCAATACTGCCTTCGAGGTATTTGTAACTTTCTCCGTCATCTTCAAACAAGGTGAATTTTGAATAACCTTTCGGAAATATTTCCCAGACTATGTTCTCAGGTGTTTCAGTTCCTATACTGCCTTTTACAGCCTGAGTTGGAACGATGGCTCCGGCTTTAATAAAGAGAGGACCACCTTTATTTTCAGGAAATACGGCATTTATTTCCTGATTTCCTTTCAGTCTTTTTCCTGTCCAGTAATCGATCCATTCTCCTTCAGGTAAATATACAGTGGAATCGAAAGCCGATACAAGAAATGCATCGCCAAACATATACTGGTGCTCAAATTTATCACATTTAAGATCTTCGGGGTACATTAATGGCATCGCCCGCATAATAGGCATAGCTTTTTCTGCTGCCAGATGAGCCATTGAATAAATGTAAGGGATAAGTTTATAGCGGAGATTCGCATATTCTTTAAACATAGAAGCCTTTTCTTTGCCAAGGAACCATGGCTCGACAAACATCTGCCAGCCCAACACTTCTGAGATCGCCTGGAAGAATCCATAGTGAATACCTGATTTTGTGGAGGTCTCCATATCTGTACAGACGTTGGAATGGCCTGATAGTCCGTGATTTAGAAGAGAAATCAACGTTCCCTTATCTCCACCTGTATCGCCGGCCCATGTTGCAGAGTAACGCTGGATGCCTGCATAACCTCCTGCCGTATATATCATTGATCTTCTGCCGGTATATTCCCTGAATCCCAGACTCATTTGTTTGTTATAGATAAGTGGGTAAAGGTTATGCATTTCGTAATCTTCCATTCCATTCTTCCATTTTCGGTCGGGGTGAAAACAGATCTGATTTGATCCGTCAAGTTTAAATGCAGAAGCCCCGTCATCTACAAATTTTTTCAGATGTTCGAACCATGGGACCCCTGGTTTATGAAGTTTATCAAAATATACAGGGATAAAATGAGGGTCGTGGAACAAGTCCTGTTCGAACGATCCTGTTTCAAAAGTATTATTTGTTTTTAGTTTTCCGTTATTAAGCTGCATCTCTTCATATTCGCTTAAGTCGTAATCACAGCAGAGCCATAAGCTGAGTTTAAAGTTCAAATTCTTCAATGCAGCGTCAAATGTTCCGTAATTCTTTCCTTTGAGCCAGAATGGTATATCAAATCGTTCTTTGCTCCACTGTTTATCTAATGAAAAGTCATAATGTTTTTCCATCCAGTCAGGCTCAAGTCCTATAACATCACAAGGTATTTCCTGCCGTCTGAATTCATATGCCTCATAAAGCATATCCCTTGCCCTGACTTCCCGCTCATCGCAGATAAATGTGAGACCATAACCCCATTTGGGAAGGAGTGTCGGTTTTCCTGTAATGTCGGTATATTTATCAAGAATATCCGGCATGGAGCTTCCCGCGATAAGAAAGTAGTCTATGATACCATGGTCAGCATTAAATGACAGACGGTTTATAATTGTAGCTCCAGCGTCGAAAGAGTGATACATTGTCGTATTTAGAAATACTCCCCAGCCATGGTCACTCATGACGAATGGTATTGGAACATACGAAGCAACATTCATAACGACCATCCGGTTTTTATGTCCTCTTTTCTGAATACGGTCCCTGGTTTCATCACCCAGACCATAAAGCCTTTCATTCTGGACAAGGCCAAATGACAGATAGAATCCTTGTTCTGAGCTTGCTTTTGGGGGTTGATCGTTCTGAGTCAATAGATTGCCGTTAGCTCCAAACAGTTGAATTCTGCCATCTTTCTTATTAACTACAATTCTGGCGCTATCGGTAGAAAATTCCACATTACTTCCTTTATTGCTTTTTATAACCTTATGATGCTGACACCTGGTACTAACTATTCCGTATCGTACCATCCCTCCATCCGGAAATGCGTCTATGCTGTTCATGCGTATGCGGAATACGGATGGACTTATAAAATCGATTCGAAGATAATTGTTGCTTACCTGCAGTAAGATTGAAGAATCACTTGTGCTATTAGAGTTTCCGGTGTAGTTAAAATCTGTTTCAGGCACTGCTTCAGCGATTGAAGCTACTACAAAACTGAAAGAACAAATCAGTAAAATCTTTATGGTATCTTTTTTCATCTTTCAATTTTAAAGCTTATAAATATATATTAAATTTCTTTAGTCTGCTCTGATTGTTAAATACTCAAAGTCAGCCATAACTGAAACTGATATATGTCCGTTATTTCCCGGAAGTTATTTCAACCAGCCACAAACCTTTTATTGAATTCTCATATTGCATTTGTCAGGATTTTCAAATTTCACATTAAAGCCAGGAATATCGCTTGTTAAGTATTGTCAAAGACCTGATTATAAGATATATTCTGCATTAATGGATTCAGATTTTGCATCTTAAATTATCGTGGGTTATCAGAAAAAGATCAATATAAAGATCGCAATATTACAAATGGAAATCTCCGGCAGCTTCAGGCTGATATAATATTTCGTCTATTCTTATTCTGGTAAGACCTGAAGGTACGATCCATTCAATTTCGTCACCTGCTTTAAAACCTATTAAGGCTGTGGCTATTGGTGAAAAAATTGATATTTTATTTTCTTTGATATTTGCCTGGTTGGGATAAACTATCTGAAACCGCACCTCTTTATTAGTGTTTAAAAAACTGATTTTTACAATAGAATTCATAGTTACAACATCAACAGGGATTTCCTGTGGTTCAACTACTTTGGCTGAACTTAATTCATTGAGCAGTTTTTCAGCCTCTGAAGCACTTACTGAATTCGTGCGTTTAGCTTCTTTAATACTATCCACAATTCTTGAAAAATCCAATTTGCTCAAAATGATCTGGTTCATAATATATTGATATTAAATGTTATAAAATATAAAGATAATAAACAATTACTTGTAAGGCAACTATCTGAGGTGATTTAGCTGCTGTTTTGAAATATGATAATCTTAAATTCAGTTTAGATGGAATCCCTGGCTTTTAAGTTCCACTGCTGTAAAATATTTATAGATTTCAGGCTGAATAGGGTAGTCCCAACAGCCCATTGTATGATATATCTTACCTCCGAATCCAGCTTTGAATCTGTATAATCCGAACAAAGGATGTGAAGGGTCGGGATTTGGTGCAACTCCAAACATATCATATTCTGTGCACCCTTTTTCTTTAGCAGTTTCAATTGCTTTCCACTGAAGCGCATAGGAAGCCATTAAGTTTTTATGATGAGATGCAGACGCCCCATATAGATATGTACCTCTGTTCCCGGTAATAACCAAAAACATCGCAGAAAGTGGCATGTTATTAACATCGGCAATTAATAAAAGCACTTCAGCCGGTGACTGGGTATTGTTTGCACGAATAGTCAATACTGCTTTAAAATAATCCATACCGTGCAAAAAGAATCTGTTTCTGGATGCAGTTTCTTTATACAATTTGTACCATGTTTCAAGATTATCAATGCCAGCTATCTTCACCGACACACCTTTTCTGGCTGACAACTCAATATTGTATCTTGTCTTTGGCTTCATTGATCCTTTTATACCTGCCAGGTCCTTTGTAAGATCCAGAAATATTGTGTTTGATGGCAATATATTGGATATGGTTTTTTTAAAGTTCCAGTTGACAGTATTAAAATTAAAACGATATTCCTGGAACACATTATCAGGCGGACCGGTCCAGAATCCGTTACAGTCATAAAAATCGGCTTCTTTTGCCCATAACGATTCCCACGACAGGTCATATCTTATCATAATACAATCTTTCGGCAAAAAC
Source organism: Bacteroidales bacterium (assembly GCA_021371855.1). GTDB lineage: Bacteria > Bacteroidota > Bacteroidia > Bacteroidales > VadinHA17 > LD21. The sequence goes on along the minus strand of JAJFVL010000063.1, from coordinate 18,829 downwards.
CGACGCAAACATTCCGATAACTCCTCGAGAAAAACTCCCTGATTCCGGGTCCCTGGCTCAATCTCTGGGCCATAGGGAACATATGCTATAGAGTATTTATAATTAATTTGTTTAATGATCACTAATATGTCAGCAATAATATTTCTGTCTTTTTGAGAACAATCATAAATATCAGAGCTTCTGACTTTAAAATTGCAGGCGATGGAACGGGCACCCAATTCTTTTTTTACTTTTGACCAGTATGCTGTCTGTTGTACAATAGAAGTTTTAAATACCTCTTCTATATCTTTATGTCTGAAATCCTTTAACATAAAAATTCTTTGTTTAAATTTGAAATTTAGCGGATTTGCACAATATAGAAATAAAGTCTCAGACAGAAAAATTATTGAATGTGAAATACTCTTTTGATATTATCGGCAGGAGTTCTGTATGCTGTCAAACTTCATAATACTGTACATTTACACTGCCAGCCGAAACAAAGAACCATTACAAGGTACATTGTATTTCAGGTTTGGTGAATAATATTATTTGTGCAGCTATAAAAAAATAAACTCTAAAAAAATCAAACAAGTATGAACTTATTAAGAAAGCTTTTTCAATTATCATTATTGCTGTTATTTGCAATAGATTTTATTCCATCCGGCTTATTGGCACAGACACATGAAGGATGGCAGGCATCAAAAGAAACTATAGAAGCTCTGACGAAGGCAAGGCCGGAGGTTAACTATTATGAAGAAAAAGTTCCAGCATACAATTTACCTGACGTTCTGGCGACAATGGATGGGAGGGAAGTGACTTCAGCCCGTCTGTGGAATAAGGTCCGGCGTCCTGAAATACTTGAACTTTTCAGGGAAAATGTTTTTGGAAGAGTACCTGAAACTCCATGTGAGAAGAGTTTCAAAGTGGTCAATATGGATAAGTATGCAATGGGTGGAACTGCTACATTGAAACAGGTTGAAATCACAATTTCCACGGGAGGTAAATCACTAGTCATACACCTCACACTTTTTACTCCGAACAATGCGAAGAGACCTGTTCCTGCATTTCTCCTTATCGACAACAGGGGAGCAGTGAATACTGATCCTTCACGGAAGGTAAAGAGTGAATTCTGGCCTGCAGAGGAGGTTATTGCACGTGGTTATGGTATTGCAGTTTTTTATAATGCAGATGTTGATCCGGATAATTTTGACGATTTTAAGAATGGGATTCATGGCATACTTGATAAGTATCCTCGCCCTGATGATGCATGGGGGACCATAGCTGCATGGGCATGGGGGGCAAGCCGTTGTCTTGATTATCTGGTTACTGATAAAGACATTGCCGGAAATAAGATAGCGGTGGTTGGCCATTCCCGGGGTGGAAAAACCGCTTTATGGGCAGGCGCGGAGGATCCCCGCTTTGCCATGGTAGTATCTAATGAATCGGGATGTTCAGGAGCTGCTTTGGCCCGGCGCCGGTTCGGGGAAACAGTCAGCAGGATAAATACTAATTTTCCACACTGGTTCTGTACCAATTATAAAAAGTACAATAATAATGAAGATACTCTTCCGGTCGACATGCATATGCTTTTAGCCCTGATCGCGCCTAGGCCTCTTTATGTTGCCTGTGCAAGCGAAGATCTTTGGGGCGATCCCCGCGGGTCATATCTTTCGCTTTATAATGCACTACCTGTTTATAACCTCTTAAGGACCAACTCTGATATTCCTGAAACCATGCCTCCGCTTAATAAACAGGTAAAGAGTGGCAGGGTAGCTTTTCATATCAGAGACGGGATCCATAACATGCTGTTGAAAGACTGGAATTGGTTTATGGATATGGCTGATGAAACTCTGAAATAATTATTAAGGATAATGTAGTTTCGAAAGAAAGCGGGGAACCGTAGCCAATCAGAAGCCGTCACCATCCTTCTTCAGATAAAATTCAGCACTTTGCTCTTTACCCGACTTGTCCTTCCACCTCACCCGATAGTTACCTTTGAAACCACGGAATCTGATAAAACCGTTTTCATCAGCTTTTATACTCAGGTTGGTTTTCCATTCGTGGTTAATAAGCGTATCGAGTATGTTATATGCTGGTTTGGGATTCAGTTCTTTGTCATATAATCCTGAGAATGACGGTTCTCCAGGCGCAGCGCCCCCATCCACGACGTTCCACCAGGTAATACCCATTACTGTTGGGTAGCTGAACCAGAGACGGTAGAGATTTCTGGTGATCTCTGCCTGAATTTCCAAACCGCCCGCTGTCTCATCGGGTGCACTGACTGTCACTTCACTGATATGAACCGGTTTCCCGGCATCATTGAGACAATCAAGAATTGCATAGATTTTTTCAGGGGTCAGAATATCCGCACCGTTTGCAATTTTACGCGACTCTTCAGGATTGAAAATATGCATCTGTACGCCTACATTGTTGATACGAATACCGCGATCTGTTAAATCGCGTATGATCTCAACATAACGACGGGAAGGTCCCGAGTGCATGTCGCAATCGTTAATATTGAATTGAACCGAATCGGGAAAATACCGCATAGCCCAGGAAAAAGTCTTAAAGGTATAATCATCTGGCATTATGCCACGGTTGGCCTGATCGATGGATTCATTAACCACATCCCATCGCTGAATACGCCCTTTGTAACGGGTGGCCAGATCGCGTACATGTGCCTCGAAAAGCGGCTCCATCTCCTTGCGGTTCTCGGGCATCCATGTTGGATGTCCCCAACGCCGCATGCCATAGATAATTGCATGACCGTTCATATTAATACCCCTGGATTCACAAAATGCTACCACGGGATCAGGCGCCGGACGCCGGTATTCATATGAACTGCCGGCTTCATATCTTGGTTTACCTTGCTCTGGTTCCAGAGTTCTCCAGTAAAAAGGTACAGTGGCTGCATTAAACAGAGAGCCAAAAGTGCTTTCATACCGCTCATTCTTTTCCTTACTCTTCAGGTCATCGAACAAAAAGATATTTCCACCAAACAGAAAAAGGTGGTTCATTTGCTCAATTTTTACTTCTGTACCTTTGCGGACATCCTTTAGATAGCAAACAGCGTCTGCTTTTCGATTCTGATTAATGTCCCTGTCAATCCTGGCCTGAACCTCAGGACCCCAAAACGTCAGATAGGTTTTACTCATAACCGCACTATCTTTCTCACTATCCTTTCTTTGTTGTTGTTGTTGTTGTTGTTGTTGTTGTTGTTGTTGTTGTTGTTGTTGTTCAGGCAGTCTTGCCGCTTTAGTATGTATATAACTAAATATCAATGTAATAATTAATAATCCAAATAATTTTCTTTTCATCCGTGGTTTCATTAAAATATAATTTAAATCAATACTGTCCGACTAAAAATATGAGATTCTGAGCGAAGCGAAGAATCTCATGTTAATTTCACGAATTATCCGTTTAGTTGTAAATTTAAAAATAAATGGTTTAAGAGAACTTTCTAATCCCGAAATCCTCTTTCAAAAATCCGCTCATTTTCTCTCTTGCAGACAAAAATCCGCAAAAATTCCATGCAAATCAATATCATTTATTTTACTTAATACCATCACCGTCCTGCTTCAGGTAAAATTCCGACTGTTGCTCTTTTCCCGACTTATCCATCCAACTCACCCGATAGCGGCCCTTGAAACCACGGAATTTCATAGTACCACTTTTATCGGCAATGATAGTGATATTGGTTTTCCATTCATTATTGATCAGCTGATCCAACGCATAAAATGATGGCTTAGGTTCCATATTTCGTGTAAAAAGGCCTGAGGTTGTAGGTTCTCCTGGTGCTCCGCAATCATCAACCACATTCCACCATGTAATTCCCATCATCGGTTTTATGCTGAACCATAGTCTGTAGAGGTTCCGGGCAACAACTGCCTGTATCTCGCGTCCGCGTTCATCGTCACCGGGAGCCGTAATAGTGATCTCACTCAGATGAATTGGCAAGCCAGCTTTAGAAATCGTCGCCATCTTGTCCCAAACCTTCTGTGGGGACTCTATTGGTTTACCTGCTGCAATATCTAAACACTGTTGTGGATTGAACAGATGCATCTGCGATCCCATAATATCGATACGGCATCCATGTTCCAGCAGATCTTTTACCTGATTAACGTAATTGTCATTATTCGAATAGTCGTTGATGTTTAATTTTACACTTTTAGGGAAAACAATGTCAGCTGTTTTAAATGTCTGATATGTGTAGTCGCCTGGCATTAGTCCATAGGCACTTTTGCATACGGCATCACCGGTTACACAATTCCCATGAAAGTCAACAGAACTTTCATTAACCACGTCCCAACTATTAAGACGTCCTCCATAATAATTCGCAAGATCTGTCACCCGTTTTTCAAAGAGTCGTTTCAACTCTTTAAAATAAACTGGTGCAAGTTTTTCAATCTGCGAAGGAGTCAGTTTATTCAGTTCTTCTTTGCTTAAGCTATTGATCTTTTCTTTTTCTTCCTCAGGGCAACATTGTTCAAATAGCCATTCAGGGAATTGCCATTTACGGTTGCCCCAGATAATCGTGTGACCATGCAGACGGATACCTTTACTTTCACAAAATTCGACAACCGGATCGGATGCCGGACGTCTCCAGTGTGGTTCTTTTTTTGGATCCTGAACACTATTCCAATAGGCTTCCGTATCCCAATATTCTTCCCTGAAACGAAGCCGGTTTGGTTCCATCTCAAACTTCTTCCAATAAAAAGAAATAGTAGCAGAATTGAACAGTGTTCCATAAAGTTCTTTATATTTTCTGTTACGTTCCGTTGTACCCAATTGATTGAAATTGAATATGTGTGCACCAAAAATAAAATCGTGTGAAATCTGTTCGACCTTAACGTTTGTACCGGCAGGCACTCCTTTTAACAAACAAACTGCATCGGCTTTCCGGTTCTGATCAATATCCCTGTCGATTTTTGCCTGAACCTCCGGGTTCCAAAGTTGCCAGTAAGCTTCGCTCATTACCTTGTTCTCCGCCTCTCTTTGTGAAGAAGACACCTGCTTTTGGTCAATTTTCAGTACCTGGGCCTGTAAATGACCAACAAAAAACACAAATACAGATAATACGAAAATTTTCTTTCTCATTGTAAATGGATTAATTATGTTTTTTATTATTAATATATTGCCTTTTGAAGTGGATCGTATATCCATAATCTGTTCTGGTTATCAATAGTCATTCCGTCAGGAGCGCCATCTGCCGGTATACGTACCAATTCATTATTGGATAACCTGCTTAAACATCTACCTTTCAAATCAACCACCCATAGGTTTCCTTTAATTTTTATCTCTATTGTATCTCAATCTCGTACCAGATGGTCTCATACTCAGGCTTCAGAACAATCTTCGAACCTCCGCCCTTTGCTTTTCCGACGGGAATTTCTTTCATCCGGTTTCCGGAAGGGTCAAGCGAATAACACTTTGTTTTATCCCGATCTGCCGGTAGAGTCACTTCTGCAGGTACACCTTCTACATATACAGGTCCTTCTCCCCATTTGCTGAGAATTATCTTATCATCATTAAATGATTCGATAGACATATCTTTGTTTTCAGATATTCCTGTGGCAGCCAGAAGAATGCTGGAGGGATTTCCAGACTCTCCAAATCCTGTGGCGTTACGCGATACAAGAGAAACAGTCGCCCATCCCAGACGTGTCTTTCCGATTGCAAGAGTGACATTATCCAATATGATTTTGCGGTTTTTCGGAAATCCGGTAAATAATTTTGTGTTAGGTGTATTGACAGTAAAATATCCGGCATCAGCTTGTTCTATGTTCCATGTCAGTTCATCTGTATCACTTATAAAGATTTTCTGAGCAGATGGGATTTTTTCAACAGAAGCAGTATCGGTTCCGGATTTGCCTGTTAAATCTACTACTGTTTTGTGAAGCATAGTTTGCCTAATATCGAAGCCGGCAGTTTTAATATTTGCTCCAACCTGGTTTGTCTTAATCAGGTTATCGAAGTATCTTGAATAATCAATCGGAGCTGCAATTGTTGATTTCCCCTCCCGGACATCACCACGGAGGAATATTGCTGCACAGGCCTGAAGATGAGCCAAAACATCTGTTCTGGCAATAATACTGAAAAAGTAATTGTTGTCTTCAGGTTCGAAATCTGATTGATGGTTATATGTATACTCGAATACACCGTCCCATCCCTGAAACCGGCCGTAAGCACGAAGCATTGGCTGACCTTCAGCGCCATACTGAATAGGGAACGGGTGATTATACTCACTGACCGTATACGGTTTGCCCATAATCCGCTGGGCAGCTAATCCCTGTATGCAAGTCATGGAATTTACCATTGATTTATTTACAATTCTCCAGTCTGGATTTACCGGGCTCGGATGACACCAGTAAGAGTGGCTGTCGATGTAATCAAGTTCTGCCTGAACAGACGGAGGACTATATCCAAGCTGAGTCCCTGAAATTACTGATCTGACTTTCAGATCTTTCTTGAGGAAATTATAAAAACCGAACCAATAGGCATGTTCTGTATCGACCAGAAACTGGTAAAAATCCTTTTTCGCCTGCGATAATACCACACTGCCGGCTTTTATTGTCGGAATGGTACCATTTTCTATACTCATGGATCCATCAAGAAATATCTGCTGAACAGATTTATTTTTAGAATTTATATTTCTCCCGATAGTCGTGGTATCTGATTTCCACGATTTTATTAGCCCGGCAGTTGTTTTGTATTTGTTATGCAGCCATTTATTCCATTGCCAGCGAAATTCAGAAGCATATGGATCAGGAAGCTGGTCAATAGCACCACCATGATATTGATTAAAAAGCGCATTTTCATTATTTATTTCTACTACTGCCACACACGGATCCTCGGTATATGCCAGTCCGGTAAATGGATTGACATGAGTCAACAGTTTGCGGGCGTATTCTTTTTGAAGTTCTATCATCCGGGGTTCAAAATTATCAAGGCCTTTATCAAAAGCAGGTCTCTTATCCTTACCGGAAAAGCCATCACGATCATCCCACCAGCGGGCAACATGCAGGTTGATATCAACATAAATTCCACGTTTTTTAAAAACTGATATCAGGTAATCGAGTTTATCCATTTGCGATGGATCAAGGTTGCGTTGAGTTTTAGAATCTTCAGCAATGATACCTGGTTCTTCCCTGTGCAAAAAATTTCCATAGGGAGAATCCATGTAATGCAACCGGACACAGTTTATCCCGAACCTGGCAAGTCTGGCTGCGAGACTGTCGGCCTGGCCATGGGTTGGAAAGTTGGCCGGGCCTGTGAGATTAGTTGCATTAAGTCTGACTGGGCCAGCGTCATTTACAAACCTTCCGTTCTCTACCCGTATAAAACCATGTTTCCCGGCAGGAGTGTCGATCAGATGTGACATGCTTGATGCATTATCAGGTCCGTCGTAAGAAATCAGAAACGGAAATAAGGGAGGAAAGTTATTAACCTTTGGCGATTGGTTACATCCAGATAAAAACAGGCTAAAAAGAAATATGCATGCTGCATGCCATACTATGAACGTTCTTTTTTTTATCATTTTTACAAGCTGCCAAACATTTAATGTATGGTTTGAATATTTTTTCATGATTTATCAATTTAATGATTATCGGGAATTACATAAATCTTTAAATAAGAGAGTCAAAAGATTTTTTTAACGTAAAAAGTTTTATTTAATCCTTGTCTTATTTTTCGTTTTTCACTTTCCCAATCCAAAAACTATATGGTTGTAACCTGAATCCTGTCTTAATGTCGCCATTTACACCCTCATCCAAAAGTGACTTAAACGATTTACCATTTGCTTCAGAAACCCCCTTAAATTTAACATTTACAGATTTATTAGACAGATTCACGACCGTCAGAATCCGGTCGCTTTTTAATGTCCGTTGGAAGGAAAGAACAGCATCTGGGGCATCATTATCAATCCATGTCAGTGAACCATGAGTAAGTGCCGGCTCCTTATGACGCAAAGCACTCAGTTTTTGACAGAAGGCGAAACGCTCCTTTCCGGCAGGAGTATCACCGTTTGCCCAATCGACAGGAAGTCTTCCGAAGATGCTGTGGCGGGCTGTGTCGGCAACCTCCTGGCCGTTGTACAGGAATGGTACCCCATCGAGTGTGAAGTTCATCACCAGTGCGGCGTTAACACCCTTTTGGCCCCACACCTTTTCGATGCGGTTTGTCCATGCGTCGTTGGCTATATCATGATTATCTGTGTATCGGATGAATCTGGCTCCCTGTGGATTTTCTGCCGCCATTTTCTCCCAGGTCATACGAAGATTCGAAGTTGGTTCACCTTTTTCATAAACACGTTTTATCGAACCAAACCAGGTGAAGCCATAGTTCAGGTCAAACGCCTTAACCTGATCCCCAACACGTTCGCTTTCAGCCAGCATTGCAACATCCGGACGGATTTTTTCCAGACGGGCGCGCCCTTTTTCCCAAAAGTCAAGAGGAATTCCGCTGGCAACATCGCACCTGAATCCATCCACATCAAAATCCTTAACCCAATACTCCATATTCTTCCAGAGATATTCACGGAGTTCCGTATTGTCGAAATTAAGTGCAGGAAACTTCCAGGCTGCGTTGACTGCCTTTCCCTCTTTGTCTCGTTTAATAAAGTCAGGATGATCCTTTAGAAAAACAGCAGTTGGTCCGCAATGGAGGTAGACCATGTCTAACATCACACGCATACCCAGCCTGTGAATCTCGGCTATGAAGGTTTTCAGATCATTGTCAGTTCCATATTCCGGATCAACATGATAGAAATCCTTCATCCTGTAAGGATTACGCGGGTTATTCATACCAGAAGCTTTCTGTCGGGGACTCCAGAAAGTCTGGTCCATATCGTCATCTGCAATAAATACAGGACATATATATATTATATTGACCCCTAATTCGGCTACTTTCGGCAGACGGGCGATGGCTGCCTTAAGAGTTCCTTCTGGAGTAAAGGCACGCGGCTGTATCTGATACATTACCCCATTCATTATCCAATCAGGCGCTGTTCTGGCTTTTTGTTCGTTTAATTGCACTGTACCCTGAGATGTTTGGCAAGAAACGGTTATCCAGGTAACAGATAAAATGAACAAAAAAAGTTGCATTACTTTATTATTCATGGTCAAAAAGTTGAATTAGTTAGTAAATAGGAAAAAATTGTAATCAAAGTTAAATAATATGATATTGAAATCAAAAATAAATTTACAATGTAAAACATAATTTTACAATAGCAAGTTGTCTGAATTTTTTAATAATTTCAAAAGAATTTTCTAAATGATTCAAATACAGTATGATATTTTAATATATTTAAGATTTAAATAAAAATATCAATTGCTGCAAGTCAAAAAAATTCCATATAAATAATTTTGCATTTAACATTATAAAATATATATTTGTATAATTAATCGTTTTAAAACATTAAAATTGTTAATGGACGAAAGATGATACAGGTATTGAACAGGGCTTTTGATATACTGGAATTTATTTCAAAAGGGAAAAACAAAGAATATAGCTTAAGCGAAATAGCTGATAATCTGGGATTAAATCATAGTACATGTGCCAACATTATTAAAACACTGATGGCCAGGGGATATCTTGCACAATTTGGTAAAAGGGGAGGTTACTGGCTCGGCCCCAATGTATACCAGCTTACAGGAAATTTTCCTTTAAAGGAAGAGTTGCTAAAAGTTTCCATTGAACCAATGAAAGCACTCCGGAATAAATTAAATGAAGGGATTATTATTGCAATCATACAAAACAATAAGCGTATACTTTTACATGAAGAGATGACCACCCATGAATTAAGAGTTGCCAATCGCGAAGAAAAGGAAGTCTACAGAACATCTACCGGAAGAGTTATGCTGGCCTGCATGACCAATTCTGAGCAAAAAGCGTATGTTAAGAAATACGGTTTACCTGATGAGGATAGCTGGCCTGAGATAGAAGATGAAGAGGATTTCTTTAACGAACTTAATAAAATCAAAAAGAAACAAATTGCCGTGCATCTAGCCAAATCAGGAATTATGGGTGTCGCTGTCCCTGTTTTCAAAAAAGATAAGGTTATCGCCAGTCTGGGGGTATATCTTCCTAAAATCAGATTCACAGAAGAGATGCAGGAAAACATTTTTAAAGAGTTGCCCTTTTCCGCAGACCAGATAATGAAAGAACTTAATATAAAGCAATCATTAAACGAATAATAGTTAATATATATAATCAAAAAAGAATATCTGTTGCTAAAATAAAAATTAACATTAACATATATTAAAATCATGAAGATAATTGATTTAAAAGCCCGCACAGTTGCTATTCCGTTAAACGCACAATTAAGACACAATACCGGAGTTCATCCCGGATATTTACTTCGTACAATAATTGAAGTTGTAACTGATGAGGGTATAATCGGACTGGGTGAAATTGGCGGTGGTGATCAGAGAGGTGCTTTTGCAAAATTAAAACCCCGGATTTTAGGACTTGATCCTTTTCACCTGGAAATTATCAAACAGAAAGTTTTACGCAGTATTTATTATCTCTCAAATGCTCGTTTATATGCTGCAATAGAGATAGCATGTTTAGATATTCAGGGAAAAGTGTTAAACCGCCCTGTAAGCGATTTGCTCGGTGGCAGTTTACGTGATAAAATTCCTTTTATTGCATACCTCTTCTGGCGTTACGATCGCCCGGGCGGTGGACATGACAAATGTGCTGAAGACATGGCTGATTTTTGTACTCAGCTTCATGAAGAATTGGGAGTAAATGCAATGAAACTGAAAGCAGGGGTTATGGCTCCCCGTGAAGAAGTAAAAGTGCTTCAGTTATGCAGAAAAAATCTTGGCGAAGACTTTGGTCTGCGTATTGATCCCAATGGAGTCTGGTCTGTTACAACAGCTGTCAAAATGGGTAAAATGATGGAAGAATTGAATATCGAATACTTTGAAGATCCATCCTGGGGTTTGGAAGGTAATGCAGCTGTTCGCAAACAGGTCAGAATACCAATTGCAACCAATATGTACCCCAATAAATTTGACGATCTTGGACCTGCTATACGTATGGGAGCCGTAGATGTTGTTCTTACCGATCTTCATTATTGGGAAGGACCTAAGGGTGTTAAAGATCTCGTAGCTGTCTGCAGAACATTTAACCTTGGAGTTTCAATGCACAGCGGTGCTGAATTTGGAATTGAACTTGCTGCCATGATCCATACTGCTTCAACCATTCCAACTATGACATTTGCCGGTGATGCTCATTACCACTATTTAACTGATGACATTATTAAAGGCGGACTGATGAAATACCAAAACGGCTGCATTAAAGTACCATCAGGACCCGGACTTGGTGTTGAACTGGATGAAGAAAAGATGGCTAAGTACGAACAATATTATGAAATGAAAGGTGATTATTATGCACGGTTCCATGAAGATCCCTACAGACCTGACTGGTTTCCGATTGTAGGTAGCATTTAACTGAAAAATAGTCTGTTATATCTATCATTATGAATGAATTACAAACATTCTTAAAGAAATGATAAAAGACCTTAATAGTCTTAAAGGAAAAACTGCTTTGGTCACCGGGTCAAGCCAGGGCATTGGGAAAGCAATTGCCCTCGGCCTTGCGGAAATGGGGGCTGACATAATTGTACATTACAGGACCGAAAAAGAGCTGGCCAGGAAGGTTGTATCCGAAATAGAAGAATTCAATGTTAAATCTGAATCAATTCAGGCTGATTTGGCAGACCCGGAGACTCCTGAAAAAATATTTGAAAAAAGTAAGGAATTATTTGGTTCCGTTGATATTTTGGTATTGAATGCTTCAGTTCAGATCAGGAAAAAGTGGCAGGATATTTCAATGGAAGAATTTGATCTGCAGGTTAATGTCAACATACGATCAAACCTTATGCTAATGCAGAAGTTTATTCCTCACATGCAGGAACAGCATTGGGGTAAAATTCTTACGATAGGAAGCGTGCAACAGAAAAGACCACATCCTGATATGCTGGTTTATTCTGCCAGCAAATCGGCAGTTGCCAATATGGTAAAAAGTCTTGCAGTACAACTTGCTCCTTTTGGTGTAAACATTAATAACCTTGCTCCCGGAACTATTGGTACCGCCCGAAACGAAGAAGTATTAAAAGATCCTTTTTACTTCGAGAAGGCAAAATCAAAGATCCCAATTGGCTATATTGCAGAAGCTCAGGATTGTGCGGGTCTTGCTGTTTTGTTATGTACCGATGCAGGACGATATATAACCGGAGAAGATATTTTTATAGATGGAGGGATGAGCATCCCTTTTTAAAATAAACTAAATTAAATTGAATATGAGCGAATTCAGTGTTTCTATGAAATTAGACAAATTAAAAGCTAAGCTTGATAAAATAAACATTTGTGAACTGACAATTCCTGAAAAAGAGATTTGTGAAAGATTTGAAAACCTGTATACAGGTGCAGTAAATGATGTAATGAGAGAAATGACAATCCTCGATCAGGCTTTGCCATATACCATTATGCCTTTAAAGCTGGAGATGAAAAGTTGTGGAGTTGCTTTCACTATTCGGAGCAATCCGGATCCTACCGTTGAGGGGGAAATGGATCTCCGCGCTAATATGCTGGATGCAATGCCCAAAGGTTGTATAGTAGTCTGGGATGCAGGTGATGAGACAGAAGCATCTCATTGGGGGGAAGTTATGACTGCCTCAGCCATTGCCCGCGGTGCAAGAGGCGTTGTAATAAATGGCGGACTTCGTGATACCATGCAGGTTTTGGAACAAAAATTCCCGGTGTTTTACAGGTACAGGACTTCAAATGGTTCATTGGGAAGAACAAAGATTACCAGCTTTAGCAGACCGCTCCGTATAGGAAAGACTTATATCAAACCAGGTGACTTTATCTTTGGAGATGTTGATGGAGTGATTGTAATCCCAAGAAGTATTGCTGAAAAAGTATTGATTCGGGCTGAAGAGATTAAAAAAGGTGAAAAAGAAATCAAGAGTTGGGTAAAAGAAGGATTTTCGGCTAAAGGAATCGTAAAAGATGGTGGTTATTTTTAATTTCAGTTGGAACTGATTCTCCTCTGTGAGAAGTTTTGTAGATAATTGGTTTTCTCAACTTTCTGTTATTTTTTATAGATTTAGTATAGGAAGATAAATTGAGATTAAGTACGTAAAGACCAGGTTTTTTCAGGACAAATTCTAAAATAATATTAACACCTACCTTTAAAACTGAAAATATATGAAAACAGCCAATGGACCGTAAGGTTATTTACAAAAAAAAAAGGAAACCGCAGCAACGATTTCCCTAAAAACATCAATTTGATTTTTTAAACTTTTAACATTTTAAATCTATGAAAAAAAACAAACCTTTTGGGGATTTGTTTTGTCATTCCCTAAAAAAAACTTTGCTAATCATACGTAATGCTGTTATCCTCTTGTTTCTGGGGATAATACAAGCATATGCTGTCGATGCCGTTTCGCATAAAACGAAACTTTTCATTAATACTGCCGATGCTAAATCACAAACGGTTATTGACCAGAATGTCATTCCTGAGCCTGATAATTTATTGTCCGAGCCCCAGGAAAAACGTATAACAGGGACAGTCAATGATAAAGACGGGAATCCCCTGCCAGGAGTAAATGTAGTTGTTACCGGAACAACCAAGGGAACAATCACCGATGTTTCAGGTAAATACAGTCTTGATGTTCCACAGAGTGCGAAAAGTCTGACATTCTCATTCCTTGGTTATTCACCTCAGACAATCAATATCGGGGCATCAAACCAGATCAACCTGACAATGGTTGAATCGGAGTTTGGGTTGGATGAAGTTGTTGTGATAGGTTATGGTACTGTAAAGAAAACTGATCTTACCGGATCGGTTGCTTCTATTAAACCCGCCGAACTGGCAGCTTTTCCAACAACCAATGTTGTACAGGCATTAAGTGGCCGGGCGGCAGGTGTGCAGATAAAGCAAAATACCGGAGCACCAGGTGCCAGTATTAGTGTCAGGATCAGAGGAACAAATTCTATTAAGGGAAGTAATGAGCCGTTGTATGTGGTTGATGGATTTCCGGCCAGCGGAACTTCTCTCAATTTCATAAATAACTCAGACATAGAATCTCTCGAGATATTGAAGGATGCTTCCTCAACAGCAATCTATGGTTCACGGGGCGCTAATGGCGTTGTCTTAATTACAACTAAAAGTGGTAAAGCCGGACAAACCAAAGTAGATATCGAATCAAGTGTTGGTACGCAATCACTTAGAAACAAGTTGGAATTATGTAACGCAACCGAATATGCCGAGATTTACAATGAAATGTTAATCAATGACGGCAAATCTCCCTATTTTTCCCAATCTGACATAGCTTCTTTGGGAAGTGGTTTTGATTGGCAGGATTTTGTTTTTCGGAAAGCAATGATACAAAATCATGATGTTACAGTAAGTGGAGGAAATGAGAAAACACAATTTTCTATATCCGGTAGTATGTTTGATCAGGAAGGGATTATAAAGAACAGTTATCATAAAAGATACTCGTTCCGGATTAATCTGAATCATAACATTAGCAAAAAATTCACCGTCAACTATACTTCTCTTTTAACCAAGATACAGGAGCGATATCAGAACAGTGGTGTAGGTACCAGGGGTAATTCTCTTATTTCAGCCACATTAGGTGCATATCCAACATGTACTCCATACAATGAAGATGGTTCGTATACAGTTCTGGGTGCCAAATATCCATGGGGTACTGAACTTAAAAATCCTATAAACTGGCTTAATGAAATAAAATCCATGGGAAGGGATAACAGAGTATTGTCAAATGCTTCCATTACATATAAACCCTTTCCCAAACTCGCTGTCCGTATTTTGGGAGGAATTGAAAACTCTGATTACAGATCCGATTATTATCAGACATTGAAGTTTATATCTTCGTCAGGTTACGCGTCTGTAGGTACGAGTCAATCCACCAGTTTACTGAATGAAAACACGGTTTCTTATAATAATACTATAGGGAAGCATTCTGTTTCAGCTGTGGCAGGATTTACATTCCAAAACTTTTTATACACCTCTCTGGGTGGTTCTGGTACCGGTTTCCTGAGTGATAATACAGAAACATACAGTCTTGGATCAGCTTCTTCTGCAGGAATACCAAGTTCTGGGTATTCCAAGTCTGTCCTTCTCTCTTTTATCGGACGCATCAATTATAACTACAATGATAAATACCTTGCAACAATAACTTTCAGAAGCGACGGTTCCTCTAAATATAGTGAGGGAAAGAAGTGGGGATATTTCCCTTCGGCAGCATTAGCCTGGAAAATTAAAAATGAAGATTTCTTAAAAGATGTAGCTTTCCTTTCTGATCTTAAGTTACGCGGAAGCTGGGGAGTAACAGGCAGTCAGGCCATCAGCGCTTATGCTACTCTGAATCAGTTGTACTCCGGAAAAACGATTTTTGGTGATGCTTTAAATACCACTTTTGCTCCGGGTACCCAACTCCCTGGTGATCTGAAATGGGAAAGTACAAAACAAACAGATGTTGGATTCGATGCAGGATTTTTAAATAATCGCATACGTTTAACTGCCGATTATTATATCAAAAATACCACCGATCTGTTGAATTCAGTTACATTACCATCCTCATTAGGCTATACCAGTACTATTAAAAATATTGGATCAATCCGAAACAGGGGTATTGAGTTCGAGATTGGTGCCAATATTTTTTCAGGCGACAATCTTACATGGAATGTAGCCGGGAATATTGCCTTTAACAAGACTGAGGTGATAAAATTATATGGGGGGAAAGATATCTATGGCGGATCCTATAATCTATCCATCCTAGATGACTATTTTAACTTACTTCGTGAAGGAGAGCAATTTGCAGTCTTTTATGGGTATACGGAAGCTGGTTATAACGACAAAGGTATAATCCAATATGTAGATCAAAATAACGACGGGTTAATTAACTCTTTGGACAAAACTATTATTGGAAATCCGAATCCTGATTTTATTTACGGATTGAATTCTACCTTAACCTATAAAAACTTTGAATTTACAGTTTTCCTTCAGGGGACACAAGGGAACCAGATCTGCAATTTAAGTTCTCCTTCTATCACACTTGATTACGGATTTGGACTAAATTCATTGAAAGCAGCATATGATGATCACTGGACAGCTGATAATACAACTGCCAAATATCCTAAAATTACTAGTCAGCAAAATGTGAAAGTATCAGATCGTTTTGTCGAAGATGGCTCTTTCCTGAGACTGAGAAACATTCAGTTGGCATATAATTTACCATGCCAAAAACTTAATATTAATTTCTTAAGAAGTGCTCAGATTTATGCTAGTGGACAAAATCTACTCACATTTACAAAATATTCATGGTGGGATCCTGAAGTTAATTCAGCAGGAGGATCAAGTTCCATTACTCAGGGCATCGATTTCAATACTTATCCTACTGCAAAATCAGTAATCCTGGGTATTCGTATCGGGTTTTAAATTCTTAATCATTAAAAAGTATGAAAAAATTATATCCGCTTTTATTTATTCTTTTCCTGATATCATGCGAGGATGTTCTTAAGGAAGAACCAAAATCGATAGCAATGCAGAATTTCTATAACACATCAGGAGAAGTAGCAACTGCAGTTAACGCCATCTATCCGCCTATTGTGGCATATAACGCTTTCGGATTCCTTTATCCTGCTCAGCTTAACTGTTATGATGGTGAATTTTTTACAGGACGAGGAAGTTATGCTCCCCTAAGTGATTTTGTGGGGCTCAATAGTACGAATATTACACGCATTGGGTCAATGTGGACTCAATTCTATCTCGGAATCAGAAATGCAAACATTGTTATTGAAAATGCGCCAAAAGGGACTAAAATCAGTGATACCGATAAAGCTAAATATGTCGGTGAGGCTAAATTCATGCGAGCATTAATCTACTTCTACATGATTCGTAACTGGAACAAGGTAGTTCTCCGGACAGAATCCAATATGACAGAATCTAATGTCCCTTTAAGCGATGCGGCTACTGTTTATGCATTGATTGTGGAAGATCTAAAATATGCAGAGGAAAATCTCCCTGAAGCTCCTTCTGTGGCAGGACACCCATCTAAATGGTCAGCCAAATCGGTATTAGCCGATGTATATTTCTACCAGGCACAATATACAGATGCAATGAATAAATCAAAGGAAGTTATTGACTCAAAAAAATATTCGTTGGTTGAAATAAGTAAATATGAGGACTGGCAGAAAATTTTTGGTGCAACTGTGACTAACAGCACAGAAGAAGTATTCTATCTGAAATTTTCACGCGAACCTGGTTATGGATGGTCAGAAGTAGGCTTTTTCCACCATCCCAATGATCCATGGGATACCAATAAAGCAGGTCTCTTTGCTCAATATATGGCAGATTCAACTGCCTGTACCTGGTACCAGAATGAGGACAAAGCTGATCTGCGTAGAAAATTCTGGTATTATTGGAATATTGGCTGGGGACCAACAACTATGCTATACAATAAATTCTACGATAATACATCAACAACCGGAAATGCCGGGAATGATTACCCGCTGTATCGTTATGGCGATGTCCTTCTGCTCTATGCAGAAGCCGCATGCAGAGCTAACAACGGCCCTACAGCTGATGCAATGGAAAAGCTAAACATGGTGCACAGACGTGCTTTCGGTAAAAATTCTTTAACACCTTCCGAAGTAGATTTTAAATTGGCAGATTATTCCAGTTCCCAAAGTTTCATTGATCTGGTATTGAAGGAGAGAGGATATGAAACAGCGGGCGAAGCTAAACGATGGTTAGACTTGAAACGTTTGGGAATAGTCAAAGATAAAATAAAGGCAGCTACAGGGAAAACAGTTGCAGATAAACATCTGTTATGGCCAATCCCCGTTTCGGAGATGGATTACAATACAGCTATAGACCCGGTAGCAGATCAAAATCCGGGGTATTAGAATTAGCTTACCTTTTCATTTATGGAGGCTGCCTCAAAAGTCCTGTATTACCCCCAAACCCTCCTGACCGCAACGTTAGTGGGATTTAAAGGTGAATGCGGATTAAAACCTTTTGAGACAGCCTCTTATAACCATTTGCTTTAAAAACCGGAAGGAGCTATTCCAGATTTTATAAGTGAATAATCCCAAAATGAAGTGGTGAGGCGTTGAAATTATACCAAAGAATTAATTTTCAACACAACATCTTAAAAAGCAACCTTTTATAGTGGAAATAATAAAATGTCATGGAATCAACTACCTGATGTTCTCAATGATAAGAAAACAGACCAGAATTCATTCTAACTGGATTGCTTCTGTTCATCCGGAATGATCTATATCAGATTTTTAGAGCAACAGGAATATAGTGTTCGCATATTGCAAAACATTAAATTATTATATTTATAAAACCTCCATGTTTTCCAAAATACAACAAATCCAGGTTTATCGGGAGAGTTCAACGAAGTTAAACAGGAATGAAAATAGTCTTTCAAAACATCGGGGTTCAATACAGCCTGAAACTATAAACTATTATAATTATGAAAAAAAAGATCATTTCAATTCTTGTGTTTTTTTTCTGTTTATTGTCTGGGATACAACAAACATCTTACTGTAAAGAGATACTGACATCAGATGCAACAGGAACTGCAATAACTAAGGTTACGGTACTCGTCCCTCCGACAGGCGAAAAAGCTTATGGGATTGCAGGAGATGCCTTTGCGGATATGTGGGAGAAAGTTACAGGGCAACGGCCAGACGTTAACCATATGGAAACAGGCAGCCTTAAATTGCCTGAAGGAGATGTTATACTGATCGGTTCGGACGCAGTAAATCCTGTTGTTCACGACTTTATACGTTCAGGCATGTTA
>JAJFVL010000003.1 GCA_021371855.1 Bacteroidales bacterium | reverse complement strand
ACCCACCTCTCCAATGTGTTTAAGAACTATTTCTTTCTGGGATCATACGGCAGTTTAGTCCCGATCTATCGGGACTGGTTTAAGCCACTCACCCACCTCTCCAATGTGTTTAAGAACTTATATTGTATATTACGGAATTTTTGTTCCGATCTCAAACCTTTGTCGACAATCGACTTTATAAACTGAGCGCGACAAAAGTAGGAAAACAAGTATTAAGTTCAAAATAAATCAAAATTTTATTTTAATCCGCCAAGCATATCCATGATAAGCTTGAAATTCTCAAGAGTTTCCTCATCAAAATCTGTTACTTTTATCTTTTCAGCTTTTACATCAGTCAGGAATCTGCTTAAAATGAAATTCCGTGGGAGTTCCTTTTCCTTAATATATTCAGAATTCGGAACCGTAATTCCCTCCCTTGTGTATAGAATATGGTTCTTGAAATCAAGTGTAGACAAAAGATCTTCAGAATTTAAATAGGGTGCAGGCATCCTGATAATAAGTTCTGTGCCATCAGAATCCGTCTTAAAAACCGTGTTTTTAAGACGTTCTGCAATCTGTACCTCTTCTTCGTTTTCAAAAAGCAGCACTGCAAAATCCATACTCCACCCCATAAGAATATTACATAATAATGGAATAGAAGATACATTGGTCGAGGGTATTACACATATTTTCCCTTTAAATCCCATTAAAAGAATTATTGCATTTAGGATATAGAACGATCCTGTATCATTCACAATCAAATTGATCCTTTCTGAAGAGAATCCTTCACCCGGAATGGAATTGCCCAGTATGCTCTGCAATGGGGTAAGTGTATCGGTGGAAGCTTGTGATAATCGTAATGCATCAAGAATCCGTGTTGTGCTTCTTAAACTGTCAAGGTCATCGCGCTGAACTGCAAGGACCCTGTGAAGCTTATTGATTTCAACCAGATTAGGGGAATGAGTTGTATAAATTATCTGAATTTTATCTTTTATATCTTCAAATACTTTCAGAACATCCTCCTGGGCTCTGGCATGAAGGCTGACACCCGGTTCGTCAACAAGCAATACCATCTGCCTGTTGTTCAAATTAGCAGAAGCCATTAATTCCATATAGAAAGATAAGAACCATCTTACACCACGGCTTCTTTGTTTTGGATAAAGCCGTTCTCCTTCATCCTTTATCCAGAATTCCAGATATGGTTTCCCTGCTTTTTCTCCATATGAAGAATTATAATGGTCCAGCTCAAACTGTAATTGTATTTTATTATTCTTTCCAATTGATTGCTGCCAGAAATCATGGAAGTTATGAGTAAGAGAATCATTCAGATTCTCGATTTTCTGTTTCAGTATGCGACTCGAAGGCTGCTGAAAAAAAGAATAGTCCAGATGGGCCAATGAAAGAAAATTCCGCGCTGCTTTATAACCTTCCACTTTATCATTGCCTGAAATAATATCGTCCATGTCTATTCTATTTGGCAACAGGCTGCCAAAGTCCTCAAATAATTCAAAAGCCGGACAGTATTCAAAATATTTTCTGCCCAAAACATCACTGTTATATTGCGATTTGTGCGACTGAATTATTTCGCTGACTTTATTTGCAGCATCTGCCTCTGAGCTTCCTTCAATAACATAGCCCGATAAAGCGATATGCTTTTCAAGTTCGGCCATGTTTATATCCAGTTCACTCCGCGTTTTTCGGTAATCATTAAGAACTCCTCTCCATTCATGATCTGTTTCATCATCAATTAGCTGCGTAAGAAGTGTCATTTTCTGATGTCTCTCCTCAAGTTTTATTGAAAGTTCCCGCAGATGATTTTCAATCAGAGTATTTTTTTCCTGAAGTTTTTTCAATTTTTCTCCGGCCCTTTTCACTGATTGTTTCTTTCGCAGCTCTTCTATTATCTCTTCTTTATGTTTCTTTAACCCATTCAATTGATTTTTCAGCCCTGTGAAACCGGAATTCTGTCCTACGATCAAATCAGCTGCTTTTTTCCCGAATAATCTGAATCCTATTCCCTTTACGTCACTGGCTGCAAGTTTTGCTCTGATCTCTGACTCCTCTTCTGCAAGTTTTAAAAGAGAGGCTTCAGAGTCATCGATTGATTTCATTTCTTCCTCAAGTTTTGCAGAGATATCATCGAGGTAAAGCCTCCATGCATTTTCAAGTGAATCAAGATAATTGCTTATTTCCCCGCTGACATTTATGACTGACGTGAGGTCAGCAATCCATCTCCTGGTAAGTTCAAGATGAGTAAGACCCGATAACAATTCTTTTAATTCGGCTCCCGGGTTATCAATAATTTTAATTAGCCAACCTTCCGGGATGCTGAATCTGCAACTCACTTCCGGTAAAGAAAGATCACTTCGCAGAACATCTTCCGAAATAACACCTGAATAAAAAACCTTTAATCCTTCCAGAATTGATGTCTTTCCTGATTCGTTCTGCCCTATAAGGCAGGTAATGTTATCAGGAGAAATGCTTTGCCAACCTGTATCGACAATTGATCGGAAATTTCTGATTCTGAAGGCTGTAAGCTTCATTACTTTAATAATATTTAAAATTGAAAACCAAAAACAAGAACATCATCAATCTGTTGGGCATTGCCCTTCCACTCTTTAAAGGAACATTCGAGATATTCTTTCTGTTTTGCCATTGGAAGCCCCGCAACCGACTCAATGATCCGTTTGAAATGTTTGTATTTGAATTTCTTATTTGTTATCTCGCTGAACTGGTCTGAGAATCCGTCTGAAAACAGATAAAATGAATCTCCCTGAGTTATATCAACACAATTATTTGTAAAAGGGATCTCTTTAAGAGGTGCAATCCCGATAGTCATCTTATCAGGTTTTAATTCAGTCAATACCCTATTCCTTAGCATTATCAGCGGCCTGTTTGCACCCGAGTATTGAAGTTTTCCTGATGAACAATCAACAATGCATAAACCAATATCTATACTATCTTTCGTTTCTGCACAGTTACCTGTCTGATGAAGTGCTTTCATAACTTTTTCACGCATAAGGTTAAGTATCCGGTTTGCTTTCCAATCAGCTCCCGACTGCAATATCTCGTTTAGAAAGCTTATTCCAAGGATACTCATGAGTGCTCCCGGAACACCATGCCCTGTACAATCGCCAACCGCAATACACATTTTATACTTGTTATAAAATGCATAATAAAAATCCCCGCTTACAATATCGCGCGGAAGAAATAATACAAAAAAATCTTTCAGGTATCCTTTAAGAAATTCAGGATCAGGCATTAACGCATATTGAATTATCCCAGCATATCGAAGGCTTGCTGTATGATCACTCATATCCAAATCAGGAATAAGTGAAATAAATCCAGAATCTTCCTGTTTTCTGACAGTCATTTATGAATTTTCCCTAAACAGACACTAAATATACATTAATTTTAATACCATTATACCTGCTAAAGAATCTTTTAACCTTGTTTCCTTTTCAGAAGAACAACGTTTTCAACATGATGGGTGTGAGGAAACATATCAACAGGCTGAACAGATGCAATATAATAACTTTCTGAAAGTAATAAAATATCACGCGCCTGAGTAGAAGGATTACAGCTCACGTAAACTATTTTTTCAGGAGCTGCCTTAATTATTAACTTTACTACATCTTCATGCATCCCAGCCCTTGGCGGATCGGTAATAATAACATCAGGCTTTCCGTTTTCTTTAAAAAATTGTTCGGAAAGAACATCTTTCATGTCACCTGCAAAGAAAAAAGTATTATTTATTTTATTTATCCCGGAATTGATTTTTGCATCACTTACAGCATCTTCCACGTACTCAATACCAATTACCTTATTTGCATAACCTGCAACAAAATTTGCAATTGTTCCTGTTCCGGTATAAAGATCATAGACAATTTCTTCACCTGACAAGGCTGCAAAATCCTTTGCAACACGATACAGATTAAGTGCCTGTTTTGTATTTGTCTGATAAAACGATTTAGGGCCGATCCTGAATTTCAAACCATCCATATCCTCAACCAGGTAACTGTTACCTTTGTACAAAACCGGAATCTGATCGTTCAGGGAATCATTCTTTTTTGAATTAACAACATACATCAGGGAGGTGATCTGAGGGAATTCCGAAGCAATAAAATTGAGGACACCTTCCCTCTTCTCAACATCTTCATAAAAGAAGACTACGATTACCATCACTTTGCCTTCACCTGAGTTGCGGATCACAAGATTTCTTAAAAATCCTTTTTGTTCCCTCAGATCAAAATACTCCAGGTTATTATTGCAGGCATATTTCCTCACAGCATTCTTAATGGAATTTGAAGGTTCCGGTTGCAAATGGCATTCCTTTATGTCAAGTACTTTGTCAAACAATCCCGGAATATGAAATCCCAATGCCCCTTCCTGTTCAAATTCATTGACTGATTCTATTTCCTCCTTTGTAAGCCAGCGTTTATCAGAGAATGTGTATTCCAGTTTATTTCTGTAATAATAAGTCTCAGACGATCCAAGAATTGGCATTATTTCAGGCAGAGCGATCTTTCCAATCCTTGTAAGGTTATCCCTCACCTGCTTTTCCTTGTACTTAAGCTGAAGATTATATGGAAGATGCTGCCATTTACAGCCTCCGCAGACTCCAAAGTGGCTGCATCTTGGTTCAACTCTGTCGGAAGAATATTCATGAAACCTGACAACCCGGCCTTCAAGATATTTTTTTCTTTTTTTAATAACCTGTATGTCAACAATATCACCCGGCACAAGCATGGGTACAAAAACAACCATGTTATCTACTCTTGCCAAAGCATTTCCTTCGGCCCCGATATCAGTTATCGTGACCTTTTCCAACAGTGGCAGTTCTTTTCTTCTTCCCACTTACTTGTCCTTTCTGATTCTTAGTTAATAATCCAAAACCGGTTTCCAAAAACAGGAACCTGAAAAACAGCAATTTTTGAAACTCTTTTCACTCTATACAAGAGGCGACTATATCATCCGCATATATCCTTATTTATAACCGTGCTGCAAAGATAACTTTTCTGCAGAGAACTTAAATCAAAGTACAAAAGATGGGAAATAACCTTTCCTTAAATAACCTGAAATTTCTTCTATATATAATATTATATGGTATATGTGAAAAAAATTTGCTTTTCTGACATAATTGATGGAATTTAGCAATAGAAATTTGTCTCGCAGCAAATTTATTGTACTTAACCTCATTTAATTCTGACTTTTATGAAAAGAGCTACATTCTTCGTGCCGCTTCTTACCTTTGAGATATCGTTAATATCTCAGAATCTTGTTGAAAATTCCGGATTTGAGGCATGGGAGAAAACAGACAGACCAACAGGATGGACACATGTTGAAAATTGCAAAAAAGATTCATCTTTTGTTGTTTCGGGAAGATATTCCTGTCTTCATTCCGGAGGATCTTCAGGTACAAGCGACCTTGGTCAGACGATTGCTGTTATACCAGGGAAAGTTTACACACTCTCATTCTATAACAGGACAGTGATCACTGCTTCCGGCAAAGGTTCCAGAATATGGTGTTATTGGAAAGATGCAGAGGACAACAGTCTTTCTGATCCATCAACAGATGACATATTGCGGCCTTCAAAGTATTTTGCCAATGATTCATGGCAACTATATAGTGTTACTGTTACGGCTCCTGCTGAAGCGGCAGCTTTCTATCTGGAAGTCCGTACCAACACTAACAGTATTGCCTATTGGGATAATTTCGTATTTGAAGAAAACGTGACAACATTTATTCCTGAAGAAAAACTCACATGTGTGACAGTATACCCAAACCCTGCAAATGACTATATTAATATCAACAATATATATGACTTGCAGCACATTGACATTCTAACCATTGCAGGTAAAATAGTATGGTCTTCCGATTTCACAGGTGAGAATTCAGTTTCAATACCGGTTTCCGGATTAAGAAATGGTATGTACATTATCCGCATCCAAGCATCAGGGAAGCTCATCACCAGAAAGTTTATCAAGAAAGAAAATTAATCTTCTCCTGTATTAAGAAATCACGGAATAATTATTAATACACGGGGGAATTCATAAGGTCATCGTTACAATCAACAGATTATGATTCATTAACAGTCATACACACAATTGGCTATGTTTCACTTTTACGGACTGACATACTTTTCCTATATTTGCAATCATTTTATTTCATTCTATGGTTTCGGTTCAGGACATTTCAGTATCGTTTGGCAGTTTCGATTTATTAACAAATATCTCCTTTCTTATAAATGAGCAGGACCGTATTGGTCTGGCAGGAAAAAACGGTGCAGGAAAATCTACTCTCCTTAAAATTATTTCAGGACTTCAGAGTCCCACTTCAGGTCAGATTGACAAATCAAAAGATGTTACCATAGGTTATCTTCCTCAACAGATGAGAGTTGATGATACTACAACAGTTTTGAACGAAACAATAACAGCATTTTCTGAGATCATAAGTCTTTCTGAGGAAATTGAACACTGCGGTTCGGAAATAGCAAGAAGAGATGATTATGAATCGACTGAATACCTCGGGCTTTGCGATTACCTTACTGTAGCTGAAGAAAGGTACAGGATTCTCGGAGGAGACAACTATATGGGAGAAGCTGAACAGACTCTCATTGGATTGGGATTTGAGCGCAAAGACTTTGACAGACCGACTAAAGAATTAAGCGGTGGCTGGAGGATGCGCATCGAACTTGCCAAGATACTTCTGAGAAAACCTTCCCTTTTCCTTCTCGATGAACCGACAAACCATCTCGATATTGAGTCGATCCAGTGGCTCGAATCGTTTCTTTCCGGATACTCAGGTGCAGTTGTCCTGGTTTCTCACGACAGGGCGTTCCTTGATAA
Organism: Bacteroidales bacterium; assembly: GCA_021371855.1. Lineage (GTDB taxonomy): Bacteria > Bacteroidota > Bacteroidia > Bacteroidales > VadinHA17 > LD21. The sequence goes on along the minus strand of JAJFVL010000003.1, from coordinate 127,315 downwards.
TGTAACACAGAGAACCATTGAGATCTCCCTGGGCAGAATATACGATTACAAAGCCTCCTGGTCGAAATATATTGTGCTGAGAGAAGAAAGAAGAGAACAGCAGATAGCTGCATACCGGAATCAACAGAAGATGATTGATGATACCGAAAAATTTATTGAACGGTTTAGATATAAAGCAACAAAAGCTATTCAGGTTCAGTCGAAAATCAAACAACTCGATAAGGTTGAACGGCTTGAAGTTGATGAAGAAGACAGGAGTGCCATCAATATAAAATTTCCGCCATCTCCACGTTCAGGGGCTATTGTAGTTGAAGCAACAGATCTTTCAAAAAATTTCGGATCATTAAATGTCCTGAATAAAATCAACATCAAAATATCCAGGGGCGAAAAAGTTGCATTCGTCGGCAGAAATGGAGAAGGGAAAACCACATTTTCAAAGATCATTATTGGTGAGCATGACTATCAGGGCGAACTAAAGATAGGATATAATGTTAAAATTGGCTATTTTGCACAGAACCAGGACGAACTGCTTGATGAGGAAAAAACAGTACTCCAGACAATTGAGGATATTGCAAAAGGTGACATAAGGACAAAGATCCGCGATATGCTGGGAGCATTCCTTTTCAGGGGAGAGGATGTTGAGAAAAAAGTTAAAGTCTTATCAGGGGGGGAAAGGGCCAGACTGGCACTTGTTAAGCTTCTTCTGGAACCAAGCAATCTCCTTGTGCTAGATGAGCCGACCAACCATCTTGATATGCGCACAAAGGATATTTTGAAACAAGCACTGATAAAATATGATGGCACGTTAATTGTTGTGTCGCATGACAGAGATTTTCTTGATGGAATCGTCAACAAAGTCTTTGAATTCAGAAACAACAGGATAAAAGAAAATATCGGGGGCATCTATGATTTCCTTAAAAAGAAAAATCTTGATAATCTGAAAGATATTGAGAAAAGAGTTAAAATTAAAAACGAGACTGGACAGGTAAATACTTCTTCAAACAAGCAAAGATATCTTGAAAAGAAGGAGTTTGACCGCAACCTGAGGAAATTAAAGAAAAGACTTGAGGAATCGGAAAAAAAGATTGAACAGTTTGAGGCAGAAATAAATGCAGTTGACAAAACATTTATGGAACCAGGAAGTTATTCGGCAGCTGACGAAAAGGAATATGAAAAGTATCGTGAATTGAAAGAACAGCTGAATGAAGAGATGGATAGCTGGACTCAATACAGTTGTGAATTGGAAGAATTCGAAAAAAACAATAACAAGGAATGAAACCTTTTCTGTTAGAAAAAAATTACAGGGTACACGTTCATGAAACCGGGCCTGACGGGAAACTTAAGCTGTATTCTCTCTTTGACTACATGCAGGATATCGCTTCTGACCAGGCAGAAAAACTTGGTTTCGGGAGGAATGATCTGCTGAAAAATAACTGTTTCTGGGTACTTTCAAGGATGTATGCGGTTATTACAGATTTACCTCTGTGGGAAGACTCTCTGGTTTTTAAAACATGGCCCAACGGAACTGATAAAGTGTTTGCCCTGAGGAATTATGAAGCAGATTATTCTGACGGGAGGCATATAGTATCAGCTTCATCATCGTGGCTAATTCTGGACCGTATCACAAAAAAAATTCAAAGGCCCGATCCATTCCTGACTCATTACAACCCGGACCTGTATGAAACAAACTCGCCCATAAGAACTGCTGCAAAGCTCGGACCGGTGGAAGAGGATGGCACTATATCCCGACATTTCAGAGTAAATGTCAGTGACCTTGATTTAAACCTTCACACAAATAATGTTAAATATCTTAAATGGGTTAGCGATGATTACGCTCTTGATTTCGTAATGAAAAACTCTCCGAAGTCAGTTGAAATTAACTATCTTTCAGAATCACGTTATGATGAAGAGATAATGATCAAGACATCTGTCGATAAAACAAAGAGCAGTTTTTATAACCATTCGATCATCAGGACAAATGATAATAAAGAGCTGTGCAGAATAAGAATTGAATGGAAAGAGGTTGACAATAAATGAGTTAATTTATTTGAGTATGAAGAATAGCAAAATCATAAGAGGCTTTTTTATATTGCTCAATCTTGCACTGATCACCGGAGTAATAAGTTCCTGTAAAACTATTAAGTCTTCCACTGACTCAAAAGATCTTTCATATCTGTACAATCCTGTAAAGAATCTCATTAGCCCGAGTTATAGTGTTATTAATCAATCTGATGAATCATCCATATTGTCTGTTAAATTCTTTGCCAGTGATCTTCAGTTCTCAGAAGCTAATCCCAAGGGAATCCCTGCAGCTGAATTACTGATCGTTGTCAAATTATTTAATATAAGCCAGGGAAAACTGCTTGCCGACACTGTCAGTTTTAATCTCAGTATTGCAAAAGTTGAAGGAAGACCGGAATACATGTACAATATCCCGCTCAAAGTTGAAAAGGGAGTTGAATACACAGCTGAAGTCAGAATCCTAGACAGGCTCCGGCTTGCTGTTGTACAGGCTTTTATACCCTTCAACACGTTGTCGTACAATAATAAATATAATTTTATAGCAAAGGGACATTTCCAGAAGAATGTACTTTTCTATCCGGTTGTAAGAACCAATGAATATGTTAATCTCGTCTATTCCAGAATGCCTGTTGACAGCCTTTATATTTCATTTTACAAGCCATTCAGGGAAGTTCCAGATCCCCCATCAATGATACTGCCCGAGAAGACTCTTGATTATGACCCGGAAAAGGTGGTGGCAATAGCCTATTCTGATACTATGCCCATGATGTTTCCTAAAGAAGGAATTTATTTTTGTTCTACAGGAAGAGACATCAAAGAGGGATATACTTTTTTAAATCTTGGATCTTCCTTCCCTACCATGACCGCTCCTGAGGAGATGATTGAACCACTGGCTTACATTGCAACAAAAGAAGAACTCGCTTCTTTAAGATCAGCCGTAAGACAAAAAGTAGCTCTTGACGATTTCTGGGTCAAATGCGGTGGAAACATTGAGAAAGCAAGGGAACTTATAAGAATATACTATACCCGGGTACTCTATTCAAATTATTATTTCACGTCGTATAAAGAAGGTTGGAGAAGCGAGCGGGGAATGATCTATATAATGTACGGACCTCCTGATAAAGTTTACAAAAATACCGAAGGAGAAAGCTGGGGTTATAAGAAAGCAGTGATCAAATCCAAATGGGGTGACAGATACACGTTGAGTGACCAATATCTTTTCTTCAATTTCAGAAGAAAGGACAATACTTTCTCAGATAACGATTATTACCTGAGCCGGAGCGAAACTCTTGTTACAAACTGGGATCAGGCTGTCATAAGCTGGAGAAAAGGTATCGTTTTCCGTCTCGATAATCCAAAAGATATTTAGTTTTTATCATTAAGATTAATATATGCAGAAAGAATCAGATTGCATTTTTGGATTACGGGCTGTGATTGAAGCTATTAAAGCCGGAAAACAGATTGACAGGTTGCTGATAAAACAGGGGCTGCAGGGTTTCCTGTACCATGAGCTCATGACTGAAGTAAGAAATCATAATATTGCCTACCAGATAGTGCCTGTAGAGAGAATAGAGCTGGTGACAAGGAAAAATCACCAGGGTGTATTAGCCTGGTTGTCGGTTATTGAATATCAACATATCGAGAATCTTCTTCCCATGGTTTTTGAAAAAGGAGAAGATCCGTTGATCGTTGCTCTTGACGGTGTTTCGGATGTACGGAATTTTGGTGCTATAGTCCGTACAGCCGAATGTCTTGGGGCTCATGCAATATTAATACCTGAGAAAGGCTCGGCCCGTATAACGGCTGATGCAGTCAAGACTTCAGCCGGAGCTTTGCATACATTCCCTGTGTGCAGGGAAAGAAGCATTGTCAGATCTATCGAATTTCTGAAAGAATCTGGGCTTCATATAGTTTGTGCAGGTGAGAAATCCGACAAAAAAGCTTCAGAAACTCCGCTAACCGGCCCTATTGTATTGATACTCGGTTCAGAAGATAAAGGGATCAGCCGTGAGCTGACGTCACTTGCCGATCATCTGATTAAAATACCAATGACCGGAACAATCGGTTCTCTTAATGTTTCAGTAGCAGCCGGAATACTCCTTTACGAAATAATACGGCAGAGGACTGTCTGATCTACTCAATAATACTTTTAATACGCTGATCGAGCATTTCCTGATCAGCAGTAAAAGAAGCCAGGCCTGCGAGTGTCAGCAATGTATCCGGAGCAATTTTGCCTTCACTGATCTTTTGCTGCCACCTTGAGTATACTGGAATTTTCCCGTCAGAAGCGATAATTTTCTTCTCTTCCTTTGTAAGCGACGGGAACATATCTTCACAACCCTCTTCGTGAGCTATGTGCACAAGTTCCGAACCTTTTGAAGGCACTTTGGAAGCAAGCCGTTCAGCAAGAGCAAGTACATTTTTATCAACTTCCCAGAATTTTTCGATATGAGCATCTTTCGCTGAATCGTAAATACTTACTTCATAGTTTTCATGCATACGCGACATAAAGCTCCCGTTTAGCTTTTTCCGCCCTTCAGCAGCTACTTTCGGCGGCATTGTATAAACATCTGTTCCTGCAAGAAGTTCCAGCTGATTGTAATTTCTCAGACTTGCTGCAATCAGTCTGGTCTGCCATGGATTTTCTGCTGACAAGCCTGTTACCCAATTCTGGGATGCGATTACAGCCCTTTCACCTGCGCCGGAACCATCTCCAAGCTTATTATCAGCCACAAATGCCCCAACTCTCCCCAGGAATACGTTAAGGTAATCAGGTCTGGCTACCCGGGTAACCAACACATTCTCCCGGGCGCTGAATTCGAGAGTGAAATTGATTTTAACTCCGGAATCTTTAAGGAGCCTTGCTCCTATTAATCCTTCAGCAGTATATGGAACTTTAATAATAAATTGCTCAGGACATATTTCGTGATATCTTTTACCATAATACAGAATTGCCTCAATATCATGAGCTGTATCAGTATGAAGTTCAACGCTCACATACCCTCCGAATTTTGAAGCAAGTCTCAGACCATGCCTTGCATTTAATATGAAAGCTATCTCTTTAACCCTGTCCTCCCGGGGAAGATCTCTTACAATACTTTTTGCTTCAGAGATAAAAACATCATAAATTCCTTTTTGAATTTCATTATTAAGCAGTGTATTGTTAGTAGTCAATGCACTCATCTCAGCCGTCCAGTTAGTCTCAGCCTCATCCATATCACCAGTGTCAAGCCAAAGTTCTGTTCCGGTATTCCGAATTGATTCCCAGAATGGATCTATTCTCCCTTTGACATGTTTTTCATTCAGATCCTTCCAAACAAAATCGCTTATTCGAGTATTCAGGTCAGCCATAGTTTTATAGTTTTATAAAGTACACCTAATTCATTTTTTTGATAAAGAAAGAAGATCATCACCTGTAGGTGATTGAAACACTTTTAGATCAAATTCCTTCAGTATTGCAAGCAGATGCTCAAATATTTCAGACTGAATGTCCTCATAATATTTTACCTTATTGGTAGTGGTGAATACATAAACCTGCAATGGTAATCCATTTCCGTCGGGGGCCTTGTGTTTGACAATCACAGATTGTTTAGAATCAATCATAGGATGTTGATTTAGATAAGTCTCTGCATAAAATCTGAAAAGCCCGAGATTCGTGATCCGGGATGAATTGAAGAAAAGAGATTCAGTTTCATTTTCTTCCTTCCCCGAACTGGTATTTTTATTTTCAAATGACTTGATATATTCATCAAGAATGGGGATCCCTGAAAATTTGTCTTCCAACTCATTGTCAAGGAATCGTATGCTCCTCATATCAATAAATATTGATCTCTGTATCTGTCTTATTCCAGCTTCCTCCATCCCCTTCCAGTTCTGAAAAGATTCATTTACCAGAGAATAAGTAGGCACGGTAAATATTGTCATATCGAAATTCTGAACCTTCACGGTATTCAGGGTAATATCCAGAACTAATCCGTCAACACCACGACCAGGAATCGAAATCCAGTCACCAACTTTCAGCATATTATTGACTGACAATTGGATACTCGCAACTAATCCAAGAAGAGTGTCTTTAAAGACAAGCATCAGGACAGCAGCCATAGCACCCAGGCCGGCAACAAGTGTGCTTATATTTTTTTGAAAAACAACTGATATTATTACCAAACTGGTTATAAAAACCACAAAGATCTTTAGCAACTGCACATAACCTTTAATGTGTCTGTGTTGAGAAATAGGAAGAGTATTATAAATTTTATGCCATGCTTCAATAAATGAGTTAACAACTACCATTCCTACTACAACCATATAAATGTATGTCATCTTTCGGACTGCAATAAGCCAGAGCGGATAGTCTTTAAGTGCCCAACCGGCCATAAACCATATCACCAGGGCAGGAGCAAAATGAGATAACCGGGTAAAGACCTTTTGTTCAAGAAAAATATCATCCCATGTGGAAGTTGTTCTTTTGACAATCTTGGTTACAATTTGCAGTATAACAACTTTTGCAATAAAATTTGAAATCCAGCTTAAAAACAGGACAATAAGCACCAGGCCAGTTGTGCTTAGAAATGAAGATAAGTTGTAATTTAATCCAAGCTGAAGAAACAACTCTTTAAGCCATATTGCAGGGTCGTTTATTGACGGCATATAAGTCACTTTACAAATTTGTCGTAAAAGTATACAAATTATCAATTCCTGTTTTGATTATTTTTAGCTTTGCATTATTCAAATTAAAATTTTTCAACATGAAATCTCTCATTTCCTTCATCCTGTTAAGTTTAACGATCTCATCCTTTGCCCAAAGCAAATTCGAAAAATATTTTACCGGTAAAGTCCTGAGATTCGATTTCATGCTTGCAGGTAACAGTCAAAAAACTGTTGTTTATCCCGTCGGCATGAAAGAGGAGTCTTTCTGGGCCGGATCTTATATTAATCTGACGGATCCTTTTAATTACGGGAACTTCAGGTATGAGGTTTATGATGTGGCAGAAAATATACTTTTATATTCAAAGGGATTTTGTTCCCTTTACCAGGAATGGCAGACAACAGACGAAGCAAAGATAATGGACAGAAGTTACTATGAGGTGGCTACGATGCCTTTCCCGAAAAACAAAATAAGATTTGTATTGAGCATCAGAGAACGTAATGGTTCATTCTCCAAACTTTATGAAACAATTATTGATCCTGCCGATTACTTTATCAGAAAGGAAAGCCCGGTGAATGCCGGTGTTTCAAAGATCTATTATGGAGGAGATCCACATACATGCGTTGACCTGGCATTTATTGCCGAAGGTTACAGAGCTGATGACATGGTGAAATTCAGAGAAGATGTCAGGAAGATGGCCGGTTTACTTCTGTCTGAGGCTCCGTTCAGCGATTACAGGGACAAATTTAATATCTGGGCTGTTGAAGCAATATCGCAAGACACAGCAACTGATGTCCCCGGAGAATACATATATGCAAACACTGTATTGAATTCAAGTTTTTATACATTCAACTTAGATCGTTATCTGACCACCCAGGACATTAAAACTTTAAATGACTATGCTGCGCTGGTGCCACATGATAACATAGTTGTTCTTATAAACAGCACCAGATATGGAGGAGGCGGAGTTTATAATTATTACAGTGGAACTACGACAGGACATAAACTCTCCCCATTGGTATTCTTACATGAATTCGGACATGGATTTGCCGGTCTGGCTGATGAATATTACTCATCATCAGTAGCATACAATGAGTTCTATCCACTCGACGTTGAACCATGGGAACCTAACATAACAACTATGGTGAACTTTGAGTCAAAATGGAAAAAGATGATTGACAAAAAGACCCCGATTCCCACACCAGCTGAAGAGAAAAACAACTGTGTAACAGGTGCATTTGAAGGTGGTGGTTATTCTGCAAAAGGGATTTACCGCCCTGAAATTGAATGCCGTATGAAAAGCAATACCACTAAAGGATTCTGCTCTGTATGCAGGAACGCGATAAAAGAAATGATTGAATTTTACACCAGATAGCTCTATCCCTCTGTGTAACTCTGTGCATTCTCTGTGGATCTCTGTGATAGTTCTTTTCATAACACAGAGGGACACAGAGAAGTCACAGAGAGCCACAGAGAAGTTTTTTTTACTTGTTTTTCCGGTCAATAAGGTAGAACAACACAAGGCTGAGTCCGCCGAAAAAGAAGATCATCGACAAATAACAAACTCCTTCTTCCATAGATGATACAGAGCTTAGTATAGCTCCGGCAATTACACCAATTGCAATTCCCATAAAAAGCATCCCTACTTTCAGGGTAAACCTTCCCCAGACAAAAGTAAACTTAGGCCCCTCCTTCCCTGTATTGAACAGGCTGGCATCCGCTCCTTTTTCAATGAGTGCCATTCGTTCTTTATTACGGGTGGTATAATGAACATAAGCAATACCAAACACCATGGCAAAAAATGCAATAAAACCGATTAATCCTTCCATGACTTTCTTTTTTAGTTAAATACTCTTTTTTGTCTTTTAGACATAGTAACCTCCGCAGTGGTTACAAAAAGTCATTAAATAAACCAGGGGGGATCCTGAAAAGTTGTCATAATTACTCAGGCCTTCAGAAATTCTCCAGGGACATTAGCCAGACGGGAAATATCCATTATCCTTTCTTTTATATTAAATCCGGAAATACAGTTCACATTACAAACCTCACACTTCTGGCATGGATTCCCTGTCAAACCGGCCTCCAGCAGTGTATGCTGAGCATGTTCCATATCCTTATATCCATATGCATACATATAGCTTCTCATAATGGTCGGAATCTGAAGATTATGAGGGCATTGCGGCATACATTTCTTACATTGCTGACAATACAGGCCAGGTTCTGAGTCTGAAGAAGCCAGTTTGAGATCGTTCACCTCCTGATCAGACATCTTCAGGTTGTTTATCATTGCCAGGTTCTTTTTCAATTCTTCTATCGACGACATCCCCGAGACAATAGAAGAAACATTTTCATTTTGCAATACCCATTTAAGTGCAGCATCGGTATTTATAGGTTTTGTTCTCTTCTTATCCCAGAATGCGCCGGCAGTTGTTTTTATGGCAAGAATGCCCAATCCTGCATTTGCTGCGTATTTCATAGCCTTGTCAAGACTTTCCTTATTCTTCACCTTATAATTATAGGCAATCATGATGACATCATAAATTTTGGCGTCTGCAGCAGCCATAATAGCATCTTCGCACATATCATGGGTGGCAATTCCCAGAAACTTTGTTTTTCCTTGTTTCTTAAGGTCCTGCATTACTTTTAACATCGGTTCGTACAACACATTTTCACGTTTGCAAACCTGTGGAAATAATAAAATGTCAACATAATCAAGACCAAAACGTTTGAGGCTGCCTTCGGTTTTTTTCACGAATGCTTCAGGGGTGAAGTCTTTTGCAAATTTATCTTCACGCTCATCAAAGCCAATGGGAGGTACAGCCGTCCCTAACACATAAGAATCACGCGGCAGTCCTTTAAGTCCTTTGCCTACAAGTATCTCGTTGTTGCCTTCACCATAGTAAGTTGCTGAAAAAAACAGTTTAATCCCTGCGTAATAAGCAGCTGTTACAAAACCCGGAGTGGTTACAGACTGGGCTCCCAGGCTGATCACCGGAGTCTTAATCCCTGTCCTGCCAAGGGTACGGGATGGAAGATAAGGTATTTCTTTTTGTTGCGGGCCTTTGGCAATTGCAGTATTAAGTGTCCCGGGGACAAGGGCCGCTCCCGATATTCCCATTATACTCTTTTTAAGAAATTCACGACGTCTGCTCTTTTGCATTGAAGTAATTTTTAGATAGATATGCTCTTTCAGGAATTCATATTCGAAATTACGAGAAATTTTTCAATACAAATTCATTATACAAGGTAACCAATTCATAATTTTACTCGTCAAATATCCGGAATGGATTATAAAGGTGATATATTTTATCTGGATCAGGTTCTGAACGGTAACAGTTATGCTTTCAGTTATATTGTTGACCGGCATAAGGATAAAGCATTTAATCTGGCTTTAAGAATATGTTGTAACCGTGAAGAAGCGGAAGAAGTTGCCCAAGATTCATTTCTAAAGGCTTACAGATCGCTGAAGAGCTTTAAAATGAAAAGCAGCTTTGCCACATGGCTATACAGGATAGTATATAATTCTGCAATTTCTCACATAAGAATTAAAAAAGCAAATATCCTTTCCCTTGAAGATTTTCCGGTCGATGCCACTGATTTTATAGGCACTGACACAAGTGAGGAGGAGGCAGAGAAGGAATACAGGAGTTCTTTGGTTAACTTTGCACTTCAGAAAATTAATGAAGAAGAACGTGGATTGATAAGCCTTTATTATTATGAAGAAATGAGTACTGATGAGATATCTGATGTTACCGGCATCAGTAAATCGAATGTTAAAGTCAAGCTTTTCAGGGCAAGACAGAAGATGTTGGAAATAATTGAAAAGGTTGAAAAGAAAAAAATATTGTATCATGAATAACCTTGAAAAATATAAAAATGATATTTTGAAGCAATATCTTAATCCTGAGATGATTGAGAAAGCCCCTGAAACATTTGCTTCAAAAGTGATGACAAATATTCAAATTGAGCATGCACCTTTTAAGAGAGAGAAAAGAGTATGGAATCTAAATATTATTCCTGTCATCTCAGTAGCTGCAACAATTTTCCTGATTTTAGCTGTTTTTCTGATCCCGGGTAATGGAAATTCTTTTAATCTGCCTGCAGGTCACCTTTTTGAAGATTTCGGGATTTCTCTTCCAACGATTAATACTTCACAGACCTTTAATTTCATAACTCAACTTTTTGAGAACATAAGAACTTCCCTTGCCGCGATTAATACCTCCCGGGTATTCAGTCTCAGTCTGCCAGTATGGCTGCCATATATATTTATTGTGATACTGATGCTGTCAGTTTTTGACAGAGTTCTTTTCAGGTTTTTCGACAGGAGCAATAAACAAAAGACTTTATAGCCTTTTGACTTTCGATTTAAGTCCCTTTGCATTAAGCAGCTTGCTCATTGCAGCAAGTACCTCTGCCATACCAGTCTTTACTTCGCAACTTCCTTTAAGATGGACAATAAGAGCACATTGTTCAGCCTGAACAGAGTCATGTCCACACACCTCAACCAAAGATTTTATAACATGATCGAAAGTGTTAATGTCATCGTTGTAAAGGATAAGAATGCTTGCTTCACTTCCGCTTTTCAGCTTATCATTTTTATGTAATGCTTTCTCTGTCATTTCAAATTTTCAAATAGTTGTTTTGCAGTTTCAACAGGAATCTCTTTTTTGCCCAGCCTTGCTACAACCTGTGCTTTACTATATCCGTTTTTCACCAACAGGTCGGCAAACTCCGCAGCGCTTTCAAAAGTAATAAATTTTCCGATCAAATATGCAATATTTCCATCATCAAGCACTTGAGTATCCAATCCACGGCTGCCTGCCACCTTTTTTATTCCTTCTATAACATCTTTTTTGAGAGGTTTTGCCGATCTGACCACTTCGACCCGGAATGAAAGCGTTGGAGGAACAGTATCAGCAGCATTTGTAGCTTTAGCAGCAACAGGGACAGTAACAGCAACATCTGCAACATTAGTTGCGGCAACTTTAGTTTCAGGTATTTTAGTTACTGAAGTATTAAAAGGTATGGTACCCCATTCTTTTTCCAAAATTGCAGCTCTGTCAGCCGAAATTGGCTTACTTTCCGACAAAGCAACAACATATGCATCTCTGAAGCCTTTGGCTTTTACCTGAGCAAGGGCTTTGTTTGCATCGGCCAATTTTCTAAACATTCCGGCATAATAGTTGGTATTGTCAGAGTTGGAGGCTTTAAAACCGTATACAGGTATGATCCCTTTAAAAAATGACGGAGCAACCGGATTTCGGAAAACAGCAATCTTTATCCGGTAAATCAGCCCTTCCGGCACATCAGAATCGATCGGGATTTTTATATCCGGATCGGAGATTGGTTTCGGCAGTATTTCGAAATACGTAAATACTTCTTCCTGTTTGGATGAAGAGGTGTCAGCCATTTTTATCTTATCGGGCTGCTTTTCATACTTTTTACCGGTATTAGTTGCCGTTTGCGGAAGGGAATCCATCATAATTCCTTTATCTGATTGTTGTACAGAATCTTTAGCGACTTTTTTTTCTGATGGTCTCACCGAATCTTTAACTACCTTATAATCTGCAGATGGAAGATCCTCTTTAGATGGCATTTTTTTCTTTTGAGGATTCATTGCTATTTGTGCTTCATCGAATTTTTGATCAGCTGACTTCTGAAATGAGGCTGCAAGCATTTCATTTTCAGAGATCTTTACTTTTAAAGCAGATTTTTCACCATTAGAAAGTTTTTCTAATTCTTCTTTCTGCTTCCCTGCCAGGGTATTAAGAGAATCTGCTTTAAATTGAAATTTCAGAGCTTCATCCAGAATACTATCATAGTCATCGGGTAAAATTGTTTTTACAGAGGCCGGTTTATCCGGGCTTTTCGGAGAAATGTCGTTAACTTCAGGCTTATCTGTTGATTTCTCTGACACAACATTTTCATTTTTAGCAACTTCAGAAGATTTAATTTCACTCTCTTCAATCTTTCCTTTTTTTGCAATGCATTGTTGTATCAGGTCCGGAACACCTTGTTCCCTGGCTGATTTCTTCCCGACCTGTCCGGTATACAAATTATAAGATCCGGCAGCCTCAGTAAACATCCCAGCCATTTGCTGAGCCCGTCCAAGATAGAACAATGCGTCCGAAGGTAACGTCCTGACAACTGCTGCTCCATTCAAAGCATCCTTAAGAAGTGCTACTGCTTCATCAGGATTTCTGTTGAGCTTTACCAGGCAAACTCCTGAATAGTACTTATACAGTGGATCTTTTGTATATGTCAGGAGTAGCTCTCTGAACTCCCGATATGCATTCTCGTAGTTGCCTTCCGAAAACGCTTCAAGTGATGACTGACGAGTTGGTTTTGTCTGAAGATTCTGGGAATAAAGGCAATAATAGGACGGACTAATAAAAAATAGCAGCAGAAACAAGATTGCCTTTTTCCATAATTTCATACCCGTTGTTAAATGTTCTTTCACAAATAATTATTTTTCAATATATTAACTATCTGATTAAATTATCTTTCTGAGGATTTATGTTAATAACAATTGTCCTCTTCATATGCAGAAAACAATTCAAACTTCGTAAATTTACCCATAATTACAAAATAAATAAACCATGAACCAAATAAAAGAGGGATTGAAGGCTCCTTTGTTTGAAGGTATCGATCAGAATGGCAAAGAAATAAAATTAACCGATTTTGCAGGAAAAAAAATAATTCTATACTTCTATCCTAAAGATAATACACCGGGATGCACTGCTGAAGCATGTGGTCTTCGGGATAATTATGACGATCTTTTAAAGAGTGGCTATGCTGTAATCGGGGTAAGTCCCGACAGTGAAAAATCACATAATGGTTTTGCCTCAAAATACAAGTTGCCATTCCCTCTGATCGCCGACACTTCAAAAAAAATACTGAACGATTATGGGGTATGGGGAGAAAAAAAAATGTACGGAAAGAGTTACTTTGGCGTTATCAGAACAACATTTGTAATAGATGAAAAGGGAATTATAGAAAAAATAATAACGAAAGTCGATACGGCAAACCATACGGAACAGATATTTAAAGAGATGAAGGGGTGATTGGGAGAAGGGGAGAAAGGGAGAAGAGGGGAAAAATAGAGAAAAAAGATGAAGAAGAAGATAGGTGAAGACGAGAAAAAGAATAATGAAGAAGTGAAACATATAATCAATAAAACCAATAATATGAGCTCAGAAAGAAAAGAAATCAACAAAGAAAAACTTAAGGCACTTGAGGTTACTCTGGGTAAAATTGAAAAGGATTTCGGGAAAGGTACAATAATGAAACTAGGTGATCATGCAATTGATGATATCCAGGTTATTTCGACAGGATCGATCGGACTTGACGCTGCTCTGGGTATTGGCGGCCTGCCACGTGGAAGAGTGATTGAGATCTACGGACCTGAAGCATCGGGAAAAACAACACTGGCTATTCATGCTATCGCTGAAGCACAAAAGAACGGAGGCATAGCTGCAATAATAGATGCGGAACATACATTCGACCGCAATTATGCCGAAAAACTTGGAGTGGATGTTGAAAATCTTCTTATCTCACAACCTGACAATGGAGAACAGGCACTGGAGATTACTGATAATCTGATCCGGTCCGGAGCACTGGATATAGTTGTTATTGACTCAGTGGCAGCCCTTACTCCAAAAGCTGAAATTGAAGGTGAAATGGGCGATTCAAAAATGGGTCTGCAGGCAAGATTAATGTCGCAGGCATTAAGAAAGCTTACCGCCAATATCAATAAAACAAACACATCGTGCGTCTTTATAAATCAACTCCGTGATAAAATCGGCATTATTTTCGGTAATCCGGAAACCACCACGGGAGGTAATGCATTGAAATTTTATGCATCGGTCCGGCTTGATATCCGCAGAACAAGCCAGCTTAAAGAGGGTGAGGAAATCATAGGGAGCCGCACAAGGGTTAAGATTGTCAAGAATAAGCTTGCTCCACCCTTCAAGAAAGCCGATTTCGATATACTTTACGGAGAAGGCATATCACAGCTTGGAGAGATTGTTGACCTTGGTGTCGATTTTGATATCATCAAGAAAAGCGGTTCGTGGTTCAGCTATGGCGACACTAAAATAGGACAGGGACGTGATGCCGTCAAACAGATACTTAAAGACAATCCTGAATTATATGATGAGTTGAAAGCAAAAGTTGTTGAAGCACTGAAAAAATAAGAAATTATTAATATAACCAATTCAGCTATGAATAAATATCTTCTTCCGGTATTTCTTCAGGTTTTGTTTTGCATTGTTTCATGTAAGCAGAAACCTGTTGTTCAGGAACCTTTACCACAATTTAATAATCAACTGACATCTGAAGAAAAGAGAGCAGGCGTGATGACTCCCGAGATAATGTGGAAATTCGGAAGGCTTGGAACTTTCACACTGTCACCCGATGGTTCTTATGTGTTGTATACAGTAACAGATATAGACCTTCAGAGTGAAGCAAGAAGAACCAACATCTTCAAACTATCGACTAAAGGAGGTGAGCCTGTACAACTCACAACGATCGGAGGCAGTTCTCCACAATGGTTCAACAACGGAAAATCTATTGCATATACGAATAAAGGAAGTCTCTTTACAATGGATGCTGATGGCTCGAACCAGAAAATTGTTTCGGGGTTGAGCGATTTCGAGATCTTCAGCATCTCTCCTGCTGGTAATAAAATATATTTTACAAAGAGGGTTAAGCTTGATCAGACTGCAAATGAGAAACATAATCTTCCTAAAGCAAAAGTAAGGATCATAAACGACCTTATGTATCGCCACTGGAACTCCTGGGGAGATTATTCCTATAGTCATATTTTTGTCGCAGCCTTTGACGGGAGTAATGTTACTGGTGAAAAAGATATCATGGAAGGACAAAGATTTGAGTCCCCCACAGCACCTTATTTTGACGAGGGTGAAATTGCATGGAATACCGACGGAAAAACTATAGCCTATACCACTAAAAGACTCAACGGTAAAGCTGACGCAATAAGCACGAATTCAGATATCTACCTTTACAATACAGAAACAGGCAAAGAAATTAATATTACAGATGGGAACAAGGGATACGACAGATACCCGGTCTTTTCCCCGGATGGTTCAAAGATAGCATATCAGAGCATGGAAAGAGATGGTTACGAATCTGATCTTGACCGGCTGTTTGTTTATAATATTAAAGAAGGCACAAGAACATGGATATCTAAAGGATGGGATTTTGATATATCGGGTATTACATGGAATGATAACGAAACAATATACTTCGCCTGTTCTCATCTGGGTACATCCCAGATATTCAAAACTGACCTTCAGGGGAAAGGTGTATTAAAGGTAACGGAGGGAGTACATAATCTTGGGCCATTCAATCTAAAGTCAGGGATTCTGGTTTCACAATTAACTTCAATGTCGATGGCTCCTGAACTTTCCACAATTGATATGAAGACATGGTCAATTAAACAGATCACTGCTATAAATAAAAATATCTATGATGATATTAAGATGGGTAAGGTTGAGGAGAAATATACTAAAACAAAAGATAAGAAAAACCTTCAGATGTGGGTAATCTATCCTCCAGACTTTGACCCTGCCAAAAAATATCCTGCACTGCTTTTCTGCGAAGGAGGTCCGCAGTCATCACTGGATCAGTTCTGGTCATATAGGTGGAATATGCAGATGATAGCTGCAAAAGGATATATAGTATTTGCACCAAACCGCCGTGGCGTTTCCGGGTTTGGTCAGGAATGGAAAGAACAGATTTCCGGAGATTATGGAGGAAAAAATATTCAGGATTATCTTGATGCAACTGATGCGATGGCAAAAGAACCTTACATTGATGCACAAAGGATAGGTGCAGTTGGTGCAAGTTACGGTGGTTTTTCGATCTTCTATCTTGCAGGCGTTCACCAGAAAAGATTCAAAGCGTTTATTGCCCATTGCGGGGTGTTCAATTTCGAAAGCGAGTATGGATCCACAGAGGAACTTTGGTTTCCGAACAAAGATTATGGAGGACCATACTGGAAGAATCTGCCAAGCTATCAATTCTCACCTCATCTAATGGTCGATAAATGGACAACGCCTATACTTATAATTACAGGAGCCAATGATTTCAGGATACCATATACTCAGAGTCTGGAGGCATTCCAGGCTGCCCAGTTACACGGTGTTCCAAGCAGGTTGCTGTTCTTCGAGGATGAATGCCATTGGGTTACAAAACCACAGAATTCAATAATCTGGCAAAGGGAATTTTTTGAATGGCTCGATACTTATCTGAAATAAAATCTGAGTTCATGGATTCTGAGAAACCGGCGTCTGATGCCCTGCTTCCAGCAGATACATCACTTTGTCAACCTTATCCTCCATGGGCAAATTACCATCGAGCCAGTGAATTTTTGTGCCACGTCTTTCCATCCCTCTGAACCATGTCATTTGTCTTTTGGCAAACTGATGTATAGCGATCTCAAGATCCCTGAACATCTCATTGTAAGTTAGTTTCCCGGACAGATAAAGGGTTATATACTTATATTCAAGACCATAGTATATCAGCATTTCAGATTCAACACCCTGAACTATCAATTTTCTTACCTCCTCAATCATCCCTGCTTCGAGACGTTGCCTGAGTCTTTCCGTGATTCTTTTACGCCTTGTATCCCTGTCGTACATGACACCTACAACTAGCGATCTTATTTCAGGAAATTCAGTACTCTGTCTTTTTTTATTCCGGCTGAAATGTTCAATTTCAATTGCCCTGATAACACGTTTTTTGGTATCAATATCTGTCGTATTGTGAAGATTCTTATAAGTTGATAAAATGGCTTTAAGTTCATCCATCGATTTCTTCTCAAGTTTAATTCTTAGGCCGCTGTCAGGCGGCACTTCAAACATCTTATATCCTGTAATGATACTATCGACATACATGCCTGAACCTCCGCACACAACGGGAAAAACATTGTGCGCTTTCAGGCATGAGTACACTTTATTGAAATCGCGCTGATATTCAAAGACATTGTACTTGTAACCGGGATCAGCAATATCAATCAGATGGCATGGTACACGAGTGCCGTCAACCATATAATCAGCATAATCTTTCCCTGTCCCAATGTCCATACCTCTGTAAACCTGGCGTGAATCCGCACTGATGACTTCTCCTCCCATCCTTTTTGCAATTGCAGCGGCCAGTGACGTTTTACCTGAAGCAGTAGGTCCTGTAACGACCAATAAATCATATTTTAAATCCAAATCCACAGCATTGGAGTTAATGATTAAAGAAGTAAAATCAAATTCCCATAAATTTACTTAATTTTGCCGGGCATTCAAATCTGATTACCTATGAATTACAAGTTTCTCATTAATGGGATAAAAAATATCATTCTTGATCCCGTTAAAGCCTGGGAATCGATAGATACTGAGAACTATCCCGTGAAGATAGTAAAAGAAAGTTTATTTATTCCCCTGGTTGTTCTGATTTCTATATCAGCCATTACAGGATCATTGGTATTTGTCAATTCCAGGTTATCTCCGCTTTATTCAATTTTTGCAGGGATAAAATGTTTCGGTTTATTTTATCTGTCTGTTTATGCCAGTGCTTTCATCTTCGGTGAAATAACCCGGGCGTTCAACCTCGGCCAAAACTTCAGCTCCTCATTTAAGCTCATAGTATATTCAATTTTACCTGTTCTTTTGTGCCAGGTTCTGAGCCGGTTATTCGAATCTCTGCTTTTTGTTGATGTTCTTGGTCTTTATGGCCTCTATATCTTCTGGACAGGGGCAGAAAAGATACTGAATCCGCCAGAGGATAAAAAGGTACCTTTGTTAATTGTAACAACAATAAGTTTTATCGTAGTATATGCTGCAACAAACTTTATCCTTACAAAGCTGGTCAACATCATATTCTACGCATTCTTCGATTAAACAGGTTATATGAAAGGTGGTACGGGGAACATAGTAATTAAAAACAAAAAGGCATCTCACGATTATGAGTTCCTGGAAAAGTTTATTGCAGGTATAAAACTGACCGGGACTGAAATAAAATCAATAAGAATGGGGAAAGCCACTCTTGCCGACTCCTATTGTTTTTTCAGCAATGGAGAACTTTTCATCAAGGGTATGCATATTTCGGAATACTGGTGGGGAAACCTCAATAATCATGATCCACTGCGTGAAAGAAAGCTACTGCTTACTTCTCATGAGTTAAGGAAAATAGCAAGAAAAGTAAAAGAGACCGGTCTTACCATAGTTGTAATAAAGGTCTTCATCAACGACAGGGGTCTGGCAAAAGCCGAAATTGCCGTTTCCAAAGGCAAAAAAGAATTCGACAAACGTGAAACCCTCAAACGAAAAGATGCAACGAGGGAGATGGATCGTATGAGAAAAGTCTGATCAGAAGTTTGGACTCAACAGGTATCGCGAGTAGAACTTAACAATTACATCCACAGCCTCATCCGCCGTATCAACAAGAGTAAACAGGTTAAGGTCATCGGGTGAAATATTGTGTTCATCTGCAAGCATCTCATCTTTTATCCAGTCGACTAATCCTTTCCAGTATTTTTTCCCGACAAGTACAATCGGGAACTTTCCTATCTTACGTGTCTGAATAAGTGTCATTGCCTCAAAGAGTTCATCAAATGTTCCGAATCCACCTGGCATAACAATGAATCCCTGTGCATATTTCACAAACATCAGTTTTCGTACAAAAAAATGATCGAAAGTGATCAATTTATCGGTATCGATATATGGATTCGGTCTCTGTTCAAAAGGAAGGTCAATATTTATCCCCACAGATTTTCCTTTTCCCCGATTAGCTCCCTTATTAGCCGCTTCCATAATACCTGGACCACCACCAGTGATCACTCCATATCCTTTCTGTGTAAGTTTGAAAGCTATTTCCTCAGCCAGTTGATAATGAATATCATCTTTTCGGGTACGTGCTGAACCAAAAATTGAGACACAAGGACCAATACGTGCAAGTTTTTCGAAACCTTCAACCAATTCGGATATTATTTTAAATACTCTCCATGAATCTGTTATATGAATTTCATTCCATGTTTTTTGCTCAAATGCATCTTTTACAAGATCAGCTGGTTTTTCCATATTGGTTGTGATAAAAATTTATTGTTCCAAATATAGTTATTTTCTTATGCCTTAAGTTCTGCTTTAAGATATTTTCCGGTATAGCTTCCGGCACATTCAACAAGTTTTTCAGGTGTTCCTGAAAATACTATTTTACCTCCGGTTTTCCCTCCTTCCTTACCCAGATCAACTACATAATCAGCCATCTTGACCACATCAAGGTTATGCTCAATAACTATTACAGTATTCCCTCTCTCGACAAGTTTATCAAGCACGTCAAGCAATACTCTTATGTCCTCAAAATGAAGGCCTGTAGTCGGTTCATCAAGGACATAAATTGTTTTCCCCGTATCGTGTCGGGTCAGTTCAGCAGCAAGTTTAATGCGTTGCGCTTCACCCCCCGATAAAGTGGTAGACTGCTGCCCAAGCCTGATGTAACCCAGTCCGACATCCTGGAGTGTTTTTATCTTATGATAGATTGAAGGCACATTGGCAAAGAATTCAACTGCCACATTAATTGTCATATCCAGGACATCACTAATTGATTTCCCTTTATATTTTACTTCAAGAGTTTCCCGGTTATAGCGTTTTCCGTTGCATTCCGTGCAGTTCACATAAACATCTGGTAAAAAATTCATTTCGATGGTTTTCATCCCTGCTCCTTCGCATCCTTCACAACGTCCTCCTTTTATGTTAAAAGAGAACCTCCCGGCACCGAATCCCCGGATTTTTGCCTCCGTCGTCTGCTCATAAAGTTTTCTGATGTCCGTAAAAACACCGGTATATGTAGCCGGGTTTGAGCGAGGTGTTTTACCGATAGGCGACTGGCTTACCTCTATGACTTTATCAAGATATTCTAGTCCTTCTATTTCCTTGTATGGCAACGGGATCTGGCCAGAATGATGATATTTCTTTGCCAATGCCGGCTGGAGTGTCTGATTAATAAGTGATGATTTCCCGCTTCCCGAGACGCCAGTAACACAAATGAATGTTCCCAGAGGTAATTCAACATCCACATTTTTAAGATTATGACCTGAAGCTCCCCTAAGAACAAGGAACTTCCCATTCCCTTTCCTCCGTACTTCAGGGATACGAAATTTCTTCTTATTGTTCAGATATGAAGATGTAAGAGTATCTGAATTCTTTATCTCTTCAGGGCTACCTTCAGCGACTACAAGTCCTCCAAAACGACCTGCTCCCGGTCCCATGTCAATAACATGGTCGGCCGACAGAATCATCTCTTTATCATGTTCGACAACTATCACAGAGTTACCTGCGTCCCTGAGTTGTTTCAACGATGTGATCAATCTGCGGTTATCTCTTTGATGAAGTCCTATACTAGGCTCATCAAGTATATATAGCACATTAACAAGCCTCGAACCTATCTGGGTAGCAAGCCTTATTCTCTGGCTTTCTCCGCCTGAAAGAGTTCTGGCGCCCCTGTTAAGGGAGAGATATTCCAATCCGACATCCAGTAGAAATCCAAGCCGGCTCCTAATCTCTTTCAGAATTTCTGCAGAAATTAATCTTTGCTTCTCTGTCATATTCTCTTCAATATGTGTCAGGAAATGAGATAACTCTCTGATATCCATAACAGAGAGCTCCCCTATGTTTTTACCGGCAATCCTGAAAAATAATGATTCTTTCTTCAGTCTTGTTCCATGGCACTCGGGACAAATATCATACTGAACATATTGTTCTTTGAGTTTAACTCCGTTTTTCTTACCATTTATCGTTTCAACATTCCCTACAAAATTTACGACACCCTCAAATGTCAGAAAATAATTCGAAGTCATACCCAGAGGAGTATTGGATAGCTTAAGAATTTCATCAGAGCCGTAAAGAACTTTGTTCAGAGCCTCCTTAGGTATTTCTTTGATAGGAGTATCGAGAGTAAATCCGTTCTTTTCCGCAATGGCTTCAATCTGCCAGAATATCCAGATATTTTTGTATTTTCCGAGAGGTTCAATTCCCCCCTTTCTTATGCTGAGGTTCCCATCGGGAATCAGCTTCTTTTCATCAATACTTGACACTTCACCAAGACCATTGCAATTAGGGCATGCTCCCTGTGGTGAATTGAAAGAAAAGTTATAAGGAGCAGGTTCGTTATATGACAAGCCTGTAACGGGACACATAAGATGACGGCTGAAATACCTGGGTTTGTTGCTTTCATTATCAATTACCATCATCACGCCATCACCCTGATCAAGCGACATTATAATTGAATCATGGAGCCTTTTATCGGTAGTCTCACCAACTTTGAATTTATCAATAACAATTTCAATAAAATGTATTTTGTACCGATCGAGCTTCATCCCGGGGGCCAATTCCCTGATCTCATTGTCGACGCGAACATTCAGGAATCCTTTGCGCCGTAAATTTTCAAATAATTCCTTATAATGACCTTTTCTTCCTTTTACAACAGGGGAAAGTACAAATACCTTTTTCCCGGAAAAACTTTTTTTTACAAGTTCAAGTATCTGATCATCTGTATATTTAACCATTTTTTCACCCGACTCGTAAGAATATGCCTCACCGGCTCTCGCATAAAGTAATCGCAGGAAATCATATATCTCTGTAATAGTACCTACTGTTGACCGGGGGTTTTTATTAGTGCTTTTCTGTTCGATCGAGATAACCGGACTAAGCCCTGTGATCTTATCAACATCAGGACGTTCCATACCTCCTAAAAATTGCCTTGCATAAGCTGAAAGGGTCTCCATATAGCGTCTTTGGCCCTCGGCGTATATAGTATCAAATGCGAGAGATGATTTTCCGCTGCCGCTTAAACCGGTTATCACTACAAGCTTATTACGTGGAATAGTAACATCGATATTCTGCAGATTATGGACTCTGGCCCCAAGGACTTTTATCTCCTCACTCATCTCTCCCGTTTAATCTTAAATGATTTCTGGTTCAGGATCAATTCTCTGCTTCCAGTTTTTCAATATTTCTTGTCCCTTCAACAGGGATCTTTATTATATATTCCTTATTCGGTTTCGGCGTCAGATATGCCTTTCTGAGCCATGGATTCAGTAACTTCAGAAGTTTATAATTTGTTCCAAACGTCCCGGCAAAATCAGAAAAGCTGGTAATGGAACTATCAACTTTCACTTCATAATACTTTAACTCCGGATATAAATCATCTTTCCCTAAATCGTAACCATACCTCGCAGGATCTGAAATGACCAGCTTATATGCAACAGCCCTGAATATGTATCGGGCCGTTTCTTCATTAAGAAGGAGATCATAATAATTATTCTGATGCTGAATCTTTATCTGATCATCGATTCCGTTTCTTCCTCCATTGTATGAGGCTGCAGCCAGAGTCCAGTTTCCATACTTTTCATATGACTTTCTAAAGTAGTCGCATGCGAATTGGGTCGATTTTTCAACGTCATATCGTTCGTCGACAACTGAATTTATCTCCATCCCCTCTTCCTTACCTGTTTCAGGCATTATTTGCCAAAAGCCTGTAGCCCCCGCAGGAGAGACCATGTTGCTGTATTCACTTTCGGCAGCTGCCAGATATTTGAAATCATCAGGGATGTTATTCTTCTTTAGAATTTTTTCAATCATGGGAAGATATCTGTTCGCCCTCTTTATTATAAGTATAGTTGAGGAATGCCTGTATGCGCTTATCAGTATTTCGCGTTCAAGACTTTCCCTGGTATCAAAGTTGTCGAGAGGCATCTTTTCACCTGCAAAAGTTACATCATCAGGCAATTTAAAATCCTGCACAGTATATACAGTATCCGATACAGAATAGTTCTTCTCCAGGTTGCGGCCGAATGCTTTAAAACTAAGTGCAATTAAGATGATAACAATAATGCTGATAGGTACAGCAGCAGTCAAAACCGATTTTTTATTAAGAAATGGCATACGACTTCAGTGGTTTTAAAAATTAAGTGCAAAGGTAATATTTTTACCCCTGAAAAGTAATTTCATAAGGAGTAAAAACATGCAGGAAGCACAAGTCATATACTGACAAATACAGATAAATCATATAGAATTTTAAGAAAAGGAAAGGATGCCCGGGAGTCAGAATCGATATGAGACACCTGAAAATATACCGATAGAATAAGGATGAATTGTTGAACTTGTCGCGTCTCTGAAGGGATTCAGGTAATATCTGAAAGTTGGTTCCAGATTTATATAAAGATTTCCCGAGAATTTGTATTCCATACCCATCCCGAGAGAGCTACTTAAAGCCATCTGATTTAGTCCTTCAGTCTTTCCGATAAAATATTTATTGCCATTCGATACAGTATAAACTGAATTATTTACAAGAAAGTTATAGGACACCCCTCCTATCAGATTAACATCCACCTTTTTATCAATTACTTTATACCTCATCGTTATTGGTAATTCCAGATAACTGAAATTCTGGCGCACCGTATTACTGACATAAGTAAGATTAGCTTTCGCCGGATCAAATACATCGGCAGTATAGCTGGTCAATACTCTATCTTTTAACCTATTGTCGACAAGATAGACATCTGAATTGTTTGCATAAATAATTCCATCGGATGTCAGCACTTTAAAGTTGACATCACCTTTAGAATCGTCAAATACCCTGAATCCGCTGAATGAACTGATCCCCTCTACCTCCTGCCCGACAGAAGAATAGAAAAGACCCGATTGAATGCTGAATCTTTTATTAACGAGATAAGCCACAGCTACTCCCCCGGAATAGGAAACCACAGGCTTTTCAGATCCCTTCAATTGTTTCGAAAGTCCATCATTTGCATAATTAACCCTTGCAGAATATGTCGGTGATGCAATAGCAGCAATTGACCATTTATCGGAATTATCTATTGCACCATACCCGGAAATTACTATGCTATACCTTGGAGAATAATTTTTTTCAAATACAGCTGGATTAAATGATTTCTTCAGAACCGGGCTTAGAGAAGCTGAATACTGACCAGCAAAAGATCCGGTGGAACTCAGGGGTAATTTATTTGTTTTAGGGGTGAAATAGATTTCAGGAGTAGTACTCTTATTAATCTCAACGGAATTCTCAGGAGTGTTCCCTGTTAAGATATTTTCCGATTTTCCGACGGAGGCAGATTCTCCGGATGCAACAGCAGGATCTTTTATCGCAACATTTTTCTCAAAAGAGAATGACATTTCAGAAGATGGTTGAGATTCTTCGTTAGCAGCCACTACCGGAATTTCATAGTCAGCCGGTATAATGCTTCCCCATCTGTAGATAAGATAACCTAATGCTATAAGTACCCCCACTGAAGCAGCAACTTTAAGCAATATGAATGGTTTTTGTTTTCTTTTTGCAATAACAACAGGGTTTATATTGTCCCATACATCAGTAGGCGGAAGAACTTCGTAATCTTTCAGTCCGTTCCTGAAGACGATATCAATATTTGCACCCCTGTCAACCATTTGCTACTTTCTTCTTAATTCCTATGTACGATCCCACCCTTCTTTGAAGTATAACCCTGGCTCTTGAAAGATCCGATTTTGATGTCCCCTCAGAGATATTCAACATTTTGCTGATCTCTTTATGAGAATAACCTTCAATCGCGTAAAGGTTAAAAACCATACGGTATTTCTCAGGTAACTCTTTGATAATGCATAGGAGATCAGCCGCTTCAAGTCCGGCATAATCCTGATTATCAGATTCAGCGTCAGGTTCCGTTATTGTATCAATGTCATCGACACGATAAAGGTTATGCCTGCTGCGGAATTTTTCCAGTGCCGTATTTACCATTATCCGGCGCATCCATCCTTCAAAAGAACCTTCATGTTTGTAATGATCAAGATTCTCAAATATTTTTATGAATCCTTCCTGCAAAATGTCCCTTGCCTCTTCATCATTACCAGAATATTGAAGACACACTGCATACAATTTTGCCGAATGCCTCCTGTACAGAAGTTCCTGATCTCTTCTGTCACCGGCAAGACAACCTTTTATTATTTTTTTTATCTCTGACAAGGCTTTTTACCTCTTTGAGAACATAAAAATAAAAAAAAATTATCTTATATGCCAGTATTTATAACAAATTGATGCTTTTTATTGACAAAAGGTTGCGTTATTCAAAGGAAACTTATTGTTTTTTGACAGGAGAATGGATATTGCTCCTCCGGGAGGAGCAATTCCATATTTGAACAAATGAGATTAAATATGTATCACTTCCCCGTATGCAGCTGCTGCCGCCTCCATAATTGCCTCAGACATTGTGGGATGAGGATGAACAGCTTTCATGATTTCGTGAGCTGTCGTCTCAAGTTTTCTGGCGACAACAATTTCTGCGATCATCTCTGTTACATTTGATCCGATCATATGTGCTCCCAGCAATTCTCCGTATTCAGCATCAAAAACAAGTTTGACGAATCCCTCTTTTGTTCCTGAAGCGCTTGCTTTGCCGGAAGCTGAAAATGGGAATTTGCCGACTTTTATTTCATATCCGGCGGCTTTGGCAGCAGCTTCTGACAGGCCGCATGATGCTATTTCGGGAGTTGTGTAAGTACAACCAGGAATGTTTTTGTAATCAAGTGGTTCCACCTCTTTCCCTGCAATCTTTTCAACGCATATTATCCCCTCCGCTGAAGCAACATGAGCAAGCGCCGGTCCATTAACGATATCACCAATGGCAAATACACCCGGAACCGATGTCCTGTAGAAATCATCAACCACTACCTTACCTCTTTCTGTTTTTATTCCCAGCTTCTCAAGACCAATATCTTCAATATTAGTAGTAACTCCAACAGCTGAAAAAACGATATCTGTTTCAACAACTTCTTCACCTTTGGGTGTTTTAATGGTCACCATGCATTTTTCTTTTGAAGTATCAACAGATAGAACTGACGAATCGGTCATTACTTTCATCTTCATTTTCTTAAACGACCGTTCAAGTTGTTTTGAAACATCTTCATCCTCATTTGGAACAATCCGTGGGAGGAATTCCACCAGGGTTACATTTGTGCCGATTGACTGGTAGAAATTTGCAAATTCACTTCCGATGGCGCCCGATCCGACAACAACCATCGACTCAGGCTGTTTTTCAAGTGTCATTGCTTCGCGATAACCGATTATTTTCTTACCATCCTGTTTAAGATTTGGCAGTTCTTTCGATCTGGCGCCGGTGGCAAGAATTATATCCTTTGCTGAATAGCTTTTCTTATTCCCTTCATTATCCGTCACCTCGACTGAACTGTTCCCTGCAAGACGTCCATATCCTTTAATTTGAACAATATTGTTTTTTTTGAGGAGGAATTGAACTCCTTTACTCATTCCCTCAGCGACTCCCCTGCTTCTTGATATAATTGCCTTAAAATCAGGTTTTGCCTCCCCCGAAATATTAATCCCATATTCTGAAGCATGTGAAAAATATTCAAAAACCTGAGCGCTTTTTAAAAGAGACTTTGTAGGGATACAACCCCAATTAAGGCAAATGCCACCCACTTCAGCTCTTTCAACAATTGCTACTTTCATTTTTAATTGCGATGCCCTTATTGCTGCCACATAGCCACCGGGCCCACTGCCAATAATGATAAGATCGAAATCCATTGCTTTATACTTTAATTATGAATGTTTGAAAACTATATCTGCTATTAATAAATCAGTAAATGTTAATTGATCATATCCTGGAAGACCTTATGCCTCCGGGGTCCGATTTTGCAATTTTTTCAGCCAACTGTTTAACACATTTTGCTATCGCCCAGATTATTACCAGTGTAAATATTATGGTGGCGCCTACCGGTATACCTGCGAAATATGATATGACATATCCTGTTGCAGTACCAGCGAAACCTGCAATAATTGACCATATCACTATCTTATAATAAACTTTGGTGAATAACATCGCAATATTGGGAGGAATAGTCAGCAGTGAAATAACAAGGACCACCCCTGCCATCCTGATATTCAAAACTATTGTAAGCGCTATCAACGATGTGGTAATATACTTAAATATATCTACATAGGAGGAATATGTCCTGGCAAATACCTCATCGAAAGAAATATAGAGTATTGTCCGGTAAAACACACTGAAATAGAGTATCAGAATAACGGACATAATTCCCAATGCAACAATATCGGCGTTTGTAACAGTCAGAATACTTCCGAAAAGATAACTCATCAGATTGGGTGAATATCCCGGTGTCAGATAAATGAAGATTATACCTGTAGCCATACCGAAAGCCCATAAAATACCGATTGCAGAATCTTCCCTGATTTTCTGTTTGCCGGAAAGATACTCAATACCGAGGGCCGAGAAAATTGCAAAAACAGCAGCTCCGACAATCGGATTTATTCCCACAAAATAACCTATTCCAATACCTCCAAATGAAGCATGCGTTATACCTCCACTGAGAAAAACCAAACGTTTTGAGACAATATAGGCGCCTATTAACCCTGCAGTTATACTTGCAAAAACAACCCCCAGAAGTCCTTTAACTATAAATCCGTATTGAAAAATATTGGCTTCCACTATTAATGATATTTAAGTACAGTATGGGGAATATCTCCATGTGCAACAAGTTGAACAGGGCATCCGTAAACAAGCAGGTCTTTGTATGTGATCTCATTCGACGGATGATAATGAAGACTTCTGTTCACACAGGCGAAAGATTTAATATGCGCCGATATCGTCCCGACATCATGAGAAACCATTAATATAGCCATACGTTTATTGAGATCTTTTAACTTTTCATAAAAATCATTCTCGAAAGTCGTATCGACAAAATTACCAGGTTCATCAAGCAACAATAATTTGGGATCCCCTATAATTGCCCTTCCCAGAAAAACCCTTTGCATTTGTCCACCCGAAAGTTCGTTTAATGTTGCCCCGGACATCCCCGCCAGCCCAAGTTCTTCAATAATCATAGCCGCCTTTTTCTTATCGGAAACAGACATTCTTGAGAAAACTCTCTTCTGTAACATCAGACCTGAAAGGATAACGTCAGTAACTGTGACCGGGTAGCTGAGATCCCCTGTCGATATCTGGGGGAGATAGCCAATTTTATTCCCATCTAATAATTCTTTATTGAATATGATTTCTCCTTTTACCGGCTTGAGCAATCCGAGAATTACTTTTAAAAGAGTCGTCTTTCCTCCTCCGTTTGGACCAATAACCCCTACAAAATCATTCTCATTGACATAGAAGTTAACATCCTGCAATACAATATTCGTGTCGTACGACGCTGATAAAGAATGCATTTCAAATAAACAAGCCATAACCTCTGATTAATTCGAACTTTCTTTTAAACTGGAATATAGTGCACTTATTATATCTGATGTTGATTGCAGCCAGTCTTCTGACAAAGGGTCAATAATTCTTATTTCAGCACCTATTTCGTCTGCAATCGCTTTAGCATTTTTAGTATCGTACTCCTTCTGAACAAAAATTGTTTTAAGTCCATCCTTTCTGGCACGATCAATGAGTTCTTTCATCCTCGACGGGGGAGGTTCCTTGCCTTCATATTCTACAGATATCTCTTCAAGACCATAATCCCTTGCAAGGTATCCAAGATTGGGATGGAATATCATAAAAGACCTTCCATGTACACTTGAAAAAAGGTCCCTGGCATGTTTGTCTGTATCCTGAATTTTCAGAATAAGAGCGTTATAACTGGTTTCATATTTCTGTCTTTGTGAGGGATTCATATCGCACAATAATTCCTTAACGGAAGAAGCTATTATCAAGGCACATTCGGGAGATACCCAATAATGCGGATCAGCACCTTCAGCACTTTCTCCTTCATGATGGTGCTCAGAAACAAGAGGATTGATTTTATCAGCTAACGACAACTTCCTCATTGTCTTGTTTATCTCATAAAATCTGTCGAGCCAGGTCATTTCAAAGCCAAGGTAACCATTGCTTATATATGCCTCAGACCTCCTTAGTTTATTGATTTGTTCAGGAAAGGGTTCATAAATATGAGGGTTCGACCCTGCTGGAACCATAATGTTGACCACAAAATCATCCCCTGCAATTTCTTCAACAAAATATTTGAAAGGGGCTATACTGACAGTAATAATACGGTTCCTGTTATCAGAGTTTTGCTGACCACATGAAGTGAAAAATAATATTAATAAAAAATAGAAATATTTTTCCATTAAACAGAAAATTCGATGTTGGGTACAAATTTAACATATAACCGAACAAATAGGTCAAGTGTTGTAAATAAAATAATATAAGCTATTTTTGATACAGGTTAAACTGACAAATCTAATTATTAAAAATACTTATAGATGAAAACAAGAAATTTGAAATTTTATGTAATGTTGCTGGCAATGGTTGGATCATTCATATTTAGCAGTTGGAGAACAGTACCTGCAGACAAAGACTATAAAGCAAACCAAATCAACACATTAACAAAT
This sequence comes from Bacteroidales bacterium, assembly GCA_021371855.1. Classification (GTDB taxonomy): domain Bacteria; phylum Bacteroidota; class Bacteroidia; order Bacteroidales; family VadinHA17; genus LD21. Next base: position 97,233 of record JAJFVL010000003.1, on the reverse strand, counting down.
AAAGAAAAAAAAGCCGGGTGGAGACTCCTGTTCGACGGGAAGACATTTAATGGATGGAGAGGACTTGGAAGAGATCATGTTCCGAATGGTCTATGGGTAATTGAAAATGGACTGATTAGAAAAATTAACACAGGTGATGTAAAGAAACTCCCTGACGGGCGACCCGTTGAGGGAGGAGATCTTATGACCACCAATACATTTGATAATTTTGAACTGACATTTGAATGGAAGATCAATAAAGCAGGCAACAGCGGACTCAAATATAATGTTTCTGAGGAGATGTCACAGAAATATGGTTCGGATTTCGCAGCTCTCGGCTTTGAATATCAGCTCCTCGATGATGACGATGTTACCTATAAAGGTATCCTTAAACCTTCGCAATTCTCCGGATCACTATATGATCTTATTCCTTCCAGGAATGTAGTTCTTAAGCCAGTTGGAGAATTCAACAGCAGCAGAATTCTGGTTGACGGGAATCATGTGGAGCACTGGTTAAATGGAATAAAAGTTGTTGAATATGAGTTTGGTTCAAAAGAACTTGACGAAGCTTATAAAATCAGCAAATTTAACAAGATACCCGGTTTCCAGAATAAACGTAAAGCTCATATCGTCCTGCAAAACCATAATGATGAATCATGGTTCAGAAATATTAAGATCCGTGAATTTTAAAATGATTTGAAATTTTAATTCAGGGCTAATCCTTTTGAATCTTATAACTCTGCCAACCAGGAAAGAAGGAAACTGTATTTTCCTATGGTTTTGCTTTTAAAAGCTTTCTCATAGCTGTCATTAAAATGTTCTCAGCAGCAGGGGTCAATTTGGAAGATTCCACTTCGTAACCTCCTTCCTTAAATCCGATTGCAGTTGGGATATAACCTGGTCCGGTATCTCCATAAGCAGCCATTGTAACGAACAGATCGGGTCTCATTGCTTTTGCTGCAATTTGATACTCAACAAATAGTTCTCCCGGCATGAAAAGTATGCGGGCGTTACCCAGGGACAGACATTCCACGTCGATTTTTTTCCCCGCTTTATATCTTTTATAATAAGCAGACCTCAGGATTGATTCATTGAGAGTGTCGGGTACCAGAGTTACCGGTTCGAAGGCCCAATCCACTGAAGATGAAGTTATGGGAATGAGTTTACTTGATTCCCACGCCCTTTTCATACCATCTGCAAGCCGTTCAGCAAGTACCAGACGATTTTCGTGTGAACCATCGTTATATTTACCGGCTCCTACATTGCCGCCGGCACCAGTAAAATAAATATGAAGTGCGTCGGGGACAGCAAGTTGCCTCATAAACCTGGCGATACCAGGGTAATCCGGATTTGGTATTCCGGTCTCATAATAACTCTGCGGATGTGTAGCATAAAAACTAAGGACTGCAACTGGTTTGTCTTCATTCCAGAAACTGATCATCGAAACCATCGGATCAATTACACCTTCAGGTTCTGCGCGCAAAGCAGGATCCTTGGTAGCTGTCCAACGCGGAGCCCGGACTTTCCCGTCAGTACCCATTATTCTTCTGTTTGAAGCCACCTTGTACACTTCAGCTTTACCAAGCCCCATTTGAGTTACAGGCTGGGCCTGTCCGAGAGACTCCTGCAAAGCTTTCTCAAGACGATGTAACACAGCGAGGACAAAATCACTTTGAATATCACCATTAGGTGCATCGTGCGGATGAAGCACATGAACGGCTACACGCTGAGGAGTAGTCCCTGCTGCAAGTGCAAGAGTCCGTTTGAATTCCTCCTGGCTCTCGTTGGAAATACTGATCCAGTCAACAGCGAGCAAAACGATGGGCTGACCAGCTCCCAGAAATACAATACCTTTAGCCCTCAGACCCATATCTCCCGTTTTAATGGCAGATCCGTAAGCCATCTTGTAACCCAAAGGAGGAGTGGCATCAACCTCGAAAGTTGCAAGTCTCAAACCGGAAGTTTTTGGATCCTGAACCTGGGGAATCTCAACTCCAGATACTTTCAGGGTTGCAATTAATCCTATAGTCAAAAACAAAAAGGATCTCAAAAAAATGGTATGAAAATTCTTCATAATCTTATAAATTTAATTTTGTCTCTGTTTTTACATGCATTTTTAATATTTGCAAATATCACAAATAATATTGTCAAACAACATCCTGGGATACTCTTTGTATTTATCAACAGGTTAATCTATTGTATAAAATTGCCAGTTAAAATCTTATCAAAGCTTTTTCCGGGTGGCTCATAATATGCATAGAAACTGACAGAAGAAAACATCTTCCAGTAATTACCCGATTGTAAGATAGACTTCTTAATAACCGATGACCTATTTTACCGGCTGTACCCCAGCTTTCTCTGCCAATCTACTCATTTCCTGCAGGATCGTTGCCGGAATATTCGTATTCCATGAGGTTGTAAAGATGGGTGAGCGGGTACCTTCGTAGCCACCTTCCCTGAGAACGGTCTCTGAAGGAATATATGCCATCACATCGTTGGTATAGCCCAATACAAATATATCGGGACCAAAAACTTTTTTCAGGTCAATTGCATACTGTACCAGTAATTCTCCACCTAAAGCGAAAATTGGCTGATCACCAACCTTCCAGACCTCGCATGGATAAGGATAAGTGTTTTTTAATGTTTCACCCCGTTCCAATCTTTGAAGCAGACATTTTGCGCTAACTTTTAAGTAACCGGGAGTTGGAGAAGAATCCTTCATTATCTCCAGTAATTCTTCTTTCGTCGGTGGCAGACCGGCAAACGCCAGATCAATTTCCGAATAAGCAGTAGTCAGAACCGGTTCAAGATTTCGCATATCTTCACTGAGAACTCTTTCTACGGCAGCTGCAAGGGTGCGTCCATACTGTTGTGCCAGGGGCACTGTTCTGCGGGGTAACGGATTCTGATCAGCGCCAGCCCCCTGAAAATACAGAGCGGTGACACCAGGGTGCATTTTTTCCAATTCAAACTGTGCAAATCCCATATAATCACCCGAGAACTTATATATATCCAGTACAGTTCCATGACAGGCATATCCGAATGCAACAGCGATTATCTCTCCTGCTTTATTAACTACTTTAATTACGGGAACAGCATAGTCGTTCGGTCCTTTTAAATCATTAATATTATTACTTAATGCTTCAGCATTGTTACGACGATTCACCTGAAACCTGGTAACTCCATTCTGAGCAAAGATTTGTGCAGGCACCATCGAACCTATAGCTTTACCAACTAACTCTACGATCTGATTCTCAAACTTTTCAGAATAAGCTTTCACTTTATTAAGCTGATCTTCGTTTAGTGGATATATATTTGAAAAAGAATCATATAAAACCGGACCCGAATGAGTGTGAGAACAATTCAGAATGATTTGCGATCTTGTTAATCCATATGTTGCTCCAATCCGGTCACGGATCCGATCGGAGGTACTTTTGGGGATCTTCACCAGATCGTTGGTTATGAGAACACCCTTTTTCCCTTTTGAATCCTCGATAACCAATGCCTTTGACCACAAATCCATTAATACACCATCTGAAGTATGGTTTCGTGAAGCATAACCTGCCATCCATAATGATTCTCCAGGAGTTATCTTCACTTTTGCAACACCTGCTTTCCATCCTTTAAGATCATCCTGAAATATGGTTGATGAAGAAGCAGACTGTAATGTCAGGATCAGAAAGGATACAATCAATAATAAAAATGTTTTTGTCATTTGAACAAGGTTTTAAATTAATATGATTCTTTACAACAATCTTATTATCTACATATTTCAGAATCAATAACAGTCACCTGGAAAGATTTTTTACAAATTGTGCTGGCCAAATTTAAAGTATTTATTTACAAATGTTTTCTCTTTAAATGTGAAAACATGTTAAAAATCATAACAATTGATTTTAAAAGATATAATTATTTAAGAGTTGATTTGCCGGTGCAAGGGTAAATCAGACCCGTAATGCTTTCAAATTAAGGAGTTTCATACAATGTTCTTGAATTTTTCATGGTACTATGGTCAGTAAAGTAAAAAAGTTACTTTTACAAAAATTTTTATTATTCAAAATATCCGCTTATCATGATATTGTTTTTAGGTAGCAATACACCCTGCAGAGAACTTAGAAAATTGTTTTGCATATTGATTTTATTAAGTTTTGTTCCAGTTTCAGTTTGCACAGCCCAGGATCCCATAATCATCAGCCGTTTGGAAGGAGAAATCAAATTTGATGGTATGCCTGACGAGGATGCATGGAGCAAGGTTGTTCCTTTGCCGGTAACCACCTATCAACCAATACCTGGAAAAGAACCTTCTGAAAAAACTGAAGTCCTGTTGGGGTATACCGATGATTACTTCTGGATAGGAGGAAAACTATACGACTCAAATCCTTCACTTATACAGGCTTACAGCAAAAAGAGAGATGACATCAATGGCAACAATGACTATATCGGAATATTGATCGATTGCCTGAATGATAACGAAAATGGAGTATTCTTCTGCACTTCACCGACAGGAAACAGGTATGACAATACCTTTTTCAATGACTCCCGTGATCTTGTTCCATATAATATGAGCTGGAATACATACTGGGATGTAAAAACGACTATCACTGACCAGGGATGGTTTGTAGAAATGCGTATTCCTTTCTCGAGTCTAAGGTTTAAAGCTACGGATGGAAAAATTACAATGGGATTTCTTGTTAATCGATGGATCCCAAGAAAAAATGAAATGATCGTATTCCCTGCATTAGATCCAAAATTAGGAACGTGGGCTAAACGAAGACCAAGCCTGGCATATGATATTGTATTTCAAGACATCAAACCAAGAAAACCTGTTTACTTAACACCTTATATTCTGGCGGGACAAAGGATAACCAACAGTAAAAATACTGACGGAACATCCTTTCAACGATCAGCAGAGTATACGAAAGAAGCTGGTATCGATTTAAAATACGGAATCACTTCAGGTCTCACTCTTGATCTTACTGCAAACACCGATTTTGCACAGGTTGAGGATGACGACCAGCAGGTAAACATAACAAGATTCTCACTCTCTTATCCTGAGAAAAGAGTTTTTTTCCAGGAACGCTCAGATCTGTTCAATTTTAGCTATGGATATAATGGCAATAATGGTAATTTATTTTATAGCCGCAGAATAGGTCTTTATGACGGGTCACCGGTCAGAATTCTTGGAGGTGCACGGCTTACCGGTAAAATTGGCAAATTTGATATGGGATTTATTGATATGCAGACAGCAAAGTATTACAATGAACTTCCGTCAGAGAATTTTAGTGTGCTTAGATTTAAGCGCAATATCCTCAATCCATATTCATATGCAGGTGGAATTTTCACTTCCAGAATCAGAGCTGATGGTAAATATAATTACACCTATGGCTTTGATACCTACACAAATACTTTCGGAGACAACTATATTGAGCTAAAGTTTTCGCAGACGCACAATAAAGAAGAAGATTATAAAAATTTCCTGGATAATACTTACCTGAGATTAAATCTGCAAAGCAGTAACAAAAACAAAGGATGGAGTTATCGGGCATCTTTTGACTGGCTGGGAAAAGATTATAATCCTGCCGTGGGATTTGTTCAAAGAGGGAATAACTATGTACTTGATGGGAATATCCGTTACGGATGGATGCCTGGAGAAAGTTCATTCCTGTATTTTCACAAGGTAAACTATAAATGTGCATCATATTATAATACCACGGGCCTTTTGGAAACATTAATAACAGGGCCGGGATATGAATTTGAGGCTAAGAATAAACTTGTGGGAAGTATTGATCCTGAATTCCACAGAGAAATAATCAGAGATACTTTTAATATTGACAATAAAACTTTTATCCCGGAAGATGATTTTTCGTTCTTTGTTGTTAAAGGTACATTAAAGACGCCGGCATCAAAAAGGCTTAGCTTTGAGTCGGAATATGAAATCGGACAGTATTATGATGGTTCTGTGATTTCGGTAAAGGTAAAACCAATTTGGGCTATATCACAAAGTATAAAACTCGAAGGACAATATTTGTTTACTTCAATTCAACTTCCCACAAGAGATCAGGAATATATCAATCATATAACTGGTCTGAAATTAACCTATATGTTCAGCACAAAATTATCTGCCGGATCATACATACAGCACAACAGTGCAAAAGATGCTTTTTATGCCAATATAAGGATACGATATAATCCAAGGGAAGGAAATGACTTTTATATAGTTTTCAATGAAGGCCACTATACTGATGTACTTGCTGAATCGCCATTATCACAACGGATTGAAAGCCAGACTTTACAAATTAAGTACTCTCATACCTTCACGTTATGATCGATGCATGATTGCGGGAATTTGTCCAATCAGTAAATATAAGTTGCTTCAAAGAATTAGTTATTTTAATCGTTGAACCAATCTTTGGGGATTTTCAAAGACCAGACATCATTCACCAGAGGGGGAGTCATTCCTCCGGCGATCCAGATTTTATCCTGAAAGATAAAAGCTGAAAGCTCATGACGCTCTTTCCAACATACATTTGAGTTGAGTTGTTTCCATTCTTTACCATCCTTTGAGTACCAGACATCTGACCAGTTTTTATATGGATTGTTTGACCATCCTCCCATTACCCATATCCGGTCACGGTAGACTACCGATGAAAACCACAAGCGTTCATGCCATGGTGCTGTATCACTGACCTTTGTCCAATGTATGCCATCTTCTGAAGACCATACATCGTTTTTGGCGTGATATTCAGGAACATAATTACCCCCTCCGAATACATAAATTTTCCCGTTTAAAACAGCTGCCTGATGATAGGCCCTTGGTGACCAGCCTGCATCTGCAGTTGCCAGCTCCCAGTTTTTCCCGTCAGTAGAATACCAGACATCATTCTTAAGGCTTTCGTTATTCCCGAAGTAGTAATTCTCAGTTCCTCCAAGTATCCAGATTTTCCCTTTAAATTCAACGATAGCTGCAGCAGTCCTTGGTGACCAGGCTGCCTTTTCAGTCACCTGCCTCCAGTTTACACCATCATATGATGCCCATACCTGATTACTTGCAGAATGGCCTTCCAGTCTTCCATTATACCAGCCTCCCATTACCCACATTTTTCCTTTAAAAGCAATTGTCATGGGTAAATCACTATGAATCCACGGCGCAGTTTTATTTACCAGACTCCAGTTACGCCCATCTAGTGAACTCCAGACTTCGCGGGGCGGGGCTTCGTAGGAGCTGAACCATCCTCCCAAAATCCAAAGCTTGTTTTTAAAAACTACCTCTCCCTGGGAATCCCGCGCTCTCCATGCTGCACTATCTGTTTCTTTTATCCAGTCAATATTTTTTTCCTGAGCTGATAATGAAAATTCTTCCAATATTATAATTGCTATGACAATTGCTATCTTATTCATTCAATTGAAATAATTAACGTCATTAATGATTAATCGATATAAAATTATTTAAAGCTCGGCTAACCTTGATTTCTCAAAAATAGTCAGATATTAAGAATAAGACAAAGAGTTAAATGAGGAAAATTAATTATTCTGAAAAAAGTTCTAAAGGATAAGGATGAAAACAGAAAAACTAATATGTCTGAAAAGAAATCTTAAAATGTCCGGTCGCATTAGTTGCAGTTATCCCGAATTTCCATTGGCCTGTCTTGTCCTGATTTTCTGTTTCTGAAATGGTAAATGACTTCCTCCAGTTGAGGTTACCTGATTCATCGATTACAACATCAGAATAGTTTTTTCCGTCAGGCATAACAATTTGAATTCTGATCTCCCCATCAATACAGTCGCCCATAACTGACATTACGACTGTTCTTGCCGAATTTTCAACATCAAATGTGTAAGTCTTTGAGAAAGTACTTTCTTTTACAGATTTTGAAAAATTCCAGGTTGACCTTTCTGAATCATCACCAAAACCAAACCCCGAAAAAGCCTCAATACCAGGTGATACAGTAAAAGGTTCCTCAAACCGGAATGGTCTGTTGTCTCTTTTTCTGTAGATCCTGATAGTATTCCCGTCTTCATCTGATGCATTAATATCCAACTGAATATCCTTAAGAGCTTCATCAATCTCCATATGCTTGTCTTTCAAAATCTTATCGACTTCTTCCTGTACATCCATCTGTTCTCTCTCACTTTCTTTATTATTTTCTTTCATCTGTTCAGTCATCTCCCTTTTCTGTTTCTCAATATCCTGCAGGATCTTTGTCTCCTTTTCCTTCTCTGCTTTCGTCTTTTCCTGTCCTGTAACCTGTTGAAAGGAGGAACAAACCGAAAGCAGAATAAGAATCATCAATAATAAACTATACTTTTTCATGGCTACGTCTTTTAAAGATTTACAGTACAAATTTACAACCAGATCTTGCGTCATTTTGTTAACACCGGGTTAATGACAGGTTAATGTCTGATCTTATACTCAGAGGTTCCGATTATTTGAATAATTTTGATATAGAAAAAGATAAAAAATGAAAAAACGAAATACCGTTCTGATTTCCGGGGTACTGTCAATTTTTATCCTGATATCTATACAGGTATTTATGATAAGGAATATCTGGAAACAAAAAGACGAGATGTTTGCTTTAAGGTATACAATGTGGTCACAGGAAGCAATCAGTTTTATCAACAGACGAATGCCAACAGATGGGTTTGATACTGTGCGGTTACTTCTGAGAGGTTATTCCGGAAAAGCGATTAATGAATTGCATGCAATAAAAAACAGAGAAGAGCTTACAGTCAAAAAGAAGGAAATTCTCGATTATTTCACTGAAGTTGTAAATAGGGAACAGGATCTTTCAGAATTGCTTTCATCCTACTTTGAAAGAAGGGGATTTGATAAAAACTTTAATTTCAGTATAGAAGTTCAGGATCTGGAAATTATAAGTCATGACACAATTATCATCTACCAGAACGGATTCTCTGATAAACAACAGACCTCGAAAGGTAAAGGAATGGCATCTTCTTCAGATTTTTCGAAATCGAGAGTCCTTGTCAACCGGCCCATCCTGGAGGACAATGACTACAGATTCCTTTTCAATTACTATATTGATTTTTCAAATAAGCGAAGATTGATCTTAAAAGAGACATCGGCATCTCTTGGAATGAGCATTTTCAGCATTCTTGCTGTGGCGATCCTGTTTATGATAACTTACAGGAATCTCAGGGAAGAAAAGAGGTTGTCGGACCTGAAAACTGACTTTATAAATAATATGACTCATGAACTTAAAACGCCATTATCTACCATTACGGTTGCGGGAAGGACTCTTGAAATGGAACAGATACGTGCAAACCAGGATAAAATACTTGAAACAGCAAGAATGATCGGAAAACAAAGTATACATCTGAACCAGATTATAAATATGATACTTGATATAAGTATGTGGGAAAGAACTCAGTTCCAGCTTGATAAGAAACCTGTTGAGATAGAAAGGGTGCTGGACGAGGTTGTAGAAAGTTTTAAATCGGGGGATGGTTGCAATGCCACAATAAACAGAAAGTATGATTTCAAAGGAGTCATTGTTGACCTTGACGTTGTTTACTTTACAACCATGATCAATAATCTTCTTTCAAACGCAGTGAAATATTCTGACAGAGTCCCGGTAATTTCTGTTGAAGGATTCGCAAGGGACAACCAAATATTTATCAGGGTAATTGACAATGGAATCGGAATTAATAAGATCGACCAGAAACATCTTTTCGATAAGTTTTACAGGGCTTCCTCAGGGAACATACACAAGTTCAAAGGATTGGGACTTGGTCTCTATTATGTCAAAAAAATTACGGAAGCTCATGGGGGAAGTGTTGCCGTTGACAGCAAGCCTGGAAAAGGAAGTATCTTTACTATTACAATACCATATTAAATTAATTAATATCAGGAACATGAAAGTATTAATAGCTGAAGACGACAGGGATTTTGGGAATATACTGAGTCAGTATATCTCTATCAGCGGTTTTAGTGTAACATTGGGCCGCGATGGGAAAGAAGCATGGGATCTGTTTGGCAAGGCTAAACCGGATATTTGTGTCCTCGATGTGATGATGCCTGAGATGGATGGGTTCACCCTTGCTGAAAAAATCAAAGAAGCTCAACCTGATATGCCAGTCATTTTCCTTACAGCAAAAAGTCTTAAGGAAGATATTTTAAGGGGTCTAAAAATTGGTGCCGATGATTACATTACAAAACCATTTGACCCTGAAGTTCTCTTGCTGCGTATCAACAATATACTGAAACGGACTTATTCATATGCGAATGACGAGTACAAAATATCCAACACTGTTCTTAAATACAACACACTAGACCTGATTTCAGGATGCTCAAAAGAAAAGCTTACCCTGAAAGAAGCACAGCTTTTAAGGTTCCTCATTATTAACAAGAACAAAATACTGGCCAGAGAAGATATTCTCACGGAAATATGGGGCGAAGACGATTACTTTCTCGGAAGAAGCATGGATGTTTTTATCAGCCGGCTGAGGAAGTATGTTTCGGATGATAAGAACATTGATATACGTACAGTAAGAGGTACAGGATTCATACTTGAAGAAACAGATAAATAGCGATTGCGGTTTGTTTAAGCCGGAAACCGGAGTGAAAAATAAAGGCTGACCCATTTCTGAGGCAGCCTTTTATCTTTTTGAGGTACACTTTATTTTCCAAGCACTTCACTTACTTTTTGATAGAGGTCTTCTCCTGTCAGGTTTCTTCCGATTATTGTACCGGTTTCATCCAGAAGAAAGTTTGAAGGGATTCTAAAAATAGCATACTGTTTAGCAGCCGCATTCCCCCAGTACTGCAGATCAGAAACATGTGTCCATGTAAGTTTGTCATCGGTTATTGCCTTTGCCCATGCTTCTTTTTTCTGGTCAAGAGAAACGCCAAATACATCAAATCCTTTCTTATGAAACTCGTTATAGACCTTGACTACATTCGGATTTTCCTGACGGCATGGGCCGCACCATGATGCCCAGAAATCTATCAGAAGCAATTTGGAACCTATTTTTGATGAAAGGGAAACCGGGGTGCCTTCGACATTATTCATGGTAAAATCGGGAGCTTTCTGACCAACGGAAACTGTTTTCATAAGAGCAACATGCTCTTTCAGTTCTTTAACCTGAGGTGTTGAAATAACTGCAGTATCCAACCCGTTAATCATCGATTCGATCTCTGCAGCTTCCATGTCAAATCTCAGACTTCCTATAAGTGAAGGAGAAACATAAGAAGAAGGATTATTCTTAATAAAATTTATTTTAAGATTTTTTATTTCAGTCTGAACAGAGTCAGCTCTCTTTTCAAGATCTGCAGCCTTCGCTGCATCATCTGAATGTCTGGCATTCTGATATTGTAAAAATATATCCGAATATTGTTCACTTAAAGGTTTATTCATCTCGATAAAAGACCGATACTCATCTTGTGTCTTTGACCCGGTAATCTTTGCATTAAAGAGAGAATCGAGGCTGCCCGTTATAGATATTTCAGAATTTTCGAGGTAAAATGAGGTCCTCATTTTGGTGCTCCCGGCAACAAATTGTACCAGTTGAGGATAATCAATATAGCCTTTCTTAAAAGTAAATGAACCTTTTTTAGAAAGGGCCGAATCAATTGTAACCGTTTTCCCGGCTTCCTTTTTTTGCAGATAAAAGGTAACACTGTCTGAACCACTGATTTTACCTTTAACAACATAATGTGGCTCCGAAGAGCAGGCAGCCATAAACACCACTGCGGCAAGCATATAAAAAACCTTGTTCATATCAGAATTTTTAGAATTTAAAAATGATAAAACTATTTTGAAACTTCCTGTTGCTCAACGTCTGCATTCAACATTAATACAACTTCGGAATTTTTCGGATCATTAGTATACACATAAATTGCTTTTGTAACCCGCCCTCTATAACTGCCCGAATTAAATACTGCCTTGATTGAGCTTGATTGTCCGGGTTTGATCCCAACGCCCTGGTTTCCTTGCTGAACTGCCGTGCAACCGCATGAAGATCTTATATACCTGATCACCAGATCTCTTTTGCCTTCATTAGCAAATTTGAACTCAACATCATTTTGAGTTGCTCCTTTTATTTTACCAAGATCAACGGTGGTTGAGGCGACCTTAAATACAGGGGAATTCTCAATCTCGGCCTTTGAAAGGGAAGAAAAATCTTCCACAAGATTCGCTGATACATAATAATATAAATTCTCCTGAGGTATTCCGTTAAGCAGAACTCTGAGCATACTGCTGACATTTCCCCAGTTAGGATTTTTTGTAGCATCAATTGTTCCTTCAACCAGCCCCTGCTCACCGGGTTTAAGCTTTTCCGGAACAGCTTTAATAGTAAGATAATCAGGCATTCCATCAAATGCAACCTTAATAATAGAATCCGAAGTATTCACCAGCTTCATAACCCGGATCTTCTTCTCGGTTTTCTTAATATTGGTAAAAGCCAGATGATTGCTTTCAAATCTTATACCTCCGACAGCATATGTAAATAACTCTTCAATTGTCTTTTCATGAGGTATGACCTCCCCTTTTATCACAAGGACGGTAGCTTCAGGTTTTGTGTTGGTATAAACAGTAAGTGTTTTATTAAACTGCCCGGGTCTGTTCCTTGGATCGTATATCGCGGTCACCTTACCCTTTCCGCCCACGGGAATCGGTTGTTTTGTCCATTCAGGAGTTGTACAACCGCACGAAGCAACAACATTTTGTATTACCAGAGGTTGAGTACCGGTATTTGATAAAATAAAATTAAAAGTCTGCTGCCCTGCCTCTTCTTTAAAAGTACCGAAATTATGTTCAGTTTCCGAAAACTTTATTGTTGTCTGTGCAATCTGGGAATTAACATTAACTCCGATAATCAGTAGCGAAATAAAAAATAATACTTTTTTCATATCAATCTTTGATTTTGGAATTTTGAACAATTATGATATAATTTTTGCAAATATATAGTATAATATAACTAACTTTTCAGTATAACATATTCGGTTGTATTTTGGTTGCATCGCATATAACAAAAATCAGACCGAAAAATGAACCGCATTTAAATCAGGTAAAAATAATAAAGTTTAGCATTTTTAGAGAGTTTAAAACGGATTATCATTAGTTTTGCTGCCAGAACCGGACTTTTTGGAATAGAATTTGTTAATTTTATATCCGGTTTATCGAATGAAAGCCTTGAAAACAATAAAATACAAAAAACTGATTATTTGCATTATAGGTTGCATTTTTTATTTTAATGCATACAGCCAGTTTTATAACGGACACCAAATGTCCTTCGGGAAAAACAAGGTTCAGTACTACGATTACTATTGGTCCTACTACAGATTCGATGATTTTGATTGCTATTTCAATGAATACGGACGTGATCTTGCTGAATTTACTGCAGATTATGCAATGAAAAAGCTTGGAGAAATTGAAGATTATTTCGATTACACCCTTGAAAAAAGACTTATTTTCATCATCTTCAATAAGAATGCCGAATATAAACAATCGAATATCGGTCTTGTTACTTTTGATGAGGAGAGTTATAATACAGGCGGATTCAGCAGAATTATCAAGAACAAGGTAATGCTTTTTTATGAAGGCGATCATATAACCTATGAACACCAGATCGCTGCTTCAATAACTGAAGCAATCATCAATGAAATACTATATAATGCTGATGTAAAAGACAGAGTATCCAGTTCTTCATTGATTTACATGCCCAACTGGTATATAAAAGGATTATACAATTATGTATCATACGGATGGGATTATGAACAAGAGAACAGGGTTAAAGATGGGTTCAGGTCAGGTAAATTTAATAATATCAACCATCTTGAATATGACGATGCCATAGATGCAGGCCAGTCATTCTGGAGATTCATTGCGAAAAAATATGGTGACGCTATCATCCCGAATATTATTTATCTGACAAAAATCTATAAAAATATTGATGACGGATTTCTATATGTTACCGGAGAAGATATTAAGGATCTTTTGAAGGAATGGAAAAAATTTTATACCGAAGAATATTCAGCTGACAAAAACCAACCTGCAGATGATGCGAGCATTATACGAAAATCAAAAAAAGAACAGATATACCAGCAGGTGAAGGTCAGCCCCGATGGCAAATATATAGCTTATGTGACAAACGACTGGGGCAGAAAACGAATCTATCTTTACGACCAGTCAACCGGTAAACAAAAAATAATTTTCAGGAAAGAACCAAAGTTCGAACAGGTTACCGATAATACATATCCTGTTATGTCCTGGCACCCGAGCAGCAAAGTTCTTACCTTCATAAATGAAGAAAAAGCTGATCTGGTAATGTATTTTTACAGGATAGGTGAAAAATCCCTTGAAAAAAGGAACCTCCTCTATTTTGATAAAGTTCTGGATTTTTCATACGCTCCCGAAGGATCACGCCTTGTCTTTTCTGCCGTAAAGGACGGGATAACAGATATTTACATACACACAATCGCTTCCGGTACTAACGAACAGATAACCAGGGATATCGCTGATGATATTAATCCTTCGTTTCTGAAAGATTCGCCAGATGAGATCATTTTCTCATCCAACCGGTTAACTGATACTTTGACCAATACGGCCAGTCCATTTGAAAAATTAGCACAGACATTCGACCTGTTTACTTATAATATTGCCAGAAATAACAATATTCTGGTAAGGCTTTCCGAAGACAAATATATCGACAGGTTTCAGCCAACAGGAATAGCAAAAGACAATTTTACTTATATAAGTAACAAGAACGGAACCCTTAACAGATACACAGCAAAATTTGACAGTTCCATAAGTTACATCGATACTGCTACTCATTACAGATACTTTATTAATTCTCTTCCCGTCACAAATTACGACCGCAATATTATAAACCAGTCTGTTGAGAACGGATCCGATCTTTATAGTGAAGTATTATTTACAAAAAGGAAATATAACTTAAAGAAAGGAGTTTTCAGCGAATCCCGTCCTGTACCTGAAAGCGAAATTATTACAAGTAATTTCAGGCAGGAGAGAAATCGGTTCTTCCATAAAGCCGACAGCATTGAACAGATCAGACAATGGCTCATTGCTGAAGATAAAAAAAGAAGGGATACCCTTACCAAACCAATATATGAGTATTACATCAAGAATGAACCTATTGATATTAATCATTATATCTTTGAAAAAGAGAAGCAAAACTATTATGACCAGTTATGGCGAAAAAAGTATATGGATATCGACCTCGATACAGGGCAGCTTGAATTGCCTCTTATAAGAATCTATCAAACATCGTTTTACAATAATTATCTTGCCACACAGGTTGACTTTAGTTTTCTCAATAATTCATATCAGGTTTATAGCGGAGGCTCCACTTACTATAATCCGGGTGTTAATGTCCTGACCAGGTTTGGAACACTCGATTTATTCGAGGACTACAGGGTCACGGGAGGGGTAAGATTTTCGGGAGATTTCAACAGCAATGAATATCTTGTTAGTGTCGAGAATCTTAAAGGGAAATTCGATAAACAACTCATATTCCATCGTCAGGCATATCTGAGTTCAGACGGCTATAGTATTTACAAAACTCATACTCATAATGTTTATCTCTCTTTTGCAAAACCGATCACTCCTGTTCTGGCACTTAAAGCAACAGCTTCATACCGGTACGACCGGCATGTTATTCTGTCGACTGACCTGGCAACACTCGGCTCTGATAATATTGCACAACACTGGGGTGGGCTAAAAGGTGAAATTATTTATGATGACACGCGCAAAAGATGTATCAATATATACTATGGTACCAGATTCAAGATCTTCGGAGAATTTTATAATGAATTAACAAACAAAAAATCCGACATGTTCGTACTCGGTATTGATTTCAGAAAATATACACGAATACACCGGGAACTGATATGGGCAAACAGATTTGCAGCAAGTACCTCATTTGGCCACACAAAACTTCTCTATTATCTGGGAGGTGTCGATAACTGGATGGGGTATCTGTTTAATACCAGTTCGATGTTCGATAAAACAATCCCTGTCTCTCCAAGTGTAAATTATGGCTTCCAGACCCTTGCAACCAATATGAGAGGATTTTCTCAAAACATAAGGAATGGTAATAATTTTGTTCTTATAAACAGTGAAATACGTTGGCCTGTAATACGATATTTTGCCGGACATCCGCTCAGGTCGAATTTTCTTAACAGTATTCAGGTTGTCGGATTCGGTGATATTGGAACAGCCTGGTCAGGAAAATCTCCATGGTCGGGCGAGAACAGCTATGATATTGAAACATTTACCAACGGCCCTGTGACTGTCACTCTCGATTCGAACAGGGAACCAATTGTTGCAGGTTTTGGTGCAGGAGCAAGAGCCCAGATATTAGGGTATTTTATCAGGGCTGACTGGGCCTGGGGTATCGAAAACCGATATGTAATGCCAAGAATATTTTATCTGTCATTCAGTCTGGATTTTTGATATGCATTAAAAAGCATGATAAGATATATTTGTCATGTTTCTTTTTCAATTTAAAAAATTAAGGTAATTTTGCGCACTTGTTGTAATTAACCAATAAAAAAATAATCGAAATGGCTTACAAAATTAGTGACGATTGTACTGCTTGCGGAACATGTATTGATGAATGTCCGGTTGAGGCAATATCAGAAGGCGACATCTATAAAATCGATCCGGATGTATGCACTGAATGTGGTACCTGTGCTGATGTCTGTCCTGTTGAGGCAATTCATCCTGCAGAGTAATGCAAGTAAAGGAATGAAATTAAAGGCTGATTCGTCTGATTCAGCCTTTTTTATTATCGGGGATTATATTTTCCTTTCTCAATAATGGCACTTGCATCAGTATTTTTCATCAACTCCTCAATTCTTGTTCCCTGGTTTTTCATCATATATGCCTCAACGATCCGGAAACCCAGCCAAACAGCTGCCTTTCCCGGTGATTCATTAGTAAAATAACTGGTAAACGGAGCTTCTCCCGTAAGTTTGCGAATTGTGAACTGATCTGTTTTAAACAGAAGGTCGTTTTCAATAAGATACTGCCACATCTGGCTTTCATTATTTCTGCAGAATTTCATCTGGTCGGAAGTAAATCCGAAAATCAATTCATCTGATGTTTCGGGTAACATACATTTCTCGAAATATTTTAGTTTCCCTTCATGTATCATCTCGGTTATGACATTATCATTCGGGTAATTAATAGCCGAAAAATCCCACTCTGTAGCTCCCCATCCATAAATACAGTCCGGAACAATATTTTCAGGTGTCATTCTGGCAGCCATGTATTTATAAATCTGAAGCCTGGGATAATACTCACAATCAGCGCCAAGATATCTGTCCAATCCTATCCCAAGCACCGAATCACCGGTAATCACGCTATTATTAAAGCCTGTTATACAAGTGAATATCGCAGGAACCTTTTTTTCAGGAAAATAATAGAGGTAATGCCGGAATGCTTCCTGAAGATTAGTTTCAATATTGCTTATATCGGGATAAAGTTTCATTGTAAGTGCATACACATCATTATTCTGCTTATCAGTGCAAAACCTTACCAGGAAATCGCCGAACGAAGATTCATTCACATCCCCTGTGTTAATAACATAGCTGAACAATTGAAGAAATGAACCGTACCTTTGCCTGAGAAACGGAATCTTTTCCGGAATTTCATCAGGATTTAAGGTAAAAATATCCTTTTCAAGTCTTTTTATCCCGACTTTCACATCGATGGAAGAGGTATTTACTTTGTAATGATTTTTCTTACATGAAATCAGTACTGGAACAGTCAATAATAAAAATATAATTGTGATAAAACGAGCTTTCATATCCTACTCTCTTTAAGTCTGCCAAAATAAACACTTTTTCGGTTATATGGTAACTATTACTAACTACACAATAACATCTCTTATTATTTCTTATTTTTACAGACGATTAGTTAATGTTGACGATACTAATTATGAAAACATTAAAGCCCATACCTGCAAGAGAAACAATAATTATGCTGGTTCTTCTTTTTTCAGTTTTTAACGGCGGAGTAATCAATGCCCAGCCTGGAAGAAGTTCTAATGGCCCGTCAGGAAGAGGATTTTATGCCCCGGAAATAATTAAATTCGGGATACATACCGATCCTTCAATCTGCTGGTTTGAATCAGATATAATGAAAGTCAGAAATGACGGTAGCAGACCAGGCTTCAATTTTGGATTAACCTTAAACAGGTATTTCACCCCAAATTATTCCTTTTCGACCGGGATAAGCCTGATTCATGCAGGAGGAAGACTTGTTGCTCAGGATGAAACTGAATTAGAGTTCACCACCTCCCCAGTTAAGCCAGGAGATCCGGTCGTTTACAAAATTAAGTATTTGTCATTTCCTGTCGGACTAAAGCTGCAGACAAACCAAATCGGATTATTTAATTTTTTTACCGACTTAGGGTTCGATCCAAAAGTTGTTATCGGAGGAAAAGCAGATATTCCATCACTTCAAATCTACGGTGTAAGAGCTCTCAGCGAACTAAAGATGTTTAACCTTTCCTATCATATAACCGCAGGAATTGAATATCCCATTGGATGGACTACTGCCATGGTTTTTGGGCTAAACTTTGAAAATAATTTTCTGGATGTAACAAAAGACAATGGAGCTCAGCCAAATGATATCATATCGCATAAGATACTGAGTTTCAGGATTGGTATTAATTTTTAACCCTATTTTGATGAAAATCACCGTTGCACAGCTTAATTATCACATAGGTAACTTCGAGAGAAACAAGAACTTAATCTGCGGCGCAATTAAAAAAGCAAAAGATTGCGGGTCTGATCTGATAATTTTTTCAGAACTGTGTATCCCGGGATATCCTCCTCTTGATTTACTCGATCGTCTCGACTTTATTGAAAACTGTAACATCACAGTAAACGAAATCGCTAAAGAATGTACAGGGATAACCGCTATCGTGGGCTCTCCTACTATCAATAAAAGGCCTGAAGGTAAAAAACTTTTCAATTCCGCTTTGGTTCTGTCGGAAGGAAAGATCGTCTTTTCTGTTAATAAAGCACTGTTACCAACTTATGATATTTTCGATGAGTACAGATATTTTGAACCAGAAAAGGATTTCTCTGTATTCCGGTTCAAAGGATTAAGGCTCGCTATCACCATTTGTGAGGACTTGTGGGACGAGCAGCCATTCGACAATGAATTTGAAAAGACAAGACTTTATACCATCTCCCCAATGGAGGAACTTGCAAAACAAGATCCTGATATTATTATAAACATTTCCGCTTCACCATTCTCGTACACAAAGATTGAAGCAAAAACGAATATCTTCAGATCCAAGGCAATTAAATATAAAGTTCCTGTAGTAACTGTTAACCAGACAGGTGCAAACACAGAACTTATTTTTGACGGAGCTTCTATGTTAATCAACAGTAAAGGAGAAATAATTAAAAGGCTCCCGTTTTTTGAAGAAGCAACTGAGACATTTTCTTTTGAGGATATCCTTACCGGCAGCGTTTCAGGGAATGATATTAAGCCTGACGCAATATACCTTATCCATAAAGCTATTGTGACCGGTATTCACGATTATTTTGCAAAAGGAAATTTTAAATCCTGCATCATAGGCCTTTCAGGAGGGATCGATTCAGCCGTTTGTCTATGCCTGGCAGCAGAAGCTTTAGGTAATAAGAATGTGAGGGCTTTACTTATGCCCTCCCGCTATTCGTCAGATCATTCTGTAAATGACGCCGTTGCGCTTGCCAAAACCCTAAATGTGCGGTACGATATTGTCAATATTGAGAAACCATTTCATGCTTTTGAGGAAGAACTTGCACCTCTGTTCGCAGGAAAATCAAGAGATGTGACAGAAGAAAACATTCAGGCACGAATAAGAGCTGTTCTTCTTATGGCTGTTTCGAACAAATATGGATGCATTTTATTGAACACTTCGAACAAGAGCGAAGCTGCTGTAGGATATGGTACACTATACGGAGATATGTCAGGAGGCTTATCTGTTATCGGAGATGTTTATAAAACTGATGTTTATCACCTTGCTCATTATATTAACCGTGAGAAAGAGATCATTCCTGAAAACACTATCACAAAACTTCCGTCAGCCGAATTGCGTCCTGGTCAGTTTGATACTGACTCGCTTCCTGACTACGGTATCCTCGATTCAATTCTGTATCAGTATATTGAACTTCAAAAACCAGCAGAAACAATGATACGGGAAGGATATGACAGGGCCATTGTTAATAAGGTCATCCGGATGATTAATTTCAATGAATACAAGAGATACCAGGCGCCACCTGTTTTAAGAATTTCATCAAAAGCATTCGGCGCCGGAAGAAGAATGCCATTGGTAGCGCGGTATTAGTTTTCTCTCATCTTTCACTCCTGAATAAAGCAATCTTCACTTATATGCAACTTGCTGTATTTGAATTTGTTAAAAAATGTTAATTTGTTTTCGTTAATGTTTCTTTTGCTACCTTTGACATGTTTTTTAACATAAATAAATCATGCAATATATAAATCCGTACATAGGATTATGTCTTGAAGGACCCTTATCAATTTTTAAAGATTTAAACCAGAAAGAAAAAGAGACAATTGCGCAACATCATATTGTCCATACAGTTAAAAAGGGAGATTTTCTTGTTAAAGAAGGTGATAAAGTTCGGGGAGTCGTCTTTCTGGCCTCCGGCAAAGCAAAAATCTTTAAGGTAGGAGTTGGCGGAAGAGAGCAGATACTTAAGATGGTAAGGCAACAGGAATGCATCGGTTACGGGACTCTTTTCGGTCAAAACACATGGTCCTTTTCAGTTGCTGCAATTGAAGATTCCATAATCTGCGTTTTAGAAAGACTGCATCTTGTAAGGATTTTAAAAAAGAATATTGAATTTTCTTTAAAATTAAACAGTATACTCACCTATGACCTTTGGCAATCGTACAACAGGACCGTGTCGCTGTCGCAGAAACATGTAAGGGGCAGACTGGTTGAATCACTATTGATGCTGGCCGATATTTATGGTTACGAAGAGGATGGAAAAACACTCATCGCGACACTTTCAAGGGAAGATATTGCTCACCTTTCGAACATGACGACATCAAATGCCATACGGGCACTTTCAAGTCTTGCTTCTGAAGGGAAAATTGCAATAAAAGGAAGAAAAATAATTATACTGGAAAAAGACCGTCTTGAACAAATAAGTCTTCTGGGCTGATTAATAAATAATTCCTGGCATTTTGGGGTCACTCCCTGAAAAAGACTCTTTTTACTCTACGAGGAATCGAGGTAAGTATCTCATAAGGAATAGTCTGACATTTTGAAGCTATTTCATCTATTGAAATATTTTCACCAAAGATCTCAGCCTCATCACCTATTTCCGCCTTTACCCCTGAAATATCTGCCATACACATATCCATACAGATATTCCCTATTATCGGCGCTCTTACACCTTTTATATACAGGCACCCGTTGCTGTTGCCCAGTTTTCTGTTCAAGCCATCTGCATAACCTGCCGCCAATATTGCAATAGTCCTTTCATTTTCCGATACATCAGCACAGCTATATCCGACGGGTTCTCCGGCCCTGATTCTTTTTATCTGGGAGATCCTCGTTTTAAAGCGTCCTACTGTTTTAAGTTGAAGACCCTCAAAGTGGCCGACTCCATACATTCCAATACCCGGACGTACCATATCGAACTGATACTGAGGAAATCGCACAATCCCGGAAGTGTTAAGAATATGCCTGAGAAAAGGATATCCAATAATATTCTGAATCTGGTCCACTGTTTTTTGCAGAACATCTATCTGCCTTAATGTGAAATTATCCAGAGAAGGATCTTCACTGCCAGCAAGATGTGAAAACACCGAAACTACCCTGATACATTCTGCCGTAAATAATCTTTGAGCAAGTTCCCCGATCTCATCCGGCATAAATCCAAGCCGGTGCATGCCGGTGTCAATTTTTATGTGAACAGGATAATTAATTAAACCATGTTTTGAAGCAGCTGCTGTGAATTTTTCAAAAGACGAGAAACTAAATATCTCAGGTTCAAGATTATATTTTATAATTACATCCGAAGCAGAAGGATCAGGATTCATTACAATGACCGGAAGGGTCACTCCAGCATTTCGCAATTCGACACCCTCATCTGCACAAGCAACAGCGAGATAGCTTACCCCCTCATATTCAAGCAAAGCAGCGATCTCTGCCGGGCCGGCCCCATAGGCAAAAGCCTTAACCATTGCCAGTATTTTTGTGCCTGGATTCAGATGCCTCCGGAACTCATTAAGATTATGCGAAATGGCGTCAAGGTTTATTTCAAGTATTGTCTGATGGATCTGCTGTTCAAGAAGATTCCCGATTTTTTCAAACTCATAGAACCTTGCCCCTTTCAGAAGAATTGTTTCGTTTTTAAATTCGCTACCGTTAAAAGTATTAATGAATTCATCTGTTGAGCGAAAGAACCTGGCGCTTTTGTCGAACAATGCACTGTTCCTGACCAAAGCCTCTCCGATCCCGATAAATTTATCTATTTCTGTCTTTTTCAACAGTCGTGCCACACCACCATATAATTCTTTATCATCTCTTCCGCTTTGCAAAAAATCGGAAAGAACCAGAGTCGCTTTCCTGCCCTTTTGCGACTTAAGATATTCAATGGCCATGTTGAGCGATCCCGGATCGGAATTATAATAATCTTCGATCAGCATGCAATTGTTGATGCCCCTTTTCATATCCATCCGCATTGCAACTGATACAAGCCCCGACAGACCTTTCGCAATGATCTTTGCGTCCGTTCCCAATGCCAGACATACTGCAGCCACTGTGATTGCATTTTCAACAGAGGCTCTGTCGGTAAAAGGAATTTCAAAATCATTGGCTTTTCCGTCCAGAATCATCCGGATACCGGTTTTTTCTCCCGGCAGGACACACTTTTTAACAAATATTTTAGCCTCCTGATTATTAAAGGACCAATCAACCAGTTTTTTTGATTTGAAGCTCTTATTATTTACGATCAACTGGTGGATAATTTCGTGATCGCGGCAATATATTACAGATGAAGCATTTACAAAAAGCTTAAGCTTTTCCTCTGCCTTTGTTTTATTATCGGGGAAGTTCTCACTGTGGGCGTCACCGATATTTGTGATCACTCCGATATCGGGATCAATAACCTTCTGAAGCCTTTCCATTTCGCCAGGTAAGGAGATACCTGCTTCAAATATTCCAAGTTTAAATTTCTCATCAAGTTTCAAGACTGAAAGTGGAACTCCAATCTGCGAGTTATAACTTTTAGGGCTCCGTACCACTGATGTAGCAATACCAAGAATATCAGCAAGCCACTCTTTAACAATAGTTTTACCTGCACTTCCTGTAACTGCGATTACGGGTGATTTAAATAACTTTCTTTTGTATGAAGCCAGCAACTGTAGAGCATCAATAGTGTTTTTTGTTATAATGAAAGCTGCACCGGCATATTTTTCAGGCTGATCAGGGAGCCGTTCAACTACAAAAGTTCTGATCCCTTTCTGGTAAAGAGTATCAATATACCTGTGACCATCATGAATTTTTCCATCGATAGCGAAAAAAACCAGACCTTCCGAATAGTTTAATTGCCGGCTGTCAGTGATAATCCCGGAGACCATCAGGTCATTGGATCCTATAATCCTGCCGTTTGTGATTTTAGCAACATCATACGAACTAATTGTCATTTTTTATTTTTTTAAAGCCGCATTATAACAATCCCGGCAAAGAGGTTCATAAAGATTTTTTTCTCCCAGAAGAACGACCTGTTCCTCTTCAGATTTCCGGAATGAATACTGAGCCAGATTTCCACATCGCACACATATTGCATGGACTTTGGTAACAAATTCAGCAACAGCAAGAAGTGCGGGTATCGGGCCAAAAGGTTTTCCCATAAAGTCCATATCGAGACCGGCGATAACTATGCGCTTACCTTCATCGGCAAGCTTATTGCATATATCAACTATGGAGGTATCAAAAAACTGTGCTTCATCAATACCAATAACATTTACATCTCCGGCTAATAAAAAAATTGCCGAAGCATTATCGACAGGAGTTGAAAGTATCGACCGTTCATCGTGCGAAACAACTCTGTTTTCAGAATACCTGTTATCCAGAGAAGGTTTAAAAATCTCGACCTTCAGTCCTGCAAACTGAGCCCTTCTGAGTCTCCTGATAAGTTCTTCCGTTTTTCCTGAAAACATAGAACCTGTAATTACCTCTATGGATCCCCGCTTTCCGGTTAATGTGGCAGAATTTTCAAGAAAATCCATTTTAAATTAATGTCTGTGATACGTACAAAATGTAATTCGATTCACCTGCGACTTGATGAATAATCGTTACTTTTGCAAAATAAAGAAAATGGTTTGTTATATTAACATCAAAATGTATGGATTTCAACTCAACCATTGATTTAATTATTAAAGAACTCGATGAAGCACGCGACATTATCGACGATCTGAAAAGATATCCGGGAGTTCCGGTTCTGCAGGTTGAGCTTGCAAAATCAAAATGCAAAAGTGCCGGCGAAGTTATTGCTTTGCTTAAAAACCTGAGAGGAGACAACGCCCCTTTTGCTGAAGAAGAGCATATTCATCAACCAGAAAAACCGGCTGAAGAAAAGACAGTTCCCTCCATACCTGTCAGTGAAACTCCGGTACCTGGAGAAAAGAAATTAAAGGAAGAAGAGGCAATTGCTTCTTTTATTAATCCATCCCCGGAAGCAAAAAACATTGTGACTATCACGGCTGAAATCATACCCCCTGTTAAAGAGGAGTTTGAAAATCAACCGGAAAAAGTAACCGAACCTGCAATAATTGCGGATAAATTCAACAATCTGCCCAATAGCCTCAACGAACAATTAGGGAGCATGAAAAACGATTCTGATCTTTCAGATATCCTTACTATCAAACCATTGTCCACTCTATCTGAAGCAATAGGAATCAATGATAAATTTCTGTTTATAAGAGAGATATTCCATGACAATAAAGATACATATACCCAGGCGATATTACGCCTCGAAAGTGCTGAAAACATGGAAGATGCCAGAGGCGTAATAATGAGCTATGCTGGTGAAAAAAATGAAAATGAAGCTATTAAGCAACTGCTTGGCCTGGTAAAACGTAAACTTCTTTCAAATGGGTAAACTTTATCTGGTTCCTACTCCTATCGGGAACTTAAAGGATATTACTTTCAGGGCCATAGAAACTCTTGGAAGTGTTGATCTTATACTTGCTGAAGACACCCGCCAGACAAAGAAATTATTAAATCATTATAATATTACGACTCCTCTTCAGTCGCATCACATGTTCAATGAGCACAAAAGTGTAGAATCGGTATGCTCAAAGATCCAGTCAGGACTGACAGTTGCACTTGTATCTGATGCAGGCACCCCAGGTATTTCAGATCCCGGATTCCTGCTTGTCAGAACATGCGTTGAAAAAGAGATACCGGTTGAGACTCTCCCCGGGCCTACTGCATTGATACCGGCATTGGTAAATTCAGGGATTCCCTGTGACAGGTTTTGTTTTGAAGGATTCCTTCCGCCAAAAAAAGGCCGGAATAAAAGAATAACCGCATTGGCTGAAGAAACAAGGACAATTATCTTTTATGAATCACCATATCGTCTTGTAAGAACGCTTGAAGAATTAGCAGTATATTTTGGTCCCGATCGTGTTGCATGCGTTTCGAGGGAACTTAGCAAAGTGTTTGAAGAAAACATCCGGGGAAACCTGGCTTTCCTTTCAGAATATTACACAAATAAACCGCCAAAAGGGGAGATAGTGATTGTCGTATCAGGTAAGAATTAACCTTTTCCTGCTGTTTGCGTTATACTCTAAACAGTATTACAAAATGAAGTTTTTTATCGGGATATTTCTCATCATTTTTGTCTCTGTTCCTTTTTCCCATGGACAGATTATCAAAGGGAAGATTACAGACAAGTCGGGAGAACCGATAAAATATTCAACCATCTATATCAAGGAACTCAAGCAGGGAACAACCTCCAACACAAAAGGATATTATGAAATTAAACTCCCGTCTGGTCAATATACGGTAATTTATCAGAGTCTTGGCTTTGAACCTGTATATGCAAACATCAGGTTATCAGAAAATACGATAACAAAAGATATTATTCTGCCGGTACAGTATTATGAGATACCAGAAGTCAGAGTCACAGCTTCGGGTGAAGATCCTGCATACATCATTATGCGAAAAGTGATCGGAATGGCCCCTTATTATCTGAATAATGTAAGCTATTATAAAGCAGATGTCTATCTTAAAGGAAATCTTTTAATCAGGAAAATCCCGAAACTTGTTCAAAAATCCATGAAAGTCAGATCATCCGGCAATACGATATCAGCTTCAGCCGGAGGAAAGTCAAAGAAAGAAGAAAAGACCATAAAAGAGGGTGATTCATTTATGATGGAATCATTTAATGAAATGGAATTTACAGCTCCCGATAAATATTTTCAAAAAGTGATATCGGTCAACAGCACATTCCCTGATCAGGGCAATGAAATATCACCTATGGATTTCATTGAAGCAAGTTTTTATCAACCTGTCATTGCAGATATGGCAATATCGCCCCTTTCACCAGCTGCATTTTCGCACTATAATTTCAAATACCTTGGAGCATCGGCGCAAGGTAATTTTATGATCAATAAAATACAGATAATACCCAAACGTAAAAGCCAGCAGCTATTTGAAGGAACAATTTACATAATTGAGGATCTATGGTGCCTTCACAGTGTTGATCTCACCAATGAAAACCTGATGGGAAAAATCAGGGTGCAGCAATTGTATATTCCGGTGCAGGATGCAATCTGGATGCCGGTAAGTCATAAATTCGAGGTCAATTTAGGAATTATGGGATTTAAAGCTGATGCAGGTTACGGGAGTTCTGTAAAATATATTGAGGTTAGACCTAACACCGCTCTTAAGAGACCGGAAACCATCACAACTGATTACAGCGGACTGTCAGGAAATATAACAAATCCTCCTTACACTGTTTCATCAAAGGACAAACAGAAGATTGATAAGATTCTTAAAAAGAATGAATTGTCAAACCGCGATATGGTGAAACTGGCCGGACTTATTGAAAAAGAATCAAAAAGAACGCTGCCTGACAGTATAAGGAACAATCTTGAAATAAAGGAAAAAGTCACCCATGTTCTCGAAAAAGATGCTGATAAAAAAGACAGCAGCTACTGGGCAAAGATCAGACCCATCCCTCTTTCTGAAGTAGATATCCGAAGTATAAGAGTACGTGATAGTATTAAAGCCAGGTTGTCATCTGCAGAGACTAAATCAGATACTCTGCCTCAGGCCGGAAACAAAAAGGAAAACAAGTTTCTCCGTTCAGTCAGGAATATTGGATTTGGCCATTCATGGAATTGGAAACCAGGGATAAAACTGACTTTCGGAGGTCTTATTGACGCCGAAAAGTTAAGATTTAACACAGTTGACGGTTTTGTATATGGAACTGATTTCAGGTTCTCAAAAACATGGAAAAACAAGAACTCTCTCTCATTTTACCCCGATATACGATGGGCTTTCAGCAGGGAACAACTAATATGGAGGTTGTCTGGTAATTACAGTTTTGGTATAATGAAACAAAAACAGATATTCTTCAGAACAGGCATTGAAAGTAAAGATATAAATAATGGAGTTGGTATCAATACATTATTAAACTCTGCCACTTCCCTCCTGCTGAAA
Organism: Bacteroidales bacterium; assembly: GCA_021371855.1. Lineage (GTDB taxonomy): Bacteria > Bacteroidota > Bacteroidia > Bacteroidales > VadinHA17 > LD21. The sequence continues at coordinate 69,564 of JAJFVL010000003.1, read as the reverse complement.
AAAAACTATCTTAAGCTTTATGAGGCGAAGCACCTTGCTCTTGGTTACAGGACTGAAATATCAAATGGACTGGATATTGAATTAAGTGCCGGTTATGAGGATCGAAGAGTGCTCAGTAACACAAGTGATTTTTCATTCTTCAGATCATCAGATGAATATTCCGATAATATTCCTGCCAATGATTACCTCGGTAGCGGATCAAATCCGATAAATGCCCTCCGTAACCAGGAATATTTTGATTTTGTAACAAATGTTACATATACACCACGTCAAAGATACAGAAGAAAGAATGATATTAAAATACCAGAAGGCTCTGACTGGCCAACTTTTTCCCTTACATGGAAACATGGAATAAATGAGTACTCTGAAATGGCCGACAAGTACAATCACTTTGATATGATCAAGTTCGGGGTATCAAGACAACATAACATCGGGGCATTCAGTAAAATTAACTGGATATTAAGGACAGGCGGATATCTGAACAATACAAACCTGACTTTTTATGACTTCTTTCATTTTAACTCACAACCCTTTCCATTGCTTATCAACGATTATCAGGATGCCTTCATGATACCATCATTTTATTCTCTGAGTACGCCGGAAATATATGGTGAAGCACATTTTAAATATACCAGTCCATATCTCTTTTTAAAACTGCTGCCGGTATTGAGCAATACCCTCATGCGCGAAAACATCAGCCTTTCTTATCTTGGTTCACGTTACCACAGGAATTATACAGAGATAGGATACAGTATAAGTGAAATATTTTTTATTGGAGAAGCAGGAGTGTATTTTGGATTCGAGGATATTAAATATAAGAGTGTCGGAGTAAAATTTGTATTAAAGTTTAATTGAGTGGCTCAGGGCTCATGGTAAATTATTCTTTTCTGTGCTCCACAGTGTCGCTCTGTATATGTTCTTACTTATAAATAAAAAAACAGAGTAATTAAAATCATTACTCTGTTAATCGATTCTGAATATTATGCGAAAGGAGGCTCGTCATTAATATCTGGTTCTCTATCGAATGCGCCACTCAGTTTTCTGAGATTATCATGGTTCATCTTTGAGCCCAGAGTTATACTTTGAGCTCCGCCCATATCAGGAGTGCTTTCCATGTCAAAATCATCAATATCGGCAAACTGCGCTTTTTCTTCATGAAATCTAAGCCGCACATCATCAACAGGGCCATTACGGTTTTTCGCAAGTATGATTTCGGCTATCCCTTTTGTAGAAGAGCCATCTTCGAAGGTGGGTATTCCGAATTTCTCCTGCCGGTGAATAAACACTACCATATCAGCGTCCTGTTCGATAGCTCCCGATTCACGAAGGTCGGAAAGCAACGGCCGTTTGGTTCCGCCTCTCATTTCAACCGACCGGTTAAGCTGTGAAAGGGCCAGAATCGGTACATTAAGTTCTTTTGCAATACTTTTCAGTGATCGTGATATAGTGCTTACCTCCTGTTCCCGGCTCCCGGCATTTTCCGGGCCCGACATAAGCTGAAGGTAGTCAACTATAACAATATCAAGTTTATGCTGAGCCATCAGCCGGCGGCATTTGGCCCGCAATTCAAATATTGAAATAGCAGGTGTGTCATCGATGAATATTGGAGCCTGCACAAGTTTTTTAATTCTTGAATCAAGTTGTTTCCACTCCTCTTCATTAAGACGGCCGTTTTTGATCTTATCACCAGGCAGATCTGTTTCAGCTACAATCAGCCTGTTTACCAACTGTACAGAAGACATTTCACATGAGAAGATAGCAACATTTTTCCCATGATCGATAGCCATATTCCTGGCCATCGAAAGAGCGAATGCTGTTTTACCCATTGATGGACGGGCTGCAATTATGACCAGTTCAGCCTTTTGCCATCCTGAAGTAAGCCTGTCGAGCTTTGTGAAACCTGAAGGTGTTCCCACAAGGGCATCTTCTCTTTTCCCTGCCTCCTCAATTTCTCTGATAGCGTCTTTAATGACCACGTTGATGGGTGCGACTTCCCTTTTTATATTTCCTTCAGCAATCTGGAAAAGAGCATTTTCTGAATAATCGAGAAGTTCAGTCACATCATATGTGTCGTCGAAAGACCTGGTCTGAATTTCCGTTGATACTCTGATCAGTTCACGCTGGATATACTTCTGTGCTACAATCCTTGCATGATAATCGACATTGGCTGCCGAAACAACTTTCGATGTAAGTTGCGTAAGATATACCGGACCACCTACACTATCCAATTCGTGATGCGCCCGCAACTCTTCTGTAACTGTGTACAAATCAACAGGATATTCTCTGGCAGAGAGATCAAGGATAGCTTTAAAAATTTTCTGGTGAGCTTCTCTGTAAAAACTCTCCGGTTTCAGAATGTCGAGAATTGTTATTACTGCCTCTTTTTCGAGCATAACCGCACCAAGAACAGCCTCCTCCATATCATTCGCCTGTGGTGGTACCTTACCAAAATCAGGCAGAACTGTAATCGTTGGCCTTGGGTTATTCCTTTGTTTTACCATTAATGTTATACAATTGATATATTGATATTTAAACCACTATAATACTTATTATAAAGATAACTTCAAAGGTAAGAATTACCATAGTTAATAGTCAAAAAGGCCTGGTTATTGTTACAAACATATGAATGTTTAAAACTTGTTGAAAAGCTAATTGAAGAATTGATAATATAAAATCCAAAAGCATATGGTATTTTTACAAAAAAAAGGAAGATGATTGTTTTCCCAAAAGCTAAGATAAACCTTGGATTGCAGGTAACAGGGAAACGTTCTGATGGTTATCATGACATAGAAACAATATTCTATCCTGTAAGCCTCTGTGATGCTCTCGAGTTCGTCATTTTGCCTGGACCTCATAAGAAAGATATTCTCACTGTTACGGGCATCAATACAGGTAGTGATCCGGAAAATAATCTGGTTATTAAGGCCGTCAGGACACTACGTGAAAAATATTCATTCCCTGTTTTCTCGATTCATCTTCATAAAGCTATTCCAGTGGGAGCCGGTCTGGGAGGAGGATCAGCAGATGCGGCGTATCTTTTAAAGGCAATAAACAGATACTTTAAACTCCTTATCAGCGAGACGGATCTGAAGGCCATAGCTTTGGAACTTGGAAGTGATTGTCCCTTTTTTATTAACAGCATTCCCTCTTTTGCAAAAGGCCGGGGCGAGATATTAGAACCTGTCATTCCGGTTCTGAAAGATTACTATCTCGTTTTGCTCAACCCACGGATAATTATAAATACAAGAGAAGCTTACCTTCATTGCCGGCCAAAAAAACCATCAGCCAGTCTCCTTCAGCTTCTCAATAGTCCAATAACAGAATGGAAAGAACTGATAATAAATGATTTTGAAGTTTTTGCCTTTAAAATGCATCCCCTGATCAGCGAGTTTAAAAATGAATTATACCATTCAGGTGCTTTGTTCAGCCTTATGTCAGGAAGCGGTTCCAGTGTTTATGGTATCTTCCGGGAAAAGCCAAAAATACCTGATAAACTTAAAGATTTCGTGATTTATGAAGGCTATTTCGGGGCCAATTCATAAAGTATGATAGCGATAACTGAATAAAGGATATTAGGAATCCACATTGCCAGCATAGGATCCAGATCGCCTTTCAGTGAGAATTGTGAAGCAAACTGAAGAAACAGGATATAGGAAAAGCTGAGTACAAGGCCTATACCAATATTCATCCCAATCCCTCCTCTGACTTTTTTACATGAGAGGGTAACACCGATAAATGTCAGAATAAAAACGGCAAATGGATTGGCGATACGCCGGTGTTTTTCTATCAGAAAAAGTTTTAGTTCATCCGATCCCTGCATCCGAAGCAGGTCGACGTAATCGTTTAGTTCCCGGTAAGTCATTGTCCCTACAAATCCTGGATCTCTTGAAAAGTCAGTGGGTTTTATAGTAAGAGTTGTATCTATCTGTTTTCCTCTGGTGATAATCTCCTCATTGTCTTTTATTACGCGGAGATAGTAATTCAATGCCGTCCATTTTTGTTTTGCTGTGTCATAGGTTACAGTATTTGATGACAGCTTCGACTCTAGCCTTCCGTTATCATCAAATTTTTCAATGGTGAAGTTTCGGCCACTCTGGCTGATGGGATTGTATGATCCCATATAGACATACACATTCTTAAATACCATTCTGTGTATATTTTCCTGAGTTTTCTTCCTGCTTACCGACCTGTAATACTTATCTTCAAAATCAATCCTTTTCAGATTGGAACTTGGAATAACAAAATTGGTCAGAACAAAAGTAAATATCGCAATAAAAAGAGACGATTGAATATATGGCCACATCATTCTCCGGAAGCTCATTCCGCTGTTCAGAATAGCTATTATTTCGGTGTTAACAGCCATTTTTGAAGTAAAAAAGATAACAGAGATAAAAACGAACAGGGGGGCAAACAGAGTGGCAAAATATGGTATAAAATTCATGTAATAGTCAAAGATTATAGCTCTGACCGGAGCCTCCTTTTCCATGAAGTTGTCTATTTTTTCAGCAAAATCGAATACAACTGCAATGGTCAGTATCAAAGCAAGAGCTCCAAAGAAAGTGCCAAGGAACTTCCTGATTATATAAGTATCAATAAGTTTGGGTCTCAGAGGGTTTATAGCCGTTCTGAAAGTTTTTTTACCATTGAATCTTTCCATCGTTTAAAATTACCTTCTTCAATTTTTTTTCTTGCCTGGGCGACCAATCTTAAATAAAATGCCAGGTTATGTATACTTGCAATCTGAGCTCCCAGGTTCTCTCCCGATACAACAAGATGTCTCAGATATGCCTTTGAGTAGTAGCGACTTACAATTGAAGGACCTTCGGGATCGATTGGGCTGAAATCGTCGGCCCACTTTTTATTTCTCATATTGATTGTTCCTTCATTCGTAAACAGCATTCCGTTTCGTCCGTTCCGGGTTGGCATAACACAATCGAACATATCAATACCCCGTTCAATAGCTTCAAGAATATTTGCCGGAGTTCCCACTCCCATAAGATAGCGGGGCTTATCTTCCGGAAGAATTTCATTGACGATCTCAATGATCCTGTACATTTCTTCAGCCGGTTCCCCGACTGATAATCCACCGATAGCATTTCCTTCCATTCCTGACGAGGCAACCTTTTCAGCTGACATTTTTCTCAGATCATCAAATGTTCCTCCCTGGACTATCGGGAAGAGGAATTGTTCATTCCCCCATACAGGATCAGTCTGGCAGAATCTCGCAACTGCCCTGTCGAGCCAGTGATGAGTAAGAGCAACAGATTTTTTAGCATAATTATAATCGCATGGCCATGGAGTACACTCATCAAGAGCCATCATGATGTCGGAACCTATTATGCGTTGTGTATCTATTACATTTTCAGGTGTAAAAACATGCTTCGATCCATCTATGTGTGATTTGAAAATAACTCCTTCCTCAGTAAGTTTTCTGTTCCCGGTAAGCGAAAACACCTGGTAACCTCCGCTGTCGGTAAGAACAGGCCGTTTCCACGAGATAAAATTATGAAGCCCGCCTGCAGCTTTAAGGATTTCGGTACCCGGCCGCAGATAAAGATGGTAAGTATTCCCCAGAATTATTTTTGCATCAATATCATCTGAAAGATCACGCTGCAGAACACCTTTCACAGTACCACCCGTACCAACCGGCATAAAGATCGGAGTAGGAATATCGCCATGAGCCGTCTTCAGAAGACCCGTACGCGCCATGGATTCCTTATCCCTGCTCTCAACTATAAACATATAATTCAATCTGGTTATTGGAACACAAAGGTAATTTATCCGTGCAGCCAATTAAAATTATCCTGAAATATTTTTTTCCCATTGCGATTATCTTATTAATATTGCTGCCATATTTGGAAGTTAAATGGTAGACTACAATTATTCTATTCTTATAGCTGTTTTTTCAATTTTTGCATCGGTTGCAGCCATTCAGCTGTTCTATTATCTATTCTTTTATCTTGCTGTAAATGGGTTTAAACCCAACGACAAAAAAACGAAAGTTCAGCCTGTTTCAGTCATTATTTGCGCTAGAGATGAAGCCCAAAATCTTGAAAAATTTTTGCCTGCTGTTCTCGGACAGGATTATCCCGATTATGAAGTTATTGTTGTGAACGACTGTTCTGAAGACGATTCATATGAAATACTTGGAAAATTTCAGGGACAATATCCGCATCTTAAAGTCTCCAGCATATATAAAGATCCCAAGTTTTCCCACAGCAAAAAATTTGCTCAGTTTATTGGAATAAAAGCAGCTAAAAATGAGATACTGCTCTTTACTGATGCTGACTGTAAACCGGAGTCCGATAAATGGCTTGAGGTGATGAGTTCACATTTTGATGAAAAAACTGCTTTTGTTTTGGGTTACGGAGGATACAACATGGAAAAAGGATTGCTAAACAAATATATCCGTTACGACTCCATGTTTATAGCTATGCAATATCTTGGAATGGCTATACGGGGTATTCCTTATATGGGGGTCGGACGCAACATGGCATACCGGCGTTCGGTTTTTTTCTCAAGTGGAGGCTATGGCACTTTTAACCATCTTGTTTCAGGTGATGATGACCTTTTTGTAAACACAAATGCAACAAGGAGCAATACCTGCGTGGAGTTCAGGCCCGGAACACACACCCGTTCTGTTCCATATTTCAGGTTTAATGAATGGATAAGACAGAAGAAAAGACATCTGACAACTGCACCTTATTATACATTCAGGGACAAACTACTTTTAATAACAGAACCGGTTGCAAGGGTTCTTTTTTATTCAACATTCATTATTCTTTTGTCCTTTACTTTTCTTTGGCCGTACGTCCTGGCTATTTTTGGGCTAAGGTTAATAACACAAATAATCGTTTTCTCGCTCGTGAGGAAGAAACTGAATGAGCCGGGAATATTAGCGTATTCACTGTTTTTTGATATCGTTTCACCTGTAATTAACGGCATTATATATCTAAACAACTTCCGGAAGAGTTCCGGGCAAAACAGATGGAAATAAGTCGCGAATTATCCGATAAGGCGAAGGGTGATCTGCTGCTTGTTGACGAGGCAAGGAAAGGGAATGAAAAAGCTTTTGCAAGCCTTATGAACCGGTATAGAGATTCTATATATTATATGCTTCTCAAAATGGTTAATAATCCATCTGATGCTGAAGATCTTACTATTGAAGCATTCGGAAAAGCATTCAGGAATCTTGATACTTATACTCCAAAATTTGCATTCAGCACATGGCTTTTTAAAATAGCCACAAATAATTGTGTCGATTTTGTAAGAAAGAAACAGGTATCTCCGACTCCGCTTGATCATCTCCAGGATAACCTGGAAAATGCTACCGTAAACATCCAGTCTGAAATGCCTGATCCTGAAGAGTCGCTTATCAACCTTCAGGAGATAGCTGCTCTGAAAGATGTAGTAAACCAGTTAAAACCCAGGTATAAAACTCTGATTGAACTCCGTTTTTATAAAGAGTATTCATACGAGGAGATCTCTTCCGAGCTCAATCTTCCCATCGGTACGGTTAAAGCACAGCTGAACCGGGCTAAAACATTATTATATAATATATTAATCAAAACAAGTAACAGGTAGTGTCTGAAGATATTTTCAAATATTTTCCTTATCTGTCAGATGTTCAGAAAAAGAATTTGCTACAGCTAAAGAACATTTACAGTAAATGGAACAGCATGATAAATGTTATATCCCGCAAGGATATGGATAATTTCTTCATCCACCATGTACTTCATTCCCTGTCAATAGCAAAAATCATTAACTTTTTACCACAATCAAAAATCCTTGATGTAGGTACAGGAGGCGGATTTCCCGGAATACCACTGGCTATCATGTTCCCTGATTCAGAGTTTACCCTTCTCGACTCCATTGAAAAAAAGATCAAAGTAGTAACATCGGTCACAAATGAACTTGGTTTGAAAAATGTCATCCCGGTGCGTAAAAGGGTCGAAGATGAAAAAGGGAAATATAGTTTTGTAATAAGCAGGGCCGTTACTGAGTTCCCAAAATTTGTAAAACTTACTTCAAAAAACATTGACAAGACTGATTCAAACAGCATCAGAAATGGTATTTTGTACCTTAAAGGAGGCGATCTGACGAACGAAATTGCGCAGTATCAAGGCCGGATAAAAATATGGGATATTAAAGAATTTTTCAAAGAACCTTTTTTCGAAACGAAAAAGATTGTATATCTGCCTGTTTGATTTTTTGAAAAAAAATGCCCTGCCGGTTTTTATATTTCAAAAAAGTACTACATTTGCATTCTCAAATCAGACTATAGTCAATAAATATAATTGAAAAGATGAAAAGGACATATCAGCCATCAAGAAAGAAGAGGACAAATAAGCATGGTTTCAGAGAAAGAATGTCAACTCCCAATGGAAGAAGAGTTTTGGCTGCCCGCAGAGCAAAAGGAAGAAAAAAACTTACTGTTACCTCTGAGCTTAAACTTAAAGGGTAATATACAATATACAGTATCTGGTAAAGGTGCCTTTGAACAGGGCACCTTTTTTTGTGTACTGCTGTCAGAAACTGGATTGATCCATTAATATTCTTAATTTTACCGGCTGAATTTAAGCAAAAAATGAATGACCTGATAGATTATATTGAGGATAGAGACCTCAGGCATATTGCCGGCAAGATAAGGGGCGATATACGCATAACCCCCGAAGAGGGTTTATTACTTTATAATAAGGCCGGTCTGTCTCTGCTTGGCATGCTAGCCGGCATTGTAAGAAGAAAGCATAACGGTAATTTTGCATTTTTCAATCGTAATTTTCACATCGAGCCAACCAATAAATGCATATATAACTGTAAGTTCTGCTCTTATCATAAACCAGAAGGTGATCCGGAAAGTTGGGAATACAGCCATGAAGAGATGCTGGATATTGTAAAACGTTTCGACAATAAAAATGTTACTGAAGTGCATATTGTTGGAGGGGTACATCCGTCACACGACCTGCACTACTGGGGATCACTTATTAAAAAGATCAAAGAACACCGGCCTGCCATCCATATAAAAGCTTTCTCAGCAATTGAACTTGATTACATGATCAGACGTTCAGGATACACAATAGAACAGGGATTGAAATTACTAAAGGAGTATGGTCTTGATTCAATTCCCGGAGGAGGTGCTGAGATATTTGATGAAGAACTCAGAAGGGTGATCTGCAATGAAAAACCATCATCTGAACAATGGCTGGCAATACATGAAACTGCACACAATCTTGGAATTTCATCAAATGCAACTATTCTGTATGGCCATCTGGAAACCTACGGTCAACGTATTGATCACATGAACAGACTTCGCATTCTCCAGGACAAAACCAATGGGTTCAATGCCTTTATACCATTAAAATATAAGAAGTCGAATAACAGCATGTCATATCTGGGAGAAGTAAGTACAACTGAAGATCTGAAGAACTATGCAGTATCAAGAATTTATCTCGATAATTTTCCTCACATTAAAGCATACTGGCCAATGAGCAGTAAAGAATGCGCCCAGCTTTCACTTGCATTTGGTACCGATGATATGGATGGAACCATTGATGATACTACCAGGATCTATTCAATGGCGGGTTCCAAAGAAGAGAATCCTGCAATGAACAAAAAGGAGATTTGCACGTTGATACGCGATGCAGGATTCATTCCGGTTGAGAGAGATTCACTATATCACCAGGTTAAAGAATGGTAATTGGGTTATAATTTTATCAATATCTTTGCGTTATAATTAATGTTCAATTTGTTAGTATGAGCCTGAAAAATTTTATCCGAAGTAAACTGTTTTTTAAAAATCTTGGGATTGCAATCACTATTGTAGTCGGAGTATTGATGCTACTGCTTATCTGGCTTAATTTTTATACAAGGCACGGTCAGGCACGATCTGTTCCTGATTTCTATGGCCTTTCGGTTGAGCAGACAACAAGACTGGCTAAAAAGAGCAGACTAAAATATCAGATCATCGATTCTGTTTATACAACAGTTGTTCCCCGGGGATGCATTGCAGAACAAAGTCCCAAACCCGGTTTCAAAGTAAAAAAATGGAGAACGGTTATACTTACCATAAATGCATTCAGACCTGAGATGGTTGCGATGCCTAACCTTATTGATCTCCCTATCAGGCAGGCTTTAGCTCTAATTGATAATTCCGGTCTCATAATGGGGGAATCAAGATATAAACCCGATCTCTCCATTAATATTGTCATTGAACAACTTTACAATGGCAGAAGAATACAGGAGGGAGATTCCCTTCAAAAGGGTTCTGTGGTTGATCTTGTACTTGGAAAAGGGTTGAGTAATCAACGAACTTCTGTCCCCAACTTAATCGGGATGAATCTCGAACCTGCAAAAAACGATATTCTTATATCATCGCTTAGTCTTGGAACATACGTTTATGATAATACAATAATTGACCGGCAGGATTCTCTGAATGCTTTTGTATATAAACAGAATCCGGAATATAAAAGTGATGCCAGTATCCAGCTTGGATCGTCAATTTATTTATGGCTTACAGTTGACTCGGCGAAACTCTCTGCTGATTCAACTCATTTAATGATTTCCGACACAATTCCTTCTGCTGATGCTTTGAATACGATATCCAACCAGGCCAGATGATCAAACGGATAATCCTATATTTAATTATTTTCAATACCAGCCTGGGTATCTGTACTGCACAAGAGGTAGTGACAGGTCTGCAATCAAATTACAGTATTATAAAGTATAGGAATAGCAAGCAAAACAAAAAAGCAAAATCAATCGCCGACACCCTGGGCCTTCCCCTTTTTGACGACTTCTCAGGGCAGGAAGTATTTCCTGACAGCAAAAAGTGGAGCGATGATTTTGTATTCATCAATAATACATATACCGACCGGCAGTTAACAACAGGGGTGGCCACTTTTGATGCACTCAGCAATTCCGGCCAGCTATATGAATCGGCATCATCTTCAGTATTTGAAGCCGATCATCTGACATCCCAGCCAATAAATCTTAATTATTCTGCATCGGATAATATATGGCTCAGTTTCTTCTATCAATCCGGTGGTCTGGCCGATTTTCCTGAAAAAAACGACAGCCTGACACTTCAGTTTTTTGCACCTGATGAAAGCCAATGGTATTCAGTGTGGAAAGCAACTAATTATACAACTCCGGCTTTCAGGAATGTAATGATCAAAATAGATCAGAGCAGGTTTCTGAGAAAAGGCTTCAGATTCCGCTTCAGAAACTACGCAAGTCTCAATCCTGATCAGAGTGACCTTTCGATGGTTGGGAACTGTGATCAATGGAACATCGATTATGTTCTTCTCGACAAAAACAGAAGTAAAGATGATACTGTCTTTACGGATGTTGCCTTCAGACTTCCCATACGATCCATTCTTAAGAATCATGAATCAATGCCATGGAAACAATTCAAGGAGATCAAGCTTCAGGAGATGGGCTCTTCAATCCCTATTCATTATCGCAACAACGACAGTATTAAAAGAAATGTAACCCGTAATTTTAAAATTTCGGATGTATATAAAAATACATCTTACTCTTTTTCAGCCGGAGCCACCAATATAGATCCTTTCACAAATGTGGATTATAATGCCAACCTGATCTATACCTTTAATACGGATAATAACGATTCTGCCCTGTTCAGGATTACCTGTTCACTTATAACAGATGATTTTGACCCGAAGGAAAACGACACCATTATATATTACCAGGTCTTTAATAATTATTTTGCTTTTGACGACGGCACTTCAGAGGCCGGATATGGGATAAATGGCCAGGGTTCACGAAATGCAATGGTTGCCTGCAGGTTTGAATCATTTATTCAGGATACCTTAAGGGCATTGAGAATCTGCTTCAACGACAGCTATTCAAATGCTAACAAGAGATCGTTTGATATTGTGGTTTGGAACGATAATAACGGAATCCCAGGCGATATAGTCTATTCTAAGGAAGATGTGATGGTTGAACAAGGCAGCTCAATCAATGGTTTTTACACATATTATTTTACACAAAATGTTGTGGTAAATGACGTTTTTTATGTAGGATGGAGGCAATCTTCGGAGACATTTCTGAATGCCGGTCTCGATCTGAATACATCTCCGGGAGGAAGGCAGTTTTACTGGCTTAATGGTCTATGGAGCGAATCGCAGGTTCACGGAAGTATCATGATAAGACCAATTTTAGGCAGCCCTCTTACAACATCAATCAACGATACTTATTACATAAACAGAAACCGGATCAATATCTGGCCAAATCCGGCAACTGATCATATTAATATTGATCCGGGTGAACTTAAGCTATCCGGATCATCCCATATTACTGTTATAGATCTGAATGGTCGTGTAATGTTTAAACAATTGTACAGAGAACAGATTGATATATCCTCCCTGCCTGAAGGGTTATATATTGTAATTACAAGTATGAACGGTAAGCCTGTAAGCTATAACCGCATAATCAAAACAAGATAATCTCACAACATGGCGGAAGAAGAGTTAGTGGATCAGCAGGAACTTTTTGAACATTACAGGATTATAGCCGATCCCAAACAATCGCTTTTAAGGATTGACAAGTTCCTTTCGGACAGACTTCAGAATGCATCCAGAACACGTATACAGAATGCTGCCAACGCAGGAAATATTCTTGTTAACAATAATCCGGTGAAGCCTAACTACAAAATCAAGCCCGGTGATGTTGTTCAGGTTGTTTTACCAACTCCCCCAAGAGAGGTTGAAATCATTCCGGAAAACATCCCTCTGAATATAATATATGAAGATGATGATGTACTGGTTGTCAACAAAGAAGCGGGGATGGTTGTGCATCCTGCCTACGGGAACTATACCGGGACTCTTGTTAATGCATTGATGTGGCACTTCAAGGAACTTCCTCTTTTCAATACAGGCGAAGTCAGGCCCGGACTTGTTCACAGGATAGATAAAAATACTTCGGGGATTCTTGTTATAGCAAAAAACGAATTTGCACTGAACAGGCTTTCAAGACAGTTCTTTTATCGTACCACTGATCGAAGATACCAGGCGCTGGTATGGGGAGTCCCCGATCCTCCTGAAGGTACAATTACAGGAAATGTCGGCAGAAGTATAAGAGACAGGAAGATAATGCAGGTATTTACGGATGGAAGTGAAGGTAAGAGTGCAATAACCCATTATAAGGTTCTTGAGGATCTTGGATACATATCGCTTATTGAGTGTAAACTTGAAACTGGTCGTACACATCAGATCAGGGTTCATTTCAGCCACATCAGACATCCTCTGTTTAATGATGAGGAATACGGGGGAGACAGGATTCTTAAAGGAACCACATTTACAAAATATCAGCAGTTTATTAAAAATTGTTTCAAGATACTTCCACGCCAGGCATTGCATGCGAAATCTCTGTCGTTCGATCATCCTGTCACCGGTAAAAGGCTCTCATTCGACTCCGATCTGCCTGATGATATGCAGCAGGTAATTGAGAAATGGAGAAATTATATCTCAGGCCGGGATATCGAGAATATTTAGAACACGGCCCTTTGACTGTGGCACTTCACAAAAACAACTTTTAAAATTTTACTTCCGTTGAAGCCATTGTAGCTTTTATGGTCTTCTGTTACCAACTTCCGCCTGCGCCGCCGCCTCCAAAGCTTCCCCCACCGAAACCGCCAAAGCCTCCGCCGCCACCTCCGGAAAATCCTCCCCAGCTTCCACTATGAGAACCGCTGCCTGAACCCATCGATCCCATCAATAACCAGAACGGCAATCCACCTGTGCTGATATGTTTGTTGTTCGATCCGCCTGATCTGCCAAAGAGTATAGCTATAACTATGACGACGATTATTATTATTCCAATCGGTGAATTTTCATGCGAATTTTTCTTTGCTTTCTGTCCATATTCTGCAGCAGAAAACTCCCCGCTTGCCAGCGACATAATGGTATTTGCTGCATTATTCAGACCGGTAAAATAGTCACCTGCCCTGAAGGAAGGAAGAATCTCGTAATCAACGATTTCACTGCATGTTAAATCAGGGATTGCTCCCTCAAGGCCATAACCCTGTGCAATAAAAACCTGTCCATTCGAATCAGATGTTTTGGGTTTAACAAGTATAAGAATACCATTATTCAGTCCTTTCAGACCGATCCCCCATTTTTCAGCCAGGCGTTGCGCATAGTCCGACTTGTCAAATCCATTTAATGAAGGAACGATAACTATTGCGATCTGCGTTGATGTTGAGTCATTGAATGCAACCAGCTTTCTTTCAAGTATACTGACTTCTTCAGAATTTAGTATCCCTGCAAAATCATTTACCAGCCTCGGAGGAACGGGTCTTTCAGGTATATCCTGTGAAAAAGCTTTAATATTTGACAGAGTGTATAATAGTAACGTCAGGGTCAGTAAATACCAACATTTTTTTCTCATTATCATTTCTCCCCTCCAATATTATCAAATGAAATGTCGTCGGATAGTTCATTAACATCATCCGTGGAATATGGGAAGTGAGTCTTAAGCTGTTTCCCGGCAAGTATAATTCCTTCTGAAAGTCCATCAGCAAATTTACCCTCCTTGAATTTTTTTTGTAAAAGAAGGCTTATCTCATCCCAGAAACCGGCAGGAACCTTTGAATTGATACCAGCATCACCAATGATAGCAAATTTTTTATCGCTTACAGCCAGATAAAACAATACTCCATTGCGTTCAGCTGTTTTTTGCATTCCCAGCTTTCTGAAAACCCATGCTGCTCTGTCGAGGACATCTTCACGGCAAAAAGTTTCAATATGAACCCTTATCTCGCCTGAAGTCTCTTTCTCAGCTTCCCTGACAGATGCAAGAATCTGAGCTTGTTGTTCTTTTGTAAAGAACGATGAAGCTTTCATTTATTCTTTATGAATTAAAATCAGAATTTAACTTCAGGGGCTTTTTCTGCACCTTCCACTGAATCAAAATAGGGTTTTGCCTGGAAGCCGAACATACCGGCAATAAAGTTCTGAGGGAATCTTTTGATATATGTATTAAATACCCGTGCGACATCATTAAATTTCCTTCTTTCAACCGATATTCTGTTCTCTGTTCCTTCAAGTTCCACCTGCAGATCTCTGAAATTCTGAGTTGCCTTAAGTTCCGGATATTGTTCAACAACAACCATCAGTCGCGACAGTGCCGAGGAAACCTGTCCCTGTGCCTGCTGGAACTGCTGCATATTTTCTGAAGTCATCTTTGTAGGATCAATTGTAACTGAAGTAGCTTTGGCTCTGGCTTCAATAACCTGGGTAAGAGTGGTCTGCTCAAAATTTGCAGCACCTTTGACAGTGTTGACAAAGTTTGGAATCAGGTCGGATCTGCGCTGATATTGTGTTTCTACATTTCCCCACTGGCTGGTCACACCCTCACTCATTGTGACCATTCCGTTATAAGCTTTGGTACCCCAGAGAACTATACCTAAAACAATCAGAGCCAAAAAACCACCTATAATAATTGAAATCAAACAACCTTTTTTCATTTTTAATAAGATTTAAATTTTTTCAAAGGTAATACATCTGAAGGTTATTCAATACCTACTTATTGTATTAAATTTTTGTTACATAGCTTGTGTTGGATAAAAGATCTTTACATAAAAAGACTAATTTTGAAACTGAAAACAACTAAAGAATATGAGAACTATTGCAATTGCAGCAGGCGGAGACTCCTCGGAATTTGAGGTTTCTGTAAAGAGCGCCAATGAATTAGGTAAAATCCTTTCATCCAGGTATATAGTATATCTGATCATGATCCAGGGCACTAACTGGTATTGGGAAGATCCGAAAGGCCGTTATCATAACATTGACAAGAATGATTTCAGTCTGGCAGACGATGAATACAGGATACGTTTTGATGCAGTATTTATAGCAATACACGGCACACCCGGAGAGAATGGTTTACTCCAGGGATATTTCGATATTATGGGGATATCTTATTCAAGTTGCGGTGCATTCTGCTCAGCTCTGACATTTAATAAACAGGCATGCAAGCTTTTTCTGAAAGAGTATAATATACCTATGGCTGATGCCATATTGATAAGGAAAGGTGATCATACAGATACAAAAAGCATAATTAATAAGATCGGGCTGCCCTGTTTTGTCAAACCAAACGACAGCGGTTCAAGTTTTGGTGTTACCAAAGTCAAGAAGAATGATGAGCTGGTACCTGCAATTGAATCTGCTTTTAAAGAGAGCAATGAGGTAATGATCGAAGCATTTATGAATGGAAGAGAGGTCGCCTGTGGTGTGGTAAAAACAAAAAGCAAAGCCATTATTCTTCCTGTTACAGAGATTATAAGTAAAAATGAATTTTTCGATTACGAAGCTAAATATACTCCGGGGAAATCAGAAGAAGTTACGCCTGCCAACCTGCCCGAAGCCGTAATTGACGAGGTACAAAGACTAAGTTCGCTTGTTTACGATTTGCTGGGATGCAAGGGAATTGTGAGGGTCGATTTTATTGTTATTGGTCAGAAGCCGTATTTCCTGGAGATTAACACGATCCCTGGCATGACTGCAGAAAGTCTCGTACCGAAACAGGTACAGGCTGCCGGCATATCGCCGGAAGATTTTTATTCTATGGTAGTAGAGGATATGTTTGCCTGAAAAAGGCACAGGTCACAGGGCACAGGATTCAGAGCTTAAGCAAAACTAATCTCTGAACTCTGTACACCGAACCTGCTATTTACATTACCTGTTTTCTTTTGCCATCTTAAGAGCGCTGGTGGTTGTATAGTACTTTGTGATCATCGCCGGAACTTCCCATTCTGGTAATTTGCCATCTTTCAGATATTCAAGGAACTTAGAAGTGACCTGTCCGAAATGTTCTTCGTGGCTGACCCTGTATTTTTTCGGTATATTGATTTTCAGGGAATTTTTGCCAACGGCTTCAAAACTCAGGCTGTCGTAAGGTAATGTTCCCAATACTTTTTTCAGTTTTGCACTGAATTCATTCATTGATATTCCTTTCATGTTCTCAACATAAAGCGTGGGAATATATTTTTCTTCAGCTCCCTGTTTAATAGCAACATCGCAGTTTGTTCCATGCATTACTGAGTAATGGGTATCACCGGTTCCTGCAGGGGCCTGGTACTTCCATTCAACAGATATTTTTGCAAATACTCCTTTGATAGTGTATATCATTTCTCCGTTAGAGAATACATTAAGTTTCCCATCTTTCACATCTTTCTGAAGATAGTCGGGATAACTATCAAGACCGGTAGCACCTTTAAACTCCTCAGGTGAGATAATTGTCGGCCATCTTTTAGCCTCAACCATACTGATATCTGATGGATTCAGAATCTGTTCAGGAAAACATTCCCACTGAACCATATCGACAAGATGAGTAGTTACATCCACAATGCCATTTCCTTGCTGCTCAACATCGAAGAACCATGCCGGACGTATCAGCTGACTGCCTGAAACCAATTTGGTAAAATGATGGATACTAACCTTGGTAACAGCAGGTTCATCCCTGGTTCCGGTTGTTAAGGTACCAAAGATCTCTGTATTTTGTGAGAGAAGCTTCTGAAGGATGGTGGTCACCTCATATCGTTCCGTCATAATATCATACAACAAGACTCCTTTTTCTTTTGCTGTTGCGAAAGCAGCCTGAAGGACAGGAAAATCTTCTGCCGTAATTATCATTGGCTTATCGGCCAGTACATTGAGGCCGGCATTTATTGATTTTGTAATATATTCCGCTTTTTTCTTGTTGTTCCCGGATAAAACAACAACATTCCCGGCTTTTTCTTCAAGCATTTTATCTAGATAATCGGCACCTGTATATACTATTTCATTCCATGAAGTAGGATTGACAGGACGGTTGTTATATGCCTTGATTTTTTTAAGATGTTCCTGGTAATCCGGCCCTTCCGGTGCATAAACATGTACATCTGGAGATACCTGTTCGTACATGGATTTCTGAACCAACGCAGCATGAAAATGGCCCGGATCAACTGTTATTAATTTTACCTGACTTATGTTTTCCATTGAATTGTTCGATTTGGCTGACTGTTTTTTTGAACTACCTGATCCGCAAGATGCCAGAACCAGAGCAACCGGAAGAATAATTAAAAATAGTTTTTTCATCATAATATAATTTTGATTTTAATGGTATGATGGAACCACACATGATTGAAAATTATATTTATACGTGTTTGTGATTGCGTTCAATCATGTGGGTTTCATCGTATTAAGATATTTTTTTCATTAGTACTATATGCAGGTAAGGCATAGAATATACCTGTTTACAAAGTTATACAAATACAATTCCCATGCAAACATGTGACTGCAGAACATATTATTCTTTCCGATCATTTATTCAGTTCTATCACTACCGGTGGATGTGCAAAATCAGTCCATACCCTATCTGTAGTTTGCCGGGCAATTTTTCCATCATATATCAGCATCCGGTATTTTAACCTGTAAACATTGCCCGGATACAGAACCCATTCTTTATGCCGTGTCGGGCAAAATTCAAAATAGACATCACCCCTGCCATTGTTTGCATCTGCCGGCCACACTCTCATCGGTTCAGGATGTTCTCTGTTTGCCGGGTGAGAAAAGAAAATTATTCCCGACTGACTATTATTCTGAAATGATCCGTTCAGATCAGTCCATCTGGCATTCGATCCGTCAGCATCAAGCCGTGTCTTGCCTTCAGAAGTGAGTATCGTACTGTTATCTTTGGTCCATTCTTCATTCGCCCTTATCCCGATTCCTCCCCCATAACGATATGCTTCAAAGGTTACTGAGGAATCGCCTGTAACTGAAAGAAAGGTTGTAAGATCAACAAGATAAGTCTTTAATCCTGATACCGGTTCTGTATTCCATGCACGCACATCCCATATCTCATTAATAGCCACTTCTTCAGACTTTTTCCCCTGAAAATCAATATGTTCCTGACGTACTGAAAATCCGCCATAAACAGGTCCGCTGACCGTAGAGTTTATACCAGCAAATCTTACAGTACCCTGTTTCTCATAAAGATTCCAGAAATCAGTTATATGGCCCCCTCTTTTAACTCGTGTCCATGGATTCCATATTCCCATGTGATGATAATGGTCTGGAGGATTTACCCTGGTAAGTACATTTCCTGACGGAGTCATCAAAGGATGAATAAAACCGCTTCTCTTATAAATAGTATCGACTTTAGCAGGTGGATAGAGCACTGAAGTCTGATAATGAAGTATTTCTGAATTGTCTTTCTTAAGGATGATATCATCTGACCTTACATCTGCAGTAATACTGTTCCGTAATGCATTCTTTTCATCCTTATACAGATAGAACTCTCTTTTTCTCCCTTCTTCAGTTGTTCCGTCAAGTATTAACCATAACCTTGTCACATAATCCGATTCGATCTGGAATGGCTTTTCAACCAGTTGTCCCTTTACTTTCTCAAAGAGCCTGAAAGCGAGGGTGTCATTTTTAGAGACTATTTCAATATCAGCGCTTACCGGAGTGTTTATCCGTTTATATGGGCCAGCTTCGACATAAAAATGAAGAACCTCTGTCTTTTGTGAACTAACTGTATAATTAATAGCAAGTGAAATTAGAAAGACCGGAATTATTTTTTTCATTATCAGGCTATTTCGAATATTTCTTAACTGCATCAATAAATGCATATATATTAACATCTTGAACATTCTGAGGCATACCTCCACCAACTGACCATACTATACGGTCATGATCATTGATTTCACAAAAAGCTTTTCTGACTGCGGCATCTACCTGCCCTGGCGTACCGGCAGCAAGAACATCACGCGGAGGTACATTCCCGACAAGGATAACTTCAGGTCCGGCAAGCTCACGGATCTCTTTCATGGAATGGTTAAAAGAAAAATTGAACATATTTACCCTCATCTCTTTCAGATGTTTAGCAGTGATCAGCCCATCAGCATCGTTATGAAGAAATTTTATTTTTGCATCAATACTGTTGAATATTTTATTGAAAAACGGAACAACAAATTCTTTAAATTCATCCTCGCCAACAAATCCTATTATATCATCGAGTATCAGTATTCCATCTATAGAGGGGAAGCACTCTTTCTGCCACGACAACCAGTCACAGATAAAACCTGTGATCTTCTCAAGAAGTTTTTTGGTGGCATTGGGATCCATCGCAACAGCCATCATGAACTCTGTTGTGCCCATCAGAAAACTGGCAATGTTCATAGGACCTCTGGCAACTGCAAACCTGATCTGATGGTCGGCTTCAATGATAGCCTTCTGGTTTTTTTTAAGGCGGTTGATCATAAATGGCAAAAGTCCGTCAGTCTTAACATTTGGCTGAGGAAGTGAATCGGTCAATTCAATGCCCTGAAGAATTTTTTCAGCGTGTGGCAGACTTTTCTCAAGAAATATCATCCGCGAACCGAAAGCAGAAGGCTCCGTGCACATTCCATATTCTGACCAGAATGAAGGCATAAACCAGATATCAGGGAATGAGTTAACCGCTTTAAGGTTCGATTTAAGCCAAAGTTCATCCGAAGAAAAGTAATCGATATTTGATATCTCATACCAACCCGGTATCCACGGACTGTCAATAATAAAACCCACAGGCTGATAATTGAGTTTTTTGCCTTCGGTCAGGGAAACAAGATCATTCCATGAGGAATTGCGCATAATTTTAACTCTCTTTATTTTTAATAATCCGGCTCATCAAATCGTAGTTGTATAAAACATCACCCACCTCCACCCCTTCCGGTAACTGTCAGGGGTGGTTAATTCTACTTTTAGACACCCAAATAATTCAAATATAGTCAATCTTTTTATGCTTCTTCTTTTAAGGATGAGGCTGTTTTCATCATCTCAGTCCTGTGTGAATCGACAGGATCGCAGATACAAACCAGATTACGGTCCCCGTAACCATCATCAACACGACCCACTGATGGCCATAACTTATTCTCAATGATCCAGTTACGTGGAAACGCGGCCTTTCTGCGATCATAGCTATGGACCCAATTGTCGGCAGTCACAACCATAACGGTATGAGGTGAATTATGCAAAACATTATCCTCTTTATCAGCTTGTCCATCCTTTATTTCCTGTATCTCATTCCAGATTGATTTAAGAGCATCGACAAACTTATCGAGTTCCTGAAGTGATTCGGATTCAGTAGGTTCCACCATAAGAGTGCCATGCACAGGAAATGAAAGTGTTGGAGCATGGAATCCATAATCCATTAATCTTTTTGCGATATCAGATTCGGTAATACCAGCTTCTGCCTTGAAGTTCCTGCAATCGAGGATCATCTCATGAGCAACAAATCCTTCGGTTCCGGTATAAAGAGTTTTATACCACCCCTTCAAAGATGCAGCAATATAATTAGCGTTTAGTATGGCATATTTAGAAGCCTGGGTTAATCCGACGGGACCCATCATCATCACATAAGCATGTGAAATTGTAAGTACATGTGCACTGCCAAAAGGGGCACCGGAGACAGCCGTGGTACCATGACTTCCTCCGGTCTTTACAACCGGGTGTGACGGCAGGAACTCAGCCAGTTTATCGTTTACCAGTATTGGCCCCACCCCGGGACCACCTCCTCCGTGAGGTATAGCGAATGTCTTATGCAGGTTAAGATGACAAACATCTGCGCCGATATGTTCTGGATTTGTAAGTCCTACCTGTGCATTCATATTTGCCCCGTCCATATAAACTAATCCGCCATTTGCATGGATTATATCCGACATCTCATTTACCGCAGCTTCAAACACACCATGGGTAGACGGGTAAGTGATCATGAAACAGGCGAGGTTTGCTTTATGTTCCCCGGCCTTTTTCTTCAGATCATCAACACTTATATTTCCTTTTTCGTCACAGTCAACAACTACAACATGCATCCCGGCCATAGCGGCACTGGCAGGATTAGTACCATGAGCTGATGATGGTATCAGAGCTACGTTCCGGTGGCCTTCTCCCCTGCTCTGATGATAATGGCGGATAACCGTTAATCCGGTATATTCACCGGCAGCGCCTGAATTAGGCTGAAAGGAAATTGCTGAAAATCCTGTTATCTCTTTAAGCGCTTCACCCAGTTCATCAATAAGCTGATAATATCCCTGTGCCTGATCTTTCGGAACAAAAGGATGGATATTCCCAAATTCAGGCCAGCTCAATGCAAACACAGAAGTGGCAGGATTAAGCTTCATTGTACATGAACCGAGGGATATCATGCTGTGTGTAAGAGAAAAATCCTTTCTTTCCAGCATCTTGATATAGCGCATCATCTCAGTTTCGCTGTGGTATTTGGTAAAAGTTCCGGACTTTAGATAAGCAGATTTTCTCACGAACTTATCATCCACAGATATACATTCAGGGAGGGAGTTAACCCGAACCGGTTCTTTACCAGCAGCTTTTGCGAATATCTCAACAATAGTATTTATTTCCTGAATGGTAGTTACCTCATCAGTACTGATCATTACTGAATCCTCATCAGGGTAGAAAAAATTTATTTCTGCTTCAAGTGCCTTACTTTTGATATTTTCGACCGGAACACCCGAGGGGAGAATGATTTTTAAAGTATCGAAGAAATTGGAATTCACCTGATTATAGCCAAGTTCTTTAAGAGCATTGCTTAAAACACAGGCTGACTGGTGAATATGTGCCGAGATATTCTTCAATCCTTCAGGACCATGGTATTGGGCATACATACCCGACATTGTGGCAAGCAAAGCCTGTGCTGTACAGATATTGGAAGTTGCTCTTTCGCGTTTGATATGCTGTTCTCTTGTCTGTAATGCCAGCCTTAATGCATTATTCCCCTGAGCATCAACCGATACTCCTATGATACGACCGGGCATGCTTCTTTTCAGATCATCTTTTGTTGCAAAATAGCCTGCATGAGGTCCCCCGAAACTCATTTGCAACCCAAATCGCTGAGTTGAGCCTAAAACAATATCTGCTCCCCATTCTCCGGGAGGAGTGAGAAGAGCCAGGCTCATCAGATCGGCAGCTACTCCGACCAGAGCCCCTGCAGTATGAGCCCTGTCTGTAAATTCTTTATAGTCTCTTATCTGACCCGAAGCGGCAGGGTATTGAACTATCGATCCAAAAAACATCTCATTTAAAACCACTTCATTATATTTTCCCCTGATAAGCTCAATACCCAACGGTTTGGAACGTGTATTTATCACATCGAGTGTCTGAAGAAAAATATCTTCATCAACAAAAAACTTGTTTGCACCCGCTTTAACAGAAGCTCTCGACCTGGCATTAAACATCATAATCATTGCTTCAGCAGCCGCGGTTGATTCATCAAGAAGCGAAGCATTGGCAATCTCCATACCGGTAAGCTCAATTATCATAGTCTGATAATTAAGAAGAGCCTCAAGCCTGCCCTGTGAAATCTCAGCCTGATAAGGGGTATATGAGGTGTACCATGCAGGATTTTCCAGAACATTCCGAGTAATAACCGACAATGCAGCAACACCATAATATCCCTGACCTATAAATGAGCGGAACATCTTGTTCTTTTTCCCTACAGATCTTAAATGATTGAGATATTCAAATTCGCTCATTGCTTCCGGTAACCTGAGTGGTTCTTCGAGCATAATTGATTTTGGGACTGTCTTTTCAATTAATTGATTAAGCGAATCGACACCGATAGCTTTCAGCATTTGTGGTAGTTCATGATCACGAGGACCATTATGCCTTGAGACGAATTTATCTGATTGCATATATTTTTTCAATTTAATAATTAGAATTTAACAGTCTGAATGAAAGAATTTTAAAAGTATAATGATAAGAAATCCCCGGAAAATAAAACAGGATATTTATCAGGTGCCCCCCATGTTTTCCCAAAAACAAACTGAATGAAAATAATCTTTTAAACATGGAGTTTCTCCCGCCTTGGCCGGAACCTTTAAAAATAAATTATATAAATATGAAACAGTGATTTGATCTAATTTCATCTCCTATGGTTGTTGCATTTCCATGCCCGGGGTACACTATAGTTGATTGTGGCAGAACGAACAGTTTCTGCCTGATACTTTTTATAAGAGTATCATAATCTCCACCCGGAAGATCCGTTCTTCCGATATTCCCTGCAAAAAGAGCGTCGCCCGAAAAGACGCAGTTATTCTTTTCGCTATAAAAAGCCAGGCTCCCTGAAGTATGCCCAGGCACTTCAAGTGCTGCAAGCTCCGTTGTACCAAATTTCAATACATTACTCTCAGAAATAAAGCCGCCGGGTTCAGGAGAAGTGTCCATTGTTAATCCGAAAAGTATGGCATCCTGTGGTGAATTTATTCTGTTGAATTCATCAGATTCATGGCATAAAGTCCTCAGGTTGTATTTTTCGAGTACAAACCTGTTGCCAAAAACATGATCGAGGTGACAATGAGTATTCAGCAACAGGACCGGATTCATGTTTTCCGATTCTATCAAATTCACCAGTTCAGCAAATTCTGTTTTATCGTAACAACCGCAATCGATTATTGCACAATCACCTGATTTGTCTTTTAGTATGTATGTATTTTCCTGAAATGAGGAAAATATCAGTCTGAATATTTCCATAATACGCTATTTTCCGTTTACAGTTCCTTTAAGCATTGGTACAAAAATGAAATTTCCATGTTCAGAATACTCGAAGTTATCTTCCCCGGTTCGTACCACAACCGTCATCACCTGTGAACCGGAACTCCCGAGAGGGGTTACGAGCCTTCCTCCGATTTTAAGTTGTTGCAAAAGCTTCTTTGGAACCTCCGGGGGAGCCGCAGTAATAATAATACCATCGTATGGGCCATATTGAGGTTTTCCTTCATATCCGTCGCCATAAAAGAAATCTATTTTATACCCTAATGAGCCAAGAGTAACCTGTGCTTTTATAAAAAGTTCCCTGAAGCGTTCTATCGTGTAAACCCTGGCACCCATGTGGGCAAGGATTGCAGCCTGATAACCCGAGCCAGTTCCAATTTCAAGAATTTTATCTCTCTTTTTCACATGAAGAAGAGAAGATTGAACCGCTACAGTATAAGGTTGCGAAATTGTCTGACCCGAAGCGATAGGAAAAGCTTTGTCAACATAAGCATGGTTGAAGAATGCCGGATCCATAAAAAGATGCCGCGGAACTATATCGATAGCTCTTAATACATCTTCATCACTGATCCCTTTTTGCCTTAGCTCAGCCACAAGTTTTTTCCGTTTCCCCTTAGCCTCAAAAGTGTCTGTCATATTATAAAATGAGGTATATTAAATATCTGACAAAAATATAAAACATGAGACAGACATCCCATTAAAAAATACTCATTTCTTTTTATATATTTATACCATGAATCCGATCACACAAAATTTTCAAACTATATTAAAAAATATCATCGACTACTCAATTTCCATATTGGGTCTCATTTTATTATGCCCTATCATAATTATACTTTCCATTGTAATAATGATTTCAGGGAATGGTCCTGTTATTTACTCACAGAAACGTGTCGGCAAGTCAGGTAAACCTTTTTCTATTTACAAATTCAGATCGATGTGCAATGGAGAAGAGAGTACACATCTTCTTTCAGGCAAAGATGATAAAAGGATCACTCCCCTGGGCCGGTTTATGAGGAAACACAAACTGGATGAGATTCCAAATTTTTATAATGTTCTCAAGGGTGAAATGTCAATTGTAGGTCCAAGACCCGAACAGCAATATTATATTGACAGAATAAAAGAAAAGGCTCCTCAATACAAACTTATTCAAACCGTGAAGCCCGGCATAACCTCCTGGGGACAGGTCAGATACGGATATGCCTCAGATGTTGACCAAATGATAGAACGGCTTGATTATGACCTCTATTACATGAAAAACAGATCAATAGGTTTCGATCTGAAAGTTATATTCTATACGATTGGAATTATTTTTAAGGGAAAAGGAATCTAGGGTGAAGGGGTATAATGAATGGGTGAACGGGATGAACAGTGAATTTTGAGCAGTAAAAGGGATGGGTATCGCTATAATGCAATTTTGACAATAGGCTTATATAATGGACCTGTATAAAGGAGAATACTTTCGTAAAGGATTACTTCATTAACAGGGACCTTCTGGATTTCAGTGTCATTATAACTTTCAAGCAGTCTTTTCAGAACCCCGGTGTCACCAATATGTTTTACCCGACCTAAAGTCAGATGAGGTTTGAAGGGACGGTCTTCAATTACAATACCTGATTCAGTCAATCCGGTTTTTACAAGCTGATTAAGCTGAATTATTTTTTCAGAGAGTTCTATTCCTGTCCAGATAATCCGGGGATCATTCAAACTTTTAAAAACACCTGATCCTTTGAGAATCAGTTCAAAACTTCCTGATCCCTCACATTTTTCCTTAAGGATTGCACCTATGGATTTGATCTGTTTCTCTTTTGTATCTCCCAGAAATGCAAGTGTTATATGGATATTATCCGGATTTGTCCAACTGATTTTTTCGTTTTCAAGTCCCGATTTTAATGATGAGATCATATTCAGGAGATTTATCCCTGCTTCAACTTTAACTGCTATAAAAATTCTTTTCATACGTTAATAATTTTAGGTTAAAATAGAGCTTAAAGTCTGCCTGCATCAATTTCCTGGATGATGAGTTCTATGAGCGCATCATCACCAAACCGGTCATATTCCTCTTTAAGATTGGTGCCGAATATGCGGGCGATACCCTGCCAGAAAGCAGCGGAAAATTTTCCGCGATAATCCTTGATCAGAGTATATGAGGTATTTTGTGTCTCCCTGTCAATCAGCTTAATAAGAAGTTTTCCTTGCGTTATGGTCATTTTCCGCATGTCATCTTCATATTCGGCAAAGACATCTTTTTCAACACCTTTCATATAATTCTTCTGTTCCTTTTCATCAGTAATGGATTTCAGCTCCTCATTTACCTGATCAAGTCTTTGCCTCACTATCAACGCATAAGGATATACTTTTTTTACATTATAGATGAGTCTTTCGTATTTACGGTATTCGCTCCTTCTGACAGCCTTTGGACGGGCGACAACAGTTACCTCTTTTATTTCAACTTCGGGCAAAGTGACTCCTTCTCTTTCCACTTTCGGCAAAACGTAAGAACCTCCCGGAAGAGTATCATTTATATTTTTCAACGTGTCTTTTTGTCCCGAAAGATCAGTAACAAGAAGCATTATCACAAATATGGAAAATACCAGTCTCACCCAAGGAATTTTTATGCAAAGGTATCAAAATATGAACCAAATTTTAGTACAGGATCATAGCAGAAAGCTCCATTTTTTTGCCTCAGCCGAAATTTATGAGCGAGCGGATTCGAGGGGAGAATGGAAAGGGCTGTTCTTTTCCGGAGGTCAGCAAAATTATTTGTTACTGCTTTGTATTCATCATTTAAAAAGTAAATTTGTTAAACGCATTATTATGGCATTACTTGTTGAAGATCTTGACGATCAGAACAGATTCAGGCAGATACTTGCAATATCTTATCATGATCTTGTTCAGTTTATTCTGGATTACATAAAGAGAAAGTCGGGGATGACTATCTTTTTCTGGTCAGTCTGCCTGATTTTTCTTGCGATTGCAGTTAAAGAGAGGATAAATATTGCAGGATATTTCCCCATCAAAAAAGTTCTTTTTCATTCTGTACTCGGGTTTGTTGTTTTTCCTGTAATCTGCATCCCGGTGCATGAATTATTGCACCTGATTCCTTATTTCTTTTTCGGTGCAAAAAGATTGCGGATTGGGATGGATCTTAAACAAAATCTGTTTTATGTTACGGCGCACAGATATGTTACCCCGCCTCTTCAGTTCAAGCTTGTGGCTGTTATTCCATTTCTCATTATAAGCATTTCTGTTATATTTCTTGTTTTCACTCTTCCGGGCTTGTGGAAATGGAGCCTTTCGGTGCTCCTTTTTGTTCATGCTACTATGTGCGCCGGGGACTTTGCCTTGCTGAATTTTTATTATCTGAACAGGCACAAGAAAATTTACACGTGGGATGATGTGGATCAGAAAATAGCCTATTTTTATGAAAAGATATAGGAATATACCATAAGGTATGAGAAAGAAGAACTTAAACAGAGGACACAGACCAGCCGGCTGGCTGGACAGTGGAAATCCTTATAATAATAATTTAATAACACTATCACTATGAAAAAAAATTCAATCCTGATCTTACTACTGACTTTTATTACCCTTAGCATTTATGGGCAGAGGAAGATTGTAAAGCTGCCCAATCTTCCGGGCTATATCACACTAAAATGTGATTTTCATATACATACTGTTTTTTCGGATGCAAATGTATGGCCGACAGTCAGGATAGATGAAGCCGTACGCGATGGTCTTGATGCTCTTGCATTTACAGACCATCTTGAGTACACACCACATAAAAATTATGTTCCTGTTGACTTCAATGCAGCATGGAAAATAGGAGAAACATATGCAAAAGAGAGAAATCTGATTCTCGTCCATGGCGCTGAAATAACAAGAAAAATGCCCCCGGGGCATTTTAATGCACTGTTTATCTCTGATGCATCGCTTATTCTACAAGATTCAGTATGGGATTCTTTTGAAGCTGCTATCAAACAGGGAGCATTCCTGCAGTGGAACCACCCTGGATGGAAAGCACAACAGCCTGACGGAATTCCCCGGATGTACGACATACATGAGAAGCTTATTAAGAAAGGATGGCTTCATGGAGTTGAATTTTTTAATAGCAACGAATATTACCCTCTGGTTTTCAAATTCGCAAAAGATAACAACCTGACATTGACAGGGAACAGCGATGTCCACGGTGTAATAAGTGAGATTTACAAAGAACCTGATTATAACAACAGACCCATGACTCTTGTTTTTGCAAAGGAGAGAACAAGCGATGCGCTTAAGGAGGCTATGTTCGCAGGACGTACAATGGTATATTTCCAGGATAAGCTTGTTGGAAAAGAAGAGTACGCAAAACCGTTTATTTATCAGTGTATTTCTGTAGGCAAACCATATTATGAGAATGAGAAGAATCTATATTTTGAAGTGACTAATAATTCGGATGTTCCATTCTACCTCGTCAATGGCATCCCTGATGCTCCGGCATCAATTACCTTAGCTGCAAATTCTGTAACAAGGATTGTTATAAATAAAAAGGTTGCTGCTCCTTTGGTTTACGATGTAAAAAATGTAATAATAGGGGAAAATGAGGTACTGAAGATTGAACTAAAATATTGAATCTGTCAATAAAACCTCATTGCCTCTCGTGGTTTTTCTGTGGACTCTTTGAAAGTTTTTTTTGGTTACACAGAGAGGCACAGAGAAACCAGGAGAGACAATGAGAAATGTTAAAACTTTTCTTTAGCCAGGTTTATTATATCATCCTCTTTTACAATTGGCCTTATCCTGAAAGAGTACTCATATTTTTTCCCAAGGAGGCGATACTGGGGATGTATTTTTGCTCCCCACGAGTCGTCACCACCAACACCCATCTGCCCGAGATCAATATTAAGATTAACGAGTTCACGTGATTTAACATCAATAGTATGGGTATTTGCGCTTTTCGCATCTTTTCTGTACTGTGACAGTTTACCTGGTGACTCGAAATCATCATGGGTGTTGTTTAGGGCAGCAAAACAAATTAACGGATTTCCGATGATCAGTAAACCTGTTCCATTGTCATCGGTTAGTGTAAGCCACCGTGTGTCGGTTTTATAACCATTTTCCTGCGGCCTTATGTAAGGCACATACTGATCAGCAATAGTACTTTCATAAAGTCCGACATCAGCAGAAGTCTTTCTATCAACATAGTTTTCGTGAGGGCCACGTCCCAGCCATTTGAGATTCGAGAATTCCTCCGGAAGTTGCATCTGCATTCCCATCCTTGGTATTTCAGGAATGTTATCTGAAATTTTGGAGAACTGGTTTTTAATTACCATATCGGCCGATCCATAAATGGTATATGTTGTAGCATATCCTGCAATTTTTTCACCTTTTGTTCCTGCTATATCATAGGTAAAACTGACAACAACCTTACCCAGAGCAGGTTGACTGATATTTGCCCTTGTCACGGATATTCTCCCTCCGGCTTTTTTCCAGACACCCAATAGTTTATCCATGCCATAACCGTAGTCGTTGTCTGTAGGGGGTCTCCAGAAATCGGGTTCAGGACCTTTGTTAAACAGTTCTACTCCTTTGTAATTATATGATTCAAGGCGGCCATTAACCAGATTGAAAATTAATTTCATATCACTTCCGCTTACTTCAAGTTTCTTGTCAGCTGTCTTTGTCTGAAGCACAGCAAGGTCAGTATTCTTCACTGTGGCCAGCTTCCTTTCAATCGGAAGCTTAAACTGTGCAGAAGCATAAACATGGTACTCCGGGACAGAATTCCATTCATCACCTCTGTTTGCATTAATATTCAGGAAGTACTCAGTCCCCGGAGCCGGGTCTATCTTTTTAAGAGGAATATTCACTACTGTTTCAGACCTGGGTTTGATGTCGGGAAATGAGAGTTTGCCTGACTGTATTGCTACACCATCAGCAACGACTTCCCATTCAAAAATAAACTTTGAAAGATTGGTAAAGTCATATCTGTTCCTGATTTTAATAATCCCATTTGCAAGATTTACAGCATCAAATTTAATATATTGATAAACCTTTCTTACCTCTGAAAGTCCGGGATGAGGTGTTCTGTCGGGCCATACAAGTCCGTTTATGCAGAAATTTCCATCACTGGGAATGCCTTCTTCACCATAATCCCCTCCATATGTCCAGTATTTTTCTCCGTTTTTATCTTTTTTAAGCAATCCCTGATCGACCCAGTCCCATATAAATCCTCCCTGAAGTTTCGGATTTTTTTCGATTACATCCCAGTAATCCTGGAGGTTTCCGGTTGAATTACCCATAGCATGTGCATACTCGCACATTATCAATGGTCTGTCGTTCTTATTGTCTTTTGCATATGCTTCGATAGATTCGATTTTTGGATACATCGGGCACCAGATGTCAGTATGCCGTTCAGGAGCATTGGTACTGTGTTCTGCCCGCTCATACTGAACCGGACGGGTAACATCTCTTCCCTTGATCCATTTATACCCATTAAGAAAATTATGGCCATCACCGGCTTCATTTCCCATTGACCAGATGATTACCGAAGGATGGTTCTTGTCTCTCTCAACCATACGTTGCATCCTGTCGAGATGAGCTGCTGCCCATTGAGGTTTGTCAGCGAGTGTGACATCCTTATCATAACCGACACCATGCGATTCAATATCTGCCTCATCAATGAGATACAATCCGTATTTGTCGCACATCTGGTACCATAATTCCTGCTGAGGGTAATGTGATGTTCTTACTGCATTGATGTTATTGCTCTTCATCAGGCATATATCCTTCAGAATTGTTTCTTCATCAACCACATGTCCGTTAACATCACTGTGTTCATGCATGTTTGTTCCTTTGAGAAGAACAGCCACTCCGTTTACAAGCAATTGAGATTTGATTATCTGCACTTTACGAAAACCTACCTTTGTACTGACGCATTCGAGAACATTACCGTCTCCTGTTTTCAGACTAATTACCAATGAATAAAGATTTGGGGCTTCAGCTGACCAGGTTTTTATACCCGGGAAATTTCCGGTAAAATTAACTGTTCCAATACTATCAGTCAGGTTTACTTCTTTTGATTGAGTAAAAAGCTTTTTGGTACCGTCGAATAAAGATGCTTCAACTTCAAAATTATTTTTATCTGCATCTGAGCTTTTCAGAGAAACACCGAGTTTCAGTAGCCCGTCATTGTAATTATTATCAAGGTCGCCTATAGCAAAAAAATCGTTTATATATGTTTTTGGCCGGGCATGAAGGAAGACGCTTCTCTGAATACCGCTCAGTCGCCAGAAGTCCTGATCCTCAAGATAACTTCCATCGCACCAGCGGTACACTTCAACAGCGAGAGAATTGCTCCCACTCCTCAGATATTTCGTGATATTAAATTCAGCTGGCATTTTACTGTCCTCACTATAACCGACAAGTTGTTCATTAACCCAGACATAAAATGCGGAGCTTACTGCCCCAAAATGAATAAAAACCTCTTTAT
Source organism: Bacteroidales bacterium (assembly GCA_021371855.1). Taxonomy (GTDB): domain Bacteria; phylum Bacteroidota; class Bacteroidia; order Bacteroidales; family VadinHA17; genus LD21. The sequence continues at coordinate 37,548 of JAJFVL010000003.1, read as the reverse complement.
TATTCCACTCAGAAGGTACCTTGAAACTCCTTTTATACGATCCGACCGGATTCCATTCATGCTGGATATAAGGAGGATTCTTCTTATGAGGATAGCTTATATTGACATATATCGGGACATCATATCCCTTCATCTGCCAGTTTGACGGTACTATGATATCTTTCCAGTCGCTGATATCATAGTCGTCCTTAAAGAACCAGAATGGTCTCTGATCCGGCGAATTAACCCAGTTGAATTTCCATGTTCCGTCAAGAGAAAGGTAATTCGGGGAAGCTGACTCTGATGCCTCAAGGGCACTTATCTGATCTGCATAGCTTATTAATGTTGCATGAGGAGTTTCCCGGTTCAGATTAAACACTTCGGGGTTTTCCCAGTCGCGCGGTTCTTTTTCGGTAAAAGGCACTCCTGCATATTTACTCTGCTTTTTACACGCTGCCATTGATAGGACGATCATAAGTATATAAACTGATATTCTCTTCATAGAATTGTGGTTTTTGATAAAGATAAAGATAATAAAAAATGTTTTTAAAATTTTCAGGCACCTATTGCCAGACAATTGGCTGTGATTTCATGAGTGCTGAAACATCAAGCCTGATCCTCCATTCGACAGGAAAATAATTATTCACCCTGCTTCCTATATTATTGACAAATCCGAGATTAATGCCTTCGTATGTAACAATAGTCCATCCTTTTAAAGTACTTTGAAGTGAGATATTGTCCCGCCTGAGATAGGATATTGCTGTTGGAAGAGAGATCACTTCAGTTGGGAAAATGTCTTTTCTTAATCTGCATGATAAAGCCAGCTCATGAGAAGGCAGATAATTGTTTTTCTTTATTGTAAATATCTTTGTGCCTGCTTTAATAATACTAAGATTATGAAACAGATAGATATATTCATCCATTTCACAGGGAAGAGCAAAAACTTCATCCCCGCGTTTTAAGAATCTGTCATCAACAAAATGGGTCCATCTTCCTGCTGTTTCAATATCCGTCTTCCCCGGTTTCAGTTCCGGAATCCGCTGGCTCTTCATAGCCTTTTTTTCCTGATTACCAGTCTTTCTGATAACCGACATAAAGAATCCTTCTCCCCTTATCTTTCCCGGATGAAATCCGTAGCCGTATATTCCATGGTAATCTATCTCATTGACTCCTTCGAATTCTTTAATATTCAGCCTGATGCTTTCTGCTTTATGCCTTTCAATGAGCCACTTAATATTTTCCTCATTTTCCCCCGGATTAAAAGTACAGGTACTGTAAATAAGTATTCCGTTTTCCTTTAAAGCAGGCCAGATATCCATGAGTATACGCTTTTGTCTTTCCGAACAATGAGCCGTATTAGCTGCAGACCATTCATTTACGGCTGTGATATTCCTGAACATCCCTTCTCCTGAACATGGGGCATCTACAAGAATAATATCGAAATAACCCTCAAGTCTGCCAAATACAGCGGGATCATTCTGGGTAACCAGAGTATTACCATAGCCCCATTTTGTAACTGTTTCAGCCAGGACAGCGGCTCTTGATCTGATTACTTCATTGGCCACAAGTAAGTTATCCGGGCCAATCAATGTTGACAGATGAGTGCTTTTCCCTCCGGGAGCACCACACAGATCAAGTACGCGTATATCATGAAACGATTGAACAGACTGCAATACAGCCTGTTCTAAAAACATACTTGAAGCTTCCTGGGGATAATAGCAACCTGAGTGGAAAATCGGATCAAGAGTATAGGACGGTCTGTTACTAAGGTAATAACCTGACGCACACCATAATACAGGATCTGTATTCAACGGCTTTTTATCCCACTTTGAAGGATTTATTCTTATACTGACCGGCGAAGGCTCTTCCAACGCTTTCAGAAGAGCCTTTGAATCAATATATTTTTGATTGGAAATCCTTTGTATGAAATCATCCGGAAACATATAGCGTCTTTAACATTCTGCTTCTTATTACAAAGTTTTTTTATACTTTATTAAAACAGACCCTGGTTTGTCTTTTGCAGTAAGTATAATGCCTTTCTTCAGTTCTTCACCTGATACAGTTTTTATTATCTGCAAATCTTCATCTGTAAGCACATAGCTTGTACCAGAATCTACACCACCCAGTTTTACAGTGATAGCTTCCACATTGCAATCTTTCCTTCTGAAAGCCAGAATTATGCCATCACCTTCAGCAGGTCTGTCAAGCTGGTATGCCAGCCAGACATCGTCCTGAGTCATGTTATCCGTACCAGTAAGAGGATAATAATCACCATAAAAATAGGGACGGAGGGTTTTATATTCAGCCAGGCGTTTTTGTATTGATGGTATCGATTCGGAGTTCCTCCCGGTAATTTCCCAATTAGTAACCATTGTTGCCCCTAATCCCGATCTGAATGTATAGTTATCAGTCTTGTACACTGCAGTCCCATGAACAGGGAGATAGAAGTTAAGCCCATATGTATGACACTGATAACCGTTTGGTTCACCATACTGATAGTCGGTGCGCCACAATGGAGCGCTGCGTGTGGTGGTTTCAATATCCAGACGTCGTCCGCCACTGGCACAATTATCAATCAGAAGATTGGGAAAGCGGACAAGCAGGCTGTCCCAATAAGCGTATAAACCTTCTATATGCTTTATTTCGGACATACCGATGCGGGTAGGTGTGTCATTATTCTCCCAGTAAGGAGAAGGATCAAAGTTGAAATCCTGACGGTAATAATCGATACCTTCCTTTTTCAGAAAAGCGGAGATATAATCTGTTAACCATAACCGTGCATCATCATCACCCAGATTAAAAAGGGCATTATCCTGTCCCGGAAGTTTCAACAACCACTGAGGATGTTCATTATCTATCTGAGTCTCTTTACGGACACGTTCAGGTTCGAACCATACCATAAATTTTGAGCCAACAGCATGCACGGCGTCCGAAACAGGTTTCAGCCCGTTCGGGAAACGGTCTTTTTCAACCGTCCAGTTCCCCACATTCTGCCACCAGTCTCCTTTATCCCAGCCACATCCTGTATACCATCCGGCATCAAGCCAGAACACTTCAGGAGTAATCCTGAATTGTTTATAACGATTTACTATAGCAATAGCGTAATCAGCAGTCAGACAATTATATTCATTACAAGGAGCAGGATCGCCATAATCAAAACTGCCCGATAAAGGATACCCGGCAAACTTGCCATTTATCCTGCGCGAGTGATGTGCCAGAATAAATTGTCTGAACTGGTTGTGACCGATCATACGGTCATTGCCTTTCCAGAAAAGAAGACAAATTAATGGGGTTCTGATCTCCTCTCCGGGATATAAAACCAGGTTCATTTTCGCCATACCCGATTTCAACGACACTGATCTTTCATCTGTCTGCTCAACATCTGCCTGCCATTTTCCGGTCCAGCCCACTGCAACAACTGTCCCTTCCTGTCCGGGAGCTTCAATATTGAAGAATGGGAAAGCTGCATTATCTGAAGATCGTCCGCCTGAAGGCATCATTGATATCTTTTTCCCAATCAGCATGTTTTCATCTACCGGCTGAAAATCAATTCGTTTTGCATTGCTTCCCATGGAATGATGAAGAACAAATGTTCCTTTTGTTTTATATCCGAACAAATAATCGATAGCCTCTCCCGATTCTATGACCGGAGTATTTAAAGACGACGTATTTGAAAACCTTATTACCCATTCTACAGCCGGAAAATCTTTATATGAAGTAACAAAACATCTTACGACAAGACCGCTTTTGTTATCCTTATAGGAATAAAGGTTCTTTTCAACATTCTGATCATCACTTACCAGTTTTTCGGCAGAATATTTCCATTTGGTAATGAATGTCTTTGAATTTGTTCCTCCATAATTAAAAGAGAAAGGAGGAACTTTTCCTTTCGCAAAGTGCTCTTTTACCCACTGCTGTGGATTAACACCATTTACTGAACCAGATTGACCATTCACCTGGTCGCTGCAGATTAATGCAACCATTGCTATCGTAATGGCTAATTTAATTTTAAACACTTTCATCATCGTATGGTATTGATTTAAAACGTATTGATCAATTTTTACTTACAACCAGCCTCAACTGCCATTGGTCAACGTAAGGTATAATAAATTTCTGATAAGAACCATCAGTTACTGACGACCTTATTAATTCCTGTCTTATATCCATGTTTACGTGCCAGAGAGGTAATTAAATATATCTTACTCTATTTCTTTTTTCTGTTGTATTTTCTCCAGATATAGAATACCGGAACTCCCATTATGACGATTCCCAAACCGGGGAAAGTATATAGAGGTTTGTAGATCAGAAGGATCACCATTATAAGCACTGTTGTCAGAATGTAAATTGCAGGAACAACAGGATAGCCAAGGGCTTTATAAGACCGGGGAATATCAGGCTTTTTAACCCTGAGGATAAAAATTGACAGGATTGTAAGTGCAAAGAACAACAATACGGCAAAGATCACGTAATCAAGAAGATCACTATATGTTCCTGACATACAAAGCAATATCGACCATATCCCCTGAATAATTATTGCAAATCCAGGAACACCGTTTTTATTTATTTCACCAACTTTACTGAAAAACAGTCCATCTTTTGCCATGGCATAGTATACCCTCGGTCCTGCCATAATAAGCCCATGATTACAACCAAATGTACTTATCATAATAAGTATAGCCATTATTACTGCAGCATAATCTCCAAAGACAACACTCATTGCCGATGTGGCCACCCTGTCGTCAGTAGCATACTGTATACCCCGGCTCAGTACATCTGTACCATCAGGAGAGCCTGAAAGAGGTAAAATTTTAATATATACATAATTAACAAGCATGTATAAAGCTGAAACTATCAAAGTGCCGAAAAACAGGCTTAAAGGGACATTCCGCTTCGGGTTAATGACTTCACCTGAAATAAATGTAACATCATACCATGCATCTGCTGAGAACAAAGAACCTACCAGCGAAGTCCCGATAGCTGTAATCAGGGCAATCCCGACAAGCGGTATCACCTGATTATCAGCGCCAACCTTCCCTGCCTGCCAGAAAACCTCCTTATTTATTTCGAGAGAATTGATATTATTTGTAGCCAGGAACCCTACAGCAATCAGGCCAAGAAGTGCAATAACCTTGGTAGATGAAAAAATATTCTGCACTGTTTTGCCTGTCACTATTCCCAAAGTATTAAGCCATGTCAGAAATAAGATCATTAATATGGCTACAACCATAGTGCTGTTAATTTTCAGAAAACCAAGCTGCAACAATGTATTTTTTTCAGAAATCCATGGAAACAGGACTCCTGAAAACTTGGCAAAAGCAACAGCAACGGCAGCAATCGATCCACATTGTATTACAAGAAAAGTAGTCCAGCCAAAAAGAAATCCCAAAAGTGGATGATATGCTTCCCGAAGATATACATACTGACCTCCGACATTAGGCATCATTGAAGCCAGTTCCCCATAACATAATGCCCCTATCACAGTGATTATGCCGGTAATAAGCCAGACTATCATAAGCCATCCGGGGGAACCAACGGTCCTGGCAATATCAGCACTGACAATAAAAATACCCGAGCCAATCATAGCGCCGGCAACGATGGAAATTCCATCAAATAGATTTACCCGTTTTTGAAGGAGATTGTTTTCTGACTTCATTAAATAAATTTATATCTAACAAAAATAAAGAATCAAATCAGACTGGCTATACCTATATTTTGATTTGGTAAAAAAAATGGTAATTTTGTTTTGGACCTATAAAAAAAATCAAATTTTTGTAAGTTCGTTTTTGTTCTATTTTGTCTTTTTATTATTGACCTGTTAAACACATTTAAACTAACTATACTTAAGAAATCCACATGAGCTTTGCTAGCACGGATTTGTAATCCGTGCTTTGAAATAATATTGATTAAGAAATGAATTTTGTAATAAATAAATGTTTTAAAATGGAAATTACATGGATTGCAACAAAGTAAAATGCACGGATTGCAAATCCGCGCCAGCGGTTCATGTGTAGTTCTCCCACCTTAGCGGAAACCTTTAAAATTAAATTATATACGTATGAAAACCAGGATGACAAGACTGTTATTACAGTCAGTATTATTGATCGCTTTGTCGGTTACTGCCATTTCACAACCGGCAACAACTCTTGTTAAAGTAATTGTATCGCCCAATCATAAAGACTGGACGTACAAGGTTAATGAGGAAGCAAAATTTTCCGTACAGGTACTTCAGTATGGGAACCTGTTGGAAAATGTCATTGTAGATTATGAAACAGGGCCTGAAACGTTGCCCGACGTGAAAAAAGAGGGTGTTGTTCTGAAAAACGGGAAGATGGAACTTTCAGGAACAATGAAAATACCTGGTTTTTACCGTGTAAGAGTAACTGCTAAAGTTGATGGTAAAATATACGAAGGGCTTGCAACTGCAGGATTTGAACCAGAAAAGATAAAACCTACTGTAAAAGATCCTTCTGACTTTGATACTTTCTGGGGCAATGCAATTTCTGAAGCCCGTAAAATAAATCTTGATCCACAAATTACTCTCATGCCTGAACGGTGTACAAGCGAAGCTAATGTTTACCAGATCAGCTTTCAGAATGAAGCAATCGGATCGAGGATCTACGGTATTCTGGCAATGCCCAAAAAAGCAGGGAAGTATCCTGCAATCTTAAGAGTTCCAGGCGCAGGGATCCGTCCTTATAACGGAGATCCAAAAACAGCAGGTCTTGGAGTAATTACACTTGAAATAGGAATACATGGCATTCCGGTAAACCTTGACAATCAGGTTTATAGTAATCTTGTAAGTGCAGCATTGTCTTCGTACTGGACAGTAAAAATGAATAACCGTGATGCTTTTTATTATAAAAGAGTTTACCTGGGATGCGTAAGAGCAGTTGATTTTATCTTCTCATTACCCGAGTTTAACGGAACAGATATTGCCGTTACCGGTGGAAGTCAGGGGGGAGCTCTTACAATAACTACAGCTGCTCTCGACAAAAGAATAAAATATATGGCTGCTTTATATCCTGCCCTTTGTGATTATGCAGGTTATCTTAACAAAAGAGCCGGTGGCTGGCCACATTATTTCAGAAATGCCCAACCGAAACCAGGAGAAGTCGAAACGCTTGATTATTACGATGTTGTAAATTTTGCCAGAAGAATCACTATTCCAGGGTTCTATTCGTGGGGATATAATGATCTTACCTGCCCTCCGACATCGATGTTTTCGGCTTACAACGTAATTAATGCGCCAAAAGAATTGCACATTTTCCAGGAAACCGGCCACTGGACATTCCCGGAAGAAACTGAAGCTGTCAATGACTGGCTTTTAAAACAGATAAAAGTAAAATAAAAGGAATCAGGTTTCTGATACCCACGTTTTAACATTCCCTGCCATAAAAAGCGGGGAATGTTCATTTAGGGCTTAATTTTAATACAATTTTCAGGACAGATCACCTCACATGCTCCGCATCCGACACACTTATCAGTGTCGACCACCGGAACAGCATTCAGCATATTTTTTTCAGGTACAAGTTTAAGTGCATCATATTTGCATGATTCCCTGCACTTTATACACTCTTTATTATTCACCAAAAGACAATTTTCCAGATGAACTTCCGCTGTTCCGATAAACAATTGACTTTTAGCTTTCACGCTGAAAATTGTAATGGCGCCACTTGAACATACTGTACCACACTTATTACATGTTTCAAGACAGTAACCCGATTTAAAACTTATCGCCGGAGTCATCCACCCCAACAGGTTGTCAGAGTCTGTCTCAGGATATATAATTCCGGTAGGACATGCTTTAATACAATTGCCACATCTGCAACACAAACTGTTAAATAAAACAGGCGCAACTGCAGCAGGGGGACGAATATTTTTTTCTTCCGGAGGTTTCAGAAACCGAGGAATCATTGCACCTCCCAATAATCCAATACCTGACATCAGAAAATACCGTCTGCCCACACCTATCGGCAGAGGTTCTTCTTCCTTCTTGCTGAAGAGCTTGTCAACCAGATTTTTCACATCAGTCATAATTAATTGTAATCCGCCCAAAGGGCAAATTCTTGCACACCATAAACCTGGAAAAAACAGATGTGTCAGCAGAAGAAGTGGAAATCCCAAAAGGGATATTATTGCAATAATACTTAACCTCCCTGAGAATACTGTAAAAAATCCGTTAAATACGGCTAAGGGATCCAGAAATATAAAAAGAGGGAGTCCAAACAAAGCTGCAGCTATCGAAAGAATTGCCAGCCATTTATTGATATCAGGTAAGCACTTGTATGAAAACACCGTACGTTTATTCAGACCTGATACAATATCACAACACCATCCAACAGGACAAAGGTGATGGCAAAACCACCGTTTCCGGAACAGAATAAAAATCAGAACAAGAAAAGCAACTATATTAAGCCAGACAAGAGACTTAAGAGAAAACAGGGAATTAAGCATTATATAAGGGCTAAGCCAGGTATAAAAGCCAGTTAATCCTTTCCATGAGACAGGAACAGCCAGAGCCACCGCAAGAAGAAATGACAAAGCTCTAATACCGGATAACCCGTGAAGGTTTTTCATCCCAGCCAGGCTCCCTGCTGTACAAGCAGATCTTTTAATTTCCTTACGTCAATGTCCTTTACACTTTTTCTTTCTTTTACAGCCAAACCTGCGGCTGCTCCTGCACCATGACCTGTAACCAGACAGGTACCAATTATCCTTGTGTCCTCAACCAGTTCTCGTTCAAAGCAGAAACAACGGCCTGCAACTAAAAGGTTATCGGTTTTTTTAGGAATAAGCGAACGATAAGGTATCTGCCAGAAAGGACGTTCTTTTGATGGAATCTTTTTCCCTTTGTAAAGCATTGTTGTCCAGGCTCCGCTGATTCCGATTACATCGTTGAATGACTTGAAAGTCATTGTATCCTCAAGTGACAACCGGTATTCTCCATCCAGTATGCGTGACATTCTCACACCAAGCTGAGAAGCTGTATCCAACAGGAAAACCTCTTCATATCCCGGTGTCTGTCTTATTTTCTGCACATTTTCCCAGATTTCTTTACGATAATCCATCTGAAGCTTTGAAAGATTAGTTACATCAAGTGCATCCTGATTTTCTTTTCCCCACATATTCACCCAATTAACACTTTTAAGAGGCGTAGGACCTCCAATATTCATTTTTACATACCCCGGTTTTTTTGAATCAATGCGGTCAATATTACCCAATCTGTGATTCAATCCAATTGCGTAATTCATAACATCATAGTTATCTCCTGCCAGATGGAAAATATCACCATCGCCTGTACAGTCAATAACTACTTTGGCAAGTATGGCCATACGTCCTGATTTACTTTCGACAAAAACCCCTTTTATTGTATTCCCCTCTATAATCACATTTGAAGCCCAGGTATGATATAACATTTTAACGCCCGACTCGCGAATCATCTCTTCGAGGACGTATTTGGCCGCCTCAGGATCGACAACAGGATTTACTTCATTTATTGACATACCCAGGTCGGTCAGCCGTTTCGACATTTCCCCTCCGATACCAAAAATAACCTGTTTTCGGTTTTTATTTTTATCTACGGCATGGGTAGAGAGAAGCGGCAACACCAGACCACCAGTCCAAAGCCCGCCAAGATGATTATACCTTTCAACCAGGTATGTCTCAGCACCGGTCCGGCTTGCTGCAACTGCTGCTGCGGTACCGGCAGGGCCCCCGCCAATAACCAATACATCTGTTTCAGCCAGAATAGGTATCTGTTTTTCAGGTTCTTTAATTGTTCTTCCGGTTGGTTTGTTTAACAAATCCGTATTTTTTTCTTTTTCGCCAGATAACGGTTCAATCTTTCGACGACAACCTATTCCCAGACTGACCGCACCTCCTGTTATTATTACTCTCGAAACAAAATCTCTACGCTTCATACTTTAAAACTTTTATTAATTTTTATTAAATGATTAAATCCTCTGGCTTAAGGTAAAGACTCTTTCAGTTGATAAAAGGAACTTCTTTCCCTGTAAGCTTTACTCTTCCTTTAAGTACCTGTGTGAACTGAGGATCGAGGTACCCTTTGAATCCGGGTTGCTTTCCACCCACTGAAACTGTAAAAAAACCCGGTTCAATTACTCTCTTTTCCTTGCTATTAATAATTGAGAACTGTCGTGGATCAATTGAAAACTCAACTTCCCGGGTTTCGCCAGGTTTAAGAGTAATCCTTTCAAATCCTTCCAATTGGCGAACAGGCCGCGGTGTCGAAGCCTTCTCATCTGTAATATAAAGTTCCACAACCTCATCTCCGGCAATTTTTCCTGAATTGGTCACACTGACTTTCACTTTTACACTTTGTCCCGTCACAACATTTTCAGGTACTGAAAGATTGCTGTATGTGAACGTTGTATAACTAAGCCCATAACCAAAGGGATAAAGCGGCTCGCCGGTAAAGAACCTGTAAGTTTTTCCCTTCATGTCATAACTTTCAAAAGCAGGAATCTGATCGATTGACTTATAATATGTTACAGGTAATCTACCTGCCGGATTATAATCACCAAAAATAACATCAGCCACTGCATTTCCACCCTGTTGACCGGGATACCCTGCAAGAAGGATAGCTGCAGCCTTCTCCTGCGCTTTGTTTACTGATAATGCCCCGCCATTCATAAGCACCACTATAACAGGTTTTCCAGTTGCCGTCACAGATTCCAGCAATTGCTCCTGCATGGCCGGAAGATCCAAACTTGTCCTGTCGCCGCCTACAAATCCATCAATTTTTATTTTCATCTCTTCCCCTTCAAGTCGCTGCGAAAGACCAAGAACAAGGACTACCGCATCAGCTTCATTTGCGGCTTTAACAGCTTTCTCTGCAAGGTTCACGCGCGGGCGTGACCAGAGAAGTTTAATATCTGCATCACCTGCATAATTCTTATAGAAAACCTCGATTTTATGTTTTTCCCCTACCCTGAGTTCAACAGGAATTTCTGTATGGAAAGCATGATGTTCTCCCCTGTATTTTATAATACTTTTCCCGTCAAGGAATATTTCGTAAGCCGATGAACCCCATCCTCCAAGGTAATAAGTGCCCGTTTCAGGCGGAACCAGCCATGTTGTCCACTTAATTCCGAAATCATCATCAGGCATATCGTACCTGGGAGACAGATGTTCCCAATAGAAATTAATTTCATCATCAATCCTTGTAAAAACAGGCTCGCCTTTCATTTCTCTGTTGCTATAGTATTCTCCAAAAGCGCCATGTCTTCCATCGGCTGTCAGCAAATACCGTGAAGGAACAGGGGTCAGATTATGTATGCCATCAGCCAGATCGCTTCCTTCAGAATAGATAACTTTGGTTTCAGGGCTTACTTTATTAACAATTCCCTTAAGTATGGTAACAGGATCCTTTGGTATGCCGTTATAATTTCCTATAAGAGCTTCAAAATTATCTGCATTGGGCCCGATAACAGCAATTGTTTTAATCTCATTCTTAAGCGGAAGAATATTGTTTTCATTTTTCAGAAGGACTATTGATTTCTGTGCGGCCTGACGGGCGAGGGTATTATTATAATCGGAACAGTTTACATAGAATGGTATCTGAGCGTATTGTACCATTTCATCAGGATCGAACATACCAAGTTTAAACCGTGCAGTAAAGACTCTTTTAACTGCAACATCAATATCAGCTTCCGTAATAAGGCCTCTGTCGACTGCTGATTTAAGGTTTTTATATTCAACACCACATTCAAGATCTGTCCCGGCTTTAACAGCCTGTGCGGCAGCCTCAGCAGGGTCTTTTGCAAATTTTGTATATTTATAAAAATCTGTAATTGCGCCGCAGTCAGAAACAATATATCCCTTGAACCCCCATTCATTACGCAGTATTCCGTATAATATCGGATTTGCACAACAAGGATAATCACGGAACATGTTATAAGCACCCATAATGGAATATACACCTCCGTCAATCACCAGCGTACGGAAAGCCGGAAGATATGTCTCCCGCAGATCTGATTCACTTACTTTGGCATTGAACGAATGCCTTAATGGTTCCGGACCTGAATGAACAGCATAATGCTTTGCTGTTGCGACTGTTTTAAGATACTTTGGATCGTCACCCTGCATTCCTTTAACAAACTCCAATCCCATTCTTCCGGTAAAAAACGGATCTTCCCCATAGGTTTCATGCCCTCTGCCCCAGCGTGGATCACGAAAAATATTAATATTGGGTGACCAGAATGTAAGTCCCTGGTAAATACCAGTTTTTCCTCTTCTCTGAAACTCATGGTATTTGGCCCTTGCTTCATCGGAAATAGCATTCCCGACATTGAACATCAGTCCCTCATCCCACGAATTGGCAATTGTAATCGATTGCGGGAATACTGTGGCATATCCTGCTCTTGCAACACCATGCAAGGCTTCATTCCACCAGTTGTAAGCAGGAATCCCCAATCGTGGTATCGCCGGAGCAGTATAAAGAAGCTGATCTGCTTTTTCCTGGAGGGTCATCCTTGAAACAAGATCAGCAACTCTTTCTTCGGTTGACAGGGAAGGATTCCGGAAAGGCAGATTTGATGCGGTCTGTTGGGCAGAGACATTATTCAATGCTGTAAACAATGACCATAACAAAATGATTGAAGATGCTTTTTTCATCAGAATAATATATTAGGTATTTATGGTTCAAAAGAACTCAAATAGACTAAAAGTTTAATTCATTGTTTGTTTATTTCTCTCTAATTCAATCTCATAAGTACCGGCGGACAAATGAAAGCATCCTGAAATGCTCTTTTCCAATGATACTGACTGACCTGAGGACAACATTTTGGCCTTCCTGAAAGAATAATTTTCTGGTAAGAACAGATCAGCGGTCGAATTTGCAGGTATCGTTACTGAATAAATTACAATATTTTTCTTTTTGTTCCATTTTGAGATTATTTCACCATAGGGTGACATATGTTTAGCTTCGGCACTTGATAACCCTTCCACAAATGAAGGGTGCAGTATAATGTTTTTAAAGCCCGGGTGTTCAGGATCAGGCTTGATTCCTCCCAAAGTTTTATAAAACCATGCATTGATTTCTCCAAACATAATATGATTCCTGGAACCATCCGACCTGGCATCAACCAGCCAGTTTTCATATAATGTTGTAGCACCATTCACGATCCACCACCCCCATGACGGAAAAGTTTCCTGAGAGGCCAGTCTATAAGCCAGATCGGCATAGCCGTTCTCACTCAAGGCATTAAGGACAGCCTTTGTGCCTAATAATCCCACATCAATATGATTATTATCGGCGACCACCCTTTTTGCAAGGTTGCCGGCAACCATGGCTCTAAGTTCCTCAGGAACCACCCCCCAGAAAAGAGGTACACTGAGCTCAGTCTGAACTCCCTTTCCGTATATCCCGATTTCTTTATTCAGATATTTAGAGTTTATGGCATCTTTAATTTTTTCTGCCAGAGCGGTATATTTTTTCTGGTCATCCTTGTTGCCCAATAACTTAGCAGTCTTGGATAATATGGTTGCATCTGCAAAATAATAGACCGACGATGTCAACTCCACAGATGCTTTAGACTTTACAGGAACCCAGTCACCAAGCCCCCAGCCAGTCAATCCTGACGGGCTGAGTTCAGTAACATGGTCAACGTATCGCCTGATGTTATCGTAACACTCGAACAATAATTTAGTGTCACCATAAAACAGGTAAACATTCCATGGAATAATAGCAATAGTGCTTGTCCAGTCGAGACCGTTTGCCCAATGATAGCCCCAACCGGATGTTGGAATAATAGCTGGCAATACCCCATTGGGTTGCTGCTCATCCCGATGGTCGGCCAACCATTTTTCATATATGGTTATTCCATCGAAATTATAAAGCCCTGTTTCAACAGAAATATGAGCATCGCCTGTCCATCCGTTCTTTTCGCGCTGAGGACAATCAGTCGGATAGCCGAACAGGTTTGACAGATAAGAATTGTTGGCTGCCCACCAAATTTTATTGATAGTGGGATTTGATGTTTTAATTTCACCTACAGGAGGAACATCGCTATGCATGAAATAGCCCGTAAGATTATCGGTTGTAAGCGTAACCGGTTTGCTGCTGGTTACCTCAACATATTGAAATCCTTTATAATTAAACCGGGGCATAAAGCTATCCTCCCCCTTCCCACTAAGTATGAATTTATCTGTTTGAAATGGTTCAGTATTATCGGGTGGTCTATAAAGACTATTTATATTTGACAAGTCAACCCTCCCGTTTGGATAAAGCTTCTCTGCATGTTCCAGCCGTATTACTGTTCCTGCCTCACCTTTTATCGTGAACTGAGATACGCCTGAAATATTTCTTCCAAGATCAAATACATAAGTTGTATCGTTTATTTTGTTGACACTCCGGGCAGGGATCTTTTCCACATTGCGGATTGGATGCAATTGTTGTGAAACGATATTTTGAGAAGGAGCTGCCCTGTTTATAACCTTATTCCATTTCGAGTCGTCAAAGGTGACTGTATTCCAGCCAGATTGTTCCAAACGTGCATCGTAATGTTCGGCAACATATATATTATTGAATATCACTGGGCTTAGCATAGTTTTCCAACTATTATCTGTTACTATTGTTTCCACAGAACCATCATCATAAGTGATACGCATATCCATACAAAAAGTTGGCCTGTTACGCCAGGGGGCACGGTCGAAATACCATACAGCCATTGACTGGTGATTGTACCATCCATTACCCAGAAGTACCCCAACTGCGTTTCTGCCGCTTTGAAGCTGACCGGTTATATCGTACGATACATATAATGTACGACGATCAAAGCGTGTGTACATAGGATCAAGCCTATGGTCACCGACCTTCTGACCATTGAGGTACAATTCGTAAAGACCACCGACAGCAATATAAGCTCGTGCCGATTTTATCTTCTTTGGAACGTCAAATTCTTTTCTGAAATATGGAGCCTGTCGGGTATTAATATCCTTCCCGTCAAGGTGTTGCCCGTCGCTGATCCAATCTCCTTTCCAGTTTCCCATACCCATCATGCCGGTTTCAAATGTTGAAATTACAGGCATTGACTGTACACCATCTTTATCCCATACCTGCACGCTCCAGAAATATTTCGTAAACGGTTCAAGTTTACTGCCGTTATAATTAACAAGCATTCTATCAGTCTCTACTCTCTTTGTATCCCAGTTATTGCCTTTGCCGTTTGCTACTTCGGCTGAATCAATACCGACAATAATCCGGTATGCCCTCTGTACAGCACCATATCGCCCGTCGTTCAGAAACCACGACAAGCGTGGAGCAGTGGCATCAATGCCTAATGGATTTATCAGGTACTCGCAACGAAGGTTTCCCGGAAAACATGAAGTATTTTGCGGATGTGCAATCACCGTGGTACACATCAGCGAAAAAACAAGTAAAACAGATAATTTTCTCATTATTCGACTATTATTTCATCTATATGTATTCGTGCCGCCTGCCCTGCTCCCGGATGTGATTCGGGAGTATTCCCAATAGAATGGGCAACTACCCTGACGAACCGGGCTTCGCGCGGTGCAAAATCAATTATAAAATCGCGTTGAAAGGCATCATACTGGTCAATAGGCAGAGTATTAACCACACTGCCAACAGGATCGAATTTCACACCATCATCCGAAACGAAGAACTCAACCCTGACGGGAGCAATACTGAGCCACAATGCCCTCTGGTAAAATGCACATTCTATATGCTGCACCTGTATTTTCCTTTCCAGGTCAATAACCACATCCAGATCCTTTCCCGAAAAATCAAGCCAGTTATATTCAGGATCGTGACTACCCCGAATGCCATCAGTAAGCATCTGCTCTTTCCCTGAAGGTATGATTGTCGTATCGGGACTTATCAACCTTACCTTTTTACCGAAAGCGAGATGTTCGTTCCTTCCCTGGTAAAAAAGGCGGTACATTGCCGAACGGTACGCTTCAGGAGAAGTACTCCATTCTTTTATCTTAGTTATTCCGCTCCTGATACATAGATCAACGAAAGGATCAACCACAGACCTGATTTCAGGACGAACCACCCATTGATCACCTGATTTAATAAAAACCCCATGGTCGCCTGTAAAATTTTTCTTTGACTGTTCCATAATTGCGAAATCAAGAGGCAGCCTTGCAACCTTTACCCTCTCAAGTATTGCCGACGAATCGGCAACAAGTGATTCCGCTTCATCAAAAAAGCGCTTATATTTTTCAATCAGTTCAGGGGTGAGATAGGTGACTGCAGCCTCATTTGGCGAACCAAAAATTCGCAATGGCTTATCAGAACTCACCAAAGCCTTTTGCATTTCATCAATATACTGTCTGATAGGTCCGGATGCTGCTCCATAATATCCTTTTAGAAAATCATCCATTATTGTATCGATATCTGTATACGGATCCCATAACAGTTTTGAAATAATATATGAGCGCAATTCGGCAAATTCTCCGCCTCCATCACGGTTTCCCTGTTCGAACATTGCTGTCACCCCGTTTTCTGCGAAAAATCTGAGATTCGGTTGTAAGACAAAAAGATTTGGGAATGGGCTTACAAGGTTCGGAAATTGTATTACATAATCCCATATGATGATGTCACCGGCAATTTTGCTCCATGCTTTTACATCGCGTACAAAACTCATGCTTACAGAATCTTTCGCTACATCGATAGGCCTGTCACGTCTCAACTCAATGCTGCATAGCATGATGTTCACATTCTTCCGGGGGAGTATTGTCGCCGGTGCCTTTCGCGAATACTCATAAGCCAATGTAGAAATAATCTGATCGGGAAACTGGTCAGCTACCTGGTTCACAAAATTCATAATGGATCCTGAAGGAGAACCTTCTCTTTTGTTGATTTCCTGACATTTATCGCACTGACAATAGTTTCTGTTGTCATTCTGGCTGACCGACCAGTACAGGGCCTCAGGATTAGCGGCGATTTCTTTGCGAAGGTTCTGAATTGTGATCTTCAGTACTTCGGGATTTGTCAGGCAAAGTTGAGTCGGGATTCGTTTGCCATTCCTTAAGGCATAATACTCAGGGTGATCCTTAAAATATATTTCAGGAGGAACAAGACTATTGAAAGTATGCACCCATGATCCCCATGCAGGTCTGCCTCCATTCTGATCGTGATCAAGTTTATGCCACTCAGAATATTCAGGATCCCAGGTAACTTTATAATGTATATCTCTGAACTTTATAATGGGAATCTCTTTGTCATTTATGCTTCCCAGAATGATTTTTTCGTGTTTGGGAATAACCTTCACATCAGGACTGTACATACGACAACCAAGATATTTTTCAAGAAAGGTATAGACGCCATAAAGTGCTCCTTTCTTATTCCCTCCGGCAATGATAAGGCGAAGGCTATCGGTTCTGATGACAAATCCATCCGCCTGAAGTTCGTTCAGATTGATACCCGCACTTGTTTCATCCAGACGTTCATTCTGTCCAAGCACTATTTCGTACGGACTTCCCGGTTTATCGGCACTTATAATAGGCAGTGCCGTACCTGAGATCTGAAGCAGATAATTCTGCAGAACATTAGCTGCTTTCTGTTCTGCATACGTAGCTGACGATGGAATTACTATTCTGTACCGGCTCATCCCATTTTCGGCAAGGACGATATTTTCAGTTACCGGAACCGGTACGGTTTTCCTGCTTTTCTTTTTCTGAGCAGACGCAGGTTGCCACATCAGTAACACTAATACAGCAGAAAACAGAATGGTTAGCCTTTTCATTTTAATTACGTTTTAAGTGGCATAACAGAAATCTATGATACTAAACAAATAGCGATGTCGGATATATCATTCTGAAACAATCATATATTATCCTGATTATTGAGTATCTCTTCAATCATTACCCCGTAGTTCCTGAGTGTTGTTTCTGATATATTACGACCGTAAGGAGAGGCCGAGGGCATCAGAACAAATCCTCTTCCTTCACCAGATGTCCCATCAGCAATAGTCTGTTTTACAACCCCTCTGAATTTATCAGACGGCATGTTTTCAATATCAGTAATTTCAATGTTGCCAAACAGGACCAGCTGTTTCCCGTATTTACTTCTTAAGTCTTTAAGTTCAACATCCCCGTGAGGTGGCGGTTCTATGGGATCAATCCCATCAACTCCCATATTCACAATATAATCGAGTATATTGTTTACCCTGCCGTGTGAATGGATCCTTACATAACCACCATTATCTTTTATTCGCTTCACCATTGGTCCGGTATATCTTACCACATATTCTTCGAAAAAAGTAGAAGGAAGAAAAGGTTCAGTGATATATTCGGGGCCATATATGCGCCACAGCCTTCCGGGAAATTCCCGGGCCACATGCTCTGTGCGTTTATGTATGTAGACCGCATGCTTTTCCAGCAGTTTATGACAAAGCGCCTGCTCCGTGAATGCAAAAATTGTGAAATTCTCCAGAGTAAAAAGAGAAGCTACTGCACATACAGGATCCTCCGTGTCAACTAAAACAATGCCACGATCTCCCAGCTTATTTTCCACTTCTCTTAAACGAGTAATATCGATATGTTCCTCAAATATTTCATCCGGAAGCTGAAGGAATAGTTTTACATCATCGTTGTTTTTCAACAAAGGCTCAATTGTCCAGACTGTATCCAGGTTTTTGTCGCGACGTGAAAGACTGGTTAATTCTTTGCCGCCAATCTTGAATATCTGCCTTGTAAAACGGCTGTTGCTTTCCTCCCAGGTATTCTCCTCAACAAACTGCTGCCGGATATTCACATTTGCGCTTCCATTCCATGACAGGTGCGACTGGGCTCTGACAGGACTTACCATTCTGATTATATCGGTTTGATTTTCGGCCAGATCTAATAATGGCTGCCATGATGGTGAGTTATAGATATTATACTCATCAGTATCGCCTGGGTCTACAAGGAAACCTCCTATTTCATAAAAGCTTACTGCAGGACGGTCAACTGCCTCACCTTTCAGAGTTGCCATTAACCGTTCTCGTCGTGTCATTTTTCCCATTTCAGTTAAGATATCATTGAACTAATTTATCCCGGTCAGTATTTCATCCGGTATCATCTGTCTGCGTATCGCATCAAAGTGTGTTGAGACCTTACTGTTTTTTGAAATATCCCAAAGGTTGTTGTTCAACTCCCTCATAGCAAGAACAGTTGGTAGCCAGGCCTGGGTCCATCCCGTTTCAATTGACCATGCACCCCATCCCGAGTCGGCATTTGACCCGAAATATTCCCATTGCCTGTAATCGAAAGCCCGGAACCAGCCGCCATCCAGTTCACTGTGTTTTTTACTCCGAACCTGAATCCGGATAAGAAAATCTGCAAGCTTATCGGACATCCTTTTGAATTGTTCATCTCCCGTTGAAGCATAAGCTTCGTGAAGTCCTAAAAAGGCAAAATTAGAAGTGTATAACAAGTCTGAAACGCAATCTCCGTTTTCCTGTATCAAAGGAGCCTCGTTTGTACCATAGGCTGCGTTTGATTTTGGCGGAACATAATCTCCGTGATCCAAAGAGCCAAGTTCCTCCCTGATTGCTCCTGATTCGTCCTGACATTTTTCAATATCATCAGCAATAAGTTTCAACCATGCACGATATTCAGGACGGTCATCAACCCTGATAAGCCATGCCAGGGGAAGAAGCATCCGTCCACGCTCCTGTTGGATCCCGTTTGTCCATCGCCAATTGTCAGGATAAGCTTTCATCATTGTGCTTATAGCCTTTCGGGTCTTCTCTAAAAGAGGCTTCCAGTGAGTCTTATCATATAGCCACAGATAAGAGGACCACGTCCAGGCCTCATAATGAGGCTGTAACTGTATGGTATTTTTGTCCCAGTAACTTTTCCAGCCATCACGGAGTACATCGGGACTTTCCAGCCGCCTGCCCCGGAATCCGTTTACACCTGTTGTTCTGAAGTTTCCCAGTATATCCTTAACAAGAACTTCATCCCAACGGTCTGTATTCAGAATACCTGAAGTTCCGATACAACCAAGAATAGCTTTAATATCGTTATCCTGATAGAGAGCCTGTGCGTTTCCCGGGGCCCAGAAAAGTAATCCGTAATTTGCTTTGGTTGAGTCTGTCTGGAACAATCCGGAAGTAAAATAAAGCCAATCAAGCAGATTCCCTGCAACTACCTTGCTAAGAGAATCCCCATCCATTGCCCATCTGAGTGCAAAAGCCAGGGAACTTTCACCATTTGAATCACTTCGAAGCCACCACCGTGTGGGCTGGCTCCCATCGAGATTTACATGTGAAGCTATACCTTCCAGCACTCCAAATCTTCCGTCTCCAGCTTGTGCTTCAGGCTTGGGTGCAGCATTATTAACAGATGGCACAGTAGTATGCATATTTGAATCATTCAGATTCCATAGTTGTTTATATTCATCCCAACCTTGTTCATTCAGAAGCATTTTGGCTGTTGTATGCCAGTCTATTCCCCTCCGGACAGCTAAACGTCCTGCATCAGGAGGAAGTTTCTGATCGCAGGTATATGACGGTAGAACATCAGGGGCCCAATCAATAACACGATCAGAGAGCTTGCTATTCTCTAACCAGTTTAAAATATAATTCCAGATTGCCTGCATTGCCACTTTCGGTGCATAACGCGCAGAGATGAACTGGCTCAGCTTAGTTGTTGAAACCATTAATCCATAAGCGGGTAGTTCAAATAATATTGCATTGATTTCTGTATCTTCATCCAAACCATAGACAGCACGGTCGAATCCGGCAACTTTGCTTAGGGAGAGAAGAGGATTCTCTGTGGTAATGGGAACAAAATTACAATCGTGCAAGGCCAGTATCTGCATCCTTGAAAGATGTTCAATTGAGTCTGTGGTGACCACTACACGCTCCAATGTGGTAGGCCGTGGAACCGCCGATGTCATACCGGGTAACCAGGATGGATATTCTAAATAGAGCTTAAGTTTTTTAATAATTGCTTTTTTGAGAAGTAAAGAATCCATCAAAGTTGTTTTTCCCGGGTAGCCATCGGCCAGGATCATGACACCTGATCCTTCAGAGGCATAGTCTATTGCCTCTTTTGGAGTATTGTACCGGTTACAGGCTATCTTATTATCTTTTAAAACCTTGTAGAGGTCGTTCTCTTCGTTACAACTAAGGTTTATGCCATTTTTCTTATTGGAGGTACATCCCTGAACAACAGCAAAAAGCAGTAATATAAAACAAAGATAGTGAATGTATAACAAGGTTCTAAAGTTCATTCCCATTCCCATTTCCATTAATATTTAAGAAGATTACCAATTGGCACAAAAACAGATAAAATTATAAAAGAAAATTTATGATAAGGAATCATACACATAAATTCACAAAGTGTATACTATCTATTTTCCCATTTCATCACAGCATCTTCCAGTAATTTAATGTGTTCAGGATTGGAATCATGCAGTATCTGGTTATTTTCCAGTTTGATATATTCTTCAGGAGTACTGTTATACCTGACAGGAGGAGTTGCTTCGCCGCAACTCAGAATATTATCCTTTACAAGGTTATTTGTAGCTTTGTGAAACCGCAGCGGCGATTTGGCAATGTTATAAATTATGTTCCCTGAAATTACCACATCAGTGGTTCCTTCATCAAGAAACATTCCATTACTTTCCGCACGACCAGCATTGATTTTCACATGGTGAATGAGATTATCAGAGATAACGCTCTGAGGTTGCAATCCAAGCATATAAATACCTCCGCCGTCACTAAGTATCTCCATGATGTGGTGAATATGATTCCGTGTCAGTTTGTTTTCCCGGCATGGAGTTGGCACAGGGCTCCATTCCCATCCCACAGATATACCGGTGTAAGGCAGATTGTGGACCTGATTTTCGCTTATGGTCGTGCCGACAGTCAAACCGCACCATATGCCTACTGCACCGAAAAACTGTTTTCCGCATTGGATTACAACATTATTCAGGACCATATTTCCGGTTGCTACCTGATCAGGGACAGTTTTCCACCACAAGTCATTGTGTTCTATCCTGTCGTTGCCCTCTCCCACCATTATTCCATTCCCTGAGATATCCTCAAAATGCGAATTTTCTGCTTTACAGTTGGTACAACCGGTGGCAAACCACAACCCGGAACCTCCAAGATGCAGGAAATCACAACCGGTAAATTCACAATTGGCAGCCCATTTCAGATTTACGGCAGCAGGGACCACCCTCCATTCACCTTTACCATCCGGAGGATCGAAACTGCAGGCTTGAATACCGGCATAACCTTTCCCGGGCAGCAACCATGAACAATATTGAAATGCGATTCCATCAAAAGTAATATTTTTTACTTTTTCCTGTTCTGTTCCTATGATTTCGACCAGATGGGGGCCTGTCACGGGAGCAACTATCTTAAGGTTTTCAGGGTTCTGACCTTCCGGTAACATCAGATAAAGCAACCTCTTTCCAGAGTCGAAATACCATTCATAAGCCGAATCGAGAAATGCAAGTGAATTTTCAAGGAAGTAACGAGGATTCTTTTCCCAATGATCCAGATTGAAAAAATCCAAACATTTGGCTCCAATTGAATCCACAGCAGTGATCTTATTGTCATCAAAATTAATATCGGCTACCGTAACCCGTGAAATTGACCAATCGTGTAAAACCACTAATTCTACTTTCCCGGGATCATCAGGTTTCGGGAAATCACCTGGATTGAACCTGAAATTTGTACGACGGTCAGCACCTGCCGAAGCAATTCTTAAGAAATCACTGTTCGGATGCCTTGCCCGTGTTGCTCTTGATCCGTTAACAAACAGTTCACGAAAAACCTGTCCCCCGAAATCAGGAACTTCCGCAACCCAGATGCCCTTGTCATTTTTCTTCCATAGATTTATTTCCATTCCCCCGGAAAGAACCGGTCTCTCAGTATCAGAAGCTTTATAACGGATTTTGAAACCATCCTGTCCTGAATCTTCCTGACCAAATATCAGTGATTCCGTTAGCAGGTATGTTCCTTTTTCAAGCCATACAGTTATGTCGTTTTTTTGTCCCTTCCTAAGAATTCCGCGAACAGTTTTCTGTGCCTGCTGAATGGTTTTGAACGGCTTATTTTTTGTGCCTTTTCCCAGGTCATTACCCGAAGGGGAAACATAGAATTCGTTTTGTGTGCTGCATCCGATGATGAACAAAAAAACAAGAAAAATCAGGGATCTGTTCATGTAAATATGTCTTTTTTAAATTAGCAATATACTACTTAACCAGCTTATTATGATTGATTTATTTATTCATTGACTGTAAATTTGGTATTTAGCCTGATGTTATCTGAAGAGGATCCTATCATCAAAGAAAAAGCTCCTGGTTCAACTACCCATTGCATTTCAGTATTAAGAAGTGCAAGATCATTTGCATTCAATTCAAATGATATTGTTTTTTGTTCCCCGGCTTTTAGCGACACCCTCTGAAATCTCTTAAGCTGTTTCATAGGTGTAACAACCGAACCCACTAAATCACGGACATACAATTGAGTTACTTCGTCACCATCCCTGTCACCAATATTCTTCAAGTCAAATTTCATATTAACGGTTAAATTTTTCTTATTCCCCGTAACATTCATCTGTAAGTTACTATATTCAAATCTGGTGTAACTCAGTCCATAACCGAAGGTATATAGCGGACTTGCAACAGTTTCTACATAATTTCTCCGTTCAGGGCTGCCGTAGTTATAATAAACGGGAAGCTGTCCAACTGATCTGGGTATGGAAACAGGTAATCGTCCGGCAGGATTATAATCTCCGAATAATACGTCAGAAATGGCCTTACCTCCCTCCTGTCCGGGATACCAAGCCTGGATTATGGCCTGAACGTTTTCAGAAGCCCAGTTAAGATCGAGGGGACGGCCTTCGATCAATACAAGTACCACAGGAGTTCCCGTTCCGGTTACTCTTTTCAGCAATTCAGATTGTTTCCCCAACAAATCAAGTGAAGAACGATCGAATCCCTCGCCGCACTCCATATCGCTGATCATCTTTTTTTCTTTGGTTTCAGAGACTGATGCAGCGCCGGTAGTTTCATAATCAGTTCTGAAATCACGGGCACTTGAACCACCAAGAACCAGAATTGCCACATCTGCTTTTCCTGCAGCATCAACCGCTTCTGTGATTGAATTCTCTAAAGTATCACGGATTGAGCATCCTTTTACATAAGTAATTTTCGTCGCTGATGAGACTTTAGCTTTTACTCCTTTAAGTACAGTAACGATATCATTTTCCTTCTGAGGAGCCGTATAATCGCCCAGCTGATTATACATATTATCAGCATTTGGTCCAATAACCGCGATGTTTTTCAGATTCTTTCTCAGTGGTAATGCATTATCTTTATTTTTCAGAAGTATAATTGATTCCCGTGCAACCTGTCCGGCCAGATCAATATGATCATTGTTTCTGACAATTTCTCCGGCTTTTTTGGTATCCACATACGGATTTTCAAAAAGGCCTATTTCAAATTTCAGTTTCAATACTTTTCGTACTGCCACATCAATATCAGACATACTCACAAGTCCGCTTTGGATCGCATCATACAGATTCTTTCCATAACCATTGCCACCAAGGTCAACATCCTCCCCGGCATTAAAAGCCAGGGCAGTTGCCTTCGCCGGGGTGTCAGTCACCCGTTGACCAGATACCAGAGCAGGGATTGCGCCTAAATCCGATATAAAAAATCCATTAAATCCCCATTCTTTACGTACGACGTCAGTCAGTAAATAACGGTTTGAACTGCAAGGAGTTCCGTCAATTGTATTATAAGCTGTCATAATTGATAACGCTCCTGCATCTACAGCTTCATGAAATGGAGTCAGGAAGTTTTGAAAAAGTTCATGTTGTCCCACGTTGACACTTCCTCCATTATGGCCCCCTTCTGAAATACCATAAGCTGTAAAATGTTTCAACGTGGAAATAATATTAACACCGCTTTTCAAATCGTTTCCCTGAAATCCTTTAACCATTGCTACTCCCATACGGCCTGTGAGATACTGGTCTTCGCCGAAAGTTTCCTCGACACGTGACCAGCGCGGGTCGCGGGCAATATCCAGAATAGGGCCATATCCTATGTGAGCGCCCTGAATCCGGGTCTCTTCGGCAATTGACGAAGCCATACGTTCAATTAAATCTGGATCCCAGGTACTACCCTGTCCGATTGATGTGGGAAAAACAGTCGTACCAATAGCCATATGACCATGAGCACACTCTTCAGCAAGCAATAAAGGAATTCCCAAACGCGTGTTTTCAATAATATAACGTTGTAAAGCATTAGTTGCCGCAGCTGCCTGAACAGGAGTCAAACCTGTTTTTAATGTTTTTTGTGTCCAGGGGTCTGCTCGTAAAGTCCCATAGATCATCCCGATATTCTGCTCTTTTACAACCTTTTTAAAACTCTCTGAGGGTGCTATCTTATTGCCTGACTTTGAATACATTTCCCATCCAAGCTGACAGGAAAGCTGTCCGATTTTTTCTTCGAGGGTCATCCTGCTTAATAAATCTTTCACCCTCTGCTCAACAGTTGCTGAAGCATCTCTATATAAAGGCGTTTCCTTTATTTTTGGAACCTGTCCAAAAACACTCTTTGTTTCTATCCCTTCAAAAACAAACAGGAATATCAGCAACACTAATAATTTAATGCATTGCAAGAGTCTATATTCTGGTTTTCGAATATTCATATATCGTTTGATTATTATTTTGGTAAATACCGGCATACTTCCGGATGCATTGTGTAAAGGCTTGGTTTGTTTCCATCAAAAACCAGTATCGGGCTTGAGTGGTCGCCTTCCACAATCGGGTTGCCGGGATATTTTGTCCAGTGAATCAGATCCGTTGACATTGCTGTATTGGAGGTCCATATAACAGGAGCCTTTGTGTGCTGCCAGTCACTCCCCGCTGTGGCATGGTAATAGAGATAATATTTCCCGCCAAACTTAACAACCTGGTTCACGGCTACAGCACCAGCATCATATATCTCCGGGCCCGGTTTCAGAACGGGATCATCCTGCACATTTGTCCAATTGATCCTGTCATCAGATGTAGCAATCCAGATAGCTGAATCCTTGCGTTCATAAAAGAGATACCATTTATCATTTTCTATCCATACCGAAGGAGTGCCGTAAGGACCGGGAATCGTTTCTCCGTTAGTTGTTCTGATCACTAAATCGCCTTTTTCGTTCCAGTTAATACCATCATTTGAAACGAGCAAATGGGCAATGTCATTTTTACCTTCTGCATACATATAATATGTATCTCTGTTTTTTGTTACGAACATATCCTCGGTCCATTTACTGTTGAAAACAGGTCTGTCGGAATATTTTTTCCAGTTAATACCATCCGGTGATGTTGCATAACCTAAGTATTTCTCTTCCTCAGTGTCGGGATTATAGCCCGTATACCACATTTTATAAAGATCGTCTTCGAATAAAATGTATCCACGTTCGCGGATCTTCTTATCCCATGTATTTTCTCCTGTGCCTTTAAAAACAGGATTGTCTTTGTATGGAACAAATTCAACCATTTCAGACGAAAAATCTTTGTTCTTATTTGTCGCAGCAACATTTTTTGATTTGCTATTGCAAGCCCATAACGTCATTACTGCACATAAAACACTGATTTGAATTAATACTCTAATTTTCATGGTCCAGGTATTTAAAATTTAGAAAACGTTCCTTTATCAGAATATTTTAGTGAAGGATTGATTATGCTTTATAAAAGCTTCTGCATATTTACAATTTGCCTGCATCCCTCTGAATTTTTCCATATGTTCATGAAATTCACTGTAAACATGCACCATATTCTGACTCTCATGGCAAAAACATGCAGCATGTTTTTTTTCAATAACAGAACTTATGTCGACAAAATTTGTAGGAGGGAAGTTTTGAGTTTGTCCTCCAGATTCAACTTCAAAATAATAAAGGTCGAATCCCCGGTTCAGTTTTAACCATGCGTCATATACCAGAATTGAGCAAATACGGTGATCGCGGTGAGTATCAACAGGCCAATGTGTAAAAACGATATCCGGATTTTCAGATTTCAGAAAATCATACATTTCAATGTAACGATCTGCTGTGATTTCACAACTGCCATCAATTTGTCTCAGGAATACAGCTCTGGCCTTCATTACTTTACATGCTTCCAAAGCTTCATTTGTCCTTATCAGTGATGCTTCTTCATAAGATTTTCCATGAATACCTGCTTCCCCGCGGGTAAGATAGGCTGAAACAACCTCGTGTCCTTCAGTTGCATACAATATCATGGTTCCGCCACATCCGGTTTCCGGATCGTCGGGGTGTGCTCCCACAACGACAATCTTAAGATTTTTTTCTTGTGTTACAGCACCTTTTGCTTCTACTGAATAAGGTGTAAATCCAAATGCAGCTGCTCCAAGCGGAATCCCTGACATTTTCAACAAATTTCGTCTAGATATTTTTTTCATACGTATATAATTTAATTTTAAAGGTTCCCGCCAAGGCGGGAGAACCACACATGATTGAAAATGAATTATGTTCATTCCTGTTTATGTTCTGGATCAATCATGTGGGTTTCATATTATTATCTTTTAATCCAATACAATATAAGCTTTTCTGTTTTTTGGAACACTGTCATCAGGAATATTTTTGAATTCAATTTCTCTGATTTAAATTAATTGACTACTCCACGATTTATTGAATGAAAGCATCGGAAAGATGTTTTCCGGGTCCGATTTCGTGAAATGGGATAGGTTTCAATCCATATTTTTTCAATAATTCCGGATCGTAAAATGTTTCCAGGCTATTTCCATTGGCATCAATGGATTCATTATTAATCATAACCTGTGAACTATTATTTCTCAGAAACTTGTTTTTGCAATCCACTATCAGATTATTAATCACCGTATTACTGTCGGGATTCTGCCGGATGTTCTTCAGGTTAGGATATCTTGCAAGGTACACAGGAGAAAGAATATCCACTTCTTCGAAGATTTTCTTTTTGATTTCCGGAGAATCAAGTGTTTTTAGCCACCGTTTCTCTCCCCATGGAGAGAAACTAACCACCGCCGAACATTTATAGAACAGATTATTCTCGACGATATTATCTTTCCCTCCATGGATCTGTACTGCTCCAAAATTAAGAGCTCCGCATCTCTCAAATATGTTGCCATAAATAAGGACTCCTGATATCATATCGTCGAGCCTGACACCGGCAGCTCCGTGGCGTGTACCTCCAGTTATATCTGACCAATGGTTATATCTGATAACAATTCCCTGGTAAGAAGGATTGTAAAAAATGTCAATACCGCCCTGATCGTCAGACTCATTGACTACGTTACTGATTTCGTTATATTCGATCAACAGATCGTTCCCTTCAAGCCTCATGGCTGATGAAGATGAATAGCTAAAACGATTATTGCTGATCCGGTGGCCACAACCGTCAATATGTACAGCCGGCTCATAAGTGCGTTTGAATAATGAGAAATGCTCAACAACACTGTTTTCCACAAAATGGTTAGCCGGGGTAAGAGTTTTTCTGTCGCCCCCTTTGATTTTAATTCCACCATATCCGAATGTACTGAGCATACATCCTGAAATACCATGGTGTGTTCCTTCGTTAATATGAATGCCGTCGAGACCAAATCGTTCAATGCGGCAGTCAGAAATCAGGCAATTACTCCCTTCACTAATCAGAGCAGCACTTCCACGGCTTTCCTGAAATGTAAGACCTTGTAAAGTCATATAAGAACAATTTTTCAGTTCTATCATATAAGGAGCATTGAAAACGGTAAGGGTTACTTTAGCCTGGTCCGGTTTAATGCCTTCAGGCGGATACCAATACAATAAGCCTGAATTCCTCTCGAGATACCATTCACCCGGCTGGTCTATCTCACAGAAAAGGTTGAGGCCAAAATACCTCAAACTGTCCTTATAACCATACGAATGATATGGTTCACAGATATGGATTATCTTGTTTACAGTATCAACATTTTTAACCTTTTGACACTCCTCACTCCAGTCCCAGTACCAATAACCGCCAACCCTGGCATCTTTCTCATTAGTCCAGCGGTTCTGACGTTTACCTATATATTCAAATGTACCTTCCTTTGTTCCTCTTACACCAATGTAAGTAGGTGGCAGTTCTGTTTCGCCTCTTGACAATCCGGCCTTTGTAAGTCCATCATTTGGCCACCTGGCCAGAGTCTGAAGCTCACCGTTACAAAACAATTCAGGCCTCGAGCCTGCCTTCGAAGGATCACCATAGTCTGATATTCCTGCTGATTTTAAATCAGTTACAAACACTTTCCTGCGTGCAGACGGATCCAACAAATCGAGTTTCTGTTTGTCGGTCAGCAACTTCCATTTTTCCAATGCTTTACTGCCAGTAAGAACAGGATCTTCTCCTACATTGGCTTTGTAGATAGTCCGGGCATTTTCGTTCCCTGAATCTTCTGAAGTAAAAACAACAGGACTTTCCAGGTGAAAAGTACCGCTGCCGATATTAACTATAATTGTCTTATCAGCAGACTTTTTTCGTGCAATACGTACCACATCCCTGGCCCTTTCAAGACTTCTGAAAGGCGCCGCTAAGGTTCCCGGATTGTTGTCATTACCATCGGGAGATAAATAAAATTGAAGCATATTCACTTCGGGTGAAGATGAGCTAAACTGGACTTTTACGACATCGTCCATTCCGGTGCGGAGGTCGGCAGGAACAGTAAATTTGATAAAGCCGTCCCAATAACTATAAGTAACATTTTCCCCGGTACGCAATAAGGTTACAGACTGCGGACGTTTATCCGTTTTCAGGGAAACCTGTCCTTTAAACTCCGGCAATAAATGTAAATACCAGTTATTATCACGTGTGGTGATCATTACATTGCTAAATTCCACGCCCGGAGTGGGGCCCGCTCCCAGAACCGATTCCCTGCTATGTTTCATCCATGTGGCTATATTCTCCAAATTTCTATAGTAATTTGGATGCATTTCACCATTCCCGTCAGGTCCCACATTAATCAGGAAGTTGCCTCCAAGAGAACGGCTGGCAACAAGATGTTCAAAAAACCAGGAATAAGGACGGAAAGTTCCTGTTTTATCGTAACCCCACCCACCGCCACCGCTGGTCCAGATATCGCAATGTTCCCACCATTTTGAAGGAACATAGGTAGGCCTGGTACATTCAAAAGGAGTTGTGAAGTCACCTATGCGTACCGCGCTGCCAACCGGATCATCAGGATTGATAATGTCAGACCAACGGTCATTAATCACCATACCTGGTTGAAGTGAACGAATCCAGGTATAAATCTGTTTTGTGTGCATGTCAGACACCCCGCGGAAATTCATACCATCGAGCCATAATACATCAATCTTTCCATAACGTGTCAGTATCTCCTCGATTTGCGTCAACACGAATCCAAGAAAACGTTCATAAGCCTGGTAGTTTGCAACTGTATCATTAATCGGTGGTATATCATGCCATTTTTCAGAATCATATTCATTAGGGTGCATCAGGCCAGGGAAATGCCAGTCGCGGGGAGAAAAGTAAAAACCGACTTTTAAACCAGCTTTATGGCAAGCCTCCACGTATGGTTTTAAAAGATCGCGCCCGTTCATATATTGTTTGGTACCAATACCGTATTTTGAAGGCCAGAGTGCATAACCATCGTGATGTTTTGTAGTTAATACTGCATAAGTGAAGCCCGCGTCTTTAGCTGCGTTCAGCCACTTTTCCGGATCATAATTCTGCGGATTAAACTGATTGGCCAGGGCATAGTATTTATCCGGAGGAGAAACTTTGCCGCCCCAGATATAATGTGCGATCATATCCCATGATGGCTGAGCACCGACTACACTATGAATACCCCAGTGCATGAAAAGCCCCAGAGTGGCATCGGGATACCATTGTGCTTCAGGATTCGTACTGGGCATAACTACTTCGCCTGACAGAGGGGTGGAAATAATCTGATGAGCCCGCTCAATGTCTTTCTTTTCAATCTTATAGGACTCGGGATAGGAGTTCAGCTGGGCTGTTGCGCCAGAAGCTGTTAAAAGCAATAAGATAAAGCAGTATACAGATCTTTTCATTTTTTATTATTTAATTTAAACTATTTTTTATTCCGGAAGTTTAACTGGGGCATTAAGCCAGGTCCGGTTTTTGGTTATGGCAAGCAATTGCGAAGTGACTGACAGAAGGCTGAATTTAAAAACAGAAAAAAAACAAAGAAAAAAACAAAGAAAAAAACAATACAAATCTTCATCTTAATTTATTACTAAATAAAGGTTTCACGGGAGGAATACCAAGTTCCCCGGCAACACCGATCAAACCGACAATATCATTTACCAATGGAAAATCAACTCCATTTTCAAATAACATTTTTATTGTATCAGGAGAATCCGTTCCGAAATAATTTACCAGTATCCCGTTTTTCTTCAGCAATTTAACATTTGCTGCGAAATCAGAGTAATTTGAACGGGTAAGCTGAATAAAATCAGCTTTAGCATTGATGGTTTCGGTTACATACTGCAGATCAGACTCCTGCCTTTCCATGTTACATATCAATATTCCGGAAACTGCTTCCTTCGCCTGACGGGCAGCAGCAGCGCTACAAGCCAGAAAAGCCTGATGCAGACGCTCCTGTTTTTCAATCAGTCTGGCAACAGTTACTGGCAACTCTCCCTGACCTTTAATGTGAATATTCAACCATATATTGTACGGCATGACATCAAGAACTTCCTGAATAGTAGGAATTCGTTCACCTGCAAACTCAGGGGCTTTCCAGCTTCCAGCATCAAGTTTTTTAATTTCTTCCAGTGTAAAATCAGATACTTTTCCCTTACCGTTTGTGGTCCGGTCTACAGTACCATCATGAATAACAACCATTTTGTTGTCTTTAGTCATAAAAACATCAAACTCGATCATCTGTACACCTGCATTTATTGCTGCCCGAAAAGCCGGAATTGTATTTTCAGGATGGGTTCTCGAAGCTCCCCGGTGAGCACATAGTCCTCTTTCCGGCAGCTTATAGTCAGGTCCTGGAGCCCCCATCATTTGATTATTGACATGAATCGTCAGGAAGCAGACAAAAACTGTAAATACTATCTTTAATCTCATCTTTTCAAATTATTAAGTTTTCTTTTGAATCAAATATTTTTCCAACGTTCTGACAATCTCCGGATTTGCTTTAAGTTACATTTTGTAGTACAACCTGGTAATATTCTCAGTTTCATAAAAAAGGTACTCATTTTATCCTCTAAGAATTTTTACTATTTCTATTTCGGGGTCCCGGCTGCAAATTCCTTATACAAGAAGTTGTTGTTCTTTTTATAACCATCAACCATTGCCGGCATCAATGTCGGAAATACCCATGCGCTATGATGTTGTTCATAGCAGATTGGCCGATGAGGCAAAGAATACTTCACATATTTCTGATCGCTATATATGCCGGACATTGCTTCCACTAAAATGGCAGGCCAGTATGGATTGGATGAGGATTTTACATCTGTATTGCCATGATTAGGATTCTTGAACCAACTCCATTCATCGGGATGCTGGTTATAATAAATCAGATAGTCAACTGCTGATTTGACAGAACGTTTGCCTTGTTGAACTGTAAACAGGTTTTCACCTGTCGCATTGTAAATTACCCAAAACGTTGCAGTCATTGGCGCAAGTGAAAAATAGGTATACCAGATACCATTTGCGCCACGCCTGGTTTCTTCAGGCATATGTCCGTCATCGGCAATTTTGTCGAAGAGATCTGATTTAACCAGTCGAATATTTTCTTTCATTTCAGCCATATCATCTAAATAGTAAGCTGTAAGAGAAGACCCTAACCTGCCCCAATCGGCCCAGTTGTTTTTCCGGTTTCTTATTTCGTTTGTCGCCTTGCGATAAACCGTTTTCAACCAGTCAGCAAAAAGTTGTTTGTCATTCTTGCTCCAACCCGTGTAATTGTACATCAGTTCTGCAGCCATCACCATTGCAGTTGCGTTATAACTCAATACCAGAGGTCCATCAGCTTCTGAATACCCTTTATTTATACTGCTCCACGAATTAATGAAATATAAAGCACGTATGGCATATTTCTTTTCACCGCTAAGTTGCCAGGCTAAAGCACAGGCATAGGCATTAAATGAATCTTTATGAAGACCTAACGAGTTTTTTCTATGTTCAGCAGGCTTAACATAGAAGCCGGGAACATTGAAATCAACTAAAGCGTTATTTTCCTGAAGTAAGGCAGAGTCAGAATAATTTATCAATTGTTGAAATGCCGAATAATATGGTTCGTTTTTCTTTTTAATCTGTTGCTTTACAAATTTAATTTGTTCCCTGGAATGCATTCCTCCCGGATGTTCAAATGCAAACAATACAGGGCTTAAGACGATAAAACAAAAAAACAGTATAAAGTTTTTCTTGCCTGACATGTGCTTTAATAAAAATATTCTCATAATGTCCATGCATTATAAAATTAGATTTCACAATATGAAGATAAATTACCGTGATTTTTTAAAGTCCTTATTTTCCAAACTCCTAAAAGTCTGTTAATATTTAATCACCTTTTCGGATCAAATAACTGAGGTAACCAAACCCGAAAATAGGAACGCTCATCGTTTGTATTACCGGCTGAAGCATAGTCGCAAAAAACAACCTGAACAGGTTTAGCTCCTTCTTCTTTATAAGATTCAGGGACACATTTTGCACCGAATTTCATCCAGATTCCCTGTTGATTTTGTCCAGCCGGTTCTAAAGTGATATAACCTTCCTTATCCGCTATTGGGGATATCACAGCTTCCATGGCCGGGCCAGAGAGCCGGGCATCACGGGCCAGAACAACAGGACCTCGTACTATTGCCATGTTTTCAGGCCTGTCACCAATTCTGATAAGCCTGCCACGCATATCCAGCTCCATCTCTACCACATCTTCAGAATTCCATTTCCGTTGAATAACAGCATATTTACCCGGTACTATATTATTTACCGGATCGCCGTTTACCGATAAAGTTGTTAGTTTACTCCATTCAGGAATTCTTATCCTGAGAATCATATTTTCAGGTTTAGGAAGCAGCATTTTAATACTGATCTTGCCACTGACTGGATAATCGGTTTTTTGTACTAACTCAATATGCTGTTTGGCCGGAGTCTGTAAAACGTAACTGCCATCAACAAAAAAGTTTACCTGAAGTCCGTCATTACCGCTCATCACAGTTGTCAGAGGCAGGGTAAACAGACCTCTCGGGCCACTTGCCACGCAGCAGTTCAAACCCATGTGGCATTGTTCGCTGCCTTCCATCCGCTGACCGGAAAGAGGGGTATATTTTGCCCAATCTGATCCATCGGATTTCATCGACCCCAACAAAGCATTATAATAGGTTTGTTCTATCGCATCCGCATATTTTGCCTCACCGGTAAGACGGAGTAATTGCTGATTTAGTTTTATCCAGGTAGCAGTCACACAGGTCTCCTGATAATGAAGGATTGCAATGGTTTGCAATTCTTTCCCTCCAA
Source organism: Bacteroidales bacterium (assembly GCA_021371855.1). Taxonomy (GTDB): domain Bacteria; phylum Bacteroidota; class Bacteroidia; order Bacteroidales; family VadinHA17; genus LD21. Next base: position 3,120 of record JAJFVL010000003.1, on the reverse strand, counting down.
ACCAGCACTCTGTTGCCGAACCTGAACCCACGATATTTATCTCGGTATTATAAATGCTTTCCCATGTTTTTTCAACCGCAATCTTATATTCGTTTTTACCTGTCAACCGGTATAATTCAAGTAATCCTTCATAGCACGACATCATTTCATAGGCTTTCTGCCCTTGTTCCGGACCATACCAGTTTTTTGGCTTAATGGGGAAACGCTTTGCAACACTAACGTCAGCTTTTGAGATAAGCATTGGTCCATCGTTTGTCTCCCACTGTCGGACAATTTCTTCAGCAAAATCCAGATAACGTTTATCTCCTGTATGGGCATAAAGCAGGCAAATGGGTTCCAATACCGATGAAGCCGCCATTCCCCGGTGATTACCTTTTTTTACAATCAACACTTTACGATCAGACAGTTCCTTCATAAGGTAATCTGCCTCTTTAGCGGCTGCTGTCAGAGCATTCTTATCCTTTGAAATATCATAATAAGCCAGCAATCCAAGCATACAATACTTTCGTCCCCATATGTCCCAGCTTTCGAGTTGACGTTCGTCAGTATAATTTCCTATATAACCGTCAGAAGTCTGGGTGGAGATGAGGCCGTTGACTGCATTATCCAATACTTGCTTCAACTGTGGCTCAGGGCGGTAACGATAGGCCAGAATCGCTGAAGTGATCCATTTTCCCCAAAACTCACTTTGCCAGCAGCTGGTTTCATTTCGCAGCCGGAACGGAGCAACTAGACGGTCAACGTCCTGGGCAAGTATGCGGTTTTGATAAGATGCATCTAACTTCTCCCCAATATATCCATGCATCTGTACAGATTTTGCTGATTGCAAAAAGTCAGAGACGATTGGTTGGGGAAGCTGATTTTTTTTTGATCTCTGGGCGATCATACTCTCCGGGATAAGTACAATCAGAAGAAAAAACAGAAACTTTTTCATAATTTATCATAAAGTTAATAAATCATTTGAAATTAATTATATAATCATTGTCTTTCAGTCCATCCTGCAGAGTTTTAAGTTCTGTCAATGGAATAAGACCTGTAAGATACTCGGTTTTTTCGTAATTTGGATTACGATCTGGTTTCCTTCATCAGATTCAAGGAATATCCACTTAAATGTTTTAAGTTCATTACCGGGAAATACCATTGAAGCCAGCTCCAGGCTCAATGTCGGGATAAAGCTGAAATACTTATTATTTGAGTGTCATTCTTCTAATAATACCATTTACTCTGATTTCCACAAAATTCTTTGGATTCTAACAGGAATAATTTTTGTAAGCAGCTGAATACATGCTTGTTAAGATAACCAATACGGTTCCCCCGAATAAAAATTAATTACTATATGCCCATTCAAATTGCTTTTTGATAATAAAATTCTACTTCCATACGACATCATCGTTTGTTTTTACACCTTTAGCAGGGAAAGGATGTTTATCGTCGAATGTATAGAGCGCTTTCTGATCCTCAATCACTATACTGTTCTCATTCAAAGATCCGTCTGGGTTGATTGCTTTAGTAACATCCAGTCCCAGATACTTTGCCAGGAAAGGATATACTGCGGCCCGTTTGTTATAATCATACCCATGTTTGTCATTTGGGAGATGGACATGGGCCACCATGTCAGGCTTCCCAAATAATCCGTAGATATATTTTATATGGGGATATTCTACAAGAGGGGTGTTTTTTGTCCAGTCGTCACCATCTGAAACCAGCAACATTGGCCTTGGTGCTGCACAAGCGGCAATCTCTACATTATTTGTCTGGAAATCTTTTCTTCTATGAATAGGCATGCCACTCTCGCAGACACATCCTCCGAAAAAATGAGCTGAAACCTGTACAACGGGGACAGAAACGGCTATACGGTCATCTACAGCTGTCAGCAGGAATGTCTGAGTTCCTCCACCCGATGCTCCCGTAATAGCAATCCTATCCGGATCAACGCCCATAGAAAGAAGAAAATCGACACTCCGGATACTGTTCCATAACTGCATTTTCAATGCCTGAGGGTGCTTATGAGTCCATCCAAATTCTGCCATCTGCCCATATCCAACCATATCATATGCAAAGACCATTGCCCCCATACGAGCCATCACAGCAAACCGTTTTTGAGCATCAGGACGGTAGCGGCCATAATCCTCTGGTTTAGACCAATGGCCATGAGTGTTCAGTATTCCAGGGATCTTCCCCTTTGCATCAAGCGGGGTATATAAACTGCCGGTGACATAAACCCCCGGAAGACTTTCGAAAGCAACATTTTGGACCTGATAACCATCATAAGTCCGTTTCTCTCCAAAGACAGGATTAAGAGGACATTTCTCAGGAAATTTCTCCAGGCCAGCCCCTTTTAAGATTTGAGAACGTATTTCACCGGCACGTGCTTTCCATTCTTCAGCTGTTGTGTAAGATTTACGGATGTTTTCAAGGAATGCCTTACCTTCTGCCTCTGTCCAATAATTCCCAACGCAAAGCATTGATTCAGAATTATTATCCCGAGTTTTACTTTTTTGACTGTTTACTGCGAAGGAGATCAGAATAAAAATGACTGAAAATCCTGTTTGTAAGAGGAATCTCCTTCTTTTAATTATGCACGAATTCATTTTGATATTTTTAGGTATAGAAACTCTTTTCAAGATAATATTTTTTTACGAAATCCAAATTATTTAACTACCAAACGCTCGAGGATTATGCGGTTCATGTTTCCTTTAGGCATAAATCCTGCAAGGTGTTGTTTATAAAAAAGCGGGAGCAAAAACTGCATCCCGCTTTTATGTGGCTGTTCTTCAGATAAACTTATCCTTCATAAGTTACTCTTCAGCTGATCCGGTTTACTTCTTAGTCAACATTGATGCTGAATCTTTATCAAGGTAAAGCCATGCTGCCTCATGCGTTCTCATAATTGATGCAGGAATTGCCGGAGAAATTACACCTTCGACAGTCTTTTTAACAGCATCTGCCTTCCTTAAATCAGGGACACTGCAAATGATAGCTTTCGATTTCATGATCTGTTTTACCGACATGCTGATTGCTCTTTCAGGAACGTCATTGATAGTAGCGAACCAACCTTCTCCCATTTGCTGTTTGCGGCAGGCTTCATCCAGTGTTACAACAAGATAAGCCTTTTCGGTT
>JAJFVL010000031.1 GCA_021371855.1 Bacteroidales bacterium | reverse complement strand
TTCGTGCCTGTGCCTGAAAGCGGTGGAAGCAAAATCATTCCAGCAGGGATTACAAAACCAGGTGAAGCATACGCTGTTGCAGCTACCGAGTCCGGAAAGATCGGAATCTACAAGTTTGAAGTCCAGATAGTATCTGGATCTGGAAAATACGAAAAATCGGGCACTGGTTTAAATTCTCAGGCAAAAGAATCAATAAAGACAGCTTTTAATTACTTCCGGGCTAATGCAAAGTCCATAAGTCAGAGCATTTCTGTAAAAGAAAAAGACTACTTTTTACATGTCCAGGACCTCTATGGAATTGGTATGTCTGATGAACTTGCTCTTGCGGCCTTCATAAGCCTCTGTTCTGGAGCAATAGAAAGATCCTTACAGGAACAAACTGCGATCCTTGGAAGCATGACAATCGGAGGCTCTGTAGAGGTACTGGAAAATCTTGCTGGCCTTTTACAGGTCTGCCTTGATGCCGGGGCGAAGAGAGTCCTGATTCCAATTGCTTCTGCAAGCAAGATTGCAGCAGTACCTCCAGACTTGTTCAGTAAGTTCCAGATCTCGTTTTATGAAGACCCGATTGATGCGGTTTATAAGTCAATGTCACTGATTTAATGTCTTACCAGATCTGAATAAATCTGGTTTTAATCCCAGAATTATTTCTGTTGTGTCCTGAAATGATTCATTTGTATTCGTTAAGATACGATCTATAAGATACCTGTTATTTTCTTTTTCGTTTCTGTGACCGGAGTTTCTAATATATCAAAAAATAAAGGCTCACGGCTATGATTATTCACAGTATAACTAAAAATTACTTAAGTTCCAATCCCATTTAATTCAATTTTGGCGTCACTACATCTTGAATTCGCCCAAAGATTGGTACTTATGTGTTTTCCCCTTCCTTATAGAGGAAAACAATAGGGAGCATCTTGTTATAGGGATTAGTGTGATATCCTACATAATGGGAATTTAGCTATTTCTGTTATCACTCGTTTATATAATAGTCATAAATTTATCGATTTCATAATAAAGTGCTTTGAATTGGTTGCTTTGAATTGGTGCCAAACAAAATTAATTTTTTGTTATACACTACATTTCATGCGTCGCTTGATGTGGTTTTATACTACAAAGTATAAACCCGGATAAATACGCCACAAACACGCCAATGCCTCAAAGCATCAAACAGAAATGTTCAAACGGGCAAGGATATTTGAAGTACAGTCAGGTTGTAAGCGTGCCACATAACGTTCTTTATGCTTTAAAATGAATCCGGAATCCCCTCAAGAATGATTTTAAATATAATGATTACAAAAATAATCATTATGCAATTCTACAACCGGCAGAAAGAACTTAAACTTATGGAACTGCTCAATCAGGGGAAACCATCTTTTCTTGTTATAACAGGGAAGAGAAGAGTAGGAAAAACCGAGTTGATCAAGCAGTTCACAGGGAACAGGAAAGCACTTTATCTTTTCGTTGACAGCAACAAGAGCATCGACATTCTGATGGACGAATTTGACCAGCTTTTAAAGGAGAAACTGGACCTGCCGGATTACATAAAAGTCGATGAAACGGAGAATTTCCTCAAGTTTATCACCTCTTATGACAGGGACCTGATAATAGCGATTGATGAATTCCAGAGGTTTCAGAAAGTATAC
>JAJFVL010000024.1 GCA_021371855.1 Bacteroidales bacterium | reverse complement strand
CCCCCAACCACCTCCTTCTCAAAAACACAATTACCTGTCATTCTGAGCGAAACGAAGTGAAGCGAAGAATCTCATGTTAATTTCACGAATTATCCGTTTAGTAGTAAATACCGGGGACCATTTATTCACGCTCTTCTATTTAAATTTCGCCGGTCTCCGCTTCAGGCGATACAAAATTTTTTATTCACGGTTACCGAAAGTCATTATATATTATTTCGTGCAAAATTATTCAATTTTTTATACTTTCGTTTAATATTTACCAAACCAAACGTCTGTAAAATAGCACTTTGTAATACTAACTATTTTCATTTCAATAAAAAGCCGGTTTATACAGCAAAGTTATGTCAAAAAAAAATTTAATAGTTTCAATTGCTTACGATTTCGACGGGACCCTGGCTCCCGGCAATATGCAGGAACATTCATTCCTCCCGAAATTAGGGATAGATCCGGAAGAATTCTGGGCTAAAACAAAAAAAATGGCCGAGGAAAATGACATGGATGAAATCCTCGCATACATGCAGCTTATGATAAGCGAATCGAAAAACAAATCATTGCCAATCAGGAAAAAGGATTTTGAAAAATTCGGCAGAGGTATTAAGTTCTTCAAGGGAGTAGAGGGCTATTTTGACAGAATAAATTCTTATGCAAAAGAAAAGGGAATTATCGTTGAACACTATATCATATCTTCAGGATTAAGAGAATTTGTACATGGAACTAAGATTTCAAAACAATTTAAAAATATTTTTGCATCAGGATTTAAATATGATATCAATGGTGTTGCCGAATGGCCTGCTTTGGCAATAAACTACACAAACAAAACCCAATATCTCTTCCGGATAAATAAAGGGATTACTACCTCATATGATAATTCACTGATAAACAAATATATCCCTGAAAAGAAAAAACCAGTTTCTTTTGACCGTATGGTATATATAGGAGATGGAGAAACGGATATTCCGGCAATGAAAATGATAAAGTACAAAGGAGGGACAGCAATAGCTGTTTACAATCCGTACAAAAGAAAAGAAAAGACAAAAAAATCACCCCGCAAGATATGTGCAGACCTTCTTCTCCAGGGCCGGGCTGATTTTATTGCCCCGGCAGATTACTCTGAGGGAAGCAGGCTTGATCAGATTGTAAAATCTATACTTGATAAAATAGAGATCACATACAGGTTGAGAAGCCTTGGAAAATCTTAAATATTTCTCAACCGTTCTATCGCTTACCAGTACTTAATTACGTACTCTTTGAAAGGTTCAGTTAATGCAATCTCATAATAGTCGGCAGCAAGCTTTTTCACCTCAACACCTTTTTCTGCCACGGGATTCTTTCTGCTGTGAAGACGCAAAATCCCTGTCCCTCCAACAGTCATTATCTTCATCAATTTCTTATCGGCATAAACTTCGATATTGCCATCGGGAGTGGGTACCCTTCCCCTGATCCATTGCAGACCTGCTAACGAAGGTTCAACAAGGTAAGTTTTATAACCCGGGGCAAGAGGCTTAACTCCAAGCAGATATTTCCCAAAAAGATAAACAGGATTTGCACCCCAGGCATGGCAAAGGCTCTTTCCAAAAGGACGTCCATACATGGCATAATGTTCATCTCCTTTCTGGGTTGGGTCGTATGCTTCCCAGACCGTAGTAGCACCAAGATTTAACATCCCTCCCCAGTAATCTTTTACAAACTGCAGCACTTTCTCTTTTTCATTTATTTCACATAATGCTGCCAGCTCATAAAATTTCATATATGGCGTTGTTATCTTCAGTATAGTATCATTAAGAATTACATTCTCCCTGATCATTTGCTTCTTTTGTGCATCAACATAATCGAACAGAATGGCGAACATATTTGTATAGCGTGTCACATTTTGTGACAGGACACCGTTATTTCTTGCATGAAGAAATGCATTTCTCTTATCGCTCCAGAAAGTGTCAGTTATTTTTTGTTTAAGGTCAGCCGATATTTTACTGTATTTCGCCGCAGAATCTCTGTCGCTGACTAGTTCTGAACACTTTGCCATTGCCTCAAGGCTCCGGCAAAACAATAATTGTTCAAAGCTAACCTCACCTTTCTTTTCGATCGGAGCCCAGTCGATGAAAACCCAGTCACCGGGCAGTCCTTCAACAAATCCGTAGCTGTTTGTCCTGCCTAAACAAAAATCCATCAGTGTTTTCATGCGCGGATAGATCTGGCGGACAAAAGAAGTGTCGCCTGTGTACATATAATTATCATAGATACCTATCATCCAGTAAAAAGAGTAATCAAGAATTGTATTGATATGCCGTTCTACCGGATCATGTCCTCGCAGTGCATTAATAGTCCTTTTATTTACCTCTTCGTCAAAAAAAGTGTAAAAGTTCATAAGGTAGCTCTGGTATGCATCGCCGCTCCATACCCATCGGTCGCGCTTGATCCCGTCGAGGTGGAACTCACGTGTATTAAGATGCAATGTGTATAACGAAGTGCGATAGATCTGATTCAAAAGAGTGTCGGAACATTCAAAATTTCCCCTGTTCTCAACCGGCAGATACTCATACAGGGCGGAAATATTTTCCACGCTTACCGGCTGATCCCATACTGCTTTAATAAACCGGAAAGCCCTGGTATTATTTATTGTATCGTTTGAAGGAATAACATTATTAACATCTAAATAATCATATGTTTCTGCCAGAGTTTCAGCAAGAGCTTCCTGCTTTGTTTCACCATAAAATAATTTTAATTTTCCTTTGCCTTTTACGTTTTCAGCAATCACCTTTCCGAATGTCTCCTTTCCAAAATCAACAAATATTGAATTTTGTGTTTTATCAAGAACTTTGGAAGAAACCGGACTTAAGGACAAGTGAAAAGTCGATGGTGGTAACTCCGGATCACTGAACAAGCCTGATGCAGCATTATAATATTTAGTATCCTGATTTGTCACAAGCCAGCTTTCATCAGTGAAAACATTTTCTCCTTTAACAAGTATGGAAGGTACACTTTTATAGTTTTCAACCAGAAATGTCAAAGAATGTTTGCCGGCCGGAAGTTGCAAATTCATGGGATCAAAATTATTTATTACCACTCCGTCAATCCTTATGTGATAACGCCCGTCTGAAAATATCTGAACTTTTTCAGCCACAGGATTATCATATTTCTTTTCGAAAAGGACAACTCCATAATGAGAATCTACCCTCCAGAATGGAGGATATGGTTGTCCGCGTTCCTGCCTCCGGCCAGCAACCTGGGTATGAAGCCATACCTCAAAATCACCTGGATACCAGATCCATTTAGCCTCTTTATTACTGTTATCAAGGGCAAAAGAAGAAAAAGTTATTAAGACTAATAAAACTGAAAGTTGAATTGATCGTGTCATGATAATAAAAGGATAATTTTCAGTGTGCTGTTCTTCTTGTTTAAGCATTAACCTGACCGCAATTTAATAATATTCATCAATAGTGCTCACTAAAAATTAACTATCGTTCTTTGAAATCTTGAATAGATCGAGGTTGTAGGGTTTTTTGATAACATGACGATTTGAAATGAAATACTCCTCAGATTCAGATTAGTATAAAATTACAGTGAATTACCGTTGGCTTTAGCCAACGGTATATCAACCTCATTCATATGGACTTTAGTCCTTCATTTGAGGGCTAAAGCCCGTACTTTTGGTGTTTCCTGATCCGTTGGCTAAAGCCAACGGTAATTGAAACAGATTGCAGAATTCTTTAAAATTTCAATATGCAAAATTTAATTAAAACGCCTCTAATAGAACTACTTACAAACCAAGATTGCCAAGATGTCAAAGAACTAAATTGTATACAATTGAAAATCAATGATATTTAAGTGGATATCAATAATATTCATCAATAAATATAAGTTTTGAAATTTTACATTTAGTTACTCCTTAATGTCACAAATTATTCTGAAATTTGAAATTCAGATAGCTGAAGATCTGAATATGCTTATGAAACCTGTTCTGATTAAATTATACCTGAAAAGAAAAAGGTAGTATGAAAAAAAAAATAAAGGCAATTATTACGGGAGCCACAGGCATGGTTGGAGAAGGTGTCCTTCACGAGAGTCTTTTACATCCTGATGTGGAAGAAGTATTGGTTATCAGCAGGAGACCTTGTGGGGTAAATCATAAAAAATTAAAAGAGATCCTGCATCCCAATTTTTATGATCTGTCTCCGGTTGCTGAGCAGATGGCGGGTTATGATGTTTGTTTTTTTTGTTTGGGAATCTCTTCTTTCGGCATAAAGGAAGATACATATTCTTCGATAACCTATACCCTTACCATGCATGTAGCCGAAACATTGTTAAAACAGAATAAAGACATGATCTTCTGCTATATATCAGGAGCAGGTACCGATAGCAGTGAAAAGGGAAATATAAACTGGGCAAGGGTAAAAGGGAAAACAGAAAATGATCTTATGAAATTACCCTTTAAAAAGGTTTATGCATTTCGCCCCGGACTCATGCTGCCAACAAAAGGATTGAAAAATGCGCATAACTTTTATGTCGGATTCCGCTTTTATTACCCTCTCCTGCGGGCAATTTTACCACAATATGTTTCCACATTGAAAGAGTTGGGGCTGGCGATGATAAATTCAGCTATCACCGGATACGAAAAGCCCATCCTTGATACAAAGGACATTGTTAAGCTATCAAAAGTTAATATCAAATCCGATCCAGGTAATTAATCTATAAAAATTAAAAAATGAGTCCTATGTTATCATTAACCAAATCTCCTGCATGGTCGGGTATGGTTCGAAAAACTAAAAAGATTTTTAAATGGTTTCTGTTTCTGGTTGTACTTCTGGCAGGTATATTTGTTTATTGGAAATATTTTTATACCTACAGCGAAGGATATCGTGCAGGATTATTACAGAAATTTTCGAATAAAGGTGTCTTCTTCAAAACCTATGAAGGAGAATTGATACTTAGCAGTGTATCGACAAATAAAGAAGTTGCAATTGCTTCTGAAAAATTCCATTTTACAGTAACCAACAAGACCCTCGTCAGACAATTCGATACTCTTCAGGGAGAGATGGTAATAGTGCATTACCGTGAAATGAACAGTCCTGTTTTCTGGCGGGGCGATTCACCCTATCTTGTTGATAGTGTAAAAGTTAAACGATAACATATTTTACATAACCTTCTTCAGGATTCCAAGAACCCCTCGTATAAAAGTTGCACTTGTAAGTACTTTTACGACCGGACTTGTAGCTTGTCTGCTGCTTCTTCCATAAGATGTTCTTCCTGCAGGACGGGTAGGTCCACTCCCCCAGTCTCTTGTTCTCCCTTTCTCCCACTCTTTCCTTGCTGCCTCATCTGCTTCCTCTCTTTCAAATGCTGAAATTTTCCGGTTCAGGATCTCATAAGCGCTTTCCGGATCAATGGTCTGACTGTATTTTCGTACCAGATCTGAGGCCCTGTTGATAGCAGAGATCTCACCTTGTGTAAGGATATCCATCCTGCTCACAGGGGTACGAAGCATTGTGGCAGCAAGTGGTGTGGGAATCCCCTTCTCACTTAATGCAGTAACAAGCGCCTCACCTATTCCGAGACTTGTTATTGTTTCATCCGTCTTATAATATTCCGAAACAGGATAGTTTTCTGCTGTAAGCTTAATGGCTTTCCTGTCAACCGCAGTAAAAGCTCTGAGTGCATGCTGCACTTTTAACCCTAATTGGGCAAGGACTCCGTTAGGAATATCGGTTGGGTTCTGTGTTACAAAAAAGATACCGATACCTTTTGACCGGATAAGTTTCACAATATTTTCTATCTGTTCAAGCAGGGCTTTACTGGCCTGATTAAAAATAAGATGAGCTTCATCAATAAAAATAACCAGCTCCGGCTTTTCCACATCACCCTTTTCAGGCATCTGGCTGTAAACCTCAGCAAGAAGCGAAAGCATAAAAGTTGAAAAAAGTTTTGGTTTATCCTGAATATCAGTCAACCTGATAATACTGATATATCCATTGCCATTTTTATCCACCCTCATCAGATCTCTTATATCAAATGACAGTTCACCAAAAAACAGTTCAGCTCCCTGCTGCTCAAGCTCAAGTAACTTCCGCATTATTATACCGGTTGTGGCAGTAGATATCTTCCCATAATCTTTTTCAATCTCTTCTTTTCCTTCTTCGGTGACAAACTGGACAACTTTTTTCAGATCTTTAAGATCGAGCAATGCCAGTTGCTTATCATCGCAATACTTGAATATTACAGAAAGCACTCCCTCCTGGGTATCGTTCAGATCAAGAATACGTGAAAGAAGGACAGGACCGAATTCAGAAATAGTTGCCCTCAGTCTGACTCCTTCCTGCTGTGACAAAGACATTAGCTCAACCGGAAATCCTTTGGCTGAGAAGGGCAGACCAATCTTTGAGTGCCTTTCAGTAATAAACGGTTTCTCTTCGCCAGGCATGGCAATACCGCTTAGATCTCCTTTTACATCCATCAGAAGCACAGGAATGCCTTTTTCGGATAACTGCTCTGAAATTACCTGTAACGTTTTGGTCTTACCTGTTCCCGTCGCACCGGCTATTAAACCATGTCTGTTCATTGTTTTCAACGGTACTTTCACTTGTGCACCTGTAACAACCTGCCCATCAAGCATGGCACCACCAAGTACAATACTGTCGCCTTTGCAGGAATAACCTTCATTGATAATGCTTTTAAACGTTTCAATTTTATCCATTGTCTGATTTTTTACCTGAGTTAATTAAAACAGTTATGCAATTTATGGGTTTAAAAAATGATTTTCAAAATTGTTGGAGATAATATATTAAATTTTCTGTTTTCACCTGTCAGACTACTTCTACTTTGACAGGTTAATGAAGTTATTATTTTTCAGCTTTTTTTATCCCGATCCTAAAGGATGAAAAGCTGAAAAATCAACATGTTCACTTTAAGGATTAAGGGTAAAAACATGTTGATTTTTCAATCTGTTAAAGTAGAACTAAGTATAAAAAAAAATTTATTTTTCAAGATATATTGACTACATTTGAATAAATCCATTCATTAATAAATTACTGCCATGCTTGAAAATTTATTAGGAACCCTGAAATCGGAAGTTGGCAGTCAAATTTTAAGTCAGACGCAACTTCCATCATCTCAGCTTGATAAAGTGTTTTCTTTAATCGGAGATGTTTCAAAAAAAGAGATAAGCAGTCAGATGCTCGGTGGAGGTCTTGGCAATGTGATAGATGATGATCCATCGCCGCTTAATGAAATTTTCGGAGGTGCAGGCAAGGGTGGATTAATCGGGGGAGCTGCCAAAGGCCTGCTGGGTAAATTATTTAAAAAGTAGATCTGTAATCTGATTTGAAAAAATATAAATCTTAATTAACTAAAACATTAATAATATGGCAAAGTTTGAAGTATACCAGGGCGGGAAAAATAATGAATTCCGCTTTCGTCTGAAAGCTGATAACGGACAAATAGTTCTTAGCAGTGAAGGTTATACAACTAAAGCCGCTTGTTTAAACGGTATTGAATCAGTAAAGAAAAACGCAACAGATCCTAAAAGGGTCGTTGCAACACAGACGCCAACAAAAATGTTCCGTTTTTCAATAACCGCTGCTAACAGCCAGATCATTGGCACAAGCCAGAATTACAAAAGCCAGAGCGGACGCGATAATGGCATTGATTCAGTAAAAAGAATTGCTCCTACAGCTGAAATTAAAGAGGTTGAAAAGTAATCTCTTGCGAATTTAGCAGTTGCACATCATAACTTGTACCTGCTTTAAAATTACAATACAGCCACTTTCCTTGTGGCTGTATTGGTTTTAAAAAATTGTAAAACTAAACCCTGAAAGGACTATGACAAAGAAAATTGTTATTATAAGTATACTACTTACTGTATTAAACATATTAATATATAGTCAGGTAACGGAAGCTGAGAAGACATTAAGGACACTGCACGCAGATACAACGCAGGGATGGAAAACAGGGGGAGTCCTTGCCTTAAACCTTGCACAGACTTCACTAACCAACTGGGCTGCAGGTGGACAAAATTCATTTGCTTTAAACGGAATATTCAGTGTTTTTGCCAACCTGAAAAAAGGCAAATCAGCCTGGGATAATTCACTTGATCTTGGCTATGGTTTATTGAAACAAGGGAATGATTCCAGGGCTATGAAAACTGATGATAAAATCGATTTTTTATCAAAATACGGCAGGGAGGCATTCAAAAATTTTTATTATTCTGCTCTTTTTAACTTCAAAACCCAAATGGCCCCCGGGTATAAATATCCTGATGTTACCAATAAGATATCTGACTTTTTGGCACCGGCCTATGCTATACTTGCCATTGGATTAGATTATAAACCTAATGCATATTTCAGCGCATTTATTGCACCCGCAACTGGAAAATTCACTTTTGTGTCCAATAAGCCACTCTCTGATGCAGGTGCCTTTGGTGTAACTCCTGGTAAAAAGTCAATGAGTGAAATCGGCGGATATTTAAGAACCATCTACACCAAAAACGATTTCAAAAACGAATTTCTAAAGAATGTTTCGTTTACTTCAAAAATGGACCTCTTCTCCAATTATATTGAAAATCCCCAGAATATTGTTGTAAACTGGGAAAATATGATTGCCTTTAAAGTTAATAAATACATATCAGCCAATTTCAACACTGACCTGATTTATGATGATAAAATCAAGGTCCCTTTTGATAAAAATGGTGATGGAACAATCGCAACCGGGGAAGCTGTCGGATCAAAAATTCAATTTAAAGAAATATTCGGCGTCGGATTTTCTTATAATTTTAAATAGTTAATATTTAAACCATTACATTATGAAACTAATTGATGAGTTCAAATCTTTCGCGATGAAAGGTAATGTTGTAGACATGGCCGTAGGTATCATTATTGGTGCAGCCTTCGGCAAAATAGTATCGTCTGCCGTGAGCGATATTATCATGCCTCCCCTTGGATTGTTAATAGGCGGCGTGAATTTTACTGATCTGAAATTAGTGATGAAGGCAGCATCAGAAACTGCCCCTGCTGTAACCTGGAATTATGGCAACTTTATACAGGTCTGCTTTGATTTCCTGATAATAGCTTTTGCAGTATTTCTTGTAATTAAAGCTGTAAACGCTGCCAAGAAGAAAGAAGAAGCTGCTCCTTCAGTACCCCCGGCACCATCAAAACAGGAAACTCTTTTAACAGAGATCCGCGACCTGCTGAAGAAATAATCAGCAACCTCAATTCGGTTATGCGACCTTAACAGCAATTGCAGAGTTGCCACGGGTAGATTGCATGATGTTTTTATTCTACATTCTATGCAATATCTTTGGTTTTGTTATGTAATACATTGATTTTATATTTATTCTGATAATTTTACCTGCCTATTAAGTCTGTTGTTATGAAACCCGGAAATGTTTTCCTTACGACCCTTTTTTTTTATATTCTGTTCTTTTGCAACAGTATTTGTTGTTTCAGTCAGGGGGTGCTATCAGAAAAGAAAATCTGGTTCAACCAGCCCGCTTCAACATGGAATGACGCACTGCCTATTGGAAATGGGAGACTTGGAGCAATGGTTTTCGGAGGGATTGAAACCGAGAGACTTGAGCTGAATGAAGAAAGCGTATGGACAGGAGAAGTTCGTTGGGATGCCAATCCTGACGCCCTGAAAAATCTGCCAAAAGTCCGGCAACTCCTTTTTGACGGCAGGTATCAGGAAGCTGAAAAGCTTGCACAGAATGGAATCCTCGGAAATAAGCCCAAGGACCCTCTCGCAACCTACCAGGCACTTGGAGATATTTACCTTGATTTTGGTCCTCAGAAGGGATTCACCAATTACAGGCGTGAACTTGATATAGAAGAAGCAATTGCAAGAGTATCATATACATCCAATAAAGTAAACTTCCTCAGGGAATTTTTTTCCAGTGCTCCTGATCAGGCTCTGGTTATAAGACTCACCGCAGATAAACCCGGATCAGTTTCATTTACCACCCGCCTCTCACGAGAGGGTAATAAGGCACAGATTTCAGTTTCCGGAAATGATATCACAATGTCGGAACATGTTGGTAATGGCATTGGCGTTAAAATGACAACCCGTCTCAAACTGATGGCTGATGGTGGAAATACAAAATCAGAAGGAGATAGTATAAGAGTTGAGAAAGCAAATTCGGTAACAATATTTCTGACGGCAGCAACTGATTATTTCGGAGCCGATCCATCTGTTACTTCTGCAAAACAGATAAATGCAATTGCGAGCCGGTCATATACCGAAATAAAAAAGGCACACATCGCTGATTATCAGTTACTTTTTAAACGGGTTGATCTTGATCTCGGATCGGGTGATGGAAATTATTTCACCACCGATGCACGGATAGCCGCAATGAAAAATGGTTATACCGACACCGACCTTATAGAATTGTACTATCAGTTTGGCCGCTATTTACTTATCAGCAGCTCCCGCCCGGGAGACCTGCCGGCTAACTTGCAGGGAATCTGGGCTGATGGAATGCGCCCCCCATGGAGCGCCGATTATCATATTAATATTAATATTCAAATGAATTACTGGCCGGCTGAAATAACAAATCTCAGCGAGCTTCAGAAACCTTTTATTGACTTTATCGATGCATTGAGACCCAATGCACGCCGCACTGCAAAAGAGGTATATGGGATGCACGGGATTGTTGCACACTACACAACTGACCCCTGGCATTTCACAGAACCCACCGGGGCAATCGGTTATGGAATGTGGCCAATGGGCATAGCCTGGAGTTGCCAGAATATCTGGGACCATTTTGTGTTTGGTGGTGATACAGAATACTTAAGAACGAAATCGTATCCTATAATGAAGGAGGCTTCGGAATTTTGTATCGACTGGCTGGTTGAAAATCCTAAAACAGGATATCTGGTCTCAGGTCCGTCAATTTCACCTGAGAATAAATTTAAAATTCCCGGAAAAGATGCAGTTGCAAGCATGGTAATGGGACCGGCCATGGACCACATGATAATCCGCGATCTCCTTCAAAACACAATTCAGGCATGCATAATTCTCAATACTGATAATTCTTTTCGTAAAAAGATGGAGAAAACTCTGGAAAAACTGGCTCCTGTTCAGATAGGCTCAGACGGACGCATTATGGAGTGGACCGAGGAGTTTGAAGAACCGGAACCAGGTCATCGTCATATATCACATTTGTATGGATTATACCCGGGAACCCAGATTACGCAGCAGAACAACCCGGAATATCTTCAGGCTGCCCGTAAAACGATTGATTACCGCCTCTCCCATGGCGGTGGTCACACTGGCTGGAGTCGTGCATGGATCATTAATTTTTTTGCACGTTTGAAGGATGGTGAAAAAGCTTACGATAACGTACTGGCTCTTTTAAAAAACTCTACCCTGAACAACCTTTTCGATAACCATCCTCCTTTTCAGATCGACGGGAACTTTGGGGGTACTGCCGGTATTACTGAAATGCTCCTGCAGAGTCATGCCGGAGAAGTTGAATTACTGCCGGCACTTCCGTCAGTATGGAAGACAGGGTATATTCACGGGTTAATGGCCCGCGGAGGCTTTGAGGTTGATATTGACTGGGAAAACGGGAAGCTTAAACAGGCCCGGATCACTTCAAAACTTGGTAATCCTTTAAAAATCAGCTATGCGGGAAAAGTAATTGAAATAAAGAATACCCAAAAAGGAAAAAAATATCTCTTCGCAGAAGGTCTTCAGAGACTGAACTGATAGAAAATCTGCCTCACCCCAACTCCTCCCCCAGGTGAGAGGAGCTATCCTAATTTGAATTAATTTTAATACAATTAACCATAATATTTTTCTAACCCCTTATAAAATGAGAACTCATATTTCAATAATTGCCATTACTCTGCTTCTGTTTCTCTGCAGCTGCAAAAACTCCGGTTCATCCATCTCGGTTTCGCAAATAAAATGTAATGGAATTGAAAATCCTGTTGGTACGGGAAATGTCCCGGACTTCAGCTGGATCCTTAAATCTGATAAAAGGGACCAGATACAGACAGCTTACCAGATCGTTGTCAGCTCAGCCAGGGGAATAATTAACAAAGGGAAGGGAGATGTCTGGGATACCGGTAAGATCGTAGCAGGGAAATCTTCATGGATATCATATCGTGGAGCCCGGCTGGAACCAGGCAGAAAATATTTCTGGAAGGTTCGTGTATGGGATGGAAACGATAAGCCATCTTCGTGGAGTGAACCAGGGGAGTTTGTCACCGGTCTGTTTGAGAAAGTGGACTGGAGCGGAGCAAGATGGATCGGATATGAAGAGATCCCTGATTCATTATTATTGGTACCGGGAGTTCATGGCAATGGTGATAACCTTGGGAACGTTGCTGTAAAAAGAAGTGTGGTCCCGTACTTCCGGAAAGAGGTTCCACTTGAAAAGAAGATCACTCAGGCTTATGTCTTTATCAGCGGGCTTGGTCAATATGAATTATCTATCAATGGGAACAGGATCGGTGATCATTTTCTTTCTCCCGGATGGTCCGATTACCGTAAAACATGTTTTTATAACACGTTTGATGTCACTGAAAATCTTACCCGTGGGCTGAATGCACTCGGAGTCATTGTAGGAAACGGGTTCTATAATATAAACCGGGAGCGTTACAGAAAACTTGTGATAGCTTACGGAGCTCCGAAAATGATACTGAAACTTGAGATCCGTTACAGTGATGGTTCAAAAGAGATTATCGTGAGTGATGAAAGCTGGAAGACCAGCCCCTCCCCAATCACATTTTCAAGCATCTACGGCGGAGAAGATTGTGATGCACGGCTTGAGCAGGATGGATGGAACACTCCCCGGTTCAACGATGCTGCCTGGAGACAGGCTATGATCGTAAAAGAACCCCTTGGGATTCTCAGACCGGAAAATGACTACCCTGTGAAAGTTTCTGAAGTTATCGATCATAAAAAAATCTCATTTCATAAGGACAGTATTTATGTTTATGACTTTGAACAGAACGCTTCAGGTATAATCAAAATAAAAATCAAAGGTAAAAAAGGGCAGGAAGTCCGTTTCATCCCTGGCGAACTGCTTGGAGAGGATTCAATTGTGACACAAAAAGCTACCGGTAGTCCTTTCCGTTTCAGTTATACTCTGAAAGGTGAAAATGAAGAGATATGGATGCCAAGGTTTACTTATTACGGATTCAGATATGTTCAGGCAGATGGAGCGTTACCTGCCGGTTATCCCAATCCCGGCAATCTGCCGGTAATCAGGGATATCCAGCTTTTGCATACAAGGAACTCATCACCTGAAACCGGTGCATTTAAATGTTCCAATGAACTTTTTAATTCAATCTATGATCTGATCAACTGGTCGATAAAAAGCAATATGGCCAGCGTTTCAACCGACTGCCCTCACAGGGAAAAGCTTGGCTGGCTGGAACAGGCTCATCTCATGGGAGGGTCAATAAAATTCATATACGACATACATAACTTTTACGATAAGATCATTGACGACATGATGGAAGCGCAACTGGAGAACGGACTTGTCCCTGACATTGCTCCTGAATTTGTACCATTCTCCGGGGGATTCCGTGATTCTCCGGAATGGGGAAGTGCCTGTGTAATTTTACCATGGTATATGTATGAATGGTATGGCGACATTGAATCTGTCAGAAAAGCATACCCAATGATGAAAAGATATTTGAATTATCTGGAGGGATTGTCGGAGAACCATATCCTTTCTCACGGATTAGGCGACTGGTTCGATCTTGGTCCAAAGTCGCCGGGTGTAGCGCAACTTACCCCAAAAACTGTGACTGCCACATCGATATATTTCTACGACACCAGGCTCCTGGGCAAAATGGCAGATCTGATTGGTGAAACGGAAGATGCTCTTTACTACAAAACCTTAGCTGAAGAGATCAGGAAAGAATTCAATAGAAAATTCTTCGACAGTGTTTCAAAAGTATATTCTACAGGCAGTCAGACAGCTTATTCCATGCCGCTTTTTTTCGGAATGGTTGATGACAGTTGTAAAAACGATGTCGTTGAAAATCTTGTTAAATCAATAAATGAAAATAACAAAGCGCTGACTGCAGGTGATATAGGATACAGGTACCTCCTGAGAGTTCTTGAGCAGGAAGGACAATCACAACTGATCTATGAGATGAATTCAAAAACAGATGTCCCGGGTTACGGCTATCAGGTTTCAAAAGGAGCTACATCTCTTACCGAATCGTGGGCAGCATTAAAGTATGTATCTAACAATCACATGATGCTTGGCCACTTAATGGAATGGTTTTACAGCGGAATCTGCGGTATACGCCAGGTCGCAGATTCCGGATCGTACGACAATATTCTGATAACACCTGAAATTGTAGGAGATCTGACGTGGGCCGAAGCAAAAACAAACTCTATCCATGGTGAGATCAGAAGCTCGTGGAAAATTGAAAAAGATATTCTCACTATAAGGGTTAACATCCCTGTAAACTGCAAAGCAGTTGTAGCTGTACCCCAGAGTGATCCGACCAGAATAACAGAAAACAATATCCCAATTGCAGAATCAAGGGAAGTAAAGGTTATATCGGAAGCCAATGGTAAAACCTTGTGCGGAATATCATCCGGAGAGTACCTTTTTAAAACACCATTTATCAAATAGATCGATCCATGCGAAAAGCTGTTTTTTTTAATCTGGTACTTATAATGATCTCAAATCTTGTTTTTCCGCAATTTGATCTTGAAGTTGAGATAACTAATCTTAAAAACAACAAAGGTTTAGTAATGATGCAGCTGTTTGATCAAAATCATAATCTTATAACGCAGCAGAAAGGGACAATAACAGAAAAGAAAAGTGTTATCCTAATTAAAAATCTCAAAGCTTCAGGATATGCCATTTGCTTTTTTCATGATGAAAACCTGAACGGTAATCTTGAAACAAACAGAATTGGCAAACCGACTGAAGGTTACGGGTTTTCGAACGATGCGTATAGTACATTCGGTCCCGAACCTTTTAAAAACTGGATCTTTAAGATGAGGGGAAATAAAAAGATATTATTAAAAACCAACTACTGACCTTCTTTAACATTAATTCTTTACCCGGGTAATATGGACTGTTATTAATAATTAGAATGATCTAACTATCTTTGTAAAAAAGGACATCTTATGGAAATTGATCATACAAGAGCAGCTTATTTTTTTGACGGGATGACGGATGGTTTTTTACCGGAGGCAACCATGAAAGCCATTCGATCATTTTTAGAGACTGAAAATCTTTATCTTTCGGCGACAAGAGAAATTGCCACGAAGCTCGAGAACCTGAATGATGAATTCACGTACGGAAAGGATCGTAATCCTATTCATCAGATAAAGACCAGGGTTAAAACGCCAAAAAGTATTTTAGATAAACTGGCCCGGCGCGGTCTTGAACTCAGTGTCAGATCAGCAAGGGAAAACCTTACTGACATAGCAGGTGTACGCGTCATCTGCTCATATATTGATGATATTTACTTAATAGCGGATCTCCTTACTTCACAGGATGACATCGAGGTGATAAGAATCTCGGATTATATTAAGAATCCCAAACCAAATGGCTACCGCAGCCTGCATCTCATTGTTGAGGTTCCGGTATTTTTATCAACCGGTCCAGAACCTGTGAAGGTTGAAATTCAAATACGTACAATCGCTATGGATTTTTGGGCTTCTCTGGAACATGAACTGTCATACAAGTTTCCCGATGAGAAAATCGAAGCTGTCACAAAAGAGTTGAAGGATTGTGCCGATGTCATAGCCAGCACTGATATACGTATGCAAAATTTGTATAATATAACAATCAACCCTGCGAGTTAAAATTTTTAAAAAGCCCAATCTACATCTCGAAGTATCAGAAATAAATGAAATTATTACGGATGACATGATTGAACATCTTTTTATTTTCGCCAAGGCTCAGGTTTCTTCATTCATTGGAGGTATTGTCGATTACCTTATAATGATTTTACTCACTGAATTCCTGGATGTACCCTACACAATTTCTATTGTCATTGGGGGGATCGTGGGAGCTGTTGTCAATTTTTCGTTAAATAAAAGCTGGACATTCCATTCAAGGAAACTTCCTTATAAGTTCCCTGTTTGGAAACAATTCTCAAGATTTGTGCTTATGGTACTAAACAGCATTGTGCTAAAAACTTCAGGAACATATTTTATTACTTCTTTTATGAAAATCGACTATAAGCTCAGCCGTATTATTACGGATCTGTTTGTTTCCATAGTTTTTAACTTCATGCTCCAGAGACACTGGATTTTTAGAAAAGTACACTCTTAAATCCTGCTTCCCGCTGAAACGGTCTGTAACGATACATTAGTCCCTCTTAATCTCTTTCTCTAAAAATAATTATGTTTTTTATTTAGATATTAATAATTATTAGAATATGCTAACTATTTTTATACAAAATAATTGAAATGGACAATCTCAAAGATTCCATCACCTACCTTTCTGTCCTGATTGAAAAAGCGGTAGAGGAAACTATCAATAAATTTGATTTTAACGACCTGACTCACCAGCAACTGCATTATCTCCGTGTTATTGTCAGAATGCAAAATCCATCCATTTCTGAGATTGCATCAGAATTAAAACTGACAAAACCGACAGTTTCAGTACTGATAGATAAACTGGTTGCCAAAGGTTATATTGTAAGGGTAAAGTCAGATGAGGACAGACGATGCATGCATTTGCATGTTTCAGAAAAAGGAATGCAGATAAATTCCATTCTCGAAATGGCAAGAGAACGTCTGACGGAAAAAGTAAGATCGGCATTGAGCGAAACAGAAACGTTGATACTGATTGAATTGCTGAAAAAAATTGCCAGAATAAACTAAACAAAATAGTAATCAATAGTAAAAAGGAGAGGGATATATAACATTATAATGAGAACAAAAAGTAATCTCAACAAGGAAAAGAGGTTTTTTGGATTTAACAGGAATATACTGTTCACCGGCCTGACCAGTTTTCTTACCGACACCTCCGTAAAGATGGTTTACTCGGTAATGCCTATGTTTTTGCTCTCAATCGGTGCTTCAAAAACCAGTTTATCGCTGATTGAGGGAATAGCCGAGAGCACTGCCGCACTTGTAAAAACATTGTCGGGTTTCTGGAGCGATAAAATTGGCAAAAACAAACCATTCATGTTGATAGGATACGGGATTTCTGCTATTATTATACCTCTGTATTCGTTTGTAATTTCGCCCTTGCAGGTCTTGTACCTTCGTTTTATAGAAAGGTTTGGCAAAGGGATCCGAACTGCTCCACGTGACAGTCTGATAGCCGGATCTGTAACAAACGGTGAAACCGGGAAAAGTTTCGGACTGCAAAAAGCGATGGACAACAGCGGTGCAATAGTTGGCCCATTGGCTGCATTTGCCTTATTAATATTTTACCCCGGTGACTACAAACGTATTTTTTTGTTTGCGGGGATACCGGCAATCCTAAGCATCTTCGTTATAATTTTTGGCATAAAAGAGGCGAAAAAAAACAAGGAAAGTCTGTTCAAAAAATTCCATTTTAAAGATTTTCCACGGAAATATTATCTCTTTCTGATCATCGTTTTTGTTTTTACGCTTGGAAATTCAACTGATGCATTATTGATGGTTAAAGCCAATGAAGTAGGTGTAAAAGTTGCATTTATCCCTTTGGTATATCTGGTCACCAGCATTGTGTCAGTGTTACTGGCAATTCCGATAGGTTCGCTTTCTGACAGGATAGGAAAAGAGAAGATCCTCATTGCCGGATTCCTGATCTATGCAATAGTCTATTACGGGTTTGGTGTGACCGGAAGTGTAATCGCCATTGTGCTCCTTTTTGCTTTGTATGGTCTGTATTCAGCAGCAACCGACGGGATACAAAAAGCTTTCATTTCCGATATAATTGATGATAATAAGAAAGGCACCGCTATGGGTATTTATAATGCATTGATTGGTATTACCCTGTTACCGGCAAGTTTAATAGCAGGATTACTTTACGATAAAGTCAACTCGGGCGTTCCATTCTACTTTGGTGCAGCAACTGCTTTAATTTCGGCAGTTCTGATGTTTTTCTTCGCCCGCGATACAAAAATAAAAGCCTTGAACGGCCAATAAAAGTGTCATTCCCGGTTTTATCGGAAATGCCATGTCTTCATGATTTTGGCCAGAACCTGTGTTGAAATTACTGAAATAATGATTTCCTTTAATAGAAATTTTAACTTTACAGGTAAAATTACGGGACATATATTTTTATAAACCGTCTTTTACAAAAAAAATTACCCATCACTTCAGAGATAAAAAATATGCCTGGAAACAAAACAGCGGTTATAATAGGAGCAGGAATAGGAGGAATTACTACAGCTGTATATCTTGCAAAAAACGGATATTCAGTAAATATATATGAAAAGAATTCATCTGCCGGTGGCCGTTGCAGCCAGTTGATCCGCGATGGTCACAGATTCGATCTGGGTGCAACAATGCTCCTTATGCCCGGGATCTACAAAAACATATTCGGATCGTTAGGGATTGAATTTAACAAAAACGGCGACATCACCCCTCTTGAAACTCTTTACAGAATTTATTTTGACGATGGTGAAACCCTTTCATTCTCAACTGATGAAAGAAAGATGGAAGCGCAACTCGAAAGGATTGAGCCCGGCAGTTTCAAGAAATCAAAGCAATATGTCTCCAAAGGGTACAAGTTCTTTGAGATCGCTCTTGACAAACTGATCGGCAGGAATTTTTACAACATTTTTGAATTTGTCAACTTCAGAAATATTAATATCCTTGTAAAACTGAAAGTACTCCTCACACACAATAGTTTTACGAAAAGATTTTTTAAACATCCTCATCTGAGGATGGCTTACACATTTCAGAATATTTATGTCGGGCAGAGCCCTTTTAATTCACCGGCATTGTTTGCAATGGTACCTGCAGTAGAATTGAAAGACGGATCATTCTTCCCAACAGGGGGAATGTACTCTGTTGTACAAAAATTATATAATGCTGCTGAGAAATCCGGAGTCATGTTTCACTTCAATATGCCTGTGACCAGAATTGTCACAAACGGGAATAAGGCAGAAAGCATACTATTGGACAACGGGAATGAAATAAAAGCAGATATTATAGTCGCAAACGCTGATCTTCCTTATGTTTACCGTGAATTGTTGCCCGACAGACGGGCCTCAGCCAGGCTCGGACGGAAGAGATATTCCTGCTCGGCAATCTGTTTTCACTGGGGTGTCGATAAAGTATATCCTCAACTAGGACACCATAATATGTTTCTGTCGGATAGTTACTGCAAAAACCTCGATATAATTTTTAAAGATAAACTGGTTGATGATAAACCAAGCTTTTATGTTCATGCGCCTGCAAGAACCGATGCAGATGCAGCTCCATTCGGGCAGGATACTCTTTCTGTCGTAGTCGGGGCCGGCCATGTCGATAAAAAAGTCGGCCAGGACTGGAACAAACTTAAACAGATTACCCGTTCTGCCGTACTTGAACGGCTTAAAAAGTTTGGATTGGATGATCTTGAAGATCATATCAAATTCGAAATCTGCTACTCGCCCGAAAGTTGGGAAAGTGCATGTAATATTTCCCGGGGTTCCGTTTTCGGAAGTCTCAGCCATAGTATTTTTCAGATGGGTTATTTTCGCCCCCATAACCGTCATGATAAATATAAAAATCTTTACTTTACAGGAGGAAGTACTCATCCGGGAAACGGGATTCCAAACGTATTATTATCGGCAAAACTGGTCTCGGAACGAATTTTAAAAGAAGAAAAAACAGTTTTATCTTAACCTGCGAATACAATGAATTCACAAAAGGATAAATTTATTGAGATCTTCAACACAATTGATTTTCAAAAGATAAAGGATCATCCCAATATCCTCATTGCTGCAAACTTCTGGGACAAGGAAAGATTTCATGCCGCAAAGGTATGTTATAAATTCATGCGGAAAATTGATGATCTCATCGATAATCATAAGGCTGTCAATAAGATGATCGCCCCTGATGAAAGGAAACAATTCACTGAAAATGTCGAAGAGTGGCTTAAATCGATTATTATTTCAGAAAAAAACGATCCATCACAAAAAGAACTTCTTGATACAATTGAAAGATTCAAAATACCTCTGTGGCCGCTCGAGGCATTTGGAAAATCGATGATCTACGACATTAACAATGATGGATTTCCAACTTTGAATTCTTTTCTCGACTATTCACAGGGAGCATCTGTTGCTCCTGCTTCAATATTTGTTCATCTTACCGGACTGAAAAAAGAAAACGGAGAATATCACAATCCGGCTTTTAATGTCAAAGAGGCAGCAACTCCCTGCGCTATATTCAGTTATCTTGTTCATATTATCCGCGATTTCCAGAAAGACCATTTGAATAATCTGAATTATTTTGCCGATGACCTTATAGTCAGGAACAGTCTGACCCGTCAGTACCTGAAAGAAATTGCAAATGGCCGTCCGGTCAATGCTAATTTTCGCAACCTTATAAAAGAATATTATTCTCTGGCTGATGAATACCGGCTGAAAACCTACGGTATAATAAAAGAAATCAGACCATTCCTGGAACCTGAATATCAGCTCAGCCTTGAGATTATCTTTAGTCTTTACCTCATGGTATTTGAAAGGATCGATTTACAAAAAGGGACATTCACTTCAGAAGAGCTTAATCCTTCTCCTGAGGAAATCAGAAAAAGAGTATATGAAACCATAATAAAATTTAACATCAAGTAACTGCGATCATATTTACATATAATCGAAATGGATTTTCATCTCTCTTTCACTTTGCTGGCGCGGATTTGTAATCCGTGTCATTTTGCTGGCGTGGATTTTTAATCCGTGTCACTTTGCTGGCTTTGCTGGCGCGGATTTGTAATCCGTGCCTGGAAAAAATAATATTGATTGAGAATATAAATTTTATAAGAAACAAAATGTTATATAATTGATATTACATGGATTCCAACAAAGTAATTGGCACGGATTGCAAATCCGCGCCAGCGGTGAATAATCCTGCAATGAATATCTCATTCCTTACATCAGGACATTTCTTTGCTGGCGCGGATTTGTAATCCGTGCCTGGAAACAATATTGATTGAGAATATAAATTTTATAAGAAACAAAATGTTATATAATTGATATTACATGGATTCCAACAAAGTAATTGGCACGGATTGCAAATCCGCGCCAGCGGTGAATAATCCTG
>JAJFVL010000008.1 GCA_021371855.1 Bacteroidales bacterium | reverse complement strand
AAGATGAAAGATTTCGATCTTGTAAAATGTCATAAGTTGCTAATTCTGTTAAAATTGGCTTAAGCACCTATTAGTCCAGGCGTGCGATTGCCCGTTCCCGGTTGATGGAAGTAAGTTTCGTGTCACTGGAAACATTATAAGTGACGGCGTGAAGGCATAGTCAATGTGTGGTATGGTCAGATTCTGATAAAATGCAGAGTGTTTTTATATTATCTGAATATTATAAAAGATACTGCTTAAGCCAATTTTTTCGCACCGAGCATGCCCCCTAACGGCCCGGCGGTAGGGTTCAGTAAGCGTTACCCAACGCAGCATCCGGGCAGAGTCCTTGTACCCCGCGCCAGCGGGGCTAGAAAACTGTCGCGGTGCAAGGAGGGTATGGCGCACTTTTTGCCGTCCAGGTACAAATTTTATTGAGCATTACGCGTGTCGCGGTACAAGTTTTATAAGTGATACGAAACTGTCAATATGTAACAAATGTTACAAAATGAGCACTGGCGCAGTGTCGCGGTAGAAACTGTCTCGAAGCCAGAAAGTTGTCATGGTGCAGGATTTTGATTGCAGGCAGATGCGCGTGTCCGGGTGCAAGAATCATTACAAATCTGTCTTGGGAGCAAAAGCAAAAGCAAAAAGTGTGACAAGCTTATTGACCCTACCGTCCGTGTTAGCAGCTGCCATTTATATTAAACACTCTCGAAAAACTGTATTGCGAAATTGCAGAAGTCAATTATTACATCTTTATCTAAATCAAATTCTTTTCTGTTGCCTAGATAGTTTTTTGATTCAGGAGTTATTTCTTTCCCATCGAGTAGTTCTTGGACTGTTAAACACTTGATGTGCTTCTTTGAAACTAGTATAAGATAAGCATTGGTGTAGGGATAGTTTTTTGGCAAATCCTTTGCTTTGAATTCTCCGTTTGCACGGAACTTTACCTCAACAAAATAAACATCCTTTGTCTTTGGGTTTTGAATTACAAAATCTGGCATTCTCCTGATCTCTTGGGCAACATCAGATCTGACACCTTTCAACAGTTCCATGATTCCAGGTATTGTGTTTTCCATACCATATCTAAAGACGTTGTACTCAAGACTTAAGAATAATTCTTGAATAAGCGTTTCAGCAATACGGCCTTTTATCATCCCGTACCTGTAATTCCTCTCTTTTTCAGTTAAGCCATTGCTCTCTTCAAAATCAATATCGTCAGAATTTTTCTCCGAATAGCATTTTGTACATAATCCACCATTGTATTTGGTATATGCACCACATTTTACACATTCCGCCATAAATTTCTCTAAATACGCATTAATAATAAGTTGTCTAATTCTCTAGGTGTTAGTTGGATACCAAAATCTTTCTCAATCTGCTCTCTGAGTAAGAAGCATTTTGAAGAAAATTGTGCATAAATATTATCACATTTAAATTGAGATTTAAAGAAATTTCTTGGAATTTTAATTTTGAATCTGCTTATTGCCTTTGCTGCTCTACTGTCGTAAATAAAGAATAGCTCAGGTATATGAAAGTGCAAATATTTTGAACTAAAAGTCCTATTGTTTAAATCAGTGATATTGTTAAGCAAATTAGTCAAATAGTAATGAGTTTCAATGGTTTTTCTAAGGGTATTTGTATCTAGGTTGGGTAAAGATTTTAGCTCTTTTAATTTTTGATCCAACAAGCATTCTTTGAGAGTATTGACAATTATGGAGGTATAAAAATTGTCACTTTCTTCATTTGGATCTTTGTTCTTTCTTCTTTCTACTGAAGCTGCATAAGATCTTCCAATCAGCCATACTTTAGCCACAATTTTCTCATCAGTTTCGTGAGTGAAATTGTCAGAGCACATTTTATACAGGATTTCATTACCCAATGTCCATGGGCTACGTTTTTTGCAGGAGTTAATACTCTCTCGATCAAGAAGATTTATCATGGTTGCAGGAATTTGGTTGCTGCTAACGGCCCGGCGGTTTAATGAGTTGGCGTCCGTGTCGGGGTGCCTTGTTTTTTGCCAGTCCCGGTAGATGGCTGAAAGTTTTGTGTCAAGATAAAATTGTCCAGATGACAGCAAAAAACAAGGCACCAGAGCGTCGGCCGGCAGCCCTATTGACTTTGTCTCGGCAGCAGGATTAGTCAAGGTGCCTAAGGTTGAATAAGTGGCTTAAATTTGATATTATAGACTTTCTCATGCATTACGAACTTGTCCGGGCTGCCGAAGCCAATTAATTAAACCGTCCGTGTTAGCACATGCATTATTATTAATCTAGTTTTAAATTATAGATCAGGTTATAACTTTCTTTGTTTGTTTTTATTTTAAGTGATTTACCATCAAATTGATAACTATATTCCCCACTTAAAACAAATGATGGTCCATAAATAGCCGGGATTACGAAAAAAAGTGTATCCACAAAATCAATTGAAGAATCATCGATTAATATTTTCCCTGCCCCATGTCCATATGGTAGACTAGTCGAACAATCATAAAAATTTGTAGATGTTCTAAGAGAAATAGTTCCTAAGTCAGTTGTAGAATTAATAAACTTAAAGGTTCCTGTGAATTTTAATGTGTCATTTTGATTAAGGACTAGACTCCTACTTTCTTTTTTACAACTAGAACCAAATAGAAAAAAAATTAATGGAAGTACAATTGAAATTTTACCAAAGAAGCAATTAAATATTTTCATACTGGTTAAATTTTGTATTTAAACAATTGGGGTTGTAATATTTGCTTCAAAATTCGTTCCAATATTATAATCAATAACTTATGAATAAATTAATTCCTTTTGAGGTTAGCACAAGTATTTATTCGTCGCGCGATGGCAGAGTCCCAGTAAGAAGCAGTATTGTTAATTTTTAACAGCAGTTTTTTGATGGCGGCGGGTAGGTAAATTGTCAATCGAGCAAGGGGCAGGTCCCGGAATAAGGGCAGAAACTATCTTGTCAAGGTGAAACATATTAAATAAGGAGCGAGGGATAATGGTCTAGTTTCTAAATGTTTGTGCTAACGGCCCGGCAATATGGGGAGGTTGTGTTACCCGACGCAAGCACCGGGCCAGGGTCCCGGTACCCCGAGTACTCGGGGCCAGAAAGCTGTCACGGTGCAAGGAGGGTATGGCACGTGTTTTTGCCGTCATGGTAGAAATTTTTTTGAGCATTACGCGTGTCGCGGTACAAGTTAAATCGGAGCCGATAAACTATCACGGTACAGGATTTTTGTTGGGGGCACTGGCGCAGTGTCGCGGTACAAGCTGTCTCGAAGCCAGAAATCTGTTACGGTGCACGATTTTTATTGTAGGCAGATGCGCGTGTCCGGGTGCA
Source organism: Bacteroidales bacterium (assembly GCA_021371855.1). Taxonomy (GTDB): domain Bacteria; phylum Bacteroidota; class Bacteroidia; order Bacteroidales; family VadinHA17; genus LD21. The sequence goes on along the minus strand of JAJFVL010000008.1, from coordinate 178,410 downwards.
AGAGCCATTACGGATTTGTCTTGGGTGCAGGAGCAAAAGCAAAAACCGTGACAAACAACTTACCCATATTGTCCGTGTTATAAGCAGTTTTTTACTTTTTTCTAATCAAGAGTGGAGTCACGGCTAAAGAGATCATGGTTGCTGAAATAATTGTCACGATTACTTGCCCAATTAATCTGATATCCAATCCGGTTAAGAACCTAATAACTAAAATAAAAGCAGATACTAAAATAACGACTACCCAATATCTTAGATCAATAGAATTAATTGAGACTGAGTTAACCGGCAGCTTAAAAAATGCGTAAAGAATTATTAGTCCTCCAATTAAAGTACTCGAATGTTGTAATATCTTATAAAAAGGGAATGAATGTCCTAAGAGAATGATTCTATTTGTAAGCACTGGGAATATTTCTATGAAATATCCAAATTTATGTGTAAAACTATCCCAAAGTAAATGAGATGCTGCGCCGATTAGGATTGAGGTTGAAATTGCAAGCCAGTTCTTAATAAAAAATCTATTCCAGTCGAATTCTTGAAATCCAGTAAGTCTGATTTGTAAGAATCTAGGTAGGTTTTTATATAGAGAATCACGTATTAGATTGTGAAAAATAAAAGCTATAAGAATTCCAATTGATAGATCAAAGTAAAAAATGCCTGCTAAAGTATGTCCGTAATTGCTTTGAATTTTCATGCGGATGAAATACTCAAAATCGGGTGTCATACTGCCTATAATTAATCCTGATAATGAGTACCATTTCTTTGGCAAATATGTCAAAGGGAGAACTAGTGCAGGATGTGAAAAAGTAAACGGCATATTGTACTTTTTAGATGGAACAAGTTTACATTCTATTTTCGAGATTGTCTAGATGATAATTATGGGTCAAGGTCGGACGCGAATTGCTTATAACGGCCCGGCGGTATGTTTTAGTAGGCGTAACCCGACGACAGCACCGGGCAGAGTCCAGATACCCCGCGCCAGCGGGGCCACAAAACTGTCACGGTGCAAGGAGGGTTTGGCGCGCGTTTTTGCCGTCATGGTACAAATTTTATTGAGTTTTGGCGCGATCGCGGTACAAGGCTTATCAGAGCCGCAAACTTATCACCGGTTACAAATTTGGTTGGTAGTACTGGCGCAGTGTCGCGGTACAAAACTGATCGAAGCCAGAAAACTGTCAAGGTGTACTGGATTTATATTGCGAGCAGATGAGCGTGTCCGGGTGCATGAACCATAACAGATTTGTCTTGAGGGAAGGAGCAAAGCAAAAACCGTGACAAGCCTATTAAACATACCGTCCGTGTTATGGTTAGTTCGTTATTTTTCTTAATTATCCCCTTGTACAAATACGGAATGTTTAACATTTAGATTGTCTGAATGTGCCCTAATAATTTTACATTCCATATCATGATGACCTAAGTAGGCGGCTGTCACACTAGCTTCTGAAGTATCATTAAATTTGGATATATCTGGAGACTCTTCATGTTTAAGTAAAGCTTCCTTACCTGTATTTTTAATTTTCCACTCAATTTTTTCGGTGGGTGTTTTATGGTATTGTGATCCACTTTTTTGAAGTTCGAACTTGATTTTATAATCTTTTGGGATCGAGAATAGGTTTTGCGGATATGTCTTGAAGTTTATTGAATCCTTTTCAGCGATCGAACAAAGAAGTCTAAACTGAGGGATTTCAAGCATTAATTCGCGATTAGGATTCCATTTTATAAAGTCAAAGGTCCTTAAATAGTCCTCCCATTTGAAATCATATTTCTTATAATCATCGAAAATATAAGGATCTTGGATATTATTTATGATTAAATTTTCGCGAATATCAAGTTTTTCTACAATGTTATGTCCAAGCATAATCCCATTTGAATTTGCTTCGGATTGCAATTTGGACGCTAAATCAGTATGAAGGCTTGTCGTTGTCAGCTCATTGCAAAAACTTAAACCATACCTTGACCATAACACATTCTCATTATCTCCATAATCAATTCCTATCCTAACTTTTAGAGGATCAATACCTTCCTTTTTAAAGTATTTATTCATCACATAGTTCATAAAGAAACACATCATGGAGCTTGCATTAAGTGAGTTTATTAGGGCATCATTTGGATGCTGTTCTCTACGTACAAAGTATACAAACACTCCATCGCCCTGAAGTCTCTGTATATGACCTCCAAAAAATGAACATACATGGATAGCTAAGGTTAAAATGGTGTCTTTTATCAGTCTTACTTGCAAAAGATCATACTTTTTTGAAAGAGATGTTGATCCTTTAATATCAAGGAATAATGAGACAGCATAATGATTTTCATATTCATTCTGTTGAATATACTTAAAGTCTGGATGATCACCTATTATTGGTTGACTCACAGAATATTTATGGACACCAAATAGCTGGGCCATAAGAGAATGATCAAATTTGGCTAATACTTTTGGTGTATTTTCGATGGGTCTAGCATTTAATTGACCTCTCTCATTATATACTCCAACTTCATTTTGTTCCCTTAAGTATTTTGTTGAATTGTCAAATTTTTTAAACGAGGCGGTTTTTTTCTTCTTAATGATTCCGTCGATATCATCAATGTAGTTTTCGAAAAGTTCCATATTAGATTATTATTAGCAGTATTAAAGTCAATAGAATTATTATTTCAATTGGAATTATCCATCCTGCAAAGAATAGTAGGTTATATTTCTTTCTTAAACCATGTGCTAATACGCATGCTTGTTTGCACATGTCATCTTCAAGATCAGAATCAGAACTATTTTTAATTGCAGCACAATATTCGTCTTCATTATAATCAGAGACTGATCCGAAGAATAGAAGAGAATGATATTTAGTTTTTGGGGAATTTCCAGATTTTAAATATGGAATAATAGCCATGCAGATTAGGAATATTGAAAATGCACAAAGGATTAATAGTATAACAATCAGAGTATTAAAAAGACACAAATTATTTGGACCAACCATTGTCATTAGTCCCTTATATGAGGCAAAAATCGCCCCTGAGAGAAAAGTGTTAAAACCGAGTAGAAAACTACCCTTTGTGTTTGCAGCGTTATAATAGCTATCATATCGCTGAATGATAAACTTTAACAAATCTTGTTTCATTGGATTGGGTATTTAGTTTTTAAAGAGTGGAGTCTGTCAGATTTCAAATGATGCTAATTTCCATCAGTCTAATGCATTGATAGGCATCGAATTAACCATAACGGCCCGGCAATAAAGGGAGGTTGTGTTACCTGGCGCAGCCATCCGGCCACCGGTCCTGGTGCTTTAGCCACAAAGTAGTCCCGGTGGCAAGACAGGTATGGCGCGTGTTTTTGCAGTCAGGGTACAAATTTTATGCGTTAGATGAGTGTCGCGGTACAAGCTCAGGCGGAAAAACAAATTAGTCCAGTTATACAAATCTGAGGAGCGGCTTGTGGAGCAGCGTAGGCGCCGTTTAACTGTCTCGAAGCCGGAAAATAGTCCAGTTGTAGGATTCTGATTACGTGCAATGGCGCGAGTCCGGGTTTAAGACCATTACAAATTTCTCTGCGGTGCAGGAGCTCATGCAAAAACCGTGACAAACAACTTACCTTTATTGTCCGTGTTAGGTTTAGTTCTTATTTCAGTAGATTGTTTTTGAGTCCTTTACTTATTACAAAATTTTTAAATTCTAGTAATTTGTCTCCAAATGCATCTTTCGGGATTACGCTTGCGATCATTCGATTCTGATATAGTAGTATCCAATTTGGTAATTCACCAATTTGATAAAGACTTACCCAGTCCATCTCTGATTTGAACGATTCACCAGTAATAAGAATTTTTCCATCGTTAAATTCATAAGTTATCTGTTCATGTAAACGTTTATGTGTGGAAAAATTTTTCCTTGAAGTTCTATAAATAAAAAGTGGTAATAGTAATGTATAGATACCAAAAAATAAAGGGAAGAATGGAGTGCTACTAAAGGGTATTGGAATACCAACAAAATATAATATTGCTGTAATTAACATTATAAACCCGAGAATAGTTAAAACAATCATCATCGGCTTGCGATAAGTAAGCCTAAACATCAAGTTTGAATACTTTTTGAAATCTAACTTAGTAGTAATAGTAATTTCCATTTTTTTATCTGTGTTTCTATTTATGATTTTGATTTTTAAGATGCTCAAGTGCAGCCACGAATTAAACCTAACTCATTTATATGAGTAATAAAGTTACATAATAATGCGTGCAAACGAGAGATATGATTATGTTTTTGGACTTTTAACGATTTGTGAATGGAGGCAATTATTAATTCTCCGTTTTTTGTTAACCTGATTGGCAAGGTCTAAATATCAATTATATCAATTTATTCATAATTTGTACTTCGTCAACCAACAGCATCATTACGAAATATTTGTTTGTTTATACGATCATGAATATCCCGAAGTACAGTATCTGTTGAACACTTTGTAATTTTTTACCCATTTTACAGATGTTAACACTACTTTGTATTCATATATATATAATTTAATTTTAAAGGTCCCAGCCGAGGAAGGTGAACCTCATATGTTTAACTTCTTTGAGCTCTCCCGATTAATAGGGGTAGGTTGATAATGAATTATGTTCATTCCTGATTATGTTTTGGATCAATCATGTCAATATGTGGGATCAATCATGTCAATCCTGTAGATTTCATCTCTTCTTTAATATCAAAAACAGCAGGAACTTTATTAATGGGACAAGCCCCCAGGAACATAATATTGTCCGAAAAAAGTTGCATTTCTCCATAAAATCCAGTGGGGGAGTAACATAATTTAAGCGGACAACAATGATGCCTACTAAATATTAGAAGCTGAATACGCTTTAAAGATTTACAAACTACTCAATTATATCCGCTACAGGTAATATCTACCTGAGAAAAAAGATTACTCCGGTATACTTTCATTTAACATCAAGATCCTCTATCGGACTGCGAATAGCTATCAGATTACGCCTGCTGACATGGGTGTAAATCTCTGTTGTACGGGTACTCTTGTGCCCCAGCAATTCCTGTATGTACCTTATATCCAAACCACTCTCATGAAGATGTGTGGCATAACTATGCCGTAAACTATGTACCCCGACATCCTTCTTAATTCCCGACTTCCTTAATGCTTCCTTGAAAACACGATAGACACTCTCAACTGAGTACTTGCCTCCTGCCTGACCTTCAAATAACCAGATGACAGGCTTATAACTATTAATGTAACTGTCAATCTTTTCCCAAACTTTTGGTGAAATGGGAACAATCCTGTCAACCATTCCCTTACCTTCCCTGATATCCAAAATACTCCTCTCCCTGTCGAGATCTTTTAACCTGATATTTGTCACTTCGCTACGCCTTAATCCGCATGAATAGATCATCCATAATATTAACTTGTGCTTCGTGTTAGTTGATGAATTCAGAATCTTAATTACCTCTTCCTTTGAAAAAACCTTTGGTAATGTCCTGCTCCTTCGGGGACGTCCAAGTGAGTCAATACTGATATGGCTTCTTCCATACAAACCATAAAAAATCTTTACCGCCGAAATAAACTGATTCTGATATGAAGCAGAATAATTATTGGTGGTAATGTGATCATGTAAAAAAGCAGAAATGTCATCCTCGGAAATATTTCCGGGAGTCTTGTTACTGAAATATTTAAAGAATAGTTGCAGATGAGAAATGTAAGCTTCCACAGTATGTCTGCTGTATCTCTTTTCATCAAGATAACAGCGAACCATCTCTATCCCCTTATATGCTTCCGATCCGAGAACATTGTTCCTGATTTCTGATCCATGATCAACTCTTAATTCCTTTACAACATCGGGAATGGAAATCTTCACGACATTTACCTTTATGCCTTGTGTTATAAAATAGTCGGATAAAGAATCTACTGTCATTTGTGACCATGGAAGCAGCCATTCCTTGTTTTTCTTATCGTAATAAACCGGACCATAGCTTTTCATCTCCTCAATCCAGACTGGATTGTACTTCCCCAAAAACTTTATTGCCAACCTCCCGTCCGTTTCATTAATCGAAAACCTCACAGCACCGAATCTCCCGATGTATTCAAAAGAGGCAGCTTTTTTTCTGATCACAACCGGAGGAGGAAGGACACTTAATCCCTGATTATCATTATCATGATCCGTCAGGTTTTGAGAATCAGATAAAACAGGAGAAAATACATTATTCCTTTCGGAGGGCAAAGCTATATGGGAAATGTCAATATCCGCCGTACCTCTAAAAACTGTCAGCACCTTCTTAAGAGTTGTTTCATCACATGGCACATGCCAGCATTTGAGAGATCCACTAAATGTTGCCCCATTAATTCCTTTTAGCAGGGAGATAAGCTCTGAGTTGTAATCGAAATCAATTGTATAGCGCCATACATCATGATGGAATATACGCCTGAGTGTAATTTTCTTTTTTATCATTGTAGCGAGAATAAATGAAGAAAATAACAAGCACGATTTCCAAAATTAAGAAAAACAAATATCCCCACGAAAAAAAAGAAAGTGAAATTGACAGACAGCTGATATAATTTTAAATGACTTTTAGCAATTATTAATATATAATCTGTTGTCGCTTGAAAATCAATTTATTTACCTTTTGATTTTAAATAATCAGGTTCTGATATTTTCACGCCAAAGCCCCGTCAGTCACATAAACATATTGTCGCTAATGCGCTGAAATACTAACAAAAATAACCCCACCGGAATGACTTTCACCTCTCACAATTCATTCTAAAGTTAAACAACTTTAATTAAGTTGGAACATTTTGTTTAATTAATATTTCAAATTATTAAAATATTCATTATCTGATTTGCAGGTTCACCATTAATGAATAAGGTTATTTTAAATAATGATACTTTACCATTCTGCTTAGCAAAAATCAGGAAACACAATCCACAATTATACCACATATCAAGTAACTGACCTATCTGAAAGTAAAAACCCCCGGCATTATAAGCCGGGGGCGACCCTATCCTCAAACGCATTTTCTACTCCAGATGTTCAAAAATGCAAATCAAATTTCAAGAATATTCAATCACCATGCAACAGTACTTCTGATTAATAAGAATTATTAACATTGCCAGGATATGAAAATAAAAACCCCGGATTACAAACCGAGGCTTTCATTTAACACTAAATGTACTAACCCATTAATACATTTTCCAAAAATCAGACGAATTTGTTAATTATTTAAATGAGAAACAATATAAAGGTTAATAATTAAGTATTGTTAACATATCACCAGGATCTTAAAGCAAATAACTCTTCATTTCAGAGAGGCTTTTCGCGGTAAAAAGAAACATAATGAATCCCCTTCCCCGATAAGTCAGATTTATAAAGTGCCGGTACAAGAATCAGATACAATTTATCATTAGTGTCCACTAAAAATTAAATATCGTTCTTTGAAATCTTGAATACATCGAGGTTGTAGGGTTTTTTGATAACGTGACGATTTGAAATGAAATACTCCTCAGATTCAGATTAGTATAAAATTACAGTCAATTACCGTTGGCTTTAGCCAACGATATATCAACCTCATTCATAGGGACTTTAGTCCTTCATTTGAGGGCTAAAGCCCGTACTTTTGGTTAATTGAAATAGATTGCAGAATTCTCCAAAATTTCAATATACCAAATTTAATTAAAACGACTCTAATAGAACTACTTACAAACCAAGATTGCCAAGATGTCAAAGAACTAAATTGTATACAATTGAAAATCAAATATTTTTAAGTGGACATCCATGACTATTTATATTTAAAAATACATGGTTTTTTTTGATGGTCAGTGATGATGATATTTTGTGGTTTCCTCTTTGTAATACTAACCGGAAAATTGAATTTATGAAACCCAAATAATTGATCCAAATCACAACCGAACCGCAGCCGGCGGTGAGCTAAGCGAAGCCAATAAACCATAGTCCCATCAGTGTAAGGTGCCGGTCAGTTTATTTTAATATTCTTAATTAACTTTTGGTTTCTTTTGGGATAACATCATGAGTCCCTCCTTCAATAATGCTGGTTGATGACACCAAAGTTATCTTAGCCTTAGATTTTAATTCTCCTATTGTTGTTACACCACAACTGCACATTGTTGATTTGATTTTTCCTATCGTGATTTCCAGATTATCCTTTAGTTTGCCAGCATAGGGAACATAACTATCTACTCCTTCTTCAAACTTGAGACCATTGCTTCCTCCCATATCGTATCTTTGCCAGTTTCTTGCACGATTGGATCCTTCTCCCCAATATTCTTTTACATAACTTCCTCCAACCATTAGTTTTTTAGTCGGGCTTTCATCAAAACGAGCAAAATATCTGCCCATCATAATAAAATCTGATCCCATTGCCAATGCCAGAACCATATGATAATCCTGAACAATTCCACCATCTGAACAAATTGGAATATAAACACCTGTTTTATCCAGATATTCGTCACGGGCCTGAGCCACTTCAATTATGGCAGTAGCCTGACCTCTTCCTATTCCTTTTTGCTCTCTGGTTATACAAATTGACCCTCCTCCAATGCCAACCTTTATAAAATCAGCTCCTGCTTCTGCTAAATAGAGGAATCCTTCTTTATCGATAACATTCCCGGCACCAATTTTAACTTTGTCTTCATATTTCTCTCTGATGTATCCAATGGTTTCTTTTTGCCATTCTGAAAAACCATCAGAAGAGTCAATACATAAAACATCCACCCCTGCATCTACCAGCATAGGTACACGTTCCTTATAATCCCTCGTATTGATACCTGCCCCTACAACCAATCGTTTATGAGAATCAGATAATTCATTTGGATTTTCTTTATGATTATCGTAATCTTTTCTAAAGACCAGGTATTTTAATCTTTGATCTTCATCAATAATTGGCAATGAGTTTAATTTATTATCCCAAATTATATCATTGGCTTCATTCAGAGTTATCCCAAGGTTTCCGGTAATCAATTTAGAAAAAGGAGTCATGAAATCCTTTATCTTTTTGTCCATACTATCCTTGTTTGGGCGATAGTCCCTTCCCGTCACAATTCCTAATAATTTTCCATTTGATGATCCGTCATCAGTAATGCCAATTGTTGAAAAACTGGTTTTTGACTTAAGATCTATTACATCCTTTAAGGTATGTTCAGGTGTCAGGTTAGCATTACTTATTACAAATCCTGCTTTATACTTTTTGACTTTTTTTACCATTTCGACTTGTTGTTCTATTGGCTGAGAACCAAATATAAAGGATAGTCCTCCATTTTTTGCTAAAGCAATTGCCATATTGCTATCAGATACTGATTGCATTATAGCAGAAACAAATGGTATGTTGAGTTCTATTTCAGGGATGCAACCTTTGCTAAATTTAACGAGTGGGGTCTTTAAACTGACTTTATCCGGAGAACAATCTTTTGTTGTTAGTCCTGGCATTAATAAATACTCGCTAAATGTCCTTGATATATCATCAGTAATATGTGGCATAGTGTTTTCTTTTAAAGGATTTTCCAAATTTAAGGAAAACTCGTAAATAATCTATCTTAAAATGACTAAGCAATCGGGATAATATTTACCTTACACCTGAGGACCCGGAGGAACCGAAACCCGAGGTAAAACGGAACGAGTTCACCGGAGGTAGAAAATCAGACCATCGTCTCAGCGCAACCAATAATTTTTAGTAAAGGTATAAATAATAGATCTGGCTATAGGTTATATAATCACTATGTTTGTTAATCCAATTATAAATCCTGATTTGTTTAAATCCCGGTAATAGAAGCAGTTCCACATTCAGTTTCAAAATCCAAAATTTAGTGATATTCCATAGGTCCGTGCTGAAGGCAGCACAAATGCAGATTCACCTTCCGCATAATTAGCAGTGCTCATCATAACTTCAGGATCAACATATTTTGCCTTATTTGAAATAAAAAATAAGTTCCTGCCAAACAGGGAAACTCTGGCTGAGGAAAAAAATATTTTATCAACCATATTTTTAGGTAGATTATAAGCAAGAATGATTTCTCTCATTCGAATATTAGATGCATCTCTTACGAAAGCTTCACCTGTAGCATTAGAATTTCCTCCGACTTTGCTCCAGAAAGTTTCAGCGTTGCATGTTGTGGGGTTATCTGTACCTTCAGAAGTTACACCTGTTTCTGATTCGAAAATGTTTTTACCAAAAAGCAATCCTCCTTCACGAGCTTGTTCTGTGTAATCAATTATACCAGCACCAGCTGTAATAGCCTCAGTCAATGAAACAAAGCTTCCTCCCTGCCTGATATCGATAAGAGCGCTGAAGGTGAAGCCTTTGTATCTGAAAGTGTTGCTAAAACCACAAAGCCAGTCGGGATTGTAGTTGGCAACCTTTACAGTCATACCTGGAGTAGTCTCCGGTACTCCATTTGAGGCGATGATGACATTACCATTAGAATCTCTCGACCATCCTTTTGCATACACATCACCAAATGGGTGATCTTTTACCAGCTTATACTCCCTGATAAAGTCGGAGCCAAAAGATAAAGAAGTAAATCCTTCAGCAATGTCCTTTACTTCACTATTATTCTTTGACCAGTTTATATCGATGTCCCATTCAAAATCTTTAGTTGAAATCACAGCTGCGCCAAGTGTAAGTTCAAGTCCGTTGTTCTGCACGTCAACACCATTTGTATACACACCTGAGAAGCCTGAATTATAAGAAACAGGCGTTGCAAACAGTTGATCGGTGGTATTTGTTTTGTAGTATGTTGCTGAAAGTATTATTCTGTCTTCGATCATTCTTATATCAAATCCAGCTTCGATTGATTTTGTCTTTTCAGGTTTCAAATTGGAAGTTAAACGATATGTGCTGAGCGTATGATATAGGTTTCCCACTTTTGCATAAGATCCTCTCAGTCTAACATAGGTGAGAATTTCAGGAAGAGTGATCAGATCGCTAAGTACAGCGGCAAAACCAACTGAGGGATAATAGTTTGACCTGTTATCTTTAAACAAACCACCCCAGTCATTTCTTCCGGTTATATCCAGAAATATAGAATTCTTATAAGAGATACTGCCAAAACCATAGACTGACAGAATCCTTTCCTTTAGAAAATTCTCAGTGGTTTTCCATGACGACTCACAGTTGCTGAGGGTAAACAGGTTTTCTATTTTTAAAACAGAACCTCCATTGTACAAGTAATTATAATCAAAAACTCTGTTATTGGCTCCGGCATTCAAATCAAAATTAAAATCGGAAAATGATTTATGAAAGTTGACAAGTATATCACTATTCCATTCATAAGAATCTGTACTGGCCTTAGAATAGGCACCATAATAAGCATTAGTGTAAGTATTGTTATGTTGCTTCATTTCTGTAGCAGAATAAGATTTATCAAAAGCAGACCTTCCTTGAATTGAAAGTTCTTTTGTAATTTGGTACTTTAAGCTTAGCATTCCGATCACCCTTTCATCTTTCTCAGGCCGTTCAATATTATATATTGACCAGTATGGATTCCCCGATCCATTATCATTGACTTTCCAGTAGTGCTGCCTGTCTTGCCCTTCAGTATTTTTAAAGGTATAATGCTGAACATCCGTTGTCCGGATATTTCTTGGTAATATAAATAAATACCTCATTGGATTATTATAGCTTTCACCCGTAGAAAACACATTCTCAAAGTTCTGTTTGATAAAGTTTATTTTTGAGTCAAGAGTCAATTTCTCAAAAAGCTTTGAACCGAATCTGATGTCAAGATTGTGACCAGTGAGATTATTTGTTGCAACTATACCCGAAGCATTCGTATTTGAATAAGAAAAAGCGGTATTAGATTTTTTCGTCTTAAAATTAACTTGCAAATTGGCGGCAAAACTGTTTCCCATCCGAAAATAATCTTTAATATTATCAGGTTGTGGGGAATATGCATAAGTTTTACCATACATTTCATAATTCGGGTCATTTGACCAGTGAGGAACCTGTGATTCGTCCATTTTCGGACCCCAGGAAACCGTGGCTGCTGATGAGTAGATACCAGAGGCACCCTGTCCATATCTGTTCTGAGATTTTTCCAGTAATATTCCAGAACTACCATTGTATGTAAATCCGAGATTAACTGATATACCTTCTTTAGCTCCCTTCCCTGATTTTGTAACAATAATAATAGCTCCGTTGCCGGCTCTGTTGCCGTACAAAGCAGCAGAGCCAGCACCTTTTAATACAGAAATTGATTCAATATTATCAGGACTAATATTTGTGATGTCACCGTTAAGTATAATTCCATCGACAACATAAAGTGGTTGGTTGTTCCCGCTTATTGAACGATTACCTCTCAGGAGAATTTTTGCTTCAGCCCCTACTCCGGAGCCAGTTGGTGTCATTGAAAGTCCAGCTACCTTACCGCTCAGGCCTGTTGCAATATTTAGTGATCTTGCTTCAACAAATGTATCTGATAATACATTCCGGGTAGCATAAGGAAGAGATTTACTTTGTCTGGTGACACCGAGGGCTGTTACAACATCATCAGAATCAGTAACTTCAACTGTAACGGTTTTTTTCTGTGAAAAAACAACATGAGTGCCTGCAAAAAGAAGAATAGCAGGGAGAATTAGCATTTTTCTCATAATAACAATTATAACAGTCAGGTGTATTACAGATTATCAATATTAAAAATAGAGAAAAATCCTGATTAACCAATAAAAGTTTTAATTTTTTTGAAACACAAGGGTTGTTTTTCTGTGGCGTGAAGGTAGTGTCCCGGCAAAAAGAAGTATTCTAATGTATTTGGGTTATTGTTAATTGAATAAGTGAGGGATACTTTTATTCGTGCGACGGGTTGGTCAGGTAATAATTTAATATCCACATCGTCGAAAAATATATCTGAAAAATAATCCGAATGAATCCCGCTAAGCGGGAGAAATGAGGAATCTCAAATTAAAAAAGTTGTTTTTAATAAAACTGATCTACTCATTTTATACATAATACATGATTCCGGATAGTCATATTATTTTATATTTTAGACCACTTGAAAAAAAATATGGAAATGTCGCTTAAAGTAAAATATTATAAGGCGGGAAATGATCTTGACTGGCTCGTAAAACAGTTCGAAGCCATTAACTTTAAGGGGAATGATGTAATTCTTGACAAATTTATTCCAAGGGAGGATGCATCAATAGTATTTCATTTTAAAGGATGCCCGCAATTGGTAAAACCGACCGATCAGTGCCTTCCTCCATTCTTCATTGCTCCACTAAGTCCCAATGCAAATTTAATACGTATCGATAAGGAAATGGATACCTTCATAGTAAGCTGCAAGCCGACAGTGCTGTCTGGAATTCTTAATATAAGCCTTGTACCGGATTCACAGACATACATCCCCTTACCCTATGGCATTTTCTTTCCTCTATGGGAAAAACTCTCTCACCTTAAATCTGCCGAACAAAGAATAAAGTATTTTTGCAGATTTGCAGACAATATTAGGCAGGGTACATATATTCCTGATGAAACAGATATGTTTTATGACACAATTGTGGAAAACGGTATAGGAGTGCCACTTCGTGAAATCATAAATAGTTTTCCTGTAGATGAAAGAACAGTGCAGCGAAAATTACGAAAACGACTGGGTGTCAGCCCGAAAACCCTTATCCGGATTGTCAGGTTCAATTATTTATGGGAAAAAATCAACAGCAATAACATAATTGATTACCAGGATCTTGTATATTACGGTAACTACTTCGACCAGACACATTTAATTAAAGATTTTAAGGCCATCACCGGCGAAACTCCTGATTATTTCTTTAAGAGAAACCTGAAGGTTGTCAAAATCTTCTCAGGAAAATAAATGACAAATTTCATAAAGCATTGTCGGCTTTTTACTATGTATCAAAATTAAAAGGTACTTGCTTTAAAAGGTCGTTTAATACATTAAAGATAAGTTTTATGAAAGTAAATTATTTTCTTTCCATTCAATTGGTTGTGTGCATATTCCTTTTAAGTTCCCTGACAAACTTACAAATTCCCGATCCTCATGAAGTAATAAAAGAAAAGGGAACAGACCTGGCAAATACTAAAATTGAACAAGGAGTTTGATTTATTTGAAAACATCAGTCATGAACACCAGGAAAACCTTTTTGTTTGCTTTATTTTTCTTTGTTATAACAGGGATTCAAACCATTGCAGGTCAGAAAGACTACCAGCCAATACACGGGTTGTCAGGTTTTGATTATTTTATAAAAGGAGAAATAGTGCTCGATTTTGTAAATTTTGTTAACATTAAAGAGGCCAGTTCAAAAATCGAAAGCAAGTATCATCTGAAATCACCTGTATGTGTATGTTTCAATCTTAACGACCTGAAGTATTTCAAAGCACGGCCTGCAGAATTTGTTGGATATGTTGAAAATCAGCTTGGTGACGGTGGATTGTTGAATACTCCGATTTCCCCTGGTGAATATCTGGGAGAAAATGCAATGATGAAGATAGAAGTATGGAACAAGTCCTGGAATTATGATGAAGTTACAGAAACCAAAGCCTCGGGTGAGATGGACCCGCTAATCAGGATAATTTTTGCAATTCCTGACTATGCGGAAAAAGTAAAAGCAGGTGATGCTAACCTTCAATTTCGACTGAATATTAGTGCAAATTCTGATTCATACACAAGACAGAAAAATGTGACCGGATGGGCGAAAGCAGGGCCAATAACCCTTAGCAATGAGGATATCACATTGCCAGTTTATATCGGGTGCGGTACCTTTTATGGAACTGATTTGGTAAAAGCTCAGATGGCAAATAATCTTCTGGAAGCTGATAAGAAGAAAAAAAACGCTTTTGAACAAAAATTCGAACAAGAGTACTATAAAGATCTTCCGCGCATCGATGCCATGAAGCTGATAAATTTTTTGATCAGGCCGGCGGAGTCATATGAAATTCCTGTTTCCGGATCTTTTGGCTCGCCCGACGGCAATGAAAAAGTAACATACTCCGGTACTTTTTACTTATTTGGAAAAGAAATGCATAAAATGGAATAGATGAAATTGCTTACCTGAAACATAGTAATATGTTCCCCAAATCATTAAAAATAAAATAATATTCTGATGAAAAGAACTTTATCTTTTTTAGTAATCTTATTCTGCTGTAGTACAGTGTTTTCCCAGGAACTTCAAATTCCTGAATTATTTAAACTACGTGAGGCTAAAGCGCCTGTGGCAGTCAAAAATAAACTAGCTGCAGCCAGGCGGGAAATTGCCTCAAAAAACCTTCAGTATGTAGTCGGATACACATCAAAAGCTGACCTGCCAATTGAAAAGATTACAGGACTAAAGCAACTTAAACCTGATGAGCAACGTCAATTTATTGCCAGAATGAAAGCCAAAGTGATGTATATGAGAGATACTGCAACCACGGATAATAATACGACGGTTAATTTTAAACATAAACCCAGACCCAAACCCAAACCTGTAACTTATATTTATGGAAATCCCTCCATGCCAAAACTTGATTTACGTAAGGGTGGCTTTGTCAGTCCCATTCGCGATCAGGGACCATATGGAAGTTGTTGGGCTTTCTCAGCAATGGCAGCTTATGAAAGTAGTTTTAAAATAATTAACAGCCGGTGGATCAATACCTCTGAACAACATATAATAAACTGTTCAGGTGCAGGCACTTCAGCTCATGGTGGATGGATGAGTCTGGTGTTTGACTGGATGGTTGATAACAACAAGGATGTTGCTGATGAAAGAGTTTTAGAGTATGCCGGACCAGACCAGAGCTGCCCGGCACATCTACATTCAAATGATTATTTTGCAGTGACATGGGGAGTAGTAGATCCATCCGGTGATTTAAGTAAAATACCGACAGTTTTTCAGATAAAGCAGGCTTTATGTGAACATGGAGTTCTATCCACTGCTCTCTTTGCAGATTCCGGGTTTCAGCTTTATGTCGGTGGAATCTTTTCTTCTTTTCAATCCGGAGAACATAATAATGTAAACCACGCTGTTGCAATTATCGGATGGAACGATGAAATTCAATGCTGGCTTATAAAGAACTCCTGGGGACAAGATTGGGGAAATATGTGTGGTACGGGAAATGAGTTTGGCTATATGTGGATAAAATATAACAGCAGTAATATAGGCGAGCATACTATTTGGGTAAAGGCTAAAGATCTTAGTCACAGTTAACTATGAGTCCCATATCGCGTTGAATAGAATATAAGGCATTGGCCAGTTCTTTTGTCTTTGAATGTGGACCAGACCATTATATATCCACATCGTGATGGTAAGAAATATATAAATTGAGATCTTTTTCAGATCACGAAACTTAAATTTCTTATTACCTCAAAGATAATACTCGCAAAACCGGTAACAACAATACCGGCAATACATATACCCAAAGCAAAACGTGTCGGGAAATCACTTCTGAAATATTCAACTGGTGTTTCGCTTTTGTTAATGAACATAGCTTTTACGACAAGGAGGTAATAATATAAAGCAATGATTGTATTGAGGACTGCAATCAACACAAGAAGATAATATCCCTGTTGCGCAGCGACTGTAAAGAGGAAAAATTTACCAAAAAAACCTGCTACCGGAGGAATTCCTGCAAGTGAAAACAACGATAGCATCATGATCAGGCTGAGTTTCGGATTTGTGTGATAGAGACCATTATAATCATCCATATTCTCTTTCCCCGTTGCATTTGAAATTGCTGTTACCACTCCGAATGCGCCGAGATTTGAAAAGATATAAATAAGGACATAATAGATCACGGCGGCCATTCCCATTTGATTCCCGCTCATAAAGCCAAGCAGTATGTATCCTGCCTGTGAAATTGAAGAGAATGCGAGAAACCGCTTGAGATTCTGTTGTCTGATGGCAAAAAGATTACCAATAGTCATGGTAAGAACTGATGTGACATAAATTGTCTTTTGCCAGGTTCCGATAATTACGGGGAAAACTGTGAACAGTATGATAATTAAAGTAAATATAGCTGCTCCCTTTGAAATAACTGAAAGATATGATGTGATGTTAACAGGTGAGCCTTCATAAACGTCAGCCGTCCATAGGTGAAATGGAACTATAGATATTTTAAATGCCATACCGGTAAAGAAAAAGATGAATCCGAGTATCTGGATATTATTGTTTGCAAAAAGGGCAGAGATCTCAGAAAAATAAAGGGATCCGGTAGTACCGTAAATAAGAGATAATCCGTACAGCAGGATACCTGATGATAATGATGATGATAAAATGAGTTTAATACCTGCTTCTGCAGATTTATTTTTATAACGGTCGAAGGCTGCCAGAGCTGCTATTGGAATAGTTGCAAGTTCAAGTCCTATATAAAACATTATGAAGTGACCTGCTGAAATCATGAAGTCCATTCCGATAAGTGTTGAAATAAGCAGAAGAAAATACTCACTGGCCTTTTCGCAATGTTCTTCCTTTTTAAGCCAGGTAACTGACTGAATGAAAACAAGTAACGCTCCTATATTCAGGATGTTTTTCATTAATAACCTGACGTTTGTGGTCAGGTACATCCCTCCGAAGAGTTGTCCGGATGGCGCGGGGAAAAAACCGGCTATAGTAACAATTCCCAACAGTATTATCGAAAGCAGGCCTGTATTTCTCTTTTTATCAGCATCCGAGAATATCTCCGCGATCAATACTAAAAGAGCAGCAGCTATAAGAAGCAGTTCCTGCCGTAATTCTAAAAAGGTTCCTAAACTCATATTATAATATTATCCAATACATTTACAATAATTCAAAACGGATTAAGAGCAAGAATTTTATTCATAATTGGCTGGAGGCTTGATCCGATCATTGAAGAAAGCCAGAATGGTGCAAGGCCTATTAATGCAATAAAACATATTAGTGTAATTACCGAAACTTTCTCAAACCATTTTGCATCGGTAAAATGGTCGAAATGCTCATTGGTTGCCGGGCCAAGAAGAAGAATAGCAACTACTCTTAATATGTATACAGCAGTGATCACTATTGAAGAGGCGGCAATGACTGTTACAACCCGGTAAAAGATTTCGGGATGCTGAAATGCACCGACGAAAATCGTCATCTCAGCAACAAAACCACTGAATCCCGGCAGCCCCAGAGAAGCCAGACCTGCAATAACATAGCATACTGAAAGGAACGGAATAACTTTCATCAGTCCACCCATTTCATTGATCATCCTTGTATGAGTACGGCCGTAAATCATACCGATAAGAGCAAAGAAGAGAGCTGTCATTAGTCCATGTGAGATCATCTGTATTATTGCTCCGGTCATTGCCGTCTGATTCAACATAAGTATTGCAAACAATACCAGACCGCAGTGGCTTACCGAAGAATATGCATTGATATATTTAAGGTCTTTCTGAACTATTGCACCGAATGCTCCGTATATAACGCTTACTGAAGTTAAAATTATAAAGATCCAGGATAATTCCTTTACTGCTTCAGGCATCAGGAATATTGCTACTCTGAAAGCACCATAACCTCCAAGTTTCATCAGTACTCCGGCATGGAGCATTGATACTGCCGTAGGTGCAGATGAGTGACCATCGGGCGACCATGTATGAAACGGGAATAAAGCCCCAAGCACTCCAAAGCCAACAAATGTCAGAGGAAAAAACAAATACTGGGCTGACATCGGGATTTTTACTTTTGATATATCCAGGATATTGAAGGTAAGTTGTCCGCCGGCAGGAGCCGAATTGAAATAAATTCCAAGTATGCCTACAAGGATGAGAGCAGAAGCTCCCATAAGCATAAGTGTCAGTTTCATAGCTGCATATTCCTTGGGCCCGCTGCCCCAGATGCCGATAAGAAGATACATTGGAATAACGGCAAGCTCATAGAAGAGGAACATTGTGAACAGATCGATAGAAATGAAAAATCCGAAAACACCTGTTGCAAGAAGAATGAGAGAAACGAAAAACTCTTTTCTGAGGAAATCAACTTCCCAGGAGGCAAAGATACCTGCAAAGACAACCAGCGATGTGAGACAGATCATTGCAACAGAGATGCCGTCGACACCAACAGTGTAATGAATGTTAAGACTTTTAAACCAGACTATATCTTTAACAAATAACATTTCTGCGCTGTTACCGGCACGACGGGCAGAGACATAAAGGAATAAAAGGATCCCGGCCATAATTAACTGCAGACCCATTCCAATTGCCGATACCATCTTAACCTGACGGGTGTCTTTTACCAGGATTATGCCGGTTATGGTAAGGAGCGGAATTACAACAAACTGAGTTAAAATATCCATAATGAAAAGACTTTTTCTTAGTATTCAGTTATTTCCACAGGTAAATAAATAATATTGCCAGCAGTATAGCTCCGGTAAAAAAAACATAAGCATATTTCTGCAACTGGCCCGATTGAAGACCCCTTATCCTGAAAGAGACACTTTGTGTAACATAGGCTATTGCATTCATTGTGCCATCTACAATATGCCGGTCGAACCATGCTACCGGTTCCGATATGTGTTTAAAGATGATCTTCTTCGTAACAAAAAGATACAATTCATCCATATAAAACTTATTGTATGCCCACTTATAGCTGTACTTAAATGTGGCAGCCAGTTTTTCAGGTATCGTTGTTTCTTTCCGGTACATTACATATGCTATACCTATTCCAAGCAAGCCGATCAGTACCGATGGAATAGCGACTAACAGTTCGATTTCCGATTCGAAAGCCTTAC
The DNA here is from genome assembly GCA_021371855.1 of Bacteroidales bacterium. Lineage (GTDB taxonomy): Bacteria > Bacteroidota > Bacteroidia > Bacteroidales > VadinHA17 > LD21. The sequence continues at coordinate 158,771 of JAJFVL010000008.1, read as the reverse complement.
CGTCGGAGGTTACAAGTTCATTGAAAGGAATTAATCCTGATAATGCCGAACCAATAGCTAGAACAATTAATGGGATTGTCATGGTTGGAGGAGCCTCGTGTGGGGTCTCATGATATTGAGTCTCTTTTCCCCAGAAAATGCTGAAATATATCCTGAACATATAAAATGCTGTCAATCCTGCTACAGCATACTCAACAGCAAATAAAAGCTTATTGCTGTGGAGTGCAGCTGCAAGGATCTCATCTTTACTGAAGAACCCTGATAACGGAGGTATCCCTGCAATAGTAAGACAGGCAATCAGAAATGTCATATGCGTGACAGGGAGATATTTACGCAGACCTCCCATATCTGTCATATAGTTGCTGTGGACGGCATGAATTATCGCTCCTGCTCCAAGGAAAAGCAATGCCTTAAACATTGCATGTGCGAACAGATGGAACATTGATGCCATATAACCCAGGCCTTCATATCCTCCATACCCCGAAACACCCAGAGCCAGCAACATATAACCTATCTGCGAAATTGTGGAGTATGCAAGAACCCTCTTTATGTCAGTCTGGGTACAAGCAATTATTGCTGCAAAAAGTGATGAAAAAGCTCCTACGTATGCCACAACTTCAAGGGCCACAGGAGCGGAGAATGTATAAATCGGGAACATCCTTGCAATAAGATAAACACCTGCAACAACCATCGTAGCTGCATGAATAAGAGCTGAAACAGGTGTCGGGCCTTCCATTGCATCGGGAAGCCATATATGAAAGGGGAACATTGCTGATTTTCCGATACCACCCATAAACACAAAAATCATCGACCATGTCATAACTGAGAGGCCCATGAAAACGATACCGCTGCCCTGAGCTATTGCAGTTCCGGTGGGATCAGTAAGTGTGATAAAATCAAATGTTTTTGTGTTGAATGACAGTAAAAGAATTCCTATCAGGAAGCCAAGATCTGCGAACCTTGTCACTATAAATGCTTTTTTTGAAGCACTCACAGCAGAAGGTTTCTGATAATAAAATCCTATCAGAAGGTATGATGACACCCCGACAAGCTCCCAGAAGATATACATCTGGAAAATATTTGTCGCCAGTACCAGACCAAGCATAGAGAAACTGAAAAGAGACAGAAATGCAAAATAACGTTCAAATCCTTTTTCACCTTTCATGTACCCGAGACTGTAGATATGAACCATAAATGAAACGGTGGTTATAACTATCAGCATCATTACCGAAATCGGGTCAAGAAGAACACCCAGGTCAATATGAAGTTTATCAGTAAATTGAAGCCAGGTGATGTTGAATGCTGTAATTTTCTGATAGGCACCATCAATCTTTTCGCTTGTAAAAAAGTATTTATAAGCAGTAATATATGACAATACAGTAATTATTGCCAATCCACCGGTTCCAAGTAAACCGGAGAGTTTATGTTTAAGCTTATGGCCTGCCAATCCAAGCAGGAGAAACATTAAAAAGGGGAGGAGAGGGATCCAGATGGTATAGCCTAAATTTATCATATAAAAAATTTCCTAAAGATGTAGTAATCAGTATTTCATTTCGTCAACGTCTTCAACATTAATTGTAGTGAACCGTCTGTAAATATTTATTATTATGGATATGGCAACAGCTGCTTCTGCTGCAGCAACCGCAATTATAAACAGACTGAAAAACATCCCATCCAGTTTATGTGGATAAAGATATCGGTTGAAAGCCAGAAAGTTTATGTTCACCGAGTTCAGAATCAATTCAACAGACATCAGTATTGTAATGAGATTCCGGCGGGTGAGAAATCCGTAGATACCGGTAAAAAACATTATCGCAGCCAGGATTAAAAAATATTGTATGGGTATTCCTGCGTTCATCTTATTCCTGTTTTAATGTTGGTGACTGGGTCTTTGCGGGACCACTTTTTTTTGCAATCGCGATTGCTGCAACCATAGCTGCAAGGAGTAATACTGATATGACTTCAAACGGAAGCACATATCCGTCATAATCTACCGATAGCAGACTTTTACCTATCAGCCTCATATCAACCTCTTTTGCTGCAATGGCAGTTGCTTCAAATTTGTAATCGAGAATTGTAACTATCGATAGTATCGCACCGGTCAATGCTGCGATTGCTGAAAACATTGATTTTTTCAGGCCTGCCGGCTCAAATCTCTGGCTGATATGACTTGTTAAAAGGATTGAAAAGATAATCAGCACAACAATTCCGCCTGCATATACCGTCAACTGAACAGCGGCAAGAAACTGGTAGTTAAGCATAAAATACAATCCTGATGTTGATACCAGTACAAAAAGCAGATATATGGCAGCCCTAAGTATTTTCCGGCTTATAACCGTCAGAATTGAAAAGACAATTATCATAGCTGATAAAAGAAAAAACATTATCTGGTTAGCGATCATTGTTCAACTCCTTTCTTTAATTGAGAACCGGGTTTATTTAACACTTTTATCAGAAGAGCTTTATTAAAGACGGCATGTTCAAATTTTGTTGAGAAGGCAAGAGCATGGGTAGGACAATTTTTAACGCATAGTCCACAGAAAGTACACTGACCTAACCTGTAAATATGTTTATCAAGTATCCTCTTTTTTTTGCCGTCTTCAGTATCAATTGTTTTTGGAATAACTTCAATTGATCCGTTGGGACAACTCATCTGACAGATTCCGCAACTGATGCAATTGTGCTCGTTTTTATCATTATGGGGCATTATCAGCTCTCCTTTGCAACGTTCGAACATTACAAGATATTTGCGGTTTTCAGGATACTTCTCTGTTACAATGGCACCTGGTCTCCAGAAGTATGATGCTGTTACTTTCAAACCTTTAAGTAGCGACATGACCCCCCAAAAAATGTCCTTCAGATAATTTATTATACTTCTCATTCAGAGATATGTATTTAATGCTTTTACTTTTTACTTTTTACTTTTATCTTTTATCTTTTATCTTTTAAAAATGCCATCCCATGAGGACTATAAAAGCCATAATCAGTACATTGACAAGATTTATAGGGAGCAGATATTTCCATTCAAGGGTAAGCAACTGGTCAATTCTCAACCGTGGGAATGTCCATTTGAACAACATTATTACCCATATTACAAAAAAGGTTTTTCCAAGGTACCAGATAAACGGCGGAACAAAATCCATGATCCTGTTGAATCCTTCCCAGGTGCCAATATGAAATGGCATCCATCCTCCAAGGAATATCGTGGCAGCAATTGATGCCACAATGAACATATTAATAAATTCGGCAAGATAGAAGAAAGCAAATTTGATACCCGAATATTCAGTATGGTAACCGGCAGTGAGTTCGGATTCAGCTTCAGCCAGGTCGAAAGGCCCGCGGTTAGTCTCGGCAGTACCTGCAATAATGTAAATTACAAATGCAATAAAAGCCGGGATATGTCCTTTGAAAATAAACCATCCGGTTCTTTGCGCTTCAACAATCACTGATAGTTGCATCGATCCCGCAAATATTACCATGGTGATCAGTGACAGTCCGACCGAAAGTTCATAACTGACAATCTGTGCGCCGCTTCTCATCGCGCCTATAAGAGAATATTTGTTGTTGCTGGACCATCCTGCCAGAAGGACACCAATAACACTCATCGAGGAAACTGCAATGATATAGAATATGCCAATATTAAAGTCAATCGCGTGTAGTCCCTTTGCATATGGGATTGCACCGAGAACCATAAAATTCACAATAATTACAATGTATGGCGCGAGATTAAACAGAAACCTGTCTGCATTTTTGATTGGAATCAACTCTTTGAAAAGAAGCTTTATAAGGTCGGCAATTGTCTGAAAAATCCCATACGGACCAAGTCTGTTCGGACCTAGCCTGTTCTGAACAAATGCGCATACTTTTCTTTCTGCATAGACCAGGAAAAGTCCGACAACTGCATAAAACAGAATGAAAAGAACACCGGCTATAGCCATTTCCGTCACAGTTGTCCAGAATGGCGACATGGCGTTTTCAAGGCTCGTGTCGATCCATTTCGTAAATGAGGTAAAATCGTAAATATCAAATGGCATACATTAATTCTTTAAATCTTGTTTTTACTCTACTCCCAACTATTAAAGCCCCCTTTAGTGGGGATTGGGGGTAAAACTTTATTATCTGTCAATATCCGGTATCACAAAGTCGAGTGATCCGAAAATTGCAATAAGGTCGGCAATTTTAAAACCTTTTACCAAATGGTTAAGTACAGAGAGATTTGCAAAATTCGGAGTTCTGAACTTTACGCGATAAGGGAGCTTATTTCCGTCGCTGATTATGAATACTCCAAGTTCTCCACGTGCAGTTTCAACTCTCTGGTAATATTCACCCTCAGGAAGTTTAATAACAGGTTTCATCTTCACGGCATATGGACCCTCAGGAATATTATCTATCAATTGTTCAATAATATCCATTGATTCCCTCATCTCCTCAACTCTTGCCAGATACCTGTGATATGAATCTCCTTCGGTAAACAATACCTCATTGAACTTAACCCTGTCGTATGCACTGTATGGTTCATGTTTCCTGACATCGCAGGAGAAACCCGAAGCTCTGCCAGAAGGACCTGTAATCCCATACGCGATAGCTTCTTTAAGCGGGAGAGGTCCTATTCCCACGGTTCGCCCATGGAAAATCACATTGTTTGTAAGAATATCGTCATATTCAGGAAGAACTTTTCTGAAATGTTTTATAAATTCTTTTACTCTTTTCCGGAAGTTCGGATGTAAATCATACATAACACCCCCGGGGCAGTTATAACTGACTATCATTCTGCCGCCGGTTGTCTCTTCAAATATATCAAGCACCATTTCCCTGTCGCGCAATCCATAGAAATAACAGGTTTGTCCGCCGAGATCCATGCCGTATGACGCCCAGAAGAGTTCATGCGACTGGATACGGGTAAGCTCAGACATAAGAGTCCGTATCACTTTTACCCTGTCAGGAATGTCAACCTCCAGCGCTTTTTCCACTGCAAGACAAACAGCTTCATTATTAATATGGGCAGAAAGATAATCCATCCTGTCAGTGAGATGTATTATCTGTGGATAGGTCAAGCTTTCACACATCTTTTCGATTCCCCGGTGAATATATCCGATATGTGGTTCCACATTTAAGACAAACTCACCTTTGAGTGAAACTACCAGTCTCATGACACCATGAGTAGATGGGTGCTGAGGACCTATATTAATAATATATTCCTGTTGTTCATCAGTTATTATATCTTTTGCCTTTTCTTCCATAAATTACCAGGTAATAATATCATTGTCAACATAGTCTTTTCTAAGCGGGAACCCCCATGAACTGTTAAGAAAAAGTCTTCTAAGGTCAGGATGACTGGCAAATTTTATTCCAAGAAGATCAAACGCTTCTCTCTCATGTAAATTGGCAGCTTCCCATATATCCGACACAGAATCGAACTGAGGATGCTCTCTGTCGGCAGTACGGGTTCTAAGCACTACTGTATGCCTGAATTTTGTAGAGTAAAGGTGATAAATTACACCCAGATCATGTCCATAGTCCACACCGGTAATACAATCCAGAAAATCAAACAGAGTCTCATCGTTCTCTCGGAGTTGACTGGCCAATGAATGTAATTTCGATGGAGGTACTGTTACTTCTGTAAATTGTTTCCCTTCTTTTATCTCAAGATCACTGTCGAGTGATTTTATAAATTCTGCTAATGGTATTTTATCCATTGATAATCAGTTTTCTGAAAACAGGAAGTTGCTATTAGTAATTGTGTGAAGCATTTCTTTTCTTCCTCGACTCTATTGTCTGGGTCTCTATAAGCCGCTGAAGCTGGAGCATCCCATATAACAGAGCCTGAGGACGGGGAGGACATCCCGGTATATAAACATCGACAGGGATGATCTTGTCGACACCATTGACTACGCTGTACGAGTGAAGGAAAAACGGGCCACCCGTAATGGTACATGCTCCCATTGCCACAACATATTTTGGTTCCGACATCTGATCGTAAAGACGTTTCAGAACGGGAGCCATTTTTTTAACAATGGTACCGGCTACAACAATAACATCTGCCTGTCGCGGGCTGGCTCTGTACACTTCCATTCCGAATCTTGCGAAATCATGCTTTGGTGCCCCTGTCTGCATCATTTCAATACCACAGCAGCTTGTGGCAAATGTCAGTGGCCACAATGAGTTCTTTCTTCCCCAGTTGATGACATCATCAATAGTTGTTAAAAGAACATTTGAGCCGGATTCCCTGAGAAGTTCAAGGCTTTCATTATCCCCGAACTCATCGTATTTCATTCCTTTTATTCCCATATCAGCGCATGTTTTTTCCAGGCATACAATAAGCCAAGGCCCAGGATGAAAAAGAATATCACTATCTCTATAAATGCAGCCATGCCAACCTCTTTCATCACTACGGCCCAGGGAAATACAAGGACTGTTTCGACGTCGAAAACGAGAAAAAGGATCGCGAACATATAATATCCGACATTGAACTGAAGCCAGGTACCCCCCTCTGTGGGAATTCCACATTCATAAGGTTCAAATTTCTGGGGATTTATTGATCTTGGAGCGATTATTCCTGACAGGATAAGAACCACTCCTACAAAAATGGCTCCGATGAGGAAAAAAATAATCAGCCATTCATTGTTCATTATATCAGCTATTTAATGTGAATAATAATCGATTAAAATTATACTATTTTTTACTTTACACGAAAAAAAACGTATAAATGAAAACCGCACGAATATAAATCTTTTTATTTATCAACCGAAGCAGCAAGTTAACAATCTGTAAATTTTTAAGAGACTGTCTGAGATTATCAGACAGTCTCTTATACTTATTTAATATTCAAAAGTTTGATTTCGAAATCCACCTTTTTTAGAAAACATAATTGATCCGACAATAATCGCAAGACACAAAATTCCTGATACTATCATCCCGGCATGAGAATGCCCTGGCATTTCATAAACAACAAGGACCGGAGCGCAAAGTAGTGAAACCATGTTTATAACCTTTATCATTGGGTTAAGAGCTGGTCCTGCTGTGTCTTTGAGAGGATCTCCAACAGTATCACCAACAACTGCAGCCTTGTGAGCTTCAGATCCTTTACCACCATAAAGGCCGTCTTCGATGGTTTTTTTAGCGTTATCCCACGCACCACCTGAAGTTGACATAAATACTGCAAGCATCTGTCCTGAAAGGATTACTCCGGCAAGGAAACCTCCAAGGGCTTCAACACCCAACAAGCTTCCGACAAAAACAGGAGACACCACTCCGATCAAGGCCAATGGAATAAGCTCTCTTTGTGATGATATAGTACAAATATCAACAGCTCTCTGGTAATCGGGTTTTACTTTCCATTCGAGAACACCAGGAATTCTGAACTGACGGCGTACTTCATCGACTATCTGTGCAGCAGCTCGTGTTACAGCATTTATTGTAAGCGAAGAGAATAACCATGGAATGACTCCACCAATAAGGAATCCGACAAATATCATCGGAACAGAAATACGTATTCCGGTACCGAGCAATGATACTGCCTGATCAAGTCCTGCCTGGATCTGAACTTTGCTTACATCGGTAATGAAAGATCCGAACAATGAAACTGCAGCAATTACTGCAGAACCAATAGCAACACCTTTTGTAATAGCTTTGGTAGTATTTCCGGTTGAATCGAGTGCGTCCATTATCCTACGTGATTCCTTATCAAGATGTGACAATTCACCTATACCGTTTGCATTGTCAGCGATAGGTCCAAATGCATCCATGGCTACGTTGTTCCCGGTAAGAGTAAGCATTCCGATACCCGTCATTGCAACTCCATAAAGAATATAAGTAACTGGCATCCCATGATATATCATGATTGAACAGAAAATTGTGACAGCAATCACTATTGTCTGCCATACAGCAGCTTCAAATCCGTAGCTCAATCCCTTTAATAAGAGGGTTGCGGAACCTGTTTTTGAATTTTTTGCAATCTCCCTTACAGGACGATATTTTCCATCTGTAAAACGTTTTGTGATTTCATCAAGTGCTAATGCAAGACAAATACCGACTACAACCGATAAGAATGAACGCCAGTCATGAAGATAGAAATATGATACAATTCCGAATAATAAAATACTTATTGCAGCTGAAGAATAGAAACCTTTGTTAATTGCTGCAAGTGCATTATGGCTTTCTGAATTTTTATTAACCTTTACAAGGTAGGTTCCTATTACTGAAGAGAAAACACCGATGCCTCTTACAATAAGCGGGAAAATAATCCATGTAAGTTCATGAGTCTGGGTAAACAGTGCAACTCCGAGTATTAAGGCTGAGACTATTGTTACTTCATATGATTCAAATATATCTGCAGCCATACCGGCACAGTCACCAACATTGTCGCCAACGAGGTCAGCTACAACTGCAGCATTCCTTTCGTCATCTTCCGGAAGTCCGGCTTCGACTTTTCCTACAAGGTCAGCTCCTACATCAGCAGCTTTCGTATAGATACCACCACCGACTCTCATAAAAAGGGCCAGTAACGTGCCACCAAAACCAAATCCAAGCAGCGTATCAGGTGATGCAACACCGAAAATAAGGAATATCGCTGTGCCACCAAGTAATCCTAAACCGTCAGTAAGCATACCTGTTACTGTACCGGCACGATAAGCTATTTTGAGCGCTTCACCAAAACTTCTTCTTGATGCTGAAGCAACACGAACGTTTGCCTGAACTGCCATTCTCATACCGAACTGGCCAACCATCAAAGAAAAACAAGAACCCATAACGAATGCTATTGCACGGCCAAAACCCATAATCAGTTTAAGTGACTGGTCAGAATAACCTGCAAAACGCAACTTTGCTTCATCTGACGGCGGAACCACATAAACTGATAAGAAAAGGACTACTGTAAGAATGCAAATAAGAGGGACAATAGTTTTTAATTGTCTTTTCAGATACGCGTTAGCTCCTAAGCGTATCCCATTCCAAACATCCTGCATCTTTTCTGTTCCTTTATCGTGAGCCAATACCTGCTTTCGAAGGAACATCGCATAGGCAAGCCCTAAAAATGCTATCAACAGCACAATCCAGAGCGCCACGATCTCAAATGGGGTTGCCCCCGGTAAACTAACCATAATTTAAAATATTAAGTGAATAATGAAATTAATTGAATTAAATTTAATACATAGATAATCAGATATATATGACAATATTATTGTTTGCATTTTAAATAATTATCATTTATACTTTCTCTGTTGCCATAACCATTTTAATATTTAGTTTGACTCCGATTTTAAGAACATCCACAAGATCCTGTACGCTCAGACTTTTAGCGAACCTCAGTATAATTGTAGGATTTTCAATGTTTGCAATCTGAGTTTTTATTCCTTGTTCCAATTGTGCCAATGGAATCTCCTGTTTATTTATAAAATACTTCTTATCTGCTGTAACAGTAAGGTTTACCTGTTGCTTATTAATGCTTTGAGTTGCTTCTGATTTAGGTAGAAGCACTTTTATCACATTCGGATTACTCAGAGTAGATACAATCAGAAAAAAAAGAAGCAAAAAAAACATAATGTCATTTAATGACGAAGTGCTCACTTCCGGCTTAAAACGTATATTCCGTTTTATATTCATTTTATAAAGCTTTTAAAAATTGAATGAGCGATTCCTGCAGATTTATAGTATATCTGTCTATCTTCATTTGCAAAATATGATATGCAGTATAAGCCAATACTCCAACAAATAATCCTGTTCCGCTGCAAATCATTTTTTGATATAATCCGGTGGAGATTATTCCAATACTGATATTATCGGCTAGCGAGATGTCATAGAATATTTTTATCACACCCGCAATTGTTCCTATAAATCCCAGCATGGGGGCAATACCTGCTATAATCCCAAGGTATCCTGTATCTTTTTCCATTTTGGTGATCTCAAGATTGGTTGCAGACTCAATATTACTTTCGATTTCGGTAATCGGGTTACCAACCTTTTCGAGTCCGCTTTCCAGAATTCTACCTATTGATGAATGATTATTTTGAATATAAATTAACGCTTTGTCCTTATGGCCATTTTTTAACTCCATAACAATGGAATGGACTAGCCCATTATCAATAGCTGATTTATTTTTAATATATGAGTATCTTTCAAAGAATAGATAGACACTTATTATTGATAGGAGAGCAATAGGAATCATGATTACTCCTCCTTTCATCAGTAGATCAAGCAGATTGTTAACCTGATCAGGTGATCCGGTCACTGTCGGGTTTGAAGTTATTAATGTGAGAATCATATGTAAGAATATTAGAGATGATTGTTCCTGTCGAATTCCAACAAACAAATGATGAAGATTTTGCCTTACGACCTGTAATTGAGATGCTTAGATCAGGGTAAAGAATGTGATACTGACATAACATTCCTGATCAATTGTGTTTTGAACAAACAGAATGTCAAATCACAATGCAGAAAGGTGCGTAAAACTAAAAGGAGAATAAATCAAATCTGAAGCTGATTGATCAAAGGACTGAAATGAAATATCTTTGATTTGAGAATGTTATGATTAGAAATAAAAGAAGAATACTTCTTCGAATACGTTACCTCATTAAGAACAGAGGCGCTGATGCTCCTGAATCCTGAATCGGACAATGTAGGTAAAGAAGTTACTACGATAGTTTTCTGACCCGGAATAGTTGACCTTGATTCAGTGAGAGGAATGTATTGCCGGAATGGAATATATAATTCCAACCCAAAGTGAAAAGAACACTAACAGACTAACAGATTTATATTTGAAAAAAACTTGTCCCAACGTGTTAAAATAAAAATTTTTCGCAAACAAATATATAACAAAATATTATTTCAAATAATTATTTGGGATTATTGTGAAAAAATAATAGTAATATTTGCAATAACATAAAAATCAAATAAATATCTCTCAGATATTTTCAATGGAGACCAGACAAAATCTCTTTACAGGAGCTGATTCCACGGCTTTACGTAATTCTGCCTGTCATTTCTTTTTGATTTTGCTTTTTGATTTTTCCAGATTTTCAATAACTCTGAATTTTACAATTTGAGTTATTAGCTCAATTGGCAATCATCGAAGTTCCCGGGTTTAGGTGCTGTCGTTGTCATAGTTGGTCAGATTTATCGATTGCTACTGCTCATGGATTCATCATGCTGTGTTTTCCTTCCAGCTGGGCAGCTGCATCGACGCTGAAAGTGCCGCTGGTAACAATCTCTTCATCTTCAGACAGACCATCAGTAACTATATAACTTTCTCCAAGCATCGGGCCCAGCCCAATTTCACGTATCTTAAAAACAGGTTCATCATCATCCGGCTGTTTTACATAAACAATGGAGCGCTTGCCTGTCCATAAAACTGCAGAGCGGGGAATAATTATGTTATTTTGGTATTCGTCAGGAGATGATAAGACAATTCCGGAGGCAAACATCTCAGGTTTTAGTTTACCTGATTGATTTCCTGTTTCAACTCTGACCTTTGCAACCCTGGTACCGGATCAATTACAGGGTCAATAAATGCTATAGTCCCGGAATGATCTATTCCAGGTAAGGCCTGAAGAGTAAATGAAATCTTTTCTCCTCTGCGCAAAAACTGAAGATCACTTTCATAGGCATCAAATAAAATCCAAACTCTGGAAAGGTAGGCAATTTTAAATAAGGGTGTTCCCTGCGAGACGTAATCACCGGTGTTTACAACTGTATATAATTGAATTGAAATTTACACTCCATCGAATTTGTGAATGAAGTAAAACATTCACGAATTTTTGTAAATGTTAATTGAATCGGAAAGCATAACTTTGCATATGAATTGATTTTGTATTTGTAATAATCTGCTCATAGGCTTATAAAAATTGTTACAAATGAAAATTATTTCCCTGCATAATTTTACTTTAACAGATCGGGCCTTTTACGTCCCTGAAGGACCTGGAAAAATCAAATATTCAATAATCTTCCAATGTGTTGCCCCTGTCGGGCAGAATATGCATATAATTTTTTGGGATTTGTTTTATGTAATATAATACTACGCTGGTTTATAAATAGATGTAAAGTCTTTTTATCTCAACATTTTAATAACGATTGTAAAAATTTTAATTATGAGCAAAGGAAAAGTATTATTAGGCGTACTGGCTGGTGTTGCTGTCGGTGCATTATTAGGGGTGTTGTTTGCTCCTGATACGGGTTGGAATACCCGAAAAAGATTATCTAAAAAGGGAGAGGACTTTGTGGACGGATTAAAGGAAAAATTCAATGAATTTATTGAGAACATCTCCGAAAAATTAGAAAAGGTAAAGGAAGAAGCTTCTGATTTTACTGAACAGGCTCAGACAAAACCGGAATAAGTGAAAATTTATGTGAAAACTGCCGGTGTTTGAAATGTTTTAAACCAGTTTTAACATTATGAATGGGATAGTGTTATGGAATTTGAAATGTTTGATACAGGATATCCCTTTTCAAATGATAATAAGTCACTTGTTTCCTTATTGCCAGCTTTCGATTTGCCTGTGTTAATAGAAAATTTGAAACATAGTTGTTCCTGGGCAAAGGGGGACCTGAATTCAATGATCCTTTTGAAAAATCCCAACAGACAAATTCTGCTTACTGTATTACATGACAGAACAGAAATCCGGTCTTCTCAATCAGCGGATTCAGTTAGTTTTCAAGTAATTGAGGGAAAGATGGAGCTTAAGACCAGGAATAAATCAATTATTCTTAATAAAGGACAATTGCTGACACTTCATGAGAAGATAAAATACAGACTTACGACAATGGAAGAGACGGTGTTTCTTCTTGCTATTGCAAAAAATACATTAAAAGAAGGAAACTGAACTTTGACAGGTTGATAGAATCCATTTATAACCGAAACTATGGAAAACAAACAGGAATTGATTGAATCACTTCTGGAACGAGCTACTGAGTACGGTAAAGCAAGTTATGAATTAGTAAAACTTAAAACACTGGACAAAACATCGGATTTTGTTTCCTCTTTCATACCTCATTTTATTGTTATTATCCTGACCGGATCATTCATTCTATTTTTTAATCTGGGATTAGCTTTCTGGCTCGGCGAAATTCTTGGTAAAACCTGTTATGGATTCTTTGCTGTAGCAGCTTTCTATGGTATTGCAGGGTTTGTTATGCATTTCTTTATGCATAAATGGCTTAAAAAGCTTTTCTGTAACTATATAATTAAGAAATTGCTCAAGTAAAATAACATGCAAAACATAACTTCCACTGCCGCTCTTAAAAATGCAATTCAATTGCTGGAAGCTGAACAAGCTGCCAAGGGAAAGCTACTGAAAGAACAGCTCTATCTTACATATGAAAGTTTAAAGCCGATTAATCTTCTCAGGAGCGCACTGAAGGATATATCTGCATCTCCATACCTGATCAATGACATAACAGGTACTGCCATGAGTTTAGCCAGCGGGATTATCTCAAAAAAAATAATTGCCGGTAAATCAGGGAATTTGCTTAGAAAACTTCTAGGCTCTGTTCTGCAGCTTGGTGTTACAAATTTTATGGAACGACACTCTGACATTATCAGATCGTTTATTCAGGTTATTTTCAGACATGTTTTCAGCAGAAAAGAAACGGATCAAAGAAAACGTTAAAGATGAGGATAAAGTTGCCCGGTTGAAGTTATAAAATACAGCAAGAAAACTAACTGCTTTATTCCTGTCTGATCAGAACCACACCAATTTAAAATGGCAAAGGATTGTTTATATCAAATTCATTTTCAATCAGTTTTTATTGTTTGCAACCTTTTCCATATTTACGTTCAACATAATTGACAATCAGATTAAAATCAAATCAATGAAAGATCTTAAAACAAAGTATATGGGTATTGAAATAAATAATCCCATAATATTAGGAGCGTCTAATATGACCGCTGATCTGGATAATCTTAAAAAAGCAGAAGAAATTGGTATCGGAGCAATTGTATATAAATCGTTGTTCGAGGAACAGATTCAGCTGGAGAGATTTCAACTGGATGAAAAGCTTACTGAATTTGACGATATATATGCAGAAATGATAACAATGCATCCGCATATTGAACATGCTGGACCTGATGAACATCTGTTGAATATAAGAAAAATCAAGGAAAACTTATCCGTTCCATTGATAGCCAGCCTTAATGCAGTAAATAATGAAATCTGGATCAAATATGCCGGCTTATTAAGCGAAACCGGGGTAGATGGAATTGAACTGAATTTCTACCAGACTCCGGTGGATTTTGACAGGGATGCAAAAAATGTAGAAGACGAGCAGATCAATATTGTGAGAGAGATCAGGAAAAATATCACAATACCAGTAAGTGTAAAGTTGGGTCCTGACTATTCTAATATTCTTAATTTTATAAAAAAGCTTGACGAAACCGGAGTAGACGCGTTTGTACTGTTCAACTCCTTCTTTCAGCCCGATATAAATGTTACAAGTGAAAAACATGTCAATTCCTTTAAACTGAGTAATAAAGGCGACTACAGGAAATCTTTGAGATATGCAGGTCTTTTATTCGGAAATATCAAAGCTGACATATGTTCCAGTCACGGGATATTTACCGGTGCAGATGTAATTAAGCTTATCCTGGCGGGAGCATCCTGTGTGCAGGTAGTAAGTACATTATATTTAAACGGTTTGAAACAAATTAAAAATATTAAAAAAGAATTGGCTGAATGGATGGAAAGTAAAAATTATAATGGTATCGATGAGTTTAGAGGTAAACTGTCAAAAAAGAACATTAAGGATGATCCGTTTGTTTATGAGAGAGCGCAGTATGTCGATTTACTCATGAATTCCGAAGAGATATTCAAAGGTAATTGATGTAACACTTTTAAGAATTGAGGAAACTATTTATATAAATTAAAAAACCAACAAAATGAAAGGAAATACAAAAGTGCTCACAATTTTGAATGACCTCCTGGCTGAGGAGCTCACTGTAACAAACCAATACATGGTACACTCTGAAATGTGCGAGAACTGGGGTTACAGCAAACTTCACAAGGCTATCAAAAAGCAGGCAATTGATGAAATGCACCATGCTGAATGGCTTATCGAACGGATTCTTTTCTTTGATGGCTCACCAACAGTTTCCAAACTTAATGAAATGAAGATTGGCAAGACTGTTCCGGAAATGATCATTAACGACCATGGTTATGAACTTAACGCTGTTCGTAATTATAACGATGCAATAAAAGCCGCCAGGGAGGCTGCCGATCACGGCACGGTTGATCTTCTGACAAAAATAGTTAAGATGGAAGAGGACCATATTGATTGGGCAGAAATACAACGTGCTCAGATTGAACAAATGGGAATAGAAAATTATCTGGTTAATCAGACTGAAAATCCGGCAAACTGATCCATCTGGTATAAACAGAAATATTTACAAGAAGCTCCTTCTCATGGCAAACATTAGGAGAATAATGATCATGATATTCTCTTACCACAGATTACCAATGTAACTGATGTTTGCTCTATTAAAAGAATACGTATTATTAAAATTATATCATTTTTTGTTTAATTTTAACCTGAAAGATTCACAGAATTTTTCAATCGAAGGGTTGGCGATTGAAAATCAAAGCATTTTCAAAACATAAGTATTGGCGATAATTAAAGCAGATGTCACAAGAGATTAATTTATGACCGGGAAGAATAAACTTATTTTGATTAAAAGCTTTCATACTCTTATCTGGATGTTTTATAATGTTGTTATTTTCTATTTACTGTATGCGGTAATCATTGGAAGAATTAACAAGTGGGTATGGATTTGCATCGGACTTGTTTGTCTTGAAGGTATAATACTTGCAATGAATAAGCTTAGATGTCCGTTAACCCTGGTGGCAGAAAAATATTCAAATTCAAAAAAGGACAATTTTGATATCTATATTCCTAACTGGTTAGCAAAACATAATAAAGCGATTTATACTATAATTTTTACAATTGCAATTATGATCCTGGTTTATAAATTGTAAAAACATAACATTATGATATCAGATCATAAATGAAAACATAACATCTCAGATTCTGTTAAGTGTGGTAAACCTATTCACTGTACGTATCAATAACACACAATATAAGTGCACGTTATTAATATATTATGGGATAAGTAAGATGACAACATATATCTCTATACTTCGAGGAATAAACGTCGGTGGACAAAATGTGATAAGAATGGATGCTGTAAAAGAATTGTACGCTGATTTACATTTTGTTAATATTCAGACCTATATCCAGAGCGGTAATGTGGTTTTTCAGTATCATAAATCGGACAGGAAAGATTTGGAACTAAAAATTTCAAGTCAATTACATAATAAGTTTGGACTTGAAGTCCCTGTGATTGTTTTGGACGAGTTTGAGTTAAAAGATATTATTGATAAAAATCCATATAAAGACGACAATACAAAGAACATTTCCCATATGCACGTTACTTTCCTGTCTTCTGGATCCAAACTGATTGACACTGAAATAATTTGTCAGAAAAAATCACCGGAAGAGGAATTTCTGCTTACTAAAAATGCTGTTTATCTATATTGCCCGAATGGTTATGGGAAAACCAGGTTGACGAATAATTTCTTTGAAAATAAATTGAAAGTAGGAGCAACAACCAGAAATTGGAAAACAGCAACTGAATTATTAATTATTGCTGAAAAATATCAAGAATGAGTTCTGCCCTTCAGTATTCATTAATGGCTCCAATTCATAAATATTCATATTAAATCGGATTTAAAAAGGATATCTGATTTTTAAAGATTGCGTAGATAATAATAGAGGCAACATTTTTTCTTTATTTAATTATGATTGATTGGAGGTTTTTGCCTAAATTTAATTGATGTAAACGTTGGCTCCTTCTTATTTTCAGGATGGATTATTTTTAGTGAATAAAAAATTTTACATGCAGTTTTTTGAATGTTTTTATTCTGATCTTAGGCAACTTTATTATCTGTTTGTATGTTACTATAGCTGTATCCCAATCAAGTGGAGATAGTAAATGGTTTGGTTAGAAAAACGTTGTGAAACAGAATAATGAACGCATTACCTATATATGAAATAGATGGACGTAGGTTATATTACAGCTTTATTGCTGGTGCAAAGAAAATTCTTGAACAGCAATATTACCTGAATAAGATCAATGTTTTTCCGGTCAACGATGGCGATACAGGGAGCAACATGGCTACTACTATTCGTTCAGTAATTGAATCAATTCATCCCGACAGGTCATTTAAGATTACTGCCAACCGCATAGCAGAAACAACCATGACAAATGCCCGTGGCAATTCTGGAATAATCTTTGCCCAGTTTTTATTTGGTTTTAGTAAAGAAACAGGAGAGTCCAAAACTCTTAATATTCCTCAGTTTGCAATAAGTATTAAAAATTCTGTTCCATATATGTATGAAGCAATTGCAAATCCTGTTGAAGGTACAATGCTTACTGTAATCAAAGAGTGGTCGGAATTCATTTATGACCAAAGAGAAAACATTAAAGATTTTAATCAATTATTTATCCGTTCAAGGGAAGTAATACGAAAATCGCTTTTAGAGACAAAACAGAAATTGCTTGTACTGGCTAAAGCAAATGTTGTTGATGCAGGTGCAAATGCTTTTTCTTTTTTTATTGATGGGATCATCGATCTTATTTATTCAAACAGTATCAGAAAGTTAATTTTGTCGAAATCGGAATCCCTTATTTTGCCCGCCAATAATGAGCACGTTCCGGAAGAAGTTAAATTCAGATATTGTACGGAAGGAATTCTAAAAAACCTGACAATTGATCAAAAATCACTTTCCACCATTCTGCAACAATATGGTGATTCGGTTGTAATAGGGGGAAACGACAAGGTAAAACACATTCATGTCCACACAAACAACCCGGCAGATATGTTTCTTAAGTTAAAGGATATTGGACTGATTACTTTTCAAAAAGCCGATGACATGTTACGGCAGAACGAAGTTGTATACAAGCGAAAATGGAAAATAGCTTTGGTAACTGATTCGACCTGCGATTTGCCGCAAGAAATTTTGGATTATTACCAGATTAATATCTTACCCCTTAATATCAATTTTGGTGAAAGCCATTACCTCGATAAAATTACGATTCGTCCCGACCAGTTTTATACACTTCTAAATCAGCAAAGTGAGTTTCCTAAAACATCCCAGATCAATGTCAAAACATTTGGCACTTTGTATGCTCAGTTGGCAACCAGTTACGATTCAATTATAGCAGTACATCTTACCGACAGGTTTAGCGGAACCTTTTTTAACAGCCGGAAAGCGGCGCTGGATGCAGGCAAGGAGTTCAATATACCAATAACGGTTTTAAACTCAAAAAGCCTTTCAGGAGCACTGGGATTGATAATACTTCGTACAGCCCGGGCTATTGAAGCAGGTTTTTCACATGATGAAATTGTTCTAATGGCAGATAAGTGGATAAAGGACACCCGCATTTTTGTCAGTGTAAAAACGCTCAAATATATGGTTCGTGGAGGGAGGGTTTCTTACGTAAAAGGTTTTATTGCAAGTTTACTGAATATAAACCCGATTGTTTCGATGGACGAAAGTGGAAGCTCATTTGTGTTTGGCAGAACATTCAGTCAGAAAACAAATATGGAAAAAGTAATCGAACATCTTTCCACTATTTGTAAAAGTCGAGAAATTTGGAATTATATAGTTCTGCATGCCCAAAATAAGGAAGCAGCCGAATGGTACACAAGGAAAATGAATGACTTAACCGGCAAAATGCCTGTTGCTGTTGTTAATATTTCACCGGTTATAGGAGCTAATACTGGTATTGGAGCAGCCTCAGTAGCTATAATGTTCAATTAAGAAATACGATTATGACATTTATCCAAATTTACTTAATTGCTTTAGCCGCAATCATGACAATGATGACAATATTATGGATTATAAGCATCCGGATTAAAAATGCAAGTATCGTTGACTTGTTTTGGGGACTTGGTTTTGTAATAACATGTGCCATTTACTTTTTAAATTCAGATGGACTTGAAATCCGTAAAATATTGTTATTAACAATGGTCACAATCTGGGGATTACGGCTTTCAGTTTATCTTGCATGGCGCAACATAGGAAAAGGAGAAGATCCGAGATACCAGAAATTCCGCAGGGATTATGGAGAACATCGCTATTGGTGGATAAGCTTTTTTCAGACTTTTTTGTTACAGGGTGTTTTAATGTGGCTTATTTCCGCACCTTTGCTGGGTGCCCAATATTACAACTCAGGAAATGCTTTGACCATTTTCGATTTTATTGGTGTTTTTGTCTGGTTCATCGGACTTTCTTTTGAAGCAGGAGGTGATTTTCAGTTGGCCAGGTTCAAAGCTGATCCGGCAAATAAGGGCAAAGTGCTAACTAAAGGTTTATGGCATTACACGCGCCATCCAAATTATTTTGGTGATTCAGCGGTGTGGTGTGGTTATGCAATTATCTGCATTTCAGCAGGCAGCTATATTCCTGTTTTAGGCTCGGCATTAATGATAGTATTAATAATCAAAGTGTCTGGAGTGACACTTCTCGAAAAATCATTAAAGGTATCAAATCCGGAATATAAAGACTATATGGAAAAGACCAGCTCTTTTGTACCCTGGTTTCCTAAAAAATAGGCGGATTAACATTTACGATTGAGATAAAAAATATGGCTTATTATATTTGTTGCTTGGGATTTCCTTCTTACATATTTGTTTTGTTGTTCTGTTGTAATAATTTCTTTAACTCTTATCAGAAAATGAAAAAAATTAAAGTAGGGAGCATTATCCCTCAATTTGCATCGGCCGACCAAAATGGCAATTTGTTTTCCATAAATTCCGTGCTTGGTAACAAAAACCTCGTAATTTATTTCTATCCAAAAGATGACAGTCCCGGTTGCACAAAAGAAGCCTGTTATTTCCGTGACCAATTCGAGGTGTTCAATGAAGCTAATGCCCAGATTATAGGTATCAGCGGACAATCTGTTGAAAGTCATAAAAAGTTTGCCGAAAAGTATAGACTAAGCTATACATTATTGAGCGATGAAGGAAACAAAATAAGGAAGCTTTTTGGAGTGCCCACTAATTTTTTAGGTTTGTTGCCTGGCCGGGTAACATATGTTATAGATAAATCGGGCAAAGTTATATATATCTTTGACTCTCAGACACAAACCACAAGGCATGTAGATGATGCATTGAGGATATTGAAGGGATTGAAATAATATAGTTCAATTACCGTGTCCTCGGTGGACATTGGACGCAGTAAAAGTTTTTTATTACTTTTGTATATATCCTAAATTATTGCTGCTCCAATAGATGTTGTTTCGCTCTGTTGAAATTCTTAGTTAGTTCATAATCAATATATTCATGGAAAAGCTTGTAGAACGCTTTATACGCTATGTTAAGATCAATACTCAATCCGATGAGAATTCGGAAGCATCTCCTTCGACACCCGGACAGACTTTATTAGCCAATATGCTGTCAGATGAGATGAGAGAGATAGGCTTGCAGGATATTTCGATTGATGATAACGGATATGTTATGGCAACTTTGCCTGCAAACATTTCTGACAAGGTACCTGTAATTGGTTTTCTGGCGCATCTAGATACTTCACCCGATTGTAAATCTGAAAATGTTAAACCACAGCTGGTAGAATATTCAGGAGGAGACATTCTGTTAAACAGGGAAGAAAATATTTTTTTGTCCCCGATGGAATTTCCGGTTCTTAATAATTATATCGGACAAACTCTGATTACCAGTGACGGAACAACTCTGCTCGGGGCTGATGATAAAGCCGGAATTGCTGAAATAATGACAGCCATGGACTTTCTTATTAACCATCCCGCGATAAAGCATGGTGCTGTGCGGGTGGCATTCACTCCGGATGAAGAAATAGGCCGGGGGGCAGACAAGTTTGATGTAAAGAAGTTTAATGCTGATTTTGCTTACACTGTCGATGGCGGGGAATTGGGTGAAATTGAATATGAAAATTTTAATGCTGCCAAAGCTAAAGTATCGATACAGGGATTAAATGTACATCCGGGAACTGCTAAAAACAAGATGAAGAATTCCATGCTGATTGCAATGGAACTGAATAATATGCTGCCTGCTTTGGAAGTACCCGAACACACTGATGCTTATGAGGGATTCTTTCACCTGACCGGTATGTCCGGAACGGTTGAAAATACATCATTAAACTATATTATCAGGGATCATGATATGAAACTTTTTAATAATAAAAAAGACCTTCTGATCAGGGCCGTCGATCACATCAACCTGAAATACGGGCCAAACACAGTGATACTTAGCATGTCTGACCAATATTATAATATGAAAGAAAAGATTGAACCGGTTTTTCATATTGTAGAGCTCGCTAAAAAGGCCATGACCGAAACGGGGATTGTGCCCAGGATAATCCCTATTCGCGGAGGAACAGATGGTTCAAGGCTTTCTTATATGGGTCTTCCTTGTCCAAACCTGTTCACAGGTGGTCATAATTTCCACAGCCGTTTTGAGTTTATTCCGGTGAAATCGATGGAAAAAGTCACCGAAGTAATTGTGAAAATTATACAAATTAACGCTGTCAGCCATCTTTAAATCATTTGTTAAGAGGTTTGTAATCACCCCGCCCATCGACGAACAGATGATGCTGTTATTGCCGGAAATATTTGAAAAACACGAATGATTTTCTGCAGGATTTAGGTAGATTTGAAAATGAAGGATAAAAACCGGTTACCAACTCACGTACGGTTTTATCTGATCATTAAAATAAATTTCATTGTATGAAAAAAATTATTTTTTGTATTGTTACTATGATTGTATGCTGCAACGTTTCTGCCAGTGACCACCGGAGAGATGTAACCAATTTCAGACCAAAAACGGTAAAAGAAATATCAAACAAATCAGAAATAAATAAATATAAGTGCGAACATTCAGGGAATTCTTCCGATTTTACAAGAGGAGTGTGGATGTGGGGAAGCTCTATACCCGACAACGACATACAATCGGTTATTAATATTCTGAGTAAAAACGACATCAACAAAGTTTACCTTCTGGTCAAAGGAACTGCCGGAACCAGAATTGCAGAAAACAAGCTCACCGATTTCATCACGAAAGCACATGAAAAGAAAATAGAGGTTCATCTATGGTATATTATTAATTCAGACAAGGCTTATGTGACTGCAAATCTGAATTCATGTGTCTATCATTGTCCGAAACCGTCAGTAAGTATAAAACCATATCCGGCGAATGACGAAAAGGTAAATCTTCTTTACCCGGGCTATAAAGAATATGTATCTGACAATATCCGGTATTTTTTGGAAAAGTTCAATTGTGATGGCCTTCATCTGGACTGTATTCGTTACAGTAGTGTTGTCTATTCTTTTGATCATTATTCTCTTCAGAAAGCTGCATCTCTGGGTTGCGATACGAAACGGCTCCTGAGCTTTTTTGATACGGATGCGAAATATGAAAAAAATACTGCGAAAAACGGTCTTGTTGACCTTTATCTGAATGGCGACAAAGATATTGTTAAGTGGGTGGAGATGAGAAAAAGAGTTATCTATGACTATATAAGTACTGCAAAGGAAATAGTCAGACAGGTTAAACCGGGAATCAGACTGAGTGCGGCTTTTATGCCTGAAGGAGCCTTAGATCCGGGATATGGAGATGTTTTTTATGCACAAAACTATTCGCTTCATTCACAGCTTCTGGATATGATAAGTCCAATGGCATATTTCAAATCATTTGGAAAACCTACCAGTTGGTTACAGGCAATTACAGAAGGTGCTAAAAAACTTGTTGCCCCCGGATGTGAAATATGTACGGGGATTCAGGCTTCTGACGATGTCAGTGATAAAGATATGGAAGAACAGATTCAGAATTCACTCAAAGGAGGTTCGGGCGGAATAATTGTTTTCAGATACGGGTCAGTAAACACAGATGAAAGCTGGAAAATAATTAAAAATTCGGGGTTTAATAAATAGTTATGTTTGCACTATTCAATAATCATTAGCTAAAAACAACTTTACCTGAATATAAATGAGTACATAACGAACATTTTGAAACAATAAACTCATTGAATAAATTTTTATGGAAGACTTAAGATTCAGAGATGCAAATAATTCTGACTTAAGGAGAATTGTTGAGATATATAACTCTACAGTAGCATCCAGAATGGTTACAGCAGACACTGAACCTGTTACAGTTGAGAGCAGGCAAAAGTGGTTTGAGGAACATAATCCGTCTAAAAGACCGCTGTGGGTAGTTGAAAATGAATATCAACAAATAATCGGATGGGTAAGTTTCCAGTCATTTTATGGACGACCTGCATATGAGGCAACTGTTGAAATAAGTATTTATCTGGATGTAAAGCACAGAGGAAAAGGTGTAGGAAAGCAAATACTAAGATATTGTCTTGAAAAAGCGCCTGCATTAGGGGTTAAAACTTTGCTCGGATGTATCTTTTCACATAACGAACCAAGTTTAAAACTATTCAGGCATTTTGGATTTGAAACCTGGGCATTTTTACCAAATATTGCTATACTTGACGGACAAGAAAGAAGTTTGAATATTTTAGGCAAACGAATAGTCTGACAAAAAACAGCAGAAGAATCATTAGTAGGGATTTAAAGTGTATCATGGAAGATTATGTAATCCGGATAAAAAAGATGCTGGATTCAGATTGAAAGCAGAAGACTATAAAGAATTATAAAACAGTGCATTACGCACGCCTTGCTTTTAATTGACAAAAATTCCTGCAAAAATAATCGTATAATGCGTTGAGATTAAAAAAAGAATATTACTTTTGCAAACCGCTTGGTCGGTATTTTGAATTATGAAAGATACAAAAGATATAAAAGACACAAAAGATTTAATACTGAAGACAGCATATAACATGTTTCTGTATAATAATTACGAAGCGGTTACGATCAACAGTATTATTAAAGCTACAGGTCTTACCAAAGGTGGAATCTACTACTATTTCGACAGTAAAGAGGCAATTTTCAAAGCTGTTGTCGATAGATTTATGATTGATCACAGGGAAAATTTAGCGAAAGATTTTGGAAACCTCGAAGAATTGATTCAACACACTATTGATTCTGTGAAAAAGAAGATTACAAAAATGGTTATTGAAAACAAGGAATTTAAAGATGAAGTACCGATAAATTATTTATCTCTGATGCTTACTGCCTGCCGGTATTATCCGGGATTTGGAAAGATCGGAAAGGATTTTATTAATGGTATGACAGAGGTATGGACAAAAGCTATTAAGAAAGCAATCGACGATGGTGAAGTGCATGGCGATATTGATATAGATGCATCAGTTGCAAATTTTTTACAGGTAAGTTCCGGAATTGTTGCAAATATGATTATGGGGGGGTCGATGATATATGCCCTCGACATGATGGATAGACAATACTGGGAATTATACAATCGTATCAGAAAATAAGAAGATTATATTTTTTTTGCAAAACAACAAACCGCACGGTCGGTATGTTATTGATAAATTTGACTGAATATTTATTTTAATTTTATGAGAATAAGAACATTAACAATTTTATTTGCACTCAGCATTGGTCTGCTGTGTCTGGATGCGAGCGGGCAGACAAAGATTAATGATTTGATAAATTATGCTTTGGAGCATAGTCGTGACATTAAGAAGTCGGATCTTCAGTATCAGGAAGCTGGTTATTCACGTAAAGAAGTTTTGGGAAAAGGGCTACCGCAGGTATCAGCCTCAGGCAGTTACAGCAAAATGCTGTACGATGTTGAAGTTCCGCAATCTGCATTTGACATGGTGAACGCAAATGTGCCTGCAAATTATCAGCAGATGGTTACAGGAATACTTTCACAGATGGATCAGATTGATGGTATTGACATGGCATCAGCGGGTATTCAGGTTACCCAGCTTATATACAGCCAATCGTACTGGACGGGACTTCAAACAGCAAAAAAAGCACAGGAGCTCTATTCAATTTTAAAAGAAAAAAGTGAAGAAGACGTGATAGCGGAGGTGGCTTCGGGTTATTATCAGGCCGGTTCTTTGATGCTTCAATTGCAAACTGTTGACAAATCAATCAATAACCTGAAAGAGATATACAGGATATCAGAAGTAAGTTATAAAAATGATTTTATCAAGGAAAGTCAGGTAAACCGTTTAAAAGTAACAATCTCGAATCTGGAAGTAACACGCCAGACTATCCAGAACGGAATCACCATTCAGGTGAATTATCTGAAAGCCCTGGCAGGAATGCCCGCTGACAGCACTCTGGCTATTGATACCACAATGCTGCTTGACGATTTTGTCAACAACAGTGCAGCAACAGCTTTTGCAGTTGAAAATGTTCCGGCATATAAGGCACTGATGAAACAGGATGAGCTTTACGGTCAGCAGATAAAACTTTCGAAAGCCACGTTTCTTCCTACCCTTGCAGCTTTCGGTCAGTTTAATTATTCATATTACAATGTGGCTCCTGTAATGGAAGAACATAGCAATATGAAGACCATAGGACTTAGCTTGTCAATGCCAATTTTTACTTCAGGATCAAACTATTCAAAAGTCAAGCAGGTTCAGCTGAAACAGGCACAGGTTAAACAGGATATTTTAAAGACAAAGGACCTGCTTACGGTAAGTTACAATAGCGCTCTTCTCGAATACCAGACAGCATTCAACATGCTGTCAGCTCAAAAAGAAAATCTTGCACTGGCTCAGAAAGTATACGATCAGACCTCTTTGCTGTACCAGGAAGGTATGGCCTCAATGGCAGACCTGCTGAATGTTAATTCCGATTTTTTACAAGCCGATAATTCTCTTAATCAGCAGATACTCAAATGCAAGACGGCTGAAATAAAAATGCTGAAATCATCAGGTACTCTGAAATCATTAATTAAATAATCTGAAAATAAAAACATTAATATCATTTATATGAAAATCAAAGGATCACGTATCATTGCATTGGCAGTTTTAATTGTAGCCATTTTGTTAGTTGTTTTCAAACTAAGAAGTAATAAACAACAATTCCGGGACGAAGTAGCATTTTCACAAAGGAAAGTAGAAAATATTCCTGTAGCCGTAGAAACCGTAAAGAAAAGTATCTTATCTGAAAATGTTGTAGCCACAGGAACCCTGGAAGCATCGGAGGTTTTGAACATGGTTTCGGAAACACAGGGAAAGATCGTTAAAATATATAAAGAAAAAGGTGACAAGGTTTCTGCAGGAGATGTTATCGCGAAAGTAGATGACGAAGTGATTTCTGCC
This sequence comes from Bacteroidales bacterium, assembly GCA_021371855.1. GTDB lineage: Bacteria > Bacteroidota > Bacteroidia > Bacteroidales > VadinHA17 > LD21. The sequence goes on along the minus strand of JAJFVL010000008.1, from coordinate 132,551 downwards.
AATGTTCTTACTGCTGAAGCTAATTATGCACAGTTCGAAAGAGATGTTGAACGTCTGTCACGTTTGTCTGAAGAAAACGCTGTAACAAAACGTGACCTTGAGCAGGCAAATATCGGACTGAAAAAAGCAAAGGCAGACCTGATAACTGCAAAAAAAGCGTTAAGCAACACAAGTATCAAAGCCCCTATTGCGGGTTATATCAATAATGATTTTATTACTGTCGGCCAGCTGCTTGGAGGAGGATCACCTGTCTGCGAAATTGTAAATAACAACAGGCTAAAACTTAATATCAGAATATCGGAGAAAGAAGTATATAAAGTTAAACCTGGACAGACTGTTGCAGTACGTTTAACTGTCTTTCCCGATAAAAAATTCACAGGAAGAATCACCGCAATTGCAGAGAAGGCTGATGCTGTTCTGAAATTCAATGTTGAAATTACCCTTGATAACGATGTAAACGCACATCTGAAGAGCGGTTTATATGCAGAAGCTGAACTCCCGGTGACAAATGAAGAGGAGATTATTATAAGCAAGACCGGCATAGTTGAGAGTATGGAAAGTCCTGTTGTATTTGTGGCCAGTAACGGAAAAGCAGTAAAACGCGCAATTATTATTGGTCAGAGCAACAATAAACAGGTCGAGGTATTGAGCGGCTTATCAGATGGTGAACAGGTTATTATCAGTGGTCAGCTGAATCTGAAAGATGGTGATGATATCAAAATCATTCAATAACAATGAAAAACTGACACAAGTACCGGACTATTTTAAAATTAATATTTGTGTCTGTGAATAAGTGGCACGGCTGTGCAAGGTTTTAACCAGTTAAAATAAGAAGTTGTAAAAAATGAAAATAACAGAAATATCACTAAAACGAACAACCATACCAGTTGTAATATTTACCCTGCTTGCACTGGGAGGTATATTCAGCTACACTCTTCTGAATAAGGAACTATCACCCAGTATGGATCTCCCGATAAACGTGGTAATGACTATTTACCCTGGAGCTGCACCTTCAGAAGTGGAAAGCTCTGTAACAAAGCATATAGAAGATGCAATATCTTCTCTGGAGGGAATAGACAAGATTACCGCCTATTCGGCAGAAGGCATGTCGGCAGTAATGATTCAATATAAAGATGGTATTGATGCCGATGTAGCACTGCAGGAAGCTGAAAGGAAGGTGAATATGATAAAAGACAGCAAACTTCCCGAAAACAGCAAAGACCCGCAGTTTATAAAGTTCGATATGAACATGTTTCCTGTGATGAGCATCGCAGTGAATGCAAATATCCCGGAAACGGAGTTTTACGACATTGTAGATAAGGAGATCAAGACAAGACTTTCCCAGATAAAAGGTGCTGCCCAGGTTGAAATACTTGGTGGCAACGAGCGCGAAATAGAGATTAAGGCCAATGCCCAGAAACTTGAGCAGTATGGCATCTCACTGCTTCAGGTAAAGCAGGTCATACAGGCTGCAAACGTTGATTTTCCTACAGGTAAAGTAAAAGATGATGACACAAAATACATCGTCAGACTGGCCGGTAAGTTTGAAAACCTTGACCAGATAAGGGATCTGATAATTGGTACAACACGCGATGGGTCCGATATAAAAATAAGCGACGTAGCCACAGTTGTTGATGGTACCAGACAATCAACCAAACTGGCCCGAATTAACGGCCAACCGGCTATCGGTCTGACTATTCAGAAACAAACTGATGGTAATGCCGTGGAAATAAGCAAAGCAGTTAAAGCTGTACTCGCTGATTTTGAAAAAGAGTATGCAGCACAGAATCTTAAATTCACAATTTCCAGTGATGTTTCTGAATTCACCGAAGATGCGGTAAATGGCGTTATGCTCGACCTGATTTTTGCAATTATTCTTGTATCCGTAACCATGTTGCTGTTTCTGCATACATTCAGGAATCTGATATTTGTTTTCGTATCCATACCTACGTCAATTATCTCGACATTTACATTTTTCTGGCTGTTTGGTTTTTCTCTGAACCTGCTGACATTGCTTGCCATGTCAATTGTGGTTGGGGTTATTGTGGATGATGCCATTGTTGTACTTGAAAATATTCATCGTCACCTCGAAATGGGTAAAACCAGATGGCAGGCCACGCTTGATGCAACCAATGAAATCGGACTTACAGTTGCTTCTATTACAATTGTTCTGATAGCAGTGTTTCTTCCTATAGGTCTTATCCCTGGTACAACAGGACAGGTATTACGTTCTTTTTCATTAGTCATTGTAATAGCTATTCTGTTAAGTCTTTTGGTTTCGTTTACCCTGGTTCCGCTTCTTACATCACGTTTTGATAAGCTGAAAAAATTTGACAGGAAAAATCCATTTGACCGTTTCCTCCTTGCTTTCGAAAGTATGATCACATGGTTAAAGTCAGCTGTACTTTATTTGACTAAATGGGCGTTGAAGCATAAATTTGCTACAATTGCAACAGCTACAGTATTGTTATTCGGTTCATTTTTCCTGGTAGGAGGAGGCTTTATCCAGACTGATTTTATGGATGCCGGTGACCGTGGAGAATTTATTATATCGATGGAACTAGACAGGACTGCTCCCCTGGAACAGACCAGCGGAATGTGCCTTGCTGTTGAAAAGATGATGCTTAAGTATCCGGAGATTACCACTGTGTATACCAAGGTGGGTACAAAAGGTGGTACTATGTCGTTTATGGAAACTCCTTATGCTGCAGAGTTTAATATAAAACTTGTTCCCAAAGATCAGAGAAAACTCAGTTCCAAATTATTCTCAAAACAACTTCAGAATGATCTCGGGGCCGCTTTTGCAGGGCCTAAATTTAAAGTGGAGGAGGTCAGCATGATGGGTACCACATCGACACCTCTGATGATTTATGTGCAGAGTAATGATTTTGAAAAGGCAAAAAAATACAGCCAGTTTGTGGTCAATGAATTACGCGATATTGAAGGTACCGTTGATATAGAATCGTCGATTGAAGCCGGTAATAAAGAAATAGTCGTAAAGTTCGATCGTGAAAAACTGGCAAAAATGGGACTTACAATTGGTGAGATAGGCTCACAGATGTACATTCTTTATGAAGGAAACCGCGATCTCAAATATCGCGATGGCAGCAATGAGTACGATATGTATATTTCTTTGGACGAATTTGACAGGAAAAGTAAATCAGATGTTGAAAATATATCGTTTATGAATCATTCAGGACAGCTCGTAAAACTTTCACAGGTGGCTGATATTTCAGAGGGTGAAAGTCCTTCAACACTCATACGTTATAATAAGATGCCTTCAATTATGATTTCAGGTAATATGGTAGGCAAAACGATTGGTACCGTAGGAGAGGAGATTAAAGCCCGGATTGCAAAAAGCGATAAGCCTGCAGATGTTGATGTCATATATGCCGGAACCATGGAGAGTCAGGGCGATTCATTCTCAAGTCTGGGAATAGCTTTTATCGCATCTATTATTCTCATGTACCTGACAATGGTTGCATTATATGACAGTTATGTTTATCCGATGGTAGTTATGCTTTCCCTGCCTCTTTCCATAATAGGAGCATTACTGGCACTGGCATTATCAGGTAAGACCCTGAGCATATTCTCTATCATGGGTATTATAATGCTTATGGGACTGGTCGCAAAGAATGCAATCCTTGTAGTCGACTTTGCCAACAACGCACAGGAAAAAGGGAAGAAAGCCTTTGATGCCATCATTGAAGCTACTTCTGTGCGTTTCAGGCCAATCCTTATGACCAACCTCGCACTTATTGTAGGTATGTTGCCGATCGCATTAGGTACTGGTGCCGGCGCCGAATGGAAAAATGGTCTTGGATGGGTGCTTATTGGTGGTCTGGCAAGTTCTATGGTTCTTTCATATATAATCGTGCCGGTACTGTATGTTCTTTTGGATAAATTGGTTAAGAGACATAAAAGTCCGGTTGCAAAAAACGAACTTATTACAAAAAAAGTATTGGAACAAGCGATTAATTAGCAAATTGATAAAACAATAAAAGTTTTGGTGTAAAAAATCCGGATGCCGGTTAATCAATTGCATCCGGATTTTTTCAACTAAATGAACATAATTTCGTTAATATGAAAACAAAACTTATATTCTCAACTGAAAATAGTGAAACCGACTATTGGACCAATTTACCTTTTATCCCACGGGTCAAAGAATTGATTAATGTTCATGATATTCTCAAAAAGGAAGAAATAGATGAGATAAAAAAATCTGCTAATTGCTGGTCTGGTACTCATGGAAAAGTTAAATTGGTTGAATATCGTCATGATGATGATGAGTTTTATGTCGAACTAAATATCTGGTGTGAGGATTGATTTCTTAGAATAATATTCTATTTATTCACTCTTATCACTATTCCGCTTGCAGCAGTCTTTCCTTTGGTGCTAAGCGAAGTTGCACCAGAATACTCTTTTTCGTCGATATAGATGATAATGTAATAAAGCCCTTCTTTAGAGAATTTTAAAGGTATATTGTATGTATTCCCATTCCTGTATCGGGCAAGATCCCACGCGGGAACTTTTAAATACTCTTCACTTGTAAAGTCCTCATAACTTCCTAGTTTGCTGATGCGTGATGGCGCAATAGGTTCAGGGAACTTTTCCCTGTAGGCTATCAGGTAATACAAAAAGTTTTCACCGTTGGTATTAACTGTTATTTTGACAGGCTCATCAGTTCTTGCTTCCTCCGGAATATCTTTAAACTCAAGATACCTGTCAACAAATTCTTCATAATATCTGAACTGTTTTCCTGACAGATAATATCCGATTCCGACAAAATTGTGTGTTTTGTTGATTATTGTCTTTTTGTGACCGTCATAAGGGGCTCTTTCAGCCATGAAAGTGCTATGTCCTTTTTTCATCATTGAGCTGATATTCGAAGAAGATGCAACATAGTTCTCTGATGACCATATCCCAAAAGCATTTTCAGTAACATGGTCATAACCACCGGCAAAAGCGTATCTTTGATAAGGCTTTTCCCCATCAGTATTCCAGTGTCCTACAAAATTATTTTCAGCGGCTTCCTTACAAATTTTATTAGCAACTCTCGATGCAAAAATATCAAGTTTAACAGGCGGGGCTTTATATCTTTTCCTGCTGTTATTTATGATCTCAAGCTGTATCAACTTCATTTTCAGGGCTTTTTCATCGTCTTTGAACTCTGTGAGCCTTTTTTCACTTTCATTTAACTTTATTAAGGTTGAAATGTCATTATCCCGCTGATCTGATGTCTTAAGCGGGAGGATTGAACGCGGAAGACATATCAATACGACGATTACAATTAGTAATATTTTCAATGTTTTAAGTGTTTTTCTGAACATAATATTCTCCTGCTTGTTATAATTTTGTAAATAAAAGAATAAATTATGATACCGGACAAACTTATGATAACGATTTTTTTCCTGATGATTTCGATCGCAGGTTTTTCACAGACATCAGGATTTTATGATTTTAAAGTTAAAACCCTGGAAGGTGACGATTTTGATTTCAGCTCGCTTAAGGGGAAAAAGGTAATGATTGTAAATACCGCTTCCAAATGTGGATTTACCCCTCAATATAAAGATCTGGAAGAGTTGTATGAAAAATACAATAAAGAACTGGTAATCATCGGATTCCCTGCAAATAATTTTCTGAATCAGGAACCCGGGTCAGCTGCAGATATAAGGGAATTCTGTTCCAGAAATTACGGTGTGACCTTCCCTATGATGGAGAAGATTTCTGTAAAGGGGAAAAATATGCATCCTCTTTACCAATGGCTCACAGCCAAAGATAAAAATGGGGTTATGGATTCAGAGGTAAAATGGAATTTTCAGAAATATCTTATTGACGAAAACGGCAAGCTTGTCGATGTCATATACTCGAAAGAAAAGCCCGGATCAGATAAGGTGATCTCGTGGTTGACGGCAAAATAAAACCTTAAAATATAAATGGAATGAACATCTTTGATTCTTTCAAATATGTTCTGTACTCATCTCCGAATTTTGCTATCATCTCATTCTCTTCAATCCTTGCTGTAATATATACAGCCATAAGATTGACAATGCCCAGAACAAACTGAACCGGCTCAGGATCTTTTAACATCACCCCTGTACCGAGAAGAAATACTGAAAGGTATAAGGGATGCCTGACATACCTGTATATTCCTGACTTTACCAGCACAGATGTGTTCTCGAAATTTGCATACGGTTTACCCTTCTTTTTGAGCAGGATGAATCCAACTGAAGCAACATACAGCGATAAGACCAGAAATGTCCATGATAATATCTGCAAAAGCGAAAACGGGTTTGTAAACCAGATTTTTATATTTAAAAGGACAAGGATGAAAACGCTCTCAAAAGCAAAAAACCTGGCAATACCATGATACCTTTTATATCTGATTGATAAAAACCAGGAGAATAGAATGATTATGACAGTTCCGGTAAATAGCACATAATAATTCATTAGTACAGGTCTTAGGGTTGTAATATTTTGCGATCAGGCAATTTTACTGACTTGTAGTCTTTTTGATAATTACACAAATTGTTTTTCAGGAACTTTTTCATTTATTTTTTTAATGTAATTATAAACTGCCGTCTGGGAGTTTATGGATTTCTTCCCTGATTTTATGAGAGTATTCGAGAGAGTGGCATCAAGCTTGCGCGCTTTGGTATTATCGCTCCATTGTATCTCGAATATCTCTTTCATTTCATTTTTAATGTTCTTATCGAATATAGGGCATGTGACCTCTATCCGGTGTTCGATGTTTCTTGTCATCAGATCAGCTGAAGATATAAAACACTCTTCGTCCCCTCCATTGCAGAATATCATGAATCTTGTATGTTCCAGAAAACGGTCGACGACTCCAATTGCCTTTATGTTCCCGCTTACCTTTTTTATGCCGGGAACAAGCGAAATCATACCCCTTATAATTAATCTTATCGTAACTCCGGCCTTACTGGCTTCATACAGGTGATTTATTATTTCACTGTCGGTCAGGTTGTTGAGTTTAAGGTAGATGAAGGCTTTTTTTCCTGCTTTGGCATTTTTTATCTCATTCTCTATCAGAAGGATGATCTTATTTCGGAGAAAAAACGGAGAGAGAACAAGATGGTAAAAATTATCCTTCTTATAATTGACATTGAAAAAGTTAAATGCTTTAAAGACTTCATTTGTTATCTTCTTGTCTGTTGTCAAAAGAAGATGATCGGTATAAACCCTTGCAGTATCTTCATTAAAGTTACCGGTACCAATCGCAGCATAACGCTGAGTCAAATCATTTTTCACTCTTGTAATCAGACATAATTTGGAATGAACCTTAAGCCCGGGTACGCCGTATATTACTTTTACACCTTCTTCCATCAGCTTATTTCCCCAGAGAATATTTGCCTGCTCATCGAATCGTGCCTGTAATTCCACTACAGTGGTAACATTTTTACCGTTCCTTACGGCATTAAGAAGTGCGTTAATTACACTTGAATTCCGGGCCAGACGATATAGTGTTATCTGAATGGAAGTTACATTAGGATCAATAGAGGCTTCCCGTAAAAGATCAATGAAATGATCGAAAGGATTGTAAGGGAAGAACAGCATTATGTCCTTCTTCTTTATTGCTGATAAAATACTTTTTCCGGGTTGAATATCTCTGTGGGGAATTGGAACAAGAGGTTCATAATAAAATTTTTTACGCCCAAGGTTTGGAAAATTCATGAAGTCCTTGAAGTTGTGATACCTCTCCGATGGAATTATTGCATCATCGGGACCAAAATGGAGTTTTTTTGTGAGTATCTTCAAAAGGTCATCCGGCATGGCCCTGTCGTAGATAAAACGTACGGGAGTACCCCATTTCCTTTGCTGCAGGCTGCGTGAAAGTTTATCTATATAACTTTCAGAGATGTCGTCAACTATTTCCAGTTCTGCATCTTTTGTCAGTTTTATGGTATACGCGGTAAACTCATCGAAGTCAAAAATAAAAAAGATATCCCTGAGCCCGTATCTGATGATATCATCAATAAAAATAATATACTTATCTTCTCCGATTTCCGGAAGGATAACAAATCTTGGGAGTACATCGGTCGGAATATCCAGCAGCGCGAATCGTTTTTTTTGTGTATCCTTTTTAACCAGGGAAATGGCAAAATATATGGCATCGTCCGTGAGGTTAGGCAGTTCTGAGTCTTTTTCGATCAGAAAAGGCATCAGTCTGGTCCGGACTTCCTTATGGAAATAATTCCGTACGAACTCAGTCTGTTCCTGATTCAGCTGTTTCTCATTGATTATATGTATCTTATGTCTGTCAAGTTCTTCGATAAGTCCGGAATAGATCCTTTCGAATTTTGAATTCTGGGAAAGTACTATTTCCTGTATCTTTTTAAGTGTGGCTTTAGGACTGTAACCAAGAATACTCTTTGACCTGGAGCCAAATTGTGAAAGTCTTTTCAATGTAGCAACCCTCACCCTGAAGTATTCATCGAGATTATTTGAATATATGCCTAAAAATTTGAATCTTTCTATCAGGGGAACATCCTGATTCTCGGCTTCCTGTAAAACACGTTCATTAAATGACAACCAGCTGATTTCCTTTGGGATGTGTGTTTTACTCATAACTCATTTTCAGGTTTAAGAAAATATTCGATTTTTCCTGTGTTATACTTTACCTCCGGCCATGTTTTAACGTTGAAAGAGATTGCGATTATACCTGATTTAGGGATGAAACCACTTCCTTCCCTTGACAGGCAACCTGCTATTTCGGTAAATGAAGGATTGTGTCCGAAAAGTGTGATCTTATCAGTCTCTTCCCCTGCAGATAAGAGGATCTCAGACAGATAATGGTAATTCAACTTATAATAAAGGGTGCTGTCCATATGTATTTTATCAGGTTTGATTCCATATTGCACGGCAAAGATTATTGCTGTTTCCAACGCCCTGAAAGCCGGACTGCTTATCATTGTGCCAAGCGATTTCTCTTTTTCCATTAATTTTATGGCCATCATTTTCGAGACGGCTTTTCCCTTAATGGTCAATGATCTTTCGAAGTCTGAAATTTCATGAGCCGGTTCTTCTGCTTTGCTGTGCCGCACAAATATTAACTTCTTCATTTATCTTTATTGTTTGGAAAACAGATGTCGCCTTAAACAATTTGAGGAACAGGTCATTCTCCGAAGCTTGTCCCCATATTCTTTGCCTGGATGACAAGCGTGTTGTCTGGTTCAACAAGTTTTGTTTTACCTGCCACTTCAGAAAGAGGAACCGAAATGATTTCGTTGTTCTTCAGAGCTACCATTTTTCCGAAGTCACGCTCTGCTATCATATCTGTGGCTGTGGTGCCATATCTTGTTGCAAGAACACGATCCGAAGGAGAGGGGCTGCCTCCCCTCTGTATATATCCGAGTACGGTTTCTCTTGATTCAAGACCGGTCATCTCGCTTATTCTTTTACTTAAGTATTGAGCTACAGATCTGTCTTTTGTGGGATTTTTAATGCCTTCAGCCACAACAACAATCGAATAGGGTTTATTTTCGTTGGCACGGTGAAGAAGATATTCAGCTATTTTATCTTCATCATATTGAATTTCGGGTATCAGGATGACATCTCCTCCTCCTGCAATTCCTGAATGTAAAGCAATCCATCCGGCATTGTGTCCCATTAATTCAATTATCATTATCCGTTTATGTGAGTTGGCTGTTGAGTGGAGCCTGTCGATGGCTTCAGTGGCTATGTTCACTGCTGAACTGAAACCGAATGTCAGATCAGTTCCCCATACATCGTTATCGATTGTTTTTGGAATACCAACAACATTCAGACCTTCCTGAGCCAGTAGATAAGCCGTCTTCAGAGTGCCGTTTCCTCCTATGCAAACAAGACAATCGAGCCCCATCTGTTCATAGTGTTCTCTTATCAGCTTAGGTTTGCTAATTTCATTTTTACCTTTACCCGAACCTTTGAAAGGTTTTTCACGTGATGTACCGAGAATTGTGCCTCCAAGTGTCAGGATACCTGACAGGTCCTTCTCAGTAAGCTCCCGGTATTCCTTATTGATCATACCCGAAAAGCCATCACTGATACCTACCAGTTTCATTCCGTATTTTATAATTGCTGTCTTTCCTACACCGCGGATGGCCGCATTGATACCAGGACAGTCACCTCCCGCGGTAAGAATTCCAATCCTCTGTCCTTTTATTATTTTTCCCATTTTTCAGACGATTAATTATATTATCAACAAATTTAACTTTTTCAGAGCGATATTGAAAATAATATAAAGGAACTTCCTCCGGATTTCCTCTGTGGATCTCTGTTACTTCTCTGTGCTCTCTGCGACAGTTCTTTTTTGTTACACAAAGATCACAGAGGACACACTTAACTACATAGATAAGAATGATTAAATACATTTCATTAATTAATATTCCTTTGCAGGTACAATTATATTTATGTAACTTTATCAGGTTGACATTAAAAGCATTAGGTCAATATATGGAACCGGATTCTGTAAAGTTGAAACCTATCAAACCTGCACTGGCAGGATATATCAGAGAATCAAAATCTTTGTTGGGAAATACTGCCGGACCTGATGAAAACGCGATTCATGATATTCGTGTTCTTATGAAAAAATCCAGGGCGATAATGAAACTTGCAGCTTCTCAGCTTAATAAAGAATATTTTGAAAGAGACTTGCATGAGTTAAGGGAAGTAGGACGGATTTTACGTTCCTGGCGCGAGGCTTCGGTACACAGAAAGATACTGAAAGATCTAAGAAAAGTACATCCGGATATCCTTTCGAAACTTAAGGATAACGAGAAACTTGTTGCTCTTATGAAGAAGACAGAATCATTTCAGGAACTGCCGGAAGAAAAAAAAGAAGATCAGACAAAAATAAATTCTATTCTGACCAAAGCAGGATACAGATTGAGATTCCAATCTATGAATACAATTGATCCTCATCTTCTTTATAGAGAGTTTGAACTTACTTATGCTCATGTGGTGGATCTTTTTATGACCTGCAGAAACAGACCAAGACCTAAGAATCTGCACGAATTCAGAAAGAAAGCAAAAGATTTTCTTTATCAGCTTAATTTTTTCCGGCCTCTTAATCCTCCGGTTGTTAAAGCACTTGAAAAAAAGCTTGATAGTATGACCCAGAATCTTGGCAAATTCAACGATCTTGCTCAATTAATAAAGACACTCGATTATAAATATCCTGATTGCGCAAACCAGCCATTCATGGATGAACTGATAGTCATGATCCGTCAAAAGCAGGACAGGTATCTTGGTAAAGTATGGCCCTTTGCTTATGATATCTTCTGTCCGGGACAGAAACTTGTCAATATACTGGGATTCAAATTGTTGCTTATTTAGGTGAAAATTATCTGCAATCCCTCGCCGCCTGCATGCTTTTAAAAATCGCCAATTTTGGTCAGTATCACTGGCTTTCCCACAGGTAAACTTATTTTAATATTTTCTGAATTGACAATTTTTCGTTCTCGGTCAGAGAATCCATTTGATTAATAGCCTGGTGAATTTTAGTCCTGAAATTCCAGCAGGTCATTTGCCTGAGCGATAACCTTCTTGCAAACTCATAAGTCGATAGTTCCTCTTTTCCTTTGCACACATTATAAGCTATGTAGAATGCCTTGTGTATAGGGAATTTGCAGTTATGAAAGATTGTTCCTGCAGCTGCTGATTCTTCGCTTTTACATTTTGTACACCTACGGGAATAAGAAGTTTTTCCCTGACAATAGTTTTTATTACCGCATTTCCGGCAAATAAATCCGTGTTCCCATTTTACTTCGGAAAGGAATTCAAGACATTTTTCATCACTTTGAAAAAGTTCACTTAGCTGTTCTTCTGTTAATTCCTTATTAAATATAGCTCCCATAATCAATCTGTTCAGGTTACAAAAATAAAAAAAATAGTGATATTATTACGATTTGTTAGTGATATTATTGCGATTCATAAAAACTATATTTATCTTTGTGGGATTAATTGATATCAAAATGTAAATTAACAAGTTAATATATTATGGAAACAGCAATCAAACAGACAGTGCATCTTACTGCAAAGGATTTTAAAGAAAAAGTATTCAACTACGATGAAGGAAAGGAATGGAAGTATGAAGGAGCCATTCCTGCTATAATTGATTTTTATGCTGACTGGTGTCAGCCTTGTAAAATGGTAGCTCCTGTACTGGAAGATCTGGCAAGTGAATATGCCGGAAAAATAGTGATATATAAGGTGAATACTGAGGAGGAACAGGAACTGGCCTCTGTTTTTGGTATTCAGAGTATACCGACATTGCTTTTCGTTCCAAAGGAAGGGCAGCCTCAGGCAGCGATGGGAGCCCTGCCAAAGCAAACTTTTGTTAAAGCGATAAAAGAGGTTTTGCTTATAGATTAAAAGTACTGCTGAGAGTCAGACTGATAATAGTTGTTTAAATTAAAATTTGTAAAAATGAAAAAGAACATGGGAACAATCGACAGAGTGATCAGGATATTGGTTGCAGTCGTAGTTTTGGTCCTTTTTTTCACACATGTAATTTCCGGAACCCTGGCAATCATTCTTCTTGTATTGGCAGGCATTTTTATTGTTACCAGTTTACTTGGTATTTGCCCGCTTTATACTCCCTTAGGAATAAATACCGGGAAAAAAGAATAAAGTAAAGAGGCTGTCTCAAAAGGTGAGAACAGCCTCTTTTTGTTGATTTTATTCGTATCCTCTGCGAATTCACTTTCAAATATTCAATTCTCTGGAAGATGAATTGACTTTTGATACATCCTCTTTATTTTCCATTAAGCTTAGTTGTGGCTGCAAACATGACCATCCTGATGATGGTTACCGTGTTGCTGGCAACTGCTGCCACTGTCTTCCACTAATCCGGAAAGATAAAGTCTCACAACTTCCATAGCGTTCCCAGAGCATCCGCGGACAACTTCTATCCCGTTGTAATTAAGAACATTAATGGCCCCGTCGCCAATACCTCCTGCAAGCATAACGGTTACCCCTTCGGCTGCAAGTACTGATGCAATATTTGATTTACATCCGCATCCCTGAGGCGATTCAACATTTTTAATATTTGTTATCTCTTTGTTATCAGATATGGTGAATATCCCATACCCTTCACAATGGCCAAAATGGCTGTCAATTTGGTTTTCACTTTTCAATGGAACTGCAATTTTCATGTTAATTATTTTTTTGATGTTGTGATTTTAAATTTAGGTTGACTCATTATCGTTTTTTTGACTTTACATAGTTCTGCAACATTTATAACAGAAGCGATATATTTTTCAGGGAAATTTTCCGGTAGCTGAATCTCAAGATCAATGTTTGTTGGAAGCCCCGTCTCTTTGTCATAAACAGCGCTCTGAACAATTTTTATATCCTCAGCAGGAATATTCCGGTTATCGCAAAACGATTTTACATAGATACCTGCACATGTACCAATGGAAGCCATAAACAACTCAAATGGAGCAGGAGCGCTGTTGCTGCCTCCGCCTTCAGCCGGTTGATCGGTCCTTATTGTGTGACCATGCATATGAGCAGTTATTACTTTGCCGCCGTCAAATGTTATTTCCATTTAGTAAGAGTTAAAGTTAATATTATGATTATGATTACTTTGCCGTATTTTCGGTTTTATTAAGGCTTTATTATTTTATATTATCCAAAAACACTGATTTTTTTTCATTTATTATGACTTGCAGTAAGCAGGAACATATCAAATTTTCTGGTTTCTGTATCCGATATGTTCTTGTCGAAAGTGTAGCAATGAGAGTAACGGACATTCTGAAATTTGTCTTTTCGGAGGATGCCCGAAAGTTTTTCCGGATCAAATCCGTTATGACCGGTGAATCCTTTGCCATGAAACGAGCCATCCTCCATATAAAGGTCGGCTATAGCCAGATAACCTCCGGGGTTTAGCAGCCGGGATAAACGATTTATTAAAGCTTCATGATCAATAACATGATGAAGAACCAGCTGAGCAAAGATGAGATCGAATTTACCATCCAAATAATCAGCGCATTCCAGGTCAAAGTAAAGGGTTTTGAGATTCTTCACCTTTGCCGATTCAATATTTTCATTTGTTACCTTAATCATCTCAGTGGAGTTGTCCATAAGTGTAATCTCCCTGACGTAGTCCCCAAGAAGAAGGCTGGTGATACCGGTACCGGCTCCGTATTCGAGAGCAGTCATCTCCTTATTTAAAGGGATGGCTGTTTTCATTTTATTTACAACAGCTTCAGATATTTTTCTGTGAACAGGATTTTTGTCCCATTCGGCGGCTTTTATATCGAATAAGTTCATTAAAAGTGTTTTAATTTATAAATACCAATACTTATTCCAGAAAACTCTGAATTATGTAATTGTTGTTGCAAAAATACAAAATGCCAATTACTAATAATCGTTATAGATAGATGGAAAAAGGTGGTAATTTTTATACCACCTTAAATTTTCTTACCTCTTAAGCACTGTTTTAAGTACTTTTTCCTTATCGAGTTTTTTTGTGCAGAAGAACCAGTCGTAGCAATGCATCTCTTCTATATTTTCCATACGTTCTTTTGCAACGCCGCAGGAACCTGCAGTTGGAACTATAACATCATCACCAGGTTGCCAGTCGGCAGGTGTAGCTACAGAGAAAGCATCAGCTGTCTGCATTGCGATAAGCGCTCTGTATAATTCTGCAAAATTACGTCCCATACTAAGAGGGTAATAGATAACTGCCCTGATGACACCTTTGGGATCGATGAAGAATACTGCTCTTACAGCTTTTGTATTGCTTTCTCCAGGCTGGATCATGCCATATTTTCTGGCTACTTCCATAGTTATGTCCTCAATCAAAGGAAACTTTACCTCTACATTTTTCATGCCTTTGTACTCGATCTTTTCCTTGATTGTGCGTAACCATGCAATGTGGCTGTAAAGACCGTCAACCGAAAGGCCAACAAGCTTGCAGTTAGCTTCCGCAAACTGATTTTCCATAGTCGCAAAGGTCATAAATTCGGAAGTACATACAGGTGTAAAATCTGCAGGGTGACTGAAAAGGATAATCCAGTTTCCCGAATAATCTGAAGGGAAATTAATTGGGCCCTGTGTGGTAACGGCTTTAAATTCAGGTGCTTTGTCCCCAATACGTGGCATAGAAATTACTTGATTTTCTTCCATAGTTTTAAATATTTATTTATAAATTATTTTATAGTAACAATTAAAGCTATGACTTTGTTGACGTAACCTGTAAATAAATCAACAGAATGATTAGTTAACCAGTGACATTGTCAGGTAAAGGTATTGATTCAAGTTCAACGCAAAATGTATGAATGACTTTGAAAATTTCTTCAATTTCATTTGATTCAGGTATTACTTCACGCATTTTTTCCAGATATCTGTGGCTTTTGATATAATCTGCAGTAGGTTTGAAATTGATGTCAAAGATCCAGCCTGTCTGTAGTAATTTAAGATCATTAATATTATTTACATCTTTAATATTAACAGTTTTCTTATGAATTATGTCCCAATAAACCTTTTCTGAAATCCCGGGAGTGTCAGGTAAGTCAAGGCTTATCGTATCATTCTTCTTTCCGTTTTTTCTGTTGTAATAATCTATGACAACCCTCCATATGTCAAGTTTATCGGCATCACGAAGGAGCTTTGTATAAAACAGGCAAGTCTGTGATTCATTCTTTGGTAGTGCTGGCTGGTTATGATATCGGATCGAGGACAAAATCAGATTCTTTAATTCATCATCAAATTGATTAAGGACATTATGCTTCTGCAGGGTTTTTATTCCTAATTCAGCATGATCCTCTGACTTACTGTCCAGAAAAGTTCTGTAACGTGCATATTGTTCAAAACGACCCAAATCGTGAAACAGAGCAATTATCTCAGAAAAACGTAATTCGTTGTCATTCAATCCGAGTTCCTTTCCTATTAGAATAATATCATAGCATACCTGTTTTGTATGTTCTTCTTTCAGATCGATGTTACGTTGCAAGTCGGGATTGCTAAAATTAAACGTATGCACATACTCTGTGAACCATATTTTCAGATCTGACAGAGTTGTTTCATTCACTATTATAAACACCTTTATTATGAAATATATTTCAGTTAAAATATTTCTGGCGAATATAATGGTTTTTGTTTGTCGAAATAAAATGAAAACCTTTCAGATTTATTACAATCTTCTTAATCAGTTGGTTTGATTACAAATAGATAATAATCGATATCTTTTTACCAAAAATATTTTTTCTTGTTTTGTAACATTTTTCTGAATCAGGAAAGAATAATCTGTTTAACTGATAAAAGATAATGCATGGATTTTTCCTTCTTTAACCGGTTATATACCGGCATTTACCGAAAAATAAAATGTTTTTAACTACATATTCAGTATTTTTATGGTGTTAAAATATTAGTTACCTATTTAACAAACTGCTAAACAGATAAATGATTCTGGAAAATCGAAGGAAACCTTTTAAAAATGAAATATAAATAGAAGTATGAAAACATCTTCAAATAGTGTATGCCCAGTATGGCTGGGTTATACTTTTCTTATTCCTATCCGTAAGTTTCAGCATGATCCTCAGAAGATACTTTCTCCTTATGTCAAAGAAGGAATGAGTGTAATGGATTATGGATGTGCAATGGGCTGGTTTAGCATTCCATTGGCAAAGATGACAGGTTCCCATGGAAAGGTTTACTGTGTGGATATACAGGCAAAGATGCTTGAGAATCTTAACAAACGAGCTGTAAAGTTTAATGTTGATAATGTCATACAGACTATACAGGTTGGAAAAGATTATAATCCTGATGAACTTATTGACAGACTTGATTTTATCCTTTTATTTGCCGTAGTACATGAGGTGCCTGATAAGCAACAGCTCTTCAATGATCTTCATAAAATGCTCAAGAAGGGAGGCATGATACTATTTGCAGAACCCAAAGGGCATGTGAGCCCAAAAGATTTTGAAGAATCAATTAATATGGCTCTAAAAGAAGGACTAAAACCTTTACCTGAAAGACCTGTGGAAAGGGGACTTTCTAAGCTTCTGATAAAAGAGTAGTCTCTTTATTCGGAATAATAAAATCAGTATAGTCTGGAAGGCTGAGTTATAGAACTGCTATGTCAAATATCTTCTTTCTGTCCCAC
The DNA here is from genome assembly GCA_021371855.1 of Bacteroidales bacterium. Lineage (GTDB taxonomy): Bacteria > Bacteroidota > Bacteroidia > Bacteroidales > VadinHA17 > LD21. Next base: position 115,438 of record JAJFVL010000008.1, on the reverse strand, counting down.
TCGAGCCAGAATTTTATTGATGTCTGACGAATAAGGTTCCAGTAATCTTCATCCTGAAGGCCATAGTTTTTAATTCCTTCCTTAATGACTTTCTGAAGTTCTATAAGATATTCCTGTTTAAGTGATATAAGTATCGATTTATTCTTATAAGTAAAAACTGCTTGTGGTTTAGCAACATAATCATTTACCAAATGTATTGTTCCTTGTCCGAGTGTAGCTCCTGTGCTTACCTGTAGACCGTCATTCATGCAACTGAAGGGTTCCTCTGATCCGGCATAGCTGTTTATATCGAGAAGATCAGTACCTATTCCAAAGAACTCCCTTGCATAAATGCCCATTTTGGCCCCGACAATAGAAAAAACTCCGAGATGACCATGGAATTCATCCGTTATTACACAGGCTTTCCATTCTTCGATACCATAAAGGGCAATTGCAGAGTCCAATATTTCTCTTACATCATAAGCATAAAGCTCAGGATGTACAGGGAAGTCATAAAAAGCTGTAAAATGGCCTGTTCTATACACTCCGGTTACCATATCATTCATAACATTTTCTATTGCCATATTAAAGCAGCCTTTATTATGGCGCACATTCTTTTTTGCTTCAAAAGGTTCTATCTCAAACAGTTCATGATTTCCAGAATAAATTGCTGCAAGTTCTTCATTGTCTGATTTCTTTGATGTATGAGCAGGTAAAGCATGGGTTTTACGTAGATATCTGGCAAGTTTCGTATCTGATTTCCGGTTTTTTTTCACAAAGTCGGGTCCATAAATGGAGCAACAATTATCAGGACAAGAAATTATATCAATTTTTATACCCGAATTAATAAGAAGATCGGCTGATGCCTTATCATATTCATAATTAAAACCTTTAAGAGGATTAACTGATTCATTATACCAAATTACTTCTTCAATTTTATCATGAAGATCCCTGTTTCTCTCAATTGTCTGTATTGTGGTGGTAAGAGGACCGAGACATAATATTATTAATTCTTCTTTTGAAGAAAGCAATATCTTTCTTATTGATAAAACAGAAGATTTTTCAGAATCGTTAATTATTGCAATTGTATCAGCATCAAAATAGTGTAAAAGTTCTCTAATTTTCTTGTATCCTGATTTTTCGTCAGTTTTGCCTTTTGTCAGCATCACGGCTTTTAGATTTATTCCTGGATGTGACAGCAAAATGCTTATCGCCCTCAGATCACTGTCATTGCAATCGGTGTCCACTATGACATCATGTTTTAGCTTCAGATGAAGCGGACTTGCCTTTATGCTGGTTGTCAGGATAAAAAGGGGAAGAAGGAAAAAAAACTTTTTCATAAAGCCTGTAAATATGATAATTTCTAAAAATGCACCATTAGCCTTGTCTGAAGTTATTTCTCATTTGTTTAAGATTTTTCTTCTATTTTAGAAACCAACATCTCTGTTATCTTCTCGAATGCCTCTACAATCTGCCTGTTAGACTGATTGAAAATACTTAATCCTTTTTCAGCAGCTTCTCCAACCTCCATCACCAGAGGAATCTGTCCAAGTAACATAGTATCGAATTCCCTGGCTAATTTATGTCCTCCTCCTTTTCCAAATAAATAATAAACTTCATCAGGATGTTTTTCAGGTGTAAACCATGACATATTCTCAATTATTCCAAGAATCGGAACCTTAATATCTGCGTTAGTGAACATTGTAGCAGCCTTACGTGCATCATTTAAAGCTATCTCCTGTGGTGTGGTAACAATAATTGCACCAGCAAGATTTAGTTTCTGAACTGTGGTAAGTTGAATATCACTTGTCCCGGGAGGGAAATCGATGATCATATAATCAATATCGCCCCATTGAGTATCTTCAAAAAGCTGTGTAATAGCTTTACCGGCCATCGGGCCGCGCCAGATCAGCGATTGTTTACGATCAATGAAAAAACCAATGGAAATGATATTTATCCCATACTTCACTATAGGGAAAATCATCTGTTTATCTCCAAGTGCAGACACATCAGGTTTTGCATCTTCAATCCCGAACATTCTTGGAATTGATGGTCCGAAGATATCTGCATCAACCAAGGCTGTCTTATATCCATCGCGAGCCAGCGCAACAGCAAGGTTAGCAGAAACAGTTGATTTACCAACGCCCCCCTTACCTGAAGCTACCACAATAATGTTTTTAACCCCTTCCATAGGAATTTTTTCAAATAATTTATCCATAGTTAATCAGTTTTTAAAATTTTACACCATATTTTATGAATCTCTTTACTTATTTTAAGATCCGGATTATATTCAATTATACTTTTCCCCTGAATCATAGCGTCTACCATGTTTTTATCAAATGGCAATTGCCCCGCTAACTCAATCCCGTTTTGTCCGCACCACTCTTTTATCCGGGCACTAAGTGTTACATTAAGGTCATATTTATTGATAACAATAAATGCTCTTAAATTAAATTTCCGTAAAACTTCCATTACTCTCTGCATATCATTTATTCCGGAAAAAGAGGGTTCAGTGACGATTACAACTTTATTGACACCCGTAAGAGTGGAAATTACAGGGCAGCCAATACCGGGAGGTCCGTCAAGTAATATAGTTTCAATTCCACTTTCTCCTGATATCTTTTTGGCTTTACTACGCACCATATTTACAAGTTTTCCGGAGTTTTCTTCTCCCGGGGCAAGACGGCCATATACCATTTTCCCATTTCTGAAACTGCCAGAGTACATACGGCTTTTATTGCTGGGAACCATTCCTATTGCATTTTCCGGACAAATACGTGAACAAAGGAAACAACCATCGCATGCTAATTCCGATATCACAGTTTTATCATTTATCAGAGAGATTGCATCAAAGCGGCACTGGTTTATACAACTCCGGCAGTTTGTACATTTGCTATAATCAATAACAGCTTTGTACCCCGAAATGTAAATTTCATCCTCTTCATTCGAAGGATTAAAGATCAAATAAAGATTAGCTGCATCTACGTCACAATCGGCCAATACCACTTTACAATTAAGTGTGGCAAAAGCAGCACTGATGCTTGACTTCCCTGTACCTCCTTTACCGCTTATTACAGCTATTTCAGTCATTTCTAAAAATATTTTGTTTTTATCTCATTATAACCGGGAATATCTTTTGAATTCCATTTTCCCAATATAGTACCGTTATGTAAAAGAACCAGTCCGGGATTTGCACGGATGATAGTTTTTAGTGTTATAGGATCGGCAAAATAAAAATCACAAGCTATATCATTATATTTTGTTTTAAATTGTCTCAATTCATCTGTCGTAGTGGAAGTAAGACATATAAATTTTTGATTATCTGACAGAACCTGATTAAAAAGTGTGTCTATTTTCGACCTGCATCCCATGTTAGATTTCTTAAGATCGTATGCGACAAGCACAAAATAATATCCTGTATCGGAAAGAACCGATTGTGTAACATCTTCACCGGCAAGCGATACTATACTAAAATCACGGATAGGTGGCTGATAGCCTTCTTTAACCAGTTTAGGTTCGCTGGCAGAAATAAATTTCCAAATTGTCTTTTTTCCCCAGTAGGTTGAATCGTTCATATACAGGTTACTTTCAATTGAGATTCTTTTGCCTGTAAGTGTGTCGAGTAATGTAAAATATTGTTCATATACATTAACAGGTGCACCTTCAGGTATTGTCATCTTATCGGGGATATGCGTACCGGTTTTATAAGGTCTGAAATCCAACAGGGGGAGGTGTTGATAGTTATACCAGGAGAAGCTTGTGATACAAATAGCTGTAAAGGCAGCAACCAGCCATTCGTTTTTAGGCTTCATCCAACTGACAAAAGAATTTCTGTTGCAGAAAGAGATAATTACCAAAGCAGAGATAATTATGTTTTTATAAAAAGTCTGCCAATTAGTTAGAATAATGGCATCTCCAAAGCAACCACAATCGTGTACAGGGTTGGCAAACGCCAGCCACAAAGTGAGCGGGGTAAAAAATGCCATAAAAAATAAAGCGATTATATTTGCCCATCTATTCTGTATAAACAGTAAAAGGCAGATTCCAATCAGAAACTCAAAACCACTTAATGCAAATGATAATGGTAAGGCTGCCGGTTCCAGCCACGGCATATTAAAAGCATTGAAATAATCAACGAATTTATATGTTGATCCCAGAGGGTCAATTGCCTTTACGAAACCTGAAAAGGTAAAAACAAGCCCGGCCAGTATTCGTGAAATTATTGATATTATCTGAAACAATTTCTTCATCTTCATCACATTCTATTTTCTTATCACTTTCCCTTTAATCTTCAGTAATAATGGCTCTTTTGTTGCATTTGAGAATACAGTAATTTCTTTTTCAAAGGTTCCCGGGGCATTGGTTAAATAAAGTACTTGTATACTTCCACTATCTCCGGGCATTACGGGCTTTTTGGACCATGAAGGTACGGTACATCCACATGAGGCAGTAATATCAGAAATAATAATTGGAGATCTTCCTTTGTTATAAAATATAAACTCGCATCCCGCGGGGTCGTCTTGAATTAATTTACCAAAATTGTGTATTGTTTTATTGAATGTGATTCCATGGGAGGACGAATCGTCTTTAGTAGTGGAAGATGATTGAGCGGATATTGAATGGCACAAGCCAAGAATTATTGCTATGACTAATAATTTCTTTCCCATTTTAAAAAGTATTAAATAATTGATGAATTGTTTTCATTAAGCCATTAAACAGAGTTTTGTATTTTTTATTCTTTTTAACCAGTAATTGACCATTGGAATAAATGCTGGCTATTCCTTTGTCGAAAGGTATTTCTAAAAGTAACGGGGTGTTGTTTTCCTTCAGCCATTCGTAAACACTATTATCTCCAAGTCCGGCGCGGTTTATTATCACCCCATAGGGTTTATTTATTTTGTTAAGCGTTGCGGCGCTTTGTTTCAGGTCGCTAAACCCGAATGGGGTAGGTTCCGTAACCAATATAACATAATCAGCGGATGATACGGTTTGTATAAAGGGGCAAGAAGTTCCTGGCGGTGCATCCAGTATGGCAATATCAGCATGGTTATCTATCTTTTTAATTGCAGCTTTAATGACAGGTACTGGCGACATTACACCAATATTCATACGGGCTTCAAAAAGAGCAGGCAATCCATTTACTGAATATGTCTCTACCTTTCCTAACGAAACAGGTCTCTCTGAGATAGCATCGGCAATGCATGCCACACTACAGGCGCCACATCCATGGCAAAGATCTTCTATGACATTGATGATCTTCATCGGTGGCAGTATGAATATTGCATTATAGTTACAGTATTCATGGCATTTACCACAAAAAGTGCATTTGTTGATATCTATAACAGGGACTAGTTGATTAACTTCAGATTTTTCTATCTCTTTTGTTTCAAAAAAAGCAACAGCATTCGGTGCTTCTGCATCGCAATCAACAAGGATAGCTCTGTATTTTTTCAGTAACAATGTGTAGAAGAGATTGGTTGCTACAAAAGTCTTACCGGTTCCGCCTTTTCCGCTGGCAATAGCTATCTTAATCATATTCTTTCAGTCATAATTTAGTCTTGTCAACTCATCTGTTATGGTTGGCTGAATAGAATCCTTAAGAAAATCATTATTCCATGTGCTCAGCCTGGTATGAGTAATAAAGTATTTTTGAGGTATAGGATGAGTACCAAAGATCACCTTCATTCCATACTTCTCGGTAATAAACTTATTAAAATATTCCATATGAGGGCAAGGTGGGAACCCGACAAGGAATCCGGTTGCAAAATGTATATGGGTTACTCCGTTTTTTATCATTTCTTCCGGAGCATATTCAATATTTCCACCGGGACACCCTCCGCAGGTGGTAAAGGCAGCTATTTCAACATCCATACCTTTATAGCAGGAGAAAGCTCCTTCACGATTAGCCGCCGCTCTGAAACATTTTCCTCCTGCACATGTCCGGTACCTGTCGCAAATAATTATGCCAATCTTTACTTTTTCCATTGAATCAATTATTGTTAATTAACATGTTTAATGAATCCATTATTTTATTTGGCGGTATGCATGCCTTTCCTGTACTTTTTTTAACGCAGGCAACAGATATCTGCGCTTCATTGATTAACTCGCCAGATTCATTTGTTATCTGATAATTAAAAACAATACGTGCCCCTGACATAGCTTTGACCATAACGCTGATCAGAATCTTCTGATCATAGTATACAGGCTTAATAAATTTTAGCGAGGCATCTATCACAGGCAAGATTAATCCATTCTTTTCAATTTCAGCATATGGGATCCCAATACTTCTGAAGAATTCCCATCTGGCTGTTTCATAACATTTTAAATAGTTTGAATGGTGCATGTAACTCATCTGGTCGGTATCAGAATATGTGACACGGTATTCAGTCCGGAATATATTCGTAATCTGTTCCATAATTTTATAACTATTAAATCTTGTGATTGGAGATTTGTCATCAACATTTGAGAACATCAGGTTTATCGGGTATTCCAATATCCTCTCCGTTCAAACCTTTAAATTTTTTATCAGAATTGCACGATATGCCGAGCTTTTCCAGCAAGGGTTCAACTGCCACCTGGTGAATCTGTAATCCTATATCCCACGGATCATAACCAAGTAGAAGCCCGGCAATCTCTTCATAAGTCAATACCGGAATGCCATATCCGTTTTCGCCATAAGTTTTGCCCTCCATCTCGGCTATTACATATTGCCACCGATCGAGGAAAAAAGTACAACCCGGGCAATTGGCGATGATAAGATCTGGCTTATATGGCTGCATTGAATCAAGTTTAAGTTTTGAGTTAGTAACAGAATAACTTCTGTTTGATTTAAGAAGATATTGTCTGAATCCGAAACCGCAGCAATGACGGCGTTCTGGATAGTCAACTTGTTGTCCACCCCATTGGTCAATCAAACCTGCAAGTACATAAGGGTATTCGGCGCCTCCTATACCTTCCTGTGGAAATATTTTTGCATAATGACAACCAATGTGATCTACAACCCTGAGAGGTTCTTTTGTGTTTTGATTTATAAGACTGAATTTTAATTTTGATGCAATTTCTTTTCTGAATTTAAATATGACATCACTTGCATGAACAAGATTTTTCGGGATCATAAAAGTTCTTCCGGTAGCTCTTTTTAACGCTTCACGGGTTCTTTGTTCTGTTTCAGGGAAATGCTTCCATGTTTCCAGCACTTCAACATATATGCCAAAAGAGGTAACACAAGAGACCACGAAATTTTCATATCCGGCTTCGTTCATCAGGGAAAACTGGCGGGCAACTACAGTCATAATAGTCTCAAACGGCGTTATCCCCGAATGGTATGCAATTCCTGTGCATGTGGTTTGCCGGGCATCGTCATAAATGTCTTTTTTTAGTTCATTTTTAAGGATATTTAAATATAAGTTTTCAGCGGCAGGAAAGATGTTCTGCCTTATACAACTGCGAGCAAAATAAAAGTGATCGTCAGCTATCTCTTTCTGGTAAGAAGTCCATATTTTATTTATTTTTATGTTCATCTGCAAATAAATTAATTTCAGAAAAGGGTTGAATCTTCAGTTGCCGGTAACTATTAATTTCTGTTTTTACATATACCAGGGTTTAATATAAATTGTTATGAAGGAGATATTCATCATTCATTATACATGCAATTAAAGTAATCGTCTTTCCCTCCGCTAAAGTTGATGTTGAGTTCTTTAGCTTTGTCCGATGAATATTTTTCAATTTTTTCAAAACGGGCAGTTCCACCTGTTTCATCAAATATCTTTTTAAGATCATCGAGTGATTCTTTTGATGTAATGCGAAGTGTTCCTGATTGTTCCTTTTTATAGCTTGTCCCAAGACGTTCAAGCATTGAATCACGGTTCTCTCTGAGCCATTTCCATACCGGTCCCTGTTCAGGGTACATATCGTTATCCACTTCATCAATATATATGCAATAACCATATTTCAGGATATGGTCTCCGACAGTACGTTTAATGGCCAGCTGTTTTCTTCCCTGTTCACTTTCAGCAAACATTCCGGTCTCAACAGACAACGACCGCAGAGCCTGAATTATGTAGCCGGGCACATTACCCCTCGGGCACCTGGTTTTACAGGAGAGGCATTCTCCGCATCTCCAGATAGTATCACTTTTTAATAGTTTTTCGAGCTCGGATTCATCTTTTTGCTGTACAGTTGATACTATCATGCGCGGATCATAATCACTGACCTGTGCTGCAGGACAAATTGCAGTACAGACACCACAATTTAAACAAGCTTTTAATCCTTCCTTGTAGCGGACATCTTTTTCAAGTTCATCAAATAACTTCATTGTCTTTTTTTATAATCAGCAATACTTTTTCGTACATCAGTCATAGTAAAGGAATATAACTTTTTTAGCTTGCTTAATCTTTCTCCTGAAAGATTTTCAGGGATATCCAGGTCTCTGGCTATCTGACTTACAGGGACTTTGTATTTTTGTGCTACAAATTTTAAAGTTTGATATCCATATACTTGAAACTCTTCGTATTCTTTGTTTTCTGAATAATTTTTCTCGCTGCCGATGATTTCATTTTTTATTATCTCTGTTTGTTGAACAGGGAAATTTTCCAGTGGAATTATTCCATAATCTATATTAGATGATGGGAGTATATCATTGTTTCTGTTCCTGTATTTTGGTTCTGCCGGTACTTGTTTCGGTGTGATGAAAAATGGATAAAACAAAATAACAAGACCAAAAAAGGTTAAAAACATTGCTACACTGATCCTTATGGCTTTAGACTGTACTGCCTGTTGTGAAAAGGAGACAATCATTTTCCAGTGTAAAACAACATGAAATAACAGGAGTACCATAAAAAAAATACTTATAACTAGGTGTATTGTTCCCCATTGATGCCGAGTTAATCCTAAAAACTCCAGATCGACCTTAGTACCGTAAAGAATATTTCTCTCCTGACCTGATATTAATACATATTTCATCAAAAAACCTATACCGGCCAATGGTACCAACAATAAAAACATAATAATATCAATGCTTAAATTGAGTTTTATTCTATTGCTGCCTAGAAGCTTCATAGCATAATTATTTATTTTATTTGTATTGTAAAACGTTTTATGTTAATGTGTTAAAGAAATGCTGCTTTTGTGCAACCTTTTTAATTTTATTAAGCTTGCCGTATAAAAGTTTAAGTTTTAATGGATTTATTTTATCAATGAAAAGAATCCCTTCCAGGTGATCAAATTCATGCTGGAAGATTCGTGCTTTTATGCCATCGAGTTCTTTTTCTATTATATTGAAGGACATGTCGTGATATCTCACCAGAATTTTTTTGGGACGTATAACATCTTCAAAAATTCCGGGAAGACTAAGACATCCTTCCTTGTAAATTTCATTCTCAGTACTTCTGTCAATTATTAACGGATTAATAAAAACATCTTTGAATCTTTCAATTGTTATGTCATCTTCCAGAAGCGGGGATGTATCAATAACAAAGATTCTTTTTAATCGACTTAACTGTGGCCCGGATAGCCCAATACCTTCAGATTTTTCAAGGGTGTCAAACAGCATCTTAGTGATTTCTGAAACATTATCCTCTTCAACCAATTCCATTGAATGTTTTCTGAGAACAGGAGAGCCATATAATATAATCGGAGCGACCATCTATTAAATATGAATATGAAATTCCCTCATATAATATTTATATCCGTCATAATTTGTTGACCGGATCAACCGTTGTTTTATCAGATCCTCTACCACTTGAAAATCAGCTTTATCATTTTGCAAAAGTTTAAGTAAAGTATCTTCCCTTAATGGATGAACAGCCGTAATATTGAGTATGTCTTCATATATATTGCCAGTAAAACCAACATCAGTTCCTTCAAAACCGGTCAGTAACTCCGCTGTAATATGCATTCGGTCAAAAATGTGCCATGCAAGATTAATCTTTTCTGCATCTGGAATTTTAATCGATTTGTCAGAAGGAGGCCTTGTCGGAATTGAAAGGAATGCTTTCGAGGGATTTATCTCTTTAATTAATACTGACAGGGCAGAAACATTTTCAGCGGAGTCGTTTAATTCATCGATAAGCATGGTTTCAGTGCAGAGTATACCTTTGTAACCATCTTTAAAGAGATTAATATTCTTCATTATGCTTTCAAAATTCAAACATGGGTGAGGCCGGTTAACTGCCTGCCATGTATCGTTATCGGCGGCATCCATTTTAAGTGATACCCAGTCAGCCATATAAAGGTCATCTCTTACTGATTCATGATCCAATAGGGAAGCATTAGTTATTACTGCAATCGGGATGCCTGTTTTTTTTAATAATGAAATAGTTTTGCCCAGATTCACATCAAGTGCCGGTTCTCCGTTTGATACAAAAGTCAGGTAATCTGGATAATTATCTTTGCTGATTTGTTGAATATGCCGGATAACTTTTTCATAAATAAACTGAGGTTGGAAAAAGCTCTCTCTTTTGATACTTTTCTTTACAGTGGCTCCAACCTGACAATATACGCATCCGTAAGAACAAACCTTGGGAGCCACAATATTATTAATCCCAAGGCTTTTCCCTAATCTTCTCGATGGTACGGGCCCAAAACTTATCATAATTCAATTTTAAAAACCGATATTTCAGGAAGCAGGATTATAAACAACAAAACTTCCTTTATTAACCTTCAAAAATTCAGCTATAACATTACATTTAGCCATTAAAAGAAAAAATATCCTGTTATCATTTAAGTGCAATAAACCTTCCAGATTGCCCTGCCCCTTGGAAATTATCAGATCAGCCTCTTTAAAATATTGTTGAAAAATACTATCTGATTTATTTAGAATAGTTGAAGGAGCATCGTATCCATTTGAAATCACTTTTACAATATTAGTCAACCCGGTGTATTCGGCATCTTCCATTGTAGCATCATTAACGACCGGAGCCCCTCTTACAGCATAAATCAGATTTGGATGGTTAATGGTTTCTATAAATAATTTATCAAAAACTATTTCTCCGGCATTATCTCCCAGATATAGAACCATTTTTGCTTTTCCCAAATTTTCTTTTAACAGGCTTGAATTATCTATTGCAAATTGCGTATTAACTGCACTACTAATATTTACTGTCAGATTTGAACTATCATTTACGACATAATCCAGAATGTTCCCGGCAATAGCGAATCGTAAAGCAGATCCGAAAGGATCTGCTGATTGATTTACAATCTGTTTTATTTCAGAATAATTATTGAGAATCATACTGTTGCAATTCTTTTTTTCCTCTATGTAAGGATCCTGAATATGGGTATGAATTCGTAAAATATTATGAAGTTCACGGGCAAATTCAGGAAAAGTAAGCTGATCCCAATAGTTATCATATAACCTGATCATATCACGCGTAAAGCAACTTTTGGTTCCGCTTGAGAAATCCCCTTTTTCAAGTAATTTCTCAAATGATCTGGTTAAACAGTAGAAGCAGCGGTAATCAGAAATCATTTTTTCATAATATTAATGATCACAAAAATTTGCTCCGGCAACAAGTGCATCATTCAACAGATCTGCTGCCAGCTCAGAAGATTTTTTTATTGGGGCACCAACAAAAACATTTATATTCTGTTCATTAAACAAGTTTATTGCCCTTTGCCCCATACCACCGGCAATTACATCTGTTACTCCTTTTTCAGCCAGCCATCCGGGAAGTAATCCTGGCTCGTGAGGTGGCGGTGTGATTAAAGATTCGTTCGAAATCGAGTTGTTTTCAGTGTCTATAATTGCAAATTGCTCACAATGACCAAAATGCGAACATAATATCCCGTCTTCCAACGGAATGGCAATACGTTTTTTCATATGTAAAATTTAATTAGTGAATAATAATTTTTAATTAGAAAAGAAGTAGAGGACTTCTCTTTAGATGACTAAACCCTCCCTCTGAAGCGATTTTTAATTCCCATTCCGCGGCCTTTGCCACCTCTTCCACGACCAATTCCCAATTTTCTGTCAAAGGAATAATTTACCTGGTCCTCTATTTGATCACCAGATGAAGTAGTTTTCTTATTTCTAAGGCTTGCACCATAATTTGTGCAACGCCCCATTTTACGGCCTGTCATTGGACCTTGTCCTACAGGGCCTGTTTGATTAAATCCTGGCATAATAACCTCCTTATTTATTTAATATATTAATAATCTCCCCTATAGTTTTTTCGGGTTCCTTAAATACAATCATCTGTATTTTAAGACTGTCAAGAAGAGATTTAATTTTAATCCCAAATTCACCTGAAATTATCTTCTTTACATCCCGCGATGCAACCAACTGCACTGATGCCGGACCTGCACCTTCCTGGGCATCTTTATTGGGATTCGGAATAAATTCCATACCTTTTGTCTCGGTATCGTAAATGGTAAAAAATCCACAGCGACCAAAACGCTGATCCAACTTGCTTTCAAGGTTATTTCCGGTACTTGTTATAGCTACTTTCATATTATGTTTATTAGATATTTATATCAGGAGGAAATCCTTTCCTGATCATATTGTGATGACACTTCGGGCAAACTTCATTTCTGCATGGACATCCAAACTTGTGTGGCTGTTCAAAGCCGCATTCCGGACATATGCAAACATTATCACATTGTATCATGGATTCTTCAGATTCATCATCTTTTTGTTCATAACTTAAAAAATCCTTGCTTTTGCATAGCGGACATTCTGTTATCTCTTCCTGTTTATCAGGATTATTAAAAAAGCATCCGCATTCTTTGCATGAGAACCATTCGCTGTCAAAATAAATCTTTCCACCTTCAATAATAATCTGTCTACCCAGAACAAGCGCTTCAGCTATTTTTTGTCTTGCCCGTGCGTAAATACGGGTTAGTGTTGGTCTTGATACATCCATTAATAATGACGCCTGGTATTGGTCAAGCATATTATAGTCACAAAGACGCAAAGCTTCGTATTCTTCCAGATAGAGAAAAATTGTTTCAGGTTCTTGACTATTTTTATTGTTTCCATAAGGTTTAAACCCCGAAATTATAGGCGGATTACTGATTTTTCTCAATCTTTTTGGACGTGGTGACATAAATAATGAACAATAGTTCACAACAAAGATAATGAACAAATGTGCAATAATCAAATTTATTAACATTTTTTAAAAGACACGAAAAAAAATTGGTTATTAAAGATGTCTGAGACAAGAAATTCTGTTCAGCTTAAGTGTTTGAAAATGTTTGTAAATAAGGCACAAATAAAAGCAAGATGTATTAGTGCTAAAAACAAAAAGCCCTTAAGTGTAGTTGCTTAAGGGCTTTCAATATAATTTTGTCTTTATACCGGTAATAGTCCCATCCGGCTCCGACTATACAATTTGCATTAGTGGTATCTTCTACCCGTTATTAAGTAAAAACCTGCTAATGATTACCTCGTTCTCAGTTATGAGTCTTTTCGAAGCTTCATTAGAGGTCATCCTATTCTGCTTATGTATGGTGAGATAGTTATTTTGTGTTTAGTTTCACTTCAAATGGCACTTTTAAATTTAATGTAATATTTCTGCCGGGATTGTATAAACCGACTTCTTTCAGAGTTGATAAATGATCAATATATTTCCTGTCAAACAGATTGTTAACACTAATGCTGACTAAAACGGTTTGATTTGAAAGTTCGATTTTACCTCCGGAACTTATGTCAAAAAGCGTGTAGCCTGAAGTGGGTGTTTCATCCGGAGCAGCATTGTGTTGGCAGAAGGCGGTGTTAGTATTTAATGATATAAAGGCATTGTGCAGGATAATAAGTTTTTCTTTTTCTGCCTTTACTTCAAAATTTACTTTGTGTGCAGGTATAAATGGCAGATAATCACCATTTACCTGTTTCCCTATAACTGAAGAGAAGGTAAGTTCCGAATGAAGCCATTTTAACTGCTCCGGATGAAAATGCAGAACGACTTCGCCTCCACAAAGGAAGGAATCGGTCTGTCTGTATCTAAATATATTCATCCCAGAAACAGTAGTATCGTCTGTCGGTGAAATGAAAATGTAGTTATTGATCTTATTGTAAAAGCCTGCAAGATCGAAGATGAAATTATCAACATGGTAATGGATACTGAGATCCGATTCAAAGGAATTTTCCGGAACAAGATCCTTATCACCAATTTCGTAACGCAATTCATGAGGACCGTTGGAGGTGAGTTCTGCCAGATTAGGGGTGCGATAAGCCGCCGCAATGTTTGCCCTGAACAAAAGCGATTCGGAATAATTAAAAGTGGCGCCGAATGAGCCGCTGAAACTTCCATACGATTTGTCGACCGGAGCCCGGTATGTCTCACTGTCAGTTTGTATCCCGATTGCATGAGTTGAAATAGATTTGTTGTCGTATCTGGCACCTGTCTGCAGTTTCAGTTTCCTAAAAAAAGTATATTGAAAAAGGCTAAAGGCCGAGTAATTATTAGTTGTTGCATCAGGTAACAGAATTGTCTCTCTGTCGTTCACATTTTTATTTGTTTGATTATATCCTTGAAAACCAATAATGTATTCCGAGTTCTCTTTTGATGGAAGATGCATAATCGTTTCATATGAAAGTGTTGTAAGCCGCATCTGAATCTCTGTAATATCAGCTTCCCCGAAATGGACCAGTTCTGTATTCTGATAAGCAGAATTTATTTCTAACCGGGATTTACCTAAAAACAATTTGTTTTGTGATGAGAGTAAATGAGTATTAAACTCCTGGTACCAGATATTATTTTTTCTTCCTCTTTCTTTTACCTCATCAATAGCCTCATCTTCTACTAATCCAAGCTTCTGATTACTATAGTCATAAAAAAGCTTAAATGTTCCGGTTTTCCCGGTATATCCGGCATTTGTCTTCATGGATAATTCATTGGAACGTGAATTGGGAGCAAAATCACCTCCTCCCTGGAGAAAATCGGCATTTGTTTTTTGTCCGATCCTTATTCCTCCGAAAAATTTCTTTGAAGCACCTTTAATGCCAAAATTATTTGTCATTCCAGTTGTATTTGAAAACAATTGCATGTTGTAATCGCCTGAAATAGTATTTACAGCAGCTGGCTTTTCTTTAATGAAATTAATTACTCCGCCAATTGCATCGGATCCGTAAAGCAGTGATGCAGGCCCTTTTATGATTTCTACATTCCCGATCCCGAATTCGTCAATTCCCAACGGATGATGACTGGAATACTGGTAGTTCTCAAAACGAACTCCATTATTTAAGATCAGAATGTCATTCATTGACAGCCCGCGGATTACAGGTTTTGATACTCCGCTTCCTTTAGAGATCATATCGACACCCGGGACACGGGTAAGTACTTCTGAAAAATTCGGAGTGTTTTTTATTGTCACAGGATTGAGGTTTAAGACATCAACCTTTACTGCATTGCCATGCTGGGTGGAATTGTAACCACCTGACACTATGACTTCCCCGGCTTCAACGGTGGTTCGGATTAGAATAATATTAAGTCCGGCATTTTCTCCGGTCAGATCAATTGTTTCAATACGATTAATGTAGCCGATGTACGAAAACTGGATTTTTATTTTTCCATTTGGCAAATTTGTCAGTTCATAGGTTCCATTATTGTCTGCGACTGTACCTTTATTAAGGTCCGGAATATATATTGTTGAGCCGGGTAACGGGAGATTATTCTGATCTGTTATTTTTCCTGTAATTGTATTCTGTGCATTTGCAACATGATACAATAGTACCATTATGCAAATGATAAATATCTTTTTCATTTTATACGTTTTAACTGTTAAACAAATTTTAATTAAGAGACTGTAACCAATGTTACAGTTAAAATTTGCATAGCTGGGGGAGCACGTAACAGTAATGAAGAATAAAAAAGAGTTGAATGGAAAACAGACTGATAATTATTACAGTAATTATCAGCAGGATTCTCTTTTTGAAGCTCAACCTTTTTTACTATGGTCAGGAAAACAGAGAATTCGAAACTGCAAATAACACATTTCTTATGAAGATCATGAAACTGTTTTTCACTGACCGCTTTGCATATTTGGTGATGGTGGTGATGCTCAAGCTTAACTATTGAAGGCATAAGAAATACCAACAATAGGAACAAGGAGATAATATTTTTGATTCTTCTCAACATTCAGGCAGCTTATTTGCCTTGTATTAATAAAGATGGTGAAGATACTTACTTCTATCTGAAAATTGTTTTGGTTATGATATTTTCTTTTTCTGTTTTACATGTTAATAACTTGACACCTTTTGCTAATAAGTTTAAAGTTGATTAATAAGATGAATGACTATTTTTGTATCGTATCCGGTTCTTAACAGAATAATAGGGAATCTGGTGTAAATCCAGAACTATCCCCGTAGCTGTAAGTCCTATTTCAGAGTTCAATCAATAAGCCACTTTTCATTTATGATTGGGAAGGCGGTTGGAACGGGACAAGTCAGAAGACCTGCCGGATATAAAATATCGTAGCTTTCGGGTGAAAGGCGATTGAATATCTGCGTTTTACAGGCATTCTTTATTCAGTTCCCCGCTAGTTACCATTTATTAACCTAATTCAATACTAAAATGAATGGTAAACTTATTTTTTCTCAGATCATCAAACGTAACGGTGAAATCGTTGATTTCAATCCTGAAAAAATCGAACATGCAATTTTTAAAGCAATGCGGGCCATCGGCAGACCTGATCGCAAAAAAGCAAATTATTTGTGTATTGAGGTATTGAGTCGCTTGGAAGGTGACGGGAAGGAAAGCATGCCATCTGTTGAACATGTTCAGGATCATGTTGAGTCAGTGTTATTTGAGTATGGGGATTTTCAGCTGATAAAAGCTTATATTCTGTATCGTAAGCAGCGTGAACTGACCCGCAACACAAAAGATCTTTTTTCTAACATCGAGGTAATGGATGAATACCTTAGTATGGGTGACTGGAGAGTTAAAGAAAGTGCAAACTCGGCGTATTCCCTGCAAGGACTAAATCAGCATATTTCCACCATAATTACCTCACAATACTGGCTAAACAAACTTTATCCTGAAAATGTTGCGAGTGCCCATCGGCAGGGATATTTCCATATTCATGACCTGGGGTTCCTGAGTGTTTATTGTGTTGGATGGGATCTGAAAGATCTCCTATATACCGGATTCAAAGGTGTTGAAGGTAAGACACAGACAAAACCCGCAAAACATTTCCGCACGGCATTGGGGCAGATTGTCAATTTCTTTTATACTATGCAGGGTGAGGCCGCAGGTGCGCAGGCATTCTCAAACTTTGACACATTGCTGGCACCATACATACATTTTGACAATCTTAATTATCAGCAGGTAAAGCAGTCGTTACAGGAATTTCTATTTAACATTAATATTCCTACACGTGTAGGTTTTCAGACACCTTTTACTAATATAACAATGGATCTGTTGGTTCCTGATTTTCTGAAAAATGAACCTGTGGTTTATGGAGGAAATCTTCTTGAAACCGTTTATGGAGATTATCAGAAGGAGATGATCATTTTAAATAAAGCATTTGCAGAAATAATGAGCGAGGGAGATGCAACAGGAAGTCCTTTCTCGTTTCCCATTCCAACCTATAACATAACTGCAGATTTTGACTGGCAAAATCCTGATTATGACGGTATATGGGAAATGACAGCTAAATACGGAATCCCATATTTTTCAAATTTTGTAAACTCCGATCTGAAACCTGACGATGTCAGGAGTATGTGTTGCCGGTTACGTCTCGATAAACGTGAGCTGAATAAGAGGGGGGGAGGTTTGTTTGCTTCCAATCCACTCACAGGATCTGTCGGAGTTGTTACAATAAATCTGCCCAAGCTGGGATATGAGGCTAAATCTGAAGAAAACTTCTTTCAGCGGCTGCGCAGCCTTATGGATCTTGCCAGAATCAGTCTGGAGATCAAACGCAAAACAATAGAGTTATATACGGAGAAAGGTCTTTACCCATACTCAAAATTCTATTTAAGAGATATATACAAGCGGCATAAATGTTACTGGAAGAATCACTTTTCAACTATCGGCATTGTTGGCATGAATGAATGTTGTATGAATTTCCTGGGAGTGAATATAGCTGATACGGGAGGTAAGGAATTTGCGAAAAAGATAATGTTATTTATGAGGGATGTGCTATCTGAGTTCCAGGTTGAGACAGGAAATCTTTATAATCTTGAGGCAACTCCTGCAGAGAGTACTACTTACCGTTTTGCGCGGTTTGATACAGTTCAGCATCCCGATATTATTACAGCAAATCAGAAGGAATATCTTAAAGGTGCAAAACCGTATTATACCAATTCAACAAATCTGCCGGTTAATTATAGTGATGATGTTTTTGAAGTTTTATCTCATCAGGACGATCTGCAAACATTGTATACAGGAGGAACCGTATTACATATTTTTACAGGCGAGGATAATATGCCGGCGGTTGCAGCAAAAAATATAATAAGAAAAATTACGGGGTCATTTCATCTGCCTTATTTAACTATTTCACCAACTTTCAGTATTTGCCCTTCGCATGGTTACATCCGTGGCGAACATTTCAGGTGTCCTGTCTGCGGAAGCGACAGTGAAGTCTATAGCCGGATTGTAGGTTATTTGCGTCCTGTGAGCCAATGGAACGATGGTAAACGGCAGGAATTTAATGACAGAAGTCTGTTCAAAAACTTTGAAAGAAAGACTGATGCAGAAATTGATATTACTGATTTAGTTAAAGAACCTGCTGTTATTGATGACAGACAGTTTTAAAATTATTTTGGTAAAATGAGGATTGGAAATTTGCTTAAAAACAGCCTTATAGACTGGGAAGGGAAGCTTACGGCGGTAATATTCACCAAGGGATGTAACTTCCGTTGCGGCTTCTGCCATAACCCGTCATTGGTTATTCCTGAGCTATTAAACCAGACAGAGGATTTTCCGGAGAGTCGGATTTTCTGCTTTTTGAAAGATCGCGGGTCATGGTTAGATGGAGTAGTCATTACCGGTGGAGAACCAACTATTTACACTGATCTTCCTGATTTTATTGTCAGAATAAGGCAGCTTGGGTTCAGGATCAAACTGGATACTAACGGAACAAATCCTTTAATGCTTAGGAAGCTTATAGAAGATGATCTTATTGATTTTGTCGCGATGGATATTAAAACAATTGTAAAAATGGAAGATTATCAGAGAATTACTAGTTGCAATGATCCTGAACTGACAGAGAAAATAGAAAAATCTATAGGTATTCTAAGATCATCAAATATTCAATATCAGTTCAGGACTACAATAATACCTCGTTCTCATGACAAAGATGTTATTGCTCAGCTTGAAGCCAGGTTTAAGAATGATCACTATACTCTTCAGCATTACAGGGAAGGAAAAACAATTGATGATTTCAATTGTTTAAAACTGAATCATGCTGGAGCAGCAGGTAAATACCAAAAATATTTCAAAACCTGAATTACAATTTTATTCCAAACCTGCTGTTCCAAATATCAGAAAGAATTTTAATTTTGCCTCGCTGTTATTACTATAAACTGCTTAATGATTATTTGTACCTGCTGAATTAAAGAAATATTCAACATGTATTGTATTAATAATAGTTTTTTTGAACATGATTAAAAATATTCTGGCTGCAGTAATGGTTACTGTGGGTGTTATTTTTTCAACGCATTATATTTTATCTGCTACTGATGTACCTGAAATTAAAAATGTTGTAAATGATGATTTTGTTGTCCCGGCACCTCTGGATAGCATAGTTTGTGATTTTGATAATTATATTCAGAATTCTGTTGATGCTCTGAAAACTCCAGGCGCAGCTGTTGCTATTGTGTATAAAGGGAGAATTATCCTTTTAAAAGGATATGGTGTTAAAAGATTAACAGTCAGGGATAATGTTGATGTTCACACTGCATTCAGATTAGGTTCTGTATCAAAAGGTTTTGCTTCAGTTCTTACCGGGATGATCGTTGATGAGGGCAAACTTGACTGGAATGACCCTATCAATAAATACCTTTTTGATTTGCATTTGAATGATTCTGCAAAAACATCTGCAATTACTATAAAAAATATTTTAAGCCATACATCAGGATTTGCAGAACACACATATAGTGATTTGCTTGACAGGGATTATTCATTTGATACCATAAAAAGTTTATTGCCAAAGGTACACACACAGACTAAACCAGGTAATGTATATGCATATCAGAATGTTATTTATAGTCTTATCGGCGATGTACTGAATGATGTTACCGATACAAGTTATAATCTTCTTCTTAAAGATAAAATACTTTCCCCGTTGAATATGAAAGATGCATCATCTGATTATTATTCATTTCTCAATAATCCTAATACTGCATGGCCTCATATACACTATGGCAAGAGCTGGAAGATGAAAAATAAGAATGATCGTTACTATACAGTGGCGCCGGCAGCAGGGATTAATGCCAGCGCCTCGGACATGGCACAATGGTTATTAGGTCTGACGGGTTATTATCCTGATGTAATTCCGCAAGATATAATTTCTGCTGTGTCGGACCATGTTGTTCAGATACCAATGAAAAAGTCGTATCGGTATTCATGGAAGTATCTGGATGACATGTATTATGGTTTGGGATGGCGAGTCTTTAGAATAGATGGTCATGATATTGTTTACCATGGAGGATATGTGGAAGGATTCCGTTCAGAGATAGCTTTCGATCCGGTTTCAAAATTAGGCATAGCTACTCTTTTTAATAGCAATACTTCCATGGCGTCAACCTGTATACCACGATTTGTCAATACAGCCTTTAGTACAGGATTCCTGAAATAAAAAAGCTGGCATTAACAAGTGGTATTCCAATTTTGCAATCACAAAACCTTTATTTGTTAACGCAAAGGAAGGTTTTTTTGTATATCACCTTGTTAATTATTTATTTACGGACAATATTTGTCAGGGGGCCAAGGCAGACTATTTATCTAAACGTAAATTTTAGTAGTAAATATAATGGGGAAAGGGATGAATCAGAAAGAACGATTCACCCCTTTTATGATCAGAATTTCATTTTCACTCCACCGAAAGCAGTGATTCCAGGCATTGAATAATAAATATTTGTTTCGTATTTCTGATCCAATAAATTTTCAGAGCTGATAAACAGTTCTGCAAATTTCAAAATCTGGTATGTAACTTTCGAATTCAGTAAAGTGTAAGTTTCAAAAGATTCCTTACTGACCGATGGATCACTGTCGAGGTGATCAATAAATTGTGCGCTTACCATTACCCTGAATCTGTTCCATTTGTAATTGCAACTTGCGAACAGGTTATGCTTTGGAGTTGCATAAACCGGAGTCTTCATGTGAGTGTACGAATAGGTTAGATTGAAGGAAATGTTATCTGAAACATCAGCTGATGCGGCAAATTCGATGCCCTTATTATTAATATCTCCGGCGTTCAAAAGTCCTTTCTGTGGTACTGTTATTATCATGTTGTCGCCGTTTACATAGAAGCCGGTTAACTCAATGTTGATTTTATTTGAAATGAACGATTGAAGTATACCGGTTTCATAATTCATTACTGTTTCGGGATTAAGATTAACATTGTGGTTCCAGACGAAAAGTTCCCTGATTGTAGGGCTGCGAAATCCTTTTGAAATCGATGTCTTCCATGTAGTGTTTTGCAGCACTTTGAAGGCAAATCCTCCGGAAGGTATCCATTCGTGTCCGTATATTTTATGATCCTGAAGTCTTAGTCCCGCATTAAGCGTAAGTCTGTTGAAAAGAGTCTGCTGAACAAAACCATATACTCCGGCTTCATATATCGATGTGTCGGTTATTGTAGTTCCATAGATTTCATTCTTGGCATCACCTCCATATGTCATATAATCAGCTCCTATTGTTATGTTGTTACCTTTTAATAGTTTAGCCGATTCATAAACATTTACCCCATAATTATTATCATGTGAATGGAATCCATCAGAAATTTTATGTTCTCCATAGTTGTAAAAAAACTTCATGGTGCCGGAATATTTCTCATAGTTGTTGTCGAGTGCCATCGACCAGTAGCCTCTTGTTATGTTAAGCTTTGCGCCGGGCACAGCATTGACAGTATCTGGTCCGGGATCTGTTGCTTTAAAATGTGCAAGACTGAAATCAGAACTGATATTAAGGTTATTGTTTATTTTATATCCCAGTTTTGTATATCCGTTAGTTATTTTAAAATCTGAGTTCTTACGGTGTCCGTCGGTCTGATCATGATTTATTGATGCGAAGATGCTGAATTTGTTTTTTTTATATCCGGCTGATGCCATATACTTCTGTGTGTTGTACGAACCGTACATGAGGTGAGCGTTTCCGTGGAGACCTTCTTCGGTTTGTTTCTTTGTGATAATGTTAATTACTCCCCCCATTGCATTCGAACCGTAGAGAATGGAGGCAGGCCCTCTTATAACTTCAACCTTTTCAATATCTGAGGCTACGTACGAGTCGGGCAGCGGATGCCCAAACAGGCCCATAAACTGAGGGTGTCCGTCAATGAGCATAAGTACACCAGTTGTCGGACTGCCTCCTATTCCTCTGATAGATATTTGTCCGGCTGCACCTGTAGAAACACCGAAGCCCATTATACCGCGCTCTGTTACAAACAGACCGGGAACCCTGCCGTTTAAAACCGGCAGAATTGCTGTTTCTGTGCTCTCTGCTATCTGGCGCTGGCCCACTATCGAGACGGCCATAGGTACATTTCTCCTGTTTACTTTTGTAGTTGTTCCGGTCACTACAACTTCATCGAGATTTATAGTATCCTTAAGAATCGAATGCTCTTTTCCCTGCGGAAACACATTAAGAACGAACAAAGAGCTGATAACTAAAAACATTAATCGTTTTTTCATTTCTAAAGTATTATGAATATATAAAAAAGTGTTACTATATAATTAAAAAAAATCAATCGGTTTTGCTCATTATTAATTTGCCATGTTTTATTCCCTTGATACTTATTAGTTTATCTGACAGTTCTGTCAGTCGTTGTGCTCTGCCCTTCACAGCAACAATTTCGAGGCAGATATCGTGGCTCAGATGATAATGCTGCGACGACAATATCTCTTCAGTATAGTCATGCTGGATGTCGTTTGACCTTGACAATATTTCTTTCTTGTGGTGATCGTATATCATAACTATTGCACCGGCGACAATATTGTTACATTGCCATTTTTTCTCAACAATATTTTTTTCAATGAGATGCCGTAAAGCCTGTGATCTGTTTGGAAAATTGTTGTCTTTTACATACAGATCGAGATCCTTTAACAATTCTTCTTCCAGACTTATACTGAAACGTGAAACAGGCATAACTAAAAAGTAATACGATTTTATGTAAAAGTAATATTATTATCAATAACCTGCAATATTTTTATTGCTTTTTTAGTATCTGTTTCAGACAGATGAATCACGTACCGGCAAATAGTCTGTAATACTTTGCGATTGAGATTTAATGAATTATCTGCTCTTTTCAGTGCACCGTGTTTTACTTTTATTTTTAACAGGATGAGCAGACACTACTTAAATCTGCTTTGGAAGATTAAGTTAATCCATAATTTTTCGAATATGTCAAAGTAGTCCTTCAGCATTGAAAAATTCAGTTGTCAAGTGAAATAACAAAAATAGTTACATAAGAGAATTGGATATTAGAAAATATTATAATAATAAATTCTGAATGATATATTATTACTAATATTGCAACGGTTTTCGGGAATGAAAAGGTTTAAGAAAAAGATATTATTCGCTGTACGGCTTTGCTTATTGCTGTTCTTCATAGGATTTTATGGCAGCATAACAATGTTTTATCATGCGCATTATGTTTGCGGGAATGTAATAACCCACTCACATCCATACAGGCATGATCCGGAAAACAAGACTCCTTTTCCTTCCCATTCCCATTCTTCAATAGCCTATAATCTGATTGATCAGTTAAATAAAATTGTTTTTGACGGATCGTCATCTGCATTTTTTATTACAGAAAACTACTCTTTTTGTGATAAAACGATCAACAGCTATAACTCTTTATTTCTTTTCACATTTTATTTAGCGGCAGCACAATTACGTGCGCCACCGGCCTGCTGATTCCTGCCAGAGTCGGGCATAATTTTTTATTGTCAGCAGAAGAAGTAAAAAAGAGAATATCTTTTACATAAAAGAAGAAACAGGATTCTGATTATTATAGTATTATCATGTTATTATTAAATGATTTCATTTCATTAAGTTTTTGAATATACATGAGCAGAACGCTGTGGCTTTTCTTTATACATATAGATATTATGACATGATTCCTATGGTTTCTTATATGTAAAAGTGACTCTGGATGGCCAGTTTGTTTTAATCTTCCATTGTAAGGAATATTATCGTGTTGATTTGCTATGTTGATCTGTCTTCTGCTAAGATATCAAAATTGATTTTTCCTGTACCAGTGGTATTGATTTGCCGGTAGATATCGGTTATAAGAAGTTTCCTTTCAGGTTTCTTCTATTTCAGAATTATTTAATAATAGAAGCATAAAAAGCAATGAAGAAAAAAATATCGATTTTGGGCTGCTTAATGATTATTTTGGTTTCATGCAGTCACAATAATAAAGCAGATAGTGAAAATAATGATCTGCAGCTAAGAATTTTGGGTGATACAGTTTTTGTTCCCGCAACGTCGCCGGTATTATCAAAAATAAAGGTAGAGACCATAGAAGGCCGGGAATGTAACATAATGTACAATACTACCGGAACAATAAATCCTCTTTCAGACTGTATGGCAGCAATTTCGGCTCCGTTTGAAGGAAGGATAGTAAAATCGTATGTTAAACTTGGACAGAATGTCAGTCAGGGTTCTCCTCTTTTTGAACTTAACTCTCCGGATTATTTTGAGACGATAAAAATTTTTTTGCAGGCACAGCAGGAAAAGTCCCTGACCGAAAAGAATTATCTGCGGAAAAAAGATCTTAACCAGAATGGTGTTGCCTCAAAGAAAGATCTTGAAGAAGCAGAATCAGCATACCAGATTGCTGCTAAAGAATATGAAAAAGCTGGGGCCTCGCTTAAGGTTTATAATGTCAGGCCTTCAGAAGTGAGTATTGATAAGCCACTTATAGTACGCTCGCCAATAGGGGGGGAGGTTGTAAAGTACAATCTTCCGGTAGGCCAGTATCTGAAAGTTGATGCCGATCCTGTTCTGACTATAGCTAATCTGAATAAAGTATGGGTGGTAGCTCATGTAAAAGAGAATAAGATCAGTATTATAAATAAGAAGGATAAAGTTAATGTAACAACCGATGCTTATCCTGACAAGCCGGTAACCGGTTTTGTATATTATGTGGGAAATATGGTTGATGAGCAGACACGGTCGGTGGAGGTATACGTGGAATGCGAAAACCGTGATAAGATATTAAAACCCGGTATGTTTTCATCGGTAAACTTTATACATAAAACAGATGACGCTATTGTTATCCCTGAAAGTGCTGTCCTTCAGGAAGAGAATAGCTGTTATCTTTTTGTAAGCAAAGGGAATAATGTATTTATAAAGAAAAGGGTTTTGACTACATCAAACGGAGACAAAACCTGTGTGGTAAACTCCGGAGTTGTATCGGGCGATGTAATTGTTGCAGAAGGCGGAGTTTATTTACGTTAAAGCGAAATTAGTGATGGAAAATATATTTAAAATTTTTATACGGCGACGTTTGCTTATTGCAACATGCTTCGTGCTTTTGGCAGCTATCGGAGTATATTCATGGTTTCAGCTGCCAATAGATGCATATCCTGATATTGCTGACGTTACTGTTCAGGTTGTAACTCAGGTACCCGGCCTGGCTGCTGAAGAGATTGAACAACAGATTACTATCCCGCTTGAAAGGGAACTCAATGGTATGCCTGGTGTTGTTACAATGAGAAGTAAGAACTTATTTGGTATATCATCTATTCTTCTTGTTTTTAAGGATGGGGTCGACGATTACTGGGCCCGGCAGCGTGTACAGGAAAGAATTAGTCAAATTGCGTTACCATATGGGGCTGAACCTGAATTAAATCCATTGACATCACCTACTGGTGAGGTATGCAGGTATATAATAGAGAGTAAAAAATATTCCCTGCGTGAACTGACTGATTTCCAGAAATGGGTGATAATTCCCAGAATAAGGCAAGTAATGGGTGTCGCCGATGTTCAAAATTTTGGAGGTATAACTACTCAGTATCAGATAGAGATTGATCCAAAAAAGCTTGAGAAATACAATGTTACCATAGGAGAGGTTGTTGAAAGAATCAACAAGAACAATATAAATGCCGGAGGAAGTATGATAAGCAGGGGGGATCTTACTTATACTATCAGGGGCGTGGGCCTTATCCGGGATCTTGACGACCTTGGGAAAATAGTAGTAAAAACAGCTGAAGGTATGCCAATCTATATAAATGATCTTGGAACACTTAAGTATGGAACACTTGAGCGTAAAGGAGTATTTGGTTTTTCAGACAAAAATCATAATTATAGTGAAGGTATTGAGGGCGTTGTTCAGTTGCTTCGCTATGAAAATCCGTCCAGGGTTCTTGAAAATGTCCATAAAGCTATTGACGAACTTAATAAGGAAATTTTGCCAGATGGTGTCAAAGTGAAGATAATACTTGACAGGACAAATCTTGTTAATGCTACTTTTCACACAGTTTTACATACCCTTACTTATGGTGTGTTGCTTGTATTAATAATTCTTATTATATATCTTAAAAGTTGGAGAAGTGCTCTTGTAATTGCAGTAACTATACCTTTGTCTCTTCTTATCGCATTCATCTTTATGCATTTAACCGGCATTCAGGCAAATCTTCTGTCTCTTGGGGCAATAGACTTTGGCATAATTGTGGATGGATCTATAGTAATGTTGGAAACAATTCTCCGAAAGCGGGAAGAGACCCCTGCAGAGTTCTTGCAGCCACAGAACATTGTGAAGAGGTGTACAGAGATGGGCAAGCCGATACTTTTTTCAATGCTTATAATTGTGATGGCATATTTACCACTCTTTACATTTGAAAGAATTGAAAAAAAGATGTTTACCCCAATGGCTTTCACTGTAGGATATGCAATCATAGGCGCATTATTTGTAGCTATACTTCTTATACCTGGTCTTGCATATAGTATTTATCATAAGCCTCAAAAAGTTTACCATAACAGATGGCTAGAAAAGATTATACAAAAATATAAAAACTATACTTCAAAAAGACTTGATAATCCGGGTAGGATATTAATTCCACTTGGAATTATTTTTGCGGCAACTATATTTCTTTCAATTATTGTTGGTAAAGATTTTCTTCCATCTCTTGATGAGGGTTCACTCTGGCTCCAGGTTCAGCTGCCTCCTGGCTCTACACTTGAGAAGTCAAGGAATATGGCAGATACACTTAGAAGCCATGTGATAAAGCATGGTGAGATAAAATATATTGCGACCCAAGTAGGGCGAGATGATGAGGGCGCTGATCCATTTACAACATCTCATATGGAGTGCTGCATCGGACTAATCCCGTATAAAGAATGGAAGCATGGAAGAAATAAGAATGATTTGATAAACGAACTCTCGGCAGATATTAGCAAGATACCTGGGTATGATATCGGTTTTTCTCAACCGATTATCGATATGGTAATGGATCAAATTGCCGGGTCGCACAGTGATCTTGCAATAAAGATATATGGGGAGGATCAGAAGGAAGCCAGAATAATTGCCGAGAATATTGCAAAAACCGTTAAGAATATTAGTGGAGCAGGAGATGTATCAATTGAACAGGAACCACCGCTTCCGCAACTTCAAATAATTGCTGATCGCGACAAGATAGCTTTGTATGGTCTAAATGTGGCAGATGTGTCGGAATTGATTGAAGTAGCAATAGGAGGGAAAGCGGTATCTCAAATTTTTATAGGTAACAAGGTTTATGATGTTATTTGCAGGTATGATGAACTTTCACGAGATACTCCTGATAAAATTGCTTCTCTTCTTCTTACATCCTCTACTGGAGCAAGAATCCCTTTGTCTCAGATTGCAGAGATAAAGACAACAACAGGTCCAAGTATTATAAACAGGGAGTCAAATAAAAGGTTTCTAACAGTAAGGGTGAATCTCAGAAACCGGGATATTACTTCTTTCTTTAAAGAAGCAAAGCAAGCAATTAAAGATAATGTAAAATATGACCATAATAATTTTATTCTTAAATGGAGTGGTCAATTTGAGAACCAGAAAAGAGCTTATGCAAGGCTTTTACTGATTGTACCTTTGGCTTTATCATTAATGTTTATATTACTTTTTTGGAATTTTGGTAATTTCCGTCAGGCATGGCTTGAGATGGGGATGTTACCGTTTTCAGTGTTTGGAGGGATGTTAGCATTGAATGTATGGGGAATGACTTTCAACGTTTCATCTGCTGTTGGTTTTATTGCTCTGTTTGGGGTATTTATAATGAATGGGGTACTTATGATTTCCCATATAAATCATTTGAGATCTGGCGGAGCACCATTAAAAGAATCTGTAATAAAAGGAGCAGTACATCGTTTCAGGCCAATATTGATGACTTCAACAGTTGCCATTCTCGGACTTCTGCCGGCATCACTTTCAACAAACATAGGATCGGATGTACAGCGTCCGTTGGCCACTGTTATAGTTTACGGGTTGGCATTTGGTACAGTTATAACCTTATATGCACTTCCGGCTTTATATTATATGCTTGAGCGAAAATTCGAGCTAAAAATTAAAAAGGATGAATTTTAATTATTCTGCAATGAAAAAAATATTGTTAAGATTAATAATCCCTTTTGCACTGGCTTTTATCACGGTCAGTCTGTATTCACAGGATAAGGTAACTCCTGTTAAAGTTTCTGTACCATTGCAGAAATATTTGTCAGATGTAGCAAAAGGGAACCTGGGGTACATCTCTGAACAATTTAATGTAAGTATAGCAGAAGCAGGATTGAAAGCAGCAAAAGTGTTTCCCGATCCCGAGGTTTCTGCAACATATTCTGATAATGAAGACAGCAGGCTTCATATGGGTAAAGGCCTTGAAACAGGTTTAAGCTATTCAGTCAATACCGGAAACAAAAGGGGGGCTGGTATTGCATTGGCAAAGTCGAATCTGAAACTTGAAGAGTCAGCTTTGCTTGCATATTTTCAGAATCTGAAGGCTGATGCAGCTTTAAGCTATTATTCAGCATGCATGGGAGAAAAAATGCTTTATCTGGAGAAAGAGACATATCAAAGAATGTCTGAACTGTCTAAGGCTGACAGTATCCGTTTTAAAGACGGAGAAATTCTGGAAATTGATGCCATGCAATCAGCGCTTGAAGCTAAAACTCAGCTTAATCGTGTTTTGCAATCGGAAGCTGAACTGAAAAATATACTGGTTAATCTATCAGTTATTATTGGTAAAACTCCGTCAGATACTTTGTATGTCCCTTCTGACAGTTTTCCTCAGGAAAGTCAGATCTTTATACTTCCCGATCTGATACAGACAGCATTAAAAAACCGTTCCGATCTGCAGGTTGCTATATGTAAAAAAGAAGTCTCTGAGAAAACAGTTAACCTTCTGAGGGCAAACCGTGCTTTCGAATTCAACGTTGAGGGCGGATATGCTCATAATGCAGTTTCTACCAATAATATTGCTCCTGCACCCGCATATAATTCATATAGTTTAGGGATTTCTATCCCTCTGAAGTTTTCAAGCCTGAACAGGGGGGAAGTTCTGGCTGCAAAGTATGCAGTTGAACAAAATGAGCTGGTTTCGAAAGCAGTGGAACAACAGATAGTGTCTGAGGTAACCCAGGCATATAACCTTTATATGTCGAAGGAAAATCAGCTGGAACATTACAGGCAGGGATGGATCGAAAATGCTGAGGCAATTCTCAAAGGTAGAATATACCTTTATCAACGCGGTGAATGTGGTTTAGTGGACGTTTTGAACGCGCAGCATTCTTACATTGATTTACGAAAAGAGTATATTGAAACTTTGTTTGAATACTCATCGGCACTGATCGATTTAAAACATTCAGCTGCTGTTGAGTAACCTGAAAGAAATAAAAGGCAACTGTAGTTGATTGCCCTTTTTCGATAAAACCGGACGTCGATGTAAAAAGTTATACACAGGTATGGTGAAAATAAAAAACGGCTGTTACAAATTATAACAGCCGTTTTTATAGCTGAAAATGACCAGCTAATAATCGAAAAGAGTGAGAAACATTTAATCAATTCTTTGTTTCAAATGCGAAAACCATATTGAAAATCCTCTTTATTTCGTCTGATTGTGGAAGAACCTCCTGCATCCTTTCCAGAGACCGTTGGCGTTTTATATAATCCATCGTTGGTTTGAAATTTATATCAAAAACCCATCCGGTCTGAAGCAATTTAAGATCGTTCAGATTGTTAACATCCTTTATATTTACAGTTTTTCCTAAAATAAGACTTTTATATACCTCTTGTGAAATACCTGGCGTATCTGGCATCTCAAGGCTGATAGTATCGTTTTTCTTCCCCATGCTTCCTGAATAATAACCGACAACAATTCTTAAGATATCGAGCTTATCAGCATCGCGAAGCAGTTTTATGTAAAAAAGATGTCTCTTTTCTGCATTCTGTGGCAACAATGACTGGTTATGATATCTAATTGACGAAAGGATAAGATCCTTAAGCTCATCATCAAATTGCCTCAGAACATTATGCTTTTCAAGAATCTTTATTCCAAGCAGGGCATGATCCTCCGATCGGCTATCCATAAAAGTGCGGTATTTACTATATTGTTCAAAACGCCCTAAATCATGAAACAGGGCAAGTATCTCAGCAAACCGCAATTCATCGTCATTTAATCCGATCTGCTTCCCTATCAGAATTATGTTTCTGCATACCTGTTTAGTATGTTCCTCTTTCAGATTGATGTTTTGCTGTAAATCGGGATTGCTGAAATTAAACGTACTTACGTAATTTGTAAACCATATTTTCAGATCATACAGTTCTTTAACATCCATTATTATTTTCACTACTTTTCTTCAATATATTTCCTGAAAAAATATTCCGGACAAATTTATTGATTTTTGCTTTGCAGAATATAAACCGAGCAATAGTATATAAGCAAAAAATCATTGATGAAACACCAAAAAAATGGTAACTCTGATGATGGCATTCCTTTCTTTATAATTTTTTAATAGATTAATTCATCAATAATTAAATGGTCTGCCCCGACATCTGCCTTGCTGACCACCTTTTCCATATTGTCCCATCTGGCCTTCGTTTGCAAGCATTCCGCTGAACAGTTGTTCGAGCTTTTCCTGTTGCTTCTGATCGCTGATTTTTTTATCGCCAGATAATATTTATATGTTGCTTTTTTAAGATCCGCATGCAGATTGTTCAAAAAGCATCCGGAAATTTTCCTTATCACCCAGAAGGATAAGTTTTATTAGATCGATATCTGCATAACAGGTAAATCCTAAAAAGTTTGATTGTGCTTTAGCCAATCCTGCTTATTTCAGTTAATACATCGTGTTTTAACATCCAAACATCCTTCAAGACATTGCTTTTGAAGACCATTTATTTCCTGCATCAAAAAATGCAGTGCTTTTATCTTGATGCTGAAGTTTTTCAATTCATTTTGATGGCATAAACTATCTTAATTTTGCAAAGTACATTGCAAAAGAACGATAAAGGAAGTGAGTCCATTTTCCAAATGGTACAATTATCAATGCCCACTGAACCAGTATTATCAGATGGAGCAGGTAGATCCAGATATTGTTTTCAAGTATCTTTGTATCAATAAAAACACGAACTCCAAAAGCAGAAAGCCCCATTAAAAAAAGCCATATTACAAACAACCAGTCGGAAGGTTGTGAAAACTTACTCAGCTCTTTTTTCTTTCTGATCCTTTCTGACACAAAAATGACAGTAATAGTAAACACTATTATGCTCAAAAGATATCCGAGTACAGTAATAAACAAGCTTCCGCTGGAGAACCAGTCAAGGACTACTGTTGTAAAGAGCAATCCCAGATACCCGATTACCAGAATGAAATGTTCAAACCATCTCAGTTGATTGTCGTCACAACCCAGCGCTCTTTTTTGCGTGAACATATGAACCATTAACTCCCAAAACCCTGACAGATAATTTTTAAAAGACACTTTAATTTCAGGTTTCAGAATCACGAACCACCACATGCGGATAATATTAGGAAGAAGGATGACGCCGAAAACCGTTAATATGGCATACATTTCAAAATAATGTCCATAATGCATTATTGTTGCAAGATCAAATTTTTCCTGAACGCTGAATATTATTACACCCAGGGCTGCTAAAATAAATGCAAAGATGCTTAACGGTAAAGACTTATAAAGTAATCCGGATAATCCGGTCCAGTCATATACGGAAGTCAGCCATCGTCTCAGCGACATCATAAGTTCGCCTGGATAGGCAGTTCGCGGACAGTTCGTTGTACATTCTCCGCAGTAATAACAAAGCCATGGCTTTAAAGAAGATTTAATATCATCCTCCAATCCCAGAACACTGAATCGTACCATTTCTCTGGGAAATGAATCGTCTTCAGTTGATAAAGAGCAAACGGCAGTACAATTACCACAGTTATAGCATGCATTGAAATCAAATGCACCATATTTTTTCAGTTCCTCTCCGAACCGTGGATTGATCGTAGCCATTATTTTTTAAGTTTATAAGAAAAATATTCATCCATATCATCAATTGCCCCGGTTTGTACGAAGCCAAATTTCACAAGTGACATCAGGTAAAATACAACTTCATTTTTTGGCATTCCAATTTTTTGTGTAAGCTGATCAACAGTCAGATCACTTTCTTTAAGCAAATCAAGAATAGTCTTTTTTATCTGATTAAAACTTTTCAGATTATCCTTTGCCTCCTGAGACACATCCCGTTTTTCTCTCAGGTACTTAAAAGTCTTTCCTTTTTCAACTTCCATTGTCTCATTTTTAATAATAAATCCCGCTATTTTGATTTTTTAAGAAATATCTGGCTCATGCAAGTGCGTCAATCATACTTTCTATTTCACTGTTCGAATAAGCTATCAGATTGATAGCATCGGTAGGGCATACGGGTAAACACATACCGCAACCCTTGCATACTGAGTTATTAATGACGGCATAAGCCTTTGTTTTATCTTCCTCCATTTTTACAGCATCAAATGGACAAGCCTTAGAACACGCATTACACCACGTACATAGACTCTTGTCTATCCTTGCAATAATTGGCTCAAGTTCCAGTACTCCTTTGCTAACGTAGGAATAAGATTTTGCGGCAGCAGAAAGGGCTGAATTTACCGTTTCCATAATATTCTTAGGCCCCTGGCAAGCTCCTGATATGGTTATTCCGTCAATGACCGTCTCCACCGGACGAAGTTTCATGTGTATCTCATTAAAAAACTTATCCCTTCCTTTGGGTAGTTTAAATAGCGACCCGACCGAATTATCTTTCCTGGGAACCATTCCTGTTACCAGCACTATAAGATCAGCTTCAACTTCCAGTTCTTTCTTCCCCGTAAGAATATCATTGATCTTTACAATTGTTTTTCCGTTTTGACTGGTTACAACCGGTGGATCATCCTCATATGATTGCAGATAAATATCACCCATTTTTGAAGATTCATCATATAAGACTTCCTGCTTCCCATATGTCCTTATACCACGGTTAAAGTGGAAATTATATATATCTCTGAATTTCTTCTTTGCAGTAATTGCCACATGAATAGCCGATGTACAGCAATAGCGTGAGCAGTATTTATTTTCACCTTCAACCTGCCTGCTGCCTACACAATAGATATAAACAATATTTTTTATTTCCCGGCCTTTGAATTTCAGTGTATTATCGCTTAAATCGATCATCCGCTTTAACTGCGGAAGAGTTACTACATTGTTATACAAATTATATCCGAACTCCCCGTCAGCCGGAGTATACGGGTCAAAACCCGTAGCCATCAGAACGGATCCTGCGTTTATTTCTTTTATTTCTTCTTTTTGGGAGAAATCCACATTTTCACAGATCTTTTCACATGCACCGCAACGGGTACAGTTCTTAGTATCTATGACCGGCGACTGGGGATATTCACCCGGAAAATTATGATATATTGCCTTTCGGCTGGTAATGTTGAAATTAAAATCATCGGGGACTTCAACAGGACAGGCATCGATTGCATTCTGTAACTCTCCCTGGTTACATTTTTCTTTTATGTACCTGGGTGTAATTTTCACTTTTAATTTAAAATCGCCAATGCTTCCTGAATTGCTAATTACTTCAGTGCCGGTGTAAACAGTTATGTTTTTCCGTTTTGCCAGGTCGTTATATAGCCTTGTAACCAATTCTTTTCCTGTTTCGTTGGTTGTGAACAGAGTGTCCCATTGTGATACTCTTCCTCCGACAAAATATTCCCTTTCAATCAGATATACCTGGCAGCCCAGGTCCGATAGTTCAATGGCGGCCTTCATACCTGCCACTCCGCCACCTATGATGGCAACCGATTTTATTGAAGAAATTTTAATAGGTACAAGAGATTCAGCGTAGCGGACTTTGGCAATAGCAGCTTTTACAATATGAATTGCTTTTTCAGTGGCTCCTGCTTTATCGTCGGAATGTGCCCATGAAGCCTGCTCCCGGATATTGGCATGAACATAGTTATACTTATTTAAGTCTCCTCTTTCTGTCACTGCCCTGAAAGTCAATAGATGCAGCTTTGGAGAGCATGAAGCTACAACAACGCCATCAAGATGGTTACTCTTAATGTCTTCAACCATCTCCTTCTGGTTGGAATCGCCACAGGCAAACATTGTTGTCTTTGCGAGAAAAACACCCTCTTCCTTCTCAACGGACTGCCGTACTTTCTCAACATCAACATAATCGGAAATGTTACCGCCGCAATGGCATATATATACGCCTAATTTCTTATTCATTTATTTTGAATTAAATAACTCATTGCTTCAGCAGATGCAGAGCCTGCTGAAAGGATTGAGTCAGGAATATCCATTGGACCGGAAGCAGTTCCTGCAACAAAGACTCCCTCAATGCTTGTTCTGGCAGGACTGGCAAGCGGATCTGTCTGGTTGATAAAATTAAAAGCATCAAGTTTTAATTGTTCATCAGGAAAAAGAGTGGCAGCGTCCCTGTTGGCGATAACTCCTACCGACAGAACCACGATATCGTGTTCAGTTTCTTTCACTTTGTTTTCATTGATATCTTCATATCTGAGAATGAGGTTCCCGTTTTCTTTTTCAGAGATCCTGCCTATTTTCCCTTTAATAAAATTTACTCCCATTCCCTTGGCCTGCTCATAAAACTCTTCAAAACCTTTTCCGAATGATCTTATGTTTAAATAATAGATTGTTACATCTGCCATAGGAAGGGCTCCCATAAGCAGTTGTGCCTGTTTAATTGAATACATGCAGCATATCTGTGAGCAAACAGGATTTCCTATGGTAGCGTCTCTTGATCCTGTACAAAGCACATAAGCAACTTTGCAGGGAACCTTACCGTCACCTGGCCGGAGAATAGTATTAAAGGGTCGGGTAGGGGCCAGCTGCCTTTCCATCTGCATGGAAGTGATAATGTTTTTAAAAAGGCCAAATCCATAGCGTGGAATCATCAACGGATCGAACAATTTAAATCCTGTTGCGATAATAACAGATTTGATTTTTATTGTGTATTCTTCTTTCTCCTGTGTAAAATCAATGCATTTAGGAGGACATGCTTTTTCGCATGCACCGCATAATATACAATTCCCGATGTCAATTGCTGCCACTTTCGGGCTGGCAATCGTGAATGGTATAAATGCAGCCTTCCGACCAACCAGATTGAACTGGTATTCATCTTTTACAACGACAGGGCATGCCTGTTCACAAAGCTGGCAGGCTGTGCACTCTTCCACAATAACATACCTTGGATTTTTCAAAACCTCAGCTTCAAAACTGTTTTCGGTCTTTTTTATGATTTTTTTTACTTCACTGCCTGTGAAGATAGTGATGCCGGGCTGCCGCGATATTTCCGATACTTTTGGGGTAGTAATGCAGGCAGAGCAGTCGAGGGTCGGAAAGACTTTACTGAGCAGGATCATTTTACCACCTATAGAAAGATCTTTTTCTATTATTAATACCTTGAATCCATTATTTGCCAGATTTAATGCAGCTTCTCCGCCTGCTATTCCGCCGCCTATAACAAGTACATCATAAGAGGCTTCTTTTATTTGTTCCTGCATAACTAAACACCTTGCATTTTAAGTAAATTTTCATTAAAACTTTTCATATGCTTAACAAATGACTCACTGCATACCGAGCAAATCGCTGCCATTCGCAACCTGGCTGGTTCGATATTCTTCTGTTTCATCAGTTCATGTGTAGTGCTTACTATTTTCCCTGTTTTTTCCGTACACGATTCACCATAGGGGCAGTCGCTGCCATCAGCAGCTATAAAAACTCCATCGAACCCTTTCTCGAAGGCATGTAGTATCCATTTTGGTTTTACTCCGCTGGAGCATGGAACTGAAATTGCATAAACTGTAGGCGGATAATGGAGCTTAAGTAATCCCGCCATATCAATGGCGGGATCAGATATCTTTTCAGTGGAGAATACCAATATTCTGGCATTTTTCTTCCCTGTATCAGCCATCTTTAGTGTTTAATGTTTTTTCATAAAGATCCTGAAATAACCACTCACTTCTACTGTACCCAGGTATTCATGACCCTGTTTTGCACACCATTTCGGTATATCAACCTTTGTTCCTTCGTCAGCTGATAAAACTTCCATTATATCACCGGTTTTAATAGTGCCGATAGCTTTCTTAGCTTCCAATAATGGTCCCGGGCAGGCTGTGCCTCTTGCATCGACAGTTTTTGTAACCTGCAAATTTTGTAATTCTTCCTGTGTCATTGGTTTAAATTTAAATGTTGAATTGAATATGATATAATTTAGTATCTAAATAAACAGCTGTATACTGCTTTCACCTGCATCGGAAATGAAAGTTGTAGCTCCGGCATACCTTAAACCAGGATAATCTATCATCTCTTCTTTTTTGAATCCCATAAGGTTCATCGACATCTCACATACTGTGATCTCAATTCCAAGTTCGGCAGCTTCTTTAAACATCTGATCAATTGAAAGCACCCCTTGCTTTTTCATCAGCGACTTGATCATCAAAGGTCCCATTCCTGCCATATTCATATTTGATAATTTCAGTTTGTTTTTTCCTTTTGGCAGCATTATGCCAAACATCTTGGAAATAAGGTCTTTTCCCTTTGCTTTTTTCTTGTTGTCCCTTAAAGCCGACAGCGCCCAGAATGAGAAAAATAGTTTCACCTTTGTATCCATTGCGGCAGCTGCGAGTGATATAACCATTGCTGCAAGCACTTTGTCCATGTCGCCTGAGACTATTGCCATTGATAACTGATCTTTCCTTGAATTTTCAAGGTTGGAGATTTTCGTTTTAAGAGCTTCAACCTGTTGCTCTAACTGAATTATTTGTTTGTTTACATCCTGTTCCATAGTGAAGAATTTAAGTAACTTATTTTAATTGTTATTTTTTTAACAAAGGTATCTTGTACTTATATTCGATTCTGAATCATATACGTGAAACTAATTAAATAATATTGTGATCTACATCACTTTTTTATTATATTTGTAGTATGAATAACCATTGTAAGATATGCACAATTAAATCGATAGCTGCATCAAAATTAAGTGATGCTCAAATAGAAAAATTATCTAATAACTGTCTTCTGTTAAAATTCCACAAGGGAGATTCAGTTATCAGGCAGGGGACATTTTCCACAAATGTTGCATATTTACAAAGCGGCCTGGCAAAGATCCATATTGCCGGACCATATCATGAACAAATTGTCCGTATTGTAAAGGCTCCGACTTATCTCGGATTGCCGACAACATTTGGCGATAAAATAAATCAATATTCGGTTACTGTGATTGAAGAAGCTGAAGTCTGTTTTATTGATATTTCTGCATTTCGGGATCTTTTGAATTCGAATAATGATTTTTCATATGAAATAATTCTGGAATTATGCAGGAATGAACTGGATCTATATCATAAATGCGCCAGCAGGACTCAAAAGCAAATCCGAGGGAAAATTGCAGATGTCTTACTGGAATTTTCTGAAAAATTTTATAACTCCGGCATTTTTACAATACCACTCAACCAGGAAGATATTGGAAACCTGGTTGACTCAAGCCGGGAGAGTATTAGCCGCGTATTAACAGAATTTGA
Source organism: Bacteroidales bacterium (assembly GCA_021371855.1). Taxonomy (GTDB): domain Bacteria; phylum Bacteroidota; class Bacteroidia; order Bacteroidales; family VadinHA17; genus LD21. Next base: position 77,298 of record JAJFVL010000008.1, on the reverse strand, counting down.
AAAGGACGGAATAATTAAGTTTACGGGAAAAAAAATTGAAATTCTAAACAAAAAATCCCTGTTTATGATCAGTGCAAACGGGTGAATTTTTGGAACTTTTGTTCACAACTGTTAGTTATTTTCCTTCTGATACCCGCCTGAGCGCATTTGGCACTTGTAATAAATTATAATCATAGTTGTAAACAAGAAATTTTTTCTTCCATGATGGGAAAAATTTCTCTTTATATTTTCTTAGTCCTTTGAAATGACCGAAAGCTTTTAAATTTTCATATGCATAATTAATAGCCTTCTCTGCCAGGTTGATGCCTTCAATTCCTGACAGCGGTGCCATCCCTAAATTTGCTGATTTATATCCTTTATCCTTGAGGTAAAGAAGTGTTTTAGCTATAAGCAGGTCCAACACTCCATTCGGGGCATCATCAATCTTCCTGATAAGGTCATAAGTCCCTTCTCCAGGTGCAAAGTCGGGTATTAAGTTCAGGAAAGCATAAACTCTTTCCTCCTTATCTTCAACAGTAATAATAGTTTGTCCCTTAAGAATGACCCGGTCAAAAACACCTTGGGTAAATGCAATTTCTTTCTGATTCATATGGGAGAGCCAGTTGTTTGAAACCATTTCAAGTTTTTGCAGCAATCCCTCCTTAATGGGTGGTTGGTATATTTTGATGTCAAAACCTTCGGAAGTCAGCCTGTTTATTGCGCTTCTTGTAGGTTTTATTTTACCTCCCTCCATAGTAAACGTTGTGAGATCAACGATAGCTTCTTCTCCTATCGGGAAACTCTTTTTGCCCAGGTTTTTGTACAGGTCCAATGATTGTTCCGGAATGCGGTAATAAATACTTACAAAACCGTTTTCAATACAGAATTGATCAAAATCCCGTACAATCTTTACCAGTGCTTCATCATCTTTGCATACAGGATTTTCCAATACAAAGGCAAATTGCCTGGTCATTTTAAATGAAACAAAGCCATCATGGTCTTTCGATAAAAAAATGGACTTATCGGGGTATGTTTTAAAAAAGTCGAGGGGCGAATTCCCATAACGATTGATAATTTTTTTTGCATTATCAAAGTCCTCTTTCGAATTGTAAGGTTTGCTGAAATAGGGTTTCAAAATACTGTAGAAAATAAAACAGGCTAACAATGCACCTAAGAAATAGATTGAATAAAGAAAATTGTGTCCGAATGTGGTAAGCGGATGTAGGCCGCTGGCATCAAACAAAAAGAACATCTTAAAGGTTATCTTCACAGAAGTCCATAGTTCAAAATTAACTCCAAAGTGATGTTTGTCAATAAAATAGAAACCTATAATACCATAAAGAAGCACTGCTGCCAGACTATATAGCAGAACATAATAACTGATTCGTGTCAGTCTGCGGTGAGGCTTAAGCGTATAATGAGCCCGTGTGTAAAAGAGTGATACAGCTGCAATAAATGCAAGAATAGCTTCTTCATAATCAACTCCCTTAAACAAATGCCCCAATGCTGATATTCCCGTAAGAAACAGTCCGATATACCAGGCTCTTCTTGATCCTTGCAACAGAAACACACTTAGAATTATTAGGAGCAAACCAACAACCAGAACAATCTCATTACTGTTGCTTATTAAAGCTGATGGGAGAAACTCATTCACCAATTTTAACCTGATTGGTATAGCGGGGGTAATTGACGAAATAATATTTACCACACCTAAGACAAAAATTATCATCGGTGGCAATATCCGAAGTATGACATTGTTACGGCGGGAGATGAAACTTCCTATCCCGGCAAGAAGGGGGAGCCAGAATTCAAAAAACCGGTACATTAATGTTATTGATGCAGCTGCTATAACAGGGAACCCGAATTGACCTAAAAGAAAAGTTAATGAGACTTCTATTGCTCCTAATCCGCGAAGAAAAGGAGAAGCAATAAGGATAACGACCATCACAATGTAACCGATGAATGCAGCTGGCCAGGAAGGCTCAAACCCGAGTGCCAGCATGGCAATGTATAAATGAATTATTCCGAGGATCTCTATGCCCATCGAGAATAATAAAGTAATCCATAACTGATTGCGATTTATACTTTGGCTTATCATCTCATCAAGAGTAACAGTTAGGGATGGACGTACCTTTAAAAGCCATCGATAAACTTTTCCCTTTTTCGATACGGAATATATTAAGAGGAATAACTTAATAAAAATCAGTATAAGAATAATAAAACCAATTAATTCTGCATTTTGTAAATTGTAGCGAAGAAGAGCAAAACCAAAAATTGGGAAAGCTATTATCACCACTGACAAGATGCTGAAGAATGCGAAAAAAGTTGAAGCCAAATGTATCTGAGACTTGCTGGCGCCTCTGTTTTCAATTTCACCGGAAAAAAAAGCCAGCGAAGAGAATCCTCCTGCCGGTAGGAATACACTTATGAAATTGCGTTTCAGGAATAACCGGAGTGCTGCTTTCAATGGGATATTTATCCCCATGGACTTATAACTATGTATATACATCTGCGCCTGAAATACTATGTAAACACATGTCACAAAGATGCCCAATGCGACAAACCATGGGTTGCTGCTGGCTAATTGATCTTTTATTCCTGAAAGTTCGATGTTTTCGTGGCGTATGAAAAAGAGAGCCATTCCAATAAGAAATGTGGAAAATATGAGCTGCCAGGTAAATTTATTGTAAAGTAGTTTCGATATGAATGATTTGGCTTGATTCATAGTATTATGCCAGTAACGTTTTTACTTTTTCTGTAAAACCAATTCAGCTAATTTAATATAATTTCTTTCAAAATGATGTCCGCCTTTTACAGTAACAAATGCAACTTTGGGATTAGAAATTTCATTTCTAATCACTTCCTTTTCATCGTCACCATAAATACAAACCGTTCGTGCAAATGAAAGCCTGTTTAGTTCTTGGGCTACATCAAACTGTTCCGGCTTAACCCTTAGACTTAACATGTCGCTGATATGGATCTCCAGGTCTGCCGAGGTGGAAGGAGACAAAAGTCCTACAATCTTGGTATGTTGTTTATATGATGCTTCCAGACGGTTTACAATTACAGGAATGGCATCTGCACCAAATGAATATCCCACAAAAATATATTCAGACTTGTGCCATAAATTTACATAGTATGTTAAAAGCTTCTGAACATCTGCAACAACCTCTGATGCATTTTTCCCATTCCAAAAATATTTTCGTGCATCCAGTCCGATTACCGGATAACCCTTCTTTGCAAATTCATTACAAACCGACTGATCAAAACTGGTGTATCCACCATCACCCGTAATAAAAAATACTAAAGCTTTTATACTATCGTTTTTGACATATGTTAAATGATAGGGCAATCCGTTCACCTGATTATAATCAGGTTGATTTGCAAATGCGGTTACTGCTATGAATATCAGAACAAATGTTAATGAAGCTTTCATTATTTGATTCCTGAACTGAATTATGACAGGGTATTTATTTGACATTTACAAAAATATAAACAAGATTTAAATAAATTAATTTCGGAAACCTGCTATGTTTTTAAAAATAATTTTCATTTTTATGAGTTTTTTAATCAATTGGTTCCCTGAACTCTATGACAGCCAAAACCAGACAGATTCCAAAATATTTTTTTTACAATTTTTAGTTTCTGGTTTCAAAAGTGTAACATAACTTTAAAAAATTATTCATCTCTTTGAAAAATTATTTTTCTGAAATAACAATTATCTTCATTTTATGAGAAAACTAGCGGTGCTTTCTGTTGGACTTTTGTTCTATTTGCAGCTGATATCTGCACAGATGGTTCTTGACAAACCTTATAGTGACCGGATTACCGGATACAAAATTGATGCAAAACTTAATACCGTAGGGAAAACCGTTACGGGAACAATAGATGCTTTCTGGGTAAATAAATCCACTGATGTTGTTCCTGATATACAGTTACATATGTATATGAATGCATTTAAAAGCAATAAAACAACACTGAGAAGCGAATCAGCTTCTTTAAGGACTTCTGACAGCTCCGATAACGGATGGATTGAAATCAGATCTTTTACAGATAAGAATGGTTTGGATTTGATGCAGGGAGCACAGTATATAAGTCCTGATGATGGCAACACTGACGATAGTACTGTATTAAAAATATCACTTCCGCATGCAGCCGGGCCTGGTGACACTGTCTTTATAAAGGTGAATTTTGAAACAAAACTTCCGGGCAGAATAAGAAGAACAGGTTATACTGATGATTTTTATTTTGTTGGCCAGTGGTTTCCTAAATTCGGAGTATACGAGCCTGCCGGTATGCGTTACGCGACAAAAGGGAGCTGGAATTGCCACCAGTTCCATGAAAATTCTGAGTTTTACTCAAACCATAGTGTTTATGATGTCAGAATTACTGTCCCGAAAGAATATGTTGTAGGAACAGGAGGAATGTTAATGAGTGAAGCTGGTACAGAGAACAGCGAAAAAGACAAAACACTCACATACCGTGCTGAAGATATTGTTGATTTTGCATGGACAGCCTGGCCCGGATATGCTGTTTTTACCGATCAGTGGGAACATGTAAAAATAACCCTTCTTATTCCCAAAGACAGAACTAATCAGGTTGGAAGACAGTTTACTGCAGTAAAACATGCATTGGAATATTTTACAAAAAATGTAGGTCCCTATCCATGGCCATACCTTACTTTTGTTGATCCTCCTGCAAAAGGAAGTGGTTCCGGCGGTATGGAATACACAACTCTGTTTACTTCAGAATCAGTCTATAAGATGCCAATGTCGGTACATATACCCGAAATGGTCACTGTACATGAATTCGGACATGCATATTTTATGGGTATACTGGCAAGCAATGAGTTCGAGGAACCATGGCTGGATGAAGGTGTCAATTCATTTCTTGAAGAACGGATCATGGATCATTACTATGGAGAAAATTCCGGTATGTTGGATTTCCCGTTCCTTAAGGTTTCAGATAAGACCGTAGCGCGAATTTCATATGTACATATGGACGGAAGGCAGGTAACCAGCAATAATGAATATTCGTGGAATTACCCTCACAATACTTACGGCACAATGTCGTATAACAAAGCTGCTCTCTGTCTTAATACGATGATGGGAATAATAGGGGAGGAGACGACAAACGAAGTATTCAGGGAATACTATAAACAATGGGCCTTCAAACACCCTTCAGGTAAAGATTTTGTAAAGGTTGTTAATGAAGTGGTTAAAAGAGAACATGGAGATAAGTTTGGACCTGACATGAACTGGTTCTTTGATCAGACACTCTATGGAACCGGGCTATGCGATTATAAAGTATCAGGCATAAAAAATACCGATTTGCACCTTGATGACGACAAACAGGTAAAAAACGATTCGGTTGATAATAAGCCATCTTTACGTATACATACCTACAACTCGGTTGCGGAACTTGAAAGAATAGGAGAGGTTATGCTCCCAATTGATGTCCTGGTTCATTTTGACAATGGAGATGAAGTACTTGAGTCATGGAACGGGAAAAGCAGATACAAAGATTTTGAATACACGGGAAACCGTAAAATCGATTGGGTTAAAATTGATCCTGAGTATAAGATAAGGATGGATGTGAACTTTATTAACAATTCATTGGCAGAAGTTCGTAACAATGTTCCTGTCAGAAGGTTTACAAACAAATTTACTTCTTTCATGCAATTTTTTATCAGTATTGTCACATTGTAAATTATTAAAATCATGAAAATTATAAATGCCATAAAATCTGGTTCTTTACAATCTGCAAAAGCATGGAAGGGAGTCTTGATAACCTGGTTTGCATCACTGATACTCGTTTCACTTCTGGCTCTTCCGATTAAAAGGTCATTGAACTCAGCATTCGGGAAAAGCATGGCAACAGAAAAGCTCATGGATGGAGTTAATCTTGATATAGTAACCGATCTGGGGCCAGCACTTAGCGCTGTTTTCTCATCCTTCTCTTCTGGATTACTAATGCTTGTTCTTACGGGTATGCTTATCAATGCGTTTCTTGCAGGAGGATTGTTCAGCTGTTTGAGAGGAACATCAAAAGAGTTTACAGGTACCGGATTTTTCAGCTCTTCTGCAAAAAACTTCTGGTCATTTCTTGTTATTTCATTGCTGATAAGTCTTATGTTTCTTGTTCTGATATTTGTTGTTATTGGGATCCCGGTCAGCATGATAAGCCAGTCGGAGACTATATCCGAGCCGATTGCGTTTGCTTTGGAAACAGGATGCGGAATATTATTCTTTTTATTATCGGCAATTTTGGTTCTGGTTGCTGATTACGCAAGAGCCTGGCAAGTGGCAAATGAAAAGTCTGCCTGTTTTAATGCTATAGGTTTTGGTTTCAGCAGAACATTCGGGAAATTCTTTACTTCATTTCCGTTAATAATTATTATTCTTTTTGCCCAGTTGGCTTTTGCATATCTTTTTTTCATTGTATCAGGAAACTGGACTCCTGTTAAGGGAGGAGGTGTTATTTTGCTGTTCCTGTTATCACAGTTTTTTATATATGTAAGATTTTATCTTAAAGCCTGGAGATATGCAAGTGTTACTTCTTTAATGGAACAGGATTATGTTAAAGCCCATGTGGTTCCGGAGGTTCTGGCAGAAAATCAGGGAGCCGAATTACATGAGCTTTTAACTGTAACTGAAAGTCACGAAAATGCATCAGATCAACCAATTCTTATTCCAGATGATCAGAAACTTAATTAAAAAAAATTCTGAGCGCAACGATGCGAAGAATTCCCTAATACTATTGTATTTTTAGTCGGATTTTAGTGTTAAAAAATAATTATTACCAGCAAATCATGAAAAAAGTAATCGTATCAGTTATATTTTTAATTTATTTTACCTTAGGTTCATTTGCCCAGGATATTGTAAATGACGATTTTGTTGTTACCCACGGGCCATATCTTCAAAATCTGAATTCTACAGGTGTAACCATTATCTGGACCACTAATAAACCGGCAATTCCCGGGGTGATTCTGACATCTAAGGACGGAACGAAACGGTTTATCAGAAACAGTCACGAAGGAAAAATTGATGGAGGAGGTGCTTTTCATAAGGTACGGATTGAAGGATTGGTCCCTGGGGAAAACTATCAGTATAATGTTAATTCAGTGCAGGTACTGAAATATCAGGCATACAAGATATACTATGGCGATACACTTGTAAGAAAAGCAGAAAGTTTTACAACTCCTTCCGGCAAATCAGAAAAAGTTAATTTTACAGTTGTAAATGATGTTCATGAGTTGTCAGGGAAGCTGGCATCTTATTTAAAGAATGGTAATTATGCTGATCAGGATTGCTATTTTTTTAATGGAGATATGGTTAACTTCCTTCAGAATACAGATCAGTTGTTTAAAGGATTCATCGATACTGCCACTGCATATTTTGCAGCCAGGAAACCTTTTTATTATGTAAGGGGAAACCATGAAACCAGAGGTTTTCTGAATCAGGATCTTAAGAATTTTTTCGATTACAAAGATGGGAGGTTTTATTATAGTATGGACTTAGGACCAGTTCATTTCATCATTCTTGATTGCGGAGAAGATAAGCCTGATAACAACAGGTACTATTATGGCCTTGCTGATTTTGATACATACAGGAGTGAAGAGCTGGAATGGCTTAAAAAAGAGGTTAAAAGTGAGGAATTCAGAAATGCAAAATACAGGATAGTACTGGTCCATTTTCCGATTGTAAAAGCAGAGAAACAGGGATACGGTACAAAATTCCTTGCTGATCATTTTGGACCGGTTCTTCAGGGTGCGGGAATTAACCTGATGATGAGCGCTCATATACACCGGAATGCTTTTTATGATGCAGATAAGTCGGGATTTGGATATCCGGTTCTTGTCAACTCAAATAATTCATTCGTTGAAGTTACTGCTGATAATATTGGAATAAAAGCTGTCGTTAAAGATGTTTCAGGAAATCAGATTTCCGAATATTCCTTTAAGTAGAAATAAACGCACCTTCCTCCTTCCGCCTACAGCCTACTGCCTTCCGCCTGCTGCCTTTATCCCGTTGCGCCATTGTGCCGTTGCGCCGTTGCGCCGTTGCCCCGTTGCGCCTTACCTTATACGTATAAATACTCCTTCATAAATAAGTTTTAAGCGTCTTATCCCTTCTTTTGAATTACTCTATTTTTGTTGTGAATTGTAAATACGCAATAAATATTCAATTACAGCCTGAGATGGAGAATTATCTGGAAATGCTCAAGAACGATATCAGGTTTGAAGAGGGTCTGAATGCTTGTATGAACTGTGGTGTTTGCACAGCAATATGCCCTGCTGCGGAATTTTATAATTATGACCCACGCAAAATAGTCGACACTGTTCAGTCAGGTGACAATGAAGAGATTGAAAAGCTTCTTAAATCTGATACTATCTGGTATTGTGGCGAATGCATGTCATGCAAAACAAGATGCCCACGTGGAAATACTCCGGGATTGGTCATAATGTCGTTAAGAGCTTTGTCACAGAAGCTTGGATATTTTACGGAATCGGAAAAAGGGCGGCAGCAGTTTGCCCTGAAAAGAGCTGTGGGAGCGAATATTTTTAAATATGGTTATTGTGTTGCAACTTATGCTGTACTACCTGACTTGCACCCGGAACAGGGGCCCATATGGAAATATATTCTTGAAAACACACATGATGTGTTTGAACGTCTTGGAGGCAAAATCGATGAATATGGAGAAGGACCTTTAAGAAGGATCCCTGATGACGCAAAGGAAGAGCTTAAGAATATTTTTGAGGTGACAGGAGGAACAGAATTCCTGAATAATATAGAAAAATATTCTAAAAAGAAAGCAGAGGAAATGGGTCTTGAGACTGATGATAAAGGAGTAGATAATGAGTATTTTACAGAGGTATTTACTGCAAATAATGGCAGCCATACCATCTGATAACAGAAAAGATGAAAGAGACAGGTAAAAGAAAAATATGGTCTGATTATCAGAAAGAAATTGCCGATGATCATTTCTTTTATGTTCGGTCATGTATACGACAAAGCTTTTTCCCCGGATCAGAAACGTTTTTTCTGGATTTTATGAGGAATGTTCTGGGGAAAGATGTTTATGAGAATCCTTCACATACTACCTGCACAGGTATAGGATATCATAGCGACATAGTACCGTTTCAGACTATTATGACTGTTGTTGCCCGTCATTTTGCATTGATGAAAGAATCGGGTTATAAAAATATAGCTATTTCATGTGTAACATCATTTGGTATTTATACTGAAATTCTTGAAACATGGAAACATTTTCCTGAAGAGCTTGAAAAGACCAGAGAATATCTGTATAAGGCTACTGGCCGCGTATTTGATATTCCTGAGAATATGGCTCATACAAGTGATATTATTTTTAAGTTCAGAAGTGAAATAGCAGAAAAAGGAAAATTCAGGCTTATAAACAAGCTCACAGGCAAGCCTCTAAACGTAGTTGAACATATCGGATGTCATTATGCAAAGATGTTCCCAAAATCAGGAGTAGGAGGAGCTGAATTTCCCAATGTACTGGGAGGTATGGTTGAGTCATGGGGAGGAAATGTTGTTGATTACCCGGAACGGCGTCATTGTTGCGGATTCGGATTCAGGCAGTACCTGGTTCAGGCAAACAGGGGCTATTCACTCTCTAATACTGTAAAAAAGTTTTCATCAATGAAACCATATAAACCCGACTTCATTTTAACTAATTGTCCGGGATGTAATATGTTCATGGATAAATGGCAGTACACTATGAAGGAAATGGATGGGACAGTATATGGTGAAAATGGAGAATCAATTCCGGTATTGACTTATGAGGAACTTGCAGGGCTTGTAATGGGGTATAATCCCTGGGATCTGGGTCTGCAATACCATATGGTTCAATCTGAACCACTTTTGAAAAAATTAGGAATTGAGTATGATCCTGATGATAAATTCAGGACGAAAGATGGAAGGCAAATGCCTGTCCCTAAAAACCTTATCAATGCATAGCATGGATAAAAGTATCATTGTGATCGGAGCCGGAACTGCCGGTATGGAAGCTGCAGGACAGCTGGCAAAAGAAGGATTTAATGTAACCTTGGTTGAGAAAGAACAGGATACGGGGGGGCATGTAAAAAGCTGGTTTCATTTATTTCCTGACAGACGCGACAGCAAAGAGGTACTGGCTTATCTTAATACTCAGATCTGCCGTGAAAATATTACATTATTGACTGGTACCACCGTTAATAATCTTGAAAAAAAACACGATTCTTTTGTTATGAATACTTCGGACGGGAATGAACTAAAAGCGGATGCCGTTGTCGTGACGACAGGCTTCGACCTTTTTAGAAGTGAAAGGAAAGAAGAATATGGTTATGGTATTTATGATAACGTAATTACTTCGGCTGATCTTGAGACAATGTTCAGGAAAGGCGAAGTGAAAAGAGCGAACGGCGAAATCCCGGAAAAAATCGGAATTGTACATTGTGTGGGTTCCCGTGATGAAAAATCAGGGAATCTCTATTGCTCAAAATTATGCTGTGTGACAGCCGTGAAGCAGGCCATTGAGTTGAAAGAAATGATTCCTGCTGCAAAAATATTCTGTTTTTATATGGATATAAGGATGGGAGGTGCATTATATGAGGAGATGTACAGGGAAGCTCAGGAAAATTACGAAATAAATTTCATAAGAGGGAAAGTTTCGGAAATCTCGGAAGATATTAATAATAAGCTGATTGCAAAGGTTGAAGATACGTTGGTGGGAAGACCTCTGAAAATAGGATTGGATATGATGGTTCTTATGGCTGGCATGGAAATGTCAGAAACCGGAAGAAAAATTGCTTTATCATCAGGTTTAAAAACCGGGGATAACCGTTTCTTCTCTCCGGCTGATCATCATTTTGGCAGCAATAAGAGTAACCTGAGCGGAGTGTTTTATGCAGGAACATGTACTGCTCCGATGAATATCACAGATACAATATCCCATGCGAGAGCAGTAGTATCGGATGTTATCGATTATCTGAAAGGCAAAAGTAACTGAAATGGTAGATTTCGGATTTTCATTGTTAAAGGCGCGTCAGATTAATTATGATCATAATGACAGAAGTATTGCCGGGTATATTTATGAGCGGGAGCCTTCTTTCAGATTATGCATCGAATGTGGAGGTTGTTCTGCAACCTGCACTACAGGTAATTTTACGCGATTTAGTCTCAGAGAGATCAACATACTGATCAAACGTGGCGAAAATGAAGAGGTACGCCACGAAATAAGAAAGTGCATGCTCTGCGGGAAATGTACTCTGGTATGCCCGCGCGGAGTTAATACGAGGAACGTTATTACCCTGGCAAAAGAAGCATTTCAAAAGAGAGGTATAAATGCAATTTGACCCGTTTACAATACCATTTGATATAGGACTCTACTTCATACTTATCTATGCAGTTGTAAGATGCGTCAGGTGGTTCATGGATCTCTCCCGACCCGATAAATTGCGGCTTCAACGAGGTTTTTTCGGAAGAGCATTCGGGCAGAGTATCAGGGAAATATTCATGGAAAGTCTGATTCACAGGAAAATTCTTAAATCAAACCCCCGCCTGGGCTACATGCACATGAGCCTCGCATTCGGATGGTTCCTTTTAATACTGTTTGGCACTATTGAAGCGGATATCTTTGGAGAAAGCCATCTCAACGCTCCATATAAAGCAATATTCTTCAAGTTTTTTAATCCTGAGCATGGAAGTACAGGATTTGAAGCATTCTTTGCATTTTTGATGGACCTCATTCTCGCTTTTATATTATCGGGCTTATTTCTTGCTGTTTTAAAAAGATTTTCCTCGAAAGTTGTTGGGATGAAGAAAACCACCCGGCTTAAACCTCTCGACAAAATTGCACTTACTTCATTATGGCTTATTTTTCCAAGCCGGCTTCTTGCTGAGAGCTTTACCAGCGGTACTTATGGAACAGGCAGCTTTCTGACAGGTTCACTTGGCTCTTGGCTGGCATCATTCCTTCCTGCAGAGCAGTTAGCTTACCCGTTCTGGTGGCTCTATTCCCTTGCTCTGGGTGTGTTTTTTATTCTTTTGCCGCTGACAAGATATATGCATATTCCCACTGAGCTGTTTCTGATCTTTGCCAGAAACTCAGGGATCAGGACAGGCGACCAGACAGGATCATATTCAGAAATACAGACATATTCATGCTCTTCCTGCGGAATTTGCATTGATGCATGCCAGTTGAATTTCTCTGCCGGGATAACAAACATACAATCGGCTTATCTTCTGAAGGGTATCCGGAATAATGATAATGTAAATGATATAGCCCAGAACTGTCTTCTTTGCGGAAGATGCGATAAAAAATGTCCTGTTGGGATAGAACTGACTCCCATAAGGATGATACGCAGAAGAATAGGAGAGACTGAAAAAGAAAAGACGACTGTACTGAAAAGATATCTCCCTGACCGGAAGAATATCGTTCCTGTAAAATCAAATGACAAACAGGTATATAATTTTCTTCCTGCGGTTGAATCTGAGAAGACTGATATTTTGTTCTTTGCAGGTTGCATGACGCATCTGAACCCGGCAATAAAAAATTCGATGATTAAAATCCTGAACGCTTCGGGTGTTAAATATAAATTTCTGGACGAAAAAGGAGGCGTCTGTTGTGGCCGTCCCCTGATGCTTTCAGGTCAGGATAAGGAAGCACGTGAACTCATTAATTACAATTCGAAGTTAATCTGGAAATCAGGCGCCCATACCCTGGTAACATCATGTCCTATTTGCTACAAGGTTTTTAAGGAGAGCTATTATCTTGATGTTGAAGTTCTTCATCATACACAATTTATTAAAATGCTTATCGAGGATGGCTCTCTGAAACTGAATTTCTTACGCAAAAGGGTGGTATACCACTCTCCTTGTGAACTCGGCAGAGGTTCTGGTGTTTATGATGAACCTAAAGATGTTCTTAAGCATGTTGCCCGTCTTGAGAAAACAGATTTTGAGGATGATAATTCGTTATGCTGCGGAGGCAGTCTTGCCAATATGAAATTAAGTTTCCGGCAGAAAAGCAAAATAGCTCATGATGCAGCAGCAGAACTTACAAAAGGGAATCCCGACATACTGGCAACAGCATGCCCCCTTTGCAAGAAGACATTTTCTTCAGCTACAGAAACACATGTGGCAGATATCTCTGAAATAGTTGCTGAAGCTATATCTTTGGTACAGATAAAAAGAAATTCCGGCAAGAAGTATTTTTCAATAAAAGAATCAGCTGATATTTTGTAAAAAGGTATTTTTTCTGTTTTTATCCTCTTTGAAAAACAGTTAAAAATATCTTTTTCCAAACATATTGGGAATTAATTTGTTTTTTAATTAAAGTGATATAATGAAATCGTATTTTTGCCGTTACATAATAAATAACTTATTAAAAGATTTCAAAAAATGAAAAGAACTTTTTATGTGTGGATGATAATGATCGGGATTACCCTTTTTTATTCATGTAAAAATGAGGTCAAATCAGGTGGGGATAAAAAAGTTACAACAGAGAACAAAATCCGGCAACAGGAAGATGGGTCTATTTCCTTAAAGGTCGACAAAGCAGAATGTTATCAGGATATGTCCAACCCTTCCAGCAACACTGCCGAATGGAGTGTTCTAATTTCGAAATCGGGCCGTTTTAATGTATGGTTATCGAGTGCTACCAAAGACACTACTAATTTGCAGTATAAAAATGCAGTTATGTTGAGCATACTTGATAGCAGGATTGAAGCTCTTCCGGCATGCGACAAGGTAGTGCATAACTCAAATGAGGTAAATTTTCCTTATTTCAGGGCTGATTCTTTTATGGGTTCTCTTTACATTAAGGATACCGGACTCTACAATATTCAGGTAATAAGCGAGAAAATCATTCCGGAAAATCTTATAAGCAGTAGCAATCAATCTTCGGCTGAATATAATTCAAGGCTTTTGTCTGTTTCCTTAACACCGACTACCCGCTGATACCACTCCTGGACCCGTGATTCTACGTTTTATTTTATAAGATATCAGGTAAACCGTTAACAGAAATGTTAACGGTTTTTTCTTTCAATCCATTCCCGCGCATTAACAAAAGCTTTTATCCATGGAGTGACTTCATCAGCTTTTCTGTCAGCAGGAAAATAGCCGCACTGCCATGGAAAATAAGCACGCTCAAGATGTGGCATCATCACAAGATGCCGGCCATCTTCAGAACATAATCCTGCAATATCATAATCTGATCCGTTTGGATTGGCCGGATAGGTGTGCCTGCTGTATTTTAAAGGAACCTGATAGCTGCTTTCAGGATATGGCAGGCTGAACTTCCCTTCTCCATGGGCTACCCATATTCCGAGTTCCATATCGGCCATATTACCCAGCATTACAGAATTATTCCTTAATATTCTGACACTTAAAAAACCTGACTCAAATTTGTGAGATTCATTCCTGAGAAGTCTGGGCATCTCTTTATGTCCGGGATATATCAAACCAAGTTCAGCCATCAGCTGGCACCCGTTGCATACTCCAAGAGAAAGCGTATCTGTTCTTTTGTAAAATTTCTCAAGCGCAATTCTTGCCTTATCGTTGTATCTGAATGCTCCGGCCCATCCCTTGGCAGATCCCAATACATCAGAATTTGAAAATCCACCCACGAATACTATCATACTTATATCTTCGAGGGTTTCTCTTCCGGAGATCAGATCGGTCATATGGACATCTTTGACATCGAAACCGGCAAGGTAAAGGGCATATGCCATTTCCCTGTCGCCATTGACCCCTTTTTCCCTGATTATTGCTGCACGGGTTCCGGATCTTTTTCTTCTGTCGGGCGATATCCCAAGGGATTTGAAAGTACCTGTGAACTTGCCCAGATTAAAATTCAGATCATGGTTCTTATAGTTTTCAAACCGTTCCAGGGCAAGTTTTGTTCCGCACTGCCTGCGGTCGAGCAGATATGAGGTACGGAACCATTTATCGCGGAGCTCATCAATATCAAATGTTATCGTATTCTCAAAGTTTGTTACAAACAGAGTTCTTTCTTCCACGGGATGACCGATTGAAAAATAGGATATTCCGTTTTCCAGAAGGGTCTCGGCTATTTCATCCTCATCCTTTACCTGTATAATGATACCTGGATTCTGACTGAAAAGTATTTTTACAGTATCACTTTCATTCAGAGCTGAAAGGTTGACAGTAATTCCTCCTGAAAGGTTCGAAAAGCACATTTCAAGAAGGGTGGTTAACATTCCGCCTGCAGATATATCGTGACCTGAAAGAATTTTACCTTTACGGATCAGATCCTGAATTACATTAAAGACATCAGCAAAATAGGCCGGATCTTTAACCGTGGGAACTTCATCACCAAGCCTGTTGATTATCTGGGCAAAGCTGCTGCCTCCTGGTTTAAGACTGTCTCTGCTCATGTCGATATACAGAAGACTTGTATACGGATCATTAACTATTACGGGTTCAACAATTTTCCGTATATCGCTCACTTCTCCTGATGCGGATATTATTACAGTACCGGGGGAATAGACTACTTTACCATTGTATTTCTGGGTCATTGAAAGGCTGTCCTTTCCTGTAGGTATGTTTATGCCAAGAGATATTGTGAAATTACTGGCTGCTTCAACAGCTGAGTAAAGTCTTGCATCCTCTCCGGGATTTTTACACGGCCACATCCAGTTGGCAGACAATGACACACTTTTTAATTTATCAGTCAGGGGAGCCCATATGATGTTTGTAAGAGCCTCAGCAATAGACAGTACAGAGCCGGCCGCGGGGTCGACAAGACCTGCTGCCGGAGCGTGTCCCAACGATGTTGCCATACCCTTTTTTCCTCTGTAGTCGAGTGCAATGGCCCCAAGATCATTTAAAGGTAATTGTAAAGGGCCGGCACATTGCTGCTTTGCAAGCCGTCCGGTGACTGACCTGTCGACTTTATTTGTGAGCCAGTCTTTGCAGGCAACCTCCTCAATCTGAAGAACCTGATTTGCATAATCGTGTATCTTATCAATGCTGTATTCCAGTTTTTTGTAACTACTCTCTTCAGCTTTATCGTTCATTATTGTTTTGGGCGGGTTGCCGAAGAGTGATGCCAGTTCAATGTCGATAGGCTTTTCACCGGTAACCGGATTCTCGAGAGTAAATTGCATATCCCCGGTAACCTCTCCGATTACATAAAAAGGAGCTCTTTCTCTTTCGGATATTTTTCTCAGGGTGTCAATATTTACTTTCTTCATCACAAGTCCCATTCTTTCCTGCGATTCGTTGCCAATGATCTCCCTGGCCGAAAGAGTAGGGTCGCCAACAGGCAGTTTGCTTATATCGACTTTACCTCCTGTAGCTTCAACCAGCTCCGAAAGACAGTTGAGATGGCCACCAGCCCCATGGTCATGAATTGATACAACCGGATTATTTTCAAGCTCACTTAAAGCCCTTATTGCATTATAAACTCTTTTTTGCATCTCGGGATTTGCTCTCTGCACGGCATTAAGCTCAATTGAGCTATCGTATTTCCCGGTGTCGACTGACGAAACGGCTCCTCCACCCATACCTATCCTGTAATTATCACCTCCAAGCAACACTATCAGGTCACCCTTCTCAGGGATATCTTTTTCACTATCCTTCTTTTTGCCTATTCCTATCCCGCCGGCAAGCATTATTACCTTGTCATAGCCCCAATTCTTAAGATTCTCAAAATGTTCGAATGTGAAAACTGAACCGCATATCAGAGGTTGTCCGAATTTGTTGCCAAAGTCGCTTGCTCCGTTTGATGCTTTAATTAAAATATCTTCAGGTGTCTGATAGAGCCATGGTCTTTCCTTTGTGGCTTTTTCCCATGGACGGGCGCCATCAGGACGTGGATAAGAGGTCATGTAAACTGCTGTCCCGGCTATAGGGAAAGCTCCCTTTCCACCTGCAATACGGTCCCTTATCTCACCACCGGTCCCGGTTGCTGCACCATTAAAGGGTTCAACAGTAGTCGGGAAATTATGTGTTTCTGCTTTCAGCGAAAGAACAGATTCAAAGTCTTTTATGTTGAAATAGTCCGATTTATCCTGTGTGGCAGGTGCGAATTGTTCAACAATGGGGCCCTGAACAAATGCACAATTATCTTTATACGCTGAGACGACCTTATTTGGATTAGCCTTTGTTGTTTCCTTTATCATCTGAAACAGAGTGGCTTCCTTTTCTTCTCCGGAAAGTACGAATGATCCGTTAAAAATTTTATGGCGGCAGTGTTCTGAATTAACCTGTGAAAAACCAAATACTTCACTGTCGGTCAACCTTCGTCCGATCGACTTACTCAGGTTATCGAGATATTCAATCTCATCATCGTTAAGAGCAAGACCTTCTTTCTGGTTATATTCTTTAATGTTTTCAATATAAATAACAGGATCGGGTTGTTTTTCAATGGTGAAAATTCTCTGATCGAGTCCTTTATATAACGATTGAAGCATTGGATCGTAGTCAGGTTTTTGTGAGGCAGCAACATGAAATTCTTCTATCCTTTTTATACCGGTAATTCCCATATTCTGGGTTATCTCAACGGCATTTGTACTCCAGGGTGTGATCATCTCTTTCCGGGGACCAACGAATGTACCCTCAATATTGTCTGTGGTAAGAAGATTGGCATCACCAAAGAGCCACGATAGTTTTTCAATTTCTTTCGCCGGAAGCTTTTCTGATGTGCCGACTGCTATTAGATTTTTTGAGACGCATTCAAAGAAGGTGATCATATCTTAGTAGTTAATGTATTGATAGATTGCAATATAAAATTTTTTGTCAATGATTAGAAAGACAGGGGTAAATATAGTATAATTATCATTTCTACTGGTACCGGCAATCGGTTTATGTTCAGGGTTTATGGTCATAGCTGTCATCTTACATTCTAAAATCTTCTTAGACATTAATTGACTTTTTAACTTTACAATTTTAAAGTGATTTTTTGCCGTTTATTCCCTGATTAACCGTAAATTCGTATAAAAAAGCAGATATTATTACTTCTTTGACAGGTTAATGAAGTTGTTATTTTTCAGCTTTTTTTACCCCGACCCTAAAGGGTGAAAAGCTGAAAAATCAACATGTTCCCTTTAAGGATTAAGGGTAAAAACATGTTGATTTTTCAATCTGTCAAAGTAGTCCTTCAGCATTGAAAAATTCAGTTGTCAAGTGAAATAACAAAAATAGTTACATAAGAGAATTATTCATGAAAAATTCAATTAAGGTTTAATTACAACATATTTAATCTGCATTAAAATGAAAAAATCGATTTTACTTACAATAGCAATTGCAGTTTTCCTGACGGGACTGATATTGAAATTAACCGGATTACCACTCCCTGGTATGTTCATGATTTTGGGACTGATCATTTTCATTGCTTATGTTATTGTCAGCTTTGGAAAGAAAACTCAATTGACTTTCCATGACATAATAATTATTTCAGTTAGTGTCATTTTAGCGGCTGTTGTTTTTTCAATAATACATAATAAAGTAATTGTCACAATCCTGGTTGGAGCTGCTGTTATTGCACTGATTGCATATATTATTCATCTCCTGATGAAATATCAAAAGAAGAAATAGCATGTTATAACTGAAGACCTTATTTATAATTTATAGCATTCCCCAGTCGGTTTTAGTGAAGGTTCATTCTTTTAATATTACAGCTGAACACCCGGGATAATTATTAAATATCTTTGCCGCTTCGTTTTTTACAAAGTAGTAGGGATATGGATGAGAGGATTTGGAATAAGGATTTTATTCTTGTTATTGTTTCTAATTTTTTGATGTACATCACTTATTATGCAGTCATTTCGGCGTTACCGGTATATTTAGTAAGCGAGCTTCATGCTACAAAAAGCCAGGTAGGAGTTACTGTTGCAGCTTACACCATAGCATCGGTTCTGATAAGGCCTTTTTCAGGATTTACACTCGATAAATTTAGTCGCCGGATGGTCTATTTATCGGCCATGGTGATCTATTCGTTGCTATTTGCAGGGTATTTGGTTGCCATTACCATTACATCAATAATTTTACTTCGTTTTGCTCAGGGACTTACATGGGGCTTTACAACTATTTCAGGATCAACCATTGCTGTCGATATAATTCCGAAGTCGAAAAGGGGAGAAGGCATCGGCTATTTTGCATTATCGACAACAATGGCGATGGCAGTAGGGCCGGTCATCGGATTATTTATCTGCCACCAGTGGGGATTTACAGCCATGTTTTTATCAGGCCTTTTCATCAGCCTTGCAAGTCTGGCATGTGCATATACTATACATCTTCGTAAAAGATTTCTTGTTGGCAGACATATACAGTTTAACAGCAAAAATATGTTCGATAAAAACTCGGTACTCCCATCCTTAAACCTGCTGATAGTGATGATTACTTACGGTGGGTTGCTTTCGTTTATTGCATTGTATGGGCGCGAGATAGGAATACAGAACTCTTCTCTGTTCTTTCTGATTTTCGCTGTTGGGATTGCCTCTTCGCGGTTTGCAGCCGGAAGAGTGTTTGATAAAAATGGCCCTGGGAGAATATTGACAATTTGTATTACTATGCTTATTATTAGCTTTCCATTACTTGCTTCGGTGAAAAATGCAATGGGATTCTATTTGTCAGCAATCATTATCGGGTTTGGTATTGGTGTCGTATTCCCGACTTTCCAGTCAATGGTGAATAATCTTGCTTCTGATGGACACAGGGGAGCAGCAAATTCAACACTTTATACTGCACTGGATCTTGGAATGGGATTCGGAATGATCATGGCAGGATTAATTGCTCAACATTATTCCATATCAGCTATTTTCATGATAAGCTCCCTGGTATGCTTTGCCGGACTGATCTTTTTTCGTATGTATGTACTTAAATACTATGAAACCCGCATGATTGAACGCAATCACAAACACGTATAAATATAATTTTCAATCATGTGCGGTTCCATCATACCATTAAAATCAAAATTATATTATGATGAAAGTAAATTGAATCTGAACCAAAGAAAATATTGATTTCGGCCTTTTTCCTTAAGCCCTCTGCCCTCAGCCCTCTGCCCTCAGCCCTCTGCCCTCAGCCCTCTGCCCTCTGCCTTCTGCCTTCTGCCCTCCGCCTTCTGCCTTCTGCCCTCCGCCTTCTGCCTTCCGCCTATGATTCTATTCCCATCAAAGTTTTCAATAAAAAGCCAACAAAGAATGAGAATGATGCAACTCCAAGGCTTATGCATGTCATCTCAAGGAACCGGTGTTTGAAGCTCAGATCCTTTGCCATGGAAATGTAATAGTTGAAGCAGAAGATAATGAATACCGCGGTTGTAAGTGTTATAGCCAATGCGCCATATTTGCTGGTGATTAGCAGAAAGGGCAATATCAGTAGAAAAACCGTAATTATGTAAGAAATTCCGGTATAAACTGCAGATTTTTTAGCTCTTGGATCACCTTCAGCTTTTGAAGAAAGATAATCTGAAGCAGCCATAGATAAGGCTGCAGATATTCCTGTAACAAGACCGGCAAGAGATATCAGTTTTGTGTCGCCCAAAGCCAGGGTGAATCCGGCAAGTGCCCCTGTAAGCTCAACCAGTGCATCGTTCAATCCGAGTACTATTGATCCGACATATTGAAGACTCTCTTCATCAAGCATATTGAGAATTTCCTTTTCATGAACTTTTTCTTCCTCTGATAAATTTCCTGCTTCCGGAAAAACAGTGGATAGATCGGAGTATAGTTTTGAGCCTGTACCTTCTCTCTTTTCCATCAGTTTAAGAACAAATGTAAGCCCGAGAATACGTGCAAGGAAAACAGTACGAATGATCTTAAAATTGTCTGGTTTGATATCCAGACCGGTTTTTGATTTCCAATATTGAGCATGAATCAATTCCTGTTCGCCAATGGTCCTTAAAACTTTTGCATTTTTTTCATCCTTACACCTGTCTGCAAGCTTCAGATAAATAAAATGTTCAGTGATTTCGGTTCGCTGAGCTGAAACTGCATATTTTATTATATTGTTATCCATGTTTAAATTATTGAACTGCGTTATTTATTAAATGATATAAAGATAAAGCAGAAATTATTTTAATAATAAATTCTTCGTTCCAAAAATTCCATCTCTATGCGTTTGATATTTTAATTCTTGCCTGGAATATTGTCTTTCAGCCTACTATCCTCCTCATTCCTCATTCCTCATTCCTAATCCCTAATCCCTCTTAATCCTTGCGCCTTTTCGCCCTTACGCCTTTTTGCCCTTGCGCCGTTAAGCCAATAAAAATTTTTTATTTATTATCTCATGATGCTGTTGCTGACAGCCGGAAATTAACGGATATTTGCGGAGCTTTAAAACAGAAGGTGATATGATGCAGTTTGAGGATACACAATTGATTGATCTGGTTTTACACAGAGTCGGCCGGAAATCGGAAGAAGAGGTTATTTCATTTTCAAAAACCCCCCTTGACCTTAGTGGAAAATTGGAATTCATTTTATTAAAATATTTTCTTTCGTCCTTTAAATCTGAAGAGTACTATAATTTCTATCACGAAAGTGATATTGCTATGAATGAGGTATTTGTCTATGTCAGCAGTGTGTTTGAAAATCCTGGTAATATTTACGAACAATCGGTAAACCTGGCAAAGCATCTGTACGAGAAAAGCGTTCATCCGAAGATCAAAAGCGGAGAGTTTTATACTGCTTATTTTAAGAATTGTGCGATCGGCGGCATTACAGCTGATGCAGTGGGACTATTCAAATCGGAGAATAAGGACACCTTTCTTAAGGTACATTCTTTTAATGATGGTTTTGAGCTTGAGAGTGATAATGGAGTGAACATAAACAAGCTTGATAAAGGCTGTCTGATCTTCAATGTCGAAAAAGAAAATGGATATATAGTAGCTGTTGTTGACAACACAAACAAAGGAACTGATGCGCAATACTGGATCGATGATTTTTTACATGTACGGCAGCGGAAAGATGAATATTATAATACCAGTAATGTGCTGACCCTTTGTAAAAACTTCGTAACTAATGAGTTCCCGCAGCAGTTTGATGTGTCGAAAGCCGATCAGATTGATCTGCTGAATAAGTCGGTTAAGTTCTTCAGGGAGAAAGACAATTTCGATATGAATGATTTCACCAATGAGGTCATTGCTCAGCCAGAGGTGATTCAAAGTTTCAACCAGTATAAACAGGATTACCAGAAAGAACAGGAGATCGAATTCTCCGATAATTTTGCCATTTCCGGATCGGCAGTCAAGAAGCAATCAAGAGTATTTAAAAGTGTCATCAAGCTCGATAAGAATTTTCACATTTATGTTCATGGTAACCGTGCACTGATTGAACAGGGCGTAGACGATATCGGAAGGAAGTTCTATAAGATCTATTACGAAGAAGAATCATAGGAGAAACGGCGCAACGGCGCAACGGCACAACGGCATAATGGCGCAACGGCGCAACGGCACAACGGCACAACGGTATAACGGCATAACGGCACAACGGCGCAACGGCATAGAACTTAGAGTACAGAGAACATCACAACCCCCGTGAATAACTCAGCGAAAATCGTGGTCAATTCTGTTAAACTCAGTGGTTAGCAAGATTTCCTTTTGTTTTGTTCAATATATTATCAGATTTGGCTGATAATAAATAATTTCTTAATTTTATTAATGAAAGTACAACTCTGATAGATGGTTATATAAGGAGAACATAAAATTTCGGGAAAGCCTGTCAGTTTTAGTTTTTGTGTCTTCACAACTTCAGGAGGCTGCAAAGGATTGAATCTTTTTTTGTTCTGATTATAAATAAAAATAAACATCATCATGAAAAATCATTTTCTTGTTGTGATCACTGGCTTAATTATTTTTCTCCTTTCAGGGTGTACACCTGTGAAATTCTATTCAAACTCAGGCTTGTCTGAAAATTCAGGGCTAAAGTATTATACCGAAAAGCCATATCTGCTTGTCGAAAGAAATTCAGAAGACAGAAGGATTATTAAAGCAACATTTGTGTATTTACCCGATCTTGCTAATCCACATTATATGGTTATCAATGGTGGCCTCGGTTCAGGGAGGGTTGAGATAAAACTTAAGGACGGCTCAATCAGTTCGTTAGGAATGTCATCTGATTCAAAGATTGCCAGAACGACTGAGGCTCTTGCAGAGCTGGTATCAGAAGGTAAAGATGCAATTACAGAATTGAAAGCACTTGCAAAGATGCCTGCAGTCAGTTCTTCTGCGATAAATATGGAGTTATATGAAATTATTATTGGAGGCAGTGGAACAGTCATGAAGAAAATCGAAATAAATTGAATATAAATAATGGAGGGAATGAAAAATGGAATCATTATATGGAAAATTAGTACTGCCCGGTACAAATCAGATTATCGGAACCGGTTGGCTTCCACCAATGCCCGATTTTCGTGATTATACTCAGGAACAGAAGGAGATTAAAGCAATGAGCAAAAAACTTGGTATCGGTTCACGAAATCTGAAGGTTCCGTCATCAGTTGATCTGCGGCAGTGGTGCACTCCGGTGGAGAATCAGGGAAGCATAGGTTCCTGTACAGCCCATGCTGGTGTGGGAATAGTCGAATATTACGAAAAACGTGCTTTTGACAAACATATTGAAGCTTCGCGTCTGTTCCTGTATAAAACCACCCGTAATTTAATGCAGGTAACAGGCGATGCGGGAGGATGGCTCAGGTGCACAATGGGAGCACTTGTACTTTGTGGCGTACCTGCCGAGAAATACTGGCCCTACAATGTTGATGATTTTGATAAGGAACCGGATGCTTTCGTCTATTCAGTTGCAAATAATTACGAAGCATTGAAATATTTCAGTCACGATCCACAGGCCGTAGGTACCGACCGACGAAGGAGTGTCAGTAGAGCAGAGGTTCTTGAATCATTGAAGAAATATCTTGAAGCCGGGATCCCGTCTATGTTTGGTTTCTGGGGTTTTCCGTCGTTCGATAATACGAATGTCCCGGGAGGTATTCCTTATCCCTGCGAGGGGGAGTCGGCTGAATGGGGCCACGCAGTAGTTGCAGTGGGCTATGATGATGAAAAGAAGATCAAAAATCTCAAGTGTAAGAAAGAAACTAAAGGTGCCCTGCTGATAAGAAACTCCTGGGGCGATTCATGGGGTGAAAAAGGCTATGGATGGCTGCCTTACGATTATGTACTTAATGAGCTGGCAATGGATTTCTGGTCACTTCTAAGTATGGAGTGGGTAGATTCAAAACAGTTCGGGCTTTAGAAATATCCTGTGGTATCACAATTTATTTAGTCCGCTTCTTTCAAGAAGCGCATCAATTGATGGCTCTTTGCCCCTGAAGCTGACATAAAGTTTACCCGGTTTGTCGGTTCCTCCTTTTTCAAGAATGTTCTTACGGAACGAAGCTGCTGTTTCTTTGTTGAATATTCCGGTCTCTTTAAAATAGCTGAACGCATCGGCATCAAGAACCTCGGCCCATTTATATCCATAATATCCCGCTGCATAACCACCTCCGAAAATATGGCTGAAGGAGGCGCTCATGTTTGTTCCCTCAATAACAGGGAATAACTCGGTTTTCGCCATGACCGATGATTCGAAATCAGCAATATTAGTTTCAGTACGATTAGTTATGGTATGCCATGCCATATCGAGAAAACCAAAACTCAATTGCCGGTAACAGGAGTATCCTTCGTTATATGCTGAGGCTTCCTTTATTTTCTTAATTATTTCATCAGGAATTTTTTCTCCGGTTTCATAATGTGAAGCCCACGTATCGAGCCACTCCTTTTCAAAAGCAAAATTTTCCATGAATTGCGACGGCAATTCTACAAAATCCCTCGGAACATTTGTGCCAGACAAACTCTCATATGTACATTTTGTGAGCATCCCGTGCAACGAATGTCCGAATTCGTGCAGAAAGGTCGTAAGTTCATTAAAAGAAAGGAGGGAAGGTCTTGTTTCAGAAGGTCTGGTAAAGTTTGTTACAATAGATATAAATGGCCGTACTTCTTTTGCCTCTTCATTTCGCTGCTCCCTGTATGAGGTCATCCATGCCCCTCCGCTTTTTCCCGGTCTGGGATGGTAATCAATATAGAGAAGCGAAAGAAATGAACCATCACTATCGTATATTTCATATGTTTTTACTTCGGGATGATAAACGGGAATTTTATCAGTTTTAATAAACTTTATCCCGTAAAGCGATGTGGCAAGACCGAAAATTGCATTCTCAACTTTCTCAAGACTGAAATAAGGTCTGAGAATCTCGTCATCGATTTCAAATAGCTTTTTCTTTAGCTTTTCCGAATAGTATGCCCAGTCCCAGCGCTCAACAGCACCTTTATGACCGGCTTCTGCAGCAAATTTTTTTATATTCTCAAAGTCCCTTAAAGCAGCTGGTTTTGATGCTCTGTAAAGTTCTTCAAGGAAATTCAGGACCTTTTCAGGAGTGTCAGCCATCCGGTCGCCGAGTATCATCTCGGCAAAAGTACTGAATCCCAATATTTTGCTGATTTCCAGGCGAAGATTGACTATTCTGAGTATAATATTTCTGTTATCGGATTCATTCCCTCTGAAGGCCCGTGAAGAGTATGCCCTGAGCATCTTCTCACGCAGATCTCTTCTTTCGGAATATTGCATGAAAGGCACATAGCTCGGGAAATGGAGGGTAAACACCCATCCCTTTTTGTTCCTGCTTGCAGCCTCTGCCGCAGCTGCTTCCGTCAGGCTTTCAGGAAGCCCGGCAAGATCGGCTTTTTCTGTAATATGAAGTTCAAAGGAATTGGTCTCTTCAAGGACATTCTCATCAAACTTAAGTGAAAGCGTTGAAAGCTCTTCAGATATCTCCCTGAACCGTTTTTTATCAACTTCCTTTAATCCGGCCCCACCAAGAATGAAGCTTCGGTATTTCTTTTCGGTAAGTATCTTTTGTTCCGTATTCAGAGCTGAAGTTTCCCTCGATTCATAGACTCTTTTTATTTTTTCAAAAAGTTTTTCATTCAGAGTGATATCGTTTGAGAAACGTGTGAGAAGAGGAGATACATCCCGGGCAGCCGCCTGCAGATCCTTATTGGTTTCAGCGCTGTTAAGGTTGAAGAGGATTGAGGATATCTTTCCAAGTGTCTCTCCTGACCTTTCAAGCCTGGCGATAGTATTTTCAAAATCCGGCAACTCCGTGTTTTCGGCTATTGCTTTTATTTCTTCCGAAGCAGATTCAATTGCCACTTCAACTGCCGGTTTGAAATGAGATGGTTTGATTAACGGAAAAGGAGGAGCCCCGAATGGAGCATCCCAGTTCTGAAGAAGCGGATTATTCACTGTAGAAAATTGTAAATTATTTAGTTTTATTCAAAAATATCTTAGCTCATTTCATGTTCCTGTACCAATCCACCTCATTCTCTGGTCCCTTCTCCCGATCCATTTACCTCATCCCCCGGCTCCTTCTCCCGGAGAGAAGGGGGAGTCAGAAAAAATAATGCTGATTTTAAGTCCCTCTCCCCCGGGAGAGGGATTTAGGGTGAGGTGGATCTAATAGTATTAATCATCCTCATCCTCATCCTTTACAGCACCCGCGTATTTTGCCGGATATGGTATGTTCCCTTTTGCTGCAAACCACAGTATCCTGTTCAATAAGTCATCATTTCCTGAATCGACACCCTGGAACTCAGGAAGCATACTCTTTCTTGCAAAGTGCAATGATTTTCCGGTCAGGGATATCAGTTGGGGGCTCATCTCATCAAGCGGGATATTATTAGGAACAGACATAAAAGGTGTTTTATCCGGGATGGTTCCAAAACAATCAGTCATCGGATTTGCAATGGCATCCTGAATATTCATGGGAGGAAGCCCCAGTATCTGCTCAATTGTTCTGACAATTGCAGGCTGGTTATAATATGTATGTGTGGTGTTTTTTAATCTTGTATATGGACTGATTACCAGACCTACAGTTCGATATGCTGACACATGATCCCACCCTCCCTGTGAATCATCTTCAATTACAAAAATGACGGTGTTTTCCCAGAAACGGCTTTTCGAAAATGCTTCAACAATCCGGCCGAGGGCAAGATCATTGTCAGCAACCATGGCCCTTGGGGTAGGGTAGCCTGGTCTTAATCCCGAAGTATGATCATTTGGCAGGGCAACAACCATCAATTCAGGAAGCTGGTCGCCTTCCATCTTTTCATAATCATTTAATTCTTTGATCATCGCATCGGCACGGATCTGATCGGTAAACACCAGAGCACCGTATGATGGATAGGTTGGGCAGAGTATCTTCTTTACAGGTTCAATGGTTGTGTAATTTGAAAACTCAATTTTATCTCCGTTTCTATATTTGTTGTAAAAATCGGTCCATTTCAGTTTGGAGTCATATACAGGAACAGCTGCTTCTCCGTAGATCCTTGCTGATTTTCCATGATTTATTGCATTATCCCATATAAATCCTGTGGGAGCATAAACAAGAGCATCGGCAAGTACGTGTGGATAACTTCTGAACCATGCCTGAAGATTCCTTTCAATATAATCGGTAACTATTGAGGCATCGGTCCACGAGTGACCTTCTGCAGAACATTTACCGGAAACATGAATATTATCGAGAAGCGTAAATTCCTCGCATAATTTATGGATATTTGGTGTTATTTCAGCTCCGTAAATACATAGTTTTGGATCTCCGTCACCCTGTTTCATATCTCCCAGAATCTGGTCGTAGGTCCTGTTCTCCTTTATTATGTATACAACGTGTTTAAAAACTGATGGTTCACCTATCCTGTCCGGAACAGGTTTTGGCTGAGCTGATTCTCTTGGTTTTTCCCTGGCAAGTGTAGCCCTCGACAGATCATTTACTGCTATGACGGTATCAGTATAAGCTTTTAGATCTTTTTTCCCGGGAACAGGGATAACTGATACTGAAGCCAGTACTTTATGTGAATTATAAACAAGGTTTTCCGTACTCTTGTCCTGTACTGCTGACCTCGCCCCTGCAGCTTCAAGATTGCAGACATACAGATATCCGGGATTAAGTATGCTTACTGCTGAAGGATAGGCGCCAGTTGGAATAAAGCCTGTTAACATGCTGGCATTTTTACAGGATTTTCTGGTCGCCTTTTTGCCAAGTTTTATTACAGCCAGAGCATTATCCATTCCATTTGCCACATATAACACTTTACCATCAGGCGAAAGACACAGACCATTTGGTGAATCGCCAAAGAATGGATTTTTTGCCGGTTGAAGCCTTATGCTTATTGTTTCAGAAACTTCATCCTTTTCAGTATTAATAACAGTAACATTATCACTGTTTGCATTAGTAACATAAATAAAATTTCCGTTTTTATCACTTATTATCTTATTCGGGTGCAGTCCGACAACAATCTCTTTGATTATTTTGCCATTGGATGGATCGATAACTGCTACACTGCCTTCTCTGGTCCCTCCCCCGGTATTATTATTGACCCTTGCAAGACCCCATGGGATGCCTGCAACATCATTATCATCAGTATCGGGATGTCTGCCTGCCCAGTTTGTGACATACAACTTACCTGAAGCCATTGTCAATCCATATGGAGCAACGCCGGGATCAGCAACCCATAATGTGTCTCCTGTCTTAAAATCCTGTTTAATTACTTTGCTGTTTCCATTCAGGACAACATATAAATAATCCTTAAGAGATTCTTTGGTAATCAGAACTTCATTCGGCAAAGCCATTGCTGTTTTTGGTGCAGCCTTATATTCAAACATACGGCCGAATTCTGCATTTATACCATTCCATTTTGCCAAAACAACAAAAGATCTTTTATTTCTCCCAACCACACTCCAGCAGACTTCAGGACTTTCGTAGCCGGTATGCCATATAATACCGGAATAAGTATTATATCCTCCCTTCAGGTCGGGATGATCATTATTTGAAAGTTGAAACTTAACTTTATTATCTGTCGTACTTATAAAAACTATACTGCTTCTTTCTTCAACAGCTAACCATCTGCCATCGGGTGATAATGCAGCATCAAGAGAATGACTTTCGGTGTTTTTATCTCCATAGAATATCTGAATACCGGCAGGTTGAATAAGCCTGTTATATGAAAGTTGTAACGGGTAGGTATATGGATCAGAATTATTTACCCGTTCCTGTGACTGTCCATTGAGCAATGTAGCTGTAAGGACAATTGTAAGTATGTATTTTATCTTCATCGGTATTTTGATTAAATATTGAAATTCCAGTGTATGAATCAGTTCTGTTAAAATACTGGTATTTAAAAAAGGCTGTCCGATATTGAGACAGCCTTTTCTGATTTTTTTAGAACGGAAGATCGCTTAATTCATCATTTTCAGGTGGAATATCTTCCAGTGTTACATGTGCCGGAGCATCCTGACTTCTTGCCTGCGAAGAATTTTTCTCAATTTTCCAGGCATCGAGATTTGTAAAATAGCTGACTTTCCCATCACGTTCCCATTTGTTGCCTTTCAGGTTGAACCATATCTTAACATCCTCATTCATGAACGATTCGTTGATCAGGTCACATTTATCCTGAACCAGCTGGAACTTGATATAATTAATAAACACTGCAGATCCGCCTGTTTCTTTATTCTCAATAACAAACTCCCGTTTTTTAAACTTATCGCTTACCTGATTTACAGGAGATATATCGATAATTTTTCCGGTAATTTCAAATGCCATTTCTGTTTAATCTTCGTAAATTATTATCTTTTCAATTTTGTCACCCTGCTGTATTTTGTCAATAACATCCAGACCTTCATAAACTTTTCCGAAGCATGTATGTTGCCGGTCAAGGTGTTTCGTGTTATTTCGGCTGTGACATATAAAAAACTGTGATCCTCCTGTATTTCTTCCTGCATGTGCCATCGAAAGTACTCCCCGGTCGTGGTACTGGTTTTTTCCGGTCAGCTCACAGTTGATTTTGTAGCCTGGGCCTCCGGTCCCGACTCTGGGATCACTCATGTCTTTTGAGAAAGGACACCCTCCCTGTATAACAAAATCAGGAATAACTCTATGAAAAGCAAGTCCGTCGTAGAATCCCTTTTTTGCAAGTGAGATAAAGTTCTCCACGGTTGCAGGAGCATCCTCTTCAAAGAAGCTGATCTTCATGATGCCTTTCGGAGTATGTAATTCTGCTTTTGCCATGTTATTTGACAATTTCGAGAAGCTCAACATCAAATATCAAAGTGGAATATGGTTTAATAACTTCACCTGCACCTCTTGCTCCATAAGCAAGTGCCTGAGGAATGTAAATTTTAAACTTTGATCCAACTGGCATCAACTGCAAGGCTTCTGTCCAACCGGGAATAACTCCTGTTATCGGGAATGTTGCAGGTTCATTTCTCTTAACTGATGAGTCGAATTCGGTGCCATCGATAAGTGTTCCTGTGTAATGAACTTTAACTGTGCTCTCATTAGTTGGTTTTGGGCCTGTTCCCATCTTAATTACCTCATACTGAAGGCCACTGGCAGTTTCAGTGACTCCGGCTTTCCCTTTGTTTGTTGCAAGAAATGCCTCATTCGCAGCTATATAGTCTTTGTATGTTTCTTTATTCATTGAAGCCTGTTTTTCAGCTTTTGCCATTTCGCGTTCGTTAACAAATGCCATGATAAAAGAGCGGGCAATTTCATCAGTCATCAATGATTTTCCTTCTTTTCCATCCATCATTGCTTTTGCTACAACCATTGGATCGAGCATAAGACTGTCTGCTGTCAGTGCAGTATAATTTACAGCTCCGAAAGCGTAGGATAAAGAATCTTCCCTGGTTGCTAATTTTACGTTTTTAATGGAATTTTTTCCACAAGAGCCAAGCATTAAGGCTATTACGCCTGTCATAACGATTAATCCATTGAATTTCATACTATAGTTTTTTTAAAATTTAAATTTCCGCTAAGATAACACTTTGGGGTAAGTTTTAAATATATCTTAGAAATAAATTTATTTTTTTTATTGTCTTAATTATCTGCCTTTTTCCGGGATGTCAGGGGGTAATTTTATATACCATACTCTGGTTTTACAGAAACCTGAAATGCCACTGAAATTGATTGGTAATATTCATTTGGAAACCGTAACGGAAACAGTAATTCTCAAATCTTTACCCGGAATAGCTGTAAATCCCTGACCATTTACTAATTTGTAATAGAGATGGGTTATAAAAAAATCCTGAAGATTTTTATATTTTAATATGAGTATCGGAAATCAAGCACATAAATACATTGATTTTATTCGTTACCCCTTGCCCTAAAGGGTGCGAATAAAATCAATTGCTCCCTTCAGGGTTGGGGTAAACAATTGATTTATTGCAAAAGCGGATATTGTATTCATGATTCCTGATAGTCATATATTTTAAAACATGAACAAATTGAATGAAACAATTTAAGATTATAAAATGTTTAATGGAAAAACTGCTTTTATATCTATTTTTAACAGGGAATTTTAATTCTGAAAACCAAAACATAAATATCGGAAGTGTTGAACAGGATATGGATAATTGCAATTTTGTTCTGGTGTAATATTTTTATTGCATACGGACAGGCTTCAATAAATGGAAAAGTAGTTGATTCGTCAACCAGTGAGCCGCTTCCGTTTGTTTCAATACTTTATCAGGATAATCCTCCAAAAGGAGTACTAACTGACATCAATGGGGCATTTTCCTTACCCTTTACAAAAAATATTAAGTCAATACAGGTTTATTATCTTGGCTATGCGACACGGACTATCAATATTGACAGCATTTCAGATGATCTCCACAATGTTACGGTCAGTTTGACACCCGTCACTTTTGAGCTTGGAGAAATTGTAGTATCACGCGATGCGAATCCTTCTCACCGGATCATAAAAAAAGTTATAGAGAACAGATATTTAAATAATCCTGAAAAACTTTCTTCATATTCCTGCACTCTTTATAATAAATTGGTACTTGAACCGAAAATAAAACAGAATGCTGCTGCTAAAGACAGTTTAAAATTCAAAAAAATAATTAAGACGTTTAAAAATTCGGGAATTCTTATTATTGAATCTGTTTCTAACAGGTTTTATCTAAATCCTGACAGAATCGTAGACACAGTTGTTGCATCACGTGTATCAGGCTTTGAGAATCCTTCATTTACATTTATGGGAACATGGTTTCAGCCATTTGATTTTTATGATGAAACAATATCTCTGGTATCTGTTAATTATCTTAATCCAATCAGCCAGAATAGTTACAGGAATTATTCTTTTGCTTTGAAGGACACTGTTGTAAATGAATCAGATACAACCTATATTATCTCTTTTAAGCCGCTTCCGAAGAAAAACTTTCAGGGACTGAAAGGTGTACTCTATATCAATACTCATAATTACAGTATTCAGAACGTTATTGCAGAGCCTTATAACAAGGGATTAATGGATTTCAAAATTCAGCAGAAATATCAGCTTGTCAATAATGAGCAGTGGTTTCCTGAGCAGCTGCTTTTTGAGGCAAGACTGATGAATCAGCCTTTTTTATATTATGGGAAGAGTTACATAAGCGATGTGAAAATTAATTCCGGAATGAGGCCTTCTGACCTTGGATTGGAAGCTGTTCATATTGATAAGTCTGCAGGAGGAAAAGACAGTATCTACTGGCAACAGGCAAGGACTGTTCCACTGACGGGAGAAGAACAACTTACATATCACAGAATTGACAGTATGGGCAGAAAGTTAGACTTTGATAGTAAGCTGAGGCTTATTGAAGACCTGGCTTATGGAGAAATCCCGGCTGGTGCAATTTTAGGTAAAACCCCCTTGTCAATTTTTAATTTTTTTATAGATAGATTCTATTATAATAACAGGGCAGAGGGAATTCACATTGGTCTGGGATTGAAGACAAATAATAAATTTTCTGATTTTTTGTCAACAGGCGGTTATTTTGGATATGGTTTAAATGACCGGTTATGGAAATTTGGGGCTGATCTGGATTTTACCCTTAGCAACGAGTTCGAAACCCATTTTATCTTAAACTACCAGAATACAGTAATGGAACCTGGCAGCTCAGGTCTGGATTATAACTTTTATTATGATCTTAACGATTTCAGGCGAAACTATACCATTACACTTAATGATAAAACGGTGGAATATAAGGCTGAACTCTCATCGCGGTTGTTCAAATATGCGGTTGTTAATCTGTCAGTAAAACATCAGGAAAGGACTCCGTTATTTGATTATTTATTCAGTAATGAACTGCCGGAGCAGAGTCAAACTTTCAGTTCTGTTGATCTTTTTATAAAATATTCCTATGGTGAAAGGGTGGAAAGACTTTTTTCGAGAAGGATAAGCCGTGGAACCGGTTATCCTGTAGTATACATGGCATATTCAAAAGGATTAAAAGGTTTATTCAATGGATCTGTCGATTTCGACAGGTTAGAAGTTGGCCTTTATAAGTCATTTATGTTACGTAAGGTGGGTGAATCAAAGATCAGGATAGAAGCAGGTTATGTAAGTAAAGATGTCCCGTACTTTTTACTTTTTTCAGCAGAAGGGAATAAAGGCAGCAGCGGGATATTCGCATTCAGGAACACCTTTCAAACCATGCACCGTCATGAATTCTTATCTGATGAATACCTGAATCTGTTTTACTCTCATAACTTTGGTTCAATATTTTTTCGGACAAAGAAATTCAGTCCTCAGTTTTCGATTATTCAAAATGCCGGATATGGCGATCTGCATCACCCGGAATATCATAACCTTATTGAGTACAAAACTAAGGTAAAAGGTTTCTATGAATCGGGAATTGGACTTAATAACCTGATTAAAATAAATATTGAGAATACAGTTTACCTTGGTTTTGGGGCGGAAGCCTATTACAGATGGGGAGCATATTCTTATTCAAAAGCAATTGATAATTCTGCATTTAAAATGACTTTTATTGCGACATTCAATTGAAATCATTTTAGTTAGGGAGTGTGATAAAATTTTTTTTACCTCTTTTGTGAACAATTAAGCTCTAAAAATTTTAACAGCGGATTTTTTATTACAATATTTTGTTATTTTGCACCAAAATTTAGCATAACTGGTATAATTTGCCAGTCAGATAGTTAACCAGGTTAATCTCTTTTAGTAAAGAGAGTTACCGTTTTGTTATTTTTAAAAACAATGAATTTTAAAACTGAAAATGAAGTTGCCATTACTCCTGAAAATGTAATTTTAAGTGATTTCGACGAAGTATTATTAAACTGTGGAACAATAGAAATTGGTACGAATCAGATTGAAAAAGTAAAGAGATCTTACGCATTTCTGAAAGATTTTGCCCGGAAGAAGATTATTTACGGGATCAATACTGGTTTGGGCCCTATGGCACAGTATAAAATTTCTGAGCAGGAACAATCGTTCCTGCAGTACAACCTTATCAGGAGCCACTGCTCCGGTACAGGAAACCTGATGTCACCACTGTTTGTAAAATCGGCAATGATATGCCGGCTGATTACATTATTAAAAGGTTATTCCGGTGTTCATCCTGAAGTTGTTGTTCTTTTAAAAGAATTTATAAACCGAAATATTATTCCTGTGGTTTTTGAACACGGAAGTGTTGGTGCAAGCGGTGATTTGGTCCAGCTGTCACATATAGCCCTTGCACTTATTGGTGAAGGTGAAGTTCATTATAAGGGTAAGATTGTGCCGACAATGGAAGTTCTGAAGCAGGAAGGACTGACGCCGGTATCGGTGCATGTCCGTGAAGGGCTGGCTCTTATAAATGGTACTTCGGTAATGACAGGGATCGGAATCATAAACATTATTAATGCAAAAAACCTTCTCGACTGGGCAATTGTGGCATCGGCAATGATTAACGAGGTTGTGGATTCGTACGATGACAGTTTTTCAGATGAATTAAACTCCAAAAAACTTCACGAAGGTCAGAACGAGGTTGCCAGACTTATGCGCAAAGTGCTGGAGGGAAGTAAACTAATAAAGAATCGTGAAGAATATCTTTACCAGAGAGAGATAACCGAAAAAATTCTCACCGTAAAAGTTCAGGAATATTATTCGATCCGTTGTGTTCCGCAAGTACTCGGACCTGTTTTTGATACCATAAAATCGGTGGAAAGTATCTTACTCGATGAAGCCAATTCGGTTAGCGACAATCCTGTAATAGATTCAGAAAATAAATGCGTTTATCACGGTGGCAATTTCCATGGTGATTACATATCGCTCGAAATGGACAAACTTAAAATAGTGGTTACGAAGCTGACCATGCTTATGGAACGGCAGTTGAATTATATTTTAAACCCGCATCTGAACGAAAAATTTCCTCCGTTTGTAAACATGGGCAAACTTGGTCTTAACCTTGGCATGCAGGGTGTTCAATTTACGGCTACATCCACTACAGCTGAATGTCAGACTCTTTCATTCCCAAACTACGTACATAGTATTCCGAATAATAATGATAATCAGGATATTGTAAGTATGGGCACTAATTCAGCTCTTATTGCTGCGAAAATCATTACCAACGCCTATGAAGTTCTTGGCATCTATTTTATGGCATTAATACAGGCAGTGGATTGTGCTGGTTTGCAAGATAAATTATCACCATTTACATATAAAATATATAACGATTTACGTGCTGTGGTGCCTCCGTTTGTGGAAGATTCTACCAAATACAACCAGGTTCGTGATATGAAGAATTACTTGCACAATACTAAAGCAGACCTTAGTAAAATTTAACTATGAACTATGCATTGGTTACAGGTGGCTCCCGTGGAATTGGTAAATGTATTTGTCTGGAATTATCAAGGCAGGGTTACCCGATTATAATTAACTATTTATCGGATGATAAATCGGCAAACGAAACCAGGCTGCTTATCGAATCACAGGGTGGTGTTGCAGAGTTGCTTAAATTTGATGTTTCGGATGTTGAAGCTGTCGATAATGCTTTGGAAAAATGGTTGGATGAACATCCTGGGAAAATAATTGAAGTACTGATAAACAATGCAGGCATACGTAAAGACAATTTGATGATGTTCATGCAAAACTCCGAATGGAGCAGTATATTAGATATTCACCTGACAGGTTTCTTCAATGTTACACGTAGGTTGTTAAAGGATATGCTGACTAACAGATATGGACGCATTGTGAACATTGTATCTTTATCGGGGATCAAAGGCATGCCCGGACAGACAAATTATTCAGCAGCCAAGGCTGGTATTATCGGAGCGTCAAAGGCTCTGGCACAGGAAGTCGGCAAGCGTAATGTAACTGTAAATTGTGTTGCTCCGGGTTTTATCAGTACAGATATGATCAGGGATATAAGCGAAAATGATTTTAAAAAGCTTATTCCCCTTAATCGCTTTGGAAAACCCGAAGAAGTTGCTGATCTGGTAGCTTTCCTGGTTTCCGGAAAAGCATCCTATATAACAGGCGAAGTAATTTCAATAAACGGAGGATTATATACCTGAAAAACAATTTAAAAATTATGGCAAACAGGGTTGTTATAACAGGAATGGGTATATATTCCTGCATAGGAAAGAATCTGGCGGAGGTAAAAGACTCTTTATATCAGGGGAAGTCAGGTATCGGAATTGAAGAGATACGAAAAGAAATAGGCTTTCGTTCTCCTCTTACCGGAATACTCGAGATCCCCCAGCTTAAAGGAAAACTTGAACGTCGCTTGCGCACAGGTCTTGCTGAAGAAGGAGAATTTGCCTATATGTCAACACTTGAAGCCCTCGAAAATGCAAAGGTCGACATGAATTTCCTTGAGAACAATGAAGTAGGCATCCTTTTCGGGAATGATAGCTCTGCAAAAGCGGTTATTGAAGCCAACAACATAATTGAGCAAAAGAAAGATACTACTTTGTTAGGTTCAGGAGCTGTTTTTCAGGCCATGAACTCAACAGTAACAATGAACCTTGCTGTAATTTTTAAACTGAGAGGTATCAATTTCACTGTTTCTGCAGCCTGTGCAAGCGGTTCTCATGCTATCGGTATAGGTTATCATTTTATAAAACATGGCTTGCAAAAGATGATTATTTGCGGTGGAGCCCAGGAAATCAACTTTTATTCAATGGGTAGCTTTGATGCATTAAGTGCCTTTTCGGTACGTGTTGATGAGCCGACAAAGGCTTCGCGTCCATTCGATCGCGACCGCGACGGACTGGTACCCAGCGGAGGAGCTGCTTCTCTGATACTCGAAGATTATGACCATGCCGTTGCCCGTGGTGCAAACATTATTGCTGAGGTTGTAGGTTATGGATTCTCATCAAACGGCGGACATATTTCACAACCTAACGATGAGGGTTCTTATACGGCAATGATGCGGGCTCTCGAAGATGCGGGAATGAAACCTTCTGAAGTAGATTATATTAATGCACATGCCACTTCGACACCCCTTGGCGATCAGTATGAGGCAATGGCTATATACAAGACGTTTGGTGAAAAATGCCCGTTGGTAAGTTCGACCAAATCGATGACCGGGCACGAATGCTGGATGGCCGGGGCCAGCGAAATAGTTTATTCTGCCATTATGATGGAAAATTCTTTTGTTGCCCCGAATATTAATTTTGAGAATCCGGATGAACATTCTGCAAAACTGAATATTGCTACAAAAACAATAGAAAAGGATATAAACGTGTTCCTTTCAAACTCCTTCGGATTTGGAGGTACAAATAGTGCCCTTATTGTAAAAAAAATTAAAAACTAAATAAATATCTGAATATGACCAGAGAAGAAATTGTTAAGATTACTAATGAGTTTTTAGTTGAGGAAATAGAAGTAGATCAGAGTGCGATTAATGATAATGCCTCCTTTAAAGATGATTTGGGTATTGACAGCCTCGATTTTGTTGATATAGTTGTTATCGTTGAGAAGAAGTTCGGATTTAAGATAAAAGCTGAAGAAATGAGCGGTGTAACCACATTGGGAGCCTTCTACGATTATATCGAATCGAAAATGAACAACCGTTAAAATAGGTATGAATAAGTGTCCGAAATGGAAAGGCCGAACCCAGGGAGGTACCCTTGGACAAAAAGGATTACTCTTTTTCTTCAGACACATGAGCCTTTCTTTTGGTTACGCTATTCTAAGTGTTGTTGTAATATTTTATATGATCGTTAACCATAAGGAATATAAGTCTATATGGTTTTATTTCAGAAAAATTCGCGGCCACGGACCATTTCGCTCTTTTATTAAAGCATACAGAAACCATTTCCTTTTTGGACAGACTCTTCTGGACAGGTTTGCAATTTTTGCAGGTAAAAAGAACTGTTTTAATATAACCATCACCGGTCAGGAACTTTTCGATGAAATTGTAAATTCACCAAAAGGAGCCGTCATTGCAAGCTCGCATGTCGGCAATTTTGAGATATCAGGTTGCATGTTACATCAGACGAGAAAGCGGATCAACAGCATCGTTTATGGAGGAGAGGGGCCCATTATTCAACTATACAGGGAGAAAATACTGATAGAAAATAATGTTTTTCCTGTTCCCATAATGGCAGATATGTCACACATCTTCACTATTAACAAAGTCCTCAGAAATGGTGAAATTCTGACTATTCCATGCGACAGGGTATATACCGGGAATAAAATTGCAACACTCAGCTTTTTAGGACGAACAGCAAGCTTCCCTGCAGGAGCATACCATTTGGCTGCAGAATTTGATGTACCTGTACTTACACTTTTTGTCATGAAAGAGTCGGCTAAAGATTATCACATCTTCATAAACCGTATTGATAATTTTCCGCAGGAAAATCTTTCAAGAAAAGAAAAAGTTGAAGCATTGGCAGAAAACTATGTACTTGAACTGGAAAAGATGTTAAAGAAATATCCTGAACAGTGGTATAATTATTATAAATTCTGGAATTGAATGTCTTCAATTAAGAACATACTGCTTGTATCGGCTAATGCATACTCCAATCCATATCCTGTGTACCCGTTAGGTATTTCGTATTTGCATACCTATTTAAAGAAACAATTGCCATTGTTCAATTTCAGTATTTTTGATTTCAACAGGCAATCACTATCTGATTTCAAAGGAATTCTGTCGACAGGCGACATTGATATTGTAGGAGTGTCGCTCCGGAACATAGACGACACAAACATTTACAGGAAGAATAGTTTTATAGACTGGTATCGTCAGGTAATTGAAACTGTCCGAAATGCTTCAACAGCAAAAGTCATAATCGGAGGCCCTGGTTTCTCGATTTTCCCTGTTATTCTTTTCAATATATTAAAACCCGACTTCGGTATTAAAGGGGAAGGGGAGGAATCGCTTCTCGAACTGATTGGTTGTATTGATAAAAATGCAGATTATAAGCGTATTGAAGGTCTGGTCTATAAAACTTTGTCTGGCAGAATAAAGATAAATCCAAGAACCACCTATCTGAATTCACTGGAACTGGCTTTTGACAAGGATCTGGTTGATTATTACTGGAGTAAAAGCGGAATGCTCAACATTCAAACCAAACGCGGGTGTCCGTATAATTGCATTTATTGCAGCTATCCGGTCATTGAAGGAAGGAAGGTCCGCACTCTTGACACCGGATTAATTGTCAATACGCTAAAAGACCTTTATTTCGAAAAAGGAATAACTTATGTCTTTTTTACCGATTCGGTCTTTAACATTTCGAACGAATATAACATAAAGCTGGCCGAAGAGATAATTAAAAGTGGCGTAAAAGTGAGTTGGGGAGCATATTTTTCACCCCATAATCTTACTTATGAGGATTTATCACTGTTCAAGAGGGCAGGGCTTACACATATCGAATTTGGATCCGAATCTTTTTCTGATATGCAGCTTGAAAATTATGGCAAGCATTTTACATTTGATGATATTCTCAAAGTATCAATGATCAGTTCTGATCTGGGAATCTTTTTTGCACATTTTCTTATTTTGGGAGGATATGGCGAAACAGACCTATCGCTCAATCAGACATTCGAAAATTCCAAAAAGATACCTCTTTCGGTATTTTTCCCTTACATAGGAATGCGCATTTATCCTGATACTGAATTATATAATATAGCTATTGCCGAAGGAAGAATAAGTAGTACCGATACTCTCCTGGAACCGACCTATTATATAAGTAAACATGTTAACCTCGATACCATTAAAGAGAGGGCTCTGGCAACCGGGAAGAAATGGATTTTCCCCGATTTTGATGACCACGGTATGATGGAAAAATTCCGTTCACGTAATATACGTGGTCCTCTCTGGGAATTTTTACGATTTTAATTTACTGTAAGTATGAATTTTGCAGATCTGGATGTAAAAACACTTATTCCTCAAAAACCGCCTTTCATTATGATTGACAGGCTGGTTCATTTCGATGAGGTCGTTACCAGGACTGAGTTTGAAATAGTTCCTGCTAACATATTCGTTGAAGGAGGAAAACTGCTGGAAGCCGGGCTGGTGGAGAATATCGCACAAACCTGTGCAGCACGTCTGGGATACATTAATGCAATAATTCTGAAAGATGCCGTACGTGTAGGATTTATTGGTGCAGTGAAGTCGCTGGTTATTCATAAATTACCGGACGTGCATTCAACGCTCGAAACTACTATTGAAGTAGTTAATGAAGTGTTTAATATTACACTTGTAAATGCCACTACCAGATGTAATGGTGATGTGTTGGTGACATGTGAAATGAAAATATCAGTAGTATAGCAAAATGGAAGAGATTAAACTTTCAGTACAAAAAGAATTTGAGGTGCGCTTTAGCGAAGTTGACTCGATGGGCATTGTATGGCATGGTTCATATGCAAAATATTTTGAAGACGGTCGCGAGGCATTTGGTAAGAAATATGGATTTGGCTATATGCATATCTTCAGGAATGGTTTTTACGCTCCTCTGGTAGATCTTAAATTTCAGTTTAAGAAACCGTTACCATACGAAACCAGGGCAGTTGTTGAAACCGGGTACGTTGACACACCAGCTGCCAAACTGCAATTCAGGTACCGCATCTTTTTACCCAAAAGCGACATACTTATTTGCACCGGCAGCAGTACCCAGGTTTTTCTTGATAAAGATTATAAGCTGGTGTTGTTCAATCCGCCTTTTTATGAAGAGTGGAAAAGAAAAATGGGATTGTTATAACTGTGTTGGCATGAAGGTTGTATATAATATAACTGATAACATTATTTCCTCATTGGGCTTTACTACTGACGAAAACATGGCGTCAATAAGCCAGGGCCGGAGCGGGATCGAATTACACACAGACGAGTTTTGCATTCCCGAATATTTTCAGGCTTCATTAGTGGCACATGAAAAACTTGATGACTATTTCAGAAGATTTGCCGACGTCAGCAGATACACTTTTTTTGAACGAATGATAATTCTTTCGGTATATGAAGCGGCTTCCCGTACAAACGTCGACTTGTCTTCACCGGAAACGCTTTTTATAATTTCTACTACAAAAGGAAATGTATACCTTCTCGATCCGGAGCATACTCATGAGTTTGATATAGAAAGAGTAAATTTATGGTCGTCAGCCAATGAGATTGCATCTTTTTTTAAAAATCAGAATACCCCTGTAGTTGTATCTCAGGCTTGCATCTCGGGTGTTTCGGCTATCCTGGCTGCAAAAATGTATCTCGAATCAGGTGAATACAAGCATGTCGTTGTTACTGGTGGGGATATGCTCTCTAAGTTTATTGTATCCGGTTTCCAGTCGTTTAAAGCCTTGTCTCCCCACAGATGCAAACCCTTCGATGCATTACGTGACGGATTGTCGCTTGGAGAGGGAGCAGCTACCATTATCCTGGGGATTGACAACGAAGACTATTTACCGTCCGATAGTATTTCAATAAAAGCAGGTGCTACATCAAATGATGCCAATCATATTTCCGGACCATCACGTACAGGTGAAGGATTGTACAGAGCCATAATGAACACAATGAAAGGAGATGACGCTTCAGGTCTGGCTTTTATAAACGCTCATGGAACAGCAACGGTTTACAACGATGAGATGGAAGCTATTGCCTTATCGCGTGCGGGGCTGGAACATGTGCCGGTAACCAGTCTTAAAGGTTACATAGGTCATACATTAGGCGCTGCCGGACTGATTGAAACAATTATTTCATCTCATTCCTTGTTAAATGGTCAACTCATAAATTGTTTGGGCTTTACTTCTCTGGGAGTATCGAAAAACATTCAGGTGATTACTGAACCACGCAGATTTGAGGCAGACGAATGTTTAAAAATGGTTTCAGGCTTTGGCGGATGCAATGCAGTTGTACTCTTAAAAAAATATAGCTAGATGGGACTGATCATAAATAAATATTGTTCCATAACACCTCATAAAGTATGCGTTGACGGGCTAAAGATCTTTGATATTAATGATCAGCAGTCGCTTGAAAAATCACTGGTACAAACCTATCGCAATCTGGAGTTGGAATACCCGAAATTTTTTAAAATGGACAACCTTTCAAAACTTGCTATCTTAGCTTCAGAGTGTTTGTTGAAGAACACGGAATTGTACAAGATAGCTGATAAAGGAAATGTTGCCCTTGTGCTGTCCAATGCTTCATCATCGTTGGTCACTGATTCTAATTATCATCTGACCATTGATGATCCGAAAAACTATTTCCCAAGCCCGTCGTTGTTTGTATACACTTTACCGAATATTACTATTGGAGAAATTTGTATAAAACATAAAATTTATGGTGAAAATATATTTTTTGTGAGTGAACATCCCGACGCATCGGCTTTGTATGTGTATGTGAATGAATTGTTTGAAAGAACCAATACCGAATACTGTATTGCAGGGTGGGTGGAATGTAACGTAAATACTTACGAAGCTTTCTTACTATTGGTGGGAAAAGGATCGAACGGTGATACTTTTGATGTAAAAACTATAGATAATTTATATAATACTAAATAATTGAATAATATGGATGAACTGATACTCGAACTCAAGCAGGAAATTATCAAAGTTTTAAACCTCCAGGGTGTAAAACCTGAAGATATTGACAACGATGCACCGTTGTTTGGGGATGGATTGGGATTAGATTCTATCGATGCCCTCGAGTTGATAGTATTACTCGAAAAAAACTATGGTATAAAGCTTGAAGATCCGGGAAAAGGCCGTGAGATTTTTGGATCCATTAATATCTTTGCAAAATATATCTCTGAAAATAGAAAGAAATAGGGTGGCTAAGCAAGTTTTGGTGACCGGTTTGGGCATTGTATCAGGAATTGGCATCTCAGTTCAGGAAACATTGACATCACTATTGGCTGAAAAATCTGGTATTGGAGCAATTAAATACCTGAGAACCAACCATAAGGATTTTCCTTGTTCTGAAGTTCCGTTAAGCGACGGGCAAATGAGTAAAATGCTTTCGGTTCCTGACAATATGCCAATTACCCGCACATCCCTTATGGGTATACTGGCTGCCAGAAATTCTATTTCAGATGCGAAGATTATTCCCGATAAGTCGTTGCGTATTGGCTTTATATCTGGCACAACTGTCGGCGGAATGGAAAAAAGCGAGCAGTTTTACAGAGACTTTTTAGAGAACGATACCTGCAACGATTATATTAAAATACATGACTGTGGCGCATGTACTGAAGTTATTGCAGATTACTTTGGTGGTTTCAGCTATGTATCGACCATTTCGACTGCCTGTTCATCATCTGCAAATGCCATCGTCTTAGGTTCGAACCTTATAAGACTGGGCTTGATGGATTGTGTTGTGGCAGGTGGTACTGAATGTCTTACAAAATTC
The DNA here is from genome assembly GCA_021371855.1 of Bacteroidales bacterium. Classification (GTDB taxonomy): domain Bacteria; phylum Bacteroidota; class Bacteroidia; order Bacteroidales; family VadinHA17; genus LD21. Next base: position 33,701 of record JAJFVL010000008.1, on the reverse strand, counting down.
CATCTCAATGGATTTAAAACGCTTATGATCCTCGATAAGGGAAATTGCCGTCCGTTTGATGCTGCCCGTGCAGGTTTAAACCTTGGTGAAGGAGCTGCTTATTTAGTATTGGAATCAGATGAAAGTGCTAATGCCCGGAATGCTGATGTGCTATGCAAAGTATCGGGATATGGCAATGCCTGTGATGCATATCACCAGACAGCATCCTCTCCTGACGGAAAGGGCGCTACACTGGCGATGCAAAATGCTTTGGTTATGAGTGGATTGAAGCCCTCGGATATCAATTACATAAACGCTCATGGCACAGGAACCATTAACAATGACGAATCGGAAGGTACCGCAATTATGAATGTGTTTGGTAACTGCATTCCTCCGGTAAGTTCCACAAAAGCATATACCGGACATACTACCAGTGCCTCAGGAAGTGTGGAAGCTGTGATTTCGATATTGGCCATGAATGAGGGATTTTTACCACCCAATCTGAATTTTAAAAACCCGATAGAGAAACTTTCTTTTGCCCCTGTCAGAGAACTGATACGCAATGTAAAAATAGATCATGTGTTGTCCAATTCGTTTGGCTTCGGAGGAAACAATACTTCTATTGTATTTTCAAAAATACAATAAACAAGATAGATACCATGAAAGTGTACATACAGGGAATAGGAAATATTTCAATACAGAACACATTCAGGCAAACAGGTTTTCCTGAGCCTGTCTGGTACAATGAATCCTATGTACGTTGCATTGATCCTGATTTTACTAATTATATTAGTCCGAACGAGGCACGTCGCATGAGCAAGGTGATTAAACGTGCTATAGCTTCGGCTAAAACCTGCATTGCTGAATCCTCTGTTGAAATGCCTGATGCAGTAATTTCAGGCACAGGTCTGGGATGTATTGAAGATACCGAAAAATTTCTTTCGGCTATGATCGATAATGATGAAAAGTTCCTGCAACCAACATTTTTTATTCAATCGACACACAATACAATAAGTTCACAGATTGCTATTAATCTTAAATGTAATAATCACAACAATACTTTTGTCCAGGGAGGAATTTCTTTTGAATGCGCCCTTTTCGAAGCATTTATATTGTTTGCTGACAATAAAATAAAAAGTGCATTGGTAGGGGGGTATGACGAAATGACCCCTTCTTATTTCAGGATTCTCAATAGGATTGGTCTCTGGAAGAAAAAATTTGAAGGCAGCGGTAACCTCAGCAATAGTACTACTCCGGGTACCTTTGCCGGAGAAGGAAGCGTTTCGGTTATGCTTTCGTCAGCCAAAAATGAAAAAACATATGCTGCAATTGAAGCTGTCGAAATTCTTTACCAACCTGAAAACATAGTGGAATCTATAGAAACATTTTTATCGCGCAATTCTAAAAAAACAGAGGATATTGACCTTGTTGTGATGGGTATGAACGGAGATGTGAAGAATGATGCAATATACAAAACAATATCTGCTGATATGTTTGGTGCAAAAGCACATGCCTGGTACAAAAACCTTTCCGGCGAGTATTTCACATCAACTGGTTTTGGCCTTTGGTTTGCTGCAAATTGTATCAAACATAAGTATGTTCCTTCATATGCCGCACTGAACAGCCACAATGCTGGTAAATTACAGAATGTACTGTTGTTGAACCATTATCAGAATAAAAATTTCTCATTAATACTCTTCTCGGCATGTTAAAACTCGTTGGGTTGACATTTGTCCAAAGCTTTCTGCTGATGTTATCACAGGTTTTCCTGAAACTTGCAGTTACACAATTTGGTGCATTTAAATTTTCATTTACCTACTTCAAATCTGTATTTAGCAATATTCATCTGGCCATCTCGGGTGTAGCCGTTTTAGGGGCCATTTCGCTATGGATGTATATTCTCAGACATTACCCTTTCAGCGTAGCATATCCGCTTGGGAGCATAAGCTATATATTCGGATTACTTGCTGCAATTCTGATTTTCAATGAAAGTGTTCCTGCCACACGCTGGCTTGGAGTATGTATTATAATTGTCGGTATTTATTTCGTAACTAAATGATAATCAAAATATTCAACATATTAGCCTTTTCTCTGATGTTTAACACTGTTGTAGCTCAGGAAACTGTTTTTAAATCTATTTCAGAAGCCGGGATAGTTACATATATGGAAAAGATCAGGAATGCCTCGGCTTCATTGACCTCCCTGCAATGCTCTTTTACACAAAATAAAAATATTTCAGTACTGTCTGAATCGGTAATCTCTAAAGGAAAACTTCTTTACAAAAAAGAGAACAAGTTGTGCTGGGAATATGTATCACCATACTTCTATCTTTTTGCGCTTAATGGCGACAAGGTCTATATTAAGAATGAAAATTCGGCAAGACAGTTTGATACAAAATCAAATGCCCTTTTTAAGGAGATAAGCCTTCTTCTGGTAAACAGCATTAGTGGTGCGGAACTTATTGATCGTAAGAAGTTTGATGTTGCATTTTTTGAAAGTGCAACTCAGGTTCAGGTTCGGCTCACACCAAAAAACAAAACGTTGAAATCAGTGTTGAATACTATTGTATTGTACTTCCGGAAAACGACGTACATGGTGGGTACAGTAGAAATGATTGAACCTGCAGGAGATACTACAACTATTGTATTTGGTGAAATAAAACTAAACCAACCAATAAGCGATGAGAAGTTTGCTCTCAGTTTGTAGTCTGGTTTTGTTTTTTGCATCCTGTAATACCTTTATTTGCAAAAATACATTAACAAAAAGTGTTTCAAATCAGGATGCTATAGAAAGTATTTTCGATACTGTCAACGTCAGAAAGTTTAAAGCGAAGATAACTTATAAAAACAATGAAATTACTGGTATAATCATATATAAAAAGTTGAACGACAGTACTTTTGCAGGAAGTTTCATAAACGAGTTTGGCATTAAGGGCTTCGATTTTAAACTTTCTCAGAATAGTACGAAACTTGAGAATGTAATTAAGAATGTCGATAAATGGTATATACGAAATAAGCTTGAAACTGATTTGCATTTTTTATTTTCACAACCGGAGATATTATCTTCGTGTTCGCTAAACAACATACCGGTGTATGTCAAAACTGTTAATCGTTCTTTACAGTATGTGTATTATATTGACAGCCGAAAGAGGGTGGAACGGGCTGATATGTATAAGCATGCGCGCATGATCGCAAGCCTGAGGCAATATACAGATGAGTCATCAGGTATGGTAATACGGATGGGATACATCAATGGTAGACTGAACTATGATTTATCAGAAATTAAGCGGTAAGACATTAAGCATTAAAACATTATATTGATGTTAAAGGATACTTTCTATAATATTGAAAAGACTGAATCAGTTGAAGATACCTTTCGGACAGTGGTGAAGCTGAATGACTCGCATGAAATATTTAAAGTCCATTTCCCGGGGAATCCGATAACCCCGGGTGTTTGTCTGCTCCAGATTGGTCTCGAACTTTTAAATGATAAGTTTGAGCGCGACCTTAGGCTTATTAAGGCAAAGAATATAAAATACCTCAAAGTCATAAGCCCGGTAGAAAACCCAATAATTGAGTTTGTTATAAAATACCGGATTGAAAATGATCTGATTATTGCCAACATCAATATCGTGCGTGACGAGACAGTATTTACCAAAATTGAAGCTACATACAAAGGACTGTGACATCTGACGAAAAAAACAGTAGTGTGCAACTGGCCGGAAAGTTGCAGTGTTGTGTAATTATCCCTACATACAACAATTCTCATACTTTGCAGTCAGTCATCGACGACGTATTGAATTATGTTGCTGATGTTATTGTTGTTAACGATGGATCAACTGATGAAACTACTGCTGTTTTGGATCTGAACTCCGCTGTTAAAGTAATTTCATATCAGCCTAACCGGGGTAAGGGATATGCTTTAAAACAGGGTTTCAGATGTGCTTTGTCTTCAGGATTCAGATACGCTGTTACTATTGATTCGGACGGGCAGCATCGCGCTGGCGATATCTTTTTGTTTCTCGATAAGATAGAGCAGTGTCCTGATAGTTTTATTATAGGTAGCCGGTTGTTGCATCAGGAAAATATGCCTGGGGGGAATACTTTTGCAAATAAGTTTTCCAATTTTTGGTACAGGTTGCAGACAGGCATAAATCTTCCCGATACGCAATCAGGATTTCGTCTCTATCCATTACGCAAAATTTCCGGCATGCATTTTTTTACAAACCGCTATGAGTCGGAACTTGAGATGCTGGTGCGATCAGCCTGGAAAGGCATTAATGTGGATCATGTGGCAATTTCGGTATATTATCCGCCCAGGGAAGAAAGGGTAAGTCATTATCGTCCGTTCATTGATTTTTTCAGAATAAGCATTTTAAATGCATTTTTGACCATAATAGCTTTTGTATATGCATATCCGGCAATGTTGATCTCAAAGTTATTGCGGATCAGATGATTAATTGAAAAGAACCAGATAATGATTGACTTGTTTATTTCTATATATCACTATTTTCAAAGGAAGAAGCTGCTATTCTTTTCGATTGTCGGGGTGTTGTTTGCTGTTTGTGTCTATTTTGCTGTTCAGATAAAACTCGAAGAAGACATAGCCGGTTTTATGCCCGACACTGCGGAAACCGAACGTACGAACTTTGTACTCAAAAATTTAAGTACCAGTGATAAAATCATTATTAAGCTGTCGGTTTCTGACTCTTCGATAGCTGATGTACAGGATTATCTGACATCCTGCGCAGATACTCTGGTTGATTCATTGAAAGTGAATCCGGGGGAGAAGTATATAAAAAGTGTATTTTATAAGATCGACGATTCGAAAATAGCTGAGACTTTCGATTTTGTTCTTCAAAACCTGCCATTGTATCTGAATGAATCAGATTATCAGCGTCTCGATTCGATGTTAACTCCCGAAGTTATTAAGGCAACATTGGAACAAGACAGGAAGGAGCTGATATCCCCAATGGGACTTATTTACAAAAAATATATAATTGCCGATCCTCTGCATATTTCAAACCGGATATTCGCCGATCTGAGTTCAAAGGCTATTGATAGTTTGTACAACAATTATAATGGATACATTTTTAGCAAAGACGATAGAAACCTTCTGATTTTTATAACATCGGCCTACAGTGTTGGCGAAACCGGCAAAAACGAAGTCCTGGCCATGGCACTGGAAAAAAATATTGAAAGTATTAAAGAGAGAAGTTGTGGCAGACTTTCTGTTACAAGCTTTGGAGCAGCTATAGTAGGTGTTTCAAATGCTTCGCAGATTAAGAAGGATTCGTACATTTCAACTGCAATATCTGTTATTCTGATAGTGTTGCTTTTGGGACTATTCTTCAAAAATATCCGGTCGCTTTTGCTTTTGCTTGTACCTGTGGCTTTTGGCGCTGTTTTTTCGCTTGCATTATTATTCTTTATTAAAGGTACAATCTCGGCCATAGCCATCGGAGCAGGCTCGGCGATCCTGGGGATTGCCATAAACTACACTCTCCATTTTCTTGTACACTACAAGCACAGCGGATCAGTCGAACTGACTATTAAAGATTTGACATCTCCCCTTGTGTTGGGAAGTATAACCACAATCGGGGCTTTTCTGAGCTTATTATTTGTCAGTTCCAGCGCTTTGGGAGATTTCGGGCTGTTTGCTGCTCTGGCATTGATCGGGACTATCTTATTTGTGTTTGTCTTTATGCCTTCACTTGTGAAGTGGAAATCATCTTCTGTTTCTGCATATCCTGCTTTTTTTGACCATATTTCAGATATTAGGCTGGACAAAAACAAATGGGTTATTATTGTCATATTTTTGCTAACCATAATATTCGGATTCTTCTCAGGACATTTGGAGTTTGAGAGCGACATGAATAAAATATCATACATGACTTCCGAACAAAAAAAGGCCTTTACCGAGTTAACAGCTTTTACCAACCTGTCGGAGAAGTCGATCATTCATGTATCGGAAGGACGAACTCCAAATCTGGCCCTCCGGAATTATGAATCTGCTAAAATTAAAATTGACAGTTTGTTACTGGCCGGTACTATTAAATCTGTTGCCGGTATTGCTAATATGGCTTTGAGCGATTCCCTTCAGAAGAAAAAGATTGACCGATGGAATGAGTTCTGGTCCGACAGGAAACAGGGAATATGTGAATTGTTTGAAAACAAGGGCATTAATGTAGGATTCAAAAAAAATTCTTTTAATGGTTTTATCGGACTGGTAAATAAGGAATATGTTGTGCAGAATCCCGATCATCTTTTGCTGGAAAATGATCTTTCATCAGGTTATATAATTAATAAACCAGGCAGAGTACTTATTATAAGCCTTTTATATGTAGCACCGGAAAATGAAGAAGTCGTAAAGAAAACTCTCAATGCTCCCGGTACATTCTTATTTGACAGGGCTTCTGCCACAAAGGCAACAATCGGGGTGCTTTCAAATGATTTTAATTTTGTGCTTTTGGTCTGTGCATTACTGGTCCTGTTGTTCCTTACAATTTCATTTGGCCGTTTCGAATTGAGTTTGCTAACGTTCATCCCAATGATTATCGGCTGGATATGGATACTGGGGCTGATGGCTGTTTTTAACATTAAATTCAATATCGTAAATATCATACTTGCCACGTTTATCTTTGGTTTGGGAGACGATTACAGTATTTTTATAATGGAAGGATCGATGCATGAATATGCCTGCAAACGTAAAATACTGAGTTCATACAGACTGGCAGTAATACTTTCGGCTTTAACAATGTTTATCGGGATAGGCTCACTCATTTTTGCCAAACATCCTGCCATGAAATCGCTGGCACAGGTTACCATCATTGGTATGATATCGGTAGTGGTGATTTCATATACTATTTTACCATTTTTATACCGTTGGCTCACATCATATAAAGGGAAAAATCGCATTTACCCTGTTACTGCACGAAATCTTTTTAATACCATTTATTCCTTTTCAGTATTTCTGATTGGCAGTCTCATCCTTTCATTGATTGGTTTCTTCCTTTTTAAAGCAACAAGACCAAATGATCGCAAAAAACTATTCTTTCATAAGTGTCTGGCATTTACTGCAGGCTTTGTGGCTGTACGTATTCCACAGGTCAGAACACATTTTATAAATAAAGGTGGAGAGGATTTTACGAAACCTTCGGTGATCATCTGCAACCATCAATCACATATTGATCTTATGTATATTATGATGCTTTCACCACGTATAGTTATACTTACGAATGAGTGGGTCTGGAACTCTCCGTTTTACGGCAATATTGTAAAATATGCAGATTTTTTTCCGGTTGCAGATGGGATAGAAAAAAGCATGGAACCTTTAGCCGAAATGGTGAAAAAAGGCTATTCAATAATGATATTCCCTGAAGGTACACGTTCAGAAGATTGTTCCATTAACCGGTTCCATAAAGGTGCATTCTACCTGGCGGAACAGTTAAAACTCGACATATTGCCGGTAATTATTCATGGAATGGGGTATGTATTCCCCAAGAAAGATTTTATTTTGCATAAGGGGTCGGTAACAGTTGAAATACTCGATCGCATAAAACCCGATGATAAAAGTTACGGGGAATCATATTCACACCGTCCAAAGTATATCAGGCAGTTGTATAAAGCACAATATCTGCGTATTGCAACCGGAAAGGAGTCGCCTGAATACTATGCTGACAAGCTTTATCATAATTATATCTATAAAGGTCCGGCGATAAGCACTAAAGTGAGAATTGATCTGAAAAGGCATAATAATTATTCAGAAATCATCAAATGTCTTCCTGATAACGGACGGGTATTGGTGCTGGGAGCAGGTCTGGGTTCATTCCCTTTATTGCTGTCGATGGTAAAACCGGAACTTATTATCGACGCAGTAGAATCAGATGAAGACAAGCTGGCTTTAGCCAGAAATTGTGCTTCGTGTACCGAGAAAATTTCATATATAAATAGTGATCCTTTTAATTTTGATATTTCACATTTATATGATGCCATTATACTTATGGATTGTTTATCGGCTTTTGGGGATGAAAAGCAAAAGCAAATTATAAGGAATTGTGTATCACATTCTTCACTATTGTTGTTCCCGGATGCAAGATACATACTGTTCGACAAAATATTTCTGAAACTCAACGGAAACAATTTGCAAAAAAAGAAGAAACCTTGTATATCAGATTTAAGGAAATTATCTGATGAACTATGTTTCAGTTTAACCCAAACGGATAATATGATTACAATTTCGAAAACAAAATGAAAAAATACGATATTGTCATTATAGGAAGTGGTTTGGGCGGTCTTATTTGCGGTTATATACTCGGCAAAAACGGATACAAAGTAGGCATCTTTGAGAAACAGAACCAACCGGGCGGGTGCTTGCAGACATTTGTACGGAAGGGTATTACTTTTGACACTGGAATGCACTACGTGGGGAGTATGGAGCCCGGACAACTTTTATATAATATTTTTTCATACCTCAATCTGCATGACAATGTCAGATTACACAGGCTCGATAAAGCTGGTTTTGAGCATATATCGTTAAATGGCAAAGAGTATCGTTTTGCAATGGGGTATGAGAATTTTGTGGAAACATTAGCGCAAAGTTTCCCTAAAGAGCGAACAACCCTGATAAAATATGTTTCCGACATAAAGAAATTTGCAACTTCTTCCCCAATTTTTAACCGGGAGATACTTGCTTTAAATGAATTCTATTCTCATGAAGCAGTTAAAACAGGAATAGGAGAATATCTTGATTCTCTTACCGGGAACAAAGAGCTTCAGAATGTTCTGTCTTCCACAAATATGCTTTACGCTGGTAACCGCGACAAAACTCCTCTTTATATTCATGCGCTCATTAATAACTTCTATATTCAGAGTGCCTGGCGCATAGTAGGAGGGGCTAATTCAATTACTAACAGCTTGTGCAATTCTATTCAAAGATTCGGAGGTGAAGTTTTTACCGGGACCGAAGTAAATACAATTAACTGTAACACATCGAAAGCCACTTCTATTACTTTAGCCAACGGAGAAATTATCGAAGCTAAGTATTTTATATCGAATACACATCCGGCAGTTACATTGAATATGCTCGACTCGTCGCTTATTAAAAAGATATATCGCGAGCGGATCATGAATGTCGAGAATACTATATCGAACTTTGTTTTATACATTGAGTTTAAACCGGATACGGTACCGTATGCTAACTTTAACTTTTATAAGTATAAATCTGATAATGTATGGGGTTGTTCTTCGTATACTTCCAATGACTGGCCCCGTAATTATATTTTTATGCATCAGGTTCCCTTGAAGAACATGCGCTTTGCAGAAAGCGGGGTACTCATTTCGTATATGAAGTTTGACGAGGTTATAAAATGGAGCGATACCTATTTAGGGAAACGCGGACCCGATTATAAATTATTCAAAGAAGCTAAAAAAGAGATTTTACTGCGGCAACTCGAAAACGATTTTCCTGGAATAAGAAATAATATTAAAGAAGTATATTCTTCGTCACCATTGACATTAAGAGATTATACGGGCACGAAAAACGGCTCAATGTATGGCATTCTGAAAGACAAAAATTACCCAGAACGAACACTGATTTCGCATCATACGAAGGTGCCTAATTTGTTTTTTACCGGACAAAATATTAATTCGCATGGGATACTGGGGGTAGCTGTAAGTGCGGTTATTACTTCCTCGGAATTTGTAGAACTTAAAAGAGTTGTAAATGATTTTTTTTATACTGATGGAGGAAGATCAGAAAAATAATGAGATTTTATTGGCCGACACCTTTAAAATCAAAAATATATTACGATGAAGTACGACTTTTTAATTGTTGGGGGTGGCATAGGTGGACTTATATGTGGTTGTCTGCTATCAAAAGAGGGGTACAAAGTATGCATCCTTGAGAAGCATTATTCGATAGGAGGTGGTTTGCATGTGTTCAGAAAGCATAATATGATCTTCGAAACGGGGATCCATTATGTGAGTGGATTTTCTCAGAATCAGGTTCTTTCAAAAATCTTCAACTATCTGCAGGTACTTGATAATCTTAAGATGAAAGAACTTGATGCTGAAGCTTTCGATATTTTACACATTGGAGAAGACAACCATAAATACAAACTGGGATCGGGCGAAGAAAATTTTATCAACGGATTATCAATTGACTTTCCGGAAGAACATGATAACCTGAAAAGATATATATCAAGCATTAAGGATTTGAGCAAAAAATTTTATCTTTTTAACCTTGAACCGCGCGAAACAGACATTTTTTCAATGGATGATGAGTTAACCCAACCCGTAGGTAAATATATCGATCAGTTTTTTAAAAACGAAAAGCTGAAAAGGGTCGTTGCATGGAACAATTCGCTATACGCCGGAATTTACGACAAGACCCCGGCTTTTGTGCATATACTTATTTCCAGGTTTTACCTCGATGGAGCAACCCGGTTTGTTGATGGTTCACAGCAACTGGCTGATAATATGGTGAAAGTAATTAAAGCAGCAGGTGGCGATGTGTTCACTTCAAGCGAAGTGGTACATTTAGATGTTCTTGATAAAGAGGTCAAAAAGATAAAAATTGCCGATGGACGGACGTTTGAAGCCCAAAATTATATCTCGGCAATACACCCTGCTGTAACTCTCGATATGATCGATACCAGCCAGGTGCAAAAATCATATCGGAACCGCATCACTTCTCTTAAAAACACAACTTCAGTATTTACACTGTTTGTTACATTCAAAGAAAAGTCATTTCCTTATTTTAACTACAATTATTATTATTCGCCGTCATATGATTCAATATGGAAAGCATCGGAATATACTGCCGAATCCTGGCCACAGGGAATGATGCTCCTGACTCCGCCGACCTCCGGAGAAAATAAATATGCTGAAAAAATGATCATCAACTGTATAATGAATTTCGATGATGTTAAACTCTGGGAAAATACCAAAACCGGTAAACGTGGTGACGATTATTTATCTTTTAAACGGAAATGTACAGATAAGATAATAAGTATTTTGAAAGATATTTTCCCTGGCATTGAAGACACCATTGAATATCTTTCAACTTCAACTCCTCTTACTATCCGCGATTATACAGGTTCAAAGGATGGCTCTCTTTACGGAATAGAAAAAGACTGTAACAATATGCTCAGTTCACATATTGTTCCCAGGACTAAAATAAATAACTTATATTTAACCGGTCAAAATATTAACCTGCATGGAATAATCGGAGTGGCGCTAAGTGCCATACTTACTGCAGGAGAGTTCGTCGGGGTAAACTACCTGATAAACAAAATAAACGAAGAATATCAGAAGAATTAAGTTAAAATTTATTATGAAGTTTCGATTAATCTATCCCAGATGGGAAAAACTTGAAGGTCAGACCACTTTTAACCTTCCTCCGCATGGTCCTGTTGTATTTGCTGCTTCATTGCCCGATTATGTGGATGTAAAGTTCACTGATGAAAATGTTGAACCTGTAAGTTTTGATGAAGAAGCTGATTTTATTGGCATCTCAATGATGCTGAGCACTCAGGTGAAACGTGGATGGGAAATTGCTGATACTTTCCGGAAGAAAGGCAAAAAGGTATTGTTTGGCGGTATCTCTACAATGTTGCATGCTGAGGAAACAATGCTTCATGCCGATGCTGTATTCCTGGGTGAAGCTGAGGGTCGGATGGAAGAGGTTTTTTCCGATTTTAACAATAACAGTCTGAAGAAGCTTTATAATTATATGTACCGGTTCCCCGACATTGCATCCATTGGTCCTGCACGTCGCGATATATTGAACAACAAGCTATATAACCATAAAGGTGTACAGATGGTCGATCTCTTCCATGCGTCCCGCGGGTGTAAATTCAGCTGCTATCCATGTGCCGTAACTTATCTGGGTGGCCGGGGATTCCGTCCCCGTCCGGTTGAGAAGGCAATTGAAGAGCTCGAAACCATCGAGAATAATCGTTTGTTTATTGTCGATAACTCTCTGGCGCAAAGTACAAAATGGGAAATGGAATTGTTCGAAGCGATGATCCCTCTTAAAAAGAAATGGATAAGTCATACTATTGAAGATGATCCTAAGGTGCTTGATCTGGCCGCAAAAGCAGGTGCATGGTATGTTTATCAGGCCGTATTCGACACATCCGACTATATTAAGGAAAGGATTAAACGTTATCACGACTTCGGCATAGGAGTGGAAGGAACCGTTTTGCTGGGACTCGATAACCAGACAGAAGACGACATCAGGCATTTAATTGACTTCTTACTCGAAATAGATCTCGATCTTGCCGAATTTACAGTACTTACTCCTTTCCCAAAAACAAAAGTATATGACGATCTGATACGGCAGGGACGGATCTTTGACTACGACTGGAACCATTACAATGCGGGTAAAGTAGTATATCAGCCCAAAAACATGTCACCTGAACGATTACAGGAACTTTACAATTATGCATGGGAATCATTCTATCGGGATGAGCCTCAGTCACAAAAAATGTTTAAGCTGTTTTCAAAAGTTATGCTCCGCGAAATGAACGACAATACTTTTCGCCCCAGACAGAGGGAATTAACCGATTATAGTTTCGGTAAAAAAATCAGCAGAACATTATAATTTTTAAGAGGGAGATGAAGGCATCATTTGACAAAATTGACAATGTTATTGAGTTTACCGGTTCATGGGGTATTGCTTCAAAGTGCGGTCTGAAACGGTCATCTTATAATGGGAAAGATGTTATCCTGGTTACAGAATTATACAAGGATAATCCGGGAACCCCCATTACTCAGGTAACGGCTTCGTTGGCCATGCAGGTTTGCGAAAAGCTGAATATAGATCCCAAAAACTTAATTTATATTGAACACAGCCCCGACATGAACTCGAAATTATCTTTCTACGACGAAGTGTTTTATAATGTTTCTTTTGAAATCGTTGATGGAAAATTTATTAATCCATCGTGGAAAATTCTTGCAGCAGACGAAATTGAAATGTATTTAAAGTAAAAAATGATACCAGAGATTGAATTACAGTCACCTGAGGTTATTAACCTTTTTCAGGAAAGACAATTACAAAAACTTATTGCTTATCTGGCTGACTATTCGCCATACTATAAAAAAATATTCGAAAAAGAGAAAATTAGTCCGGAAAAGATAAAATTATTATCCGATCTGCATAATATCCCTTTTACAGACAAATCTCACCTTCAGCTTTTTAACAACGATTTCATTTGTATACCCCGTACTAAAATTTCAGATTATATTACTACCAGCGGCACATTGGGTGACCCGGTTACTTTTGCCTTGAGCGATAAAGATCTCGATCGTCTGGCTTACAACGAATGTATTTCGTTCCAGTGTGCCGGAGCAAAACCAGGTGACGTATTCCAACTGATGACTACCATGGACAAACGGTTTATGGCAGGCCTGGCCTATTTCTTAGGCGTTCGCAGGATGGGTAGTGGAATTGTCAGGGTAGGAAATGGAATACCGGAACTCCAGTGGGATTCTATCAGACGCTTTTCACCAAAAAATATTATTTGTGTCCCATCATTCATCTTGCGGGTAGTAAAATATGCAGAGGAAAATGGTATCGATTACCGTAATTCAAGTATTAAAAGAGCAATCTGCATCGGTGAGAATTTACGTAATCAGGATTTTTCCCTGAACCTTCTGGGACAAAGAATAAAGGATAAATGGGATATAGAACTTATTGCGACATATTCGTCGACAGAAATGGCAACCACTTTTCCTGAATGTTCTTATGGTTGCGGAGGCCATCATCATCCCGAGCTTATCATTACCGAAGTTATTGATGATAATGGCAATCCGGTAACTGACGGAGAACCCGGTGAATTGGTAATCACTACTCTGGGAGTAGAAGCTATGCCCCTTCTGCGGTTCCGGACAGGTGACCTGTGTACATTTCATAATGAACCATGTGCCTGTGGGAGAAAGACAAAGAGAATAAGTCCGATCATTGGCCGCAAGAACCAGATGATAAAATACAAAGGTACAACCATTTTTCCCTCTTCAATATTCGATGTACTTGATCATTTTGACAATGTGGAGAATTATGTGGTGGAAGTTAATACCAATGATTACGGAACGGATGAGGTCATTGTACATGTGGGCAGCGCCAATGGTTCGGATGTTCTTGTGAAAGAACTGAAAGATAAATTCCGTGCAAAGCTGAGGGTGACTCCTGAAATAAAACTAACTTTAGTTGAAAATATTCAAAAGATCCAGGCTCCTGAAAAAAACCGGAAGCCTGTCAAGTTTTTGGATAAACGGAAAAAATGATGCTGTATGGTTGATGAGTTTGATGATATTCGTCCTTATTATGATTACGAGATAGCTGATGCAATGTTGCGCATCGTTGAAAATCCTGTTTTTGAGAAGGTGGCGGGTTTTCTCTATCCCGGCGTCTCTGTTGAAGCAATAAAAAGCAAATTCAGATCTTTCGATAGCATAAAATGCTTCCAGGTGAATGTTATGAATAATGCTATTCAGAATATCCTGAAAATTACTTCATCAGGGTTCTCGTTCAGCGGCATGGATAGATTATCACCATCAAAAAGATATCTGTTTTTGTCGAACCATCGCGATGTACTTCTCGATGCCGCTATTCTCCAGTTGGTGCTGTACTCTTGCAAGCATGAGACTTCTGAGATAACCTTTGGCGATAACCTTATGAGTTCTCAGTTTGTTATTGATATCGGCAAATCCAACAAGATGTTCAAACTTATCAGAGGCGGTTCCCCAAAGCAGATCTTCATTAATTCCCTTCACACATCAAAATACATACGCTACTGCATAAACGAAAAAATGCAATCGGTATGGATAGCTCAACGGAACGGACGTACAAAAGACGGGAATGACCAGACTCAGCAGGCGGTTCTCAAGATGCTCGGTATGAGTGGGGGGAATGACTTTGTGAAGAAATTTTCAGAACTGAATATTGCTCCTTTGATTATTTCGTATGAATATGATCCGTGCGACTTCTTGAAAACCAGAGAACTATATCTAAGCCTGAATAAACCTTATGTGAAGGCCCCTGGTGAAGATTTTAACAGTATGCTGACCGGCATAAGGCAGCATAAAGGACACATCCAGATGACAGTGGCAGATACTGTTTCTGATGATGCTCTTCATGAAATCGGTGATGTTCATAAAAACGAACAGATAGAAGCACTTGCAAAATTGATTGACAAACGGGTTTACGAGAACTATAGACTATGGAGCACTCATTACATTGCATACGATATTCTCTATGAGAGCACTTTCAAAGATTTATATTCCCCGGTTGACAAGACCGCATTCATTGATTATATGCATATGGGACTTTCTGTAATTGATGGTGACAAGAAGGCTCTGGAATCAATATTCCTTGGAATTTACGCCAATCCCGTTGTTAATTATTTGAAAATCAATAGCTCAGGCAGACAGCCGCCTGTAAATAAAAATCACTGTTTTGAATATAAAATATAATGATCCTAACTAATAATCACTAACTATGAAAAAAAATCATTCAAGACGAAATTTCTTAAAATTGTCTGCTTCAGGAGTTCTGGGAGCAGTAATGCTTTCTCAATATTCATGCAAAACAGGTAGTTCAAAAGCACCAGCAGTTGCTCCTGTTGATCCGAAAACCTTCGGAATAGGACTTCAGTTATATACTATCCGTGATGCCATGAAAAATGATGTTCCGGGTTCATTGAAGAAAGTATCAGATATGGGATATAAATATCTGGAACTGGCAGGATATGCTGATGCCAAATTCTATGGCTACGAACCGGTTGAATTCAAAAAAATGGTAAATGATCTTGGAATGGAAATTCTTAGCAGTCATACACAGGTTGAAGCACAGGGTATTACCCTCGACAATGCTAAAAAAATGGCTGAAGATCATGCAAAACTCGGAGTAAAGTATTGCGTGCAGCCATGGGTAGTTGAAGAAGCCCGAAAGACTATTGCAAGTTATCAGAAAATGGCAGCTGACTGGAACCAGGTTGGTGGAATAATGAAAGAAAACGGTATCCAGTTCGGGTATCATAACCATAATTTTGAATTCGATACGGTAGAAGGTAAGGTTCCATATTTCGATGTGTTTATGACTGAACTTGACAAAGACCTTGTTACTATGGAGATTGATCTTTTCTGGGTGACCAAAGCAGGACAGAATCCAGTTGAGATTATAAAAAAATACCCTGGTAGATTTCAGCTTTACCACATGAAGGATATGTTCACCAAAGAAGCTCCTTTTTACACAACTAACGGAGTGACTGATTTTGCCCCTGTGGGAGCAGGTGTCATTAACTTTAAAGAAATACTCGCAGTTAAAGATATTGCCGGTATGAAATATATGATTGTTGAACAGGACAGTACCAAAGACGGATTACCATTCGAAGCTGCTAAAACAAGCATTACAAATCTTACCACAAAGATACTGGTCTAGTTTACCAGATTATAACCAATTCACCACCTTGTGTTCCCTCTCTCTGCTCCGTAGTAGAGAGAGTACCGGGGTGAGTTCAAGGGATCAAAAGATACTTTCCGGTTATTCTTTCCGGTGGCAGAATACTTGCCCTTTTTTGTGATTTCCATATAGTTTCTTTACTATATTTGCGGAATGAAATTCTTTTCATTCATATTATCATTCTATATTATTATTTTGATTGCCATGCCTTGTGCCGACCAACCGGCCACTAACTTATCTCATAAAAGTGAACTGACACAGCATTCAACCGATGACAAACATCATGATAATCATCATTGTTCTCCGTTTTGTACATGCGAATGCTGCGTTACACCGATAGTAGCAAATGATTACGTTATACAATTCAATAGTTTCCCGTTCTTCTCAAAATTGGTTGTTGTTTATTCAATAGCATACATACCTAATCAGTATTTCTCAGTCTGGCAACCGCCTAAATTAAGCTAAACCTGTTTTCCTTCGTTTTTTTATTTCTGCTTTATGCTTAATTATTAAGGTGTTATTTGTAATACCTTATATCTAAATATTCCATTTTATTATGATAGAACGAATAATTGGGTTTTCAATAAAAAACAAATTTATTATCGGATTATTTATTTTGGCATTAATTGGTTGGGGAACATACTCGTTAACAAAACTGCCAATTGATGCAATTCCTGATATAACAAACAACCAGGTTCAGGTTATTTCACTTGCCCCGTCTCTGGCAGTTCAGGAAGTAGAGAGCTTCATTACTGCACCTATTGAGGTAGCTGTTGCCAACATCCCTGATATTATCGAACTCCGGTCCATATCCAGGTTGGGTCTGTCTGTTGTAACTGTGGTTTTTAAAGACGAAGTTGATGTCTATTGGGCAAGGCAACAGTTAAGTGAACGGTTAAAAGAAGCTGAAGAGTCTATTCCGGAAGGAGTTGCACAGATATCACTTGCTCCTATATCAACAGGCCTTGGAGAAATATTCCAGTATCGGCTGGCAGTCGAAAAAGGATATGAAAAAGAATACAATCCTATGGAGCTGCGGACAATTCAGGATTGGATTGTACGCAGGGAAATGCTTGGAACTGCAGGTGTTGCTGATATAAACAGCTATGGCGGATATGTAAAACAGTACGAAATAGCAGTTAATCCGGAAAGACTCAGAGGAATGAGCCTTACTCTTAACGATGTATTTGCTGCTCTTGAAAAAAATAATGAAAACACAGGCAGTGCATATATTGATAAAAAGCCCAATGCTTATTTTATCAGGGGAATAGGACTGGTCAGGACACTTGAAGATATTGAAAAGATAGTCGTACGGACCAGTGACTCCGGAATTCCCGTTCTTATCAGGGATATAGCTACTGTTCAATATGGTACCGCAACCAGGTATGGAGCATTTGTTGTCGATACATCAGAGGCAGTTGGAGGCGTGGTTATGATGTTAAAAGGGGCTAATGCTCATGAAGTAATTGACAATGTGGAAGCAAGGATAGAATCAATACAGAAATCTTTACCAAAAGAGATAAGGATTGAACCCTATCTGAACCGGTCTGATCTTGTAGGACGTGCAATTGGCACTGTATCAAGAAACCTGATAGAGGGCGCTTTAATTGTCATCTTTATTTTAGTTCTGTTACTTGGCAATATGCGTGCCGGGCTTATTGTTGCTTCGGTCATTCCGCTTTCAATGCTGTTTGCCGTTTCGCTGATGAATCTTTTTGGAGTGTCAGGTAACCTTATGAGTCTGGGTGCAATTGACTTCGGATTAATTGTTGATGGCGCTGTAATAATTGTTGAAAGCGTTGTTCACCGGATTTCAATGAGCAAACATCATCATCCTGACATTACAAAGCTGACACAGGAACAAATGGATGAGAATGTTCTCGATTCGGCAAGGCGAATGATGAGTTCAGCAACTTTCGGTCAGATGATTATATTAATAGTATATCTTCCGATTATGGCTCTTGTAGGGATCGAGGGAAAAATGTTTCGTCCTATGGCACAGGTAGTTACCTTTGCTTTGATCGGAGCTGCAATTCTGTCATTAACTTATGTCCCTATGCTTTCGGCATTACTTATGAGTAAAACGACAAATCATAAAACAGACTTTTCTGACAGACTAATGGGCTGGTTACAGAAAGTTTTCACACCTGCAATAACATTTTCATTCAGACATAAATTGCTTGTGTCTGTTTCGGTGGTTGTTCTATTCCTGTTCAGTCTCTTCGTGTTCAATCGTTTAG
Source organism: Bacteroidales bacterium (assembly GCA_021371855.1). Taxonomy (GTDB): domain Bacteria; phylum Bacteroidota; class Bacteroidia; order Bacteroidales; family VadinHA17; genus LD21. Next base: position 15,018 of record JAJFVL010000008.1, on the reverse strand, counting down.
GCGGAGAATTTATTCCACAGCTTGAAGAAGGAGATCTTGCCGCCGGGGTTATGACTCTCCAGGGTGGTTCTCTTTCCAATACTGTTGATAAGGTTATAATGGCTAATAAGATACTGCTTGAGAATTTCCCGGAGATAAAACACACCGTTTGCAAAATAGGAGCAGGCGAGATACCAACTGATCCCACACCCATGGAAACAGGCGACTACATAATTACCCTTAAAGACAAAAGTGAATGGACCTCGGCATCAACTCTCGAAGAGCTTGTCGAAAAAATGGAAGAGAAACTAATAGTACTTGCAGGTGTTAAGTTTGAATTTCAGCAACCTATTCAAATGCGTTTCAATGAACTAATGACGGGCTCTAAACAGGATATTGCCATCAAAATATTTGGTGACGACCTTAATACTCTTTCACAAAAGGCTTCTGATGTGGGAAAAATAATTCAGACCATCCCCGGAGTTGAAGATAAAAACATAGAGAAAGTGACAGGACTGGCACAGGTACAGGTTGAATATAATCGCGATCGTCTTGCACAATATGGATTGTCGGTGGGTGATGTGAACAGTATATTACGTACTGCTTTTGCAGGCAGTCAGGCTGGTGTCGTATTTGATGAAGAGAAACGTTTTGGTCTTGTTGTTCGTCTGGATAAAGATTACAGGAAGAATCTTGATGATATTAAGAACCTGACAGTAGCTCTTCCTAATGGCCTTCAGATTCCATTTGAACAGGTCGCAGATATTTCAATTAAGTCAGGGCCGGCACAGGTATCAAGAGAAAATACTAAACGCAGAATAATAATAGGCTTTAATGTCCGTAACCGGGATACTAAAAGCGTTATTAATGATGTAACAGCCCGGATAGATCAAAAAATTCAAATGCCGACAGGTTATTATGTGTCTTACGGAGGTCAGTATAAGAATCTTGAGGCAGCACAGAAAAGACTTTCAATAGCCGTACCGATTGCACTGCTTCTGATTTTTGTTTTATTGCATTTTACGTTTCATTCCACCCGACAATCTCTCTTAATATTAACTGCTGTACCTATGTCAGCTATTGGAGGGATATTTGCCCTGTGGATAAGGGGAATGAACTTCTCAATATCTGCAGGAGTAGGATTTATTGCATTATTTGGTGTCGCGGTTCTTAACGGAATTGTTCTTATTTCCGAGTTTAATCGTCTGGAAAAGAGTGGCATTACCGACATAACCGAAAGAGTCCTTAAAGGGATACAGATAAGGTTTCGTCCGGTAATTATAACCGCTGCTGTTGCGTCCCTTGGATTTCTTCCTATGGCTTTGTCGACCTCAGCAGGTGCAGAAGTGCAAAAGCCACTGGCAACCGTGGTAATAGGAGGGCTTATTACCGCCACACTTCTTACATTAATTATTTTACCTGTTTTTTATATGTTGATCTCATCATCCGGATTCAAAACCAGATCAGACGGGGGTGCAATTAAAAAGTTTGCTGTGATTTTTCTTCTGCTTGGAGTACCCTCTGTCATTAATCAGACATATGGACAGCAACCGCTGACTATTAATATGCATGATGCAATTCAGACTGCATTAGACAATAATCTTTCAGTTAAATCAGCAGGGTACTCAACGGATGTACAAAAAGCGCTTAAAGGTGCAGTTATTGACCTCCCTAAGGCAACAATTGACGGACAATACGGACAATTCAACTCATATTCGAACGACAACAGTTTTGCTGTTTCACAGTCATTCGCCTTCCCTTCGGTATACATTTGCCGTAACAAGCTGGCCAATGCCAATATAAAAAGCAGTGAATGGCAATACAAAGTATCTCAGCTTGAGATTGCCACACAGGTAAAACAGGTATATTGGCAATATGTCTATTTAACTGCAAAACAGAGGTTACTTGCATACCAGGATAGCCTCTATGCAGGATTTTTAAGAGCAGCAGAATTAAGAGCAAGTAATGGTGAAACCAACCGGCTCGAGATGATAACTGCCCGTTCTCAAAGGCTTGAAGTATCGAACCAGTTGTATCAGGTGAATGCTGATCTGGCTATTTATAGTCGTAAACTGATGGTTCTTTTGAACAGCAAAGTAATTACGATACCATCGGATATCGTATTGCATAGAATAGATTACGTATTTGGCCATGATAGTGCATCGATTAACCAGAATCCTTCCCTTGGTTATGTACAGCAACAGGTTGAGGTTTCACAAATTGAAAAAAAACTGGAATTAAACCAGATGCTCCCCGACATTAATGTAGGGTACTTTAGTCAGACAATTATCGGAACACAGGATGTAAACGGTATGGCTCGCGATTTTGGCCATGGTTTCCGTTTTATGGGTGTTCAGGCAGGCATCTCGGTTCCTTTATGGATTACTCCGTTTTCTTCCAGGGCAAAAGCCGCAAAACTTAACGAGAACATAGCCCGTACAAATGCTGAGTACTTTACAAGTTTAATTGCAGGTAATTACAATTCTTTACTCGGGGAATACAGGAAATTTTTATCGAGTGCCGACTATTATGAAAAGCAGGTCGTGCCCGAAGCAGATCTGATTATTGAACAGGCTACGCGAAGCTATAGGGCAGGAGCAATGGATTATCTCGATTATGTACTGAGTCTTAACAGGGCTATAAATATAAAACAGAACTATCTCGATGCTCTTAATAACTGCAATCAAACTAAAATTTCAATCGAATATATAACAGGGAAAATATTTTAAAAATTGATTATCATGATAAAGATAAATAAATGTGTTTCGGTATTTTTTTCAGGTCTGATATTGACCTTATGTTCCTGCAATGACGTAAGCAAACCGGCAGTTGCTGCTGCTGATCAGGAAATATTGCCTGAAGATATTGTAGAGCTGCGCGACGATCAGATAAGGCTTGCCGGAATTCAAACCGGAGCAGTTGAAATGCGGTCAGTAAACAATACGCTTAAGGTAAACGGAACTGTCACTGTAGCTCCTCAAAACCAGGCAACTGTTTGTATGCCTATGGGTGGTTTTATAATCAGTACCACATTACTTCCCGGAAACGCCGTAGGCAAAGGCCAGACTCTGGCTGTTATCCAGAACCAGGACTTTATCGATATCCAGCAGGACTACCTGCAAGCTAAAAACAGTCTTGTCTTTGCTGAGGCAGAATATAAACGGCATACTGACCTATATAAAAATGATGTCTATTCTGAAAAGAATGTTCAACAGGTTATAGTCGAGTACAGCAACCTTAAAGCACAGGTGAAATCTCTTGAGCAAAAACTTCTGCTAATCGGAATCAATCCGGGACAACTCACTGAGGACAATATAAGCAGCAAAATCAATCTTGTTTCTCCCATTAAAGGTTATCTCAGGACAGTCAATATCAATATTGGAAAATATGTTTCACCAACCGACGTGTTATTCGAAATTGTAAACAGCGACAGATTGTTTCTCGAATTGACATTGTTTGAAAAAGATGCTGATAAAGTGATGCCAGGTCAGAAGGTAAAGTTCTATATTGACAATGAAACTGAAGAGCATGACGCTTCGGTTACCCAGACAGGAAAATTAGTCAATGATGACAAAACCTTAAGAGTATATGCCACTGTAACAAGTTACTGCAAGAATGTTTTACCCGGAATGTATGTAAACGCTTTTATTGAAGAATCTGATAATAGGGTAACAGCTCTTCCGTCTGAGGCAATAGTCAGCTTCGACGATAAGGATTATATCTTTGTTTTCGAAAAAGAGAAGGAGGAAGAAGGGAAACCGTTTACTGAATATCGGATGATTGAGGTTAAAAAAGGAGCTTCGTCATCCGGATTTACTGAATTGAAACTTCCTGAAGGCTTTGATCCTGCTACTGAAAAAGTCGTCATCAAAGGAGCATATAGTCTTATGTCAGCTAAGAAAAATTCAGGAGAAATGGCCTGCTAATGAAAGCTCAGGGCATAGTGTCACTGGTTTTCGATTATACTCTTATCTTAAGTGCTGTGCTCAGTGCTTCGTTCTCTGTTCGATGTGCTCTGTGCTATTCCCACCTTGAGTCGTACCACGTTCTGACATCCGTGGCAGTCATCCCAACTTCCTGTGCTGCTTCAAGACCGAGATCACCATCTTCAAAGACTTCGATAAATTCGGGTTCGATTTGCATTTGTTCAGCACATTTCAGGAATGTTTCGGGATCTGGTTTGAAGTGTTGTACATCATTGGCAGTGACAATGATATCGAAATATTTACGTAGGCCGGTAATTTCAAGAGTACGTTCTACAGCTTCCCTGTGACCGCCTGTCCCGACTGACATCGGTAATTTGCCATAGTATTTTCTGGCTATATCGGCAACAGGTTTGATGGGTTTTACTTTATGTTGAATTTTATGAAATTGAACGACCTTTTCAGCGATGAGCTGATCGACTGTAACTCTTCCGTCCAACCCGCATTTTTTTATAATTTCAGAGGCAATTATCCAACCTGCGGTTCCTGTATATTTTCTCAAAAAATCAGTATCGATATCGGCACCATATTTCTGACAGGCAAGTTTCCAGCTTCTAAAATGATAGGGCATGGTGTCTGCCAGCGTTCCGTCCAGATCAAATATCAGTCCTTTAATACCGGATTTTATTTCGTATTGCATTTTTTATTTAAAACCGCAAAGGTAATAAGAATTATTAAACACCAAAGCTTTTGTGTTTGACTGTTGGCGCTTCAATAATGTGGCCTTAATTGTTTCTGCGTAATGAACTAGACCATTATTAATTATTATAGATCACCTGGGAGAATGATAGTTTTTAAAAATTGCATAAATTTGAGTATTATGATAAGTATTCAATGAATTATCTCAGATGATTTTTTATCTGACAGGTACAAGATCTAAAGAAAATTAGAAAGTACTGATATGAAGATGGAAACAGATCATTTTATTTGGAATAAGAAAAATGGAAAAGCGATTAAATCTCCTTTGAAATTATTTCTTTTAATGATTTTGTTAATCATAATTATCGATATAGCCAGGTTGTTTTTGATTCACATATTCCCTGAACTGACTCTGTTTTATGAGATAATGGTTAATCTGATTCTGATACTGGTTATTCTTGTACCAGTACTATATTTTTTTGCATATTACCGTTTCAAATTAACCGTTGAGGAACTGCAGAAGGCTGAAAATGAAGCACGTAAAAATGAAGAAAAATTCAGGAAAGTGTTTATGACCAGTCCTGATGCGATTAGTGTCAAAAGAATTTCTGATGGAGAGTATATGCTGATAAATGAAGGATTCACGAAAATGTTCCAATATAATGAGGAAGAAATAGTTGGAAGATCATTTCGGGCAATGAATATTTTGGATAGTTCTGAAGAACTTGACATCATATTTAATACTCTTTATAAGAAAGGAAATGCCGAAAATATTGAGGTTGTTCTTCAGAAAAAAGATGGCAAAAAGTTTAGCGCTCTTGTATCTGCCTCATTATTAGAACTGGATGGAGTTGCCTACTTTCTGACAGTAACAAAGGATATCTCAAACAGTAAAAGAATTGAAGGGGAGCTTTTAAGGGACCAGCTTCTCATTGATGCCCTGATGAATAACCTGACTGATTATATATATATTAAAGATTGTGAAAGCCGGTTTCAAAGAATTAACAGATCTTCTGCTCATGCATTCGGATTGGAAGACCCGGATCAGATTATCGGAAAATCTGACAGGGATTTCTATCTGGAAGAAGACGCAAAAAAGGCATATAAGGATGAACAGGCAATAATAAGGACTGGCCAACCCATTATCAAGGAAGAAAAGTTATCAATGAAAGACGGTACGGATATGTGGCTCTTAACGACAAAAATGCCTCTTCTGGATAAAGATAGAAATATTGTGGGCACATTTGGTATATCAAAGAATATAACTGAACAAAAGAATCTTGAAGAAGCGCTGCATTTAAAGCACCTTCAATTGGAGGCTATCATAGCAAACAGCCCCGATCATATATATTACAAAGATAGAAACAGTAAATTTGTATTATGCAATACCCCTCTCGCTCTGTTGGCCGGTTGTACCTCAGAAAAGGAACTTATCGGTAAAAGCGACTTTGACTTTTATCCCCATGATCTGGCGCAGCAATATTTCAATGTTGAACAAGCTTTAATGGAGAATGGTCATCCATTACTTAATTATGAAGAACCTTTATCTAATAATCAAACCGGAGAACTTCATTGGTTCTTGTCTTCAAAAGTTCCTGTTAAAGATGCAGATGGAAATGTAATCGGACTTGTCGGAATAAGTCGTGATATAACGGATCGCAAAAAGTCAGAAGACGAGATTAGATCAAAAAATGAATCCCTTCAGAATTTAAACACAGAGAAAGATAAATTCTTTTCAATTGTTGCACACGACCTGAGAGGTCCTCTGAGTTCATTTGTTGCTGCCACCAAAATGATTACGGACGAGATAAATACAATGAGCATAGAGGAGATTAAAGAGATTACCCTTAGCATGAGGGCGTCCGCTACAAATGTATATACTCTTCTTGAGAATCTGCTTGAATGGTCGCGGCTGAAAAGAGGCGTGATGGATTTTGTCCCTGAAAGATTTAATCTGAAAGAAAAGATCCAGGCTTGTGTTGATGTCCTGTCTGAATCTGCAAAGAAGAAAAGTGTTGACCTGGAAGTTGAAATTTCTGAGGATATATATGCATTTGCAGATAACCATATGTTTGATACTGTCATCCTGAATCTTATTTCCAATGCAATTAAATTTTCCTATACCGGAGGAAAAGTAACGCTAATGGCAGATTATAATATTGACCATTATATTGAGATTAAAGTAAAAGATTCGGGAATCGGGATGTCCCCGGAATTGATAAGCAAACTGTTTCTGATAACTGAGAAAACAAGCAGGACCGGGACTCAGGGAGAACCAAGTACGGGCCTTGGACTGTTGTTATGTAAAGAGTTTATCGAAAAACATGGAGGTAAAATATGGGTGGAAAGTGCCAAAGGAAAAGGAAGCACCTTTATTTTTACTTTACCTGATAAAGGCTATTTTTTCTGATTGAGTCAGTAAATAAAAAGAGGCTGTTTTTCAGCAGCCTCCCTTTAATGAGTTTATAGTTATTTTTTACATTCAGCAAGATAACCGGTTACCTGGCCGTATACATTCTCAGCTGTAAAACCAAATTTTTCATCAAGTACCTTATATGAAGCAGAATAACCGAAACTGTTCATTCCCCATACTTTACCTTTAGGTCCTACAAGTCCTTGCAATGTAACGGATAAACCTGCTGTCAGACCAAATACAGGAATATTCTCGGGTATGATCGATTTACGATAATCCTCGGGTTGATTCCTGAATAATCCTTCCGATGGGGCTGAAATGATCCTGACATTCAGTTTGTCTTTTTTCAGAAGTGCAGCCCCTTCAACCAACGTTGATACCTCCGAACCGCTGGCAATCAGGATAATATCAGGTTTCCCCGGGCAGTCCTGTACTATATATGCTCCTTTTCCCGATTTCAATGCATCGGTATATCTGTCGTTATTATCTGATGGCAGATCTTTGATGTTTTGTCTTGAAAGGATCAGCGCAGTAGGTGTCTTCTTATTTTCCATGGCTAATTTCCATGCAAGGGTCGTTTCTACTGCATCAGCTGGTCTGAGTACTACCATACTGTTTTCTCCCCTATGATTTTTCAGATGTTCCATCAATCGCAACTGTGCTTCCTGTTCAACAGGCTGGTGTGTCGGTCCGTCTTCTCCGACACGGAATGCATCGTGGGTCCAGATATATTTTACCGGAAGACTCATCAGACATGCGAGCCTTACTGCAGGCTTCATGTAATCGGAAAAGACGAAGAATGTGCCGCATGCAGGTATAACACCTCCGTGAAGCGCCATCCCGTTCATTACAGCTGCCATCGTAAGTTCTGAAACTCCTGCCTGCAGAAATGAACCAGTAAAATCACCTTTTGTAAATGCATGGGTGTTCTTAAGGAATCCGTCTGTTTTATCGGAATTAGACAAATCGGCTGAAGCAACAACCATATTCTCAATTTTTTTTGCATAGACCCCGAGTACGGCTGATGATGCTGCTCTTGTTGCAGAACCTTCTTTTTGCTGTATAGCTTTATAATCGATTTCAGGAATGTCACCGGAATAGAATAGCTGAAGCTTTTTTTCAAGATCGCTGTTTTTATCAGCCCATTCATTTTTTCTTTTTCTCCATTCATCAGCAGCTTTGCTTTTGGAAGCAAGAATATTTTTATAGAGCTCCTTTACTTCTTCAAATATCCGGAAAGGATCGGCAATGTCTCCTCCAAGATTGATCAAAGATTTTTCAAATGATCCGCCTGCTTCACTTACAGGCATTCCATGAGTGGAGCACTTCCTTTCAAAACTTTTGCCATCTTTATCTAAAAGTCCTTTGCCCATTATTGTTTTCCCGATGATTATGGTAGGCCTCTCTTTTTCTTCAACTGCAGAGGCAAGAGCTTCTCTTATCTGATGCTGATCATTACCGTTGATCTTTATTACATTCCATCCCCAGGAGGTGTATTTCATTGCAGTATCCTCATCTGTGACAGCTTTTGTTTCAGTTGACAGCTGAATGTCATTTGAATCGTAAAACATGATAAGGTTGTTGAGCCCCAGGAAACCGGCTAAACGTCCTGCTCCCTGTGAAATTTCTTCCTCAACTCCTCCATCAGAGATAAATGCGTATGTCTTGTGAGCAAATAACTCTCCAAACCTGGCAACAAGAAATCTTTCTGCAATGGCAGCTCCGACAGCCATAGTATGACCTTGCCCAAGGGGCCCTGATGTATTCTCAATACCACGCATAACATTAAGTTCCGGATGCCCTGGCGTAGGACTGTTCCATTGACGGAAGCTTTTTAATTCCTCTATTGTAAAATGGCCGGTAAGGGCAAGCTCGGAATAGAGCATTGGCGACATGTGTCCGGGATCGAGGAAGAATCTGTCACGATTGATCCAATCAGGATTTCTTGGATCAAAACTGAGAAACTCTGAAAACAGGACATGAATAAAATCGGCGCCTCCCATGGCTCCGCCCGGATGTCCTGACTTTGATTTTTCTACCATCGACATGGCAAGAATGCGAATGTTATCAGCAGCTCTTTGGTTTACATCAATCTTCATTATAGTTACGAGTTAAAGTTTATTTTCAGTTTGGTAAAAATAAGATTATTCAACGAAAGAAAAAATCCGGAGTGATTACTTGTTGATATTTAAAATTAGTCCGCTCCGGAAAATCAAAAAACTTTCCGGAGTGGAATCATGACTTTAAATTTTGAAGGAAAGTTAAGAAAATTGGGGGATAAACAAAATTTTAATGGAATCTTGACGAAATATTAGATGGCCTTTCAAAGATTAACTCTGAATTTTCAAAGGAATAAACTAATCTGTTAAGGTGTAATTAATTTACCCCAAATTCAAAAAAATTAAAATCCTAAAGATATTTTCTGTCTTCGTCAGGCACTTCAAAATATTTACTGTAAATTTTTACATCAGGACCTTTCTTTTCTTCAATTTCATTTCCCCTGATTTTATAGGTACACTTTTCACCTGCGATACCTGAAAAGTAAATATTGTATTCTTTCCCATTTTCATCTATCATAATAATTCTCACCAGATGGAGGTATTTCATACTATTTAACTGTGCCGAGCATATCGGACAGGTAAAAATGTATTCTTCACCTTCTTTAATCTGAAATGATGGATGAGTGGTAACAGAATAATTCCCGATCTCAGGATTTAAATAAATCAACCCTCTCTGTGACCGGTTACTGAGTTTTGCAGCAGCAAGGACAATGGAAGTTTTAACGTTGAGATGACCCCTGCAAGCTTTACAAAGATATTCAACAGCCATGATGCACCTCCTCTTTGTTTATTTGTTTAATAATCTTATATGCAACATTCTTTACAATATACGAAATGTTTTCACCAAAGTCAATTTTTTCAGGCTGGATTCCGAGAACGTATACAGGCATTCGGAAAAATTCTGATAACCGCCTTAAAGAAATATTGTGCGTATTAAAAGTTATATCCTGTATCTGGCTTAATGTCAGTAACTTAAATGTTCCGGCAGGTGATTTGATGTCAGCACAATCAATAAGTACCAGTATGTCAGGCTTCAGGCTATTTATTTTTCCGATATAATTTTCAATGCTGGTCTCTGCCGTGAGTGATGAAACAGTTTTTTTGTTTTTTATTTTTTTACTTATATAGACACCAACTCCATCGTCCATTTTAAGAAGATTTCCGATCCCGACAAAAAGTTTTTTTTTGTCTCTTTGAGATAGTATATTATTTAATTCCTTAAACACCTTTATATAAGTATTTTACCAATATTTGTCTCAGACAGTTTGGGCAAATGATATTGAACATATCCTTTCGCTTCAGGTTGTCCCTGATTTCAACTTCAATGTCCTGCCCTTCTGCCAGCTTTAATTTCTGGTTGAGCAGGTTTAAATTAAGTATGGAAGAAAATGCTTTAGGACCAAGTTTCCTGTGCATAAAGTAAAGATGCTCCTTTGTTGTAATCACTGCATTGCAGCTTTCGCAGATAAGCAGCTCTTTTTCCTGGTATTCAATATTTTTATCTTTGTCAAATACTGCGAGATCATAAATTTTATCGGATAATTTCACTCCCTTGCCGGTAATACAATGTTCCTGGCACTGACCACAAAAGATACATTTTCCATAATCTCTTTTTATTGTCCTTATTCCCTTCTCTTTATCATCAGTAAATGTAATTGCTTGCGGCGGACAAACATTTGCACATGTTTCGCATCCTACACAATTCTCATCATCAACTACAGGTTTACCTCTGAAATTTTCGAAAGGAACGTGAGGTTCCTTCGGGAACTTCGACGTGTAGGCCGGAGTGACAAGAGAAACCAGAGCCTCTTTTATTTCCCGTATCTTCGGATACTTCATTTTAATGCATCTTTATAATCATCTTTCACGCTTTTATTACCGAGCTTAATGCCAAAATGATAGGTTCCCCTGATAAGCGCATGTGCTCCAACAGTTGAAGCAAAGAAGAGTATCGGGATAGCAACCAGCACTTTGGTCCCGGCATCACTGAATCCAAAATGAAACACAACACCCAGAAGGATGCTGCAACAACCCAGAGTCACACATTTCGTAGCTGCCTGAAGCCTGTTGTAAGTATCAGGAAGCCTTATAATTCCAATACACCCCAAGAGATTGAAAAGAATTCCGATTGTTATGAATATCAGGCTTATCATATTATTCATTTAATTTTTTTCCGGTCAGATATTTTGCCAGGGTTAAAGTTCCAATGAAGCTCAGGATAATCCAGGCAATACCAATATCGAGGATGAATGATCTTTCCGTCTGAATAGAAATTATTGCACATATTCCGACAACTAGAATTCCGAAAATATCAGCTCCGACCATTCTGTCAGGAATTGTCGGTCCCCTTATTATCCTGTACATGCAGACTACGCTTATGCCAATCTGGATGTACAACAATATGTTCAGGTAATTACTCATTCTATTATTCTTTTAATATATTTTTCAAAAGCTCCGGTTATCATTCCCGTGTAAATCTCAGGATCTTCTGACCGGATATAGATCCAATGTATATAAAGATTGTCATCTATAATATCGACTGAAATAGTTCCTGGTGTCATTGTAATCGAATTTGCAAGCAACATTTTTGCAAGATCTGACTTTAATGTAGTTTTTACTTTCACTATTCCGGGCCGGATCGGCATTGCAGGATGAAGTACCCTGTATGCAACGTCCAGATTGGCTTTTATACATTCCCATATAAAAACGAAAAGGTAAATTACAAACCAGAAATAGCGTCTGGGTTGCAGGAGTTTATAGACATTTGTGATAAAGAACCTTCCAAAAAACAAAGAACATATAATTGAAGAAACAGTTCCGACTATAATATTAGGAACAGTAAGATCAAAAGTAAGAAGCAGCCAGAATATCAGCGATAATATGAACATAGTGATATATCTCATTTTATTGTCCGATTATTATTGATGAATATTTTATTGGGTCCGTAAGAATATTGACAGCCGGAGTCAGTATTGCATCCCTGATATCGGGAATGGCAAGCAGGCTAAGAAGCACACAAATAATACTTAAGATAACCATGCTGAACACCATAGGAAATGGAACTTCTTTGATCTGCGGATTCTTCATAACATCAGATTTACTATAGAAGGCATATCGCTGGAATTTAAGGAATGAAGCCAGTGTTATAATACTGACAATTACTGCAAGTGCGGCAAGAAGATAAAACTTAGCCATGATTGCTGCAATAATAATAATCAGTTTACTGAAGAATCCGTTAAAAGGTGGTATACCTGAAATGGACATTGATGCTATAAAAGAGGTGGCAGATGTCACCGGCATTGATTTGGCTAATCCACCCATTTCCTTAAGATCGCGTGTGCCAATAGTATATTCAATCGCCCCTGCATTCAGGAATAAAAGACCTTTAAATGCAGCATGATTAATAAGATGAAAAATTCCACCGGCAATTGCCAAAGAAGCAACTTCCTGATTTGCCCCCCTTGAAACCAGGGTCATACCTATACCGACAGAAAGAACAACATATCCCATCTGGCTTATACTATGATAAGCCAGGAGCCTTTTAATATCCCATTGCCCTATAGCCAGGAATACTCCGATTACCATTGATAAGGTCCCAAGAGTTGTAATCAGAATCGCCATTCCTTCACTCACAGCAAACATGTTGAAGAATAATCTGATGATCACATAGATCCCGACAGCTTTTATGAGAACACCTGACAGCATTGCTGAAATAGGGGAAGGGGCTGATGAATGTGCATCAGGTAACCATGCATGGAATGGAATAATGGCTGCTTTAAGACCAAAGCCGCTGAGTATCAATATTTGTACAAAGAGATAATATGATTTGTCATAGCCGGCATTGAAAACTTCTTTAATATCTGCAATATTCAGTGTCTTGGTTTTCCAGTAAATGAATCCTATTCCGAACAGTATTAAAAATGAAGCTAATCCGCCTAAAACCTGATACTTGAATGAGGCTTCCAATTCATTCTTTTCAACTCCGAATGCTACTAAGGCATATGATGAGATAACAGAAATTTCCAGGAATACAAATATATTGAACAGGTCTCCGCTGAGTACAACTCCATTCATTCCGGCAATCATAAGACAGAATAAAGCGTAGAAATAATTTCCGGCGGTATATCTTTTGATATAAGAAGATGAATAAAAGGCAGATAAGAAGCCAATAAGATTTATAATGCAAACAAAAATTGATGTGAAGCCATCCATGACCATATAAATGCCGATTGGAACTTTGTTTATTGGTTCCCATCCTCCGACTTTGTAAACAGATAAATTTTCACCTGTTGTGAGAAGGGAATAAAAGCTGATAAAGACAAGGAAAAGAAGAACAAAAGAGGTCAAATACTTGTCAGATTCCTTAATGAATCTTCCCGTAATCATTATCAGGAATGCCCCGACCAGAGGTGTAACAACAAATAATGGTATAAGTGGATTCATATATTATCCTCTTAATTTTTTTATCTCTCTTATATCGAAAGTTCCGTATTTTCTGTAAAGCCTTATTATAACAGCCATCAGCATCGCAGTTGTTGCCAGTCCGATTACAATAGCAGTGAGTATCAGAGCCTGAGGTAAGGGATCCACATATGTTTTGGCTGGATCAGCAGGATCAACAATCGGGGCAATGCCTCCGTCGATGTATCCGATAAGTGCAAAAAAAAGGAAGGTACTTATTTCCATTATGGACAGTGAAACTGCTATTTTGACAAGGTTTCTCCTGGTTATGACACCGTACAATCCTACAAGAAATAATATGAAACACATTATGTAAGCTATCATTTTGATGACTCCTCCTTAAAGATTATTAGTGAAAGAAATATTATAAATATCGATGCAGCTACCTCGGTTCCAACAAAAATATTGTAAAGTGGTAGTACCCCGGCGCTTACAAGATGTCCTACGACGCCTTTAGGAAGAAAATTGTTAAAAAAGATTCTTGTCCCAAACAGAAAACCTGAAGTGGCAATCAGAATTACCATGATTGTAGCAAAACTCTCAACCATTGTGGTTCCTGCTTTTTCTCCTACAAGCTTCAGAAAATCATCACCATAAGCCAGAGTTATCAGAATAAATGACCCAGCAATTATAACTCCTCCTGCGAATCCCCCTCCAGGGGTAAGATGGCCATGAGCAACGACATAAATTCCGTACATAAAAATCATACCTCCGATAAGCTGAGTAGTCTTTTTTACTATTAAAGTCATCCCTTTCATTGAAGCAGAATTTATTTTGTTAAATTGTCTGTAATTGATTTAAGAACAAGGATTAACGATTTTTTGATTTGAGAATTCATTTATGTACTAATTTCATTTATCAGATTTTTCTGTGCTGTCTCGGCGCTTTTAACAAAAATTGAGATCAATTCATTATTCTCGCTCATCGCCTGTTCTATTTTCTCTTCTGATTTACAAAGTTTGCTTCTATATATTATCTTCAGACATACATAGCTCTCTCTTAATTCTTTAAGTACAATTTTAATTTTATGAATAAAATCTTTTCTGGATTCTCCACTCTGAGCTTCACCATAATTCAGAGCAGGTGAAGTCCCTGATCGGATTAATTGTCCCGCAAGGTGATTTGAAGATTTCGTATCCTTCATATTCTCACATATTTCAACTATTACTACAGCAAAATTTATTAGCCGTTCTTCCAGATCAAACTTACTAACCTTATTATTTCCCATCATTTACATATTTATTAGTAATATTCTTCTTTCTTCTTCATCTTCTTCTTTTTCTTCTTAATTCTCAAATCGTTAATCCTTGTTCGATATTCTTCTTCTCAAATCGTTAATCCTTGTTCGATATTCTTCTTCTTAAATCGTTAATCCTTGTTCAACATTCTTCTTCTCAAATCGTTAATCCTTGTTCAACATTCTTCTTCTCAAATCGTTAATCCTTGTTCAACATTCTTCTTCCCAAATCGTTAATCCTTGTTC